>NZ_JACVAT010000001.1:0-1210454 GCF_014851985.1 Pseudomonas sp. PDM17
CTTGACGACCATAGAGCGTTGGAACCACCTGATCCCATCCCGAACTCAGTAGTGAAACGACGCATCGCCGATGGTAGTGTGGAGTTTCTCCATGTGAGAGTAGGTCATCGTCAAGCTCCTATCCCAAAGCCCCTGGTCAGCATCGCTGGCCGGGGGTTTTGCTTTTGCGCGCGAAAAGCTCGGCAGCGGCAACGCCGCTGCGGGTACGACTCGCTCCCAATGAATCGCGAAGAGCTGCGTCCCTGCCGGGTTTTCCAGAAATTTTGAGGCATGCTACGGGCACCGGAGATACGGTTGCGTCGTCTACAATAGCTTTCAAATTTTCCCTGAGTTCCTACATGCCCGACATCGAAGGACAAGCCTTGCAGGACCTGCCTCTGGAAGAGCTGATGGCTTGCCACGAGTGCGACCTCCTGATGCGTCGCGAGCCCGTTCCGCTCGGGCACCGGTCAGTCTGTCCGCGTTGCGGATACGAACTGGAAATCCACCGTCCCCACATGGTCCGCCGTGCCCTGGCGTTGGTACTGACGGCGCTGTTTCTGTACATACCGGCGAACTTTCTGCCGATCATGCATATCACCATCCTGGGCCAGACCAGCATGGATACCGTGTGGAGCGGCGTCGTAGGCCTGTATCACTCGAACATGGCCGGCGTCGCCTTCCTGGTATTTCTGTGCAGCATGGTGATTCCACTGCTGAAGCTGCTCTGTCAGTTGTTCGTGCTGGTCTCCATTCGCTACAAGGCGCTACGCGAGCACGGCATGTTGCTGCTGCGCGGCTACCAGCATCTGCGGGAGTGGGGGATGCTCGAGGTATACCTGATGGGCATCCTCGTCTCGATCGTCAAGCTGATAGGGATGGCGGAGCTGCATGTCAGCGTTGGCCTGGCCTGCTTCGTGGGCTTGCTGCTCACGCAGGTCTGGCTCGAAGTCACGATGTCTCACCACCAGGTATGGGGCGAGCTGTGCGGGGAGTTCGACGATGCGAGCCATTGATGCGGGGATCGTGGTGTGTGGCGAATGCCACCAACTCAACCGCCGCGAGGAAGATGACGAGACTCACTGCAGCCGCTGTGGTGCCGTGGTGCATGAGCGTACGCCCAACAGCATCATCCGGACCTGGGCGCTGCTGATTACGGCGGCGATCCTCTACATCCCCGCGAACCTGCTGCCGATCATGACAGTGAACTTCCTCGGTAATGGGATGCCTGCGACGATCATGGAAGGCGTGGTCGAGCTTATCAATGCGGACATGATACCCATCGCTGCGGTGGTTTTCGTCGCCAGTATCCTGGTGCCCACCTTCAAGCTCGTTGGCATTGCGCTGCTACTGTATTCGGTGCAGCGGCGACAGCCGCTTTCCGCCCTGCAACGGAATGTGATGTACCGCTTCATCGAATGGATCGGTCGCTGGTCGATGCTCGACATCTTCGTCATCGCGATCCTGGTGACGCTGGTGAACTTCGGTAATCTGGCCAGTATCGAGGCGAACCTCGGTGCGGCCGCCTTTGCCAGCGTGGTGGTGCTCACCATGCTGGCTGCAGTGACTTTCGATCCCCGGCTGATCTGGGATAACACGGACGCGGAAGAAAACGATGAGTGACCTCCCAACACCCAAGATGCGCAAGACCACCAATTGGTCGGCTATCTGGATCCTTCCGCTGATTGCCCTGGCGATCGGGGCCTGGCTGGCATGGCGTGCCTACGACCAGGCAGGGATCATGATCCAGATCCAGTTCGAAAGCGGCGAGGGTATCCAGGCCAACAAGACCGAGGTGATCTTCAAGGGGATCGGCGTCGGCAAGGTTGTCGACCTGCATGTGAACAAGCCGACCCTGGGCGTGATCGCCATGGTGGAGATGCGCAAGGAGGCCGCCGAGTACCTGAGCAAGAGCACGCGCTTCTGGCTGGTCAAGCCGCGGGTTTCCATCGCCGGCGTCACCGGCCTGGAGACGCTGGTTTCGGGCAACTACATCGCGATCGACCCGGTGAAGGGCGAGCAGCAGAAGGAGTTCGTCGCCCTGAAGGAACCGCCGCCGCTCTCCGACAGCCTGCCCGGGCTGCACCTGACGCTGAAGGCTGATCGCCTGGGCTCGCTGGAGCAGGGGAGCCCGATCTATTACCGGCAGATCCAGGTCGGCCAGGTGAAGAGCTACCAGCTGGCGGAAGACCAGAAGACCATCGAGGTGAAGGTCCACATCGAGCCGGCCTACGCGAACCTGGTGCGTAAACACACGCGTTTCTGGAATGCCAGTGGCATCACCCTTTCCGGCAGCCTGAGCGGTTTGAAGCTGCGCACTGAGTCTCTGGCAAGTATCGCCGCCGGCGGTATCGCCTTCGCCACGCCGGAGAACTATGCCGACAGCCCGCCCACTGACCCGACCAAGCCCTTCCGCCTGTACGAGGATTACGATGCCGCACAAGCAGGGCTCAGCGTCAAGGTGAAGGTCAGTGACGTCAGCGGCCTGACTCCCGGCAGTACACCGGTGATGTACAACGGCGTTGAGGTCGGTACGGTCAAGAGCATCGACATGGACAAGGACTTCAACGGCGCCACCGCCACCCTGTCCATGGATCCGCGCACCGAAGAGTTCCTCAACAGCAAGACCGAGTTCTGGATGGTCAAGCCGAGCATCTCGCTGGCCGGCATCACCGGCCTCGAGGCCCTGGTGAAGGGCAACTACCTCAATGTGCGCTTTGCCAGCGACGGGGAACCGACCCGTGATTTCGTCATCCGGCCCAAGGCGCCACCGCTGAATCTCGACTCACCGGGCCTGCACCTGGTGCTGACCACGGACCAACTGGGTTCGCTGGAGGTCGGTACACCTATCCTCTACCGCCAGATGAAGGTCGGTAGCGTGCAGAGCTACCAGCTCTCCCGCCGTGACCCGTCGCGTCTGGTCATCGGCGTCCACATCGAGCCGGAGTACGCCAAGCTGGTGAATACTTCGTCGCGCTTCTGGAATATCAGCGGCGTCACCATCAGTGGCGGCCTGGATGGCATCAAGCTCAAGAGCGAGTCGCTGCAGACCCTGCTCGCCGGCGGTATTGCCTTTGATACGCCCGATCCCAAGGCGGCGCCGATCACCAAGGTGCGTCGCTTCGCCCTGTTCGACAGCGAAGACGATGCTCACCTGAAGGGCCAGATGATCGAGCTGCGTGCCGATACCGCCGACGGTCTGAAGGAAGGTACCGTCCTGCGTTACAAGGGCCTGGAAGTAGGCCGCGTGGAGCAGGTGGAGCTGAGCAAGGACCTGCAGAGCGTGCAGTTGAAAGCGCGTCTGACCCGCGGGGCGGATCGTATCGCTCGCCAGGGGAGCCGCTTCTGGGTGGTAGGGCCGCAGGTCGGTCTGTCCGGTGTCAGCAATCTCGGCACCATCGTCAGCGGTCAGTACATTGAGGTGCTGCCCGCGTCCAAGCCCAGCCAGGAGCAGACCAGCTTCAGCCTGCTGGGTGGCGAACCCAATCGCTTGCTCGATGCCGACGGCTTGCGCCTGACCCTGAGCGCGGCTCGTCGCGGCTCGCTGAAGACCGGTGTCCCGGTGACCTACCGCGAGGTCCAGGTGGGCAAGGTGACGTCCTTCGAGCTGGGTGAGACGGCCGATCGGGTGCTGATCCACGTCCTTATCGAACCGCGCTACGCGGCATTGGTGCGGACGGGCAGCCGCTTCTGGAACACCAGCGGTGTCGGCGTGGATGCCGGGCTGTTCAAGGGCGTGAAGGTGCGCACCGAGTCGATGGAGACCATCCTCGCTGGCGGCGTAGCCTTCGCCACCCCGAACAATGCCGAGATGGGCTCGCCGGCCAAACCGGGGCAGACCTTCGCGCTGTTCGACGAGGCGAATGACGAGTGGCTGGACTGGGCGCCGAAGATCCCGCTGGGCAAGGCGAACTGAGTTTCAGCCGAACAGGAAAAGGGCCGCGATTGCGGCCCTTTTTCATTGCTCAACTCCGCGATGTGCCACCTGTAGGAGCGGGCTTGCTCGCGACCCTCCTCTTCCGATTCGCGATCAAGCTCGCTCCTACGAAAAGCGCAAAGAAAAAGCCCCGCAATGCGGGGCTTTTTTCAACGCTGAAGAAGCATCACGCCGGTTCGGCGCTGGCCTCCACGTCGTTATGCGCTGCCTTCTCGGTATCTCGGCGGCGGATGTACTTCCAGTCCGCCTCGTCGATGTAGATGCCGTTGGGGCCGCTACCGCCTTCCAGGTCGATGGCCACCTGGGCCGAGACCTGCGGCTTCACGCTCGCCAGGATGGGTACGAAGCCCAGCTGAAGGCTGGTTTCCAGTAGCGCCGACTGGTTGCGTTCGTCGATGTCCGCCGCCTCGTCGAGGTAGTAGGGCAGACGGATGCGGCCGGCCTGCTCGCGGTCCATCAGGTGCAGCAACAGGTACATGTTGGTCAGCGCCTTGATGGTCATGGTGGTGCCGTTGGATGCCGCGCCGTCGATGTCGGTGTGCATGATCGGCTGGCCGCCCATCTTGGTGATCTCGAACGCCAGCTCGAACAGGTCTTTGAGGCCGAGCTGGTTGTTGTTCGCTGCCACTAGGCGCGACAGGTAGTCCTTGGCTTCCTCGTTCCTGGCATCCTGCTCGGCGCTCTGGGTCAGGTCGAAGACCGAGAGGTTCTCGCCTTCTTCGTACTGGCCGGCGCTGTGGATGATCTGGTCGATGTGCTTGAGCGCGTCTTTGTTCGGCGCCAGCACGATGCGGAAGCTCTGCAGGTTCGACACCTGGCGCTTGTTGATCTCGCGGTTGAACAGCGCCAACTGGTGTTCCAGGTTGTCGTAGTCGCTGCGGATGTTGCGCAGGGTACGGGCGATGTCGGTGACGGCTGCACGGCGCGCCTTGGCCAGGGTCATGGCTTCGTCAGTGCGGTGCGCATAGGCGTTGATCAGCAGTTGCAGGCGACGCTCCGGGTCATCCTCGCTGTCGAACTTGGCCACGCCCTTCAGGCGCACCTGGGCATACAGCGCCTCGATCTGGCCGTCCACGCGCTGCAGCGATTGCCAGGTGTCCTGGTAGTCGTTGAGCAGCGGCAACAGGTTGTCCATGGAGTCGTCGACCGGATCCATGAACGGGATGCCGAAGGGCAGGTTCGCCGGCAGCAGTTGGCGACGGCGCAGGGCGTCGTCGAGGGTGCGTTGCTTGGCTTCCATGTCGGCCAGCTGGCGGCCGATCAACTGCAGCTTGGCGGACAGCTGCTGGACGCGTTCGGTGAAGGCGTCGGCGGAGCGCTTGAGTTCGTCCTGGGTGGCTTCCAGCTGGGCGAGCTGCTCCAGCTTGCCCGGCTCCTCGGCGTTCAGGGTCTGGCTGCGGCGGAAGTCTTCCAGCGCCTTCTGCGCGTCGAGCACGTCCTGATAAAGCTTGTCCGCCTGCGCCTTGCTGGCGTTGCGGTCGGCGGCCACGGCCTGCTGGGTCTTGAGCTGCTTGAGCTCCTTCTCCAGGCGTTCCTTCTGGTCGCGTAGGGCGGCGCGGTCGGCCAGGGCTTGCAGGGCCGGCGGCTCGATGTGCGAGAGGTCGATGGTCAGACCCGGCACTTCGAAGCGTTCGCCCTTGAAGGCATCGAGGATCTTCTCGACGCTGCCGACCCACAGGCCGTCCTCGTCGAGGTCCACGCCTTTCTCGCCCAGCGGCAGGCTGAACAGCGCGCCGTTGAACAGGCGCATCAGGCGTTCCACGTCCTGCTGGGAGAACTCCTCGCGCAGGCGGGCGTAGCTGTTGTTGTCGGCATGTTCGAGCTGCTGGCGAACGCCCTTCAGGCGCTTCTCCAGGTCGCGCATGCGCTCTTCCAGGTCTTCGCTGGAGAACTGCCGGGAATGCGCCAGCGCACCGGCCAGTTCGTCGTGGGCGTCCTTGGCGGCGAGCAGTTGCTGCTCCAGCACCTTGGCATCCTCGACCAGCGCGAAGCGGTTCTTCAGCACTGCCAGTTCGCCCATCCAGCGCTGGATCTCGCTGATTTCGCGCTCCAGGCGCATCAGCTCGGCGGTGCTGCCGCGCTGTTCGTTCTGCAGGCCGTCCTGCTCGCGGCGGTAGTGCTCGGCCTGGATGACCAGCTCTTCCTTGCGCGCACCGGAATAGTCTTCCCAGGTGCCCAGCAGGTTATCCAGCAGGGGCGAGAGGCGGTGCATCTTGCCGCGCAGGATTTCGCGCTGCTGCACGCCGTTGGCCAGGGCCTCCACCAGCGGGCCGGCGGCGACCAGGGCCTGGTAGTCGCCCTCCATGCGGCGCACGTCGCGGAAGGCTTCCTCGCAGGCGGCGATGTAGTCGACGCTGCCCGAACGCAGGCTGTGCTCGAAGGCATCGAGGAATAGCTGCTTGAGCTTGGCGGCGGTGATCTCGCGCATGTGCAGCAGGTTGATGAACAGCGAGCGGAAGGTCTTCAGGCTCTGTTCGCTGGTGGAGCGCAGCGGGATCAGGGTGAGGTCCAGCGGGATCGAGGTATGGCCGCCGACCAGCAGGCGACGCAGCTCGTCGGGCTTGAGTTCATAGGACTTGATGCCCTCGCGCTCCAGGTTGGCGTACAGCTCGCGCAGGCGCAGGCAGGTGCCGTTCTTCTGGTAGTGCTCAAGGTCCAGCTCGCCCTGGTAGGCGAAGAACTGGTGGCCGAAGCCGCCGCCCGGCCCGCGACCGCCGACGCCGATCACATGGCGGCCGTGGGGCAGGTCGAGTTCGATGAGGATGTAGCTGGTGTCGGTGGCGAAGTAGAACTTGCGCGAGGCCTCCAGGCTGTACTTGCCGAAGCTCATGTCGGACATGCGCGCGAGGATCGGGAACTGCAGCGCGTTGATCGACGCCGACTTGCCGAGGTTGTTCGCACCGTACACCGACAGCGGCTGTTCCAGCGGGAAGATGCCGAGGCTGTAGCCGGCGGTGTTGAGCAGGGCGAAGCGGCGGATGCCGTAGCGTTCCTGGGTCATGCCTGGGCCTCCATGTCGGCTTGTTCTTCGGCGATGGCGCGGGCGAGGGCGTCTTCTTCGCTCTCTTCTTCAGCGATGACTGCCGGCTCGTCGATCACGACGATGGCGTCGGCGGGATCTTCGGTAGGCTCGTTGGAATACGACTCCAGGATCACCACCGGCTCGTCGTCCTCGTCCATCAGCACCGGCGCTGTGAATTGCATGTCGCTGCTGTGCAGGTTGGCGGCCAGGTCGCGGTCCTGCTGGACCGACAGGCAGACGTCGAGGAAGCGGTGGATCGGCGGCAGGAAGCGGTACACGCCGTTGTCCTCGGCGGCGAAGCCGAGCTGGGTGAGGCGGCGCATGACCTTCTCTTCCAGTTCTTCCTGGGTGGTCACCTCGGCCTGCAGGAACAGGTCGCGGTACTTCTCCAGCAGCGGCGGCAGCTCGTCGCGGCCGATGCTGCCGCCATCGAGGACGGCCAGCGGGTCGCGGCCCTGGTCGGCGAGGTGCTCGACCAGGATGAAGGTGAACAGCGCCAGGCGCTGGGCGGTCTTGTTCACCTGGGCGCCGATCTGCTCGGGCACGAAGTAGTAGAAGCCGCGGGTATCGCAGACCAGCTCGTAGCCCAGGCTGCGGAACAATGCGCGGTAGGCGTCCTGCTGGTTGGACAGCTGGCTGTACAGCTCCGGGTCGCGGCGGCTGATGTGGAAGCCCTTGAACAGCTCGCGGAAGATCGGCGCGAGCTGGGTCATTTCGGTGAGATTAATCTGCATGCTGTTCGCTCTTGGTGTCCTTGCCAGCGGTCGGGCCGGCGATCAGGGCGAAGGAGCACAGGCTGACGCTGTGCTGGAGAGTGTCGTATTTGCGGCGCTCGAGGCGGTCGCGCTGGAAGCGGGCATCGCGCGACAGGCGCGAGAACCAGTAGAGCAGCTCGTCGGTGGCGCCTTCGGGCTCCTGCTCCAGCAGCCACTGCATCAGGTCGGGCAGCGGCAGCGCGGCCTGGCAGCGGTCGAGCATTTCCCGGGCGGTACGCGGCGAGCGCTGCGGGCCGTCGCTCTTGCGATTGCCGCTGGCCTTGGGGAAGTGCGCCGGCTTGGGCTGGAAGTTGGCCAGCGCGAAGACATAGCTTTCGACCTGGGACGCGGTGCCAAGGAAGTTGCTCTGCGGCCGGGTGAACATCGGCATGGCGGCCTGGGGCACGGCGTCGATGCCCTTGCGGCGGATGACCGACAGCGCCAGGGCGGCGCCACGGGTGATCGCGTTGTGCCGGCGGGCTTCCTCGCGCAGCGGCAGCAACAGCTCGCGGGCGCGGCGCAGGGTGAGCTGGGCGGTGGTCTGCATTTCCAGGATGCGCGCATGGGTGCGCAGCAGCTGGTCGTCGTCCACCAGCTGGCCGAGGCGCGCCTGTTCGCCGAGCAGGCGCAGCAGCACCTGCTCCACGCGGCGCACGCCCTGTTCGAAGGCGCCATCGGCGGAGACCAGCTGGATCATCGGCTCGACGTATTCGTCCCAGGTCGCCAGGACTTCCGCGTAGCGCTGGCGCAGCGGAATCTGCCGGTCCTGGGTCTTGGCCCGTTCGGCCACGGCGACCAGCGCCTGTTCGTCGTTGGCCAGCTTCTTCAGCACGTCGCGCACGCGCATGTCGAGCAGGCGCAGCTGGCGGGCCAGGTCGTTGCCGTCGCGCACCTCGAAGGCATCGCGGATGTAGCCGGCGAGGCGTTCCAGGTGGCGCAGGTAGGCTTCGATCTCCAGGCACAGGCCCAGGCGGTGTTCCTGGCGCAGGTAGGCGAGGAAGTCGTGGATCTGCGCGTTCAGCTCGAAACGGTTGGGGCTTTTCGCCACCGGGACGAGGATGTCCAGGCGCACCCACTGGTCGAGCAGGGCGGTGATGTCCACCGGGGTGCTGTCGGGCAACTGGCTGGTGAGCTGGTTGCGCAGCTCCACCAGGCTCAGGGTGCCGGCGTCGAAGCGCTCGCACAGCGGTTCGAGCAGCACCCAGTGTTCGGCGAGGGCGCGGAGTACGCGTCGTGGGTCGATCATCGGCTTGGTTGGGCCCGGAATGAACAAAGGGAGCGATTGTACTGCAAAGGCTTACCCCTGGCCGACAGGGTGACGAAACGCGTCAGTTTGCGACTGCACCATCAGCGCCCGTGTGACGTATCTCACGGAAAATGGGGCCTAAATGGCTGAATTTTCTGGCAAGTTTTTTGCCAAAGTCCTTACCAGAGACCTAGATATCAGAGTCTGATTTACGCAGATGACTTACGACGCCGCACTCGCCAAAGCCCGTTGGGCCGAACTGGAACGCCAGAACGATCTCGACTGGGACCTGGATGCGATCACCGATCGCAACGAAGCCATCGCCTTCCTGCAGCGCTTCGAGAATCGCTTGTGCATCTACTCGTCGTATGTCGAGAAGCTCTACAGCAACTACAGCTTCGTGATCCCGGAGAGCCAGGAAGGCGGCATCACCATCCTCCCGGACGAACAGGCCTGGTTCGACACCTTCCACGATATCCCCGGCGATGCGGTGGAGCCCACCGGCATCCATATCCTGCCTGGCGAGACCATGGGCTACAGCGGCCTGTACCTGAAAATTCCCGGCGAGCACCGGCTGGTGGCCTCGCGCGAGCTGCCCTTCCAGGATGGTTTGAAGCTGCTGATCAACCGTTACCGCATGCGGGGGGATATCTTCCTGCCGGTACTGGTGAAGGGCGACCTGCGCGAGTACGAGGCGCGCATGCCCTCGCTGCACCTGCATCGCCTGAACATCGCCAAGCTGCAGGCCCATTCGCGACTGAACCTCGACGCCATCAAGGGCGCGATCGCCGAGCACCTGATCGGCCTGTTCCGCCACCAGTGAGCTGCCGATTGCCCGAAGCTGTCACCCCGGTGTGACGATGGGTAACAACCTGGCCCGGACTTTCCTTTCCTCGTCTATCGTTCGGAGCGATTTACTCGACTATGGGTCGGCCCGCCGTGGCGGGTGAATTCCTATAGTGGCATCACGGCGCCGAGTCTCGACCTGTTTACTGGCTCGATACGCCCGACGAATAACAACAGGCGCCCGCGAACAGGGAGCCAGGAAAGGAGAGTGCCATGCGTCAGTCCTCCGGTCCGCTCATGCGTGCCCTAGTCTTGCTCTGCGGCGGCCTGCTGGCCTTTTCCGCCCAGGCGCGCATGCAGTCGATGGACGATGAAGAGCTGTCCGCCATCTCCGGCCAGGGCGCGATGCTCACCGTCGACGCTTCCACCTACCAGAACTACCAGTACACCCGGCTCAACTTCGGCGCTGACGTCAGCCTGCTGACCAACATCGACCAGTTGAGCCTGGGCAACTACAGCCGCACCGGCTCGACCACCGTCTCCGGCCAGCCGGCGGACATCCTGATCAACAACTTCGCCCTGGGTCGGGTGGACAACGCCAACTCCCCGGATGCCAAGGTGGTGCCGTTCCAGATCCGCGACCCTTACGTCGAGTTCGCCTTCCAGACCAACAACGGCGTACGCCAATTGGTAGGCGCGCGGGTCGGCTTCGGCAAGGCGCAGGGCGATCTCTCCGGCGACATCCTGTCGATCACCGGCAACCTGCAGGGGCAGATCTACGGCCCGGCCTCCATCGCCTACGACTACTACACCCGCAACGGTTGCCCGAACATCATCAACTGCCTGGCGCTGGCCGTGGCCGGTGATACCCCGGTGTACGCCGACGTGGTGCTGCTCAAGGGCGGCACCGGCGAGGCCACGATCAACGGCCAGCCGATCAACCGCGCCGAGCAGATCGGTATCGCCAAGGGCGACTCGCTGCATTCCGACGCTGGCGGCCTGATCGCCTCGCTGATCCCGACCCTGTCCACTACCAGCAACTGCCAGGCGCTGGGCCTGACAACCTGCTTCGATCTGACCAACTACAAGACCATCTACATCGGCAAGCCGGGCTCCACCGACATCAACACCGGCGCCCAGGGCATCTTCTTCTCCCTGCAGAACCAGAATGTGCCCTGGCAGGACCTCGCCAACGCCGGCAACTTCGTCAACACCCAGTCCGGTGCCTTCGCCAACTTCCCGAAGGTGGGCAGCGGTGCGGACGCCGTATACCCGATCCTGATCAACCTCTACGACGCCCTGCGCGGCCTGCCCCGGCAGTCCACCTGCATGGGCTCGCAAGCAGCGGGCTGCTGACATGAGCTGGCGCGCAGCGGTAGCTGCCTGTCTCGCCGGTTGCCTGGTCAGCCTGCCGGCGCTGGGCATGAAGGCCCTGGATGATGATCAACTGGAGGAGGTCAGCGGCGCGGGCCTGGGTTTCTTCATCGATGGCTTCAGCTACGACCAGGCCACGGCCACTTCGAAGATCACCGGGGTGAAGAACAGCGCCAACCAGGATGTGCAGGTGGATATCACCGGGGCCTATATAAAAGGTGCGGGCAGCCAGCGCGGCACCCTCGACACCAAGGCCTACCTCGGCACCCCCATGCACCCCTTCACCCTCGGCCCGGTGAAGTACAAGGCGGGGCTGAACATCCCGGCCAACCAGGAAGCGCTGCAACTGATGACGCCGACCTGGACCGACCCGATCAACGACACCCACAAGTTCGGCCTCTGGTCCTACTACCAGGGCTGCCTGTATGGCGACGCCGGTTGCACCAACCCGGCCCAGGCGACCAACAAGATCAACACCGAGCTGAGCGCCCTGAAGACCCAGCGCGACACGCTGCTGACCACCTATTCGAACAACATGGTGACGCTCAAGAGCGGCATCGATGCCGACATGGTCGTGGTCAACCAGCGCAAGGCGACGGTGGATGCCGCGCAGGTGGTGCAGAGGAACAACTACAGCACCATGCAGAGCACCTTCAACGTGGCCCCGGCCAGGGTCTGCGATACCGTCCTGGGCATTGCCTGTACCAACAAGCCGGACTTCGGCGAGAAGTACAGTTGCGGCGGCATCGTCGGTTGCAGCAGCAACTCGGGGGTGAAGGCCTACAACGACTCGGTGGACAAGTACGCCAGCAGCACCTCCGACCTCACCAAGGCGCAGCAGGACCTCAGCGCCTCCTGGTCGGTCAGTCGCAACGGCGTCACCCTGAGCCAGCGCGCCAGCGACTACGACAAGTTCGTCCAGCTCTGCGGCGCGCAAGGTGGCAGCGCCACCACCTGCGTCAGCGGCACCATCAGCCGTACCGAGAAGAACGTCTCCACGGTGCAACTGGTCGCCAGCGCCATGCAGAACTCCTCCGGCACCCGTATCCAGGGGCTGGATATCGGTATCGCCACCAAGTTCACCCTGCCCAGCACCGCTTACAACAGCAACGGCAGCGCGGGCGCCACCACGACCCGCACCGACTTCTTCTCCATTGCCCTGGAAAACTTCACCCTCAACGGCTCCTACCTCAATCTGTGGGGCGATGCCGCTGGCCTGAAGGCCTCCATGAGTCTGCAGATGTACGCCGACAAGCTGATCATCGCCGGCTGCGAGAACTGCGCCGACAGCAACAAGGTGGTGGCCAAGAACGTCTACTTCGACCTCAACCTGGGCGATGCCAACTACCAGCCGGCGACGCTCTCGGTGGCCAGCAACGGCGACCTGATGCTCAGCGCGCCGGGCGTCACCTGGGCCAACCACGAGGCCTTCTACCAGAACGTGCAGAAGAGCAATATCAGCATCGGCAACCTGAACATCAGCGGCACCGACGTCGGTTCCCAGGCCATCCGCGGCCTGCGCATCGACTACCTGAACGTCCGCACCGTGAACCTGCCGCGCTAGCGCATGAGGAGACTCGCCGTGAAAACCGCACGCCTTTCGAGCCGACTCCTGGCCCCCCTGTTGCTGCTGGCTGCCGCGATCGCCCACGGCGAGATGCGCGGGCTGGACGACAGTGAAATGGCCGACGTCAGTGGCCAGGACGGCGTCAGCCTGAGCGTCAATTTCAACCTTGCCGCCAACACCGCCGATACCCGCTGCACCGGCGGCTGCGGTGCGCGACTGGCGATCCAGCCGCTCAACAGCACCGGCTACATCGTGCTGGACAACATCAAGGGCACCTTCAGCTTCGACGGCATGTCCATCGACATGGTGACCATCAACAACGGCTTCAATGGTGACGGCGCGCTGTTCAACCGCCAGGCCATGAAAGTTGGCCTGACCAACGCCAGCGCCAGCAACCTGCAATTCACCCTGGGCGGCTCCAACCAGGGCAAGGTATCCGGCAGCGGCCTGCAGCAGACCAACCTGCTGACCTACCAGGCCACTGGCGCGGTCAAGCTCACCGGCAACGTCTACGTCTTCGGCACCCCGTAAGCGAAACGTACAGGCTCTCCGCCCGCCGGCCTTTCCCCCCGGCGCGTTTCACGCGACAATCCCGCCTCGTCGTGTCGGCCTGTCCATGCAGGCACCACCCACAGGTAAACGCCCCTTGATCGAAGAAGCCCGTCGCCGCGCCTACCTTGGCGCCATGCAGGTCGCCAGCTGGCTGCCGCGCGTGGTGCTGCCGTTTGCCGCCCCGTCGCGCCCGGAGCTGCTGGAAACCCCCGCGCCCGTCACGGCCGAGCCCACGGTAGCTGCGCCTGCCGCGGCTGCACGCGGGGCCGCCGCTCCGGTTGTGGCACCCGCGCCTGCGCCGGTCACGGCCGGCGAACCCGGCTCGATCGCCGCGCGCCTGCTGCCCAAGGTCGGTGCCCAGGCCAAGCCGGCCGCGCCGGTCAAAGCCGAGGAGTCGACCGAGGCGGAAGCCGAACCTGCCGTCCGCGCGCCAGTCGCCCCGCCGCCGCGTTTCGCCCTGCAATTGCTGCGCGCCGGCGAATGTATCCTGCTGGTCGAGCTGCCCACCGGAGAGCCGCTGGCCAGCCGTGACCCGGCCTACTTGCTGCTGAAGGACCTGCTGCGTGCCTCTGGCCTGCCGGACAGCCCGCAACTGATGGGCGAGCCGGTACGCTGGCCGCTGTTCTCCCGCGGCAACATGGACCAGGGCCCGCAAGCCGCCCGCGAGTTCGTCCAGGGTTTCGTCGCCGCGCGGCTGGAGGAGGGCGCCCCATGCTCCTGCCTGTGGCTGGTCGGTATGCCCGCCGTGCGCTTCGCTGGCGAAGGCGATGAAGAATCCCTGCTGCGCGAGCTGCAGGTCGAAGGCCTGGGCGTCGCCTGGGCGCTGCCGGGCCTCGAGCGCCTGGCCGAAGAACCCACTTTGAAAGCCGACCTCTGGCGCGCCATGCGCCGGGTGCGGCAACGCTGGATGAGTCAGACCCCTGCATGAGCGACGCTGTTTCCTTCCGCCCGATGACCGAGGCGGACCTCGATGCCGTACTCAAGATCGAATACGCCGCCTTCAGCCACCCCTGGACGCGCGGTACCTTCGCCGACGGCCTGAAGAGCTACGAATGCTGGGTGATGTTCGAAGGCAGCCAGCAGGTCGGCCACGGCGTGATCCAGCTGATCCTCGATGAAGCGCACCTGCTCAACATCACGGTGAAGCCGGAAAGCCAGGGGCGTGGCCTTGGTCTGGCGCTGCTGGAGCACCTGATGAAGCGTGCCCACGAGAAGGGCGGGGTGGAATGCTTCCTCGAAGTCCGCGCCTCCAACGGCCCAGCCTATCGTCTCTACGAGCGCTACGGCTTCAACGAAATCGGCCGCCGCCGCGATTACTACCCGGCAGTCGGCGGTCGTGAAGACGCGCTGGTGATGGCCTGCACGCTGGTCGACTGACTTCGCTGGAAAGTCTCACCGCAGCATGGCGTGGAGCGAAGCGATACCCATCACTGGGTGCGCCTGCCGCAAGGGGCTCGCTCGTCCTGCAAACGTCGCTCGGATCAGACATGTGTACCTGTGGGAGCGGGCCATGCCCGCGATCGCGCGCATGGCGCGCTCCTGCAGGTCTACTTCGCGCGTTCGGCAAAGCGTCGGAATCTGCCGCCTCGATTCCCCCGCAATTATTGAGAAATTTCCTGCCGATCGGGTTTTTCCGAGGGCGATTCCTGGCTTACCCTTAAGACCAATAACAACAAGAACATAAGGTCGCAAACATGAATCGCAGTGATGTGATCGTGGTGGGCGCCGGTATTTCGGGGCTGACCGCGGCCTGGCGTCTGGCGCAAGCCGGGCGGCGGGTGAAAGTGATCGAGGCCAACAAGCGCGTCGGTGGGCGCACCCTCAACCATCGCTTCGCCAGCGGCGAAGTGGTCGAAGTGGGCGGGCAGTGGGTCGGCCCGACCCAGGAGCGTATCCTTTCCCTGTTGGCCGAACTCGGCCTCTCGACCTTTCCGCAATGGAGCCAGGGCGACAACCTCACTCTTTTCGGCGGCCGACTCAGGCCGTATCGCGGCACCATCCCGAAGTTTCCTCCCCACGTTCTGCTCGATGTCCTTCAGGCCCATGTCCGCCTGGACCGCATGGCGCGGGAAATTCCGCTGGGCGACCCCAGCCTGCATCCCAAGGCGCCTCAGTGGGACAGCCTCACCTTCGCCGAGTGGCTGCGGCGCAACGTGCGCACCTCCACCGGGCGCAAGGTCTTCGAGCTGATGTGCGGCGCCGTGTTCGCCGCCAGCCCCCATGACCTCTCGTTTCTCCATGTCCTCTTTTATATCCACGGCGGCACCAACCTCGACACCGTGCTCGGCGTCGAAGGCGGCGCCCAGCAGGACCGCATCGTCGGCGGCTCCCAGCGGATCAGCGAAACCCTGGCCGAGCGCATCGGCGACGTCCAAACCGGCGAACCCGTGCGCGCCGTGCGCCAGGACGGCAGCCGCGTCGAACTGGTGACCGACCGCGGCACGCACCAGGCCAGCCATGTCATCTTCGCCATCCCACCAACGCAACTGCTGCGCATCACCCAGGAACCGCTGTTGCCCAGCTGGCGCGACCAGCTCCTGCAACGGCTGCCGCAAGGCGCGGTGATCAAATGCATGGCGCTCTATGACAAGCCTTTCTGGCGCGACAAGGGCCTCTCCGGTCAGGCCACCAGCGAAACCGGCCCGGTGCGCCTGACCTTCGACAACAGCGTCCCCGATTCCGGACGCGGCGTGCTGCTGGGCTTCATCGAAGGCGACGAGGCGCGGCAATGGAACGCCCGGCCCGCCGGTGACCGCCGTGGCCAGGTGCTGGACTGCTTCGCCCGCTACTTCGGCGAGCAGGCGCTGCAGCCGGTGGATTACGTGGACAAATCCTGGGCCGAGGAGCCCTTCGCCCGCGGCTGCTATGCCGCCCTGTTCCCGCCGGGGCTGTGGAGCAGCGGCGCGGCGCGCCTGCGCGAACCCTACGGACGTCTGCACTTCGCCGGTACGGAAACGGCGACCCGCTGGATGGGTTATTTCGATGGGGCCGTGGAGGCCGGGGAGCGCGCCGCGCGGGAAGTGCTCGGCGCGCGGGAAGATCACGGGGAGGAAGATTATGTGCGACACCTTGGTATTGCGTAGCGGCGGGGCCACCTGGTTCGCCAAGAACAGCGACCGTGAACCCGCCGAAGCGCAACGCCTGATCCGCCTGCCCGCTGTCAGCGGCGACAGCGCGGCCACGGTGCGCACCAGCTACCTGCAGATCCCCCAGACCGCCAACCGCCACGGTGTTATCCTCAGCCAGCCTGCGTGGCTGTGGGGCGCCGAAATGGGCGTCAATGACAAGGGCGTGGCCATCGGCAACGAAGCCGTGTTCACCCGATTGACCCAGCGCGACGGTGAGGCCCTGCTCGGCATGGACTTGCTGCGTCTGGGCCTGGAGCGCGGCGGCAGCGCCCGCGAGGCCCTGGCAGTGATCACCGAACTGCTGGAACGCCACGGCCAGGGCGGCCCGGCCGGCTATCGCAACAAGCGCATGCGCTACGACAACAGCTACCTGATTGCCGACCGTGACGAGGCCTGGGTGCTGGAAACCGCCGGGCGTCTGTGGGCGGCGAAGAAGGTCGAGCGCTGGGCCATCTCCAACGCCCTGAGCCTTGGCCACGAATACGACCTCGCCAGCCCCAACCTGGAAACCCAGGCGCGCCGCTTCGGCTGCTGGAACGGCCGCGGCGACTTCCATTTTGCCCGTGCCTTCGATGGCCGCGTACTGCCCTGGGTGGCTGGCGCCCACCAGCGCCGCCAGCTCAACGAAGACTTCCTCGCCCACTGCCCGGTCCAGGTCGACTGGCTGGCGCTGGTGGTCGCCCTGCGCAGCCATGGCCATCGCGGGCACCGCTTCAATCTGCACGACAACCGGCAGATCTGCCTGCACGCCGGCAGCTTCTGGCGCCCCTCGCAGACTACCGCCAGCCTCATCGCCCGGCTCGACGGCGACTCTCCGCGTCTGGCCGCGACCGCGACCTCTGCACCCTGCCTGTCGATGTTCCAGCCGCTGGGCTTCGACGAGCGTGCCGGGGAAGGGCTGCTTAGCCGCGAGACCGACGCCGTTGAAGATTCACTCTGGTGGCGCTTCGAAACCGTGCACCAGCGCGCCCTGACCGACCCCGGCTTCGCCGACGCCCTGCGCGCCGGTCACGGCTGGCTGGAAACCGAGTTGCTCGGCGCACTGGATCGGCGCACGCTGGATTGGCCGCGCCTCGCCGCCGAAGGCCAGGCCTGGCACGACGCCTGGCACCAGTTGGCGCTGCAGCAGGCGCCTCGCCCGTCGCGCTGGTGGCGGATGAACGCTGTGCGCTGATGCGGCTTGTCAGCCACGCCTGTGCTGCGTAAGGTGCCGCCAGCCAAATGATGAGGAGCCGGACATGAGCGATCTGCAGGAACTGTTCGACAACAACGCCCGCTGGGCCGAAGCCATCAAGCAGGAAGACCCCGACTTCTTCGCCAAACTGGCCCGCCAGCAGACCCCCGAATACCTGTGGATCGGCTGCTCCGATGCACGCGTACCGTCCAACCAGATCGTCGGCCTGCTGCCCGGCGACCTGTTCGTCCACCGCAACGTCGCCAACGTCGTGCTGCACACCGACCTCAACTGCCTGTCGGTCATCCAGTTCGCCGTCGACGTACTCAAGGTCAAGCACATCCTGGTCACCGGCCACTATGGCTGCGGTGGCGTGCGCGCCGCGCTGCACCACAGCCAGCTCGGCCTGATCGACGGCTGGCTGCGCACCATCCGCGACCTCGCCTACGAATACCGCGACCACCTCGCCCAGTTCGAGAAGGAAGAAGAGCGCGTCGACCGCCTCTGCGAGCTCAACGTCATCCAGCAGGTCGCCAACGTCAGCCACACCAGCATCGTCCAGAACGCCTGGCACCGCGGCCAGAAAATCTCCGTGCACGGCTGCATCTACGGCATCAAGGACGGCATCTGGAAGGACCTCAACGTCACCGTCAGCGGCCTCGACCAGTTGCCGCCGCAATACCGTCTGCGCCCGCTCGGCCAGTCTTGAGCCGACGCCTCTGCGTCATCCCCGGTGACGGCATCGGTCGCGAGGTCGTACCCGTCGCCGTGGAGGTGCTGCAGCGCCTGCTACCCGACCTGCAGGTAGAAGAAGCCGAAGCCGGCTGGGACTGCTTCCAGCGCCACGGCACCTCCGTTCCTGACGCCACCTACGAACGCCTTCGAGCCTGCGGCGCCGGGCTGTTCGGCGCGGTTTCCTCGCCCAGTCACAAGGTCGAGGGCTACCGCAGCGCCATCCTCAGTTTGCGCCAGACGCTGGCGCTGAACCTCAATTTGCGCCCGGTGCGTTCTCGCCCGGTCGTCTCACCGCGCGCAGGCATCGACCTGCTGGTTCTGCGGGAAAACAGCGAAGGCCTCTACAGCGGGCGCGAGCATTGGGAAGCCGAAGGCGTCGCCATCGCTGAGCGAGTCATCAGCCGCGCCGCCTGCGAGCGCCTCGCCGCTGGCGCTGCCGAATTTGCCCGCCTGCGACGTGCCCGGCGAATCACCCTGGTGCACAAGGCCAACGTCCTGCCGCTGACCTGCGGCCTGTTCCGCGACACCTGCCGCGACCTGCTCGCCGAAGACGGCTGGAGCGACGTGCTCGACGAGCGCCTGGTCGACGTCGCCGCCCTGCAACTGGTCGAGCGCCCGGAAGCCTTTGACCTGATCGTCACCACCAACCTCTTCGGCGACATCCTCTCCGACCTCGCCAGCCACTGGGGCGGCGGCCTGGGCCTGGCGCCCTCGCTCAACCTCGGCACCGGCACCGGCATCGGCCTGGCCGAACCCGTCCACGGCAGCGCCCCCGACATCGCCGGCTCCGGCCGCGCCAACCCGCTGGCCGCCATCCTCAGCGCCGGCATGCTGCTGCGGCATTACTGGCAAATGTCGGCGCTGGCCGACCGGCTCGATGGAGCGGTGGACGCATTCCTGCGGGAGGAGGGCAGTGTGGACTTCGGGGGCGAGACGACGCGGGTGATTGGAAAGGGCGTGCTGGAGCGCCTGGGCTAGACGGACGCCCGTCGCCCTGTCTGGACAGCCCGCCATTCGACACCCAAGGTGAAAGTAATCCTTTCCCCAAGGTCACCGGCATGTGCGGACGCTACGTCAGCCCCGAAGAGGCAGCCATCGAACGCTACTGGCACATCGGCGCGCGCACGCCACCGCGCTGGCTGCAGGCCTGCTACAACGTCGCCCCGACCATGACCGTGCCCATCCTGCGCCACGACGAAAACGGCCAGCTCGAACTGTTGCCCGCCCGCTGGGGCCTGATTCCCACCTGGTGGAAACAGCCCACCCCGCCGCGCTACTCCTTCAACGCCCGCAGCGAAGACGCTGCCGGCAAGCCCCTCTGGCGCCAAGCCCTGCGCAGCACCCGCTGCCTCATGCCCGCGCTGGGCTGGTACGAGTGGAACGAGACGGAATCTGTTCGTAACCCCGCCGGTCGCGAGGTCCACCAGCCGTACTTCATTCACAGCCCAACCGACCCCATCATCGCTATCGCCGGTCTCTGGTCCCTGTGGATAAACCCTAATGGCGGGCCCATCCTCTCCTGCGCCTTGCTGACCCGATCCGCCGTGCCCAGCATCGAACGCATCCATCACCGCATGCCGGTTGTGCTGGCGCCGGAGAACTTCGAGGAGTGGTTATCCGCTGCTACGCGCAGCGAAGCGCTGGACGATTTGATTCACCATGCGCGGGATGACTTTGCGGGGTATCGGGTGACATTGCGGGTGAACCACGCGAGGAATGACTCGGCGGCGTTGATCGAGGAGGCCGAGTAGACGAGAGAGCGGTTTTTTCGCAGGCAAAAGAAAAGGGGTTCAGCTTTCGCTAAACCCCTTTCGAGAGATGGTGGCTACACCGGGACTTGAACCTGGGACATCAGCATTATGAATCGCATGAAGTGGCTATCGTTCACCCTCAGAGGCCCATGTTTCGGGGCTTTCAGAGGGGCTGTTAGCTGGTTCAAACTCACTACTTCACGCTGGCGCTATGATGTAGTCACCTCGAATTCGAGCACCCAAGGAAGGCTAACGTGACCACGACGGATCGACCTCATATCACCGCTGTGGCGGTAACCCCTTTGACCTGCAGATTGGCTGAGGTCGTGGGAGTGAATTACGACTTGGACTCACTGCAGGTGGAGGTACAAGACCTCGAGGGCGAAGCTCGCTGGCAAATCACCTTCCCTGGAGTCGAAGGTTTCCGCGTTCTAGATGAAGGCGACCTTGGAGAGTTCTGGGGGCACGTTCCCGGCCTGGTCATCGAGGTGACCGCTGGCGGTTGGTGGGAACAGGAGTGCGCAAGAGTCGGGTTCGTAGGCAAATGGACGAAGCAAGTCCGAGAGTATTTTGTAAGTGGCCAGAACGCCTGCGTTAGCGTGCTTTCTTGGAGTGAGCCCATTGTCTTGTTGAAGTGACGCCCAAGGGCTCAACTCCGCCTCGGCCGTTAGCATTCCTGCCGAAGAGTTGAACTCTTCAGCAGAGTCTTATGAATCGCATGAGAGTCGCTACCCCGCGCTACCCCGGAAGCCTATAAGTCGGGCCTTCCAAAGGCGACGAAACCTCATTTCAACCGGCTGTTTCTGACAATACGCCTTTTGTAGTCACCCTAGACTCTTTACGGGTACTAGCGCCTCGCGCTAGCTTCCGTGTATGGCCTCTGGCCATGAATGGATGCGTGTTTAGGAGACTGGGATGGCTCGTCGCCGCAGAACCTCGCTTATCGAGGACCTCATAGAGATCGCTAGCCGCTTGCCCTGGTGGGTAAGCCTGCTCATTGCTCTGGGCAGTTGGCTCATTCTTCACCCTATTGCAGATAAGTCGCCGGATACCCTGAAGGACGCGCATCAGGTTGGGCCGTTCATGGCTGGCCAGATATTCCGTACTTTCGCCTTTTTCGGTCAGATCGTGCTGCCTTTGGTATTCGTAATCGGCGCCATCGGCTCCGTGCTTGCTAGGGCTGAACGTAAGCGACTGCGCACGAACGTGGCGAACGCGCGCGAGTCGGGGCAAACCATTGAAGGCATCAGCTGGCGCGAGTTCGAGCTGCTGGTGGGTGAGACCTTCCGCCGTAAAGGCTTCACCGTGGTCGAAAAAGGTGGCAACGGGCCGGATGGTGGTATTGACCTTGTGCTGCACTTGGGAACGGACAAGTACTTGGTTCAGTGCAAGCAGTGGAAAGCCATTAATGTTGGCGTCACGGTGATCCGCGAGTTTTTTGGTGTTATGGCTGCGGAAGGGGCTGCGGGAGGCTTCGTTGTAACTTCCGGCCAATTTACTCCAGAAGCTAAGGCGTTTGCGGAAGGGCGAAATATCCAATTGGTTGACCGGGCTTTGCTCAAACGATGGATCGCCAATAGCACTGAGTCTACTCCGAAGACTGTATCGGGCGACGTAAACGTTTCAGTAGCAGGAGCGTTGCCGGTGGCTCCGCATTGTCCCGTATGTAATGAGATTATGTTGATGAGGAAAGCGAGGCGTGGTTCAAATGCCGGGGCTGAGTTTTGGGGGTGCCGAAGATTTCCTGCATGTCGAGGTGTAAGGGGGATTCAATGAGCTGGTCTTCACTTTTCTGCTGAAGATTTTGGTATTTTCGATACAGGCGGTCAGCTGTGCTTGTGAGTTTAATAATTATAAATTTTGGTGACGGTGTCTATGCGGTTTGAGGTGTTTATGAGCGATTTCTCTGAAAGGCCGAAAAGAGCGTTAATTGCTTACTGCACTATGGCTGAGCGGTTAAGATCTGCTGGCACAAACATGCCCAATGCGCTCGTTCCCTTCTTTGCAGAAGCTGTCCGGCCGTATGCGGGACAGTTATTTGATGCAGGAAAAATATCTGCATCTCTCAAAGAGATCTATGATCTCGATGTGCCTCGTTTGGCTGTGCTTGGTTTGTCAGAACACCTGGAGCAAGCTGGTGTTCTGATTGTCGTTAATAGATATCCTAAGGTTGTATATAAATGTGTTGATTTGGCTTCTGAGTCTGAAGATCAAACTAGTTCGGTTACTGAAGAGCAGATTCAATCTGTACTCGATAGTTTTGTTAAATTCTGTAGGGTGACAGGAGATATACTAGAGCCTTCAGATGCGGACTTGCATGAAGCATTCAGAAAACGACTGCTAAACGTCTCATCGATGCGAATTATTGGTCGTAAAGAAGGGAGTGTCTCGGAAAAGAAGACCTCTAAAACATTGGTCCTAAAAAAAGAGGTTGACGGGCTAAGTAAAGAGGAACATCTGGAATACGATTTAGATTATCTGGTTGCACAATATATTGTTGATTTGAGAGACACGGATCAAATTTCTTTTGAAATTGTCTCTGATATTGCCTTTGCTAGTATGGCGTCGGAGGCTATTGCATGTTTTCGTGAGCCATCAGAGGATTCACCTAGGCTTGAAGGGTTAAAGGTTTATCTGGATACGCCGTTGGTCTTGGATATGCTTGGGGTTAACTCTGAGTATTCGGAATATGGGACAGAGTTGCTGGCGGTGATAAAGTCGAGTGGAGCTGTGGCTTGTACTCTGGATCACTGCATCGAAGAAGCGGAGTCGGCTGTAATAGCCCAATTGGCCTCCCTTCGCTCAGGCGTTCACTTGAACTCCATAAAGTACGGCGCATCTGTCAAGCCAGATTTGCTTTCTGCATTAGTAAACAATGTCGCGGCGCGCGTGGAAGGGCGTTTGGGAATTGCGGTTGAGCGGGACCCTAATGATAAATTTATAACGCGTTATCCTGGAGTTGTAGGTTCTATCGAAACTAGTATGGAAAGGCGAATGCAGGGATGGCGGAATGAAGACGCCAAGAAGCACGACAGAAAATCTGTATGGTCAATGCTTTGTTTTCGAGACACTGTCACACCCTGCAGGAAAATTTGCGACTCTAAGTCTATTTTTGTTACGAGAAATACTGCCCTTGTAAAAATTGCTAATGATTCTTGGTGCACCTTACTTCAAGGAATGGCGCGACACTCCCAAAGCATTATTGAGCAATGGGCGCCAGTGTCAATGTCGGATAAGCAGTTTGCTGGGTACGTATGGTTGCGTAGTGGCGGAGAAAGTAAAGATTTCCCAGTGGCAAGATTACTTGCGCATTGTTCTTCAGCTATTCGTCCGCGAGCGGATGTGAAAGCGGCGGCGATAAATCTGGTTCTTGAGCTCAGTGGAAAGGCTCAGGCTGATGATATTGCTGCACTATTAGAAGATCGCGAAGGCGCATCAGCACTAATGCGGGCAACCAAGGGAGATCCGGAGGATGTAACTCCAGAGCGGCTCCCTATGATTGTCGATATGGTAAAAACAGCTGCAGGTGAGTATGCAGCAAGAAAGGAGAGAGAATTAGCTGACGAGCGTCTTAAGTCTCAGCAGGCTGCTTATGAGGAAGAGTCTAGACGGAAGGCTGAAGTGCAGGCTGAAGCTGAACGCTCGCGCACAGAACAAGAGCGATCTCGTGCATTGGAACAAGCGCGTAAAGATTCGGAGGCAGAGCTTGAACGAAGGAAAAGAGAGCTAGAACTCACAGAGGCAAAAGAAAAAGCTAAAATTGTGCAGGAGTCTCTTGATGAAATTAGCAAAGAGGGAGAAAGGCAAAGAATAGCTTTAATTAAAGAGTCTATCGTGTTGGGTGGGAGGATATATCGGCGGCTCCGTCTTGAAGCGATTGCGCTATTTTCTTCCTTGGTTTTGCTAGGGGCATTTCATAATTTTGAGTCCCAAGCCATTGCCTCAATACTTACTGCTTCGTTATCTATTTTTGCTTTCTGGTTTGTTCCCGATGTTTTGCTGAGACCAATTCGTAAATATGCCGAAAAGCATATGAGGAAGTATTTGGAGATTCGGCGTATTGCGCCGCCTGAAGGTAGCCCAGATTTCGGGCTAAAAAGCTGGGGTGGGATTGAAAGGAATTAGTTGTTAAGCCAGGGGCTTTGAGTTCTCAAAGCCCTATCTTTTGCTTTCACCAAGTTTTTTCACGAAGTCCTTCCGTACATTCTTTCACGTCGTCATCGATGACGTTATCAGGTTTTATACAGTCCTTCACGGACCTCCGTACATCTCTGTTGGCCTCCCTTTCACGCTGAGCCTGCATTTTGAGGTTGTTCCGCGCCCCTTCTGCCATTGGTCCTTTCCCACCGGCAAGACTTTGCATGATGCTTTTCTGAAGGTAGTCCGCAGGGATTTCGATGATGGGTTTCATCGCCTCGGCAGCTTCGGCTAGGGCGGTTTTCTCTTCGGCGGATGCAAGGGTGGTGCAGCTCAGGAGGGCAAGGCTGGTCAGTATGGTTTTCATCTGATTCACGTCCTTGTTGCGGAGAGTTGATTGAGCCCGGCAAATAGGGGCTTAGCCAGACCATATGCTCGCGGTATCCAGCGTCAATCGGAAAAGACTGAAATGCGGAGGGCGGCACCTAATCCCTGGTCATGCGCTTCACCGTCTTACTAGCTGTAGCAGGCTTGGCCTGTGGTTCTGCTTCATTCCTTCCTGGCGGATTTCTCTCGGGCGTACCAGCGCCTAGCTACCGTCTGAGTAATCGCTATCCCGCGTCGTGTCCGGCCAAGTTTCGATCAGCTTCATCGTATTCCGGGCTTCGGTGCCCATTCTCGGGCTCTGTCCGCCCCGATATCAGCCAAAGCGCGTAATGAGGATATGCGTCCGCCAAGATGCCGACTTCCTCAGTACTAATCCTGATCTTCCCGCTACTGATATTTCTCCAGCGATCGTAGTTCTTCCCGCCAAGCTCACTAAGGTGCTTAGGACCAAGCGTTCGGATCAGTTGAAGCGCTCTATTTCGTACAGAATCCATCGACTTTTCTCACGGCGAGTAACCTTTACGCACGCAATTTGCGGGGGTAGCCTTTACTCATGCGTAAATTTTACTCCAGCTAACCGCTGGGAACGTCCGACCCGATTATAGGGAGTTCGTATGGAAGATTCTGGAATAGTGGGGTTCACCGTCACTGGTGCAGTTGAAAAGGTTACGGACTTCCGAACTGCGCCGTTTTGCTCTCAGGCGGTATTCGCTCAGATGCTGGGCCTTGAAGACATCACGGAAGACGTGGTGCGCGGCTGGGTCGAAACCAAGACCGTGCCGACCGCCAAGATTGGTCGCCGCCGCGTCATCAACCTCCACAAAATTCGCCGCGACCTCGACAAGGGCAAGTCGATCTTCTGCCAGGGGGATTACGACGATGAGTAACCGCTATCTGGTTGAGATGTGCACCCTCCATGGCCCGACCCGCCAGCGCCGCTGGCACCGCGTAAATCAAGGTGCTTCCCGCGTGGCATGCCAGCAGTGGATTGATGAAGCCGTCTCCTGCTTCCCCTCCGATGCCGAGGCCCCTCGCTCCTGGAGCCTGACCCGTGAACGCGCCCTGCAGGGATACCGAGTGCGCGGGGTGAGGGCATGAGCCATGAATCTACTCCGTGCGTACCGGGGCAAGCCGCACGCTTCGGACTGCGACTGCTCTGTCTGCTGGTCCCGTCGCGAATTGGCGAAACCCGCAGCCTCCCAGTCCACACCCTGCACCGAGTGCCGCCCTACGCGAGTCTTCACGGTCGTTACCACGATGGCCAAGGTCGCGGGAGTGTGGCGCTCGATCCATTCGACCTACCGGGTGGAACGGGGTTTTACCTGCGCGAAACACATGCCCGCGCTCCGTCCCCCGAAGTACTGGCACGTTATCTACGACAGCGGCAGGCCGACGCCCTTCGTCCCCGTGCGCGAGCCGTTCGAGCTGGAGGGCTGAGCCATGGTCTCTAACCCGATCCCGCACCTGATCTTCTGGCTCGTCCTCCTGGCGGTTGGCGCTGTGGTTGGCCGCTACCACGCTCGCCACACCATCCCCACCTGGGCCAATCAGGTCAGGGGCCGCCGCACCGGCTTGTCCGAACGCGCTTTTCCGTTCGGACAAACGGAGCGCCGGGCGAAGCGCACCCTTGACCGCGCTCCCCCCTGAACAGCCTCAGCTCGGGAGTGTGGGGTAGCTCCACCACCCCGCGCTCCTGAGCCCTCGGCGGCGAGAGCGGGATGGTAAGGGCAGCGCCCTTACGACGTTGATCTTCGCTCTCCCTGCCACCCACCCAACACACAACCACGGCACCACCACACCCGCTGAATGACGGCCACCACGCGCCCAAATTGCAGCAGCGGGCCAACTCATGCCCGAAAAAGGCAAAGGAGCTTCACATGAACATGTTCGCAACCACTGGCGGTGTCGTTGAACTCTGGGTCACT
Source organism: Pseudomonas sp. PDM17 (assembly GCF_014851985.1). Classification (NCBI taxonomy): domain Bacteria; kingdom Pseudomonadati; phylum Pseudomonadota; class Gammaproteobacteria; order Pseudomonadales; family Pseudomonadaceae; genus Pseudomonas; species Pseudomonas sp. PDM17. The sequence goes on from NZ_JACVAT010000001.1 coordinate 26,456, forward strand.
CAGACCGACACCTTCACCTCCAAGACCTCTGGCGAGATCTACGCCAGCGTTCAGGCCATCTCCCCGATCCCCGACGGCGCTCGCGGCAATGCCCGTGGCTTCGAAATCACCCAGTACGACATTGAGCCGACCCTGCTCGATGAAATCGTCTTCACCGGCTCCCCGGTCCTGTGCAAGTTCGCGACGGTCGTCCGTCCGACCAAAGACCGCTTCGGCAACACCAAGAACACTCAGGTCCTGACCGAACTACTGAGCGCGGGCAAGGATGCCTCCGCGCCGGTCCGCCAGCCCTCTGTACAGCAACCCATCCAGCGCCCGACTCAGCAGCAGCCCGCCAGCGACAAGCCGGCCGCTGAGAAGCCCGGCGACCAGCCGAAGAATTGACCGGGGGACGGGAGCATGAACGTGGACGGCTACCTCTTCTGTGATCGCTGCGGCGAAGCCATCGGCCACCTGTGGAACGAATCGGTAGTCGCCCCGGCCCTGCTGCCCGAGCCCGCCCGCCACACCTGCCCGGACTGCCTGGAGCTGACCGAGCTGAACGACGTGGAGGAAGAGTGAATGGGCGTTGTTGCCGTACAGGTCTGCACCAGCTGGGCTTCCACCGCGGACGGCCTGATGCGCTGCCAGCAGCTCGAATGGCAACAGGCCTACCTGATACCGCCTGAGGCCGCTGGAGCTGTAGAGCTCCTGGCCAACGGCGGGTTTTCCCTGGAAGCCTTCAGCGTGGGTGCTGCCGGCGTCCTGGGAGCCTTCGTGACGGGCCTGCTGACGGGCTGGGTCGCGTCACTTCTCCGTAAAGCCCGATAGAGAGGAAACACCATGAACGCCATGAAACAACGCATCGCCAAGTTCAACGCCGTTTCGTCCTTCCGCAACCTGTGCATCGCCGGCGCCGTGACCGCTGCCACTTCCGTCCCGGCCTGGGCCGGCAGCGTCATCGACACCTCGGCGGTGGAGAGCGCCATCAGCGACGGCAAGCAGGATATGTCCAACATCGGCGGCTACATCGTCGGCGCCCTGGTCATCCTCGCTTGCGCAGGCCTGATCTACAGCATGTTGCGCAAGGCGTAACCGGTGCTGTGGTCGGTGTGGTTGGGGGCGTTCTTCGCCGGCGCCTTCATCACCGGGTACCGCTGCGGCGAATTCTTCTGACGCGCTGACACAACAGCGGAAGCCCCCACGGTGCGCCGTTGGGGGCTTTTTTTCGGCCCGGAGATTTCCATGGTGAGGCAATGGTTAGTGGCGGTGGTGTTGCTGTTTGTGGGGCAGGTGGGGGCGGTGGAGTACTACTGGGAAAACACGTCCTACTCGAACCACTGGGCAACGCCATTAGAAGCCTGCTGGAGTGGCCAGCCCAGCGCAGGTGCGTATGTTTTCGAGTTCAAGGTTGTGCGAGATGGAAAGTACGTCAGTGGTTTCTGCAGGAAGAGGAGAACATCAGATGATGGTTTCCTCGGCACCCAGAACTTTTACCTACGGGGTGATTCCTGCCCGATCGGCAAGGTCTGGAACGAGGAATCCTTCAGCTGTATTTGCCCGTCCGACCAAGAACAGAACAGTGCCGGGATGTGCATGGAACTTCCGCGCTGCGACGCCGGCCTTGAACTGCTCACCCGAGGCTCCGACTTCCCCGCATCCACGGTATCCGGCCGCGTCTATGTCCTCAGCTCACCACCCTCTGCTGTATGCCGCGCCGGCTGCCAGTACATCTCCACCAGCAGCAAGGCCAGCTCCTGCTACCTGCTCAGCGGCTCTGCGGACACCGGCTTCTGCAACTACAAGATGGCCAGCGACGGCGAGCGCTGCAGCGGTGAAGACGCCCCCGGCCCGGACGTCGGCGAGCCGCCCAATCCCGAGGCGCCGCCGGACTCTCCAACCCAGCCGACAGACCCCGACGACCCCGGCTGCCCGGCAGGTCAGGCATGGTCCGGCACCGACTGCGTGGCTGAGCCCACCGGCGACGGTGATGAAGGCGGTGGCTCCGATGAAGGCGAAGACGACGATTCCGGCGACCCATGTGACATCGATGGCGACTGTTGGGAGGAAGGTGACGGCGGCTCTGGCGATGGCTCTGGCAGCGGCTCCGGATCCGGCACTGGCGACGACGACAGCAGCGACGATGGCGACGGAGAAGACGACGGCGAGGGCGAATGCGATCCGAGCAAAGGCTACGTCTGCGGCGGTGGCAAAGGCCCCGAATCCGGCCTGAACGCCCCCGACGCCGGCAGCTGGGATAAGGCCAACGAAGAGTGGGACCAGCGCCTCGACGAAGCCAAGAAAGAACTCAAGGACAAGGTGAAGGCCAACGTCGACCAGATGAAGAGCGCCTTCAACCTTCAGCTCTCCGCCGGCGGCGGCCAACTGCCGTGCGACTCCATCAGCGTGTGGGGCAAGTCCTACCGCTTCTGTGTCGCCGACTACGGCGAACAGCTCATCAACCTCCGACTTGCGCTGTTGCTGATGGCCGCCGTCATCGCCGCGCTCATCGTCCTCAAGGAGTGATTCATGGAATGGCTCTCCGGCTTCCTCGACCAGATCATCAGCTTCTTCCAGTGGGTCTGGAACTTCTTCGCCCAGGGCATCTACGACTTCATCAAGGATGGCCTGGTCGTCGCCACCAAGGCGGCAATGTATGGCGCGCTACAGACCTTCCTCCTGCTGATCGACGTCAGCTTTACCGTCGCCAACGACCTGATCGAAGGCCTCGGCGTGGGCAACCTGGTGCGCTCCATGTACGGCGCTTTGCCCGCGCCCATCGCGTCTGCGCTGTCGTTCTTCGGCGTGCCGCAGGCCCTCAACATCATCTTCGTCGCGGCCGTCACGCGCTTCTGCATGCGCTTCGTGCCGTTCATTGGCAGGTGACCCATGTCCATCAAGATTCACCACGGCCCCAACGGCTCGTACAAGACCTCCGGCGCCATCCAGGACGACGCCGTCCCCGCCCTCAAGGAAGGCCGCGTCATCATCACCAACGTACGCGGCTTCACCCTGGAGCGCGCCTACGAAGTCTTCCCCGACCTGCCCAACACCGCCGAGATCATCAACCTCGATCTCGAATCCCTGGCCGACCTCGACAGCATGCGCAGCTGGTTCCAGTGGGCGCCGCGGGGCGCGTTCCTGATCTTCGACGAGACCCAGCTGCTGTTCCCCAAGTCCTGGCGCGAAAAGGACCTGGAGAAGTTCGACTACCCCGGCGGCCCCGAAGCGGCGCACGAAGCAGACCGCCCCATGGGCTGGCTCGACGCCTGGACCCGGCACCGCCACTTCAACTGGGACATCGTCCTCACCACCCCGAACATCAGCTACATCCGCGACGACATCCGCATGACCAGCGAGATGGCCTACAAGCATTCAAACCTCGCAGTGATCGGCATTCCCGGCCGCTACAAGGAGGCCCAGCATGACGCCCAGCTCAACCGACCACCCGCCGACGGCACCATCGTCGAATACAAACGAATCAAGAAACAGACCTTCGCCCTCTACCAGTCCACCGCCACCGGCAAGACCCAGGACACCAAGGCCGGCAAGAGTCTGCTCCGGTCCCCTAAGCTGGTTTTTCTACTGGCACTGCTGGCCTGCACTATTGGCTTTGTCAGCTATATGGGGCCTCTCAAGGTCGTCGGCGGCAATGCTCCTGCGCCCGTTGCCAAGCCTGCTGTGGCACCTGCTCCGGGCGCTGCTGCGGTCCCTGCTCAAACCGCTGCTGTGGCTGCTGCGACGCGTCCTGCTGCGGCTGGGGCTGTTCCTGCTCAGCCTCTTCCTGATCGGCCAGCTGATCCGCCTCCTGAGCTGAACCCGCATCCCTTCGCCGGCCGCTCGATCACCATCACCGCCCACCTCTACAGCAAGAAGAAAGGCGACCAGTACATGTTCGCCTTCATCGACGCGGATGGTCGGCGGCTGCACATGACCAGCTGGGAGCTGGTCGGCTCGGGCTACGCCGTCCGCAGCAAGGGCGCGTGTGTCGCCGAGCTGATGTACGAGCGCTGGAAGCAGACCGTCACTTGTGTGGGTGCCCCACCAAGGCCGGCAGTTTCCAATGCCCCGCTCACTGTCGCAGTACCGCCCACTGCCAACTCCCCCACGCCGGCACAACAAGTGGTCGTGGTGCCTGACGGCGAATACGCCTCACGCCCCTGGAGAAAGCAATGAATCTGCCTGGACTGATCAATGCCCTCGGGCTGCTCGTACTTGCCTTTGCGCTCGGCTTCTTCACTGCGTTGCAGCTCGTGCAGCCGGTGGCGGCCTTCCCGTTTTGAGTCGGCGAGCCGCGCCGCCGGCCGAGAGCGTAAGGCACTAGCGGTAGGCCGGCGGCGCGGCCGACGACCCTGTAACACGTCGGATAGCTAACGAGTAAGCACCTCAATAAACCTCATTGAAGGTACGAAAGAATGAAAAAGGCAGTTCACCCCCTCCGCCTGATCCTCAAGGAGACCGGGGATTTTTATGAGTCGTCCGAAGGACGGATTTTCATGGACCCGAGCAACGGCAGATTTGCCGACCTGTCGGGTGTGCGCCTGCTGCGCTGTGGCGTCGATACCGTGCGGCAGCTGTACAACGGCATGATCCGCCCGGAAGTGATGGCGCTGTTCGATGAGCCGGAGGATTTGGTCAACTTCGCCGGCTACAAGTGGGCCAAGGGCCGTATCGGTCGGGACTCGGGCTACCAGTACCGCCTGCAGAACGCCGACCTCGGTCTGATCCTGCTGATCAAGAACCACAACGTGAAGCTGGAGAACATCGGCCCGCACCTCAAGATTGAAGTGTCGCCACACGCCCTGGATGGTGCAGATCCGAAGATCCTGCAGGGCGTACTCGATGACCTGGCCGCTGGCGTTCTCTCGGCCTGCGAAGTGAATCAGTGCGCTGTCCACATCGCCTTGGACGTGCAGGGCTGGACCCCACCCGTGGACTTCGTGGACCGCATGCATTGCCGCTCCCGCCGTGTCCGCCAGATCAGCGGCATCGACCGCATCGAGTACGACGGCAATGCCTCGGTCTACGGGCGTGGTGAGACCTTCATGTTCGGCTCGGCAAACGGCCTGCAAATGTGCCTCTACAACAAAACGCTGCAGGCGAGAGCGACCGACAAACTCGACTATTGGGAATCGGTGTGGGCTTCCCTGAACGGCGATCCCTTCGGCGATGGTGAACCTGCCTTCAACCCGCTGGAAACCGTGTGGCGCATCGAGTTCCGCTATCACCACTCCATCATCCAGCAGTTCTCCGAAGGCTCCACGATGACCTCTGGCGAGGTGATCGGCTGCCGCACCTACGAGGGCCTTTGCCCGCACCTGCAAGGCCTCTGGCAGTATGCCTGCGACAACTACAAGCTGATTTCCCGGGAAGGGATCTTCGACGCCTTCTGGTCGCTGATCAGCCTCGACACCAAGGTCCAGGTGGAAGCCGATCCACTCATCGAACGCACCGAGTACCGCCGCTACTACAAGACCGCTCAGGGCTTCTCCGGCAAGAACTGCGAGATGTTCCTGGGCCAGTTCGCCAGCCTGATCGCACGGGAGCGCATCCCGCCAAAAAAAGCGCTTGAGGTCGGGAGAACGCTCCCCTTCTGGCATGTGATCGAAGACCACTACACCGCCAAGGGCTACAGCACTCGCGACCTCGAAAAGCACGTCATCGGATTGATCAACGATCGCTACATTAGGCGGGGCTACGCGATATGACGGCACGCAAGGAAGGTAAGACGTGGACGGCTGACTTCTACGAGAACGGTCGCTCCGGTCGCCGGGTCAGGAAATACGGATTCCTTACCAAGTCTGCTGCGATCCGCTACGAGCAAGACTTCTTTGCCGTGAAGGGTGAGACGGGGCGGCCGCTGGATGATCGCCTCTCGGATCTGGTGAGGGTTTGGTATGACCTTCACGGATGCACTCTCAAGGATGGCAACCAACGCCTAGCGCGCTGTGAGGCGCTGGCCCAGCGGCTTGGTGATCCGCTGGCCTTCGAGTTCGATTCGCTCGCGTGGGCACGCTACCGGCAGCGCCGTCTGACCGAAGTGAAGCCGGAGACGGTCAACCACGAACAACGCTACCTGTCGGCCATCTTCTCCGAGCTGATTCGTCTCGGCTCCTGGCACAAGGCAAATCCACTGGCCAACGTCCGGCAGATCAAGACAGATCAGGTTGAATTGACCTTCCTCACCCTGGATCAGGTCGCCCAGCTCCTCGAGGAGTGCAAGGCCAGCACGAACAACCACACGTACCCGGTCGCTCTCCTGTGCCTCGCTACAGGTGCCCGTTGGGAAGAAGCCGAGAGCATCGCCCGTGGGGCCGTGCATGGGGGAAAGGTCCACTTCCACCGGACGAAGAACCGTCAGAGCCGCTCAGTGCCAATCCCTGCCGAGCTGGAGCAACTGATGTTCAAGGTGGGCATGCTGGGAACCGGCCGCCTGTTCATGTCCTGCCGCGCCGCCTTCCGTTGTGCTTATGAGCGCTGTGGACTCCAGACGCCGGGGCAACTGACCCACATCCTTCGCCACACCTTTGCGAGCCATTACATGATGGGAGGAGGGGACATCCTCACGCTTCAGCGGATCCTTGGGCACTCCTCGATCACGATGACCATGCGGTATGCGCACCTGTCGCCGGAGCATCTGGAGTCCGCAATGCGGTTGTCACCGATTGCTCAAGCTGCTTACAAGTTGACCAGATGAAATCCTGTGGTAAGCTTTGGTGAAGTTAACGCTTAACGTTAAGGGTTAATGAATGATTCTGACATTTCGATGCGATGAGACTCGTCAGCTTTTTGAGTCGGGCCTTTCTAGGCGGTGGGGAGCCATCCTCACGGTTGCTACGCGTAAGCTAGCAATGCTTCATGCTGCCACCGAGCTCCGAGACCTGCGCTCTCCACCTGGAAACAGGCTGGAACCGTTGCAGGGAAATCGTGCTGGGCAACATAGCATCAGGATCAATGACCAGTGGCGTGTCTGTTTCGTTTGGACGGATGCAGGTCCAGAAGAAGTCGAAATAGTTGATTACCACTGAGGAGGTGGACATGGCTACCAATGGTATGCGCCCCATCCATCCTGGGGAAATCTTGCGTGATGAGTTTTTGATGGAGCTGGATATTTCACCAACGGCTCTAGCGCGAGCATTGAATGTCTCTGCGCCAACGGTAAACGATATCGTACGTGAGCAAAGGGGCATTTCTGCGGATATGGCTATTCGCTTGGGTCGTTACTTCGATACATCCGCGCAGTTCTGGATGAACCTTCAAAGTGAATATTCTCTTGCCACTGCTTATGCGGCGAACGGCGAGCAAATTGAGCACGAAATCGAGCCTCTACTGGCTCACGCCTAGAGCTTGCAGGTTAGAAAGCCCCGCACGTGCGGGGCTTTTTTATGCCTATCGGGTGTGGGGAAGGGGCGTTAGCCAAGCAGCCACAGATAAATGGCATGTCCCAAGTCGTTAAGGAAAGCTGTAGCAATGACGATTGCGGCAAACTTTCCCGACACCTGAGCAAACCTCCACACACGCTCCATGAGTTGCCTCATTGTGCAGACCTCATACCGGGTTTTCAGGGAGGGCACTGGCGGATAGCTTGAGTTGAGATTCGAGATGAGATTTTCGAGGAGTCGAGTCGGTATGAGCTTGGCTGCGGGTATCGAAGAGGGTTGCGACGTCGGTACTAGAGATAAGAAGGGCTTCGAGAAAAGGTCGCGTCAGTATCAGTCAGTAGCAGCTACAGGTATGAGGTCGGCTTGGATTCGGAGTAGTTTTCGGATGCAAGATTCGATTATTGCTATCAGGGTGCCCGGTGTTGACGGCAGTAAGCCATCATCGAAAACTTTAGCACACTGTTGCTGCTGAGCAAGGTCTGGAAGGCGGTAGACGGGATGTAGTCGGTTTGTAGTCTGCCGGCCAAAACAAAAAAGGGTTAGCTTTCGCTAACCCTTTGTTTTGTATGGTGGCTACACCGGGACTTGAACCTGGGACATCAGCATTATGAATGCTGCGCTCTAACCGACTGAGCTATGTAGCCGAGTGGCGCGCATTTTCCGCAGATCGAGGGGGGGTGTCAACCCCTTTTCTTGAATATTGTTCTGATCTATCAATCATTTAGCCGGCGGCGCCGGATTTTCGCGATGAGCGGCGTGGCAGGGCGCCCAAATGAAAAAGCCCCGGCAGGTGGCCGGGGCTTTTTCAGGTCTGGGGCGGGCTCAAACGTTGAAGCGGAAGTGCATCACGTCGCCATCCTTGACGATGTATTCCTTGCCTTCCAGGCGCCATTTGCCGGCTTCTTTCGCACCCTGTTCGCCCTTGAACTGGATGAAGTCGTCGTAGGCAACGACTTCGGCGCGGATGAAGCCTTTCTCGAAGTCGGTGTGGATCACGGCGGCGGCCTGCGGAGCGGTGGCACCGACGCGGACGGTCCAGGCGCGAACTTCCTTCACACCGGCGGTGAAGTAGGTCTGCAGGTGCAGCAACTCGTAGCCGGCGCGGATCACGCGGTTCAGGCCGGGCTCTTCGAGGCCGAGGGATTCGAGGAACATGTCCTTCTCTTCGCCATCGTCCAGTTCGGCGATCTCGGCTTCGATCTTGTTGCACACCGGTACGACCATGGCGCCTTCTTCTTCGGCGATGGCGCGCACGACGTCCAGGTGCGGGTTGTTCTCGAAGCCGTCTTCGGCGACGTTGGCGATGTACATGACCGGCTTGCTGGTGAGCAGGTGGAAGCTGCGGACGAGGCGCTTCTCGTCATCGCCCATGTTCTTCATCAGCGAGCGGGCGGGTTTGCCTTCGCTGAAGTGGGGGATGAGCTTTTCCAGCAGGGCTTTCTGCACCAGGGCGTCCTTGTCACCGCCCTTGGCGTTGCGCGCGACTTTCTGCAGTTGCTTCTCGCAGCTGTCGAGGTCGGCGAAGATCAGTTCGAGGTCGATGATCTCGATGTCGCGCTTGGGGTCGACACTGTTGGAGACGTGGATGACGTTCTCGTCTTCGAAGCAGCGCACGACGTGGGCGATGGCGTCGGTCTCGCGGATGTTGGCGAGGAACTTGTTGCCCAGGCCTTCACCCTTGGAGGCGCCCGCTACCAGGCCGGCGATGTCGACGAATTCCATGGTGGTCGGGATCACGCGCTCGGGCTTGACGATCTCGGCCAGCGCATCGAGGCGGGCGTCGGGCATCGGTACGATGCCGCTGTTCGGCTCGATGGTGCAGAAGGGGAAGTTTTCCGCCGCGATACCGGATTTGGTCAGGGCGTTGAACAGGGTGGACTTGCCGACGTTGGGCAGGCCGACGATGCCGCAGTTGAATCCCATGCTAGGTTCCTCGCGCCACGTGGCGGAAAAAGAGGTGTGATCAGGCCTTCTGGCTGTGCAGCTTCTGCATCGCGCGGGTCCAGTCCCCGTCGAGCATTTCCGGCAGCACGCCGAGGGCGGAGTCGATGCTGGTGTCGAGCAGTTCCTGCTCGGAGCGCGGGGCGCGGCCGAGGACGAAGCCGGAGACCAGGCTGCTGTGCCCCGGATGGCCGATGCCAAGCCGCAGGCGATGGAAACCGTTCTGGTTGCCGAGTTGGGCGATGATGTCGCGCAGCCCGTTGTGCCCGCCGTGTCCGCCGCCCTTCTTGAGCTTGGCGACGCCGGGAGGCATGTCGAGTTCGTCGTGGGCCACCAGGATGGCTTCGACCGGAATGCGGAAGAATCCGGCGAGCGCCGCCACGGCCTGGCCGCTGCGGTTCATGTAGGTGGTGGGGATGAGCAGACGAACGTCGCGGCCCTTGTGGCTGAATTTGCCGACCAGGCCGAAGTACTTCTTGTCCAGCGACAGGTTCGCGCGTTGCGCGTCCGCCAGTCGCTCAACGAAAAGGGCCCCCGCGTTATGCCGGGTCTGGTCGTATTCGGGGCCTGGATTTCCCAGGCCAACGATCAGTTGTACGGCAGTCACGACGGGGGCCCCTTCCTTAAAGGCAATGGTGCGCGCGATTACTCGGCAGCAGCTTCGCCTTCACCTTCTTCTTTCACTACGCGGGAAGCGTGGATGTTGGCGACGGCCAGGTCGTTACCGTGGGCCAGCTGCACCAGCTCTACGCCTTTCGGCAGTTTCAGGTCGGACAGGTGAACGATCTGACCCAGTTCTACTTTGGCCAGGTCGACTTCGATGAATTCCGGCAGGTTGGTCGGCAGGCAGGAAACTTCGACTTCGGCGATCACGTGGGAGATCTCGCCGCCACCAACCTTGACGCCAACAGCAGTGGCTTCGTTGATGAAGTGCAGCGGAACGTGAGCGGTCAGTTTCTGGCCGGCAACGACGCGCTGGAAGTCAGCGTGCATGACGAAACCCTTGGACGGGTGACGCTGCAGGGCCTTGATCAGTACGGTTTCCTTGGCGGAACCGACGTTCAGGGTGATCACGTGGCTGAAGGCAGCCTCGTTTTCCAGCAGCTTGGATACTTCACGCAGTTCCAGGGTCAGGGATTGCGGGGCTTTCTCGCCACCGTAAACCACAGCCGGGATCAGGCCTTCGTTACGACGCAGGCGGCGGCTCGCACCTTTCCCCAGGTCGGAACGCTCTTGAGCATTGAGTACAAAATCAACCATTTCGCTATCTCCAAAATGACAAGATCGCCCGGACGCTTGCGACCAGCGTTCGGGCGATTTTGCTAATGCCCCATCGACGTGACGGGGCGCTTTACGTCAGCTCTGTCCCGCCTCAGCGGAACATGGCGCTGATCGATTCTTCGTTGCTGATGCGGCGCATGGCTTCAGCGACAACCGGAGCGATGTCCAGCTGGCGGATGCGGCCACAGGCTTGCGCAGCAGCGGACAGCGGGATGGTGTTGGTCACCACCAGCTCGTCCAGTACGGAATTCTCGATGTTCTCGATGGCGCGGCCGGACAGCACCGGGTGGGTGCAGTAGGCGATGACCTTGGCGGCGCCGTGCTCTTTCAGAGCCTTGGCGGCGTGGCCGAGGGTGCCAGCGGTATCGACCATGTCGTCGACCAGTACGCAGGTCCGGCCTTCGACATCACCGATGATGTGCATGACTTCGGACTGGTTGGCCTTCGGACGACGCTTGTCGATGATGGCGAGGTCCACGCCCAGGGACTTGGCAACGGCGCGAGCACGCACCACACCACCGATGTCCGGGGAGACGATCATCAGGTTCTCGAAGCGCTGGTCTTCGATATCGTCGACCAGTACGGGCGAGCCGTAGATGTTGTCGACGGGGATATCGAAGAAGCCCTGGATCTGGTCGGCGTGCAGGTCAACGGTGAGAACGCGGTTGACGCCTACGACGGTCAGCATGTCGGCAACGACTTTGGCGCTGATGGCCACGCGGGCGGAACGCGGACGGCGATCCTGGCGGGCGTAACCGAAGTAGGGGATGACTGCCGTGATACGAGTCGCCGAGGAGCGGCGGAAGGCATCGGCCATCACTACCAGTTCCATCAGGTTGTCGTTGGTCGGTGCGCAGGTCGGTTGGATCAGGAAGACGTCCTTACCACGAACGTTCTCGTTGATCTCAACGCTGATCTCGCCGTCGGAGAATTTACCGACAGAAACGTCACCGAGGGGGATGTGCAGCTGCCGTACGACACGGCGTGCCAGATCGGGGTTGGCGTTCCCCGTGAAAACCATCATTTTGGACACGCTGCGGTACCTGTGTCGGCTTGAGGGTAGGCCCGGTTGAGCCAGAAGAAAATGGCAGGGGCGGCTGGATTCGAACCAACGCATGGCAGGATCAAAACCTGCTGCCTTACCGCTTGGCGACGCCCCTGTAGCTTACAACTTGCGGAGCAATGTGTTCGTTGGCGCTGTACGTGTAACCCTGTGGGTTAATGGCAGGGGCGGCTGGATTCGAACCAACGCATGGCAGGATCAAAACCTGCTGCCTTACCGCTTGGCGACGCCCCTGTATCGTACAACCGATTACATTGCTTACTTCTCACTCCAGGCTTTGCAGCTTTCGGTGCAACATCGAGATGTTACGGCCCTGGGCAACAAAACTCGGCAGAGTGGCCGGAAGTTGGCGGCGAACTTTATCAGCATCGCCTTTGTTTGGGAAGCTCCCAAACACACAAGCTCCGGTGCCGGTCAATCTCGCTTGGGTAAATTTACCTAGCTGGATCAGTGCGTTACGAACATCCGGGTAACGCTTCTCGACGACCGGCTGGCAGTCGTTATGACCGTCCACCCCGAGAAGGCTGCGAACTTTAATGGGCGGAGTATCCCGTGTCAACTCGGGATCGGAGAAAACTTCTGCTGTGGAGACAAAGACTTGCGGTACGACGACGAGGAACCAGGGTTCGTCGAGTTCAACCGGCGTGAGCTGCTCGCCGACGCCTTCGGCAAACGCCGCGCGGCCGCGCACGAAGACTGGGACGTCTGCGCCCAGGCTCAGGCCCAGTGCGGCGAGGCGGTCTTCGCTCCAGTTCAGTTGCCACAGGCGATTGAGCGCGAGCAGGGTGGTGGCGGCGTCGGAACTGCCGCCGCCGATGCCGCCGCCCATGGGCAGGCGCTTGTCCAGCCAGATGTCGGCGCCCTGCGGGCAGCCCGATTGTTCCTGCAGCCGGCGGGCGGCCTTGACGATCAGGTTGCTGTCGTGGGGAACGCCCTCGATCTCGGTGTTCAGGCGGATTTCGCCGTCTTCGCGAGCAGCGAATTGCAGTTCGTCGCCGTGATCGAGGAACTGAAACAGGGTCTCTAGCTCGTGGTAGCCGTCGGCGCGGCGGCCGGTGATGTGCAGGAACAGGTTGAGCTTGGCCGGCGCCGGCAGGGTCAGGCGGTCCTGCATGTCACTGCGGGTCCGCTTTGTTCGACTGGACTGCGCCCAATTGACGCGGCTGCCAGGTCTTCACCACCAGGGTGACGTCCAGATCCTGGCCGTGCAGCTTCAGGCGCTCAGGCAGCCAGTAGCCGTTCTGCTCGCTGTAGCGGGTGTACTCCACGTCCCAGCCGTCCTGCTGCAGCTTGGCCAGTCGGCTGTCGCCGTCCAGGGTCAGGCGGCTCTTGCTGTCCGGCGCGGGCAGGCCGCGAATCCACCAGAGCAGGTGGGAAACCGGCAGGCGCCAGCCCATCTGTTGTTCCAGCAGTTCTTCGGGGGAGGTGGCCTCAAAACGGCCCTGGCCGGCGACCTCGAGGGTCACCGCACCCTCGCGCCCGGTCAGGCGTGCGGCGCCGCGGCCCAGCGGGCCCGACAGGCGGATGTCGTAGTAGTCCTGGCGTTGCAGCCAGAACAGGGTGCCGCTGCCGGAGTCCTTGGGTGCGCGGATGCCGACCTTGCCGTCGATCTGCCAGCCATCGAGGGTGGCGATGCGTGCCTTGTGGGCGTTCCAGGCAGTGGCGTTGCCCTGGCCTTCCAGGGCTTCGTGGGTGCCGAAGCTGGAGCAGCCGGCGAGCAGGGCAAGCGCGGCGGCGCCTATCAGGTGACGTAAACGCATGAATCAGAGGGTTCCGGAGCCGGTCAGACGCAACAGGGTGTCGCGCAGGACGGCGCTGTCAGGCTGGCTTTGCAGGGCGGTGGCCCAGACCTTGCGGGCTTCGCTCTGCTTGCCCTGGGCCCAGAGCACTTCGCCCAGGTGTGCGGCCACTTCGTGGTCGGGGAAGCGTTCCAGCGCCTTGCGCAGGTAGGTTTCCGCTTCGCTGAGGTTGCCCAGGCGGTAATTCACCCAGCCCAGGCTGTCGAGGATCGCGGGGTCGTCCGGGTTCAGCGAATGGGCCTTCTGGATCAGGTCGCGGGCTTCGCTGTAGCGGGTGGTGCGGTCGGCCAGGGTGTAGCCCAGCGCATTGAGCGCCATGGCGTTGTCCGGCTCGCGCTGGATGATCAGCCGCAGGTCCTGCTCCATCTGCGCCAGGTCGTTGCGCTTCTCGGCGAGCATGGAGCGGGTGTAGAGCAGGTTTAGGTCATCCGGGAACTGCTTGAGGCCCTGCTGGATGACGTTCCAGGCGCGATCCACCTGGTCGCGATTGGACAGGCCTTCGGCTTCGATCAGGTACAGCTGGATGGCGTAGTCGGGCTGGCGGTCGCGGGTTTCGGCGAGGCGGCGCGAGGCGTCGTCATAGCGCTTCTGGTCCAGCAGGATCTCGGTGGAGCGCAGCTGGGCCGGGAGGAAGTCGTTGCCCGGGCCGACGAGGGCGTATTCCTTGAGTGCGGTTTCCGGGTCCTTCTGCTCCTCGGCCAGGCGGCCCAGGTTGAAGTGGGCGGAGTCGACGTGGCTGTCGCGCTCGACCAGTTCCTGCAGGTAGACCTTGGCCTCGTCCCAGGCCTGGGCTTCGAGGCAGACCAGCGCGAGGGAGAAGCGCAGGTCGTCGTCGTCGGGGAATTGTTCGACCAGCGCGGAGAACTCGGCCTTGGCGTCTTCCAGGCGGTTCTGCTCCACCAGCAGGCGGGCGTAGGCGAGGTGGACGCGCTTGTCGTCCGGGTGCTCCTTGATGCCGGCCTTGAGCAGCGGCAGCGCTTCGTCGCTGCGCTTCATGCTCTGCAGCAGGCGGGCTCGCAGCAGCAGCGGGGCGACGTCGTGCTTGCTGGCGGAGTTGTCTTCGAGCAGGTGCAGGGCTTCCTGCGGGCGGCCGTCCTGCTGCAGCAGCAGAGCCTTGCCGAACAGCAGCTGGCCGTTGTCAGGGTACTTCTTCAGCAGGCGGTCAAAGCTCTGCAGCAGGCCGGCGCGGGTATCCGGGTCGGTCTCGGCGGCGGACAGCGCGAGGAAGTCGAAGTGGGTGTCGCCCTGGCCGTTGAGGACTTTTTCCATGTAGACCATGGATTCGTCGTACTGGCCGGTGCGCGCCAGCTGGATGGCAGCGGCGCGCTGGGCGTCGAGGTTGTCCGGCGCGGCCTTGGCCCAGATCAGCGAGGTGTCCAGGGCTTCCTGGTCGGCGCCCAGGTACTCGGCGATGCGGAAGGCGCGTTCGGCGACGCCCGGATCACGGGTTTCCCTGGCCTGCTCGACGTAGTTGGCGAGGGCGATGTCGAAGCGGTTGCGCTGGCCGGCGAGCTCGGCGGTGAGGAGCGAGAACATCGTGTCTTCGCTGAAGGAGCCGTACTTCTGATTCTTCTGAGCAGCCGCGGCCTTGTCCTTCTCCACGGAAGCACTGTCGGAATTTTTCTGTGTAAGAGACTGGCAGCCGCCGAGCAGCAGCAGAGCAGTCAGCAGCGCAAGAGACTTGTTCATAGAGGAAGGACGAGGGCCTGACCTGCGAAATGGGACCATCATGACATAAGGAAAGTGCCAATCCCATGGGCAAGCGCCGCTGACGGGCCTGTATACGATTTGCAGTGTGCGATACGTCGCGGGTGGTTGTCCTTCACAAGGCTAAGTAGGACAATTGCGGGCTTTCCGATCAGCTCAGCGACTCTGCATGGCCTTCATTGCCCTCGGCATCAACCACAAGACCGCGTCCGTGGCCGTCCGCGAGCGCGTGGCTTTTACTCCCGAGCAGATGGTCGAGGCCCTGCAGCTGCTGTGCAGGCTGACTTCCAGCCGCGAAGCCGCGATCCTCTCCACCTGCAACCGCAGCGAACTCTACCTGGAGATCGAGCATCCGGACGCCGGCGACGTGCTGGCCTGGCTGGCCGATTACCACAACCTGGGGATCGACGACCTGCGCGCCTGCGCCTACGTTCATCAGGACGAGGAAGCCGTGCGCCACATGATGCGCGTCGCCGCGGGCCTGGATTCCATGGTGCTGGGCGAGCCGCAGATCCTCGGGCAGATGAAGTCCGCCTACGCCGTAGCCCGCGAGGCCGGCACCGTGGGGCCGATGCTGGGGCGCCTGTTCCAGGCCACCTTCAGCACCGCCAAGACCGTGCGCACCGACACCGCCATCGGCGAGAACCCGGTGTCCGTGGCTTTCGCAGCGGTCAGCCTGGCCCGGCAGATATTCAGCGACCTGAGCCGCAGCCAGGCGCTGCTGATCGGCGCTGGCGAGACCATCACCCTGGTCGCCCGCCATCTGCACGAGCAGGGCGTGAAGCGCATCGTGGTCGCCAACCGCACCCTGGAGCGCGCCAGCCTGCTGGCCGAGCAGTTCGGCGCCCGCGCCATTCTGCTGGCGGACATGCCGGACGAGCTGGTCAACAGCGACATCGTCATCAGTTCCACCGCCAGCCAGTTGCCGATCCTGGGCAAGGGCGCGGTGGAGCGTGCGCTGAAACAGCGTCGGCACAAGCCGATGTTCATGGTCGATATCGCCGTGCCGCGCGACATCGAGCCGGAAGTCGGCGAGCTGGAAGACGTCTACCTCTATAGCGTCGATGACCTCCACGAAGTGGTGGCCGAAAACCTCAAGAGCCGCCAGGGCGCCGCCCAGGCCGCCGAGGAACTGGTCGGCGACGGTGTGCACGAGTTCATGCTGCGCCTGCGCGAGCTGGCCGCGGTCGATGTGCTGCGCGCCTATCGCCAGCAGGCCGAGCGCCTGCGCGACGAGGAAACCCAGAAGGCCCAGCGCCTGCTGGCCAACGGCGCCGACCCGATGGAGGTCATCGCCCAGCTCAGCCGTGGCCTGACCAACAAATTGCTGCACGCCCCCAGCGTGCAGATGAAGAAACTCTCCGCCGAGGGCCGCATCGATGCGCTGGCCGTCGCGCAGGAACTGTTCGCCCTCGAGGAGGGCACTGACAAGCGATGAAAGCTTCCCTCCTGAAAAAGCTGGATATCCTCAGCGACCGCTATGAAGAGCTGACCGCTCTCTTGGGCGACGCCGAGGTGATCAGCGACCAGACCAAGTTCCGCGCTTACTCCCGTGAATACGCGGAAGTGGAGCCGGTCATCCTCGCCTTCCGCGAGTTCCGCAAGGTGCAGTCCGACCTCGAAGGCGCTCAGGCGCTGCTCAAGGACAGCGACCCGGACCTGCGCGAGATGGCCGAGGAGGAAGTCGCCGAGGCGAAGACCGCATTGGTCGGCCTGGAGGATCGCCTGCAGCGCATGCTGCTGCCCAAGGACCCCAACGACGGCCGCAACGTCTTCCTGGAAATCCGTGCCGGCACCGGTGGCGACGAAGCGGCGATCTTCTCCGGCGACCTGTTCCGCATGTACTCGCGCTACGCCGAGAAGCAGGGCTGGCGTGTGGAGATCATGTCCGAGAACGAGGGCGAGCACGGCGGCTATAAAGAAGTCATCGCCCGTGTGGAAGGCGAGAGCGTCTACGCCAAGCTCAAGTTCGAATCCGGCGCCCACCGCGTGCAGCGCGTGCCGGCCACCGAATCCCAGGGGCGCATCCATACCTCGGCGTGCACCGTGGCGGTGCTGCCCGAGCCGGACGAACAGGCGGCCATCGAGATCAACCCGGCCGACCTGCGCGTGGACACCTACCGTTCCTCCGGCGCTGGCGGCCAGCACGTGAACAAGACCGACTCGGCGGTGCGCATCACGCACATCCCGTCGGGTATCGTGGTCGAGTGCCAGGAAGAGCGCTCCCAGCACAAGAACCGCGCCAAGGCCATGGCCTGGCTGGCGGCCAAGCTCAACGACCAGCAGCAGTCCGCGGCCCAGCAGGCGATCGCCAGCACGCGCAAGCTGCTGGTCGGTTCGGGTGATCGCTCCGAGCGCATCCGCACCTACAATTTCCCCCAGGGCCGGGTGACCGACCACCGCATCAACCTCACCCTGTACTCCCTGGGTGAAGTCATGGAAGGCGCGGTGGAGCAGGTCATCGAGCCGCTGCTGCAAGAGTTCCAGGCCGACCAGCTGGCCGCGCTCGGTGATTGAGAGAGCGGGCGACTGAGAGAGCGATAGACCATGGCAACCATCATGACCCTGCTCAACGAGGCGCAACTGCCGGACTCGCCCAGCGCGCGCCTGGATGCCGAGCTGCTGCTCGCCGCCGCGTTGGGCAAGCCGCGCAGCTTCCTGCGGACCTGGCCCGAGCGCGTGGTCAGCCGCGAGGCCCACGACCTCTACGACCGCTACCTGGCGCGCCGGGTGGCCGGCGAGCCGGTGGCCTACATCCTCGGCCGCCAGGGCTTCTGGAGCCTGGATCTGGAAGTCGCGCCGCACACCCTGATCCCGCGCCCGGACACCGAGCTGCTGGTGGAGACCGCGCTGGCGCTGCTGCCAGCCTCGCCATCGCGCGTGCTCGACCTGGGCACCGGCACCGGCGCCATCGCCCTTGCGCTGGCGTGCGAACGCCTGAGCTGGCAGGTGCTGGGCGTCGACCGCATTCCCGAGGCCGTCGCCCTGGCCGAGCGCAACCGCGAACGCCTGCGCCTGGCCAACGTCGCCTTCCGCGCCAGCCACTGGTTCTCGGCGGTAGAAGGCGAGCGCTTTGCGCTGATCGTCAGCAACCCGCCCTACATTCCCAGCACCGACCCGCACCTCAAGCAGGGCGATGTGCGCTTCGAGCCGTCGAGCGCGCTGGTCGCCGGGCAGGACGGGCTGGACGACATCCGCCTGATCATCGAGCAGGCGCCAAACCACCTGGAAAACGGCGGGTGGCTGATGCTCGAACATGGCTTCGACCAGCCTGACGCCGTGCGCGACCTGCTGCTCAGCCGTGGCTTCAGCGCGGTGGAAAGCCGTCGCGACCTCGGCGGCCACGAGCGCATCAGCCTGGGGCGATGGACATGCTGACCGACAACGAACTGCTGCGTTACAGCCGGCAGATCCTCCTGTCGCAGATCGACGTGGACGGCCAGCTGCGCCTGAAGGACAGCCGCGTGCTGATCGTCGGCCTCGGCGGCCTCGGTGCCCCGGTGGCGCTGTACCTGGCCGCGGCCGGCGTCGGCGAACTGCACCTGGCGGACTTCGACACCGTCGACCTGACCAACCTGCAGCGGCAGATCATCCACGGCACCGACAGCGTCGGCGTGGGCAAGGTGGACTCCGCCATCGCCCGCCTGACCGCGCTGAACCCGGACGTGAAGCTGGTTGCCCATCGCCAGGCGCTGGACGCCGACTCCCTCGACGCCGCCGTGGCGGGTGTGGACCTGGTGCTCGACTGCTGCGACAACTTCGGCACCCGCGAAGCGGTGAACGCCGCCTGCGTCGCCGCGAAGAAACCGCTGGTGAGCGGCGCGGCCATTCGGCTGGAAGGACAGCTTTCGGTGTTCGATCCGCGCCGCGAGGACAGCCCGTGCTACCACTGCCTCTACGGCCATGGCAGTGAAGCCGAACTGACCTGTAGCGAGGCCGGCGTGGTCGGCCCGCTGGTGGGGCTGGTGGGCAGCCTGCAGGCGCTTGAAGCATTGAAGCTGCTGGCCGGCTTCGGCGAGCCGCTGGTAGGTCGCCTGCTGCTGATCGATGCCCTCGGCACGCGCTTCCGCGAACTGCGGGTCAAGCGCGATCCGCAGTGCGCCGTGTGCGGAGCCGCGCATGGCTGATGCCGCGCCGATCGGCGTGTTCGATTCCGGTGTAGGCGGACTCAGCGTCCTCCACGAAATCCGGGCGCGGCTTCCCCACGAATCCCTGATCTACCTCGCCGATTGCGGCCACGTGCCCTACGGCGAGAAGACTCCCGAGTACATCCGCGCGCGTTGCCGCGCCATCGCCGATTTCCTCCTGAATCGTGGCGCCAAGGCGCTGGTGCTGGCCTGCAACACGGCCACCGCCGCCGCCGCTGCTGACCTGCGCGAGCTGTACCCGCAACTGCCCATCGTCGCCATGGAACCGGCCGTAAAGCCGGCGGCCGAAGCGACCCGCAGTGGCGTAGTCGGCGTGCTCGCCACCACCGGCACCCTGAAGAGCGCACGCTTCGCCGCACTGCTGGATCGCTTCGCCAGCGACGTGCGGGTCGTTACCCAGCCCTGCCCAGGCCTGGTGGAACGCATCGAGCTGGGCGACCTCAGCGGCTCTCAGACCCGTGAACTGCTGCAAGGTTACGTCTCGCCATTGTTGGCCGAGGGCTGCGACACGCTGATCCTCGGCTGCACGCATTACCCTTTCCTGCGTCCGCTGCTGCGTGAGCTGGTGCCGGCGGACGTTTCGCTGATCGACACCGGGGCCGCTGTGGCCCGGCAGCTCGAGCGTCTGTTGCAGGTACGGGGGATGCTGGCGCTGGGGGATGCAAAAAAAACTGAGCTATGGACCAGCGGTGCAGTCGAAGAACTTGAACGCGTACTGCCGGTGCTCTGGGGCACCGAAGAGCCGGTCAATTTCTTCCCTGGCTGATGAAAAAATAGCGGGCTGGATCTTTGGGTCTGTCAGCAAGTGGTGACAAATGGCCTTATAATCGCCAGCTATTCGCGGGGATTTTTCATTCAGCTTTCTAATAAAGGATGTTTCGATGAAGAAACTACTCTCGCTTGCCGCCGTGGCAGCTTTGACTCTGGGGCCTCTGCTCTCCGCACAGGCCGCTGGCCTGACTGGCGCCGTTGGTTTCACCGGGCAGAACACCATGACCTATCGCCTGGGTCTGGGGTTCGACTGGGACAAGAGCTGGTGGGAAAGCTCCACCGGGCGGCTGACCGGCTACTGGGACGCCGGCTACACCTACTGGGAAGGTGGTGACGAGGCCAGTGGCCGTCATTCGCTGTCCTTCAGCCCCGTGTTCGTCTACGAGTTCTCTGGCGAGAAGGTCAAGCCCTTCGTCGAAGCCGGTATCGGCGTGGCCGTGTTCAGTGGTTCCCGCGTCGGCGACCAGAACCTGGGTGGCGCTTTCAACTTCGAGGATCGCCTGGGCGTCGGCCTGCGCTTCGGTGAGGGCCAGGCACTGGGTGTGCGCGCCATGCACTACTCCAACGCCGGCATCAGCCAGCCGAACGATGGCATCGAATCCTACAGCCTTTATTACACGCATCCGCTGTAACAGAGCGCTGACAAAGAAAGCCGGACCCTGGGTCCGGCTTTTTTGTGCGCGACATGATTAGCTGAGGGCGGCTCCTGCGCTCCCAAAAGGCACTGGCGTTAATCGGTAACTCCGTAGGGCGCATAACGCACCAGCGTTATCCGCCGTGACCTAACCGGCGGATAACCCGTTCCGGGCGATTCGCCCTACGGGCGGAGTCTCCCCGCGATCGTGCGCATGGCGCGCTCAGCTTCAGCGGCCGGCGGAGAGGCTCTTGAACGCTTCCAGCGCGCGTTCCCGAGTGGCCGACAGGTCGCACATCGGCTGTGGATAACGTTCCGCGCCGAACAGCCCCAGTTTCGACGGATCGTGCATCGCCCGGCCTTGCAGCCCGGCCAGTTCCGGCACCCAGCGGCGGATGAAGCGGCCGTCGGGGTCGAAGCGTTCGGACTGCGAGATCGGGTTGAAGATGCGGAAGTAGGGCGCCGCGTCGGTGCCGGTGGAAGCGCTCCACTGCCAGCCGCCGTTATTCGCCGCCAGGTCGCCGTCGATCAGGTGGCGCATGAACCAGCGTTCGCCCTCGCGCCAGTCGATCAGCAGGTTCTTGGTGAGGAACATCGCCACCACCATGCGCAGGCGGTTGTGCATCCAGCCGGTGGCGAGCAACTGGCGCATGGCGGCGTCGATGATGGGGAAGCCGGTGCGGCCCTGCTGCCAGTCCTCCAGGTCTTTCTGGTCGTAGCGCCACTTCAGCTTCTCGGTGTCCTCGCGGAAGGCCCGGTGCCGGCTCACGCGCGGGAAGCCAACCAGGATGTGTTTGTAGAACTCGCGCCAGAGCAGCTCGTTGATCCAGCTGACCGCGCCGCTGTTGCCGGTCTCGAACTCGCCGTGGTTGTTCGCCAGCGCCGCGTGCAGGCATTGGCGGGGAGACAGCACGCCGGCGGCCAGGTACGGCGATAGGCGGCTGGTGCCGTCGCGGGCGGGGAGGTCGCGGGTGTCCTGGTAGGTCTTGAGGATTTCGTCGGTGAACCGCTCAACGCGCTCATGGGCGGCTTCCTCGCCGGCGGGCCATTCTTCGCTCAGTTCGGCGGGCGGCGGCTCGAAGCCCGCAACTTGCGAGGGCACCTCGTCGCTGGCGATATCCAGTTCCTGCTGCGCGCGGGGCGCCGGTACGAGGCTGGGCACGCCGAGGTTCAGGCGTTCATAGCAGACCTTGCGGAACTGGCTGTAGACCTGGAAGTAGGTGCCGCCCTTGGTGAGGATGGTGCCGGGGGTGAAGAACAGCTGGTCGAGGTGGCTGCGAAGGCGAACGCCGTCGTGCCCCAGCGCCTTCTCCACGGCGGCGTCGCGAGCGGCCTCGTTGACGCCGTACTCCTCGTTGACGTGCAGCGTTTCGATGTCCAGCTCGCGGCATAGCTGAGCGATGACTGTTGGTGCCTCGTCCCAGTGATCCGCCGTGCGGATCAGCAGAGGGATGCACAGCTTGTCGAGGTCGGCGCGCAGTTCGCGCAGGTTGCGCAGCCAGAAGTCGACCTTGCATGGGGCGTCATCGTGACGTCGCCACTGGCCGGGGCTGAGCAGGTAGAGAGCGATCACCGGGCCGCGCTCGGCGGCGGCATGCAGGGCGCTGTTGTCGTGCAGGCGCAGGTCGGTGCGCAGCCAGACGAGTTGGCGTTTCATGCGGCCTCCCCGTTGAGCAGGTGCAGTTCGCGCAGCAGGTCGAAGGCGGCGACCGGATCGCTGGCCAGGTGCAGCGGTGGTTCGGCGATGGCCAGTTCCTGCAGCGCGTCGGGGTGGATGGCGGTGGCAGGGCCGGCCAGCAGGCGCGGGCAGTCGACGCCGGCCAGCAGCCGGGGCAACTGCAACAGGTTCAGCGTGCGGCTGGAGTAGAGCAACACGGCACGCGGCTGCAGGCGCTCCACCGCCAGCGCCAGTTCACCGGGCGGCAAGGGCCAGTCGAAGATTTCCAGCGGGCAACCGGCACTGCTGGCCAGCCAGGCGGTGAGCCATAGGCCCGGTTCCAGCGGCAGTCCGGACTGGTTCACCAGCAGCAGCGGGGCGCCGCGCTGCTGGCGGTTGTGGTGGTAGAGGCGGGTGCCGAACTTGGTGCGCAGCCAGGTGTGGAAGAACACCCGTTCCAGCTGCGCGCCGAACTGGCCCTGCCAGCGCCGCTCGAGCTCTTCCAGCAGCGGCAGCATCAGTTGCTCGCAGAGGGTTTGCGCGGGATAGATTGCCAGTGCGCCGTTGAACAGCTCGTCCAGCTGGCGCTCATTGATCCGGCTGATGGCGGCGATGCACTGCTGGCGCAGGTCGTCCCAGGGCGAGGCGGTGGTTTCCGGCGGTGGCGGCGCGTCTTCGTCGATCAGCGAGCGGATCTTGCTCACCGCCACGCCTCTGCCTAGCCAGGTGAGAATGGCCTGGATGCGCGCGATCTGCGCTTCGGAGTAGAGGCGGTGGCCCTTGGGCGTGCGTTGCGGCACGACCAGGCCGTAGCGGCGCTCCCAGGCGCGCAGGGTGACCGGGTTTACGCCGGTGCGCCGGGAGACTTCGCGGATCGGCAGCCAGCCTTCGGCCAGGGCCTGACGGTAGTCGTCGTCCGATTCGCGGTGAGGGTGGTCGGGATTCATGGGCATCCTTTCAGTACGTCTGACGGCTACGTCAGATGGCATTGCGCAGGCTCAGGTCTTCGGGGTGCGGTTGCAGGTAGGCCTGGGCATCGATGTAGGGGTGTGGGTGCAGGCGGAAGTGGTGTTTGAGCAGTGTCAGCGGCACCACCAGCGGGATCACACCTTCGCGGTACTGGTCGATCAGGTGCTGCATCTCGGCCTTCTCGGTGGAGGGCAGGTCGTGCTTGAGATAACCGGCCAGGTGCTGCAGCACGTTGCTGTGGGTGCCGCGGGTGGCGCAAGTGCCCAGCGCCTGCATGAAGTCTCGGAAATAGTCCGGGGCGAAGTCTTCCAGCGGTTGCTCGCCGATCTTCGCCAGGCGCTGGCCGAGGGCGCTGTACTGGCGCGGGTTGTGCGCCATCAGCTGGTACTTGTAGCGGGAGTGGAAGCCGATCACCGCGTGGCGTGTCAGGCCGTCCGCGCAGAGCTTCTGCCACGCGGCGTAGGCGAACACGCGGGTGAGGAAGTTCTCGCGGATCACCGGGTCGTTGAGCCGGCCTTCTTCTTCCACGGGCAACTCCGGACGCGCGGCGCAGAAGGTTTCCGCGTAGAGCCCGCGCACGCCCGGCGGACGCAGCTGGCCGTCGAAGCGATAGAGCTTCACTCGCTGCAGGCCGCAAGAGGGCGACTGCTGCATGAAGATGTAGCCGCAGATGTCCTGCAGCAGCCCGGCCTGCTTGCGGCCGAAATCGCGCAGGGCTTCGCTGACATCTCGGCCGCCTTCGCGCTGGATCAGGGCCCGCGGGTCATCTCGGTCGCCAACCAGACGCAGGGTCGGCCGCGGCACGCCGAGGCCGATGGCGACTTCCGGGCACACCGGGACGAAGTCGAAGTAGCGGCTGAGTACGTCCAGGCACAGGCGTGAGGCCTTGTGTCCGCCGTTGTAGCGCACCGGCTCGCCCAGCAGGCAGGCGCTGATGGCGAGCTGGGGGCGTGAGGGGCTGTTGGGCTTGGCGATGGACATGGCGGCAACCGATTTCTTGTACAGATGAGTTTCTTTGTACAACTATCGGCAAGGATAGGCGCAGGCTTGTACAAGTGCAAAGACTTGTACAAGGAGGGGGCGAGCGCGTGATTCGACGGCCATCTCCGCAGGGAGTTGGCCGTGATCGGTCAGAGGTGTTCGAGCAGGCGGCGGGCCGCTTCCAGGCCGCTCAGCCAGGCGCCCTCGACGCGGCCGGAGAGACACCAGTCGCCGCAGGCATAGATGCCCAGGTCAGCGTCGGCGAGCGCGCCGAACTGGTGCGCCTCCATGGGCCGGGCGTAGAGCCAGCGGTGGGCAAGGGCGAAGTCGGGGGCGTGGACGGCGCAGCCGATCAGCTCGGCGAAGGCGCCGCGCAGGTGCTCGATCACGCTTTCCTTGGGCAGGTCGATGTGCTGTTTGCTCCAGCCGCTGGCAGCGTGCAGTACCCAGGTGTCGAGTTGCTCGTCACGGCCGGGCTTGGAGTGGTTGCTGGCCAACCAGGACAGCGGGCCTTCGTGCACGAAACAGCCCTGCACGGGCGTATCCAGCGGTTCGCGGAAGGCCAGGGCAACGGCCCAGGTCGGCTCCATGGGAATGCTCGCGGCGGCGGCGGCCAGCTTTGGTGCACTGGCCAGCAGTGCGGCGGCCTGTGGCGCCGGTGTGGCGACCAGCACGCGGCTGAAGGGGCCGTGGGTCTGGCCCTCGGAGTCCTGCAGGTGCCAGTGCTCCTCGCCGCGGTAGACCTCGGTGATGCGGCAGGTGAAGGTAACGACCTGGTCCTGCAGCAGCGCCCGGGTGATCGCACTCATGCGCGGGGTGCCGACCCAGCGCGGCTGCTCGTCGGGGGAGGGGCTCAGTTCACCGTCGCGGTACTGGTACAGGGCCGGGTCCCATTCGGCGACCCAGCCGTGCTCGCGCCACTTCTGCACGGCGTCGAGAAAGCGCCGGTCGCGGGCAGTGAAGTACTGCGCACCGAGGTCCAGGGCGCCGGCTTCGCTGCGCTTGCTGGCCATCCGGCCGCCGCTGCCGTGGCCCTTGTCGAATAGCTGGACGACCTGTCCGGCATCGCGCAGGGCGTGGGCGGCCGAGAGTCCGGCGATACCGGTGCCAATGATGGCAATGGGGGCGCTCATGACATGCCTCGTAGTCTGTGTCTTTCAGCGTAACGAGCGGGAGGCTCTTGTACAAACGAAACTATCTGTACAATTGCATTTCAGCTGTCCGCGCTCGTCAACGATAGGGGGTCCGATCATCGGAACCTTCGGCGCCGCATCGGTTCATTCAGGAATGAGCCCGGCTTTGGTTCCGGCACTTACAGCGTAGACCTCGCCGTAGAGGGAGTGTCAATGCAATCGCCTCCCTCTCGTCCAGACTGATGGAAGGTGGAACAGCCCAACAAGGAGTTCGCCATGCATATTCTCTTGACCGGCGGCACCGGTCTGATCGGCCGCCGCCTCTGCCGCCAGTGGAGCGCCGATGGGCACCAGCTCACCGTGCTGAGCCGCCAGCCGCAGCGCGTCGCCTCGCTGTGCGGGGAGACGGTGCGCGGAATTGCCGACTTCGAGGTCTATGGAGACGGGCCGCTGGATGCGGTGGTCAACCTGGCCGGCGAGCCCATCGCCGACAAGCCCTGGAGCGCCCGGCGCAAGGCTCTGCTGTGGGACAGTCGCGTGCGCCTGACCGAGCGCCTGGTGAGCTGGCTTGAGGGGCGCAGCCAGCGCCCGGCGGTACTGATCAACGGCTCGGCGGTCGGTTGGTATGGCGATGCCGGCGAGCGTCCGCTGGAGGAGAACAGCGCGGCGGCCGGCGAGGATTTTGCCAGCGAGCTGTGCCTGGCCTGGGAGCAGATCGCCCGCGAGGCCGAGGCACTGGGCATCCGCGTAGTCCTGGTACGCACCGGTCTGGTGCTGGCGCCCGAAGGCGGTTTCCTCAAGCGTCTGCTGCCGCCGTTCCGCCTGGGCGCCGGCGGGCGGCTGGGGGATGGACGGCAGTGGATGTCCTGGGTGCATATCGAAGATCAGATCGCCCTGATCGATTTTCTTTTGCGCAAGGCGGACGCGGCCGGTCCTTATAATGCGTGCGCGCCGCAGCCGGTGCGCAACCGCGACTTCACCCAGGAACTGGGCCAGGCGCTGCACCGGCCGACGCTGATGCCGGTGCCGGGCTTTGCCCTGCGTCTGCTGCTGGGCGAAATGTCGACCCTGTTGCTGGGCGGCCAGCGCATCGTGCCGCGCCGCCTGCTGGACGCGGGCTTCGAGTTCCGCTTCCCGGAATTCAAGGCAGCGCTGGCCGATGTGCTGCAGGAAAAGCGCTGAGCCCTGCGACATCGGCAACAGCCCTGGAACATCTGGATAGAGCGGGCTGCGTGTAAACTGCGCAGCCCGCACGACGACCTCCTACCGTACCGGTTTAAGGACACTGCATGACCCAAAACGCCCTCCTGCTGGTCAACCTGGGATCCCCGGCCTCCACCCAGGTCGAGGACGTGCGCCGCTACCTCGATCAGTTCCTCATGGACCCTTACGTGATCGACCTGCCCTGGCCGATCCGCCGGCTGCTGGTATCGCTGGTGCTGCGCAAGCGCCCGGAGGAATCCGCCCACGCCTACGCGTCGATCTGGTGGGACGAGGGCTCGCCGCTGGTCGTGCTGAGCCGCCGCCTGCAGGAGGCCGTCCGGCCGTTCTGGCCGCACGGCCCGGTGGAACTGGGCATGCGCTATGGCGAACCGTCGATCGAGAAGGCGCTGCTGCGCCTGAACCAGCAGGGCATCACCCAGGTCACCTTCGCGCCGCTCTACCCGCAGTTCGCCGACAGCACCACCACCACCGCTATCGAGGAAGCTCGCCGGGTGATGCGCGAGCACAACCTCAAGCTGGAGCTGAAGGTGCTGCCGCCGTTCTACGCCGAGCCCGAGTACCGCCAGGCGCTGGTGGACAGCGTGAAGCCGTACCTGGAACAACCCTACGACCACCTGCTGCTGAGCTTCCACGGCCTGCCCGAGTCGCACATCCGCAAGTTGGTGAAGGACAAGAGCCACGACCTCACCGCCAGCTCCAGCCGGGGTGTGCACGAGGACGTCATGGCCGTCTGTTACCGCAGCCAGTGCCTGCGCACGGCGGAGGATTTCGCCGCTGGCGCCGGTCTGCAGGATGGGCGCTGGTCGGTGTCCTTCCAGTCGCGCCTGGGCCGCAATAAGTGGATCGAGCCCTACACCGAGGCGCAACTGGACAAACTCGGCAAGCAGGGCGTGAAGCGCCTGCTGGTGATGTGCCCGGCCTTCGTCGCCGACTGCATCGAGACGCTGGAAGAGATCGGCCAGCGTGGCCAGGAGCAATTCCGCGCGGCGGGCGGCGAGGAGCTGGTGCTGGTGCCTTGCCTGAACGACCAGGAACTGTGGGCGCGGGCGCTGGCGAAGCTTTGTGAACGGACGCCTGTTGCGGTCTGAGCCAGTCATGTCGGGTGAATAACGCCTCGAGCGTTATCCGCCACGGCGGATAAAGCGTTCCGTTTTATGCGCCTTACAGGGAAGCTCTGCTCTCCTACAGGGCGAGACGACGAAACCCTCCATCCAATCCCTGACCACCCATTCATCAGCCAACGGCCGACGCGCGCATTCAGAGATTTGATAGTGCGCGCGCGACGCGTTCGCAATGCCTACTCTGCGGGTTCTCCCCTTCGCCTTCGCCGCGATTGGCGGCGTTTCAGGAGCCCGGCATGAACAACAACAATAACGGCTACCCCTCCAGTGCCGTGGCCTGGTCCACGGTTGCGATCCTCATGGTCGCCTACGTGCTTTCCTTCATCGACCGACAGATTCTCAACCTGCTGGTCGGCCCCATCCGGCGCGATCTGGAGATCAGCGACACGCAGATGAGCCTGCTGATGGGCTTGTCTTTTGCGCTGTTCTACACGCTGTGTGGCATCCCCCTCGGGCGCATGGCCGACAGCCGCAGTCGCCGCGGACTGATCACCGTCGGCGTGCTGATCTGGAGCGCCATGACCGCAGCCTGCGGCCTGGCCCGTCAGTACTGGCACTTCCTGCTGTTCCGCGTCGGCGTCGGTGTGGGCGAGGCGGCCTTGTCGCCGGCCGCCTACTCGCTGATCGCCGACAGCTTCCCGGCCCAGCGCCGCGCCACCGCCATCAGCGTCTATTCCATGGGGATCTACCTCGGCTCGGGGCTGGCCTTCCTGCTCGGCGGGCTGGTGATCAAGTTCGCTTCCGCCCAGGGCGACGTGCACCTGCCGATCCTCGGTGAAGTGCGCCCCTGGCAGCTGATCTTCCTGATCCTCGGCGCTGCCGGCGTGCTCTTCACCCTGCTGATGCTCGCGGTGAAGGAACCGACCCGCCGTGGCGTCGGTGCCGGCGTGGTGGTGCCGATGAGCGAAGTGGGCGCCTACCTGCGCGCCAACCGCAAGACCGTGCTCTGCCACAACTTCGGCTTCGCCTGCATCTCCTTCGCCAGCTACGGCAGCGGCGCCTGGGTGCCGACCTTCTTCGTCCGCACCTACGGCTGGGACGCCGGCCACGTGGGCGTGGTGTACGGCAGTATCGTCGCGGTGTTCGGCTGCCTGGGCATCGTCTGCGGCGGCCGCCTGGCCGACTACTGGTCCAAGCGCGGGCGCACCGATGCCAACATGCGCGTGGGCCTGCTGGCCGCCTGCCTGGCGATCCCGCTGAGCCTGGTCTATCCGCTGCTGGACAGCGGCAACGCGGCGGCAGCGATGATGGCGCCCATCGTGTTCTTCCTCAGCATGCCCTTCGGCGTCGCCCCGGCGGCGATCCAGGAAATCATGCCCAACTCCATGCGCGGCCAGGCCTCGGCCATCTACCTGTTCGTGGTCACGCTGCTGGGCCTGGGCATCGGCCCGACCGCCATCGCCCTGGTGACCGACTATGTGTTCGGCGACGACATGGCGCTGCGCTACTCGCTGCTGATCGTCAGCGTCGTGGCACTGGTCGCGGGGGCATTGCTGCTGGCCAATGGTCTGAAACCGTACCGCGCGAGCCTCGAGCACCTGAAGAGCTGGAGCTTGAAAGGCGAGAGCGACAGCGGCGCGATGCAACGCCAGCCGGCCTGATCGTTCTTCCGCGAGATTGAGCCCCCGCGCAGTGATGCGCGGGGGCTTTTCTTTGCCCGTGGCACAATGCAGCGGAACACCGGATCAAGGAGAAATTTCCAGCATGGAAGGAAATGGCATAGGTGCAGGGCTGGCAGGCCTCGTGGCGCTGGCGTTGAGTGTTTCAGCAGTGGCGGGCGAACCCTGGGTGGCATTCACGCAGAACGACCTCATCGGCTTCAAGGATGCCCAGGGCAGCGTGAAGGTTGCGCCGACGCTCAGCCCGATGTTCACCCTGGCCCGACGCTTCGAGCACATCATCGCCACCGGCGAGGAAACCGCCGACGGTTACCGCAGCTACTACCTGCTGCGCGATGGCCGCCACGTGGCGCCGGATTCGCTGTACTTCTTCGACAATGCACCGATCTGCGAGAGCGAAAACAGCATCCGCTTCCGTGACCGCCAGCGTGACAAGGTCGGCTTCCTCGACGGCAATGGCCAGGTGCTGATCCCGGCCGAGCTGAGTGACGCGACGGCCATGCGCAACGGCATGGTGGTGGCGCTGAAGGGCGCCACGCGCAGCTGTGCCGATCCGGACGTGAGCCTGGAGCAGTGCGAGCACAAGGGCTGGAGCGGTGGCATTGAACTGCTGCTGGATCGCCACGGCAGGACGCTGGTGCAAGGCTTCGACGCTTCCCGCGCCGAGGCGCTGGACTGGTATTCGAAGCAGGTGAGCGGGCAAGCTTCCAGCGACCCGCGCCGCGTGTCCTTCAAGGGAGTCGACGGCCGCTACATCAGCTTCGTCGATATCGAGAAGGACTTCGCCGTCTGGTTCCGCGATGAGTTCCTCGCGCACCTCGATGACGCCTCGCTGAAGGCCCACAGCTACTCCCGAATCCGGACTGGGCAGGGCAGTGGGCCGCTGGATGACTGGCAGGCTGCCACGCCGGACGAGGTGCTGAAAAAGTACGGCGCAGAGTTGCGCCAGCGACTGGAGGCCTTGCGAAGCTCCGCCGGCTACGGCGTGCGCCTGGGCGACATGGGCTGGCCCTTCGACCCCGAGCGCGACCCGCAGTATTTCGACAGCTGCGGCGAGTTCGCCCAGTGGCAGACGCCCAGGGTGTCGGCCATGGAGCATTGGCAGCAGGGCTCGTTCGAGCCGGGCAAGCACGCCAGCTTCGAATTCATCCGTACCGCCGAGGGGTATCGGCTGGTGGCGTTTTCTATCCCCGGGCAGTGACGGCTACCTGTAAGAGCGGGCCATGCCCGCGACTGGATACGACGCCTGGACATCCGGCGAGCCCTGTGCCGATCTGGCCCCGGTTCTGCCGGTGGATCGCGAGGCCTGTCGCGCCTCAACGCCAGCAATCACTTACGCTGCCGGTGCCGCTGCTGCCCTTCTGGCCCTGGGCGGTCAGGGTCAGGTGGGTGCACTTGCTATCGGTGAAGGTCGGGTTGGCCGTCAGCGTGTAGCCGCCGTCGCTGCTGCCTCCGCCCACCGTCAGGGTATACAGGCCGGTGGGGGAGGTGACGGTGCTGCCACTGGTGCCAGCCAGCTTCAGGTTGGCCACCGAAGACTGGTCGGTGACGTAGCCGGATACCGAATTGAGCGCGTACCAGCGTTCTTCCTGCGACGCGGCCTGGTTGAGCAGGGCCTGGCCTTCCGCGCGTTTGCCGCGCAGCACATATTCCTGGTAGTTGGGGTAGGCGACGGCGGCGAGGATCGCCAGGATCGCCACCACCACCATGAGCTCCATCAGGGTGAAGCCGTCTTGCCGGTAGTGCCTGTTCATTCCTGTTCCTTGATGTTCAGCCAGTTCTGCCGCCCGGAGCTGGCGCCGCTGGTTGCCACGCTGACGCAGCCGTCGCTTCCGCAGGCGTTGACGTTGCTGCTGCTGGCGCTGGTGCTGCCGACCGTGAAGCCGCCCTTGAGGCCGGACATCTGCAAGGCGGAGACGACGCTGCCGTTGTACAGATCGTTGTCGTCCACCACGCCGTCGTTGTTCAGGTCCAGGGTGGCGAAATCGGTGGCGCCGCCGGTATACGGGTCGAGCGACATCAGCCAGGTAGTGACGCCGTCGGCGCAGGGGTCTTCGTTGGGCGTCAGGGTGCTGGCGAGCAGCACGCCGGAGGTGGCGTAGGGGTTGTTGACCACCATTTCGCCGGTGGCGGGGAGGTCCAGGTACCAGCCGTACTGCGAGACGTTGCCGCTGCTGTCGTACCAGGTGACGGCGTTGTCGCTGACGGTGCGGATGGTCTGGGTCACCGCCGTGCCGTTGTTGTCGAAGGACGTGGTCACTTCGCTCTGGGTGATGGTCTGCTGCTGCAGCTTGCCGCGGCTGAGCGTGGGTGTACTGGTGGCGGCCTCGCCGGCGGTCTGCCGGTCCCAGATGCCGTAGAGGTCCATGATCTGGGTGGTGTTGGGGTCGGCGTCGTCGGACTCGATGTACTTGCCGGTGCCGAAGATCACCAGGTAGCCGGTGCCGGAGCTGTGCTTGACCAGGTAGGGTGCGCTGGTGATCGGTTGCACCTGCCCGGCAGTGGTGGTCGCGCTGTACAGCGGCGAGCCGCCGAAGCCGACGCGGAAGCTGCTGGCGGTGGTGCTGGCGGTGAGGCTGCCGGAGCTGGTCAGGTCGAAGCGCCAGAGGTTGCCGTGCAGGTCACCGGCATAGACGTAGTCGGTGATCAGGTCACCGTTGATATCGGCGGCGCGCGGGGTGGCCAGGCCATTGGCGGTGGTCTTGCCGTCGTTGGCGGTAAGGGCCTTGATCAGGCTGCCGTCCTTGACGTCCATCAGGTAGAGCACGGCCTTGTCGTTGGCGCCGTTGTAGCCGTTGCCCAGGATCACCGCCCAGGTGCCGTTGTGCAGCAGGCTGATGGTCGGCCGCGAGTAGGTGAAGCCCAGCTCGCTGTAGTCGCTGTCGCTGTAGCTCTTCTCCCAGAGCAGCTTGATGTTGGCCGGGTCGGTGATGTCCAGGGCGAACAGCGCGCGGCCGCCGCCGCGCAGGGTGCCGACCAGCACGGTGTGCCAGGCGTTGTCGTAATAGACATCGGCGGTGACCGGCGAGCCGTCCACGTAATACTGGTGGGTGGCGCTGGTGTAGTCGCTGTCGGTGAGCTTGTAGAGGTTGCTGATCACCGCGCTGGGGACGTAGGCGAAGACTTCCTTACCGTCGGCATCGAAAGCATGCAGCATGCCGTCGTTGGCGCCGACATAGAGGCGCGTGGGGCGCGCGCTCCAGGTGCTCTTGAAGGTGGTGTACGAGGTGTCGGTGCTGCTGACGGTGGCGTTCATCAGCGAGGCTAGGCGGTTGGGTGGGCCCACCAGCACCGGCGAAGAATCGATGATGTCGCCCAGCACGGTGCTGCGAGTACGCAGCAGCGTACCTTCATTGCTGCGGTCGCCACGCAGGTAGGCCACGCGCTTCTCGCCATTGCTGTCGGTGACGCTGGCGAGGGTCTTGTTGAGGGTGGTCTGCTGGGCGCTGCTGAGGTTGCTCCAGGTGAAGTCCTTGAGCGTCCCGGCTGTGCTGCCGGCCATCTTCACCGTACGCGTGGACCAGGCGCTGTTGCCGCTACCGTAGGTGCTGTCCATAACGTCCTGGGCGCTCCAGACAGAAGTCTGGCTGCCGTTGGCTGTGTTCTGCAGGTACTTGATCAGGTCGCCGCTCCAGTCTGTGCTGGCGAACTTCGGGGTATAGCTGTACAGCTCACTGTCGGCGGTGCTGCTGTCTGCATTGAGCAGCGGCGAGCTGACCAGCGCCGGCGCGGCGCCAGAGTCCTCGCGCTGGGAGATGCGGTTGACCACGTTCTGCAGGGCGGAGACCAGGTCATCGGGCGAGTCGACGCTGAAGAACTCGCCACGGGAGTCGATCGCCGCGTGCCAAAGGTCGTAGACGTTGTTGGCACTGCCCGAGGACGCCGCCGGCCAGCTCAGCGTGCCGGCGGCCAGCTTGCTGTAGTCGCCGGAATAGGTGTCGCCGCCCCAGGCGGGGTTGGTCAGGCTGGTGGTCAGGCCCAGACCGACGAAGTAGCTGACCATGTGCTGCCAGGTCGCCGGATCGTTTTTCGGGTTCCAGTATTGGGTGGTGGCGTTGCTGTTGCTCTCGGCGATGTAGGTGCTGACGTTGTTGGCGATGTTGGGCTGGGCGTCGGTGGCCCAGTACTTGAATGCCAGGTCGGCGAGGGTGTTGGAAGCGCTGTCCTTGTACGGTGCGCGTGCACTGTAGGTCTGGCCGTCGGGCAGGGTACGGCCGGTGCTGTCCCAGTCGCCGTGGCTGCCGGCGGTGTTCCAGATGCCGTCGGTGAGGGTGATGCTGTAGCTCGCCCGGCAGCTGTACAGCGGCGTTTCGCTGCTGCCGATGGAGTAGGCATAGGGGCTGTACTTGCCGGTGACACTGAGCAGCGAACCGACGCGGTCGACGGCATCCAGCAGCGGGGTGCCCTGGTTGAAGTAGATGTCGCCGAGCCACTCGAAGAACTTGGCCCGGTGCGCACCGGAGAAGGTGCCGAGGCGGTTGTCGTAATAGCTGGTGCTGGTGTTGCTCAGCCCGCGGCAGTTGTAGCTCGACAGGTACGAGCTGCTGGTGATGCAGGTGTCGCTGGTGCCCAGGGCCTGCCAGCTGAGGCGGGTGTTCTCCGGCAGCGAGACGAAAGCGAGGTTGGCGCCGGACTGGGTCGCCAGCTCACGGTTGCGGTAGAAGCTGTACCAGTTGGCGAAGTTCTGCCGCTCGTCACTGCTGTTGGTGCCGGAGGTGGAGGACACGGTCACCAGCTTGTAGCAGTTGTCGTCGTTGACGTTGCTGCTGCAGCCGCTGAGTGCGGTGTTGTAGACGTAGTAGTACGCCGGCACTGCCGCCTTGGTGCGATCGGGGTAGGTGGTGGTCGTCGTCAGCGTGGTGGTGGCGGTCGAGGTCACCGTGTAGGTGGTGGTCTTACCGCTGGTGGCGTAAGAGCAGCTGGCGGTCGAGTAGCTGACGGCGGTGGTAGTGCTGGAGGTGCTGCCGTCACTGTTGGTGGTGGTCGACCCGGTGCTGGACTTTGGGTTGGTGATGGTCGCCGTGCAGCTGCTGCTCTTGGCGGTGACCGTGTAGGTGCCGCCGCCGGTGAGCGACGCCGACTTGCCAGTGGAAGTGGTCGAGCTGCTGACGCTGGAGGAACTGGTGGTGCTGGACGAGGTACTGCTCGAACTGAAGTCCGAGGACGGGTTCGCCGCCAGGTAGTAGACCTTGTCCGGGCTGTTGTAGGAGGTGTAGCCGGTGTAGGTCCAGTAGGTGCTGTCGGTGGTTGCGCGGGCGGTGTCGTACTCCCAGGAGACCTTGTACGCCGAGCTCAGGTCGAAGCTGCCCTTGGCGCTCTTGAAACCGTTCACATAGGCCGTGGTGAAGCTGGTGGTCAGCGGCGTGTAGGTGGTGCTGGCGTTGCTGTAGCTGACGCTGTAGGGCGCTTGGTAGGTGACGTTGGGGTTGTAGTACAGCGGGTTGAAGGTCGACGACTTGGCGCGCCGGCTGGTGCGCACCTGGTCGGCGGTGTAGCCGTTGTAGGTGCTGCCGGTGGTGGGGTTCATGCCGTCGGGGGCAAAGCTCCAGCGCATGCTGTTGGAGTTGTCGATGGTCACCATGATGTTCGGCGCCACGCCCTCGGTGAGGAACAGCGGCTGCTGACTCAGCGTCAGTGTCGCGGCATCGGTGGGCAGCGCGGTGGCGAGCAACAGGCCGCCGAACAGGAGCGGCAGGAAGGGCTGGGCGGGACGTCGGCTCACGTCGGGCTCCTCAGTAGTAGCGACGGATGGTGACGGTCTGCAGCACGCTCATCAGGCGCTGTCCGTCGGCGCGGGCGGCAGCGCTCACCCGGTAGTAATGCGGCCCGCGCCCCTGGGAGCGCTCGTCGGGGTCGGTGATCTGTACGTTGCCGTTGGAGTCGGCCGGGTCGAAGGCGATGTAGGCGGCATTCCAGCGCGGCACGGGGTCGAAGGTGGAGCTGCCGTCCATGCCCAGGTAGGCGATGGAGGTGGCGTCGCTGCTCCACCAGTCGGCGTTGGCCTTGGCGTTGGAGGCGTACTTGTCGCTGACCAGGATGCACAGGTTGGCGTGCTGCGCGACGCTGGAGGCGCAGTTCGCCGAACCCTGGTCCAGGCTGGTCTGCGCGGCCAGTCGGCGCTCGCCCTCGCGCAGTGCTGACTCGGCGGCAGCCCGCGAATGCTGTTGCTCGCTGAGGTTGCCGATGATGCGGGTCTCGGTGGTGGTGCCGCGCATGCTGCTCAGGGCGATCAGGGTGCCAAGCAGCAGCATCACCAGGGCGATGACCAGGGTGGCGCCGCGTTGTGCGCGCAGGGTGTGTCGTGGGCTCATGGCATCAGGTTCCGCAGCATCACGCTGCCTTGGGCGATCTGGTAGAGGTAGGCGGTGTTCTCGCTGAGGGTCGCGCCGCTGAGGGTTTTCCAGCGGCCGGCGATATCGCTGCTCATGCCGCCACGGGTCGACGCGCCGGTGGCGAGCAGAGCGGCGTAGCTGACCGCCTGGCTGTCATCGCTGCTGGCGGGCAGGGCGAACAGCGCAAAGCCCGCCACGCCCTTGATCAGCGCCTGCTCGGTGGCGCCCTGGGCCGTGCAGGTGAGGGTGCCGTCCGCCGGCGTGCTGCCGGCGACATAGCTGATGCGCGTGAGCACACGTGTACCGCGCGGGACGAAGGCGCCCAGGCAGTCGTACTGGTTGCCATTGGAGCCGGCGACTTCCGTGGTGCTATCGCTGGCGCCCTGGTAGCGCAGGCAGACGCCCTTGCCGTCGCTGCTCGCCTGGTAGGTCTGGCCGGCCTTGAAGGACGGGCAGCCGTTGCTGCTGGCCAGCGCGGGGAAGGCCACTTCCAGGCTGTCCTGGGGCAGGTAGCGGTAGCCGGTGCGG
Organism: Pseudomonas sp. PDM17; assembly: GCF_014851985.1. NCBI lineage: Bacteria > Pseudomonadati > Pseudomonadota > Gammaproteobacteria > Pseudomonadales > Pseudomonadaceae > Pseudomonas > Pseudomonas sp. PDM17. The sequence continues at coordinate 62,725 of NZ_JACVAT010000001.1, forward strand.
GCCAATTGCTGGTCCAGCAGCAGGAGCGTGTAGCGGGCGTTTTCCTGATTGCCCAACTGCCCCTGCTGGAACTGGAAGTGCGCCTTGTTGTTGATGTACAGCTCGGTGGCGCCAAGGATCAGCAGGCTGCCGATGGCCAGGGCGACCATCAGCTCGACCAGCGACAGGCCGGCCTGGCGTGCTTGTGCGGGGAACGTTCTTGCGGACATGCCGGACCTCAGAGTTCGCCGCGCAGGCGGTAGATGCACAGGTTGTTGTCGCACTGGCCGCTGGGGTCGTTCCACGCCAACTGGATCAGCACGGCGGAGCTGGCGTCGTTGCTGCACTCGCCATCGGACTGGCTGGGGCAGATGGTGAAGCTGGCGCTGAGGATCGAGCTGGTCACCGGCAGCGTCGCCTGCACCGCTTGCAGCCAGCATGCGAGATCGGCTTTCGCCACGTCGGAGCCGCCATTACCGCGCTCGCGGGTGGCGCAATCGCTGCGCGAAGCGGTGGCGAAGGCCGTGCCGGCGACCTTGTAGTAGGCCGAGCTGCTGCTGAATTGATGGGTGGTGCTCAAGGCATCCTTGGGGTTGCTGCGCATCTGCTCCAGCAACTGTTGGGCGAGCATGATTGCCTCGTTGCGCTGCACCGCATCCTGCGTGTAACGCAGGCTCTTGCCCTGGAGTGCCGCCATGCCCAGTGCGCCGACGCTGACCAGCAGCAGGCTGATCAGCACTTCCAGCAGGCTGAAACCTCGGTGGGCGCGTCTCATGACGAGCACTCCGTGGTGGTGCTGGTGATCTGTCCGCTGCTGGAGATGCTCAGCAGACGGCCGCTGCTGCCGCTGCTGGGGCACAGACGGATGCTCTGTGCAGCGCCATTGAGCGTACCGGCGGCGCGGAAGGTCAGACTGCTGGCGCTGCCGGTCGCGGTCACCGCGCTGCCGCCGTTGATGCCCTCGCTGCCATACTGGCGCAGGGTTTCGCTGCTGGTGGCGACACTCAGCGCACCGACCCAGTTGCCGCTGCTGGCGGTGATCGTCACCGCGCTGGCGCGGGTGATGGCTTCGCTGCGCGCGTACTGCAGCAGGTGGGCCAGTTCGCCGCTGGCGGCATCGACTTTACTGCGTTGGATCAGGTCGCCGAACATCGGCGCGGCCAGTGTCGAGAGGATGGCCAGGACGGCCAGGGTGACCATCAGTTCGACCAGGGTGAAGCCTGGGCTTGGGGTGTTTGCCGGCATGGCGGGTTCCGACGTTGGGCCGGAGATCCCCGGCGAATGGCGCGCAGGGATACGCGATGCGTGTTTGGGGAATTTAGAGGTTGTGTATCAACGCCGAGATAAAGGAGCGGACGGTCGAAATGTGCGTATGAATGGTCTGTCGGAAGTCTGCTCAGATGACGAACTGGCGCGCCGATCCTGCAGGTGGGCCTCGTCCTGCAAGGCAGCTCCGGATGTCTCGGTGGCGGAGCTGCTCAAAGAAAAGGCCCCGCAAGTGCGGGGCCTTTTTGTTCAGTGCGCCGTGGCCGGTGCGGGGGATTCGGCCGGCTTCTTGTCCGGCTTGGCCAGCAGCGTGTAGACGCAGGGCAGCACGAACAGGGTGAACAGCGTGCCGACGCTCATACCGGTGGCGATCACCACGCCGATGTCGAAGCGGCTCACCGCGCCTGCCCCGGTGGCGAGCAGCAGCGGGATCACGCCGAGCACCATGGCAGCGGTGGTCATCAGCACTGGACGCAGGCGGATTGCCGCGGCTTCCTCCACCGCCTCGCGCACCGACAGCCCGCGCTCATGGCGCAGCTGGTTGGCGAACTCGACGATGAGGATGCCGTGCTTGCTGATCAGCCCGATCAGCGTCACCAGCCCCACCTGGGTGTAGATGTTCAGGCTCGACAGACCGAGGAACAGTGGGATCAGCGCGCCGCAGATCGACAGCGGCACGGTGACCATGATCACCAGTGGATCGCGGAAGCTCTCGAACTGAGCCGCCAGCACCAGGAAGATCACCGCCAGCGCCAGGGCGAAGGTAATCATCAATGCGCTGCCTTCCTGCACGAACTGCCGTGAGGCGCCGGCGTAGTCGAAGGAGAAGCCGCGCGGTGATTCCTGCTCGGCGATGCTGCGCACGGTGTCGATGGCTTCGCCCATGCTGACCATCGGCACGCCGGAGATGATCGCCGAGTTCAGCTGCTGGAACTGGTTGAGCTGGCGCGGGCGCGCGCGCTCGTGGAAGGTCACCAGGGTGGACAGCGAGATCAGCTGGCCGCTCTGGCTCTTTACGTAGTAGTTGTTCAGCCAGCTCGGGTTGTCGCGGTAGGCTCGCTCGACCTGGGCGATGACTTTGTAGCTGCGCCCGTCGATGGTGAAGCGGTTGATCTCGCCTTCACCCAGCAGCGCTCCCAGTGCGATGCCCAGATCCTGCATGGACACGCCCATCTGCGCGGCCTTGGCGCGGTCGATATCGACCACCAGTTCGGGCTTGTCGAAGGCCAGGTCGAGGTCGAGGAAGGCGAACTTGCCCGACTCTTCCGCGCGCTTCTTCACCCGCTCGGCTACCTGCAGCAGGGACTGGTAGTCGCTGGCGGTGTTGATCACGAACTGGAATGGCAGGCCCTCGCCTGTGCCCGGCAGCGACGGCAGGTTGAAGCCAAAGATCTGCAGGCCGGGGATCTTGTCCAGCTCGCCCTGCACCGCGTGCAGCAGTTCCATCTGGCTGCGCTGGCGCTCGTCCCAGGGCTTGAGCAGCATGCCGCCGATGCCGGTCTGCACGCCGTTGTAGCCGTTGATCTGGAACGCGGAATAATACTCGGGGAACTTGCGGAAGATGCCCTCGAACTCGGCGGTGTACTTCGACAGGTAGTCGAGGTTCGCCGTCTGCGGCGCGTTGGCCATGATGAAGACGATGCCCTGGTCTTCCTCCGGTGCCAGTTCCTTGTGGGTGAACATCATCAGCAGTGGGATGATTGCCAGCACCAGCAGCGCGAAGACGATCACCACCGGGCGGCTGTTCAGCGTGCCGTGCAGGGCGCGCTGGTAGCGCTGCTTGAGGCCCTCGAAAATCAGGTCCAGGCGATGGGCCAGGCCGCTGGGGTTCTCGTCGTGGCGCAGCAGGCGCGAGCACATCATAGGCGACAGCGTCAGCGCGACGATGCCGGAGATAATCACCGCGCCGGCCAGGGTGAAGGCGAACTCCTTGAACAGTGCGCCGGTGAGGCCGCTGAGGAAACCGATGGGCGCGTACACGGCGGCCAGGGTGATGGTCATGGTCACCACCGGCACGGCGATTTCCCGTGCGCCCTCGATGGCGCCCTGGAACGGCGATTTGCCCTCCTCGATGTGACGGTGGATGTTCTCCACCACCACGATGGCGTCGTCCACCACCAGGCCGATGGCGAGCACCATGGCCAGCAGCGTCAGCAGGTTGATCGAGTAGCCCATCACCTGCATGAAGAACAGCACGCCGATCATCGACAGCGGGATGGTCACCACCGGGATGATCACCGAGCGGAATGCGCCGAGGAACAGGAACACCACCACGATGACGATCAGGATCGCCTCGCCCAGGGTCTTCACCACTTCGTCGATGGAGGCCTGGATGAAGCGCGTGGCGTCGTAGGCGATGGACACCTGCAGGCCCGGCGGCAGCTGCTCTTCCAGCTCCGGCATCTTGGCGCGGACTTCCTTGATCACGTCCAGCGGGTTGGAGCTGGGCGTGCCCTTGATGCCGATGTACACCGACGGGATGCCGTTGAACGAGCTGACCGCGTCGTAGCTCGCCGCACCCAGTTCGATGCGCGCCACGTCGCCCATCAGCACGCGGCGGTCGCCAGCGGTCTTCAGCGGAATGGCGGCGAAGGCTTCCGGGGATTTCAGGTCGGTGGAGGCGTTCACCGAGGTGACCACCATTTCGCCCTTCACCTCGCCGGCGGCGGAGAGGAAGTTGTACTGGCGCACCGCGTCGGCCACGTCACCGGCGGTGATGCCGTAGGCGGCCATCTTCACCGGGTCCAGCCACAGGCGCATGGCGAACACCTGGTTGCCGAGGATCTCGGCTTCGGAGATGCCCGGCAGGGTGGCGAGCTTGGGCTGGATCACCCGCGACAGGTAGTCGGTGATCTGCGGGTTGTTCATCTGCTCGCTGAAGAAACTGATGTACATCAGCGCCGAGGCGTCGGCGGCTTCCTTGTCCAGTACCGGGTCTTCCGCATCGGGCGGCAGCTGGGTCTTCACCTCGCCGATCTTCGACAACAGCTCGGTGACCAGGCGATCGGAGTTGGCGCCGATGTGCGCGTAGATCGAGATCACCGAGTAGTTCTGCCGGCTCACCGAGGTCATGTAGTCGATGCCTTCGGCGCTGGCGAGGCTCTGCTGCAGCGGCTGGGTGATGTAGCCCTGGATGGTTTCGGCGTTGGCGCCGGCATAGAAGGTGGTGACGGTGATCAGCGCGTTTTCCATCTGCGGATATTCGCGGATCACCAGCTTGCTGAAGGCCTGCATGCCGAGCAGGACGATCAGCAGGCTGACCACGGTCGCCAGCACCGGGCGACGAATGAATGGATCGGTAAACATGCTCTCAATCCCTTGTTGCGGGCGCCGGCCGCTGTGCGGCGGGGCCTGTGGGCGCGCACTGAACCAGCGGCGCGCCGCCTGTGCGTTACTGCGGGTCCTTGACGATGGCCACGGCGGTACCGTTGTCCAGCTTGAGCTGGCCGGAGGTCACCACTTCTTCGCCGGCCTTCAGGCCCTCGAGGATCACCACGCTGCCTTCGCGGCGTTCGCCGGTCTTGACGAAGCGGCGCTCGACTTCGAGCTTCTTCTGCGAAGACTCCGTGACCTTGGTCTGGCTGGTACTGGCCACGTCGGCGTCCTTGTCGTCGGCCTTGTTCTTCTGCGGCACCACCACGTACACCGAGTTGCCATACAGGGTGAAGGCCACCGCGGTCTCGGGTACCACGACGCGCGGCGCACTGTCCGGCAACTGCACTTCCAGGTTGGCGAACATGCCCGGCAGCAGCTTGCCGTCGGGGTTGGCCATGCTGGCGCGGACCAGCAGGTTGCGCGTCTGGTTGTCCACCCGCGGGCTGATGGCGTCGATCTGCGCGTCGAAGCTCTGGCCCGGATAGGCCGCCACGCGTACCACGACTTTCTGCCCGCGCTTGAGCAGCGGGAAGTCCTGCTCGGGCAGGAAGAAGTCCACCTGCAAGGTCGTCAGGTCCTGCAGGGTGACGATCTCGGTGCCGGGGGAGACGTAGTCGCCGACGTCCACCTGGCGGATGCCGATGGTGCCGGAGAAGGGCGCGAGGATGCGCTTCTTCGCCAGTGCCGCGCGCAGTTGCGCGACGGTGGCGGTGGAGCGGTTCAGCTGGGCGGCGAGGCGGTCGTACTCGCTCTTGGAGATGGCCTGGCGACCCACCAGGCTCTTGCCACGCTCGTACTCGACCTGGGCCAGGCCGAGGTCCGCCTCGGCGGTGCGCAGGGTGGCCTGCTCGACATCGGATTCGAGCTGCACCACCGGCTGGCCAACCTTGACCTTGTCGCCGGAGACGAACTGCACCGCGCTGACCGTGCCGGAAACCTCGGCAGTCAGGGTTACGCCCTGGATGGCGCGCAGGGTGCCGATGGCCTGCAGGCGGCTCTGCCAGTCGCGTTGTTCGGCTTGGGCGGCGTTCACGCTCACCGGCGGACGCGGCGCCGAGAACATGGCGATCTGTTTCTTGATGGAGAGGTATTTCGAGCCGGCGAGCACCGCAACGATGACGGCAACTACGCCCAGCATGATCAGCATGCGGCGCAACATCTTCCTGTTCCTTGGTACGTGCCTGGCAGCAATCGGGCGCGATCGCTCGCCCACAAATTGCCGGGCGGCCTTCCGTTCGCGCAGATGTCGATCAGGCGTTGAAGCCGATACGTGGGACGCCCCATTGCGGGGCGGAATTGCGCACCTTATGCCTGAATGCACGGCGAGTCAAAGGGCTGCGATTACAAGAGGTTTCCCACGAAAAGTAAGGTTGTTTGCGGAAGATGTGCGCTGGATCGGTGCGACGGAATCTGCTGGAGGGGGAGCCACGTCCGTGTGGCTGAGAAGGATCAGGCGCTGAGCTTGCGAGTGACATCCGCCAGCTCGCCGGAGAGACCATGCAAGTGACGGCTGGCGCCCTGGGTGCGCACCACGTTCTCCTCGTTGGTGGCGCCGATGGCGGTGATCTCGGTGAGGTTGCGCGAGATGTCCTCGGCGACCGAGGTCTGCTCCTCGGCGGCGGTGGCGATCTGGCGGTTCATGTCGCGGATGGCTTCCACGGCGTGGGTGATGCTGCGCAGCACTTCGCCGGCCTGGGTGACGCGCTCCACGCCCTGTTCGCTACGGGTCTGGCCGCTCTCGATGGCGCGCAGGGCGTTGACCGAGCCGGTCTGCACGGTGTCGATGATCTGGTGGATCTCGGCGGTGGACTCGGCGGTGCGCTGGGCCAGGGTGCGGACCTCGTCGGCGACCACGGCGAAACCACGGCCGGCTTCACCGGCACGGGCGGCCTCGATGGCGGCGTTGAGGGCCAGCAGGTTGGTCTGGTCGGCGATGCCGCGGATCACTTCGAGCACCTTGCCGATGCGTCCGCTGTCGCTTTCCAGGCGGCGGATGACTTCGGCAGTGTTGGCGATCTCGTTGCTCATCTCGGTGATGGTGACGATGGTGGTCTTCATCACTTCGCCGCCTTCCTGGGCGTGCTGGTCGGCATCGTCGGCGGCGCGGGCGGCGTCGGAGGCGTGTCGGGCGACTTCCTGGGCGGTGGCGGACATCTCGTGCATCGCCGTGGCCACCTGATCGGTGCGCGAGAACTGCTCGCGGGTACCTTCGGCCATCAGGGTGGCGATGGCGTTCAGTTCGCCGCTGGCGGTGTCCAGTTCGGTGGTGCTGTGTTTCAGGCGGGTGAAGGTCTCGGCCAGGAAGTCGCGCAGGGTATTGGCAGCGCGGGCCAGGCGGCCCAGTTCATCGCGGCGGCTGGCGTCGACGCGCTCGCCGAAGTTGCCTTCGCTGAGCTGGGCGATGTGTTCGATCAGGCGGGCGATCGGGCCGATCAGGTTGCGGTTGACCAGCCACAGGCTCAGCAGGCCTAGCGCGAGGCCGGAGATCAGCAGGATCAGGCTGCCGCTGATGACGGTGCTGTGGGCGCTGGCGGAGATGTTCCCGGCTTCTTCCTGGGCATCGCGGTGCAGGCTGTCCACCAGGGCGGCCATCTGCTCGCTGGCGGCGCGGTCGATGCCTTTCACCGCGGCGTCACCGGCGCGCGGGTCGCTGCCGGCGGCGAGGTAGGCGTCGCGTCCCTTGCGGTAGGCCTGGCCGAGCTGGCGGTGTTCGTCGCGCAGGCGGCTGACCTGGGCCTTGAGCTGCGGCTCGTCGGCGGCGTTCTGCTCCAGGCGACCGAGCACCTCCTGCACGGCGCGTTCCTGGTCCTCGAACTGGCCCCAGTACTTGGTCAGGTCAGCCGGCTGCTGGCCGCGCAGCAGGACGTTCTTCCATTCCTGCACCTGGACCTTGAAGGCCAGGTTCGCCTGGTCGACCAGTTGCGAGGACTGCAGCGGGCCGTCCAGCAGGCGCTGGTAGGCGCCGACGCTGCCGGAGAGGAAGTGGAAGCAGGCGAGGGCGATCAGCAGCACGAGCAGCAGGCTGCCGCCCAGCAGCGAAAGGATCTGGGTACGCAAGGAAGTGTTGGGGGACATCGGGTTTACGCCTCTAAGACGCAGGGTGGGAATCGGTCAGCCTTTGCATCGGCCGCGTGGCGGTCTTCCTGAGGTCAGGGAGACGAGTGGTAGGGGGTTTAGGTGCTCTGGGACGGGCGTTCTGGCTTGATGCCATGGGGCTCCTACGACAACCCAGGCGACGGAGCTGACCTGCAGGAGCGCGCCATGCGCGCGATCGCGGGCATGGCCCGCTCCTACAAGGGAATGCCGGCGTTCGCCGATCCTGTTCAGGCCAGGTGCAGATGGTTGTCCCAGAACGCCGCGGGCAGCTCCAGCGGCGTGCCGGCAATGCGTTCGCTGCGGCAGTCGTAGACGCGGCAGCGGCCCTGGCCGGAGGTGACGACGAAGCCGTCCTTCACCGCGCCGACGCCGGCGCAATCGGGCAGCGGCGCGTCCAGCCGCACGGCGCCAGTATCCAGGTCCCAGATGAAGAAGCGGTTACCACGTGGGGCGGTCAGGGCGACCAGGCGCAGCTCGTCGTGGACGGCGACGCTGGCGGTGTACTGGGTCATCGCCTGGCGTTGCTCGTCGGCCAGCGGGAAGGCCTGGAAGGCTTCGCCGGGGCGCTTGATGGCGAGCAGGTCGGCGCGGTCGTGGGAGTCGCCCATGTACTGCTGGCCGGCGACTATGGTGCCGTCCGCGACAATCGCCAGGTGGCGCACGCTGTTCATCTGCTGTGGCAGGGTTTCCTTGGAGATCAGCGCGCCGTCGCGCTGCATCAGCACCAGGCTCGGCTCCATGGCGTCGAGGTTCATCTCCACGCGGCTTTCGGCTTCGGTGCGGATACCGCCGTTGGCCACCACCAGGGTCTCGCCATCGGGCATCCAGGACACCTGGTGTGGGCCTAGGCCGTGGGTGGAAACCTCGCCGGTGTGGCTCAGGCGCTCACCGTCGAAGCGGTACACGCCGAGCAGGCCGCGGCCCGGATCGGTGGTGTCGTTCTCGGTGGCGTAGAGCCATTCGCCGTTCTTGTGCCACACACCGTGACCGTAGAAGTGGCGGTCGACCTGCGAATCGAGAGTCTGCAGCAGGCGGCCGTCGTTCAGGTCGATCAGGTAGCTCTGGCGGCCCGGCCGGCGGGCGACGAACAGCGCCAGCGGCAGGCTGGGGTGCTGCACCACGTCGTGGCAGCGCAGGCCGACCTCGGTGGCGAAGGCGCAGCTGCCGTCCAGGCGATAGCCCACGGCGTAGTGCTTGCCATCCGCGTCGTCACGGGCGGACAGCACCAGGGGCTCCTTGCCCTTGCGTGACAGCGTCCAGCCGCCGAAGGTCAGGGCGCCGAGCAGCAGGCTGCCCAGGCCGATCACGTGACGTCGCAACATGGCTTGCACCTCGTTCGCTCTGTATCAGTCGCCGTCGTTGGCGTTGAACCCCAGCTGCACGCCGAGCGCTTTCGCCAGATCACCCTCGTGCAGGCGATGGACAACGTTCAGGCTGTCATACAGCTCGTTCAACTGCTTGAGGCCGGCTTCGTTCTTGAGCAGCTCGCTGAGTGGCTGGTTGATCGCCTTCAGCTTGCCGTGGACGTCGGCGTAGGCCGCGTCGATCTTGCCGGCCAGCTCTTTCTGTTCGGCCGGCAGCAGGGCGCGCAGGCCCTTCTTGTCGGTGCCGTCCCACAGCGCCTGGGCGCCGGTCAGGCTGGAATCAAGGCTCGCGAGCGACATGTCGCTGCGCCAGCCTTCGGCCTGGAACGGCTGTGGGATGCCCTTGCTCTGGCGGCCCAGCGGGGTGCCGAGTTTCTTCTTCAGCATGTCCAGCGCGGTGACCTGTACCCGCAGCAGCTCGGCGATGGCTTCGTGGGCATCGGCGTAGCGCTCGTTGGGGAACTTGGAGAGCTGGGCGAGCATGCCGCCGTCCTTCTTCCACTGCGCCAGGATGCTCTCCGCCAGCGCCTGCTGGTGTTCGCCGATGGCTTCCAGCAGCGGGCAGTAGCGCGCCTTGGTCTCGGCGTTGGCGAGGTCGATCCTGGCGTCATAGAGAATGTATTCGTAGGCGGTCAGGCCCTGCACCACGACGCTGGATTTATCCAGGGTCGCCGGGGAAATCGCGTTGCCGCTGTTGAGCAGTTGCTCGACCTGGCGCGCCACGAGGTTCTTCTTGTCCGGCCAGAACTGTACCTGCCAGGAGCGGTTGCCCTCGGCCAGCGGACCGACCAGCAGCGGCTGCAGCTCGGCCCAGGCCTTCTGCGCGACCATGAAGTCGGCGCGGGCCTTGGTCAGATCTTCCTTGCCCTGGCAGTAGGCCAGGGCGCTGGCGGCCAGCGCGCGGTCGGCGTCGACCCAGCGGCTGTAGGTCGGCAGGATCACCTGCTGGGCCAGCGTGGCGCTGGTGGTGGCCTGCGGGTCGGTGGGCGAGCAGGCGCCCAGGGCGATGGCAAGGCTGGTGATCAGCAGTCGGGGGCGGAACATGGTGGGCTCGGCTCCTTAGAGTGAGTTCAGGAACGCCAGCAGGGCATCGCGCTGCCCGGCGTCGAAATTCAGTACGCGTTGCTTGGCCGCTTCGGCTTCGCCGCCATGCCAGAGCACGGCTTCGAGCAGGTTGCGGGCGCGGCCGTCATGCAGGAACTGGGTGTGGCCGTTGACCGTCTCGGTCAGGCCGATGCCCCACAGCGGCGCCGTGCGCCAGTCGCGGCCGCTGGCAAGAAATTCCGGGCGATTGTCCGCTAGTCCCTCGCCCATGTCATGCAGCAACAGGTCGCTGTAGGGGCGGATGACCTGGTTGGCCAGTTCCGGCTCGGCGGCATTGGCGCCGGTGGTGAACTTGGGCGTGTGGCAGCTGGCGCAGCCGGAATCGAAGAACAGGCCCTTGCCGGTGAGCACCTGCGGGTCGTCGACCTTGCGCCGCGCCGGCACCGCGAGGTTGCGGGCGTAGAAGGCGACCTGGTTGAAGATGTGCTGGCTGACTTCCGGCTTGCCGCCGTCGATGGCGTTCAGGCAGTCGACCTGGGCTTTTGTGCAGTCATCGCTGGGCAGCAGGTCGCTGGTCAGGCCCATGTCGCCTGAGAAGGCGTGGGCGTTCTGCTGGGCGACGTTGGGTTGCCCGGCCTTCCAGCCGAAGCGGCCGAGGACGGTGGCCTGTTTCTCGTCGTCCCAGACCCGGTTCGGCCGACCGTTGATGCCGTCGCTGCCCTTGGCCTGGAGCTCGGCGTTGGCGAGGATGTCCGCCTCGCTGATGGACTCCAGCAGGCCCAGGCCGATCATCGGCGGGGCGATGCGGGCGGAGAACATCGTGTCCTGGTGCATCGGGCCGTAACCCAGGTCGCTGATCAGCAGCTTGGGCTTGCGCAACTCGACCACGGTGCCGTCCTTGAAGCTCACCTTCACCGGCTCGTAGTCCACCCGCACCTTGCCCTCGGGCGCGACGCCTGGGATGGCCGAGTCCTGGAACTGGCCGCCGTACACCGGCTCGGGCACCACGCCCAGGCGCTTGATGGTTTCGACGTCGGCGGCGCCGGCGGGGATCGACAGGCGCACCAGCATCGACACGGCGTTGACGTCGTTGATCTCCGGCGGATGGCCGCGACCGTCCTTGATGTGGCAGTTCTGGCAGGCGTTGGTGTTGAACAGCGGGCCGAGGCCGTCGCGCGCGGTGGTGGTGGTCGGCGCGATCACCCAGGGATTGCGGAAGAAGCTGTTGCCCACGGCGAAGTCCAGGCGGCGACTCGGCGTGAGGTTGCCCGAGGGCATGGAATAGGCGTTGCGATCGCTCTGTTTCACCGTGGTGGCGCCGCCAGAGAGTGCTTCGCCAGGCTCGGCCACGGCATGCTGGGAGGTCTCCGGCTTGCACGCGGCAAGGGCGAGGGCAGACAGCAGCGGCACAAGGCACAGGGCGGTACGGCGGTGGAGCATTGGCGGGGTTCCAGAGCGGTAGATGGCAGCGCGCCATGGTAGCAGGGGCGTCAAATGCAAATATGAAAAATTTGTATTTGAGAACGACATCGTTTGCCGCCCGGAAATGACAAAGCCCCGCAGTGCGGGGCTTTGCAGAGGCTTGCAGGTGGCTGCGGCGTGGAGCCGCAGCACTTTCAGCCGTCAGGACAGGCGGATCAGAACTGGTGATCGGCGTTGTCCGGCTTCAGGTCCTGCACGCCGACCGCGGTGGCGGCCTTCTCGATGGCGCCGGTCTGCTTGACCAGCGAGGCGATGGCGTCGCGGATCTTCTGCTGATCGTCCTTGTCTTCCGGAGCGATCATCTGGTCGAAATGCACACCGTCCTTCTCGGCACGGTCGACGATGACCTGCATCTTGGCTTCGGTGTTGGCCAGGTCGGCCTTCAGGTCGGTGTCGGCCTGGGCGTCAGCCTTGGCGACCAGGTCGGACAGGCTCGGGCCCTTCACGACGCTGCCGTCGGTACGCTTGTATTCGCCGGTGTAGATGTTGCGAATGCTCTTGGCGTTGAAGAACAGGGTGTTGTGGGTGTTGTCGCTGAAGCAGTCGTGCTCGTCTTCGGTGGAGTTGGCTTCCAGCGCGACCTTCATGCGCTCGCCGGCCAGTTCGCCCAGGGACAGGGAACCCATGCCGAAGAACATCTTGCGCAGGTTGTTCTCGGCGGTGTCGGCCTCGACCTTGGCGCGGTAGTTGTCGGCAACGCCGGCCTTGAAGTTGCCGTGCATTTCTTCCAGGTCGGAAACCAGCAGGTCGGTGACGGCCTTCAGGTAGGCGGCACGACGGTCGCAATGACCGTTGGTGCAGTCCTTACCCTGGGCGTAGTCGGTGTACTTGCGATCGCCTGCGCCCGGCTTGGTGCCGTTCAGGTCCTGGCCCCACAGGAGGAATTCGATAGCGTGGTAGCCAGTGGCGACGTTGGCTTCGGAACCGCCCAGTTCGTTCAGGCCCTTGAGTTTCTCGCCGGTGATTTCCTTGACGTCGATCTTGTCTTCGCCGACCTGGATCTCGGTGTTGGCGACGATGTTGGCGCTGGCGCCAGCATTGCCTTCAGCGTGCTGGTAGTCCTTGGCGACGTAATCGATCAGGCCTTCGTCCAGCGGCCAGGCGTTAACCGCGCCTTCCCAGTCGTCGATGATCGAGTTGCCGAAGCGGAAGGCTTCGCTCTGCGAGTAGGACGGGCGGGAGGCGATCCAGGCTTCGCGGGCGGCCTTCAGGGTTTCTTCGCTGGGCTTGGCGATCAGCGCATCGACGGCGGTCTGCAGGGCCTTGGCGGTGGTCAGGGCGTCGCCGTAGGTGGCTTCGGCGATGTCCAGGTAGTTCTTCACCACGGCCTTGACTGCGGCCTCGTCGACCTTGGCAGCCGCTGCCGGGGCAGTGCTCTGGGTGCTGGCAGCCGGAGCGGCGGCAGGAGCTTCGGCTTTCTTGTCATCGCCGCAGCCGGCGAGGGAAATGGCGATGGCGAGCAGGCTGGCAGTGGCCCAGGGCATACGAGTCATGACGGGTTCCTTTGCATGGATAAGAGGCGCACGTAAAAAGGACTGCGCAAGAAAATCCGCAACATAATGCGAAAGATTTGCATTTTTGAAAAGAGAGATCGGTGGCGCCGCTCGATCAAGGGGCCAGCAAGTCGCCAGCAGCGGGCAGGGGATTGGGCTTTTCGTAGGAGCGAGCTTGCTCGCGAACAGCCCCAGCGCCAGTGCCATGCGGTTCGCGAGCATGCTTGCTACGACAGGGGGATTCGGCGTGGGGGAGGAATCAATGGCGCTCGACGGAGCCGTTGGGATTGCCGCCGGCCGCTTCGGCCAGACGTCGCGCCTGCTTGAGGTAGAGCGTCAGTTCGCGCGCCGGCAGCGGCTTGCTGTAGAGGTAGCCCTGACCTTCGTGGCAGCCCTGGGCGATGATGTAAGCCTCCTGCTCGACCGTCTCCACGCCCTCGGCGATCACCTGCATCCCCAGGCTCTTGCCCAGCTGGATGATGGCGCGAACGATGGTGGCGTCATCGTCGTCCAGCAGCAGGTCCTGGACGAAGCTCTTGTCGATCTTGATCTTGTCCAGCGGCAGGCTCTTCAGGTAGCTCAGCGAGGAGTAGCCGGTGCCGAAGTCGTCGATGGCGATCAGGGCGCCTGCGCGGCGCAGGCTGAGCAGGTGCTGGGCGGCGGTGGAGATGTCCTCCATCAGGCCCGTCTCGGTGACTTCCAGCTCCAGCGAGCGCGGCGGCAGCCGGTGCATCTGCAACAGGTTGCTGACCACACGCGGCAGGGCGTTGTGGCGCAGCTGCACGGTGGACAGGTTGACCGCCAGGCGCAGGTCGTCGAAGCCCTGGTCGTGCCATTCGCGCAGTTGGCGGCAGGACTGGTCGAGCACCCATTCGCCGATACTGAAGATGCTGCCGTTCTGTTCCGCCAGCGGGATGAACAGGTCCGGCGCGACCCAGCCCTGGGTCGGGTGCTGCCAGCGCAATAGTGCTTCCACGCCGACCACGCGGTGATCGCGGTAATCCACCTGCGGCTGATACACCAGGTGCAGTTCGTTGCGTGCCAGGGCCTCGCGCAGGTCCTTCTCCAGCTCGCGACGACGACGCATCTCGCTGTCGACGCTGGCGATGTAGAACTGGTAGCGATTGCGCGAACGGCTCTTGGCCAGGGTCATGGTCTGCTCGGCTTTCTGCAGCAGCTTCTCGGTGGTCTCGCCGTCCTCGGGGAACAGCGTGATGCCGATGGTGGCGCGCAGGTGCACCAGGTGCTGGTCGAGCTCGAAGGGGGCCTCCAGGTCGTCGAGGATCTGCTGGGCCAGTTCCGCCGCTTCGTAGGGCTGTTCGATGTCGGCCTGGACCAGGGCGAACTGGTCGCCGCCCAGCCGTGCCAGGGCGCCGAGGTGCGCGCTGCGGGTGCGCAGGCGGTCGGCGAGGGCGATCAGCAACTGGTCGCCGAACTGGTAGCTGTATTGCTCGTTGATGCCCTTGAAGTCATCCAGGCCCAGGCAGAGCACGGCGACGCGGCGTTGCAGGCGCGAGGCGCCCTCGAGGATCTGGTCCAGGCGCTGTTGCAGCAGCTTGCGGTTGGGCAGGCCGGTGAGGAAGTCGTACTGGGAGATACGCAGCAGGCTGTCTTCGGCCTCCCGGCGCAGGTGGCCATTGCGCTCGATGGAGGCCAGCAGCTGGTTGGCGGTATTCACCCATAAACCCAGCTCGTCCTTCTCGTGGCCGTCGGGCATTGGCAGCTTGTGCTGGCTGGGGCGGTCCGGGTTGATGGAGGCGAGGTGCTCGATGATCTTCGACAGCGGCTTGGTCAGCAGCCAGTGGTAGACCATGAACAGCACCAGGCTCAGGGCCATGGCGCGGAGGATGCCGGAGATGAAGATGATCACCGAGGTGGCGACAAAGTCGTCGCCGTAGGGCGCGGTGTCGAGGGTGATCTTCAGGTCGCCGTAGTACTCGTTGGAACCGCCACGGCCGGCGAGGCGGATGGAGTAGTTCTGCTCGGCGCCGAGGATCGGGTCGGTCATCCAGCGGGTGCTGGAGTCCAGCAGCGGGCGGGATTTCTCCGCCAGCATGGGTTCGTCGGGGTGGCCGATGGCGGCGTAGCGCACGGCTTCGTGCTGGAACAGGCCCTCGAGGACCTGCATCGCCATGTCGCGGTCGAGGCTGTAGACGGCCTGGGTGGAGGGGTCGCGGACCATCGCCAGGATGCGCTGGGCATCGTTGTGCACGGCCTGGCGCGCCTTGTGGGCGTCATAGACGATCTGGGCACAGCTGAGTACCACCCCGACCACGAGGGCCGCGAGCAATACCATTCGCAGCAGCTTGAGGGAGAGGCTGTGCCGGGGATCCAGTTTCAAGGGCGTTCCTTGTTTCTCGCCAGGGGCGAACGACTGGGGCTGAGTATTGGCAATTGGCGCAATGACGTCAAAGGGCCATCGTTGTGTTTCGTGACTGTACCGGCCTTTCAGGTTAGCTGACACGAAGGTGTTACGCGCCCATTACGAAAAAACCCGGCGCGAGGCCGGGTTTTCGTATCAAGCAGGGTACATTCAGGCAGCGAACTGCTCGGCCACGAAGTCCCAGTTGACCAGGTTCCAGAACGCCTCGACATACTTCGGACGCAGGTTGCGGTAGTCGATGTAGTAGGCGTGTTCCCAGACGTCGCAGGTCAGCAGCGGGGTGTCGCCGCTGGTCAGCGGGCAGCCGGCACCGATGGTGCTGGCCAGGGCCAGGGAGCCGTCGGCCTTCTTCACCAGCCAGCCCCAGCCGGAGCCGAAGGTGCCGATGGAGGTCTTGCTGAACTCTTCCTTGAACTTGTCGAAGGAACCGAAGGCAGCGTTGATGGCGTCAGCCAGGGCGCCGGTGGGTTGGCCACCGCCGTTGGGGCTCAGGCAGTTCCAGTAGAAGGTGTGGTTCCACACCTGGGCGGCGTTGTTGAAGATGCCGCCGGAAGAGGTCTTGACGATGTCTTCCAGGCTCTTGCCTTCGAACTCGGTACCCGGAACCAGGTTGTTCAGGTTCACGACGTAGGTGTTGTGGTGCTTGTCGTGGTGGAATTCCAGGGTTTCCGCAGAAATGTGCGGCTCAAGGGCGTTCTTCGCGTAAGGCAGCGGCGGCAATTCGAAAGCCATGGTCTCTCTCCTATCTCACTCAGTCTGGGCTAGCGCGACGTGCGCGCGACCGGTACACGGGGCCGGTTCGATGTTTGTCGCGGCATCCGGGCGTAGCTGCAATGCGCCCCATCAAGGAGCAGGCAGCGCGCCAGTTGCGTCCGGAAGGCTCAGAGCCCGCCGGCGCCACGAAGGTCCGATCATAGCACCCGACCTGCGGCATATCCACGCAGCAACTGTAGGGGCAAAGGCCCTGCACAGCGGCTTGCGCCGGAGCGCGACGCTCACTATGCACAGACCGGGATGACGGAACGTCGTTCGAAAAGCTTCCGTTGGCGGGCCTGAGATCAGCTGGCGAACACCAGTTGCGCGGCCATGCCCAACATCATCACCGCGACCATCAGGTCCACCAGTCGCCAGGTCGCCGGCCGCGCCAGCCATGGCGCAAGCCACGCGGCGCCGAAGGCCAGGGTGAAGAACCACAGCAGCGAGGCGCTGGCCGCACCCATGGCGTAGGCGCCGGGCGCTGCCTGCTGGGCGCCGAGTGAGCCGATCAGCAGCACGGTGTCGAGGTAGACGTGGGGGTTGAGCAGGGTCACCGCCAGCGCTGCCATGAGCACGGTGCGGCGCGAGCGCGGGCCGGTTTCCTGGGCGTCGGCCATGGCTTCGGGTGCGACTGCACGACGCAGTGCCTTGAGGCCGTACCAGACCAGGAAGGTGACGCCGCCCCAACGGGCGATGGCCAGCAGCGTCGGGTTCTCCGCAAGGACCTTGGCCAGGCCGAACACCCCGGCGCTGACCAGGATGGCGTCGCACAGCACGCACAGCGCGGCCACCGACAGGTGATGCTCGCGGCGCAGGCTCTGGGCGAGGACGAAGGCGTTCTGCGCGCCGATGGCGATGATCAGGCCGGCAGCGACCAGCATGCCATTGAGGTAGCTCTGCCACATGGCTCAGGCCTCCGGATTCAGTGCGAGTGCACGGAGTGTTTCCAGCGCGCGCGGGCCGTCGGTGTGGGCGACGAACAGATGGTCGTGGTACCAGGCGGCGATTACGTTGCAACTGATCCCGGCCTTGGCCAGGGCGCCGGCCACGGCGGCGGTGAGACCGACCGCCTGCAACGCAGAGTGCACTTCCAGGGTCAGCCAGGCGGCGACGTAGTCGAAGGCCAGCTCGGCCTGCTCAGCCTCGAGGCGCGGCAGGATCAGCGTCAGCCCCTCGCTCTCGCGGAAGCTGCCCAGCGGCTGCAGGCCGATCGGGAGCTGACCGTCGGGCAGGGTGCAGAAGACGTACTCGCCGTCGTTGAGCACCGGGGTCATGTCGCGCAGCAGCGCGGCCAGGGAGGTTTCGCCAGCCATGGTGGGCAATCCATAAAGAGTGGGAATGCTGGCGATTGTCCGGCTTTGACCTGTATAAGAAAAACCAATACTGCTGATATCTCATTAGGAAAACTGATCATGTTCGACTACAAGCTGCTTGCCGCCCTGGCCGCCGTGGTGGAGCAGGGCGGTTTCGAGCGCGGCGCCCAGGTGCTAGGGCTATCGCAGTCGGCCATTTCCCAGCGCATCAAGCTGCTTGAAGCGCGGGTCGGCCAGCCGGTGCTGGTGCGCGCGGCGCGGCCGCAACCGACCGATCTCGGCCAACGCCTGCTCAACCATGTGCAGCAGGTGCGCCTGCTGGAGGGCGATCTGCAGCAGTGGGTTCCCGCACTGGATGACGGCGCGGCGCCCGAGCGCTTGCGGCTGGCTTTGAATGCCGACAGCCTGGCGACCTGGTGGGCTCATGCGGTCGGCGATTTCTGCGGCGAGCGCCACGTGCTGCTGGACCTGGTGGTCGAGGATCAGGAGGTCGGCCTCAAGCGCATGCGCGCGGGCGAGGTGGCCGGCTGTGTTTGCGCCAGTCCGCGCCCGGTGGCCGGCGGGCGCTGCGAGCCGCTGGGCGCCATGCGCTATCGCGGGCTGGCCAGCCCGGAATTCATCACCCGGCACTTCCCGAGGGGCGTGACGCCTACCGGATTGGTCCGCGCCCCGGCCATCGTTTACGGCCCGGACGATCAACTGCAGCACCGCTACCTGAAGGACCTCGGCGTCGACGGCCACTTCAGCTACCACCTGTGCCCGTCTTCCGAAGGCTTCGTGCGCATGACCAGCGGCGGCCTCGGCTGGGGCCTGGTGCCGGAGCAACAGGTGCGCGGCGAACTGGAGCGCGGCGAGCTGGTGGACATGCTGCCGGGGCAGGTGATCGACGTGCCGCTTTACTGGCACCACTGGCGCAACGGCGGCGAATTGCTCGCCGCGCTGACCCGGCACCTGCTGGCGAAGGCGCCGGGGCTCATGGTGCCGATCAACCGCGAATGACGATGCTGCCGCTGCCCGGCAATTGCTCGATGCAGCGCGCGCCGAAGAGTTTCGACGGAGTGAAGTAGCCGACCGTGTTGGGGTTGGCCAGCAGGTGGCGCACCGCGAAGAGCACACCGTGGATGGTCACGTCGTAGCCGTTGGCAGTTTCCAGTCGTGCGGTGCGGCGTTCGCCACGGGCGTTGCGTACTTCGCCCCAGACCCAGGTGCGCAGTTTGCTGCGGGCCAGTTCATTGGGGCCATGGACGCGCTTGTCCACTTGCTGCTTGAGCCAGTCCTGCACGCGGTCGCGGCCCAGCAGCGGGCGGAAGCTGTCCATCACGCGCATGCCGATGGCGGCGGCCGGCGGCACCGGCAGGTAGACCTCGATGTCGCCGATGCCGGTGGAGTAGTAGGCCGTCGCCACGTCGCCCCAGGGGATGGTCACCGCGTGCTTGAGGCCACGGCCGAAGTCTATGTCGCGGCGCTTGTAGCCCAGCGGCACGTCTCGCAGACGCCCGGCCTCGCGCACCTTGCCGCCCAGCTTGAGCCCTTCCACGGTGGTCTTGGCGGTGCCCGGCGAGAGGCCGCTTCCGCTGTCGAAGCCCAGTGCCAGGTGCGCGGCGTCGGGCATGGCTTCCTTCAGGCAGGCGGCGACGCAGTCGGTGGGGATCACGTCGAAGCCGACGCCGGGGCAGATCACCACGCCCGCCGTGCGCGCCACTTCGTCGAGGCTGTGGGCGTATTCGAAGACGGAAATCTCCCCGGTGATGTCCACGTAATGCGCACCGCTGGCGACGCACGCCTCGATCATCGGCGCGGCGGTGGCGGAGAAGGGCCCGGCGCAATTGGCGACCACGCCGACATCTTCCAGCGCGGCCAGGGCGGCGGCGCTGTCGTTCAGGTCGAACACCCGGCATTCCAGGCCCAGTGAACTGCCGAGCGCATGCAGGCTGGCCGGGTTGCGGCCGCCAAGGATCGGTTGCAGGCCCTCGCGCTGCGCCTGCTCGGCCACCAGCCGGCCGGTGTAGCCGTTGGCGCCGTAGATCATCCAGTGGGGCTTGCTCATGGTGTGGCCTCTTGAGAAAACTGCGTGCCTCAAAGGGTAGTCGCAACCACCCGCTGTATGTCGCCGATCGCAAGTCGTGCAACCCTGGCGCAGCGGCGCGGTCTGCAAGGATTCGTTTCTGGCGTGCAAGGCCAGAGTAGTACGGTGCGGCGCCTGCTAGAGTCGCCGGACTATAAGAACGGGAGTGGCGTGCATGAAGATTCTGGTCACCGGAGCCAGCGGGTTCATTGGCGGGCGTTTTGCCCGTTTTGCCCTGGAACAGGGGCTGGCGGTTCGGGTGAACGGACGCCGCGAAGAGGCGCTGCAGCCGCTGGTGGCGCGCGGCGCCGAATTCATGGCCGGCGACCTGTCGGACCCGGCGCTGGTCCGTGCGCTGTGCAGCGGCGTCGACGCCGTGGTGCATTGCGCTGGCGCGGTGGGTGTGTGGGGCAGCCAGGACTATTTCCACCAGGCCAACGTGACCATGACCGAGTCGGTGGTCGAGGCCTGCCTCAAGCAGAAGGTGCGCCGGCTGGTGCACCTGTCGTCGCCGTCGATCTACTTCGACGGCCAGTCCCACGTCGGCATCAGCGAGCAGCAGGTGCCCAAGCGCTTCGCCAACCACTACGGCTCGACCAAATACCAGTCGGAACTGGTCGCCCTCGGCGCCCAGGAATTCGGCCTGGAAGTGCTGGCGCTACGCCCGCGCTTCGTCACGGGTGCCGGCGACACCAGCATCTTCCCGCGGATGATCGCCGCGCACCGCAAGGGCCGCCTGCGCATCATCGGCCAGGGTCTGAACAAGGTGGATTTCACCAGCATCCAGAACCTCAACGACGCGCTGTTCGCCAGCCTGATGGCCGGTGAGGAGGCGCTCGGCCAGGCCTACAACATCAGCAACGGCCAGCCGCTGCCGCTGTGGGACGTGGTGAACTATGTGCTGCGCCGGCTGGACATGCAGCCGGTGGAACGGCACATGCCCTACGGGCTGGCTTATAACCTGGCGTTGCTCAACGAGGGCGTGTGCAAGGTCCTGCCCGGCCGCCCGGAACCGACCCTGCATCGCCTGGGGATGGCGGTGATGGCCAAGGACTTCTCCCTGGACATCTCCCGCGCCCGCCAGTATCTCGACTACGACCCGCAGGCGAGCCTGTGGGATGCGCTGGACGAGTTCTGCGACTGGTGGCGGTTGCGCGGGGCGTAACGGCTGGCTCCTGCACCATCTGTTACCCCGCTGCGAGGGCTTGCCCTCTCCCTAACCCTCTCCCTGAAGGGAGAGGGCGGGGGGAGAGGGAAGTTCCTGGCACAGACTTTCAGAGATAGACAGTTGCTACTACGAGAGCACGTCCAAATCTAACGTGAGGGGCGGGCGCCGCCACGCAGCGGCCCGGAGTACTGCTGGTCGCCACTGCCCTGCATTGGCAGGAAGCTCGGTTCCTGCACCACGCGGGGCAGCTTTACGCCGCTCAGCTCGCTCAGGCGTTCGCCCAGCTGGCGCGTTTCTTCCCGCGTTGAGTCGGCGCAGGCGCGCAGCATGCGCTCGATGGCGTCGCTCTGCTGGTACTGGATCTCCAGTGCCTGTTCTTCACGCAGACGGCGGCGCAGTTCGCGCATGCAATCCAGGATGGCCTTGTTGAGTTCGATCACCCGACTTCCTCCCCGCGAAGGGCGCCAAAGCGGCGCCAAGTACCTGGAGCGGGAGCAAGGGGCGTGCCACGATGTCGCAAAGCCACTATTGGCGGGTCGCCTGGGGAACTGCGACCTCCGTCACGGGTCTTCTGTGCGCCGACGAGGTGCGTGACGCCCTGTGATGGCACGCTGCTCTGAGCGTCACGCGAACGGATATACTGCGCCCTGCGCAGGCAACACGCCGCTTTATCCCCACAGGTTCATTCCATGCGTAACGACACGTTCGACGAATTCGATGATGTGCCCCACCTGTCCACTGACGCCGCCGACCGCGACGAGTTCGGTCATCACCCGCGCCGCGTGGTCGAGCCCAACGGCCGCCCGCAGCCCCAGCCGGTGAAGCGTGGTGGCGGTACCGGAGCGCTGTGGGCGCTGGTCGCGGCCATGGCCATCGCCCTGGCCGGCGTAGGCTGGTGGAGCCACCAGCAACTGCTGCTGATGGAGCAGCAACTGATCGCCACCCAGGAAAGCTTCGCCAAGATCAGCGAGGAAGCCGCCGGTCGCCTGGATGACATCCGCGGCAAGTTCGTCGCCAACGAATCCAACGGCATGACCGACCGCGAGGCGCTGAAGCTGCAGGTCAAGCAGCTGCAGGGTCGCCTGGCCGAGCAGGCCAAGGCGCAGCAGGCGTCCCTGTCGGAGTTTGACGGCGCCCAGGGCAAACGCCTGGCGCAGGTCAGCGCCGACCTCAAGTCCCAGCAGGAAAGCGCCGCGCTGCTGATGCAGCAGCTCGACGTCAAGCTCAAGTCCATCACTGATGAACAGGCCAAGCTGAAGAACGTGCAGGCTGATCTGACCGCCGCCAACCAGCAGATCCAGGCGCTGAACACCGAGATCGCCAACCTGAAGAAGCAGGGCAATCAGAGCCAGGCGATCAAGAGCCTCCAGGACGACCTGATGCTGCTGCGCGCCGAGGTCGATGGCCGTCAGGGCCAGGCCAGCAGCGATACCAAGGAGTTCGACGTGTTCCGCATCCAGGTGATGCGCAACATCAACACCCTGCAGCAGCAGATGCAGAACCTGCAGCAGCAGATCAGCACCCGCTGATTGTCCTGCCGATGAAAAGCCCCCGTGCCGACAGGTCCGGGGGCTTTTTTCTGGCCATCCCTCTTTGGGGGTAGTCACGGCAATTCTTGTCTTGAATCAGTTTCAGGGCCGGCTTCGAGGCGAATAATCGCTAACAAATGAGAGTCATTCCGATTCTCTCCTTGTTCGATCATTCGCCCCGGAGGCTTCCCATGCACGATCTTCAAGCGCAACGCCGGTACCGCATTGCCGGTTACCGGCCCGGGATCGGCGCCGCCTTCCGCCAGCGGCTGTTCTCCATGGGGCTATTGCCTGGCGCCGAATTGCAGGTGCGCCGCGTAGCGCCGCTGGGCGATCCGGTGCAGGTGGATACCCGCCAGTGCAGCCTGGTGCTGCGCCGCCGCGACCTGGCGTTCCTCCAGCTCGAAGCGCAGGACTGATCCAGCATGGACGAACTGCGCATCGGCCTGATCGGCAATCCCAACGCGGGCAAGACCACCCTGTTCAACCAGCTCACCGGCTCGCGCCAGCGCGTTGGCAACTGGGCTGGCGTCACCGTGGAGCGCAAGGAAGGCAGCTTCCGCACCGCGCGCCACAGCGTGCGCCTGGTGGATCTGCCCGGTACCTATTCGCTGACCACGTTGTCGACCCAGGCTTCGCTGGACGAGCAGATCGCCCGGCGCTGCATTGTCGATGGCGAAGTGGACGTGCTGGTCAACGTGGTGGACGCCACCAACCTGGAACGCAACCTCTACCTCACTGTTCAACTACGCGAGATGGGCTTGCCCTGCGTGGTGGCGCTGAACATGCTCGACATCGCCCGCACCCAGGGCCTGAACATCGACCGCGAGGCGCTGGCGCAGGAACTGGGTTGCCCGGTGGTGCCGCTGGTCTCGACCCGTGGCGAAGGCATCGACGCGCTGAAGGATGCCATCGATAGCGTGACGGCACAGCCGCCGCTGCAGGTGCCGTACCCTGCCGCACTGCGCAATGCCGTCATCCAGCTGCTGCCCGCTGACGCACCACCGGCCCAGGCCTGGATGGCCCTGCTGGCGCTGGAAGGCGATCTGCACAGCGCCCGTCAGCTCAAGCTCGATCCGGCGAGCCTGCTGGCCGCCCGCGATGCGATCCGCTGCGCCTGCGGCGAAGACCCGGAACTGCTGCTGGTGGACGCGCGCTACCGGCTGATCGGCGAACTCTGCGAGCGCGCCAGCAACCACCGCCAGGCCGCGCCGCATCGCCTGACCCAACTGCTGGACAGCGTCGCGCTGAATCGCTGGCTGGGCATTCCGGTGTTCCTCTTCGTGATGTACCTGATGTTCTTCTTCGCCATCACCCTGGGCGGCGCGCTGCAGCCGATCTTCGACCAGGGATCCTCGGCACTCTTCATCGACGGTATCCAGTGGCTGGGTGCGCGCACGGGGGCGCCGGACTGGCTGACCGCGCTGCTGGCCCAGGGGCTGGGCGGTGGCATCAACGCGGTGCTGCCGCTGATCCCGCAGATCGGCCTGATGTACCTGTTCCTCGCCCTGCTGGAGGACTCCGGCTACATGGCCCGCGCAGCCTTCGTCATGGACCGCCTGATGCAGGCCCTCGGCCTGCCGGGCAAATCCTTCGTGCCGCTGATCGTCGGCTTCGGCTGCAACGTGCCATCGATCATGGGCACCCGTACCCTGGACAACCCGCGCGAGCGCCTGATGACTTCGATGATGGCGCCGTTCATGTCCTGCGGTGCGCGGCTGGCGATCTTCGCCGTGTTCGCCGCGGCTTTCTTCGGCCAGAATGGCGCGCTGGCGATCTTCTCGCTGTACCTGCTGGGCATAGTCGTCGCGGTGCTCACCGGCCTGCTGCTCAAGCACACGCTGATGCGTGGTGAGGCCTCGCCCTTCGTCATGGAGCTGCCGCTGTACCACGTGCCGCACCTGCGCAGCCTGCTGCTGCAGACCTGGATGCGCCTGCGCGCCTTCGTGGTTCGCGCGGGGACCGTGATCATCCTGGTCAGCCTGGTGATCGGCGGCCTCAACAGCGTCACCCTCGACGGCCGCCCGGTGCAGGGCGACATCGCCGACTCGGCGCTGGCCAGCCTCAGCCACAAGGTCACGCCGCTGCTCAAACCCATGGGCGTACACGAGGACAACTGGCAAGCCACGGTCGGCCTGGTCACCGGCGCGCTGGCCAAGGAAGTGGTGGTCGGTACCCTGAACACCCTGTACACCGCCGAGCACATCCAGGGCGAAGCCTTCGATGCCGACGGCTATGACCTCTGGGGCCAGCTCAAGCAGGCCGGCGCGGATACCCTGGATGGCCTGCGCGACTCGTTCAGCCTCAGCGTGCTGGCCAACCCGGTGGCCGCGAGCATGGCCGACGGCGAGATGGAGGAGGGCTCCATGGGCACCTTCGCCGCCAAGTTCGGCAGCCCCTTGGCCGCCTATGCCTACCTGGTGTTCGTGCTGCTCTACGTACCCTGCGTGGCGACCCTCGGCGCGCTGACCCGCGAGAGCGGTCGCGGCTGGATGACCTTTGCGGTGTTCTGGGGCCTCAACGTCGCCTACTCGCTGGCGACCCTCTGCTACCAGGTCTTCAGCTTCGCCCAGCATCCGCAGTACAGCGCGGTGGCCATCGGCCTGGTGCTGGCGTTCAACCTGGTGCTGTTCCTGATCCTGCGCTGGGTTGGCCGGCGCGGCCTGGAGCTGGACGGCGAGCGCGACCTGCGCCCGGCCCCGGCGGGGAGCTGCCACTGATGGCCACGGCAATCGCGGTGCGCAACCTGCTCGGCGAGATGGGCGAGGCCGATGTGCCGACCTTGGCCCAGCGTCTCGGCGCCTCCAGGGCTCTGCTCGAAGCGCTGCTGGAGCGGCTGCTGGCGATGGGCGTGGTGGAAAAGATCACGCCCGAGCCGGCGGCCTGCGGGAGTTGCAAGGGCTGCGCGGAGGCGACGCGATGTGCGACCACGGGGTATCGGTTGACTGGTCGCAACGAGGCCACGCCCCTGCGCTGGATCACCACCTGAACCCGGCTCGCAGGATGGGTGGAGCCTAAGCGATACCCATGCTGTCGGTGCCACGGATCGATGGGTATCGCTGCGCTCCACGCCATCCTACAGGTACCGGTAACTCTGGGTGCCCATTGCAGGAGCGGCTGCGAATTTTCAGGACAACAAAAAAGGGCGCCTTCGCATGAAGGCGCCCTTTTCATTGGCGCAGGAACCCGCCGTTACAGGCGCGGGTAGTCCAGGTAGCCGACCGGGCCCTTGCCGTAGAAGGTTTCCGGGTGCGGCTCGTTCCAGGCGGCGCCTTTTTCCAGGCGGGTCACCAGGTCCGGGTTGGCGATGAACGGGATGCCGAAGGCCACAGCGTCAGCCTTGCCGCTTGCCAGCCACTCGTTGGCGCTGTCCTTGGTGAAGCGCTCGTTGGCGATGTACACGCCACCGAAGATCTCCTTCAGTTTCGGGCCGATGCTGTCGTCGCCGGCCTTCTCGCGGGTGCAGATGAACGCCACGCCGCGCTTGCCCAGCTCGCGGGCTACGTAGCCGAAGGTGGCCAGCGGATCGGCGTCGCCCATGTCGTGGGAGTCCATGCGCGGAGCCAGGTGCACGCCGACGCGGCCGGCACCCCAGACGCCGATCACGGCATCGGTGACTTCCAGCAGCAGGCGGGCACGGTTCTCCACCGAGCCGCCGTACTGGTCGGTGCGCTGGTTGGTGCTGCTCTGCAGGAACTGGTCGAGCAGGTAGCCGTTGGCGCCGTGGACTTCCACGCCATCGAAACCGGCGGCCTTGGCGTTCTCGGCACCGACGCGGTAGGCCTCGACGATGTCGGCGATCTCTTCGGTTTCCAGGGCGCGCGGGGTGACGAATTCCTTGATCGGGCGCACCAGGCTGACGTGGCCGGCCGGCTTGAGGGCGCTCGGCGCTACCGGCAGTTCACCGTTCAGGTACAGCGGGTCGGAGACGCGGCCCACGTGCCACAGCTGCAGCATGATGCGACCGCCGTTGGCGTGTACGGCCTTGGTGATGTTGGTCCAGCCGCGGACCTGGTCGTCGGACCAGATGCCGGGGGTGTCCGGGTAGCCCACGCCCATCGGGGTCACCGAGGTGGCCTCGCTGAGGATGAGGCCGGCGTCGGCGCGCTGGACGTAGTACTCGGCCATCAGTGCGTTGGGCACGCGGCCTTCGTCGGCGCGGCAGCGGGTCAGCGGGGCCATGACGATGCGGTTGGGCAGTTCCAGGTCACCGATGACGATGGGGTCGAAAAGCGTGGTCATTGCGTTACTCCGGGGCGTGAGGGTGGAGGATCAGTCGAGGACGGGTTGGGTCTGGTTGGGCTTGCCGCTGAACGCGATCATCACCGCGATCAGCGCGAGTACGGAGAGCACGGCGCCGGCCAGGGGCACGCGGGTCAGGCCCAGGCCGTGGTCGATGACGCTGCCGCCGACCCAGGCGCCGATGGCGTTGCCGACGTTGAAGGCGCCGATGTTCAGGGTGGCGACGAGGTTCGGCGCGGCGCCGCCGACGCGCACCACGTTGACCTGCAGGGCGGGCACCGCGGCGAAGGCAGCGGCGGCCCAGATGAACAGGGTGATTTCGGCCGGGATCAGCGAGGCGCTGGTCCAGCTCAGGACGGTGGAGACCACCGCCATGGTGGCGAACACGCCGGCCAGGGTGGTGCCCAGGCGCCAGTCAGCCAGACGGCCGCCGAGGATGTTGCCCAGGGTCAGGCCGAGGCCGATCAGTACCAGGCTCCAGGTAATGCCGTGCGGCGAAACCCGGGTGACTTCGCCCAGCAGCGGCGCGACGTAGGTGAACAGCGCGAAGACGGCGGCGGAGAACAGCACGGTGGTGCCCAGCGCCAGCCACAGCGGGCCGTTGCGCAGCGCAGCGACTTCCTTGCGCATGTCCACGGCTTCTTCATCGTGTTTCTTCGGCAGCACGCTCCACAGGCCGATCAGCGCGAACACACCGATCAAGGTCACCGCCCAGAAGGGCGAGCGCCAGCCGGCGATCTGGCCCAGCGCGGTGCCGGCCGGTACGCCGAGCACGTTGGCCAGGGTCAGGCCGGTGAACATCAGAGCCACGGCGGAAGCCTTGCGGTTGGCCGGCACCAGGCTGGCGGCGACCACCGAGCCGATGCCGAAGAAGGCGCCGTGACACAGGGCGGTAATGATCCGCGCCAGCATCAGCAGGCCGTAGTTGGCGGCCACCGCGCAGAGCAGGTTGCCGAGGATGAAGATGCCCATGAGCATCAGCAGCGCGGTCTTGCGCGGCAGACGGGCGGTGAGCAGGGCCATGATCGGCGCGCCGATGGCGACGCTGAAGGCGTAGCCGCTGACCAGCCAGCCGGCGGCGGGAATGGTCACCGAGAGGTCGCCCGCAACCTCGGGCAGCAGGCCCATGATCACGAATTCCGTGGTGCCGATGGCAAACGCGGACAAAGCGAGGACGAGAAGCGAAGTGGGCATTTGCCTGCTCCTGGAGAGTGGGATTGTCTTGGCTGGCAGTAGCCGGGTTACAGCGCTTCGCTCAGGTGGCGAACAAAGGCCTGGATGGTTTCCTCATTACGTTTGAAGAAATTCCACTGGCCGACTTTTCGACTGGTCACCAGGCCCGCGCGCTGGAGGGTGGCCAGATGCGCGGAAACGGTGGATTGCGACAGACCGGTGCGCTGGTCGAACTTGCCGGCGCAGACGCCGATCTCGAAGGATTGGTGCTCCTGCTCGACGAAGAACTGCTCAGGGTCCTTGAGCCAGTGCAGCATGTCGCGCCGCACCGGGTGGGCCAGGGCCTTGAAGATTTCGTCGAGGTCGATGCCAGGATCGAGAGTGGGTTGTTCAGTCATGGGGCACATCGGTATATCGCGTTGGGACGAACTATATATCGGTCAAAAGCGATATGAATTCGTTTGGGGCGATAGTAATGATCGACACCCGTGATAGTAGCCGCTGACCACCCGCGCTACTCTCTGCCCATGAACTACCTCGCGCACCTTCATCTGGGCGGCGACCGGCCCGCCCAACTGCTCGGCAGCCTCTATGGCGACTTCGTCAAGGGACCGCTGGCCGGCCAGTGGCCCGCCGAGATCGAGGCGGGCATCCGCCTGCACCGGCGCATCGACGCCTTCACCGACAGTCACGCCTTGATACACAGTGCCAAGACGCGCTTCCCCAGCGAGCGCCGGCGCATGGCCGGCGTGCTTCTGGACGTGTTCTTCGACCATTGCCTGGCCCGCGACTGGGGGCGTTTCTCCGGCGAGCCGCTGGAGCACTTCACCCAACGGGTCTACGGTGTACTGGGCCGTACGCCTGGCCTGCCGGAGCGTCTGGCGCGCATTGCACCGCGCATGGCCGCGCAGGACTGGCTCGGCAGCTATCGGGAGTTCGAGGTGCTGCAGGACGTGGTCGTCGGGATGTCCCGACGCCTGTCCAGGCCGTCTTTGCTGGATGGCGCCTGGGATGAGCTGGATCGCCTGTATGAGCCTTTGAGCAGCGATTTCCGTGAGTTCTATCCCCAATTGCAGGCCTTCGTCAGAAATCTGCCGAATACGATGGACGGTCCGGCCTGACTTGATATGCGTCAACCGCCCGACGGCCCATAGCGTGTGCAATAGACACATCTGAAGGACGACGAGAGGAGCAGCATGATGAAGTCGTTAATGGTCGCAACGGATCTGTCCGGCCGTTCCGAAAAGGCTTTGCACCGTGCGGCAGCGCTGGCCAAGCGCTACGCCTGCCCCTGGACCGTGCTCTACGTGGTCGATGAAGACCAGCCTTCGGCGCTGGTCGAACAGGAAGTCACCCAGGTGCGCCTGATGCTTGAAGCGCGGCTGGTGGAGCTCACCGAGCTGGGCGGCACCTGCCCGAAACTGCTGGTGGAGCGCGGTGATCCGAATCAGCAGATCCTCGCCGCAGCGAAGCAGCAGGACTGCGAGATGCTGGTGATGGGCGCGCACCGCAAGAGCGTGCTGCGCGACATCTTCGTCGGCACCACGGTCGAGCGAGTGCTGCGCGCCGGGCAACTGCCGGTGCTGGTGGTCAACCAGCCGGCCGGCGGCCAGTACCGCGACCTGTTGATCGCCCTCGATACCTCGCCGGCCTCGGCCCATGCGGTGGAAGTGGCCGATGAACTGGGCCTGCTCGAAGGCGCCGTGCGCCGGGGCGTCTATGCCTTCAGCCCGCTGGCCAAGGGCATGATGCAGTACTCCGGGGTGAGCGAGGAGCGCATCGACGAATTCGTCGGCAGCGAATCCCGCCAGGCGGTGGACGAGCTGAAGAAGTTCCTCCACGAGCGCCATCTGGAAGAACGCATCGACGAACAACTGGTGGCCGTCGGGCTGCCGGGCAACGTGTTGCAGCGGATGGTCGACAAGCATCGGCCCGATCTGCTGGTCATGGGTACTCGGGGTATGGGTGGGATCAAGCGTGCCCTGATCGGCAGTGTTGCCGACTACGCTCTGCGCGAACTGGATTGTGACATCCTGGTCGTGCCGCCGGAGGCTTGAGCCTCCGGCGCCTGGAGACTGTTTTCAGGTTGCGTCGGGCGGCTCGAGGGTGCCGCCCGGCGTAGTTTGAAAGCCGTTTCGTCAGAGTGGGAACCCGTCGGCCGTAGGTTACGGCGGGCTCCAAACCTTCTTCGCTTTCCCTGCAGCCTTGCTGGCAGAACTCAGGCCGCGATGGCCGACTCTTCCTGGGCCTCACACACCACCGCGTGGATCGCAGCATGTGCCTGTCTGGCCAGCAGATTGCGGTCCTGGTGCGCGCTGGACAGCGCCGGCAGCAGGTGGACTTCCACCACACCCCGATCATTGTCGAACAGGCGCTTCAGGTGACTGACCAGATCGTCGTCACCGATGAAGGGCGCCAGTTCGCACGCCTGGTCGTTGCGGCGGTAGCGCAGCCCTACCGGCTGCACCGGCACGCCGGCTTCGATGGCGCTGGCCATCAGGCGGCCGTGGAAGGTGCGCAGGCCCGTGCCGTCGGTGGTGGTGCCTTCGGGGAAGACCAGCAGCGAACGGCCGCGCGACAGGTGCGTGGCCAGCTGCGCATTGATCATCCGCGCATCGCCCGAGCCACGGCGAATGAACAGCGTACCGGCCTTCTCCGCCAGCCAGCCGGCTACCGGCCACTGGCGCACTTCGGCCTTGGACAGGAAGGTCAGCGGCAGCAGCCCGCCCAGCAGCGGAATATCGACCCAAGACACATGGTTGGAGACCCACAGCATCGGCTGTGTGGGCAACTCGCCGTGCACCTGCAGTTCAAAGGGCAGGGCGGCGGACAGGCGCGCCAGGAACCAGCGCGTCAGGCGCTGGCGCAGGGGCATCCGGTCGCCGGGCAGGCGCTCCAGCAGGCTGACGAAGCTGGCCAGCACGAGGCCCACCAGCAGAAGTGACAGCAGGCGGGCGACGCGCAGCCAGGCGCGCAGGCTGCGCATCAGACTGCGGCCTTGAAGTGGCGGGCGTAGCGCGGGCAGAGTTCGTCGCGCTTGAGCAGGATGAACACGTCGGCGACGCCGAAGTCCGGGTCCCAGCAGGGTTCGCCGCAGATCTTCGCGCCCAGGCGCATGTAGGCCTTGAGCAACGGCGGCAGCTCGGCGGTGAGGTTGTCCGGCACGTCCATCGGCGGCAGCGGGGTCTTCGGCTCGGCGCGCAGGTTCTGCTGGCACAGGTAGCGGTCGCGCAGGCGCTGCATGACCGCGCGGGCCTGGATGCCGCCGTCGCGCATGGGAATGCTGGCGCAGCCCATCAGGTAGCGGTAGCCGCCTTCGTTGAGCACTTCGGCCAGTTCGCTCCAGAGCACGGCGATGGTGCCGCCGTTGCGGTAGTCCGGGTCGACGCAGGTGCGGCCGATTTCCAACACCGGGCCCTGCAGGTTGTCCAGGCCGTCGAGGGCGAATTCCTCTTCGCTGTAGAAGCGGCCCAGGCGCTGCGCGGCGCGGTGGTCGAGCAGGCGGGTGGTGGCCACCAGCGCGCCGGTGTTGAGGTCGCGCACGCCGATGTGGGCGCAGTGACGGTCGTAGTCGTCCATGTCCAGGCCCAGGTCCGCGCCCTTGAGCTGGGCATCGAATTCGCTGCTGAACACGCGGTAACGCAGGGCCTGGGCTTCGCGCAGGGCGCGGGCGCCGCGCAGACGCACGGCCTTGAGACGGCGCTGTGCCGGGGTGTCACAGGAGAGGGCGATCTGACTCATGCGAGTGCCTCCGTGAACCGGCCATGCGGGTTGCGGCCGGTCGGCTTTGTTGTGCAAGCTCAGGCTAGGAATGACCGGTGTCACGCCCATGACGGTGCGGTGATGCTTGTATGACAAGAACAACGACCTCGAAGGAAGGAGCGCCGCGATGCCCTGGAAATGCCTGCTCGGCCCGCAGGACCGGTTACCGCCCGGCCTGGCCCTGGACGACTGGTACGCCGAATTGCTCACCCGCGCAGAGTGCGCCGGCAGCTTCGAACTGGCAGTGCTCGGCGGCCGTCTGGCGACGTCACCGGGGCTGGCCTTCCTTGCTGGCTACCAGGCCGCGCTGCGCGCACTCTGGCCGGCTGCCCCGCGCAGCCTCGGCGCGTTGTGCGTGACTGAGAAGAAGAGCGTGCGCCCCGCCGATCTGCAGACCCGCCTCGAAGGCCTGGTGCTGCACGGTCGCAAGGACTTCGCCACCGCAGCCGACAGCGCCGCCTGGTGGCTGGTTGCCGCGCGTGACGAGGAGGAGGGCCAGCCGCCGCGCATCGCCATGACCGTGGTGCAGGCCGGCGCCCCCGGCGCGAAGCTCGAAGCGCTGCCGGCCCTGCCGCTGATGCCGGACATCCCCCACGCTCGCCTGCTGCTCGACGGCGCCCATTGCGAGCGCCTGCCCGGTGATGGCTGGGAGGCCTACAGCAAACCTTTCCGCACCCTGGAAGACACCCATGTGCTGGCCGCAGTCTGCGCCTGGCTCTATGGCCTGGCCGTGGAACACCAATGGCCGGCGGAGCTGAGTCTGCGCCTCACCGGCGTGCTCGCCGGTTGCGCCGAAGTCAGCCGGCAGCCCGCCTCGCAGCCGGAAACCCACCTGCTGCTGGCCGGTGTGTTCAGCCAGTTCGAAAGCCTCGCCGCGGCACTGGATGCCGCATTCGCCTCCGGCGCCGCGGAACCGGCGACGGTGTGGAAGCGGGACAAGGGTGTACTCGCCATCGCCGGTTCCGCGCGGGCCAAACGCCTGGAGAAAGCGAGGGTGGCAATAGGCCTTGACCCACGTCAGTGAGGGCTCGGGGAGGGGACGTTAGCCTTACAGAAGTTTCTGAGATACCTAGAAATTTCCGCAGGGCTACCCACTGTTTTCCCTCCCACTGCTTTAGGAAATCCCCTCATGCGACGCGAACCCATCGTGCTGTTCGACGACGGTAAACACCAATGCCTGTGTTTCGACGATCTGGTCAGCGGCGACGGTGTGCAATCCAACCAGTTTCTCATCGTCGACCACGACAAGCGCCTGCTGCTTGATCCGGGCGGCGACCTGACCTACACCCCGTTGTCGCTGGAACTCTCCAAGCTGTTCCCGCTGCAGGACCTGGACTACATCTTCGCCTCGCACCAGGACCCGGACATCATCGCCGCGCTGGACAAGTGGCTGCTGCACACCCGCGCCAAGGTCATCTGTTCCAAGCTCTGGGCACGCTTCCTGCCGCACCTCACGGCCAGCTACCTGGCGGTCAGCCATGGCATCTCCACCTATGACCGCGTGATCCCGCTGCCGGACCGTGGCGAATCGGTGCAATTGGGCCGCTGCCAGCTGAAGATGATTCCCGCGCACTTTCTCCACTCGGTGGGCAACTTCCAGGTCTACGACCCGATCAGCAAGATCCTCTTCTCCGGCGACATGGGCGCCTCCCTGGTGGACGACGCCAGCCCGGTGCAGGACTTCGCCGCCCACGTGCCGCACATGGAAGGTTTCCACCGGCGCTACATGGCCTCGAACAAGGTTGGCCGGCTGTGGGCCAACATGGTTCGCGGCCTGGACATCGAGATGGTCGTTCCGCAGCACGGCCGGCCCTTCGTGGGCAAACCGATGATCACGGCATTCCTCGACTGGATCGCCGATCTGCAATGCGGCATGGACCTCATGGGGCCGGACGACTACCAGGTTCCTCGCTAGCGCGCTCGTGCTGACACGTTCCTGTCAACAAGCGCGGCGCTGACCGATTGCGCCAATCGTCCTTGATTACGGCACGATCGGCGCTTAATCCGTCATCTTCACCGTGCTAGGGTGCGGGCCGACCTGATAACAAGAGGCCCGCCGATGCCCTTTGCCCCCTTCCGCCCAGCGCTGCGCGCGCTGGCGCTGGCCACCTGCCTGCTGAGCAGCCACGCCCACGGTAGCGAAACCTGGCCCGAGGCCGACTGGCCTCACGGCGCCACGCCCAGCGGCGCCGCCGTGCAGGCGTTCGAGAACTACGCCTTCCCCACCCGCGACGACGGCACCCGCAAGGGCGTGCGCACCGACGCCGTGGTGGTGATCCGCGATGGCCAGCTGATCTACGAGCGCTACGCCGGCCCGACCCGCGCCGAGACACCGCATCTGGCCTGGTCGATGAGCAAAAGCGTGATGGCCAGCGTCCTCGGCGTGGCCTTCGGCGAGGGCAAGTTCCAGCTCGACGACCCGGTCGCCAAGCATTACCCGGCCTTCGCCGATCACCCCGACATCAAGATGCGCGACCTGCTGCATTGGGCTTCGGGCCTGGCCTGGCAGGAAGAGTACGAGTACGCGCCGGTGCGCTCCTCGGTGGTGGCGATGCTCTACACCCGTGGCCGCGACGACATGGCGAAATTCACCGCCGGCTTCCCCGCCGATGCCGAGCCGGGCAAGCGCTTCCGCTACTCCAGCGGCGACAGCAACGTGCTCTCCGCCACGCTCAAGCAGATGGTCGGCAAGGACTACGCCAACTATCCCTGGACCGCGCTGTTCGAGCCGCTGGGCATCCAGTCCGCCGTCTGGGAGCGTGACGCCAGCGGGACCTTCGTCGGTTCGTCCTACGCCTACATGACAGCCCGCGACTTGGCGCGCATCGGCCTGCTGATGGAGCGCGACGGGCGCTGGAAGGATCGCCAGTTGCTGCCGCAGGACTGGCTGAAATTCGTCCTCGCGCCGTTCCCCGAGTACCAGCCCGATCCGAAGAAGCCCAATGAGGCGGTGCCCGGCGGCCAGTGGTGGCTCAACCGCCCGGTGGCCGGCGCGCCCGCGCCCTGGCCGGATGCGCCGGCGGATACCTTCGCCGCTCTCGGCCACTGGGGCCAGGCGCTGTACGTGATCCCCGAACAGAAGCTGGTGATCGTTCGCTACGCCGACGACCGTGACGGCAGCTACCAGCACGACACCTTCCTCAAGCTTGCCCAGGCGGCCTTCGCCCACGGGGAGGTGCAGCCATGATCCGCCGTCATCCGATCCTCACCGCCCTGGTCCTGTTGCTGCTCGCCCTGGTCACCACCGCGTGGCAGAACCGTGTCCATCTCGCCGCCTTCCCCGGCATCATCGGCGCCTACACCGCCAAGGAGTACTGCTCCTGCCGCTACGTTATGGGGAACTCGGCGGACTATTGCCGGGCCTATACCAAGCAGTACGTGCCGACCAGCGCCTTTCTCGACGACGAAGCGCGCAAGCGGGTGACCGCCCGCGGCCTGGGCAGTACGCAGACAGCCGCCTGGCTCGGTGCGCGCGAGGGATGCCAACTGATGCCCCAGGCGGACGATTTGCCCGAATCGGGCAGCCACTGACGGGCGCGTTCCACGGAGCGGGGCGACCCGCTTCGGAGGACCAATGCATTCTTTTGTAACAGGAGCTGTATGCGCCTTGCTGGTACTGGCCAGCCCCCTGGCCCTGGCTGAATGGCAACTGGACGGCGACACCTCGCGGATCAGCTTCGTCTCGGTCAAGCGCGGCAAGATGGCGGAGGTGCAGCGCTTCGACCGCCTCTCCGGGCAGATCGACGACAAGGGCGCGGTGCGCGTGGTGGTGCCGCTGGAGTCCATCGACAGCGGCCTGGCGCTGCGCGACGAGCGCATGCGCAATGCCTTCTTCGAGATCGAGCGCTTCCCCGAGGCGATTGTCAGCAGTCAGCTCGACCTGAGCCGCTATGAGGACCTGCAGGTCGGCCAGTCGCGCCAGGAAACCGTGGATTTCAACCTCGACCTGCACGACCAGCAGCGCCGGCTCAAGTCCGAGGTGCTGGTCAGCCGCCCCAGCGAGAGCCGCATCGAAGTGACAACCATGGAGCCGCTGGTGCTCAAGCTGATCGACTTCGACCTGGAAGAGAAGCTGGAGCCGCTCAAGGAAGTCGCCAACGTGCCGTCCATTACTCCTGAGGTGCCGGTGTTTGCGGTGTTGGGGTTCAGTCAGGTGATCAAGCAGGCGCCGTGACACTGAACGCCATGCCCGCCATCGTGCGCATGGTGGGGAGATGCACCTGACCTGTAGGAGCGGGCCATGCCCGCGATCCGTCGGCAGGGCCGGCGTCTTCCTCCGCTCCGATGTTGGTCCTGTATTGCTGCGTTGGCTTGGGGATTTCTGCGCCGCTTCGGCGTGCGCTCAGATTCCTGGTTTCGCCCCCTCGGGCGAGTTACTTTTCCAAACGCCGAAAAGTAACCAAAAGGCTTGCCCCGGACATCCGGTTTTTCGCCTAGGCGAAAAATACCCTCGTTGAAGCGAAGTTTCAGGGGCACGCTGCGAAGGGCCATCCCTGGCCCATCGCAGCTCTCGCGACATCCATGTCGCTCAACCCCTGAAACTCCGCTTCAACGAGGCCTCCTGAACGGGGCGTTCGGATTGCGCTGAGGTTTATCTGGAAGTCTTCAAGAGCCAGAGCCAGAGCCAGAGCCGGGGCGGGGCATTGGCTCTTCGTAGGACCGAGGGGGGCGCCTAGCCCTTGCTCGCGAACCGCACGGCTCAGCGTCAATTGCGAAAACAGCCAGCCTTAAGCCCGTGCCGCAATCGCCGGCACGTCGGGTTGGAAGCGGAAGCCGGAGCCCACGCTGCAACTGGAAGCGCCGATGAGCACGAAGGTAAGCAGCAGGATGGTCTTCATGGTGATGCTCCTGTCATTCAGGATTGGACAGCCTCCAGTCTAGGCCGCGCCGCCCGATGCGCACCGAAGGTGAGGAAGCTGCCCACCGCGAACAGCCAGGCGCTGATCCCGCCGTAGCCAAGCACCCAGCCAAACCCCTGCACCAATGCCGCACGGGCGCCGTCCGGATCGTCCGCACCCAGCCGGCCGCTGGCGATGCTGGCCGCCAGTTGCAGCTTCTCGCCACTCTCTACGCCCTGTAGCGCCGCCGCGACGCCGGAAAGCAGGATCAGCCCCATCACCGCGATATTGATCGCCAGGGAGATCATCCGCGCGCTCATGTCGATGCCTGAGGCCATGCCGGCGCGGGTGGCGGGCACGGCGGCGGTGGAGGTGTTGGTCACCGTGGTGTTGGTCAGCCCCAGGCCGATTCCGGCCAGCACGCAGCCGGGCAGCAGGGTCAGCCAGCTGGCATGGTCCACGCTGCTGCCCCAGAGCATCAGGAAAAAGCCGGCGCCAATCACGAACATCCCGCCGGGAATCACCCAGCCGGGGTGGAAGCGATGCGCCAGGCGCTCGGCGATCGGCGGCACCACCAGCGTCGGCAGCGTGTAGGCGAGCAGCGACCAGCCGGCCTTCACGTCGTCGTAGCCGAGTACGCCGTGGTAGTAGACCGGCAGGTAGATCATCAGCGGCCAGAAGCTCACGTTCATCCCTGCCGAGGCGAACATCGCGCCGGAGAATGCGCGGATGCGCAGTACCGAGAAGTCGAACATCGGGTGGGCGACGCGGCGCTCGATCAGGACGAAGGCGATCAGGCAGGCGAAGCTGAGCAGCAGGATTGCCAGCGCGGCCGGGCTGGCGAAGCCCATGTCCGCGCCCTGGGTGATGTAGAACACCGTGCCGAGCACTGCCAGCGACAGCGTGAGCATGCCGCCGACATCCAGCCGTTCGGCATCCGGATCGCGCGATTCCACCGCGCCGTACTGCGCCAGCGCCAGGGTGAGCAGGGCGAGCGGCCCGTGCACCAGGAACACCCACTGCCAACTGGCCAGGACGACAATGGCGCTGCCGACGATCGGCCCGAAGCCCAGGCCGATGCCGAACACCACACCCCAGGCGGCGAAGGCGCGCACGCGCTCGGCCGGGTCGCCGAACTGGCTGGTCAGCACGGCCACCTGGCAGATCAGCATGACCCCGCCGGCGGTGCCCTGCAGGAAGCGCCCGGCAATCATGGTCGGCATGTCGCCTGCCAGCCCGCAGAGCAGCGAGGTCAGGCCGAACAGCGCCAGGCTGATGACAAACAGGCGCTTGCGGCCGAAGCGGTCGGCCAGGGTGCCGGCGGCCATCAGCACGCTGGTGACGGCAATGGTGTAGGCGTTCATCACCCATTGCAGGTCCTGGAAGTCGCCGTGCAGCACGCGCTCCAGGGCCGGCAGGCTGGCCGGCACGCTGGAGATTTCCAGGCCGAACATCATCGAGGACAGGCACACCGCCGCCAGGGCGATGAGGTTTCTTGGGTTGCGGTGGGCAGTCATGGGAGTGGGCTCCGTAGGGCGAGCCACCATTGTCGAAAAGAACAAGGTTCCCCATTGGCTCCATTTGGTCCCATCATTGAGTCTTTTCAGGATTCAAAGGGGAAGGGTGATGGATGACCGTCTCGATGGCATCGCTACCTTCGTTCAGGTGGTCGACGCCGGCAGCTTCGCCCTCGCGGCGGAGCGCCTGAGCCTTACGCGTTCGGCGGTGGGCAAGGCCATTGCCCGGCTGGAGGCGCGCCTGGGCGTGCGCCTGCTGCAACGCACCACGCGTAGCCAGAACCTCACCGACGACGGCCAGGTGTTCTACGACAGCTGCGTGCGCGCGCTGGCCGAGCTGGATGCCGCTCACACCGCGCTGGAAGGCGGGCGGATGGAGCCGCGCGGGCGCCTGCGGGTCAGCGTGCCGATCTCCTTCGGCCACCTCTGCGTGGCGCCGCTGATGCTGGCGCTGGCGCGGCAATATCCGTCATTGAGGATCGACCTGTCGTTCACCGATCGCCGCGTCGACCTGGTCGAAGAGGGCATCGACCTGGCCGTGCGCATCGGCCCGCTCAGCGACAGCGCCACACTCGCCGCCCGCAAGCTGGGAGTGCAGTACACCGGCATCGGCGCGGCGCCGTCGTACATAGCCGAGCATGGCATGCCGGAGCATCTCGACGATCTGGTCGGCCACGCTTCCATCAGCTATTCCGTGGCTGGCGTCACCTCCCCCTGGGACATGCGCGACGACGACGGATACGCCAGGCGCATCGAGATGGACCCGCAGCTGAGCATGGACGACCTGCAAGCCATCACCGCCGCCGCCGTGGCCGGTTTCGGCCTGGCACGCCTGCCGACCTGGCTGTTGGCGCGGCACGTGAAGCGTGGCGAGCTGGTGGTGGTGAAGGGACGCTGCAGGTTGCCGCCGCTGGAGATCCATGCGGTATGGCCGAAGACGCGCTACATGCCGTCGAAGATTCGTTGCGCCATCGATGCGCTGGTGGCTGGGATTCCCGCGTTGCTGGCCGACTGAACCATTGGCGCCCACGCCTGCCCAATGGGCTCGCCGGTCGGCCGGTTTGCAAGCCGACGGCGGGCCGCTATCGTTGGCCGTTGATCCATCCGTTTTCCATGTAAGGGATTTCATGCGCTCGCTGTTCACCTTCCTCTTCGCGGCCTGCTTCGCCGCTTCCGCCCAGGCTGCCTGGTACCTCGACTACGAGTCCTCGCGGCTGACCTTCGTCACGACCAAGAACGCCGATATCGCCGAGGTGAACCGCTTCCTGGTGATGCACGGCAAGGTGGAGGAGCAGGGCCGGGTGGAGTTGCGTATCGAGATGGACTCGCTGAGCACCGGCATCCCGCTGCGCGATGAACGTGTGCGCGACCAGTTGTTCGATACCGAGAAGTTCCCCGAGGCGCGCATCACCTCGACCATCGACCTGCGCCCCATCACCGATCTTGCCAACGGCGTGCAGCTGGAGACGCGCCTGCCGCTGCGCCTGGAGCTGAACGGCCAGGCGAAGGACTACCGCACCGATGTGCTGATCACCCGCCTGGACGAGCATCGCTTCCAGGTGGTGACGCTCTCGCCGCTGGTGATCAACGCCGCTGACTTCGGCCTCGCACCAGGCGTGGCGCAGCTACGCAAACTGGCCGGGCTCAAGAGCATCGGCCTGTCGGTGCCGGTGGGCGCCGTGCTGATCTTCGCCTCGCGGTGAGCGGCCCGATCTTCCCCTGGCGGACGGGCAACCGTTTCGCCCTGCTCTGCGATGGCGAGCGCTTCTTCCCGCGCATGTTCGCCGCCATCGACAGTGCCGAGCGGCAGATCGAACTGGAGCTGTACCTGGTAGAAAGCGGCAGTTGCGCCGAGGCGCTGCTGGATCGCCTGCTGGCTGCGCGCTCGCGCGGTGTGAAGGTGCGTTGCCTGTTCGACGCCTTTGGCAGCCTCAAGCTCTCCAGCGCCTGGACGCGCCAACTGCTGGAGGCGGGCGGCGAGCTGCGCCACTACAACCCGCTGAACTGGAAGGCCGGCATTCGCAACCTGTACCGCGATCACCGCAAGCTGTTGCTGGTGGACGAGCGCATCGCCTATGTCGGCGGTACCGGCGCCACCGACGAGTTCTGGTCCGCGCGGGAGAACCGCAGCGACTGGCACGAAGTGATGGTGGAGATGACCGGCCACATCGTCGCCGACTGGCAGCGTCTGTTCGAGCGGCAGTGGAATGCCTGTCTCGGCGTGCGCGCCTGGAAGCCTCGCGAGGAAGTCCTGCTGACCCGCCTGCCGCCGATCCCCAACTACGGCGAAGGCCTGGCGCGGGTCGCCTATGCCGACGCCGGCCAGCACAGGGACATCCTCCAGGCGCTGGTGCGTTCGCTGCGTGGCGCGCACCAGCGTGTGTGGCTGGCGACGCCTTACTTCCTGCCGACCTGGAAAGTCCGCCGCGCCCTGCGCAAGGCCGCCCAGCGCGGTGTCGACGTGCGCCTGCTGCTCACCGGGCGCCTCACCGACCATGCTCCCGTGCGCTACGCGGGTCAGCGCTATTACCCCGGCCTGCTGCGTGCCGGGGTGAAGATCTTCGAATACCAGCCGCGCTTCCTTCATCTGAAGATGGTACTGGTCGATGACTGGGTCAGCGTCGGCTCGTGCAACTTCGATCATTGGAACCTTCGGTTCAATCTGGAGGCCAATGTAGAAGCGTTCGATCCGTCGTTCACCGCGGCGGTGGCCGACTGCCTGGCCGCCGACTTCGCACAGAGCCGCGAGATCGACCTGGGCTTCTGGCGCGCGCGTCCCTGGTGGAAGCGCCTGCGCGAGCGCCTGTGGGGCTCGCTGGACCGACTGGTGGTGAACTTCCTCGATCGCCGCCGCTGATGTCGTTGTGGTTCGTCCAGCTGTCGTTCGCCTACCTGGAAGGAGAGAAGCGTGGAGAACAGACAAAAAAAGGAGCGTTTCATCGGGCTGGAATGGCTGCGCTTCCTGATGGGCCTTTATGTGGTGATCTACCACACGCTGCACAGCTACCCGGCGGAGCAGAAGTTCGCCGGCCTCGATGACCTCACCGCATTGGGCTTCTTCGCCACCAGCACCTTCTTCGTGCTCTCCGGCTTCCTGCTCTGCCACGTCTACGTCACCGACGGGCAGCTGCGCGAGAGCCCGCGCAGTTTCTTCACCAAGCGCCTGTCCAACCTCTACCCGCTGCACATCTTCTCGAT
This sequence comes from Pseudomonas sp. PDM17, assembly GCF_014851985.1. Lineage (NCBI taxonomy): Bacteria > Pseudomonadati > Pseudomonadota > Gammaproteobacteria > Pseudomonadales > Pseudomonadaceae > Pseudomonas > Pseudomonas sp. PDM17. The sequence goes on from NZ_JACVAT010000001.1 coordinate 103,768, forward strand.
CCTGCTGACCATCACCGTGCTGCTGGTGGTGAGCGGGCTGGGCATCGGCCCGGACCTCGATCAGGCCACGCCGCGGTTCGTCATCTACGACACCAACGAGGCCATCGGCCGGCTGCAGCCGGAGCTGTTCCACCACTGGATGAGCGACCGCGAACTGCTGTTCAACAGCATCCTCCAGCTCACCATGCTGCAGGCCTGGAACCCGTATTACCTGACCTTCAACGCGCCGCTCTGGTCGCTGTCGACGCTGTTCTTCTTCTACCTCTGCTTCCCCTTCGTCGCGCCGCGCCTGGCGCGCCTGCAGAACAAATGGCGCTGGCTGCTGGCGCTGTGGGTGCTTTACCTGATCCCGCCGATCCTGGTGGTCGCCAGCGAACAGTACGGCATGCCCTGGACCGGCCTGCTGCACCGCAACCCGCTGCTGCGTCTGCCGGAGTTCCTCAGCGGCATCCTTGCCTACGGACTGTTCCGCGAGTACAAGGACGCCGGCCGCCTGCCGGGGCGCGGGATGCTGGTGGCGATGGGCGCCTTCGTGCTGGCCAATTTCCTCGTCGCCGATTACCTCTATACCCACGGCGCCAAGTACTGGTACTTCCTCCTGCATAACGGCCTGCTGCTGCCGGCACAGTTGGTGCTGGTGTACATGAGTGCCTTGCCGCGCGATCCGCAGAACAGCCTGATCCGCCACTGGTCGCCGAGACTGGGGGCTGCATCGTTGTCGCTGTTCGCCCTGCATGTGCCACTGTTCACCCTGTTCTCGCGCACCGAGAAGCTGATCCGCGCGCCGGGCGACTGCCTGGCCGACTGGGCCTTCTGCGTCGAGTCGGCGACCCACCAGCAGCTGTCGCTGTGGCTGTATCCGCTGTTCCTGCTGTTCATGGTCACCAGTTGCGTGCTGGTGCAGGAGCGCTGCGTAGTGCCGGTGCGCAAATGGCTGGTGCGCCACCTGTTGCCGGCACCGCCCGCGCCGCCAGCCACGCGGCGACGGGTGGTGACGGAGTCCTGAGGCGCGTCCGTCGGTCACACCCGCGAACTGCCTTGAAGGCTGGCGCGCACGGATATGCTTCTGTCGCGGTTGGAACTTCGGCTGGCTTCTCGGCCCATGCTAGGTTTCAACATTGCTGCCACCTTGCCGGCGGCGGCACCTGCGGACTCCCGCCATGCCCCTGGATATCCGCCTGCTCAGCGGTGATGCCCTCCGCCCGTTCATCGATGATCTGGCGCGATTGCGCATCACTGTGTTCCGCGAGTATCCGTACCTCTTCGACGGCAGCCCGGAATACGAGGCCGGATACCTCGACAGCCACGTACGTTCAGCCTGGAGCCTGTGCGTGCTGGTGATCGATGAGGGCAGGGTAGTGGGGGCCTCGACCGGGCTGCCGTTGTTGGACGAGTCCGAGGCTTTGCAGCAGCCGTTCCTGGTGCAGGGCTGGAACCCGGAACGAATCTTCTATTTTGGCGAGTCGGTGGTTCTGCCGGAGTACCGCAGCGCCGATCTCGACCTGCGCTTCTTCGAGGAGCGCGAACGCTTTGCGCGTAGCCTGGATCGCTTCGACTGGTGTGCCTTCTGCGCCCTTCGGCGGCCGCCGGAGCATTCTGCGCGACCTGCCGGCTACCGCTCGCCGGACGCCTTCTGTCTGCAGCGCGGCTTCACTCCGCAACCCTCCCTGCAGACCGAATACCACTGGCGCGATATCGGCGAGCAACAGGAGACCGCCAAGTCGATGATGTTCTGGCTCAAGGAACTGAGCTGACGCACACCAGTGTTCGGGACGCTGGATCAGGGACAGGTTTGCGCCGGTGACCCAGGTGTGGCCGAGAAGTGACCGACCCGGACTTTCGACGGGTGGCAAGGTGTGATGCGCTGGTTATGCTCCGGGGATAACCATAAGAGGGACTTTCCATGCTCCGAATGGCCCTGTGCGCCTTTCTCCTGATGCTCGCCGGTTGCAGCTCGCCCGGTGCGTTCTTCGGCGCGGTCGACGGACCGCCCTTCGGTGCGTTGCCTGCGGATGCGCAGCAAGCCACGGTGTACATCTACCGGCCGCAGAACCAGTGGTCCGACGAGGAGCTGGAAGCGCCCGGGCTGTTCATCAACAACGAGCTGATCGGCAGCCTGCCGAGCAACGGCTACTTCGCCCTGAGCTTCGCCCCCGGCAGCTATCCGCTGCAGATGCGTCGCCCGTTGCTGGGCAGCTTCTGGACCTTCTTCGCCGGCGGCAGCCTGGACTTTACCCTGATCGCCGGCTTCACCCTGGAAGCCCGCGCCGGCGAGGTCTACTACCTGCGCTACGACGAGACCCACACGCCGCCCAAGTACGAACACACCGCCGGCCAGGGGGCTGGCCCGCTGCAACTGGTGGGCAAGGAGCTGGGCTCGCGGGAAATCCCCGCCACACGGCAGGTCCAGGAGCCGGTGAGCATTGCCGCCAGCGGCAAGGAAGTCGAAGGACCAGGCTTCTTCGAACGTATCGGGCTCTGAGATTTCCACCCTTTCGGAGTTATGAGGGCAACTCATAACTCCTTGAGTTTTTATGGTTACCGGGCCGATTTGGCCCGGTGCTAAAAATCGTCGCACCAGCTCATCGACAACAACAAAGAGCGACGCGACATGATCACCTGCCTGCTTTCCCCACCCTCGATCCGTCCTCCGCGTTCCGGCCTGTCCGGTGCCTTCGCGCACCCGTCCGACTTGCTCGTCGATTCCTGATCCCACACCGACTTTCTCCCGGCGTTCTGTGCCGGTTTTGCCACGGGCCGCGCACGCAGGCCCGGGCTTTCTTACTCCCCCACGGTTCCATGAGGTACCCCATGAAAAAGCTCGACCTGTACATCGGTGAAGGTTTCGAAGGCCCCGGCGTCAACGCCGCGCACATCAACATCCTGCTCGGCCCGCGCAGCGGCCCGGCCGGCCAGGCCTTCTCCAACAGCCTGGCTTCGCCCAGCCAGGGCCACTGCCCGTTCATGGTGATCGCCCAGCCGAACATTCCGGTCAAGCCGATGACCCTTTACGTGAACAAGGCCGAGATCGATGGTGACCTGCACGCCAACGCCACCTGGGGGGCTTCCCAGGCGGGCATCGCCAAGGCCGTCACCGAGGCGCTGCTGGACGGCACCCTGCCTCCGGAAGCGGAGGACGAATGGGCCATCGTCACCGCCAACTGGGTCAATCCGGGCTGCGACGACCTGGATGCCGTCTTCCGCAACAACTACAACGCCTGCCGCACCGCGATCCGCGCGGCGCTGACCTGCAAGCCCGAGCGTGCGCAGCTGGCCGACGTGGTCAACGCCATCGCCAACCCCTTCTACACCCCCAAGGCCTGAGGTCCGCACCATGCAATACATCCGTCTCGGCAACTCCGGCCTGCAGGTTTCCAAGCTGTGCCTGGGCACCATGAACATGGGCACCCCGGACTGGAAACCGTGGATCTTCGATGAGGCCAAGAGCGAGCCGATCGTGAAGCACGCGCTGGATGCCGGCGTGAACTTCATCGACCTCGCCGACTTTTACTCGGCCGGTGTCGGCGAGGAGGTGGTCTGCCGCATCCTCAAGCGCCTGGTGCGTCGCGAGGACGTGGTGATCACCACCAAGGTCGGCTACGGCACCCGTCCCGGCATCAACGCCAGCGGGCATTCGCGCAAGCACATCATGGATGGCATCGACGCCTCCCTGAAGCGCATGGGCATGGACTACGTCGACATCTACATGCTGCACTTCTACGACGTAAACACTCCGGTGGAAGAGGTGATGGGCGCGCTGAACGACATCGTCCGCGCCGGCAAGGCCCGCTACATCGGCGTGTCCACCATGCTCACCGGCCAGCTGGCGAAGATCCTCATGGCTTGCGAGCGCAATGGCTGGGTCAAACCGATCAACATGCAGCTGCAGCTCAACTGCGCCTACCGCGAGGAAGAGCGCGAGATGATTCCCTTCTGCCGCGACCAGGGCCTTGGCGTCTCGGTGTTCAGCCCGCTGGCGCGCGGGCTGCTGACTGGCGACGCGAACTCCACGCGCAACCAGACCGACTTCTTCACCCAGCAGATGTACGCCGACGAGGCCTCCTTCGAGATCGCCCGCTCCGTGCAGCGCGTGGCCCAACGCCGCGGCGTATCCAACGCGCAGATCGCCCAGGCCTGGGTCCTGCAGCATTCGGGCGTGGATTGCATGCTGGTCGGTGCCGACACCACCGCGCAGTTCGACAGCGCCCTGGCCGCGCTGGAAACCCGTCTGGACGACGAGGAAATCTATGAGCTCGAGCGCAACTACACGCCCTGCGACGTGATCAACGACTACAGCGCCGGCAAGCGTATCCTGCGCGCCGCCCGCCCCATGCGCGAAGCCTTCGCGCTGACGGAGGCGGTGGCATGAGCGCGCTGCTGAAGACTGGCCACTACATCGATGGCCAATGGGTGAATGGCGGCGCGACCTACCCGGTCCGCAACCCGGCCACTGGCGTGCTGATCGTCGAAGTTGCCCGTGGCGGCGCCGAGGAGACCAACGCTGCCATTGCCGCTGCTGAACGGGCGCTGCCGGCCTGGCGCGCACTCACCGCCAAAGAGCGCAGCGCGCGCATCCGTCGCTGGGGCGAACTGATGCTGCAGCGCCAGGACGACCTGGCGCGGCTGCTCAGCACCGAGCAGGGTAAGCCGCTGGCCGAGGCCAAAGGCGAGGTCGCCTACGCGGCGAGCTTCCTCGAGTGGTTCGCCGAGGAAGCCAAACGCGTGTATGGCGACGTGATCCCCTCGCACAAGGGCGATGCGCGCATCGTGGTGATCAAGCAGGCCATTGGTGTGGTCGCGGCGATCACTCCGTGGAACTTCCCGCTGGCGATGGTCACCCGCAAGGTGGGACCGGCGTTGGCCGCCGGCTGCACGATGATCCTCAAGCCTTCGGAAGAAACCCCGCTGTCGGCCTTCGCCCTCGCGGTGCTGGCGGAAGAGGCGGGCATTCCGCCGGGCGTGTTCAACATCGTTTCCGGCGACGCCCCGGCCATCGGTGGCGCGCTGCAGGCATCGGGCTCGGTGCGCAAACTGTCGTTCACCGGCTCGACCCGCACCGGCAAGCTGCTGATGCGCCAGGCGGCGGAGACGCTGAAGAAGGTCTCGCTGGAGCTGGGCGGCAACGCCCCCTTCATCGTCTTCGACGATGCCGATATCGAGGCCGCCGTGCGCGGCGCCATGGCCTCGAAGTTCCGCAACACCGGGCAGACCTGCGTGTGTGTGAACCGCTTCTACATCCAGGACGGGGTGTACGACGCATTTGTATCGCGTCTCACCGAAGCGGTGCGTGCCATGCGCGTGGGAAATGCGCTGGAAGGCGAAACCGAGCAGGGCCCGCTGATTAACGAAGCCGCGCTGGCCAAGGTCGAGCAGCATGTCGGCGATGCGTTGGAGAAGGGCGCGAAGCTGCTCTGCGGTGGCCGTCGCCATGCGCTGGGCGGCACCTTCTTCGAGCCGACTGTGCTGGCCGAAGCGAGTCCGAAAATGCTGATTGCCAGTGAGGAAACCTTCGGCCCTGTAGCGGCCTGTTTCCGATTCCTCGACGAGTCTGAAGTCCTGAGCCTGGCGAACGATACGCCCTACGGACTCTCCGCCTATTTCTACAGCCGCGACATCGGTCGCGTCTGGCGCATGGCCGAGGGCCTGGAGGCCGGCATGGTCGGTATCAACGAAGGAATCATCTCCACCGAAGTGGCGCCCTTTGGCGGCATCAAGGAATCGGGGCTGGGCCGGGAAGGCTCCAGGTACGGCATCGAGGACTACGTGGAGATCAAGTATTTGCTCATGGGCGGTCTGTCCGCCTGACGCTTCGCCAAGGCGTTCTGCCTCATCCGCCGCGCCCTCCGGGGCTCGGCGGCTCAACCTCGCTGTGTTTCCAATAACAAAAAGTCGGAGACGATCATGTCGGGTCAACCAGTCAAAATCGATGACCTGCCCATCGGCAGGTTTCACATCAAGATCGCCGGCCTCACCTTCGGCGCCCACTTCACCGACGGCTACATCCTCGGCCTCATCGGCATCGCCTTCACCCTGATCAACCCGCAGATGGCGCTGACGCCATTCTGGCAGGGACTGATCGGCAGCTCAGCGTTGCTCGGGCTGTTCTTCGGCAGCCTGTTCTTCGGCTGGATCTCCGACCACCTCGGGCGGCAGAAAATCTTCCTCATCAGCTTCGTGCTGATCACCGTTGCCTCGGTAATGCAGTTCTACGTCGAAACCGCGATGCAGCTGTTCCTCTGCCGGGTGTTGATCGGCATCGGCCTGGGCGGCGACTTCAGCGTCGGCCATGCCATGCTCGCCGAGTTCTCCCCGCGCAAGCAGCGTGGTGTGTTGCTGGGCTCGTTCAGCGTGATCTGGACCTTCGGGTATGTCGCCGCCACCTTCGTCGGCACCGCTCTGCTGGGGCTGGGCGATGATGCGTGGCGCTGGATGCTGGCGTCCTCGGCGATCCCCGCGGCGTTGATCCTGATCGCCCGCATCGGCACGCCCGAATCGCCGCGCTGGCTGATCCACAAGGGCCGCGTCGAGGAAGCCCGTGCCATCGTGCGCAAGCACCTGGGCGCCAACGTGGAGATCGACGAAGAAGTCATCACCCGCAAGCACGCCGGCTACAGCGCGCTGTTCAGCCGCGAGTACCGCAAGCGCACGGCCTTCAACTGCCTGTTCTTCATCTGCATCGTCATGCCGTACTTCGCCATCTACACCTTCCTGCCGTCGATCCTGCAGAAGATGGGACTCGCCGAAGGCTTCGGCACCGAGATGATGCTCAACGCGCTGCTGGTGGTCGGGGCCCTGCTGGGCATCTGGTGCACCATCAAGTTCAGCCGTCGCGGTTTCCTCATCAACTCCTTCCTGATACTCGCCGCTTCGCTGTTCCTGCTGGTGTTGCTGCCGGGCAGCATGGCCTGGCTGATGGTGGCGTGCTTCGGCCTGTTCACCCTGGTGCTGTCGGCGGTGAGCAACCTGGTCGGCGTCTACCCGGCGGAAAGCTTCCCCACTGAAGTGCGCGCCGGTGGTATCGGCCTGGCCACGGCGGCCAGCCGCCTGGGCTCGGCACTGAGCACCTTTCTGCTGCCGGTCAGTGTGGCGGGCATCGGCCTCAACCCGACCATGGCGATCCTTGCCGGCATTCTGTTGCTGGGGGCGATCATCTCCATCGCCTGGGCCCCGGAGACCAAGGACCTGACTCTGACTAACGCCTGCCGCGCCGAGTCAGGATCGGCACCTGGCGATGCGCCGGAAAAGGCTGCTCAACTGGCCTGACATCTCCCTGCGAGCTGAGCGAACGGGCGTGCCGGGAAACCGGTGCGCCCGTTCGTCTGTAGGCTCTGAAACGAGGCTTTACCGGGCAGTTCCTCAGATATCTGCGCTGATCATGTAGGAATTTGGCGCAACTGACTGGGGGACCATCCGTATCTATTTCTACCCCGATTTCAGCGCTCCGGATGGCGATTAAGGTAGCGGTCCCTGCCTCGGATTGCCGTCCCCGTACGTTCGTTCAACGGTGCAAAGGTCCCAGGCGATCACTCTTCAGCAAGGAGTCGCCATGCACCTGCGCCCCACCGTTACCGCCATCCTCCTCAATGGTCTGCCGTTGCTTCCCGCCTTCGCCTTACTGGCCTGCGCCGCCTCCCTGAGCGGCTGCATGACCGACCAGCAGTTCATAGCGCAGAACCAGAACGCGGCAATCAACACCGCCTTGTCCCGTGCACGCTTCGAACTCGATTGCCCGGACGCCACCGCCACCGTGCTGTCGAGCAAGGTCACCCAGTTCGCCTACGCCAACAACCGCACCGAATACACCATCGGTGCCCGCGGCTGTGGTCGGCAGGCGGTGTACATCGCCTTCTGCCTGACGCCCGACAGTTGCACCGCGGTCAGTGATACCGCGCGCCTCGGCCAGTGATGCAGCCACGTCGCCTACCTGTTCCGTTCACAAGAAACCGAGCCCAAGGAGGGTTCCTCATGCAAGCACCCAAGACTCTGCCCCTGTTCGCTGCGCTGGCCCTGGCGGCCATGGTCCCGGCGATGGCCGCCGATATTCCGCTGGGTACCGCGGTGGTGTCCGATGAGGTGGTGACCAAGGTCATCTCCGTCGATGCCAAGGACCGTCGCATCGTCGTCGAGGACGAGGCCGGGAAACCGCTGACCGTACAACTGACCGATGCTGCACAGGACCTGGGGCACCTCAGGGCGGGCGACTATATCGCCGCCCTGGTCGTCCACTCCGCTGCCTTTGACCTTGACACTCAGGTGCAGACACAGGCTCCCGGCGCTCTCGAAATCGATGGCGCGGCCATGGCCACTCCGACCAATCCGCATCCCGGAGGCGATGCATTCCGCATGGCCCGCGTCCAGTTGAAGATCGTCGGTATCAATCTCAAGAAGCATGAGCTGACCTTCGAAGGGCCGAACGGCGCGACCAAGGTGGTGCAGGTCGATGACGCCAAGCTGCGCAGCCGCATGAACGAGCTGAAGACGGGCCAGATACTGACAGTGACCTACGAGGACACCCTGCAGATCGTCACTGCTCATCCGGTCGCTCAATCGGCAGCGCCGGCCAAGTCCAGCAACTGATGCCCTCGCGGAGTTCCCGCCGTGGCGGGAACTCCCTTTTCCCGTTCCCTCGCCTTCGGGCAATCGCTGTGGATTGACTATGCGCCTGACTCCTTTGGGCTGCCCCTGCGCAGTACTACTCGCGACCGTATTCCTGACCGCCTGTGATCGGGCGGAAAAAACGCCCGTCGGGGCCGCTCCAGTCGCTGTCACGACCGTCGTGGCGAAGTCGGCCAGCCTGCCGGCGAGCATGACTTTCGTCGGACAGACCCAGAGTCCACAGGCGGTGGACATCCACGCGCGGGTGGATGGCTTCCTGCTCAGGCGCAACTACACCGAAGGCAGTGTGGTGAAGGCCGGAGACCTGCTCTTCGAGATCGACCACGCACCGTTCCAGGCCCAGCTCGATTCGGCCAGGGCGCAGTATGCCGCGCAGAAGGCCAGCTACGAACGCGCCAAGGCCAACCTGGATCGCGTGCTGCCGCTGGCGGCGGAAAAGGCCCTGAGCCCGAAGGACCGCGACGATGCCATCGGTACGGCCAAGTCTGCCGAGGCCTCCATGGAGGCGGCGCTGGCCCAGGTGAGGACGCAGGAGCTGAATCTCTCCTACACCTACGTGCGTTCCCCGGTCGATGGCGTCAGTGACTACGCCCACGTCAACGACGGGACCTATGTCAATGCCGGTAATAGCCTGCTGACCTCGGTGTCCACGCTGGACCCGATGCGCGTGGTGATGAGCGTGAGCGAGGAGCAGTTCCTCACCATCCGCGACCTGCGCGACAGCGGTCGCCTGGTGTTGCCGTCCGACGGCCGGCTCGAGGCGGACCTGCAGATGTCGGACGGCTCGCGCTACCCGGCGACCGGCGTGGTGAGCTTCGCGTCTTCCACTTTCAACCAGCAGACCGGCACCTTCATGGTCCGCGCCGACTTCGCCAACCCCAAGGGCAATTTGCGCCCCGGCCAGTTCGTGCGCATCACCCTGAAGGGTGCGAACTACGCCAATGCGATCCAGCTGCCACAGCGTGCCGTCATGCACGGGCCCAAGGGCGACTTCGTCTACGTGGTCGACGGCGACAAGGCCGAGGAGCGCCCGGTGCAGATGGCCGAGCCGTCCGACGAGTTCTGGCGAGTCGAGAAAGGGCTCAAGGCCGGCGAGCAGGTCGTGGTCGATGGCGCCGGAAAGCTCGCGCCCGGCGTCCCCCTGAAGATCACCGGTGACGCGCCGGCCGGCAGTTTCGGCCCGGCGACCCCCAAGGCAGAGTGAGGCGACCGTCATGCTTTCGCGATTCTGTATTGACCGTCCCATCTTCGCGATGGTGCTGTCGCTGATCATCATCATCGCCGGCGGCGTTTCCATCTTTGCCTTGCCGGTAGCGCAGTACCCGGACATCACCCCCATCCAGATCACCGTGACGGCGACCTATCCGGGCGCCGATTCGCAGACCATCGCTTCCACCGTGGCGGCGCCCATCGAGACGCAGGTCAACGGCGTCGACAACATGCTGTACATGCAGTCGGTCAGCTCGCCCACCGGGCAGATGACGCTGAACGTGTACTTCGACATTGGCACCGACCCGGATATCGCCCAGGTCCAGGTACAGAACCGCGTCAGCCAAGCGCTGGCGCAGCTGCCGCAGTCCGTGCAGCAGAACGGAGTGAACGTGCAGAAGCGCTCCTCCAGCTTCCTCATGCTGCTGGCGATCTACTCGCCTGACGGCAGCTTCGACCAGCAGTACGTGGGCAACTACGCCAACCTCTACGTGCTGGACGCGATCAAGCGCATCCAGGGCGCCAACCAGGCGCAGATCATGGGCGACGCCGACCTCGCGTTGCGCATCTGGCTCAAGCCGGACCGCATGGCGGAGCTGGGCATCACCGCGACCGACGTGCAGGACGCGGTCAGCCAGCAGAACCAGCAGTTCGGCGCCGGCAACATTGGCCAGGCGCCGTCCCAGGGGATGATGGAACTGACCTATCCGCTGGTTACGCCGGGGCGCATGAAGACTGCCAAGGAGTTCGAGCAGATCATCCTGCGCGCCGACGCCAATGGCACTGCGATCGTTCGGCTGGGCGACGTGGCCAGTGCCGAGATCGGTCTCAACCAGTACAGCATGCGCTCCTCGCTCAACGGCAAGACGGCAACCATGATCGCGGTCTACCAGCAGGCGGGCTCCAATGCCCTGGAAGTGTCGAAGAACGTCCGCGCCGCGCTGGCGAGCATGTCCACTACCTTCCCCCAGGGCATCGGCTATGCCGTCTCCCTGGATACCACCGAGTTCGTCCGCTCCTCGATCCATGAGGTCGTGGTTACGCTGCTGATCGCCATTGCCCTGGTAGTGCTCGTGGTGTTCATCTTCCTGCAGAGCGTGCGCAGCACGCTGATTCCGGTGGTCGCCGTGGTCGTGGCGGTAATCGGCACCTTCGGCGCGCTGCTGGCGCTGGGCTTTTCGATCAACCTGCTGACTCTCTTTGCCCTGGTGCTGGCCATCGGCATCGTGGTGGACGACGCCATCGTGGTGGTGGAGAACGTCGAGCGGAACATGGAGTCGTTCCACCTGAACGCCCATGACGCCACCGTGAAGGCGATGGAGGAGGTGACCGGCCCGGTGATCGCCATTGTGCTTGTGCTCTGCGCGGTATTCATTCCCGTGGCATTCGTCAGTGGTACCACCGGCCTGCTGTATCGCCAGTTCGCCCTGACCATTGCCTGCTCGGTGATCATCTCCGGCTTCGTCGCCCTGTCGCTGTCGCCAGCGCTCGCCTCGCTGATCCTCAAGCCGGGCCAGCATGCGCGCTGGAAGGGCTTCGAGTGGTTCAACCAGCGCTTCGACAGGATGACCCATGGCTTCGTCGGCCTGGTCTCCCTGGTCGTTCGGCGCATGTTGGTGGCGCTGGTGCTGTTCGCCGCCATGCTGCTGGGCATCGCCGCGCTGTTCTCGAGGATTCCCACCAGCTTCGTGCCCGAGGAAGACCAGGGCTACCTGCTGGTTGCCGTGATGATGCCGGACTCGGCGAGCCTGGATCGCACTGAGGCCACAACCGAGCAGATCGCGGCGATGTTCCGCGAGCACCCGGCCGTGCAGGACGCGTCGGCGATCTCCGGCTACAGCTTCATCGATGGCCAGAACCAGACCAACATGGGCACGGTATTCCTCAACCTGAAGCCTTCGGAACAGCGCAAGGGGGACGCGATGTCGGCCGATGGCATCATCCGCGCTCTCTACCCCAAGCTGGCGACCATTCCCCAGGCCCGCATCATCCCCATCAACCCGCCGTCGATTCCCGGCCTGGGTACCCAGGGCGGCTTCGAATTCTGGGTGGAGAACCGTGGCAACGGTGATGCGAAGGAACTCCAGGCCGCCACCTGGAAACTCATCGGCGCCGCCGCCAAGCGCCCGGAGCTGTCCGGCCTGATCAGTACCTTCCAGGCCTCGACCCGGCAGATGCGCGTCTCGGTGGACAACGCCAAGGCGGAGACCTTGGGCGTGCCGATGGCCGACGTGTACGGCGCACTGCAGACTCAGTTCGGTTCGGCCTATATCAGCCAGTACGTGCTGGGCAGTCGGGTGTGGCAGGTGATCGTGCAGGGCGATGCGCAATACCGCAGCTCGCCGACCGACCTGGGCTATCTCTACGTGCGGCAGAAGGACGGCAAGATGATCCCGCTGTCCGCCCTGGTGAAGACCGAATTCACCTCCGGCCCCAGTCTGGTGACGCGATTCAACAACTTCCCCGCGGCCAAGATCACCGGCAATGCCGGCCCTGGCTACAGTTCCGGCGATGCCATCAAGGCGATGCAGGAACTGGCCCTGCAGGAGCTGCCACCGGGTTACAGCTTTGCCTGGAGTGGCGAGGCCTTCGAGGAGAACAAGGCGGGTAACACCACGGTGCTGGTGTTCGTCTTCGGGATCATCATGGTCTTCCTCATCCTGGCGGCCCAGTACGAGTCCTGGTCGCTGCCGCTGACCGTGCTCAGTGCGGTGCCCTTCGGTATTTTCGGGGCGCTGGTGGCGATCTGGCTGCGCAGCATCTCCAACGACGTGTACTTCCAGATCGGCCTCGTCACCCTGGTGGGGCTGGCGGCGAAGAACGCGATCCTGATCGTCGAGTTCGTCATCCTGCAGCGACAGGCCGGGTTGTCGCCGCTGGACGCGGTGCTCAAGGCGGTCGAGTTGCGCCTGCGGCCTATCATCATGACGTCCCTGGCCTTCATCTTCGGTGCCGTGCCGCTGGCCATCGCCAGCGGGGCCGGGGCCAACTCCCGTCACTCCATCGGCACCGGCATCATCGGCGGCATGCTCGCGGCCACCAGCCTGGCGTTGCTGTTCGTGCCGCTGTTCTCCTACCTCGTCGAACGTTTCAGCGAACGACGGGAACAGTCCAGAAATTCCGTGACCGCGTTGGTGACGCCCCGTGGCGACACCACCCAGGAGGCGCACTGATGACCGCCAGGAAACTCATACTGGGGCTGGCCGTCTCGACCCTTGCCGGCTGCATGATCGGTCCCGATTATCAACGCCCCGAGGTCGCCATGCCGGCGGCCTACAGGGCGCACCTGAGCGCCACTACGTCCCAGATCGACGGCCCGTGGTGGGGCCAGTTCGGCTCTCCCACTTTGTCGTCGCTGGTCAAGGAAGGGCTGGCGAACAACCTCGACCTGCAACGTGCTACCGCGCGCATCGAGCAGTTTCGAGGTCAATTGCGCACGGTACGGGCGGGGCTGTTCCCGCAGTTGGGGGTGGGTGTCGGAGCCAGGCGTGCGCTGAGTGACCCGTTCGTCGACACACCGCTGGCCGGGTTCGACAGGGTAGGAAACCAGTACCAGGCAGGCCTCGATGCCAGCTGGGAGATCGACCTCTGGGGCAAGCTGCGTCGCCAAAGCGAGGCCGCAAGCGCGCAACTGCTCGGAGCACAGTACGCCCGGCGCGGCGTGGCGCTGAGCCTCGCCAGCTCCATCAGCGAGGGCTACCTCAACCTGCTGGCGCTGGACGAACAACTTGCCATCGCTGAGCAGACGGTGCAGGCGCGCAAGGACGCCCTGGACATCTTCCAGAAACGCTATGACCGAGGCGTGATCCGCCAGATCGAGCTCAGCCAGGCACAGAACGACTACTGGGCGACCCAGGCGGCGATTCCTCCCCTGAGAGCGAAGATCAGCGCGGCGGAGAACTCGCTGTCGGTGCTGCTCGGTCGAAATCCCGGCGCTATCGTGCGTAATGAACGCCTGTCCTCCTTGCGCGCGCCGAAGGTCCCGGACGTCCTGCCGGCCACCTTGCTGTCACGACGCCCTGACCTGCTGCAGGCCGAGCAGGCGGTGGTCGCCAGCAACGCGATGGTTGGCGCGGCGCAGGCGCTGTACCTGCCGGACCTGAACCTGTCGGGGATGATCGGCTTCAGCCGCGGCGAGAGCGGGCAGTTGTTCGAGAGTGCATCCAAGATCTGGAACCTGGCCCTGGGGCTCAACCAGACCGTGTTCGATGCCGGCGCAATCTCCGGGCAGGTGCTCCAGGCGAAATCCGAGTACCAACAGTCGGTACTTGCCTACAAGGGGGCGGTGCAATCGTCGTTGGCGGATGTGAACGATGCGCTGGTGGGCACACGGGAGACGGCGGCGCAGCTGACCGCGGTCGAGCAGCAGGTCAGCGCATTGCAAACCTACTCGCTGCAGGCGCGTCGCCTGTATGAGGGGGGATATTCGAGCTACCTGGATGTCACCACGTCGGAAGAAAAACTCTTCGACGGACAGTTGCAGGAAGTGAACAGTCGCCTGGCTTCGCTGAATGCGTTCAACACGCTGTATCTCTCCGTGGGCGGCGAGGTGGGCGCTGATATCCCGCTGCTGTTCAAACCTGTTGCGCTCAAGGAGGACTAGTTCGATGGCACTGGCACTTTCCCGTCGCCCCGGAGAGGAAATCCGCATCTTCTGTGGCGATGATGTGAGCGACGAAGAAATCCTCGAGGCAGTGCGGGGCGAGGGGGTAGCGGTGCGGATCGATGGTGTCTACGCGTCGCTTTCCCGTATGCCGATGAAGGGGATGATGGTGCGTCTTTCGATCCGCGCGCCCCGCTGTATCGAGGTGTTGCGCAACGAGTTGATCGACAAGTCGAGACGCCCCAGCGCCTGACAGCAAAGCCGCCGAAGCGCCTCTCGGAGGAGAGGCGCTTCGGGTGATCAGCTCTGGGGAACTACACGTGCTCCATTGCCGCTCCCCTCGATGTACACCGCCATGCCCTGGCCCAGGGTGGGGTTCACCGGCTGGGTCACCGAAACCAGCACGCCGCTGCGCATGCGCACGATGACCTGCTGGGCTTCCTTGGGTTGATCGTAAAGTTTCTTTTCCTCGTAGTCGCCACCCAGCGCTCCGCCCATTGCGCCAGCCACCATGGCCACATCACTGCCCGTTCCGCCCCCAATCAGGCCGCCCAGTACCGCACCACCGATGCCTCCAAGCACGGCGCCGACGCCGCTGTCCTGGTTGCTCTGCATTTGCGTCAAGGTGATCTGCTCGATGCGCCCGCTGCGGATTGCGATCTCGCCCGCCCCGCCGTTTCCCGCGTCGACCGTTGCGCAAGCGCTGAGGGAAAGGGCGATCAGGGTGCTGATGAGCCAGGATGTTGCTGGTTTCATGTCTCTGTACCTCGAGAATTGCAGGCGCGCCCTCATTGGCATGCCTGTTTCCTGAGGTTAAGGGGATGCTTCCGGCGATGCTGCGAGGGGAGGTGAGTACAGGAAATGTCGCGGCTGACTCCAGGAAGCTTCCGGCAGCACGCAGGAGAGAGCAGCATCAAGAATGGTCGCGCACGCCAGTCGAGGCATGTGACAGAGGCTTCACGAGGGGCTCCGTTACTCCCGCCTCTATCTTGGGCCGGGTCCTGGATTTTCGTGAGCCAGGGCCTGGCTTTTTTACGCTCGCGAAGGCCGCTTCACGGATTCCGCTCCACATTCAGCCAATGCTGGAAGCGCTCCACTTTCGACAGGCCCAGTTTGTCGCTGGCGATATCCAGCCAATAGCCGTAGGGACCGATCACCTCGACCGGGGTGATCGGCAACAGACTGCCGCTGGCCAGTTCCCTTTCGATCATCTGCCGGTCGATTACTGCCAGCCCGCCCCCGGCGAGGGCCGTGTGGATGACCTGGTCCAGGGTGCTGAATTCGATGCCGCGGGCGGCATCGACGTCGCTGCGGCCCACCGCTTCCAGCCAGTTTTCCCAGACCCGCAGGCGCTTGCCCTCGTGCAGGATGTGCAGCAGCGGGTGGTCATGCAGTTCAGGCGGTTGTTCACCGTCGAACAGCTCCGGGCTCGCCACGGCTATGTGGCGCTCCATCACCAGCAACTCGCTGTGGCAGTGGGGGGCCTGCTCCTGGCCGAAGCGGATGCGGCAATCCAGTTCGCCAGCGCTGTCGTCACCCTGCTGGTTGGTGATGCTCAGGTTGATGTCCGGATAGCGCTTGAGGAAGCTGCGCAGGCGCGGCGACAGCCAGCGTGTTCCCCAGGTTGGTGGCGCGAGGATGCGCAGGCGCTGGCGCAGGTTGGGCACGCGCACGGCCTGCAGGGCGCGCTCCATCTGGTCGAAGGCGTCGCCCAGGTGCGGGGCGAGGGCGCTGCCGGCCTCGGTCAGGGTCAGGCCGCGTGGCGTGCGTAGGAAAAGGCTGATTCCGAGGTATTCCTCCAGTTGCTTGATCTGCCGGCTGACGGCTCCCTGGGTGACGTTCAGGGCATCGGCCGCCCGATTGAAACTGCGGTGGCGGGCCACTTCTTCGAAGACGCGGAGCATGGTCAAGGGCGGCAGATTACGCATGGCGGGGCCATCCGGAAGTACGCTCGGGGCGCGGGCTTTTTTCGCTGATTCTAGCGATGGCGATGCCTTCGGAATATGCGTTTTTCTCGGGTTATGACTGCGATTTAGTCGTTTGTGTGGTGGTTCGGCCAAGGGCTAGTTTCGGCCGCGCTCACGAACCGGGGAGCACCGGGCGCGGGCGATTCCCATAACGACAAGAAACCAGCCGAGGCACCTTCAACGTGGCCAGACTCCACCTGCCGTTCCTGCTTCCTGCCCTCTTCGCCCTGAGCTCTACTGCCATCGCCGTACCGGTGACCGACAACCTGGACATCGGCGGCGCCGTGCGCGCGCGCTGGGATCATGACCCGGACCGCGATATCGAGAAGTTCGGCATCGACACCGCGATGCTGCGCGTCACCTACACCTCCGACACCTGGATCGGCGCCGCGCGCTACCGCTGGTACGGCAAGGACTATCCCTACCAGTACACCGAGCACTTTGGTGACGTGAACTTCGCCGAGTACGCCTGGATCGGCTACAAGTTTGATCCGGATCGGCAGATCCAGGTCGGTCTCAACCAGATTCCCTTCGGTCTGCAACCCTTCTTCGGCAGCACCTTCTACGAGACCCTCGGCAACGTCATCGGCCTGGAAGACGTCAACGACGTGGGCGTGAAGTACCTCCAGCAGCAGGGCGACTGGAACCTGCAGGTCGGCGCGTATAGCCGCCCCGCCTGGGAGGGCAACGGCACCAGCAACGGCACCACCTATTCCACCGTGGTGACTTCGGCGGATGGCTATGTCGGCGATGGTTCGCGCAACAAGGAGCGGCAGATCCTGGTCGGCCGCCTGGCGCGCTCGCTGCAACTGGGCGATTGGAAATCCGAAGTGGGTTTCTCGGCGCTGACCTCGCGCCTGGAGAACCAGGACACCGACGACAACGGCCGGCGCAACGCCTACGCCATTCACTATGCCGGGCAGAATGGCCCCTGGGGCGTGCAACTGCAGGCTGCGCGACAGCAGATGTCGCCGCGCAATCAGGGGAGCGACGAAGTAGTCACATTCGGTGGGTACGACGGTACGTTCAACGTCGCCAGTCGCGGTAACCTGTATGTCGGAGACCTGAGCTACAGCATTCCGGGAAGTTTCCTCGATGGTTGGGTCAGCGGCGTGAAGGTCTATGGCAACTACAGCGCCTTCGACAAGTCCGCTGACGACTTCAAGACTTCGCAGCGCTTCATCCTCGGCACCTCCTTCTCGGTGAAGGCGGTGTACATCGCCGTGGAGTGGCTCAACGGTCGCAACGATCCGTACATCGGCGGCAGCAACTACACCCAGAGCCTGGCCGAAGGTGGCACCAGCCACTGGGAGAACCAGCTGTACGCGAATGTCGGCTATTACTTCTGATATTGCGCTGACAAGGCCCGCGCGGCAGAGGCCGCGGGGCAGGGAAGGGTGGGTGAAACGCAAGATTCCGGCGCTCAATGCGCTGAAAGCCTTCGAAGTGGCCGGCAGCACGGGGAGCTTTACCCGTGCGGCCGAGCTGCTCAACGTGACCCAGAGCGCGGTCAGCCGCCAGGTGCGTCAGCTGGAGGAACAGCTGGGCGAGAGCCTGCTGGTACGCCGGCATCATCACCTGGAGCTGACCGAGGCCGGGCGTGTACTGCTGCGTGCGCTGCAACTCTCGTTCGACCGCATCGAGCTGACGGTGCGCGGTATCCAGCAGCGCCACCACCTCAATCGCCTGCGGGTCAACGCGCCGCCCACCTTTGCCCTGCGCTGGCTGTTGCCGCGCCTGTCGCGCCTGCGCGAAGCGCACCCTGACCTGGAAGTGAGCCTGACCACCAACCTGCAGGACAGCCTTGCGCAGAGCAGCACGCTGGATTGCGCGATTCGCTTCGGCAATGGCGAATGGGACGGCCTGGACAGCTCGCTGCTGATGCACGAACGGCACATCGCAGTGTGCGCGCCCAGCCTGCTGGCGCAGCGCGAGGAGCAGGACATCGATCTGCGCAGCATGACTTTGCTGCATGTGCTGGCCCGCGACGACCAGCGCTTCCTGACCTGGCGACACTGGCTGGACGCGGCGAAGATCCAGGGCGTCGACCTGCAGGGTGGCTACGAATTCGACCTGCTGGACATGGCCATCCGCGCGGCCATCGACGGGCTGGGCATCACCATCGCCGACCGGCAGATGGTCGCCCGTGAGCTGGCGGCGGGGCAGCTGGTGCAGATGCTCGACGTCGAGGTGCAGGGGCACCAGTCGTACTGGTGGGTGAGCCGGCCGGAGCAGGAGTTGCCGTCCCACGTCCAGCGCTTCCATGAGTGGTTGCAGCAGGAGGTGTGGATGACCGAGCGCAACCTGGTGGGATCGGGCTCCGTCATCAGTCTTTCCTGAAAGAATCCGTCGTCATTTCCTGTAGGAAGTGGCGACTTTCCTGCGCGCACTAACCTGCGTTTTTTGCATGTTATGGCGGTTTATTAATCGCTTGTCGCGACTGGGGCGCCTGTCGAAACTTCGGCCAACCGATAACGACAAGAGTCACCTCCCTGCCTGCGCCGCGCCGCCTTGCCCGTCGCCTGCATGAGCCAGCCTGCACCTTGTCGTTGCGTGGGGCCGCCACCGGCCCGAAGCCTTGCTTGAACGACAGGACATGACCATGCGTACAGATCGACACTTCATCGACGGCCGATTCGCCGACGCCTCCTCCGCCCATATCGCCGTGTTCGACCCGGCGACCGAGCAGCAGGTCGCCCAGGTGCCGGCCGCGAACGAGGCCGATGTGCGCAACGCCGTCGAAGCCGCCGCCCGCGCCCAGCGCAGCTGGGCTCGCCTGCCGGCCATCGAGCGCGGCGAACACCTGCGCCGCTTCGCCGAAGCCCTGGAACGCAACGCCGATCGTATCGGCGCCGCCCTGGCCGCCGAGTCCGGCAAGAGCCTGGCCGATGCCAGCAGCGAAGCCTTCTACGCCGGCCAGATCACCCGCTACCACGCCGAATGGGCACGTCGCATCGAAGGCGAAGTCATACCCAGCGACTCCACCGACGAAACCATCCTGCTGCAGCGCGAACCGATTGGCGTGGTCGCGGCGCTGATCCCGTTCAACTACCCGGTCTATACCTTCCTGCGCAAGGTCGCGCCGGCGCTGATCACCGGCAACACCGTGGTGGTGCGCCCGAGCAACAACACCCCGACTTCCGCCTTCGAGATCGCCCGTTGCGCCGAGGAAGCCGGCCTGCCCGCCGGCGTACTGAACGTGCTGACCATGAATCACGACGTCGCCGCCGTGCTCTGCCAGCAGCCGCAGATCGGCCTGATCACCCTGACCGGCAGCGTCGGCGCCGGCCGTATCGTGCTCGACTACTGCAAGGCCAACATCGCCAAGCCGTCCCTGGAACTGGGCGGCAAGACCCCGGCGATCATCGAGGCGGACGCCGACCTGGAGAAGGCCGCCACCGCCATCTTCGCTTCCAAGACCACCCACTGCGGCCAGCTGTGCACCGCCATCGAGCGCGTCTACGTGCAGGCCAGCGTGCATGACCGTTTCCTCGCCCTGCTGCGCGAGAAGATGGCCACCGTGCGCATCGGCAACCGTGCCGAGGACGCCAGCCTGATGGGCCCGCTGCAATACGGCCGCGCCCGTACCGACGTGCACGCCAAGGTCCAGCGCGCGCTGGCCGAAGGCGCCGTGCTGGAGTGCGGCGGCGTGCTGCCCGAGGGCGCCGGCCACTTCTACCCGGCGACCCTGCTCAGCGGCTGCCGCCAGGACATGGAGATCGTCCAGGAGGAAATCTTCGGCCCGGTGCTGCCGGTGCTGTCCTACGAGACCCTCGACGACGCGCTGGCCATGGCCAACGACCACCAGTTCGGCCTGTCCTCGGTGCTGTTCACCGAGAACTACCGCAACGCCATGAAGGTCGCCAACCACATCGAGGCTGGCGAGATCTACATCAACCGCACGCCCGCCGACCCCTACCAGGGCTTCCACGCCGGCTGGAAGCGCTCGGGCCTGGGCGGCGACGACGGCAAGCACGGGATGCTGGAGTTCACCCAGACGCGCCTCGTGGTCCTCAAGTTCTGACCCCACCTACGGGGCCCACTGCCTGGGCCCCGATACTCCCACCGCTGTTCCGACCAGTTGCCGGCGACCGAGCCGGCTGCGAGATGCATGATGAAAAAAACAATAAGTGCAGATGCCATGACCATGGCCGTGCCGGCTAACGCCAACCTCACCCGTTACATCCAGCTTGCCCTGCTCGTACTTGCGGCGGGGGCAATCTATCCCATGCTGTACCTGCGCCAGGTGTACCAGAGCACCATGCTCGAGGCGCTGGCGATCAACAACAGCGAACTGGGCTACCTCTACTCGATCCTCGGTACCGCCTTCCTGCTCAGCTACCTGCCCAGCGGCTGGCTGGCCGACCGCCTGTCGCCGCGCTTCCTGATCAGCTTCTCGCTGATCGGCACCGGCCTGCTGGGCATGTGGTACGCGATGCTGCCGGGCTTCGACACGCTGCTAGTGATCTTCTGCGGCTTCGGCATCACCACCGGCCTGACCTTCTGGGCCGCGCTGATCAAGCGGGTGAAGATGCTCGCCGGCGAAGACGAGCAGGGCCGCTTCTTCGGCGTGCTCGACGGCGGCCGCGGACTGGTCGAGGCGCTGCTGGCGACCATCGCCATCGCGCTGTTCGCCTACGTCACCGAGACCCGCGGCGAGAAGAACGCCCAGGGCCTGCAACTGGTCATCCATATGTACGCGATCTTCTGCATCGTGCTGGGCGCCGCACTGATGCTGGTGCGTGATCCGCAGAAGAACGGCAAGCAGTCCCGCGCCGAGAAGGGCAACCTGCTGGAAGACTTCCGCACCCTGCTGCGCATTCCCGAACTCTGGCTGGTCACCGCCATTGTCTTCTGCGGCTACCACTTCTTCTGGGCCACCTACAGCTTCTCGGCGTACCTGCAGGAAGGCGGCTTCGGCCTCTCCGCCACCGCTGCCGGCCTGATCACCACCATCAAGCTGTGGATGCGCCCGCTGGGCGGCATCGGCGGCGGCTGGCTGGGTGACCGCTTCACCCGTACCGGCGTGCTGACCTGGGCCATGCTCCTGGCCGCCCTGGGGATGATCGGCCTGATCGTGCTGCCGAGCCTGCATGTGCTCGGCGTGCTGATCTTCCTGGTGATCTTCATCGGCCTGATGACCTACGCCATCCGCGGCCTGTACTGGGCGATCCTCGATGACTGCCACATCCCGCTGCGTGTCACCGGTCTGGCCATCGGCATCATCTCGGTGCTGGGTTACGCCCCGGACGCCTACCTGCCCCTGCTCAACGGCTACATCACCGACCGCTTCCCCGGCTTCGTCGGCTACCAGATCTACTTCTCCTATGTCGTGGTGATGGGCCTGCTGGGCGTGGTCGCCACCCTGATCCTGAACAAGCGCATCCAGAAGAGAGCGAAAAACGCATGAAGATCGTCTCCCTCGAAACCCATGTGGTCGCCGTCCCACCGCCCCACGTCGGCGGCATGTACTGGCTGTTCGTCAAGCTGAAGACCGATTGCGGCATCGAAGGCGTCGGCGAGATCTACGCCGCCACCTTCCATCCCCGGGTGATGGTGCCGGCCATCGAGGACGTGTTCGGCCGCTACCTGGAGAACCAGGACCCGCACCACATCGAGCGCTTCTTCCGTCGCGCCTATTCGAGCGGTTTCACCCAGCGCCCCGACCTGACCATGATGGGCATTGTCAGCGGCCTGGAAATGGCCTGCTGGGACATCATCGGCAAGGCCGCGAACAAACCGGTGTACGAGTTGCTCGGCGGCAAGGTCCACGAGCGCCTGCGCTCCTACACCTACCTGTACCCGAAGAACGCCCAGGGCGAATACGACTACTCCGACCCGGACCTGGCGGCCGAGTGCGCCATCGAGAACATGAAGCTTGGCTTCACCGCGCTGAAGTTCGACCCGGCCGGCCCCTACACCGCGTTCTCCGGCCACCAGGTGTCGCTGGAGGTGCTGGATCGCTGCGAGACGTTCTGCCGCAAGATCCGCGAAGCGGTGGGCAACCAATGCGACCTGCTGTTCGGCACCCACGGGCAGATGGTGCCGTCCTCGGCCATCCGCCTGGCGAAGCGCCTGGAGAAGTACGACCCGCTGTGGTTCGAGGAGCCGATCCCGCCGGGCCAGGAAGACGCCATGGGCCAGGTCGCTGCCAAGACCAGCATCCCGATCGCCACCGGCGAGCGCCTGACCACCAAGTACGAGTTCTTCAGGCTGCTGCAGGCCGGCGGCGCGTCGATCCTGCAGATGAACGTCGGCCGCTGCGGCGGCCTGCTCGAAGGCAAGAAGATCGCCTCCATGGCCGAAGCCTTCTATGCCCAGATCGCCCCGCACCTCTACAACGGCCCCATCGGCGCGGCAGCGAGTTTCCAGCTGGCGGCCTGCACGCCGAACTTCCTGATCCAGGAAAGCATCGGCACCTGGGACGGCTTCCACGCGCAGGTGCTGAAGAAGCCGCTGCAGTGGGAAGACGGCTACATCATCCCGTCCAGCGAGCCCGGCCTTGGCGTCGAGCTGAACATGGACGTGGTCCGCGCCCACAGCCCCTACACCGGCGAACGCCTGCACCTGCAGATGGGCCCGGACCCTGTCGATGTGAAAGACAACGCACCGGCCAAAGGCTGATGCCGGACCCGCTCCCTGCAAACGGAAGCGGGGATCTACCCAACACCGCGGTACGCAATCCATGAAATACGACTACATCATCGTCGGCGCCGGTTCCGCCGGCTGCATCCTCGCCGCCCGCCTGAGCGAATCGGGCCAACACAGCGTCCTGCTGCTGGAAGCCGGTGGCAAGGACAGCTCGCACTGGTTCAGGATCCCGGTGGGCTTCGCCAAGCTCTACTACAACCCGACCTTCAACTGGATGTACTACAGCCAGCCGCAGAAGCAGCTCGCCAACCGCGAACTCTATGCGCCGCGCGGCAAGGTGCAGGGTGGCTCGGGCTCGATCAACGCGATGATCTATGTGCGTGGCCAGGCCCATGACTTCGACGACTGGGCGGCCAACGGCAACGAGGGCTGGTCGTTCAAGGACGTGCTGCCGTACTTCCGCAAGCTGGAATCGCACCCGCTGGGCAACACCGAGTACCACGGCGCCAACGGTCCTATTCGGATCACGCCGATGAAGGGCCACACCCATCCGATCTGTGACAGCTTCCTGGAAGGCTGCCAGGAGCTGGGTTATCCGCTGAGCGACGACTTCAACGGCAAGGACTTCGAAGGCGCCGGTCTCTACGACGTCAACACCAGGAACGGCCAGCGCTGTTCCAGCAGCTTCGCCTACCTGCACCCGGCGCAGCACCGCGCCAACCTGACCATCGAGCGCAACGCGCTGGTGGAGCGCGTGCTGTTCGACGAGAACAAGCGCGCCATTGGCGTGAGCGTGAAGCAGAGCGGCGTGCAGCGTGAGTTCCACGCCGAGCGCGAAGTCATCATCGCCGCCGGCGCGGTGGACTCACCCAAGCTGCTGCAACTCTCCGGCGTCGCCGACCGCGAGTTGCTCGATCAGCACAGGATTCCCCAGGTCCACGAGCTCCCCGCCGTGGGCAAGAACCTGCAGGATCACCTCTGCGTCAGCTACTACTACAAGGCCAACATCCGTACCCTGAACGACGACTTCGGTTCGCTGTTCGGCCAGGCCAGGCTGGGCCTTGAATACCTGCTGACCCGCAAGGGCCCGCTGTCGATGAGCGTGAACCAGAGCGGCGGTTTCTTCCGCAGCGACGATGCGCTGGAGCACCCGAACCTGCAGCTGTACTTCAACCCGCTGTCGTACCAGATTCCCAAGAGCAACAAGGCCAGCCTGAAACCCGAGCCGTATTCGGGCTTCCTGCTCTGCTTCAACCCGTGCCGGCCGACCAGCCGCGGCGAAATCCGCATCGCCTCGAAGAACCCGGCCGATGCCGCACTGATCGACCCGAACTACCTGAGCACGCAGAAGGACATCGACGAGGCCATTCAGGGCAGCCACCTGATCCGCAAGATCATGAACGCGCCGGCGCTGAAGAAAATCACCGTCGAGGAAGTACTGCCCGGCCCGGCCACCCAGTCCGACGAGCAGATGCTGCAGTACTTCCGCGAGAACTGCGGCTCGATCTACCACCTGTGTGGCAGCTGCGCCATGGGCAGCGACCCGCAGACCTCGGTGGTGGACAACCGCCTGCGCGTGCATGGCCTCAAGGGGCTGCGCGTGGTCGATGCGTCGATCTTCCCCAACGTCACCTCCGGCAACACCAACGCCGCAGTGATGATGGTGGCGGAGAAGGGCGCCGACCTGATCCTCGAAGATGCCCGTCTGGTTGCCGAGCAACGCTCGAGCGCCAAGCCTGTCCAGCGCGTGGCGGTGTAGTAGCGGCGTATTACCCACTGCCTGCGCCACTGACTAAGCTCTCCCGCATGCCCGGCCACCATGGCCGGGCCCTGCCGGGAGGATGCCCCAGATGGCCGCGAAGAAGATCCTGATGCTGGTCGGCGACTACGCCGAAGACTACGAAACCATGGTGCCGTTCCAGGCCCTGCTGATGGTCGGGCACACCGTCCATGCCGTCTGCCCGGACAAGAAGGCCGGCCAGAGCATCCGTACCGCGATCCACGATTTCGAAGGCGACCAGACCTACAGCGAGAAGCCCGGTCACAACTTCGCCCTTAATGCCAACTTCGCCGATGTGCGCGCCGAAGACTACGACGCGCTGCTGATTCCCGGCGGCCGTGCCCCGGAATACCTGCGCCTGAACGCCAGGGTGATCGAGCTGGTGAAAGCCTTCGACGCCGCGAAAAAGCCGATCGCCGCTGTCTGCCACGGTGCCCAGTTGCTGGCCGCTGCCGGCGTACTCAAGGGCCGCGCCTGCAGCGCCTACCCGGCCTGCGGCCCGGAAGTGACGCTGGCTGGCGGCGAGTACGTGGACATCCCGGTGGACGCGGCCCATGTCGACGGCAACCTGATCACCGCCCCGGCCTGGCCGGCGCACCCCGCCTGGCTGGCGAAGTTCCTCGACGTGCTGGGCACGAAGATCAGCCTGTAAACTGGCCCGTCATCGAAGCTGGAGCAGCCATCCATGTGCGAACTCTACGTAAAGGCCGACCCGATTCTCTACGAGTCGCGTTCGCGCTCGCTGCGCATCCGTGGCGTGGTCACCACGCTGCGCCTGGAGAACCAGTTCTGGGACATCCTGCGCGAGATTGCCGAAGTGGACGGCATGACCACCAACCAGCTGATCACCAAGCTCTACGACGAAGTGATGGACTACCGCGGGGAGGTGGTGAACTTCGCTTCCTTCCTGCGTGTGAGCTGCACGCGCTTCCTCGCCCAGCGCCGCGACAAGGTGACGGAACTGAGCCTGGTAGCGCGCAGCGCGTCCTGATTCGGCCTTTGCTCACGGCGTTTGCCGAATAGTCCGATCCCGGAGCCCGGTGCGGTCTTTCTAGACTGCGCCGTTGCCAGATTCCGGGAGTGTCCCATGCCATCCAGTACCCGCTCGCTTTTCCTCTGCGCCTTGCTGGCGGGAGGCATGGTCGGCCTGTCGATCGCCGAGCCCAGCTCCGCGGAACGCAAAGCCATCACGGCCTATCAGCAGAATGCCTTCGTCGAGCAACTGCACGATATCCAGGAGTCCGCCGGCTTTGCCGTGCCCGTCGAAGTGGACTGGGAGAGCATCGCCCTGCCGGGGCAGGCTGCTCACTATGGGGCCGAGGATTATTGGACCAACGTGTACTTCGTGCCGCTGGCCGAGGCGCTGGAGATGCTGACCTCCTACGACCAGGGCAAGCAGGCGGTACAAGGCAAGCTGAAACGTGTCGTGGTGCGCTACGACGCCAGTCGCGCCTCAGCGGACGGCTACCGCGACAAGGTAGCCCTGGACGCGGGAGTGCTCAGCATCAATTTCAAGCCCGCTTCGGCGGCCGAGGAAATCGAGGAGCGTACCGAGGCCATCCAGTCCGCTCTGGAAACCGCCCTCTGACAGCGAACGGCCAGACATGAAAAAGCCCGGCACTTGGCCGGGCTTTTTCATGGAGCGGTCATGCAGTGATTACTGCACTTCCACCGCCAGGCTCTCGGCGATCTTCTTCTGCCAGATGGCCGGGCCGGTGATGTGCACCGACTCGCCATTGGTGTCGACCGCAACGGTCACCGGCATGTCTTTGACTTCGAACTCGTAGATCGCTTCCATGCCCAGTTCGGCGAAGGCGAGGACCTTGGACTTCTTGATCGCCTGGGCGACCAGGTAGGCGGCGCCGCCAACGGCCATCAGGTAGACGGCCTTGTTGTCCTTGATTGCCTCGATGGCGATCGGGCCGCGCTCGGACTTACCGATCATGCCCAGCAGACCGGTGGTCTCGAGGATCTGGCGGGTGAACTTGTCCATCCGGGTCGCGGTGGTCGGGCCAGCCGGGCCAACCACTTCGTCACCGACCGGATCGACCGGGCCGACGTAGTAGATGAAGCGGCCCTTGAGGTCCACCGGCAGCTCTTCGCCCTTGTTCAGCATGTCGACCATGCGCTTGTGTGCGGCGTCGCGGCCGGTGAGCATCTTGCCGTTGAGCAGGATGGTCTCGCCCGGTTTCCAGCTTTGCACTTCTTCCGGGGTGATGCTGTCGAGGTTGACGCGGCGCGCGGACGGGCCGGCTTCCCAGACGATTTCCGGGTAAGCGTCCAGGGACGGCGCTTCCAGTTCGGCCGGGCCCGAGCCGTCGAGCACGAAGTGTGCGTGACGGGTGGCGGCGCAGTTGGGGATCATGCAGACCGGCAGCGAGGCGGCGTGGGTCGGGTAGTCCATGATCTTCACGTCGAGCACGGTGGTCAGGCCGCCCAGGCCCTGGGCACCGATGCCCAGCTGATTGACCTTCTCGAACAGCTCAAGGCGCATTTCCTCGATCTTGTTCTGCGGACCGCGGGCCTTCAGTTCGTGGATGTCGATCTCGTCCATCAGGACTTCCTTCGCCATC
Source organism: Pseudomonas sp. PDM17 (assembly GCF_014851985.1). Taxonomy (NCBI): domain Bacteria; kingdom Pseudomonadati; phylum Pseudomonadota; class Gammaproteobacteria; order Pseudomonadales; family Pseudomonadaceae; genus Pseudomonas; species Pseudomonas sp. PDM17. The sequence continues at coordinate 131,107 of NZ_JACVAT010000001.1, forward strand.
ACCGCGGCCTTCTCGGCGGTACCGCCGATGCCGATGCCGAGCATGCCCGGCGGGCACCAGCCGGCGCCCATGGTCGGAACGGTCTTCAGGACCCAGTCGACGATCGAGTCGGACGGGTTGAGCATGGCCATCTTCGACTTGTTCTCGGAGCCGCCGCCCTTGGCTGCAACGTCCACTTCCACGGTGTTGCCGGGGACGATGGAGTAGTGGATCACTGCCGGGGTGTTGTCCTTGGTGTTCTTACGCGCGCCGGCCGGGTCGGCCAGGATAGAGGCGCGCAGGACGTTCTCCGGCAGGTTGTAGGCGCGACGCACGCCTTCGTTGATCATGTCGTCGACGCTCATGGTGGCGCCGGCCCAGCTCACTTCCATGCCGACGCGGACGAACACGGTGACGATACCGGTGTCCTGGCAGATCGGGCGGTGACCAGTGGCGCACATGCGCGAGTTGATCAGGATCTGCGCCATCGAGTCCCGGGCAGCCGGCGACTCTTCGCGCAGATAGGCCTCATGCATGGCCTGGATGAAGTCAACCGGGTGGTAGTAGGAGATGAACTGCAGGGCATCGGCGACGCTCTGGATCAGGTCGTCTTGCTTGATCACGGCCATGGAGCACGGTCCTCTTCAGGCGGGTAAGACAGGCTTCTAGCCTGTTACATCAGGGTTTCGCCGACACGGCTGCGGCGAAAAAAGGCGCCATAGTATAGCGCTGCGGCCGCTTGCCGCGCACTCGCCAGTGATCCGACCTTGGTCCCAGGTGACCTCTGCTCTTCATGCGGTCCGCCCACATTCCGATCGGCTAGGCACTGGGGCGCTTTGATAGTAGAGTGAAGGCCAGGTGCCATTACGGGACGGAGCCCCATGAGCACGCTGAAACCACCTCTGAAGCAGCACGCCTTACAAAAACTACTCATCAGGCGATTCGGCATGGCCCTCGGGACCTATGCGCTGGCGCTTCTGTTGTTGTGGTTGGCCGTATTCGGCGAGTTCTACCGCGCCCCCGTCAGCTTCGCCCTGACCTGCACGCTACTGGTCGCCGGCAGCCAGCTGGTGTTCGCCTGGCTGTTCTTCAGCGGGCGCAATCAGCGTTTCACCGATCCGAGCATGACCGAGCCGCAGGTGCTGGTGGCGCTGGTCTGGAACACCCTGTTCCTGGCCAACGTCGATACCGCGCGCGGCACGCTGATGGTGCTCTACGTGCTGATCCTGTTGTTCGGCGTGTTCCAGTTGCAGCCAAGGGTATTCGCCCGCTGCGCCGCGCTGGCCTTCATTGCCTTTGCTGGCCTGAACCTCCACGAAGCCTTCCAGCAGCGCCTGCAACTGCCGGCCCAGGCGGTCCTGCAACTGCTGGTGCTGTTCATCGTGCTTACCTGGCTGAGCCTGTTCGCCGGTTACGTGCAGTCGTTGCGCCAGCGCATGCGCCAGCGCCGCTATGCACTGCAGGCGCACCAGGACACCCTGCGCGGCATGATGCGCCAGCTCGAAGACCTGGTGGCCACCGACGAGCTCACCGGGCTGTTCAACCGCCGGCACTTCATCCGCCTGGCCGGTCGTGCGCTGGAAGAAATGCACCCCGGCCAGCGCCACGGCCTGGCGCTGATCGACCTGGACCACTTCAAGCGCATCAACGATGTCCACGGCCATGCCGCCGGTGACCGCGTGCTGCAGACCTTCGCCGCCGTGGCGCGGGCCTGCCTGCGCGAAGGCGACGTGCTGGCGCGCTACGGCGGCGAAGAGTTCGTCCTGCTGCTGCCCAACGCCGACGCCGATCGCCTGACCACCTGCTGCGAACGCCTGCGGATGGCCTATTCGGCGGCGGAACCGGTGGGTGTGAATATCGAAACCCTGAGCCTGTCGGCGGGGATGACCCTGCTCGACGCCAACGACGATCTCGACGAGGCCTTGCAACGGGCCGACCAGGCGCTCTACCGTGCGAAACGCAGCGGACGCAACCGCTGCGATGCCGCATGGGAGTGGACGCGTGCCTGAGATACAGGCCGGATCGCAACGCTTTTCGGTCAGCCCCGGAGTCAACCTGCTCGATGCCCTGCGCGGCGTCGGCATCGCGGTGCCTTACAGCTGCCGGGCCGGCAGTTGCCACGCCTGCCTGGTGCGCTGCACACGTGGCGAGGTGCTGGATGCCTTGCCCGAGGCGCTGGATTCCGTGCGCCGCGCGGAGGGCTGGCGACTGTCCTGCCAGTGCCGGGTGATCGAGGACCTCTCGGTGGAAACCTTCGACCCGCAGCGCGATGGCATGCCCGCCACGGTGACTGAACTCGACTGGCCGGCGCCGGACGTGCTGCGCCTGCGCCTCACCCCGCAACGCCCGCTGCGCTACAGCGCCGGTCAGCACCTGATACTCTGGAGCGCCGAAGGCGTCGCGCGGCCCTACTCCCTGGCCAGCGTGCCGGGCCTGGACCCCTGGCTCGAATTCCACATCGACTGCCGCGAATGCGGCGCCTTCGCCGATTTCGCCCGAGGCCTGAAGGTCGGTGACAGCCTGCGCCTGGGCGAGCTGCGCGGCGGCGCACTGCACTACGACCCGGAATGGCATGAGCGACCGCTGCTGCTGATGGCTTCCGGCACCGGCCTGGCGCCGCTCTGGGGCGTCCTGCGCGAAGCGCTGCGGCAGCATCACAGTGGGCCGGTCCGCGTCATTCACCAGGCCCATGACCACGCCGGCCATTATCTGGCGGAGCCCCTGCAATCCCTGGCCGCCAGCCATCCTGAGCTGCAAGTGACGCTGATGACCACGGCCGAGTCGGCCGAGGTTTTGGCGCAACTCCGGCTTGTTTCGCGGCGAACCCTCGCCTTACTCTGCGGCCATCCTGCCAGCGTCGATGCCTTCGCTCGCCGCCTCTACCTCTGCGGCGTGCCCCGTGGCCAGACGCTGGCCGACCTGTACCTGCCCCACGCCTGAACCGGTCCTCTCCCTTCAATAAGAACAAGGAATTGCCATGAGCGAACAGATTCTCGTCGAGCGCGAAGAGGGCCTGCTGACCCTGCGCCTGAACCGTCCAGACAAGATGAACGCGCTGACCCGCACTATGTATGCCGGTCTCGCCGATGCCCTGGAAGCGGCGCAGGAGGATCGTTCGGTGCGCGTGGTGCTGATCACCGGCAACGCCGAGTGCTTCACCAGCGGCAACGACATCGTCGACTTCCTCCAGGAGCCGCCGAGCGGTCCGGACAGCGCGGTGTTCCGCTTCATGCGCGCGCTGATGGAATTCACCAAACCGGTGGTCGCCGCCGTCGCCGGCCCGGCCGTGGGCATCGGCACCACGCTGCTGCTGCACTGCGACCAGGTGTTTATCGCCAGGAGCGCCAAGCTGAAGATGCCCTTCGTCAACCTGGGCCTGTGCCCGGAGTTCGGTTCCAGCTTCCTGGTGCCGCGTCTGGTCGGCCCGGTGAAGGCTTCCAGCCTGCTGCTGCGCGGCGAAGGTTTCACCGGCGAGCAGGCCGTGGCCTACGGCATCGCCAACGAGGCGCTGGCAGACGGCGCGGCCGCGCTGGAGCGTGCCCGCGAGGTTTGCCAGGCCTTCCAGCAACTGCCGCCGGCCGCGGTGGCGCTGAGCAAGCGCCTGCTGAAAGCACCCTTCATCGAGGAACTGCGCCGGGTGGTGGCGGAGGAAGGCCAGCACTTCGTGCAGCGTCTGCATTCGCCGGAAGCCCACGAAGCGCTGAGTGCCTTCACCCAGCGCCGCCAGCCGGATTTCTCCAAGTTCCTCTGAGCGGCTCGCTCACGGCGTACAACCGCGAGCGGTTGTACGCCCCGTTTATGTAGGATGGGTATCGCTGCGCTCCACGCCATCCTGCGTCGTGCACTCGGTCACTCTGGTCGGGCGAATAACGCGCCAGCGTTATCCGTCGTGGGATGGCCGGGTTGCCCACACAATCTGTGGAGCGCGCTGTGGATAAGCTCTGGGGCAACCCAGCGAAGCCACGCCAGCCGTGATCTGCAGGAGATTGAGCGGTATTTGAGCGATACCCGGCAGGTTGCCCACATAAGGTGTGGAAGGTGCTGTGGATAAGCTTGGGGCCAAGGTGCCGAAGCCGCATGGCGCCGGGCTTTCAGCCGATTGGTTGCCCTTTGAGCAACCGCAAAAGGAAAAGGCCGCCCGAGGGCGGCCTTTCTCGCTCAATAAAGAGCCTTTACAGCAGGATCAGACCAGCAGGTCGCCCACGTGCAGCACCTTCATGGTGTTGGTGCCGCCCTGGGCGGTGTAGCTGTCGCCCTTGGTCAGGATCACCCAGTCCCCCTTGGTCACCACGCCACGCTGCAGCAGCGCGTCGACGGCTTCCTGGCTGACACGCTCCGGCGGCAGGGCGGCCGGGTCGAACGGGATGGTCTCCACGCCACGGAACAGCGCCACGCGGGCCTGGGTTTCGCGGTGCGGGGAGTAGGCGAAGATCGGTACCGAGGAGCGGATGCGCGACATGATCAGCGGGGTGTAACCGCTTTCGGTCAGGCAGATGATCGCCTTGATGCCCGGGAAGTGGTTGGCGGTGTACATGGCCGCCAGGGCGATACTCTCGTCGCAGCGCTCGAAGGTCTGGCCCAGGCGGTGGCTGGACTTCTTGGTGGTCGGGTGCTTCTCGGCGCCGGCGCAGATGCGCGCCATGGCCTTGACCGCTTCCACCGGGTATTCGCCAGCGGCGGATTCGGCCGAGAGCATCACGGCGTCGGTGTAGTCGAGCACGGCGTTGGCCACGTCGGAGACTTCCGCGCGGGTCGGCATCGGGTTCTGGATCATCGACTCCATCATCTGGGTCGCGGTGATCACTGCCTTGTTGTAGCGGCGCGCGTGCAGAATGATCTTCTTCTGGATGCCCACCAGCTCGGCGTCGCCGATTTCCACGCCGAGGTCACCACGGGCAACCATCACGGCGTCGCTGGCGCGGATCAGGCCGTCCAGGGCTTCGTCGTCGGCCACGGCTTCGGCGCGTTCGATCTTGGCCACCAGCCAGGCGGTGCCGCCGGCTTCGGTGAGCAGGCTGCGGGCGTATTCCATGTCCTTGGCGTCACGCGGGAAGGACACGGCGACGTAGTCCAGGTCCATGCTCGCGGCCAGCTTGATATCGGCCTTGTCCTTCTCGGTCAGAGCCGGCGCGGTGAGGCCGCCGCCACGGCGGTTGATGCCCTTGTGGTCGGACAGCGGGCCGCCGATCAGTACTTCGCAGACCAGTTCGTCGGCCTTCACTTCCTTGACCGCCATGACCACGCGGCCGTCGTCCAGCAGCAGCTCGTCACCGATGCCGCAGTCCTTGACCAGGTCCGGGTAGTCGATGCCCACGACCTGCTGGTTGCCTTCGGTGCGCGGGTGGCTGGTGGAGAAGCGGAAGGTGTCGCCGACGGCCAGTTCGATGCGCTTGTTGGCGAACTTGGCGATACGGATCTTGGGACCCTGCAGGTCGCCCAGCAGCGCCACGAAGCGACCGTGCTTGGCGGCAATGTCGCGCACCAGTTGGGCGCGCGCACGATGTTCGTCGGGAGTGCCGTGGGAGAAGTTCAGACGGGCGACGTCGATCCCGGCGAGGATCAGCTGTTCCAGGACTTCGGGGGAATTGCTGGCTGGGCCGAGGGTGGCGACGATCTTGGTGCGGCGAAGGGACATGCGGGACTCCTAGGGGAAAGCAGCGGTCAGGCCGCCGCCGGAGCAGGTCCGGAGCGGCCAGGGCGCCATCTTACTCTCTTCAGGTGACTCTTTCAGGTAGCTCTCTCAGGTGCGGGGCCGGATCACCAGCAGATCGCATTCGACTTCCTCGAAGACCCGCTCGGCGGTCTGGCCGATCAGCGCGTTGTCGAGCTGCCCGCGGGCGACGGCGCCCATCAGCAGCAGGTCGATGGCGTGGTCCTTCACGTAGGCCGGGATCACTTCCTCGGCGAAGCCCTGGCCCAGCAACGCGCGCTGGCGATCGATCTGCGGGTAGTGCGCGAGCAGGGCGTCGAAGGCTGCGCGGTGGTGGGCTTCGGTGCGCAGCACGTAGTTATCGTAGTCGGCCAGCAGCTCGGCGTTGAACGCCAGGGTGCGCGGTACGGCCATGTAAGCGTGCAGGTAGTGGGCGTCGAGCTGCAGGCGCTGCTCCAGTTCGCGGGCTACCGTGATCAGCCGATGATCCAGCGTGGCCGGGGTATCGCCGGCGTGCAGCGGGTCGACGGCGGCGCACAGGTTCTTCCCCGACCATTCGCCGTGCTGCACTAGCCACAGCGGCTGCGGGCAATGACGGATCAACTGCCAGTCGTTGTTGGTGAGGAACAGGCGCTTGAGCAGGTTGTGGTGATGCGCGGACTTGAGTACCAGATCGGGCGTGGTCTGCTCGCAGTGGAGAACCACCTGGTGGTGCAGGGACTTGCCCCAGCGCACCTGGCAGTGCACGTTGAGGCCGGTTTCGCGCAGCGGTTCGGCGAGCTGTTGCAGCCAGCCCAGACGCTCGTCCAGCAAGTTGCGCTGGGCGGCGTCGAGGTCGCCACGTTCCAGCAGCAGGGCGTTGTCCAGCGCCGCGTTGTACACGCAGGCCAGCAGCTCCAGGCGCGCGCCGCAGCGCTGGGCGATCCAGCGGGCACGGGTGAGGGCGGGCTGGTCTGCGCGGGTCGGGTCGATGATGACGAGCAGGTGCTGCAGCTTCATGGCGGAGTCCTCGCGCGCTCTGCGTTCATTGCAGAGCACAAGCGTAGACACTGCCGCCCGCCGCGCGTCTTGACGTGGCTCAGCGGTGCGCAGGCTTTGCTGTCAGCTGCGGGGCGAGGTCTGGTTCAGCGCGCGGTCAAGGTGCCGGGCGCCCTTGTCGGCCAGTTCGCCGCTGGGGAATTCGGCGAGCTGGCGGCGCAGGTAGGCGATGGCCTTTTCGCGGTCCGGGTGCGGGTTGTCCGGCGCCATGTACATCAGTCCCAACTGGTACAGCGCCTTCTCGCGGATGTCCGCCGGGATGGCGGGGTCGTTGGCGCCCAGCAGGTAGAGTTGTGCGGCTTCGTCGACACGCCCCTTGAGCACGGCACGGCGCGACAGCAGGGTCATGTCCGGGTCGAGGGTCGGCTTGTTCAGGTCGAGGTTGTACTGCGGCTGCCAGTCGGCCAGCAATTGCCTGGCGGTCTTCTGCACCGGGTCCTTGGCACGCTGGCGGATGATCAGTTCGCGGGCATCGGCGTGTTCGGCGGCCTTGGTGCCGGGGAATTCACGGTCGATGCGCTGGAAGTAATCCATGGCTTTCTGATCGTCGCGCTGGTCGTTGTAGCGGCTCATGTAGATCAGGCCGATCTGGTACAGCGCGATGGCGCGCACCTCGGGGCCGTAGCGGGTGTTGTCGTAGCCGGTGAGGTAGAGCTGCTCGGCTTCGCTGCTCTTGCCGTCGCGGATGGCCTGGGCGCTGTAGGTGAGGAGGTCGCCTTCCTCTTCCACGGCAGCGGTCATGCGCTTGTTCTTGAGCTGCTTGTATTCGGCCACTTCGCCGGTGGTGATCTGGGCAACGAACAACGGCGTGGTCGGGGCGCAGGCGGTGAGCCAGGGCAGCAGCACGGCGAACGGGAGGGCAATAGAAATCGGGTGTGCGAAACGCATGGCAGATCCTTTGCGCTGAGGCGAAGTCCACGTGAGTCTAGTGGCGGGCTACAGTACGGCCAAGACGGGCCGATACACTTCCCAACGGAGGATATGCCCATGCGAACCCTTTTCCTCGCGCTGCTGGCGCTGAGTGTTACCGGCTGCACCAGCTGGTCGATGAATTATCACCTGAACAATGCCTACCGCGCGTACAAGAGCGGTGACTGCCAGCGCGTGCAGCTGGAGCTCTCGGAGACCGAGCGCAAGGCGCGCGCGCGGCCGTGGATCCAGCCGGAAATCTCCATGCTGCGCGGCCAGTGCCTGGAGCGTGAGAAGTTCTACGTCGATGCGGCGCAGACCTACCAGTTCATCGTCGCCCGTTACCCCACCAGTGAGTATGCTTACCGGGCCAAGGCACGGCTGGAAACGCTGCGCTTGAATGGCCGTCTGCCCAACGATCTGCGCCTCGACACGCCCACGCCCTGACCGGCGGTCGCGGGCCGACTTGAGCGCCGCTCATAGCTGGCTAATCTCTTGAGTGCATCATGCATGGAGGTACGAATGCGTGCCCTGTGGCTCTGCGCCTTGTGTTTCCCCCTGCTGGCATCGGCGGATATCTACCGCTGGACCGACGCTCAGGGAAAGGTGCATTTCAGCGAAACCCCACCGCCGGGGGCGCAACGCGTCGAGGTCAAGCCGCAGGTCATCGAACGGGATGCGGCGACACGCGAGCGGGAGGAACGCACCCGCCGCTTCTACGACGCGCGTCGAGATGAAAGCGCCGCTGCCCAGAACCAGGCGGCGGAGCAGCAAGCCAAGCTGGACCAGCAGTGCGCGAATTGGCGCCGTGATCTGGAGTCGCTCAGTCATGGCGGGCGGTACTTCACGCAGACCAGCAGTGGTGAAAGGACTTACTACAGCGATGCACAGCTCGACGCCGCTCGTCAGGCGCTTAGCGCACGGCTGGCGGAAGGTTGTCGTTAGGACTGGCCCTGCCTGGGCGGCATCGTCATACTGGACGATATTTCATAGCGAAACGCCATTATGCGTCATCAACGACATATCGAGCGCCATCAGCTGCCCTACTACCTGAAGGTGTTCAACAGCATCACCGACAAACCGATGGGTTACCTGGGCAACGTGTCGCTGGATGGGCTGCTCCTGATCAGCCAGCTGCCGATGCTGGTGGGTGGACGCTTCGAGATGCGCCTGAAGATTCCCGGACATGACGGCAAGCTGCAGCTGATTGAATTCGCCGCCACCTGCCAGTGGTGCCGCGAGGACGTCAATCCGGGCAACTACGATTCGGGCTTCAGCCTGACGGCGCCGCCGATGGAGTACGTCGAGCTGGTCGACGCGCTGCGCCGTTATTTCAGTTTTCGCCGGCAGGTGGAGTCGGTCTGAAGCGCAGGACGCGCTGACCGATCTGCACGGTGTGGGACGCCACGGAGTCGGCGTCCGGTTGTGGCCCACGGATAGAACCTGTTCAGAATCTCGCCGAGCGCAGCCCGGGTTAGGCGGGATCAGGTAAAAAAGCGCAGTTTACGCCTGCTAAATGAGCATTTTCCCCTGATTCCAACGCCACTTGGGCCAGCGCAGGCAGATTATGGACAGGTTCTACAGCGCGCCAGCCTTCTTCCAGCCTAGATAACGGCTGATCAGTTCCGGCCCCAGCTGGCTCGGCCGCGTGTCGAGTACCGGCACGCCATGGGCCGCCAGTTTCTCGTGCAGCCCCGCGCGGGCGTTCAGGTAATCCACCGCGCCGCAGTAGCCCAGGGCTTGCTCGAAACTTTCCACCGGCGCCTGGCGCAGGCGGTCCAGTACTTCCTCGCGCAGGCTCGCGACCAGCACGCGGTGCTGGCGCCCGAGGCGTTTCACCGCGGCCACCAGTTCCTCGTCATCCTCGTCGCGCAGGTTGGTCACTATCACTACCAGCGCGCGGCGGCGTTGGCGCGTGAGCACCGCCTGCACGGCGGCGGGGAAGTCTGCCGGGCGCTGGCTGCTGCGCAGGTCGTAGACGCTGTTGAGCAGGGCGGTGAGCTGGGCGCTGCCCTTGGCCGGTGGCAGATGGCGCGGCTGGTCGCCGGCAAAGGTCATCAGGCCCACCGCGTCGCCCTGGCGTAGCGCGACGTAGGCCAGCAGCAGGCTGGCGTTGAGCGAATGGTCGAAGTGCGAAAGGTCGCCGTCGTGGCTGCGCATGCGCCGGCCACAGTCGAGCAGGAAGAGAATCTGCTGGTCGCGTTCGTCCTGGTACTCGCGGGCGATGGGCGTGCGTTTGCGCGCGGTGGCCTTCCAGTCGATCTGCCGCAGGGTGTCGCCGTCGCGAAATTCACGCAGCTGGTGGAAATCCAGGCCCAGCCCGCGGCGCTGCCCGGCGCGCACGCCGATGCGGTTGAGCCAGTGGTCCACGGCCATCAGCTCGGCGCCGTAGAGGCGGGCGAAGTCCGGGTAGACGCGGGTTTCGTCGCGCTGTTCCAGGTAGCGCCGGCCCTTCCAGAGGCGCAGCGGGCTGGACAGTTCGATCTCGCAGCGCTGGAAGACGAAATGCCCACGGGACAGCGGGCGCGCGCGGTAACCCAGCTCGGTCTGCTCGCCGGGGTGCAACTCCACGGTCTGCGGCAGGTATTCGAAGTCCATGCCGGCGGGCAGGTGGTCGAACACCGTGATGCGTTGTGGCTGTGCGTAGCGATGATGGAATTGCAGGCGCACCTCGCTCCAGCGGCCCAGCGGCAGGTTGCCGTTCAGCTGGCGGCGCAGCTCGGGCGATGGCGTGCGGCGTAGCCAGAGGGCATCGGCCAGCGCCAGCAGGGCCAGCGCGCAGAGCGCACCCCACCAGAGACGACCGAGCAGCGCCGAGCCTGAGTCCAGAGCGTCGGCGGCGCCCAGGGCGATCGCGATCGCCAGCAGGACGCCGAGCAGCGCGAGGAGCGCGCGCGATGGCTTCATACGCGCGGCGCCGGTACCTGGTCGAGCAGCTGTTGCAGCACCTGGTCGACCGACAGGCCTTCGATCTCCAGTTCCGGCGACAGTCGCACGCGATGGCGCAGCACGGCCAGGGCGCTGCCCTTGACGTCGTCCGGAATCACGAAATCGCCGCTGCGCAGCAGCGCGCGGGCGCGGGCGCAACGCACCAGGGCGATGGATGCGCGCGGCCCGGCGCCCAGCGCCAGGCCCGGCCAGTTACGGGTGGTACGGGCGATGCGCACGGCGTAGTCGAGCACCTGGTCGTCGATGGGCAGGTCGGCGGCGATCTTCTGCAGGGCCAGCACGTCCTTGTCCTTGAGCAGGGCGCGCATCGGCGCCACGTCGAGCATGTCGCTGCGCGCGGAACGGGTGACCTGGCGCACCAGGGTCTGCTCCTCGGCTTCCAGCGGATAGTCGATGCGCAGCTTGAGCATGAAGCGGTCGAGCTCGGCTTCGGGCAGCGGGTAGGTGCCTTCCTGCTCGATGGGGTTCTGCGTCGCCAGCACCATGAACGGCTGCGGCACGGCCAAGGCGCGGCCCTCGAGGGTGACCTGGCGCTCCTGCATCACTTCCAGCAGCGCGGCCTGGGTCTTGGCCGGGGCGCGGTTGATCTCGTCCGCCAGCAGCAGGTGGGTGAACACCGGGCCCTTGCGCAGCTTGAACTGCTCGGTGGCCAGGTCGTACACGGCGTGGCCGGTGACGTCGCTGGGCATCAGGTCGGGAGTGAACTGGATGCGCGCGAAGCCGCCGTCGAAGCAGCGGGCGAGGGCGCGCACCAGCAGGGTCTTGCCCAGGCCGGGGACGCCTTCGATAAGCACGTGGCCACCGGCGAGCAGGGCGGTGAGTACATCGTCGATCACCTCCTGCTGGCCGATCAGGGCCTTCTGCAGTTCGTGGCGCAGCGCCTGGGCCAGCTGGCTGGCGCGCTGGCGCTGGGCGCCCGGGTTGGGGGCGGTGCCGGCGGTGGTGCCGGGCTGTTCGGGCGTCTGTTCGCTCATAGGGCATTCCTGAGGCTTTGCAGGTGCGCGACCTGGCGGGTGAATTCGGCGACGGCCATGCGCTTTGGCGGATAGGGGCGCATGGCCTGGCTGATGGCGCTGACCGACATGCGCGTCATGCGGCCCAGAGCTTGCCATTGTTCGGCGACCGGCAGGCGGTCGAAGCCGGGCTGGCGCTGCCGCGCCCGGCGCATCACGTCACGTTGCAGGCCCTGCAGCAGGGCGAGCTGGCCGCGCTGGCGGAGAATGAAATCAGCGCAGGCGCGCAGGTGTTCTTCCAGTTGCCGGCGGCTGCGATCCGGGTTGGGCTGCAGCGGGCCCTGGCGCAGGCCGTTGCGCCAGAGCACCAGGACCAGCAGCAGGACGGCGGCCAGCAGTGCCTGGGGGAAGTAGCGCATCAGCAGGGTCATCAGGCTGGTGCCGTCGGCGCGGTAGACCAGCGTGACGGCGCTGTCCTGGGTCAGGTACCAGAGCAGCCAGGCGTTGTCGTAGGCGTCGAGTTCGCCGTTCTGCCAGATCCAGTTGTCGGTGAGTACGGTGATCAGCCCCTGGCCCTGCTGCAGTTGCAGCAGGTGGGTGGAGTCGGCGCTGTTGGCCCAGGCGTAGGCGAGGTTCTTCGAGTCGAACAGGTGGTAGTCGGTGTCGAAGTCGAAGTAGGCCGGGGCCTTCTCGTTCTCCAGGTAGAGCTTGGTCAGGTTCGGGTAAGGGTCTGTTTCCGTCGCCTCGTTGTCGTGGGCGCTGGAGGCCTGGTCCGGATGTTCTTCTTCCACTTCCGGCTTGGTGGCTTCGTCCTGCTTCTGGTCTTCGGACGCCTCTGCGGACTTCTCGTCGGTCGGAGTGGATTTCTCCTCCTCCTTGTCCTTCAGGTCGGAGGTGAGGAATTGCTGCACGCCCAGCTGATCCAGCAGCGCGTCGCCGCTCTTGCCTTCGTCTTCATCCCACAGGCTCTCGGCGGTGACGATGAGGTGGCCGCCGCGATTGGCCCAGTCGAGTAGCCGCGCGTTCTGTGCTGGCGTGACGTTCTCGCGGGTGCCCAGCAGGATCAAGGTCTGGCCCTTGCTCGGCAACTGGTCCAGCACTTCCATGCCGCGCGCGGTGGTGACGTGGATGCCGCGACCGCGCAGGTACATTTCGGCGGCGAGATAGGGATTGGCACGGGCCTCCGGGGAGGCGCCGTGCTCGACGGTCTCGGTGTAGGGCTCGAGGTTGCGGTACAGGTAGTAGCCGATGCCGCCGAGCACGAGCAGGACGAGCAGCACCAGCAGGGCGATGTTGCCGCGCTTCATGCCCGCACCTCGCTGCCGAACAGGTGGCGCCATTCGCCGCACAGCTGCTGCTTGAGTTCCGCCTGCGGCGCGCGGTGGCCGTAGGCGAGCGCCTGCCACTGCTGGGTCAGGCTGCGGGCGAAGTTGTCCAGCGGCGGATCATTGAGGTCAGCCACGCGGACCAGGACTTCGCCTTCGGTGGTCGACTCGCGTAGCGGCACGCGGAAGTCGTGCAGCAGGCGGCTGAGCAGGGCGCGGTAGAGCAAGCCGAGCGCGGCGCGGGGCTGTTCGTCCCACAGGCGTTCGGCTTCGCTGGCGACGTCGCTGGGCAGGGTTTCCGGCGCCAGGTCCAGCCCGAACAGCACACTGGGCGCTTCGCGGCGCGGCTTCTGCGGCAGGCCGATGCGCCCGACGAACAGCCGCAGCCATTCGCGGTAGCGCCAGATGACCAGGGCGACGACGGTGAACAGAATGCCCCAGAGCAGCACTTCGATGCCTTGCGCGGCGAACTTGAAGGCCTTCCAGTTTCCCAGCGCCTCGAAGAAGCTCTTCAGCCGCTTGGCCTCGTCCGGGTCGGCCGGCTTCGGGTCTTTCTTGTCTTCGTGCAGCCGCCAGCTGGTGACCTTCTCGCTGTTCTTGAAGGGCGGCGCGGTGAGGATCTTTCCCGCGGCGCCGCGGGAGTCCTCGCTGTTGAGTTTCTGCTGGGTCAGGCGCGCGCCCTGCGGGCCGTCGGGATTCTGGTCAGGCAGCGGGCAACTCTGGCTGGCCTTGCTGCCGGTTTCCGAACCGGCAGCCAGCGCGTCGTTGGCCGGCAGCAGGGCGAAGATGCCGGCCACGACCAGCAGCAGGGCGTAGGCGCTGCCGATCAGGCGCTGGCGCAGGCGGCGGAACACCAGTTCGATGTCCCAGGCTTCCAGCTCGGTGCGGCGATTGAGGTAGAGGGTAAAGCCGCAGGCGACGTACACCGGTTCCCAGACGATCAGCAGCAACGCGTAGATCAGGTTGCTGACGTGCTCCAGCCACGCCCAGTCGCCCTGCGCCACGCTGATCAGCGACTGCCATTTCCAGTCGTCCACCCACTGCTGCGGCAGCATCAGGTACATCAGTGCGGAAAGGCCCAGCCACAACGCCAGTTCGAAATGCATGCCGACAATGGTCAGCCAGGTGGCGCCGCCGGCATTGCGCTGGCCGAGCACGACCAGACGCTGGCTGCGCGCCTGGCCCTTGAGGCCTTCGAGTTGCAGCACCGGCAGGTCGAAGCTGCGCGTCGGGCTCAGCCGGCGCCAGAGCAGGCTGGGCAGCAGTTGCGACTTGAGCAGGCCGGGGAAGGCCCGCAGCGCTTCCTTGAGCGTCGGCGTATCGCCGAACAGCGAGCGCGACAGGATGTACAGCGGCAGGCGCTCGAAGGCGGGCTTGAGCCACCAGAAGATCAGCACCGCCCAGCTGGAGTAGTTCCACAGCAGCACGGAGAGCAGCACGAACACCGGCAGGGTGACGATCGCCCAGCTGGCCATCAGCAGGCCGGCGTGACGGCGCGCCAGCAGGATGCCGAGGTCCAGCGCCTCCCAGGCACTGCGCGGGCGGATGGCGACGCTGGCGTCAGTCAGGCGCATGGCGACCCCGTCCGGCCAGGAGGAAATAGCTGCCCACCAGCAGCCACAGGCAGGCGCCGACGATGTACTTCACGGTCGCCGAGAAGTGCGTGACGGAGGACCAGTAGCCCTCGACGAACGCGGCGATCAGCAACATCAGGATCACTCCGCCGATCAGTTGCACGGCGCGGGCGGCGGCCTGGCGCAAGGCTTCAAGGCGGCTCAGGCGGCCGGGGGAGAGCAGCGCCCAGCCGAGCTTGAGGCCGGCGGCACCGGCGAAGGTGATCGCAGTCAGTTCGAAGGCTCCGTGGCCGATGACGAAGGACCAGAAGGTCTCGATGTAGCCGATCTGGGTCAGGTGGCCGGCTACCGTGCCGATCACCACGCCGTTGAACAGCAGGAAGAACAGGGTGCCGACGCAGAAGAGCAGGCCACTGGCGAAGGTCTGAAAGGCGATGCCGATGTTGTTCATGATGTAGTGGCCGAACATCTTCCAGTCATCGCCGGCGTCGCGCGTGCTCATCGGCCCCAGGCGCGTGGTGTCCGGCGAGTACATCGACTCCATCTCGGACACCCGCTCCGGCGCCATGACGCTGTAGACCAGGTCGGGGAAGTGATAGACCAGCACGCCCATCAGCAGCAGGCTGCCGTAGAACAGCAGGCTGGCGATGGCGATGCAGCGCCATTCCTGACGCACCAGACGCGGGAAGCCGGCGACCAGGAAGCCGAGGATGCGTGCGCCCAGGTGGCTGCGGTGGCGGTAGAACTGCTGGTGCCCGCGCATGGCGAGCTGCTGCAACTGGTCGATCAGGTGGCTGCTGTAGCCGCGCTCCTGGGCGAGAGCGAGCTGCTGGCAGATGCGTCGGTAGTCGGCGGCGAATTCCTCGGGCTTCTCGCTTGATTCCTGGCGCTTGCCGGTTTCCAGTTGCTCAAGGCGCTTGGCGAAACGCTTCCAGCTGCCCTGGTGACGCTGTTCGAAGAAGGCCTGCTTCATGGGTGGCCCGTCCCGTTGCCCAGCAGGCCGCTGGCGATGCGGTTCAGGCGTGCTTCGGCCTGCTCGGGCGCAATGCCCAGCGGTTGCGCGAGGATGGCGGCCAGCTCTTCACGGCGCGCCGCCGAAAGCTGTGTGCCACGTTCGGCGAAGCTCATCAGGGCGCGTTGCTCTTCCAGGTTCAGGGGCCAGGGTGCAAGTTCGGGCGTGGTCTGCGGCACCTGCGGGCGGCTCGGCGGCGGATCACGGTAGATCACCAGGGTGCCGGCGGCGAGGTCGCCCAGGCGCTTGAATGCGGAGTTGGACAGGCAACTGAGCAGCCCCAGTGTGTAGGCGAACGGCAGGATGTCGGCGAAGCGCAGCAGATTGCGCAACAGTGAGGCGGACCAGCCGATTGGTGTGCCGTCGTCATGCACCACGCGCAGGCCCATCATCTGCTTGCCGGGCGAGCGGCCCTGGTTGAGCACTTCGAAGAGCACCATGTACCACCAGGTCATGATGAAGGTGAGGATCAGCCCCAGCCCGGTGCCCAGCTCGCCGAGGAAGGCCAGCAGCATGAACAGCGCGACCATCAGCAGGACGCGGATGCCCAGGTCGATCAGGTAGGCGAGGGCGCGGGGGACGACACCGGCGGGACGCAGCAGCAGGTCGATGCCTTCCGGGGTCTCCACGTGGTAGCGGGTATCCAGGACGGGCGCGTGGGGCGACGCGTTGGAGGAAGGGGCTGCTGGGCTCAAGGGAAACCGCTGTCGATGACGTAGGTGCCAGATGCTAGCCAGCGCGGTGCGGCGAGGCAACCGCGCTGGCAGGCTCAGGCCGATTTGATCACTTGGCCGGCGGCAGCACGCCGAAGATGGTGCGGTAGAGCACGCCGATGGCGACGATCAGCCACGGCAACACCCAGATCAGCGCAATGCCCAGGGTCAGAGTGCTGAGCATGAACAGCAGACCGAACACCAGCAGCAGGCCGAAGACCTTGAACCAGTGCTGGGTAATGGCCTTGCGCGAGACTTCCATCGCCGCCCAGGGCGACAGGCCGCGCTCGACCACCAGCGGGATGGCGAGCATGTAGGCGATGCTCAGGTAGATGCCCGGCAGCACGAAGAGGAAGTAGCCGATGAAGATCATGATGGTGCTCAGCAGCACGCAGACCACCACCTGGAAGGTGCGGCCGAAGTGGCTGAAGACTTCGTTGAAACGCAGCGGCTGGTCGGCCGCGCGGCGGATGCCGAGCATATTCACGCCGGCCAGCAGCGGGTAGCAGACGGCGGTGGCGACGAAGCTCAGGACGATGGAGCCGATGAAGAACGCGACCAGGGCGCCGACCGCCATGCCGCCGGCGGCTTCGCTGTCGCCGAGCAGGCCCATGCCGGCGATCCCGGCGACGCCGACCACGGTGAGGAACAGGCTGAGCACGTTGACCAGGGCGAAGATTGCCGCATAGAAGACCACGAAGCCGCCGATGATCAGGCCCTTGGCGCCTTTGGTGCGGCGCCAGGATTCGCCCAGCAGGTCGCCAATGCCGAAGTTGTAGCCGCGGGTCAGGGCCTCGACGATAGAGGGCACTGCGCCCTGGGCGGCGCCCGGTTCGAGGTTGCTCAGCGGAGCGCTGTAGGGATTTTGTGCAGCGATGTCTTGCATGAGGAAAGTCCTTTCCAGTGGGTGTCCTTGCGACGCCCATCATAAAGGCGGGGGCTGGCGAGGTGCCAGCGAGGCGTTTTGGAAGTGTGGTCGGCCGCACTGTTAGACTGCGACGCACTCGCTTGCAGGCAAGGAAAAACGATGAACGCCAGCATCTTCTGGTACGACTACGAAACCACCGGTATCGACCCGCGCCGCGACCGCCCGCTGCAGGTGGCCGGCATCCGCACGGACGAGGACCTCAACGAGATCGGCGAATCGCTGAACCTCTATTGCCGGCCCAGCGACGATATCCTTCCGCACCCGGCCGCCTGCCTGGTCACCGGCATCACCCCGGATCGCCTGGAGGAACGCGGTCTGGGCGAAGCCGAATTCATGACCCGCCTGCACGCCGAACTGGCGCAGCCGGGTACCTGCGTGGCGGGCTACAACAGCCTGCGCTTCGACGATGAGGTGACGCGCTACAGCCTGTACCGCAACTTCTTCGATCCCTACGCCCGTGAGTGGCAGGGCGGCAATAGCCGCTGGGACCTGATCGACATGGTGCGTACCGCCTACGCTCTGCGCCCCGAAGGCATCGTATGGCCCGAGCAGGACGGCGTCGTCAGCCTCAAGCTGGAACGCCTCACCGCGGCCAACGGCATCGAGCACGGGCAGGCGCACGACGCGCTGTCCGACGTGCGCGCCACCATCGCCCTGGCGCGGCTGGTGCGTGACCGCCAGCCCAAGCTCTACGACTACCTCTATCGCCTGCGCGGCAAGCAGGGCGTGCTGGACCAGGTGCGCGTACTGCAGCCGATGGTGCATATCTCCGGCATGTTCTCCGGGGCGCGGCATTACCTGTCCGTGGTGCTGCCGCTGGGCTGGCATCCGCGCAACCGCAATGCATTGATCGTCTGCGACCTGGCTGCCGATGTTTCGCCCTTGCTGGAGCTGGATGCGGAAACCCTGCGCAAGCGCCTCTACACGCGTCGTGACGAGCTGGCCGAGGGCGAACTGCCGGTGCCGCTGAAGCTTCTGCACATCAACAAATGTCCGGTGGTGGCGCCGCTGTCCGTACTGCGCCCGCAGGATCGTGAGCGCATCGGCCTGGACCTCGAGGCTTGTCTGGCGGCGGGGCGGACACTGGCCGATGCGAAGGCAATCTGGCAGGACAAACTCGCGCCCTTGTATGCCGAGGAAAGTTTCGCCGGCAGTGAAGATCCCGAGCAGCAGTTGTATGACGGATTTATCGGCGACCGTGATCGCCGATTGTGCGAGCAGGTGCGCCAGGCCGACCCTGCGCGGTTGGCGAAAGAACAATGGCCGTTCGATGATGCGCGACTTCCCGAACTGCTCTTCCGTTATCGCGCGCGCAATTTCCCGGAAACTTTGAGTGCCACGGAACAGCAACAATGGCAGGACTTTTGCCGTGCACGCCTGAGTCAGGCCGAGTGGGGCGCGCCGAATACTCTGGATAACTTTGCCGCGGCAATGAGCGAACAACTGGTCAATGCCACGCCGGCCGGCCGTCTGGTGCTGCAAGAGTGGGACAAGTATGCGCAGGTGCTGCGCGCGCGCTATAGCCTGTAGCGCCGCGCACTTTTCTACGGGCAATAAAAAACGCCAGCGCAAGGCTGGCGTTTTTCATGGCGGAAAGGCTCAGCCCAGCAGTGTGGCCCAGCCTTCTACGGCCTCGGCGCCCCACTTGGCTTTCCATTCCTTGAGGGTCTTGTGATTGCCGCCCTTGGTTTCGATCACTTCACCGTTGTGCGGGTTCTTGTACTGCTTGACCTTGCGAGCACGCTTGCTCACGGTGGCTTTTGCGGCACGCGGCGATTTGCTCAGCTTCGCGTCCGGATCGAGCAGGGCAATGACATCACGCAGGGACTTGCCGTAGCTGGCCATGAGTGCGCGAAGTTTCTCTTCGAACTCAAGCTCTTTCTTCAGCTTGTCGTCCTGCTCCAGGGATTTCAGGCGCTCCTGAAGTTCCTTGATGGCTTCTTCGGTAGCGCGGTACTCGTTGATCAGCGACATGTTGGGTACCTTGTTCTGGGTCCAGCGGTGGCGGAAAGTTTGTAGCAGACATAATAGTCAGCGAAGTTGTTCAAGTAAATGCTTGGGAAAAGTTTTGTCGGTAATTGTCGACTTGTTTAACTAGTTCATTCGTCGGTAATTAATCGCAGCACTCGCAATGCATCGAACTGGCTCTCGTCGGCGCACCGCGGCAATGGCTGATCTTTTCCCCTCGAGCCGCTAGAATGGCGGCCTTCGCGATGTATCTGGAGTACACCCATGCGCACTTTCCGACTGGTGATCGCCTGCCCCGACGGGGTCGGCATCGTCGCCAAGGTGAGTAATTTCCTGGCCACTTACAACGGCTGGATCACCGAGGCCAGTCACCATTCCGACAACGACAACGGCTGGTTCTTCATGCGGCATGAGATTCGTGCCGACTCCCTGCCGTTCGATATCGACGGTTTCCGCCAGGCCTTCGCACCGATTGCCCGCGAGTTCTCCATGGAGTGGCGTATCACCGACTCCTCGGTGAAGAAGCGCGTCGTGCTGATGGCCAGCCGCGAATCGCACTGCCTGGCGGACCTGCTGCACCGCTGGCACAGCGGCGAGCTGGACTGCGAGATTCCTTGCGTGATCGCCAACCACGATGACCTGCGCAGCATGGTGGAGTGGCACGGCATTCCGTACTTCCACGTCCCGGTGGACCCGAAGAACAAACAGCCGGCCTTCGAGCAGGTGTCGCGCCTGATCGACGAGCACCAGGCCGACAACGTGGTGCTGGCGCGCTACATGCAGATCCTGCCGCCGGACCTGTGCCAGAAGTACCGCCACCAGGTGATCAACATCCACCACAGCTTCCTACCGTCCTTCGTTGGTGCCAAGCCGTACCACCAGGCGTCGCTGCGTGGCGTGAAGCTGATCGGTGCGACCTGCCACTACGTGACCGAGGAGCTGGACGCCGGCCCGATCATCGAGCAGGACGTAGTGCGCATCAGCCACCGCGACAACATCGAAGACCTGGTACGCCTGGGCAAGGACGTGGAGAAACTGGTGCTGGCCCGCGGCCTGCGCTACCACCTGGAAGACCGCGTGCTGGTGCACGACAACAAGACCGTGGTATTCGACTGATCCACCCGGTTTCGTTCTAGACTGGGTACTCCGCATGCTCCCGCCGTCGCCTGACGGCAGGCGCTGCGCTCAACGGAGATGGTCAGCATGAGTGACCCGAAGAGCCCCGGCACCGCCACCCCGCCGCCCACCCTGGGCGAAGGCTGTACCAGCCGCTACGATCCCGAAGCCCTGAGCGACGAGGACGGCACCGAGTTTCCCGGCGCCGCTGAACTCTGGGATTCACTCAGACCAAAGGCGCCGTCCGAAGACGACAAGCCTTCCGGCGACTGATCCTCAGGCGCTTTCCCGCAGCCCCATCAGCTTGCGCAACAACGGCCGGCCCGCCATCAGGGCAAACACTGGCGCGCCCATCACCAGGTAGAAGTAGTAGGTCACCACGCGCCAGATCAGGATCGCTGCGGCTGCCGTGGACTTGCCCACCAGCGGGGCGAGCAGCGCGGCGCTGGTCAGCTCCGTGCCGCCGGCGCCTCCCGGCAGTAGCGTGGCGAGACCCGCGGCCAGCGACAGCAACTGGATCAGGAAGGCCCAGGCCCAGTGCAGGTCCACGCCCAGCGCCTTGAGGGTGATGTAGAGCACCGAGAAGCGCAGCACCCAGTGGCAGCAGGTGAAGAAGAAGATCAGCAGCAGCCGGCGCTTGGGCTGGCGCAGGCAGCTCACCAGGGTGTCGCGGAAGTGCAGGCATTTGCGCGCCCAGTGCAGGCGTGTGCGCGGTTTCATCCCCAGGCGCTCGAACAGCCGGCCGTTGGCCTTGATCACCCGGCGCTGGAAGCGCGCGAGCAGTACCACGCCGAAGAAGATCCCGCCCAGCAGCACGCCGCTGGTGATCAGCGACGTCTCCAGGTTCGGACTGACGCTGTGTGACAGCGCCCACACCAGCACCGCCGCGAGTGCGCAGAGGAAGAACAGCAGGTCGCTCAACTGGTCCACGGCGAAGATCGCGCTGCTGTGCGCCGGGCGCATGCCGTGGCGGGCGAGCAGGGCCATCAGGGTGAGCGGGCCGCCGGTGCCGCCGGGGGTGGCGTAGAAGGCGAACTCCGAGGCCATGATGATGCCCACCGAGCGCACCTTGCCGATCTCGCCGGCGCGGCCATTGAGCAGCACCCGCAGCTTCTGCGCGTTGATCAGCCAGCACAGGCAGATCATGCCGAACATGATCAGCAACTGGTCGCGGGGGAAGGCCAGGACATGCTCGAGCATCTCCCGGCCGCCGATGGCGAGGGGGATCAGCGAGGCGCCGATCAGGCCGAGCAGCAGCCACGCGGCACGATTCACGGGCGCACCTGCGACGGGAAAAACGGGGCGAGCGAGGCGAAGCGGATGGGGAGTGCCTCCTGTCGGGATCGAACTGTCATGCTGAGTGGACCGTGATCGGCATGCTGCGTTCGCCTGACTTTGTGTGGGCGGGGCGCCGCCGCGAGGCGGCGCCCGGGGCTCACTCGGCGGGTTTGTCGGCCGCAGAGTCGCCGGCGCCCTGTTCCAGCGCCTTGTTTTCCCAGCCTTCTTCGCCGGGCAGGATCAGGTTCAGCAGGATGGCGACGATGGCGCACAGGGCGATGCCCTTCAGGCCGAAGTCGTCCGGGCCGGTGCCGGTGCCGATCAGCACGCCGCCGATGCCGAACACCAGGGTGACCGAGACGATGCACAGGTTGCGCGCCTGGGACAGGTCCACCTTGTGGCGGATCAGGGTGTTCATGCCCACCGAGGCGATGGTGCCGAACAGCAGGCAGAGGATGCCGCCCATCACCGGTACCGGGATGCTTTGCAGGATGGCGCCGAACTTGCCGACGAAGGCCAGGCTGATGGCGAACACCGCCGCCCAGGTCATGATCTTCGGGTTGTAGTTCTTGGTCAGCATCACCGCGCCGGTGACTTCGGCATAGGTGGTGTTCGGCGGGCCGCCGAACAGGCCGGCAGCGGAGGTGGCAATGCCGTCGCCCAGCAGCGTGCGGTGCAGGCCCGGGGTCTTCAGGTAGTTCTTGCCGGTCACGCCGCCCACGGCGATAACGCCGCCGATGTGCTCGATGGCCGGGGCCAGCGCCACCGGAACGATGAACAGGATGGCCTGCCAGTTGAATTCCGGGGCGGTGAACTTCGGCAGCTCCAGCCAGGGCGCAGCGACGATCTTCGCCACGTCGACCACGCCGAAGGCGAAGGAAAGGCCGTAGCCCACCAGCACGCCAGCGATGATCGGCACCAGGCGCAGCATGCCCTTGCCGAACACGGCGACGATCAGGGTGGTCAGCAGCGCCGGCATGGAGATGAACATGGCGGTCTTGTAGGGGATCAGCTCGGTGCCGTCTCCGGCCTTGCCCATCGCCATGTTGGCGGCGATGGGAGCCATGGCCAGGCCGATGGAGATGATC
This sequence comes from Pseudomonas sp. PDM17, assembly GCF_014851985.1. Classification (NCBI taxonomy): domain Bacteria; kingdom Pseudomonadati; phylum Pseudomonadota; class Gammaproteobacteria; order Pseudomonadales; family Pseudomonadaceae; genus Pseudomonas; species Pseudomonas sp. PDM17. The sequence continues at coordinate 153,587 of NZ_JACVAT010000001.1, forward strand.
ACCGGGCCGATGACCACCGGCGGCAGCAGGCGGTCGATGAAGCCAGTGCCCTTGACCTTCACCGCCAGGCCCAGGAAGGTGTAGACGAAGCCCGCCGCCACCACGCCGCCCATGGTCGCCGCCAGGCCGAACTGGCCCTTGGCGAGGATGATCGGGGTGATGAAGGCGAAGCTTGAGGCCAGGAACACCGGCACCTGGCGGCCGGTGACAATCTGGAACATCAGGGTGCCGAAGCCGGCAGTGAACAGCGCGACGTTCGGGTCCAGGCCGGTGATCAGCGGCATCAGCACCAGCGCGCCGAAGGCCACGAAGAGCATCTGTGCGCCAGAGATGATCTGGCGCCACAGCGGTTCGTTGAATTCATCGGCCATCTATCAGGTTTCCTTCTGCTTGGTGCCGAAGATCTTGTCACCGGCATCGCCCAGGCCCGGCATGATGTAGCCATTCTCGTTCAGGCACTGGTCGATGGAAGCGGTCAGGATGAGCACGTCCGGATGCGCATCGTTGACTGCCTTGATCCCTTCGGGAGCGGCCACCAGCACCATGGCGCGGATGTCCTTGCTGCCGGCTTTCTTGAGCAGGTCGATGGTGGCGACCATGGAGCCGCCGGTTGCCAGCATCGGGTCGATGATCAGCGAGCGGCGCTCGGCGATGTCCGGCGCGAGCTTTTCCAGGTAGGTGTGCGCTTCGAGGGTTTCCTCGTTGCGCGCCACGCCCACGGCGCTGACCTTGGCTCCCGGAATCAGGCTGAGCACGCCGTCGAGCATGCCGATGCCGGCGCGCAGGATCGGCACCACGGTGATCTTCTTGCCGGCGATCTTCTCGACCTGCACCGGGCCGGCCCAGCCTTCGATCTCGTAGTTTTCCAGGGGCAGATCCTTGGTCGCCTCGTAGGTCAGCAGGGCGCCCACTTCCTGGGCCAGCTCGCGGAAATTCTTGGTACTGATATCGTGACGGCGCATCAGTCCGATCTTGTGGCGGATCAGGGGATGGCGGATCTCGAGGACGGGCATGGATGGGTTCTCCGGACGGGCTGGCAAAAAAATTGCGGTAGCGTAATGCATCCTAGCTACCTTGGGCCACGATTGTCGGCGACATCCGTCCGCTGACCCTTGCTCCGTGGCACGCCGATAGGTACCTTTGCGCACTTTTTCACGGGAGAACCCCCATGTCCGTCGATCTCGCGCACATCCGCCAAGTCATGGCCGAAGCCGACTGCCTGTACACCAACGCCGAGGTAGAGGCCGCCATCGCCCGTGTGGCCGAGGCCATCAACGGCTCGCTGGCCGACACCAACCCGGTGGTGTTCTGCGTGATGAACGGTGGCCTGATCTTCTCCGGCAAGCTGCTTCCGCTGCTGAATTTCCCGCTGGAAGCCTCCTACCTGCATGCGACCCGTTACCGCAACGAGACCACCGGCGGCGAGCTGTTCTGGAAGGCCAAGCCGGAAATCTCCTTCATCGACCGCGAAGTGCTGATCATCGACGACATCCTCGACGAAGGGCACACCCTCTCGGCGATCATGGACTTCTGCAAGCATGCCGGCGCCAAGCGTGTGCACACCGCCGTGCTGATCGACAAGGACCACGACCGCAAGGCCCGTCCGGACCTGAAGGCCGACTACGTGGGCCTGTCCTGCATCGACCGCTACATCTTCGGCTACGGCATGGACTACAAGGGTTACTGGCGTAACGCCGCCGGTATCTTCGCCGTAAAAGGTCTCTGACGATGGGCGGGCCGCGTTTTCTCGACAGTGCGCTGTTCGACGAGGTCGCGGCCCGTGCTGCCGCCAGCCCCCGGCGCCGGCAGAACCACAACTTCCATGAGCAGACCGAGCCCTGCCATCGCCTGCTCAATGCGCTGCAACCCGACAGCTACATCCCGCCGCATTGCCACCGTCACCCGGACAAGGCCGAAAGCCTGCTGGTCGTGAAAGGCGCGCTGGGCCTGCTGATCTTTTCCGATAACGGCGAGTTGCTGACTACCCGCGTGCTGCGTGCCGGTGGCGACTGCGTCGGTGCGGACCTGCCGCCGGGTACCTTCCACGCCATCGTGGCGCTGGAGCCGGACAGCATCATGTTCGAAGCCAAGGCCGGCCCCTTCGTGCCGCTGAGCGAGGACGAGCGCGGGCAATGGGCGCCGCGCGAGGGTGAGACGGGCGCCGCCGAGTACCTGGACTGGATGCGTTCGCAGTTCCCAGCCTGATTCGAGAGGACGCCCGACGGGCGCGATTCGCGGGCATGGCCCGCACCTACACATCGAGTTATATCGATGCATGCATGGGCTGACTCGCATTTTTGCCGATGCATGCCCCGCCTATCCTGCGACCCTCACCAGACAACCGTCCGAGGTTCGCATGTCCCGTCTCCTTTATATCGATGGCCAATGGCAGCCCGCCGACAGCGGTGCCGTCCTGCGCCCGATCGCTCCCGCTACCCGTGAAGCGCTGCCGGAAGTCGCCTGCGCCGGTGTGTCCGACGTGGAGCGCGCCGTCGCTGCCGCCAAGCGCGCCTTCACTGACTGGAAGCTGACCAGCGCCGCCCAGCGCGCGGGCTACCTGCGCGCCTTCGCCGAACAGCTCGAAGCCCGCAGCGAAGCGCTGATCGCCCTGCAGATGCAGGCCAGCGGCAAGCCGCGCCTGGAAGCGGAAATCGATATCGGCGATGCCATTGCCACCTTCGCCTACTACGCCGAACTGGCCGACCAACTGGACGCCCGGCAGAACGCCGAGGTGGCCCTGCCGGACGCCGGCTACCGTTCGCAGACCCGCTTCGAGCCGATTGGCGTGGTTGGCCTGATCGTGCCCTGGAACTTCCCATTGGTGACCAGCGCCTGGAAAGTCGCGCCGGCCCTGGCGGCGGGCTGTACCGTGGTGCTCAAACCCTCGGAGATCACTCCGCTGATCGAGCTGGTGCTGGGCGAGATCGCCGACGCCATCGGCCTGCCCGCCGGCGTGCTGAACCTGGTGCCGGGCCTGGCCGATGCCGGCGCAGCGCTGTGCAGCCATCCGGGCATCGCCAAGCTGTCCTTCACCGGCAGCAACGTCGTCGGCCGCAAGGTCATGGAAGCTGCTGCCGCGCGCACCCTGCCGGTGGGCCTGGAACTGGGCGGCAAGTCGCCGATCCTGGTGTTCGAGGACTGCGACCTGGACCAGGCCGTGCAGTGGATCATCGCCGGCGTCTACTGGAACGCCGGGCAGATGTGCTCCGCCACCTCGCGCCTGCTGGTGCAGGAATCCATCGCCGAGCCGCTGCTGGCGAAGCTGAAGGTCGCGGTGGAAGGCCTGCGCGTCGGTGACTCGCTGCTCGGCGAGACCGACATGGGCCCGATGACCAGCCAAGCGCAGTACCGCAAGGTGCTCGACTACTTCGCGGTGGCTCGCGACGAAGGCCTGGCCTGCCTGACCGGCGGCGAAGCAGCCGAGGGCTGGTTCATCCAGCCGACCGTGTACACCGACGTACCGGCTGACAGCCGCCTGTGGCGCGAGGAAATCTTCGGCCCGGTGCTGTGCGTGCGCACCTTCAGTGATGAAGCGGATGCACTGCGTCAGGCCAACGACAGCGATTTCGCCCTGGCCGCCACCGTGTGCAGCGCCGATCTCGAGCGCGCCCAGCGTGTCGCCGAGTGCCTGGAGGCTGGCAACGTCTGGCTGAACTCGCCGCAAGTGGTATTCCCGCAGACCTCCTGGGGCGGAGGCAAGCGCAGTGGCATCGGCCGCGAGCTGGGGCCGTGGGGCCTGTCGGCGTTCTTCGACATCAAGCACATCACCGCGCCGCGCTGACCGGCGCCACCCCGTGCTCCAGGCGCAGGTCCTCGACCAGCGCCTGGAGCGCTTCGTTGTGCCCCGGCTCGTCGCGCACCACCAGGCTGTGGGTGATGCCGTAACCGAGGCTGTCCGGCAGCAGCGCGCGCATCTCACCCTGTTCCACCCAGCGTTCGGCGTAGTGCGTGGGCAGGTAGCCCAGATGAGTGCCGCCGCGCACGGCGTGGAGCACCGCCTCCATGTGCTGGGCGAAGGCCGTGCTGCGTTGCGGGTCGGCGGGCAACTGTACGTCGGCCACCGCATAGCCGTGCTGGATCCAGTCGCAGCTTTCCAGCTCTGCGGCGTCTTTCACTGACCGGTCGAACAACGGATGCTCGCGCCCGCAGAACACCGCCACCCGCTCGTGGTACAGCGGCTCATAGCGCAGGTTCGGCAGGCGCCGGCTGAAGCAGGCGATGGCCAGGTGAAGGCGGCCGCTGAGCACCAGACGCTCCAGCTCGCTGGATGATTCGATGAGGAAGTGCAGGCGCACGTCCTGGTCGCGGTGGTTGAAGCGCGCCAGGGTCTGGTGGATGCGGGCGTCGGGAAGGGTGGCAATGTTGTCGGCCAGCCCCAGGTGCAGCTCACCGACCAGGCGCCCGGCGAGTGACTGCACCTGATCGCGGAAGTCGCCCAGCGCGGCGAACAGGCTCTGCGCATAGTCCAGTACCCGCTCGCCTTTCTCGGTGAGGCGGAAGCCGCTCTTGCCGCGTTCGCACAGGCGATAGCCCAGGCGCGTCTCCAGGCTGGCGATGTGCGTGCTGATGGTCGACTGGCCCATGCCCAGTTCGCCCTGCGCGGCGGAGAACCCGCCGCAGCGCACCACGCAGGCGAAGATGCGCAGCAGGCGCAGGTCGAGGTCGGAGACGTTGTGCAGCATGGCGGGTTTCGATTCGTGAAGGACGATGTGTCGAGGGTATTGCTTCGAAGGCTATCAATGTATCGCTGCGCTTGCCACGTGTGCCTGTCGTGCCGCTTGGGGCGCATGCTAGAGTGCCTGGCCCTGTCCCGCGGAGGTGATGATGTCCATTCGCATGCCGGGCGCCGCGTTGGCGCTGCTGTTCTGCCTTCCTCTTGGCTTTGCCCCCTGCGTTTCTGGAGAGGCCGTTGCCGCGCCGATGCACAGCCAGTTCCTGCCGCCGGACGACGCCGGTCTGCGCCAGGGCGAGCCGGAGCAGCAGCAACTGCTGCAGGTCACTGAATACAGCGTGGTGCTGGGCAACCAGCGGCAGTCCAACCAGCAGCCGATCCCGATCACCACGCCGTCGCTGCTGCGCCTGAAGGGCAAGCCGCTGAACAAGGGAGCGCAGATCAGCCAGGTCGTCATCAGCTTCGACGCCGAGGGCAAGAGCCTGAAGAAGCCGGCCTACGACGAGAAGTCCCGCGTGCTCAGCCTGTATTACCCGCAGGCGGCTTATCCACAATTGCTCGACCTGCTGCGCAACGGCACCGTCTACGTGCAGTTCCTCACCTACGGCAACGGCCATATCTGGGCCGACCTGCACACCGGCGCCATTCGCACGCGTTGAGCCGCGCACGGCGCAGGGTTAAACTGCCCGACCCGTGGTGCCCGGCCTGAGCCGTTGCCGGCCGCGATCCCCGAGACAGCCGTAGAGAGAAGCGAGCGATGCGTAAAGACAAGAAGCAGGTGATTGGCGAAGAGATCAACGACGACGCCATCAAGCTGTTCCTCGACGTGGAACCGGCCGATGACACCCCGGCGTCCCTGCACAAGCTGGTCAAGGCCTACCGCGGCCTGCGCATCGACGACTTCGAGCGCTTCGTCGGCTTCTTCGTCGAAGCCGGTTACGACCTGTCCGCCAAGGATGCCCAGGGCCAGGACTTCATCGCCCTGATCCAGAACCAGCGCCAGGCCGAGCCTTACATCGAGGTGATCAAGGCCGCTCGCGGCTGATCGCTGCGAACCGCTGAAAAGCCCGCCTTGTGCGGGCTTTTTTGTTCGCGAGTTCAGCAGGGAAACTCGAAGTAGGATGGCGTGGAGCGCAGCGATACCCATCACTTCCGAGCTGCGGACCGCATGGGTATCGCTGCGCTCCACCCATCCTACGAACAGACTCGCCGGACACCTCCGCGAATCCCCGCCTAGACTTTCCCTCAGAACGATAACGACAAGGCGAGGACGAAGCCGTGCAAGTACAGCCCTATCTGTTTTTCCATGGTCGCGCCGAAGAGGCCATTGCCTTCTACCAACACGCAGTGGGTGCTCAGCTGGGGGCGCTGATGCGCTACGAGGAGGCGCCCGGCCCCTCGCCGGTGCCCGATGGCTGGCTGGACAAGGTGATGCACGCCAGCCTGCAGATCGGCGAGACGGAAGTCTTCCTGTCCGATGGCCGCGGCGAGCACAACGCAGCTTTCAATGGTTTCTCCCTGCACCTGACGCTGCGCAGCGTGGTGGCGGCGGAGCAGGCATTTGCCGCCCTGGCGGAGGAGGGGCGGGTGGAGATGCCGCTGGAGAAGACCTTCTGGGCGCAGCGCTTCGGCATGCTTACCGACCGTTTCGGCGTCGGCTGGATGATCAGCTGCCATTGACCGCTTCCGAACACAGAAACGAAAAAGCCCGCCGGACGGCGGGCTTTTTCATGAGTGCGGCACTCAGGACGCGGCGACGATCTGCAGACGGTCGGCGGTCATCTGGTTGACTTCGCGGTACACCGCGGCGTCGGTTTCCAGCTGCTTTTCGCGGGCCGGGAAGATCTCCTTGAGCTTCGCGGTCCACTCGGCCGACTTGTAGCGCTCGGGGAAGCAGCGCTCCAGCAGACCCAGCATGATCGACACGGTGACCGATGCACCCGGCGAGGCACCGAGAAGGGCGGCGATGCTGCCGTCCTGGGCCGCCACCAGTTCGGTACCGAACTGCAGGATGCCGCCTTTCTTCGGGTCCTTCTTGATGATCTGCACGCGCTGGCCAGCGGTTTCGAGGCGCCAGTCGGCCGGGTTCAGTTCCGGGTAGAACTTGCGCAGGGCTTCGATGCGCTGGTCCATGGACTGCATGACTTCCTTCACCAGGTAGCGGGTGAGGTCCATGTTGTCGCGGGCCACGGCGAGCATCGGCAGCAGGTTGCTGGTGCGCACCGAGAGCGGCAGGTCGAGGAACGAACCGTGGCGCAGGAACTTGGTGGAGAAGCCGGCGTACGGGCCGAACAGCAGGGAGGTCTTGCCCTCGACCACGCGGGTGTCCAGGTGCGGTACGGACATCGGCGGGGCGCCCACTTCGGCCTGGCTGTAGACCTTGGCCTGGTGGTGCTTGACCACTTCCGGGTTGTCGCAACGCAGCCACTGGCCGCTCACCGGGAAGCCGCCGAAGCCTTTGCTTTCCGGGATGCCGGACATCTGCAGCAGCGGCAGCGCGCCGCCGCCAGCGCCGAGGAAGACGAACTTCGCCTTGACCTTGCGGGCATCGCCGGTCTGGGTGTTCTTGATGTCCACCAGCCAGCCGTCGCCGGAGCGCTCGAGACCCACGACCTTCTGGAAGTAGCGGACTTCGCTGCCTTCGCGGCTGGAGAGGTAGCTCAGCAGTTGGTTGGTCAGGGCGCCGAAGTTGACGTCGGTGCCGCTTTCCACGCGGGTCATCGCGACCTGCTCGTCGGCCGGGCGGCCGGGAATGGTCAGCGGGGCCCAGTCGGCGATCTTCGCGCGGTCCTCGGTGTATTCCATCGAGGAGAAGGCATGGTGCTGGGCGAGCATCTCATGGCGCTTCTTCAGGAACGGAATGTCCTTGCCACGCACGAAGCTCATGTGCGGAACGGGATTGATGAAGTTGCGCGGTGCGCCGAAGGCGTCCTTCCCGGTCAGGTAGGCCCAGAACTGCTTGGACACCTCGAACTGGGCGTTGATGTTCACCGCCTTCTTGATGTCGATCGAGCCGTCAGCCGCCTGCGGGGTGTAGTTCAGCTCGCAGAGGCCGGCGTGACCGGTACCGGCGTTGTTCCACGGGTTGGAACTCTCGATGGCTCCGGATTCCTGAAGTTCGACGATCTCGAGCTTGACGCCGGGATCGACTTCCTTGAGCAGGACAGCCAGGGTTGCGCTCATGATGCCGGCGCCGACCAGCAGCACGTCCATCGATTCGATTTCGTTCTGCGCCATTAACGCGTCTCCAAAACTATCAGCAGCCAGTTGTGACTAGGGCCTTGCGCTCGTTGCGCGAAAGCCGCATGTCCGAATTCTTCTCAGGTCGCAAAGGACCTTTCGCGGAATGTCTCGGGCCGGGATCGGAGGAGGGGAAGTGCGCACCTTCTCGGCAGTCCTCGGCGGACGAATTCATCCGCAAGTGCATCCAAAAGTGGCGCTTATGCGCGGCTTCCGGTGCCGAAAAAGCGATTCAGTGCTGCGGGGTCAGACGTCAATGGTGCTACCAACGCAAAACTCTTCATTGCTCGCCACACTCTCGTGAAGTAGTGAAAAACCTTCGATCACGCTCTTTTGGAGGCGTGAAGCTCAAAGGGGATCGTCGTCGCGGGCCGGTCCGGTCTCCGTGCGGAGGGGGCGGCTGCATCCATGCCAAGTTCTGCGCAACGAACGTACAAAGCGCGACGGCCAGTGACCGAGGCGAGTGGCGACTCTCTTTGAGGGGTGGCAGAGGCGAGACACGGTGTGTCGGCATCGTGCGGGGCCCGACCAGGAGGCGTCCTTATAATCGGGGGGCGATTATAACGGCGAAACACAAAAAAAAGCTCTGCACCTTAGACTTTTTTCCTAGTGTCTACCCCTTGATTGACCATTTGTGCCCCCTCCCGGTGCGTCTTGCCTGCAGGTGGGTCAAGGCGGCCTATCGACGCGCGGCGAGGGAACCCTGAGAACGGGTTCCGCGTCCAATGGCCAAGCGCTATCTGACCGCGCTGCCCGCCGGTATACTGCCGGCCATCGCTTACCCCATGGAGAGATGAGCATGCTGCCTCGCCTGTTGCTCGGCTTTATCGCTGCCGCCAGCCTGACCTTGACCGGCTGCGCCCTCAGCCCGCAACAACTCAACCCGACGCCCGAGTTCAAGGGCCCGGTCGCCGCCGTTGGCCAGGGCCAGCCGGTGGTGGTGAAAGTCGTCGACGGTCGCCCGAGCACCGCGCTGGGTACCCGTGGTGGCCTGTACTCGGAAACCAGCCAGCTGACCGTGCGCAGCGAAGACGTAATCCCCAAGCTGCAGCTGCAGGCTGAAACCGCCGTGCGCCTGCTGGGCTTCACCCCGTCGGCCAACGCCTACAACGCGCCACAACTGACCCTGACCCTGGCCGAGCTGAAGTACCAGTCGCCCAAGGAGGGCATGTACGTCACCGAGGCCGACATCGGCGCCACTTTCCGCGCCGATGTGCAGAGCGGCACCCGTCGCTACAGCGGCCGCTACGGTGCCTCGACCAACCAGCGTTTCGGCATGGCGCCCAACCAGGCGACCAACACCAAGCTGGTGAGCGACGTGCTCAGCGACGCGCTGACCCGCGTGTTCAAGGACCCGACCATCGGCCAGACACTGAACCAGCGCTGATCGATCGGACATGAAAAAGCCCGCCGAATGGCGGGCTTTTTCATGGACGCTGGTCGGCGGCGATCAGGCGGCCTGGCGGTACGGGTCGACCTCGAACGAGCGCATGCGCTCGTCGGTTTCCGGCAGGTCCAGGTGCTCGTGGCCGCAGGCCTGGGTGTAGACCAGCCAGTGGTCGTCCTGGACGTTGAACGAGAGTTCGACGACCACGGCTTCGATTTCCTCGAGGTGTTCGATCAGGTAGGCGTTTTCGTGGGGGACGATGTCGAGCATGGCGAATCTCCTTGGCGAAAGACCGGGTTTGCAGAATTCGTTGAAGCCAGCAACGTGCCAGAACGCGGGAGAGGTCTTAGACCCTTTCTCGATAACTCTTACGCTCGTCGTAAATAAGCGTTGCGTGCTGGCTGCGATGGCGGCCCAGCGGATAAAATGCGCGTCGATTGTTTCTCATCCATGACGGGCCAAGCCCGTTCGTCCAGACTGACCCCGCTTTGCTTCGAAGTCGTTGGCGTGCAGTTCTGAAGCGGAGGTTGTGATGTCGCTGCAGGCGCTCTGGAGTCTTTTCCAGGCCCATCCCGGTCGTATCGTGAATGACCTGGCCTTGTTCTTCGCCCTGGCCGGAGGCTGGCTATTGCTGGCGACCCGCCGCCGCGAACGTCTCGCCCTGGCGCGCCTGGCCGCCGAGAGCGAAATTGCGCCGGTGCCGCTGGACAGTGTCGAGCCCACCGCGCGGATGAACCGCTTCTTCTACCGTTTCGGTTTCGCCTGCATGGCCCTGGCCGTGACGGTGAGCTGGTACAGCACCCGGCTCTGAGTCATCAGGGAATTGAAAAAGGCGCCCGAGGGCGCCTTTTTTCATGCCTGCTGCTTGAGTCGGTACTGGTTCAGCACCGGGTTGGCGTACTGCAGGATCAGGTGGCCGCGCTGCTCCGCGGGGCATTCGCCCAGGCGGCGCTCCCATTCGGTGCGCGCACGCTGCAGTTCCTCGGCCTTGAACAGGGTCTCGGCGCGCGGCACGTTCAGCGCGGCGTCGCGCAGATCGGAGGCCTCGTAGGCGAGGTAGTGCACCGGGAACAACCGGTAGTTGCCGAGAATCTGCCGGTCCAGCTCGGCGGCGAGCTGCTTGGCGTCGGCGAAGTCGCCGGTGATCTCCTCGCCGAAGTTGATGTGCACCCGGCCCTTGTAGCCGGTGATGCCCTGCACGATGCTGCGGTCGTCCTCGCCCGGCGCCTTCGTGTACTCGCCGGTGGTCGCGCGGGTGAACAGCTCGCGGGCCTTGGCGGCATCGCAGGGGTCGTATTCGTAGCTGATGGACACCGGGATCAGGTGCAGCTGGCGAACGACCTCGGCAAACGGCTCGTCCTTGCGGCTCATGTGGAACATCTTGAGGATCGCCGAATCGGTGCGGTCGTCACCGTCCTTGGCGCGGCCCTCGGCCTGGGCGATCCAGATCGACTGGCCGTCCTGGCAGATCGAGTGATTGATGTAGGCCGAGAGGTTCTGGTACGCCGCCAGTTTCTCGCGCCGACCGCTGATCGAGCGGTGCACGATGAAGCTCTTGTTCAGGCGCATCAGGTCGCTGACGAAGGACTTCTGCAGCAGGTTGTCGCCGATGGCGATGCGCGGCGTCGGCAGCTTGGCGTGGTAGATCGCGTAGTTGCAGAAGGCCGGGTCGACCACGATATCGCGGTGGTTGGCGATGAACAGGTAGGCACGGCCGGATTGCAGGCGCTCGACGCCGGAATAGGTGACGCCGTCGGTGGCGTGCTCGATGGTCCGGTCGACGTAGGGCTCGACTTTGTGCTGCAGCTCGCTGACGCTACGGATGCCAGTGACTTCGCGGGCCAGCCGATGGGCTATAAGAGGTCTGAGCAGCCATCCGAACGGACCGGACAGACGCGGGAAACGGTAACGCGCCAGCGCGCCGAGGAAGGCGTCATCGCTCAGCAGGCGCTGCAGGACAGCCGGGACTTCGGCGTCGTTGTACGGTCGGATGGCTTCGAACTCGCCCATCATGCTCTCTATGAATTCTCGGGGTATCACGGGACAGGCCGCGAAATAGACGGCCCGGATGGGTATGCCGCCGACTCACCGGCCAGGCGGGCACCCAAAAAGACCGCGCGATTATAAACGGAAGTCACGGGGGAACCAGCGATGCTCGAAAGTCAGGCCTATTCCTGTCCCTATTGCGGCGAGCCGGCCGAGGCTGTGCTTGATCTCTCCGGGGGCGACCAGAGCTACTATGAAGATTGCCCGGTGTGTTGCCGGCCGATCCTGTTCCAGCTCCACACCGACGGCGTGGACTGGACCCTGGAAGTCCAGCGCGAGGACGATTGATGCAGCGAATCTACGAACCCGCCGACCTGATCGAAGCCGAGCTGCTGGGTGGCATGCTGGCCAACGAGGGCATTTCGTCGCACCTTGGCGGACGCCATCTGGTCGGCGGCATCGGCGAGCTGCCGGGCCTGGGCCTGCTGCACCTGTGGGTGGAGGACGACGTGGCCGAGCAGGCGCGCGAACTGATCGCCGCGTACAATGCCGCGCAACCCTTGCCGGGCTGCGCCGACGATCACGAGGGCGGTCCCGGCGTCCTGCTTTGCTGACCTTCTCCCCCGACGAGTCCCAATGACCAGCCGCTACGCCCTGTTCCGCTGGAACCGCGAGCTTGCCGAGAATGCCGGCTTCCCTGCCGACCTGCAGCCGCAGTGGAACGTCGCGCCCGGCGCCCGCGTGCTCATGCTGCGCGAGGAGAACGGCGCGCGCCATGCCGACCTCGCGCGCTGGGGCCTGACGCCGGCCTGGCTGAAGGACCTGTCGCGAACCCCCGCCCATGCCCGTGCGGAAACCATCGTTGAACAGCCGATGTTCCGCGATGCCTTCGCCCAGCGCCGCTGCCTGCTGCCGGCCAATGGCTTCTATGAGTGGCTCGGCGTGCGCAAGCGGCCGCACTGGGTTTCCGGAGGTGGGTTGATCTGTTTTGCGGGGGTGTGGGAGGCGTATCCGGTGGAAGGCCACACCTATTACAGCGTGGCGATGCTCACCCAGGCGGCGGGCGATATGCGCCGGCCGCTGATTCTCGATGTGCAGGAGCAGGCGCAATGGCTGTCGAACGCGACGCCCGCCGCGCGCTTGCTGGAACTGCTGCGGTTGCCCCAGGCGCGGCTGCGCGTGCAGGCGCTGGCGAACTTCATCAATGACCCGACCTGCAATGGGCCGGAGTGCCTGACGCCGGCCTGAGAACTCCGGGGCAGTAAGATGGTGGGAGCGCAGCGATACCCATCGCCCCCTGCACCGGCAGCATGGGTATCGCCTAGGCTCCACCCATCCTACCAATGCGTGCGCTGTCGACGGCAGCGCACGCCCTGCAGCCTGTCTTACACCTTGAACTGATTCACCAGCCGGCGCTGCTGCTCCGCCAGCTTGGTCAGCTCGGCGCTGGCCTGGGAGGCCTCGTCGGCGCCGCCGGCCACCTGGTTGGCGACCATGCCGATGTTGCTGACGTTGCGGTTGATGTCCTCGGCCACCGCGCTCTGCTCCTCGGCGGCGCTGGCGATCTGGGTGTTCATGTCGTTGATCACCGACACCGCCTGGGTGATCGACTCCAATGCCTGGGCCGCCTCTCCGGCGTGGCGCACGCTGTCCTCGGTCTTGTCCTGGCTCTGCTGCATCACGTGCACCACTTCGCGGGTGCCGTTCTGCAGCTGCTGGATCATCGACTGGATTTCCTCGGTGGCCTGCTGGGTCTTCTGCGCCAGGTTGCGCACCTCGTCGGCGACCACCGCGAAGCCGCGGCCCTGTTCACCGGCGCGGGCAGCCTCGATGGCGGCGTTGAGCGCCAGCAGGTTGGTCTGCTCGGCGATACCGCGGATGGCCACCAGGATCGCGTTGATGTTCTCACTGTCGCGGGCCAGCGACTGCACCACGCCCACGGCGCGGCCGATCTCGCTGGCCAGCGCCTGGATCGCCGTGGAGCTGCTCTCGACGATGCGCTTGCCGTGGTGCGCGGCCTGGTCGGCATGGTTGGCCGCTTCGGCCGCATGGGTGGCGTTGCGCGCCACGTCCTGGGCGGTGGCGGTCATTTCGTGGACGGCGGTGGCCACCAGCTCGATCTCCGCCAACTGCTTCTGCACGCCCTGGTTGGTGCGGATGGCGATGTCAGCGGTGTGCTCGGAGGAATCGCTGACGTGCTGCACCGAGGTCACCACCTGGCCGATCATGCCCTGCAGCTTGCCCAGGAAGGTGTTGAAGCCCTTGGCGATGGAGCCCAGTTCGTCGGCGCGGTCGCTGCTCAGGCGGCGGGTCAGGTCGCCTTCACCCTGGGCGATGTCGTCGAGCATGCCGACCAGCTGGCGCAGCGGGCGGGCGATGCCATGGCCGACCAGCCAGATCACGGCCAGGCCGATGGCGGCGATCAGCAGGCCGACCAGGGTCATGCCCAGAGTGTCGCTGTCGCGCTGGGATTTCAGGTCGCTTTGCAGCTGGTTCAGGTCACCCAGCACAGCTTCCTGCGGCAGTTGCAGCATCAGGGTCCAGCGCGCACCGGAGTCGGCGATGGTGAAGGGCAGGAACAGCTCGATGTGGCCGTGTTCCTTGTCCACCGAGGTCAGCGGCTGGTCGAGGGTGAGCTTGGCCAGGTTGGCCACTTCGCTCGCGTCCAGCACGCTGCTGGCGGGTTCGCCGAGCTTGGCCGGGTCCTTGGTGTAGGCGACCAGGCGGCCGTTGGTGGAGATCAGCGCCATCTCGCCGGCGCCGTCGTAGAGCTGGCTGTCGGCAGCCTTGAGCAGGTCCTGGATGAAGTCCAGCGACAAGTCCACGCCGACGGTGCCCTTGAACTGGCCCTTGACCATGATCGGCGCGTTGAACGAGGACATCAGCACCATCTTGCCGGCCATCTCGTAGGGCGCCGGGTCGATGATGCAGGGCTGGTGCTTCTCTTTCGGGCACAGGTAGTACTCGCCTTCGCGCACACCGGTAGGCTGCATTTTCTGGCTTTCCAGGGTGTCGCCCATGGCTTCCACGGTCAGGCCGCCGTCCTTGCGGTACCACCAGGGCATGAAGCGGCCGCTGACGTCGTAGCCGGGCAGGCCGGAGTACTGGCTGTCGTTGCCGGCGAAGGCGTTGGGTTCCCAGCCGGCGAAGGCGTCGAGCAGCTTGGGGTTCTGCGCCACGGTCTGGCGCAGCAGGTTGGACATGCCGGCGCGGCCTATGCCCAGCAGCGGCTGGCCATTGCTGTCTGTCTCGTCGAGCAGGGCGTTGGTGTTGGCGAGGTCGCGGGCGACGGTGAGCGGGTATTCCAGTTCGCGCTGGATCTGTGCGACCTGGCCGCGCGCGATCGCTACCAGGCGATCGTTGATCACCTGCTCGAGCAGCGCCTGGGTGCGCTCCTGCACCAGCGCCTGGGTCCGCGAGCCGGCGAACAACGCGTAAAGCACCAGCGCCGCGACCACTGCCAGAACGCTGGCACCTGCCAACGCCACCACGGAAAACTGGATCGACTTGAATTTCATACGGGTACCCGGAATGCGCCAGAGGTCTGCGTGTCTATCTGTATCGGCAGGTCCGGGGATTTTCCTTAGGCGGCCGTTGTAATGGGTTGTAACGCGGCTGTTCGCCGCCTGTCGCAGGATTGTCGGCGCTGACCGGGAGGTCTAGCATGTGATGTCAAAATGAAATTATCTGGCCGTGGCGAGCGCCTCGACATCCTGGTTTTCAGGGTGAAATCAGACGCTGGCCGCGGCTAGCTCGCGGGTGTGGATCGCAGGTGCGATGCCATGCCCCGCGTACGCCACGACAGTCGCCCCAAGGCACCTTCAGATGCATCGGTGCGGTTTCCTAAGTCACTGCTGCGCCGGCTGTTTCCTGCCAGTTGCCGGGCATCGGGGGTGGGCCTACCATGCGCGCTGTCCGTGGGAGATTGCATTGTTTCGGGAGAGCAACATGCCCAGAGTTTTTCGTGTCGCAGGCCTGGCCGCAGCCCTGCTGCTCACCGCTTGCCAGCAGGTGAACACCACCAGCGGCGGCGTCGTCGGCGTCGATCGCAAGCAGAACATGTTCAGCATGCTGTCCAGCGCCCAGGTCGACCAGATGTATGCGCAGTCCTACCAGCAGACCCTCGGTGAGGCCTCCAAGGCCGGCAAGCTGGATGCCAGCAGCAATGACGCCAAGCGCGTGAAGGCCATCGCCGCGCGGTTGATCCCGCAGACCGGCGCCTTCCGTTCCGACGCGCCGTCCTGGCAATGGGAAGTCAACGTGATCAAGAGCGACGAGCTCAATGCCAACTGCGGTCCGGGCGGCAAGATCATCGTCTACACCGGGCTGATTGATCAGCTCAAACTCAGCGACGACGAACTGGCCGCGGTGATGGGCCACGAGATCGCCCACGCCCTGCGTGAGCACGGCCGTGAGGCCATGTCCCGCGCCTACGCGGAGCAGATGGGGTTGGGTATCGGCGGCGCGCTGCTGGGGCTGGGGCAGAGCAGCGTGGACATGGCCCACCAGGTGGTCGAATACAGCCTGACGTTGCCCAATAGCCGGCAGAATGAGAACGAAGCTGACCTGATCGGCCTGGAATTGGCGGCGCGAGCCGGTTATAACCCCAACGCCGCGATGACCCTGTGGCAGAAGATGGGGCAGGCATCGAACGGTGAAGCTCCGCCGGAAATTCTCAGCACGCACCCGGCGGACAGTACGCGGATGGCCAACCTGCAGGCCGCCATCCCGAAGGTCATGCCGCTCTACGAGCAGGCCAAGACCCGCTGAACAGTGTTTTTGCAGCAGGGGTTCGTGATTCTCTCGAACGGCCAGGAGCGGCGTAATGTTGCGCCGCTTTATCCAGTGAACAGGGAGCACCCGTGAAAATCGCTGTACTCGGAGCCACCGGGCTCCTGGGCCACCACGCCGCTCGCGCGATCAAGGCGGCCGGCCACCAGCTGGTGCTGATCCACCGACCCTCGTCGCAGATCCAGCGCCTGGCCTACCTCGAGCCTGAGTGCCGGGTAGCCGAACTCTTCGATCACCAGGGGATGGCTCGTGCGCTCAGCGGGCTGGACGCCGTGATCTTCAGCGCCGGTTACTACCCGGTGCGCCCGCGTCGCTGGCAGGAGGAAGTGGCCAGCGCACTGGACCTGACCAATCATTTCTACGCCGCCTGCCTGCAGGCGAAAGTACCGCGCATCCTCTACGTCGGTTCGGCCTTCGCCATGCCTTCGCACCCTCAGGGGCTGCCGGGCCATGAGGGGCTGTTCTACGAAGGCCTGCCCACCGGCAAGAGCGCCTACGTGATGTGCAAGTGGGCGCTGGACGAACAGGCCCGCGAACAGGCCCGTGGCGGCCTGCCGGTGGTGATCGGGATTCCCGGCATGGTGCTGGGCGAGCTGGACATCGGCCCGACCACCGGGCGCCTGATCACCGCCATCGGCCGCGACGAGATGCTGCACTACGTGCCGGGCCGGCGGAACGTCATCGATGCCTCCGAAGCCGGGCGCGGCCTGCTCACGGCGCTCGAGCGAGGCCGGGTGGGCGAGCGTTACCTGCTCACCGGGCACAACATCGAGATGGGCGAGCTGACCAGCACCATCGCCAAGCTGCTGGGCAAGCCGGCGCCGACCCCGATGCCGCTGCACCGCGCCCGCGCGCTGGCGACACTGGGTCGCTGGCGCTACCGCCTGACTGGCAGGATGCCGCTGCTGGACGACACCGCCATCGAGGTGATGGCCGGCGGGCAGTTCCTCGACGGCCGCAAAGCCCGCGAGGAGCTGGGTTTCGAGTCCCATGTGCCGCTGGAGGATACGCTGGAGCGGGCCATTTCCTGGTTCCACGCCAACGATTACCTCTGAGGTCCTTTAGGAGCGAGCAAGCTCGCTCCTACGAAAATCCCCTGCAGGTCGTGGACATGGGTGACAAGCGGACAGAAAAAAGCCCGGCGAATGCCGGGCTTTTTCATTGTCAGGGCAGCGCCTTCTCGGCGAACGGCCGGTTGGGCAGGCCCATCTGCGCGCGGAAGCTTTCCATGTCGAACAGCGTGCACAGCTCCTGCACCTGGTTCTGGCTGTTGAAGGTCCAGAAGCCCATGGCCGAGATGCTGACGATGCGGTCGCTGGCCGGGTAGCCCAGCACCGGGCGGGCGATGCTGCCCATCAGGGTGCTCCAGGTGAAGACCTTGTTGCCCTCGCGGATGCATTCCTCCACGGCCACTTCCAGGTCCTCCATGCCACTGCGGATCTCCTCCACCAGCGCCCGGTAGCCGGCGTTGTCCAGCGGCTGGGCGGTGAAGGCGCTCTTGTAGATGAAGTCCGGGCTGTGCAACTGCTCGACCAGCGCCAGGTGTCCCTTGTTCCAGGCGAGGTCGATGTGGTGGCGGGCGACTTTCTTCAGGTCTTTTTCCGGCATGGCGACATCCTTTGTCGTGGGAGGCTTCAGGCGCCACTGTGTATCGCGGGCGATACACAGGCATTGGCCGGCGCGCCAGCCTCCCGACGAAAAGCTGCCGGTCAGAACACCCCGGAGAGCTTCAGCGCGTGGTACACGGCAGCCAGGCCGAGGATGGCGAAGGCGGCGGCGGCCAGGCGGCGGATCAGGTTCAGCGGCAGGCGCTCGGCGGCGAAGTTGCCCGCCAGGACCACCGGCACGTTGGCGATCAGCATGCCCAGGGTGGTGCCGATGACCACCAGCCAAAAGTGCGGGTACTGCGCGGCCAGCATCACGGTGGCGACCTGGGTCTTGTCGCCCATCTCGGCGAGGAAGAAGGCGATCAGGGTGGTGAGGAACGGGCCGAATTTCTTCAGCGAGCCTTCTTCGTCGTCATCCAGCTTGTCGGGAATCAGGGTCCAGCCAGCGACCGCCAGGAAGCACACGGCCAGCACCCAGCTCAGCGTGCTTTCCGAGAAGAACGAGGCGACCCAGCTACCGACGGCACCGGCGGCGAAGTGGTTGGCCAGGGTGGCGGCGATGATCCCGGCGATGATCGGCCAGGGCTTGCGGAAGCGCGCGGCGAGGACGAGCGCGAGCAATTGCGTCTTGTCGCCGATTTCCGCGAGGGCAACGATCAGGGTGGGGACGAAGAGGGATTCCATCAGACTTCCTAAGGGGGCGGGTCGACTAATCACCATGACACGCGCCACCTGCCCGCCCCGGGTCAGGTTGCTCGTGTCATAGGTCTTGTCAAACCCCGGCCTGAACGCTGCAGGCCTGGATCGTACGCGCCATGGTCTGTGGACCAAGTGTGTTGACGCGTACCGGGCGAGCAGGGCGCTCGCGGGAGACTACTCCCCTAGGACGGGGCGCATTCTGCCCAAGTCCTGGGACTTGGGCAAGCCTGCGCGTCGGATCAGTCGCGGGTGGGGCGGATGTCCATGTCTTCGTAGCGGATGAAGCGGGTGCCGTTCTTGAAGCGGTAGCCCAGCCAGATCGCCAGGAACAGCGGGATGGTGATGTAGGTGGCGACCAGGCCGGCCCAGTCGACGTGCTCGCCGACGAAGGCCTGGTAGTTCTGCCCCAGGGTGATGATCAGGCACAGGGTGAAGGCGAACAGCGGGCCGAGGGGGAACCACTTGGCGCGGTAGGGCAGGTCGTTGAGGTTGCCGCCTTGCAGGATGAAGCCCTTGCGGAAGCGGTAGTGCGACACGGCGATGCCCAGCCAGACGATGAAGCCGCACATGCCCGAGGCGTTGAGCAGCCAGGTGTAGACGGTCTTGTCGCCGATGAAGCTGGTGAGGAAGCACAGCGCGCCGATCAGCGTGGTGGCGTAGAGCGCATAGCGCGGCACGCCGCTCTCCGACACCTGGGTGAACAGGCGCGGCGCCTTGCCCTGGGTGGCCATGGTGTAAAGCATCCGGGTCGAGGCGTACATGCCCGAGTTGCCTGCCGAGAGGATCGCCGAGAGGATCACCGCGTTCATCACGCCTGCCGCGGCGGCGAGGCCCGCGCGTTCGAACAGCAGGGTGAAGGGCGAGGTGCTGATGTCGCTGCTGTCGGTCTTGAGCAGGTTCGGATCGGTGTAGGGGATCAGCATGCCGATGACGAAGATCGACAGGATGTAGAACATCAGGATTCGCCAGAATACCTGGCGGATGGCGATGGGAATGGACTTCTGCGGGTTCTCCGACTCGCCCGCGGCGACGCCGATCAGCTCGGTGCCCTGGAAGGAGAAGCCGGCGATCATCGCCACCCCGATCATCGCCTGCAGGCCGCCGACGAAGGGCGCATCGCCGGTGGTGAAGTTGCTGAAGCCGGGGCTGTCGATGCCATGCATGATGCCGATGATGCTGGCCAGGCCGATGCCGATGAAGATCACCACGGCCACCACCTTGATCAGCGCGAACCAGAATTCGCTCTCGCCGAAGCCCTTCACCGAGAAGAAGTTGAGCATGAACATGATGGCCAGGAAGCCGGCGCTCCAGTACATGCCTGAGACTTCCGGGAACCAGAACTTCATCACCAGCTGCGCCGCCACCAGCTCGGCGGCGATGGTCACCGCCCAGTTGTACCAGTAGTTCCAGCCCATGGCGAAACCGAAGCCATCGTCGATGAAACGACTGCCATAAGTGCAGAACGAGCCGGAATCAGGAATGTACGCCGCCAGCTCGCCGAGGCTGGTCATGAGGAAGAACACCATCAGGCCGATCAGCGCATAGGCCAGCAGCGCACCGCCAGGGCCGGCGGTGGCGATGGTGCTGCCGGAGGCGACGAACAGGCCGGTGCCGATGGAGCCGCCGATGGCGATCATGTTCAGGTGACGCGGCTTGAGGGAGCGCTTCAGATGGTGCGGCTTCTCCTTCGGCCCCATGGCGAAAGTCAGTTCGACGTCATCTCTAATTCTTCGGTTCACGGGTGTCCTCGATAGTTCAGGGCGAGCGGCGATGCGCCGATCCAGCGGGCTCGGTGGAGTGTAGTGCGAGCCTTGGATCAGCGCCGGGCGCTGTAGATACGGAAGCCGTCGGCCTCGGCCAGGATGCGGCAGGGGCCCAGGTGCTGTTCGATCAGCGGCGGGTATTTCAGGAAGCTGTTGGCCACCAGGCGCAGCTCGCCGCCCGACGCCAGGTGGTGTGCCGACTGGCGCAGCAGGTGTTCGGTGGCGGCGTAGCTGGTGTGCACGCCCTGGTGGAAGGGTGGGTTGCTGACGATGGCAGCGAGGCCTTCCGGCGCGGCGTCGATGCCGTCGCCGGCGATCACTTCACCCTCCAGGTCATTGGCGGCCAGCGTCAGGCGGCTGCTCTCGACGGCGAAGGCGTCGACGTCCAGCAGGGTCAGGCGGCTCTGCGGATAACGTCGCTTGAGCGTGGCGCCGAGCACCCCGGCGCCGCAGCCGAAGTCCAGCACATGGCCGGCTGGCAGCTTGTCCAGGTGTTCCAGCAGCAGCGCGCTGCCACGGTCCAGGCGACCATGGCTGAACACGCCGGGCAGGGTGATGACTTGCAGCGGGCCATCGGCCAGCGGCAGTTCGTAGCGTTGCGCGAGGGCATGCAGGTCCGGCGCGGTCGGCGCGCCGTCGATGTGCGTGTGCCACAGCTGGCAGTGGCGGGCGCTGTCCAGCTTGCTGGCGCGGCCGAACTCACCGAGCTGCTTGCTGGCGCGTTCGACGCCGGCGCGTTTCTCGCCGACCAGGTACAGCTCGCCGTCCGGCACGGAGCTGGCCAGCGCGGCGAGCAGGTAGTCGGTCAGTTCGCGGGACTTGGGCAGGAACAGCACGGCGGCAGCGAACTGGCCCGTCGGCGGCGTGGCGCTGAAGTGGCAGCGACCGGCGTAGCGGCTTTCCAACTGCCGGGCAACGCCTGCATGCCAGCTCCAGCCCTGGGCCTGCGGGAGGTCGCCGAGCAGGGCGTCGGCGGGCAGGCCGGCGAGCAGGACGCGGCCCTGGAAGCGCTCGATCTGGCGCAGCAGCACTTCACTGGTAGGGGCGTTGGACATGCGGCCTCCTGGCGAAAAAGGGCGCGAGTTTAGCAGGGCTGCCGCGGCCGAGCCTAGGCGAGCCGTACCTCGGCGTTCTTCCAGAAGTCGTCGCCGCGCAGTTCCAGCGCTCCGGCCGCGACTTGTTCGCGCAGGCGCCAGGCGGCCAGCAGATCGCTGACGAACAGACCGTCGACGTAGGCCATGGTCGGGCCGATGAGCGACTGCACCGGGCGCCAGGATTCGCTGGCGCTGTCCAGCAGGATGCGGTCGATGTGGGCGTAGCCGGTGCCGCTCAGCTGGCCATCCAGCCACAGGCGCAGCTCGGCGTTTTCCGCCAGGGCGCCCTGCCAGTCCGCCGCCAGGCCTTGGCGCTCGGCGGCATCCAGTTCGTGGCTGGCGGCCAGGGCGTTGGCCAGTTCGACGGGTTTCAGCATGGCAATGGCGTGACGGTTCTCGCTGCGGCACTGGCCGCTGCCGGCACCGACACTGCGCAGGATGATGTTCGCCGGCAGCAAAGCGCAGACGCGGCGCAGCAGCAGTTGCTCGCTGGCGCTGTCGCCGTGCCAGAGGGTGACGGAGGCGACGTCCGGGCTGTGCAGCCAGTTCACCTCGGTGGCCATCTCGATGGCGATTTCCCGCTCGCGCAGGACTTCGCCCCCCAACGCATGCCAGAACGCAGCGCGCTGCTGGCAGGGCGGGTTATCCACATCACTCAGTGGGCCGACCGCCAGGTCGTCCGGCATCACGCGGATTTTCTTTTCGGTCAGCACACCTGCTTCGACGGCCCGATGCAGGGCTTCGGCGGCGCCGTCGCCGCAGACCAGATGCAAGCTCATGGCGCCACCACCCGGCGCGGCTCGCCGGCGAAGAAGCCGGCGGCGTTCTCGCTCAACTGGCCGACGATGCGCTGCCGGGCCTCGCGGCTGCCCCAGGCGCTGTGCGGGGTGAGGATAAAGCGCGGGATATCGCCGGCCAGCAGCGGGTTGCCGTCCCGCGGCGGCTCGACGCTGAGCACGTCGAAGGCCGCGCCGCCGAGATGGCCGCGACGCAGGGTATCGGCCAGCGCCTGCTCATCGACCAGCCCGCCGCGGGCGGTGTTGATCAGGTAGGCGCCGGGCTTCATCAGGTCCAGCTCGCGCTGGCCGATCAGGTTGCGCGTGGCATCGGTCAGCGGGCAGTGCAGCGTGAGGGCGTCGACCTGCGGCAGCAGTTCGTCCAGCGCCAGGCGATCAGCGCGCGCCGGGCGGCCGGGCAGGGCGCCGAGCAGTACGCGCATGCCGAAGGCCTCGGCCAGCTTCGCCACCGCGCCGCCCAGCTCGCCATGGCCGAGCAGGCCGAGGGTCTTGCCTTCCAGTTCGACGATGGGGAAGTCCAGCAGGCAGAACTGCGGGGCCTTCTGCCAGCGGCCCTCGCGGATCGCCGCCTGATAGTCCGGCAGGCGCGTAGCCAGGGAGAGCAGCAGCATCAGGGTGTGCTGCGCCACCGACGGGGTGCCATAGCCCTGGCAGTTGCTCACGGTCACACCATACTGGCGCGCGGCTTCGAGGTCGACGTTGTTGGTGCCGGTGGCGGCCACCAGAATCAGCTTGAGGTCCGGGCATTGTTCGAAAACATCGGCGCCGATACGCACCTTATTGCTGATCGCTACCTGCGCGCCCTGCAGTCGCTCGGCCACCTGCTGCGTGTCGCTGCGCCCGTGCAGGACCAGTTCGCCGAACGGCGCGCGCAGCGGCGTGAGGTCGAGATCACCGAGGTCGAGGGAGGCATGGTCGAGGAAGACGGCGCGAGCAGGATTCATGAGCGATGACACCTTGATCGGAAGGGCGGGATGAAGGGGATTCTCGGCAGAACCGCCGCCGTGGACAACCCGGTCTGCCCGCGGACGTGGACGGAGGGAACTGCGTACTGATGGTAGATGTTTGAGTGAAAAGTCTGACAGACGTTTCGGTTTTCCCTCATCCGCCGTCTCGTGCTCGCTTCTTAGAGTGATCCCATCGAAATCCCGAGGTGACTGGCGATGATGGGTTGGCTGCTCTCCGGCCTCACGGCCATTCGTGCGCTCGGCGTGCGTGTCGGACTGCGCAGTGGCGCGACGACTGGGTATCCCCGCTCCCGGCGGAGAAAGTCGCCCCGCGCCGCCGGCCCCGAACCCTTGCTGTGCTTCGGTGCGCTGCTGTCACACTGCGATGTGAGCGCGGGCGTGGTACAGGCCGAAGATCGGGTCGAGTTGTGGGGCATCACCGATGCGGCAACGGCGCGCCGGTCACTGCAGGAGCTGATGCTCGAAGCCCAGAGTCAGACGCTGGACGAGGAGTTTCGCCGGCTGCAGCGCAACGAACCTTGCGTCTTCGAGGGGGAGCAGCGGCTGCGCTTCAAGCAGGCGAAGCGAGCCTGGAGCAAGGCGGGCCTGACGTTGCCTGTGGATATCTCCATGGCCGCCCACGATCTCGAAAGCCTCGCCTGGCTGGCGCGGCAATGCCATGCCTGTGGCTATCTCGGCGAGTCGGAAACCTGGCTGTGCCTGGCCTGGGTGGCCGAGAGCGCCATCCGCCACTTTTCCGACTGGCAGGCGTATGCCGCGTCTTTCGTGCTGGGGCGGGCGATCCTGTTGCGCGACGGGACGTCCGGCTCGATGGCGATCAGGGCGTTCAAGGAACTGATCGGCGGCCGCGCCGATAACGGCTCGTTGGCCGGCCTGTGGCGAGCCCATCCGCTGGCAGGCATCCGCGTGAGCGAGGTGGTGTTGCAGGAAGAGCACGTCCATGAGCCGGCGGCGCATCCACCCCGCAGTGCCCTGCTCGCGTTGGGTTGTGTGATTGCCCACAGCGCGGGCGTGCGCGCCGACGATCTGGCAATTGCCCCGCAGGAGAAGGAGTTTCACCGGCTCTGGCTGGCCGAACATTGGCGGGCTGCCGATGCCGGGCAGGTGCGTGCGCGGCTGGACTGGTTGCTGGGCAGCGGCAGTCGCGAAAAGCTCGATCCGCTGCTGGACTGGGTGGCCGATGCTCTGGTGTCCGTCGGTGGAACGCCGATGGCGCGTTTTGCGCAGGCGCGTCGAGCGCTGCTGAAGGAAGGTCACGATCCGGCAATGGTCGATGAGTGCCGCACCGTGCTGGCCTACGACCTGGAGCGCGCTGCCTTCGGCGCGCGTCTGGCCTTCAGCGTCGGTCTGCTCGATGAGGAAAGCCTGTGGAATGCCCTGCGCCACATGGCCCGGCAGGCCCGAGGAGCATTCGATTGCTGGGAGCAGTACCTGATCTCGCTGATGCTCGGTCACGCCCTGGCCAATCAGGACTGGCAGGCGGGCAAGCGGTTGCTGCACAGCGGCATGGCGTTGCTCGACGGCATCACTCCGTTTGCCCAGTACCCTTCGCCGTGGCAGGTCTGCCCGCTGGAAATGCTGCCTGTGCTGCACCGAGTGGCGCCTGTCGCTTGTCGGGGGCCCGGCGCTTCGTATAGAACCTAGGGTTTTCCTGGCGGTGGTTCGGAGGCGCGATGTACTGGGCGGAATTTCTCACGGTGGCGTTCATTCACCTGCTGGCGGTGGCCAGTCCCGGCCCGGACTTCGCCGTGGTGGTGCGCGAGAGCGTGACCCACGGCCGCCGCGCCGGCACCTGGACGGCGCTGGGCGTGGGCAGCGCGATCTTCCTGCACGTGACCTACTCGCTGCTGGGCATCGGCCTGATCGTGTCGCAGTCCATCGTGCTGTTCAACGCACTGAAATGGCTGGCGGCGGCGTACCTGCTGTACATCGGCTTCAAGGCACTGCGAGCACGCCCGGCTGACCCGGCGGCGGCCGAATCCGTTGCCGCACCTGTCGCCCGCAGCGCACGCGGTGCCTATGTCGCCGGCTTCGTCACCAATGGCCTGAATCCCAAGGCCACGCTGTTCTTCCTCTCGCTGTTCACCGTGGTGATCAACCCACACACGCCGCTGCTGGTCCAGGCGGGCTACGGCGTGTACCTGGCCTGCGCGACCGCCGCCTGGTTCTGCCTGGTGGCGCTGCTGTTCAGCCAGCAACGGGTGCGCGCCGGTTTTGCGCGCATGGGGCATTGGTTCGATCGGATGATGGGCGTGGTGCTGGTGGGGCTGGGGATCAAGCTGGCGTTCACCGAACTGCGCTGAGCCGCGACTGGAGCGAAATGAAAAAGGGGCGCCGAGGCGCCCCTTTTTCATGCCGGCTCGAGGGTCAGACCAGCTCGATCGCCACCGCAGTGGCTTCGCCGCCGCCGATGCACAGCGAGGCCACGCCACGCTTGCCGCCCTTCTTCTGCAGGGCGTTGATCAGGGTGACGATGATGCGCGAGCCGGTGGAACCGACCGGGTGACCCTGGGCGCAGGCGCCGCCGTAGACGTTGACCTTGGCGTGGTCCAGGCCGTGTTCGCGCATGGCGAGCATGGTGACCATGGCGAAGGCTTCGTTGATCTCGAACAGGTCGACGTCGTCCTTGCTCCAGCCGGCCTTCTTGAACAGGTTGGTCATGGCGCCGATCGGGGCCAGGGTGAACTCGGCCGGGTCCTGGCTCTGGGTGGCGTGGGCGACGATCTTCGCCAGTGGCTTCAGGCCACGGCGCGCGGCTTCTTCAGCGGTCATCAGGACCAGCGCGGAGGCGCCGTCGGAGATGGAGCTGGCGTTGGCCGCGGTGATGGTGCCGTCCTTGCGGAAGGCCGGGCGCAGGCCGGGGATCTTGTCCAGGTTGGCGGTGAGCGGCTGCTCGTCGTCCTTCACCACGGTCTCACCCTTTCGGGTAGTGACGGTGACCGGGACGATTTCCGAATCCAGCGAACCGTCCTTGATGGCGGCCTGGGCGCGCTGCAGCGATTCGATGGCGTAGGCGTCCATCTCCTCGCGGGTGACGTTGTACTTGTCGGCGGTTTCCTGGGCGAAGGAGCCCATCAGGCGGCCGGTGCGGGCGTCCTCCAGGCCGTCGAGGAACATGTGGTCCTTGATCTCGCCGTGGCCCATGCGCAGGCCGGTGCGGGCCTTCTCGATGACGTAGGGGGCGTTGGACATGCTTTCCATGCCGCCGGCGACCATCACGCTGTTGCTGCCGGCCTTGAGCAGGTCGTGGGCCAGCATCACGGCCTTCATGCCCGAGCCGCAGAGCTTGTTGATGGTAGTGCAGCCGGTGGCGGCGGGCAGGCCGGCGTTCAGCGACGCCTGGCGGGCCGGGCCCTGTTTCAGACCGGCGGGCAGCACGTTGCCCATGATCACTTCCTGCACGTCCTCGGGCTGGATGCCGGCACGGGAAATGGCTTCGCGGATGGCGATGGCGCCCAGGTCGACGGCGGAAACGCCGGACAGGCTGCCCTGGAAGCCGCCCATGGGAGTACGGGCGCCGCTGACGATGACGATCTCGGACATGACTCTTAACCTCTTCGCTCTTGTTGTGATGCGCTATCTGGGTACCGGGCGTGAACGACCGGGCGTCAGGATTCTACCGCGTGACCGGATGTGGCCATAGAGTCATCGGCAAATCACTCTTTTGACTGATGAATGGACACACGGGGCGCTCTAGAGTCGGTCTCATCCTGATGAGATCCAGCCTTGAGAGTGCGTACGCCATGCTGAAAACCCGCGTCATCCCCGCTGCACAGAACGCCTACCAGTACCCGCTGTTGATCAAGAGTCTGCTGCTGTCGGGCAGCCGTTACGAGAAAGGCCGGGAAATCGTCTACCGCGACACCGTGCGATACAGCTATGCGACCTTCAACGAGCGTGTCGCGCGCCTGGCCAACGTGCTGACCGAGGCCGGTGTGAAGGCCGGTGACACCGTGGCGGTGATGGACTGGGACAGCCACCGTTACCTGGAATGCATGTTCGCCATCCCGATGATCGGCGCGGTACTGCACACCATCAACATCCGCCTCTCGCCGGAGCAGATCCTCTACACCATGAACCACGCCGATGACCGCTTCGTGCTGGTCAACAGCGAGTTCGCCGCGCTCTACCAGGGCATTGCCGGGCAACTGACCACGGTGGAAAAGACCCTGCTGATCACCGACGGCGCCGACAAGACCAGCACGCTGCCCCACTGCGTCGGCGAGTACGAGACCTTGCTGGCTGCCGCCAGCCCGCGCTACGCCTTCCCCGACTTCGACGAGAACTCGGTGGCGACCACCTTCTACACCACCGGCACCACCGGTAACCCCAAGGGTGTGTACTTCACCCACCGCCAGCTGGTGCTGCACACCCTGGCGATGGCCGCGACCATCGGCAGCCTGGACAGCATCCGCCTGATGGGCACCGACGACGTGTACATGCCGATCACCCCGATGTTCCACGTCCACGCCTGGGGTGTGCCCTACGTGGCGACCATGCTGGGGGTGAAACAGGTGTATCCGGGCCGTTACGAGCCGGAGCTGCTGTGCAAGCTGATCCGCGAGGAGAAGGTGACTTTCTCCCACTGCGTGCCGACCATCCTGCAGATGATGCTCAACGCCGCCGGTGCGAAGGACCACGACTTCGGCGGGCTGAAGATCATCATCGGCGGCAGTGCCCTCAACCACGCGCTGTACGACGCCGCCAAGGCCCGCGGCATCCAGCTCACGGCGGCCTACGGCATGTCCGAGACCTGCCCGCTGATTTCCTGTGGCTACCTCAACCAGGAACTTTGCGCCGGCAGCGAGGATGAGCGCACCACCTACCGCATCAAGGCTGGCGTGCCGGTGCCGCTGGTGGAGGCGGCGATCATGGACGAGCACGGCCAGTTCCACCCGGCCGACGGCGAGTCCCAGGGCGAGCTGGTGCTGCGCGCGCCCTGGCTGACGCAGGGGTATTTCCGCGAGCCGGAAAAGGGCGAGGAGCTCTGGGCCGGCGGCTGGATGCACACCGGCGACGTGGCGACCCTCGATGGCATGGGCTTCATCGATATCCGCGACCGTATCAAGGATGTGATCAAGACCGGCGGCGAGTGGCTGTCGTCCCTGGAGCTGGAAGACCTCATCAGCCGCCACCCGGCGGTGCGCGAGGTGGCCGTGGTTGGCGTGCCCGACCCGCAGTGGGGCGAGCGCCCGTTCGCCCTGCTGGTGCTGCGCGACGGCCAGGCGCTGGACGCCAGGGCGCTGCGCGAACACCTCAAGCCTTTCGTCGAGCAGGGCCACATCAACAAGTGGGCCATTCCCTCGCAGATCGCCGTTGTTACTGAAGTTCCCAAGACCAGTGTCGGCAAGCTCGACAAGAAGCGTATCCGGGTAGACATCGCCCAATGGCAGGAGGCTGGCAGCGCTTTCCTCTCCACGGTGTGACCGACGACCGGCAAGTCACGGTTTTCGGGCGCCGTGCCAAGCAAGCGCTTGGCACGGCGCAGCCCAGTGAACACGCCACCTCGGGGCCTGCGCAAGCGTCTAGTCAGGGCCTTTGTAAGACAAATCACACTTTAGAGCGATCAAGTGCCTTAGGACGCTGGATATAGTCGCCGCTACTCATAACAAAAAACACATGGAGTAGCGTCGATGAAAACCATGCAACATATCTGGCGCCTGGCACGGTTGCCGCTGGCAGTGAGCCTGGCATCCACGCTGGCGACGCCGGCTTCCGCCGTCAGCTTCAACATCGGGGAAATCGAAGGTTCGTTCGACTCGACGCTGTCCGTGGGGGCCAGCTGGTCGACGCAGAATCCGAACAGCAACCTCATCGGCATCAACAACGGCGGCAAGGGCCTGTCCCAGACCTCCGACGATGGCCACCTGAACTACAAGGCCGGCAAGACCTTCTCGAAGATCTTCAAGGGCATCCACGACCTCGAACTGAAATACCAGGACACCGGTGTCTTCGTCCGCGGCAAGTACTGGTATGACTTCGAGCAGAAGGACGAGAACACCGAGTTCAAGCCGCTCTCCGACCACAACCGCAAGGAAGCCGCCCAGGCCTCCGGCGCGGAAATCCTCGACGCCTTCATCTACCACAACTACAACATCGCCGACCTGCCGGGCACCGTGCGCCTGGGCAAGCAGGTGGTGAACTGGGGCGAGAGCACCTTCATCCAGAACGGCATCAGCGTAATCAACCCGTTCGACGTCACCGCCTTCCGCCGCCCGGGTTCCGAGATCAAGGAAGCCCTGGTGCCGGTGAACATGTTCTACCTGTCGCAGAACCTCACCGAGAACCTCTCCGCCGAAGGCTTCTACCAGCTGGAGTGGGACCAGACGGTAGTCGACAACTGCGGTACCTTCTTCTCCCAGCCGGACGTCGTGGCTGACGGCTGCACCCAGAACCTGGCGGTGCTGACCAACAACGCCGCTTCGATCCGCACCCTGAACGGCCTGCTCGGCCCGAACCTGGCGGTGACCCCGTCGCCGTGGAACGAAGGCCTGGTCGTACAGCGCGGCCCGGACCGCGACGCCCGCGACAGCGGCCAGTACGGCTTCTCCCTGAAGTACTTCGCCGACAGCCTGAACACCGAGTTCGGCGGCTACTACATGAACTACCACAGCCGCCTGCCGATCTTCTCCGGCCGTGGCGCCGATGCCTCCAAGGTTGCGCAGATCAACCAGCTGATCACCAACATCGCGGCGATCAGCCCGTCCCTGGCGGCCCAGGCCGGCGCGGCGGCGATGGCGGGCAACTCCAGCTACTTCATCGAGTACCCCGAAGACATCCGCCTGTACGGCCTGAGCTTCTCCACCACGCTGCCCACCGGCACCGCGTGGCAAGGCGAGATCAGCTACCGCCCGAACGCCCCGGTGCAGTTGAACACCACCGACATCCTGTATTCCGGCCTGGACCCGGTCTCCATCGGCGGCAACCACGTCTACGACAACGCCTCCGTGCTGACCGGCACCGCGGGTGAAGACCTGCACGGCTACCGCCGCAAGGAAGTCACCCAGCTGCAGACCACCTTCACCCACTTCTTCGACCAGGTCATGGGCGCCGAGCGTCTGACCCTGGTGGGCGAAGTCGGCTGGACCCACGTCGGCGGCCTGGAAAGCCAGAACAAGGCGCGCTATGGCCGCGACCCGATCTTCGGCCCCGGCCCGCTGAACGGCACCCTCAACGGCGCGCCGACCTGCCAGGCGCTCAACACTTCCACCCTGGGCACTGCCAACGCCAACAACGTCAGCCGCAACTGCGAAAGCGATGGCTTCACCACCGCTGACTCCTGGGGCTACCGCGCCCGTGCGATCTGGGACTACAACGACGTGTTCGCCGGCGTGAACCTGAAGCCCAACGTGGCCTGGTCCCACGACGTGGACGGCTACTCCCCCGGCCCCGGCGGCAACTTCGAGGAGGGCCGCAAGGCGGTCAGCCTGGGTGTCGATGCCGACTACCTGAACACCTACACCGCAAGCCTGGCCTACACCAACTACTTCGACGGCAAGTACTCCACCGTCGATGACCGTGACTTCGTCAGCTTGAGCTTCGGGGTGACCTTCTAAGCCGGCCGTTCAACTGGCAAGCGGCCCGCTCACGCGGCGGGCCATCCGCGCGGCCGGGTGACCCGGCCGCGCGGGGCAGCAGACAAAACCGCGCCCCGTCTTGGCGAAAGCATCCGGCAAGGGCGGCCAGCGCGGTGGGCAAAGACTCAACGAGGACGATAAACGAATGAGAACAACAAAGATCCTGCTGCACACGGGCGCCCTGGCGCTCAGCCTCATCGCCTCCCAGGTGATGGCGGCCGTCTCTGCCGATGAAGCGGCGAAGCTGGGCTCCACCCTGACTCCCATGGGCGCGGAAAAGGCCGGCAACGCCGACGGCAGCATTCCGGCCTGGACCGGTGGCCTGGCGAAGAACGCCGGCACCGCTGACAGCAAGGGCTTCCTCAGCGATCCGTTCGCCAGCGAGAAGCCGCTGTTCACCATCACCGCGCAGAACATGGACCAGTACAAGGACAAGCTGACCCCCGGCCAGCAGGCCATGTTCAAGCGCTACCCCGACACCTACAAGATGCCGGTCTACACCACCCACCGCACCGCCACCGTGCCGGAAAACGTGCTGGAGGCGACCAAGAAGAACGCCACCACGACCAAGCTGCTGCAGGGCGGCAACGGCCTGGAGAACTTCCAGGTAGCCAACCCCTTCCCGATTCCGAAGGACGGCCTGGAAGTCATCTGGAACCACATCACCCGCTACCGCGGCGGCCACGTGCGCCGTCTGGTGACCCAGGCGACCCCGCAGGTCAACGGCTCCTACTCGCTGGTGTACTTCCAGGACGAGTTCGTCTTCCGTACCGACCTGAAGGACTACGATGCCAGCAAGCCGAGCAACGTACTGTTCTACTTCAAGCAGCGTGTAACCGCTCCGGCGCGTCTGGCCGGTAACGTGCTGCTGGTGCACGAGACCCTCGACCAGGTGAAGGAACCGCGCCTGGCGTGGCTCTACAACGCCGGCCAGCGCCGCGTTCGCCGTGCTCCGCAGGTTTCCTACGACGGCCCGGGTACCGCCGCCGACGGCCTGCGCACCTCCGACAACCTGGACATGTACAACGGCGCGCCGGACCGCTACGACTGGAAGCTGGTGGGCAAGCAGGAGCTGTACATCCCGTACAACAACTACAAGATGGATGATCCGAAGCTGAAGTATTCGGACATCATCAAGCCCGGCCACCTGAACCAGGACCTGGCCCGCTACGAGCTGCACCGCGTGTGGCACGTGACCGCCACCCTGAAGCCGGGCGAGCGTCACATCTACGCCAAGCGTGACTTCTTCATCGACGAGGACACCTGGCAGGCCGTGGAGATCGACCACTACGACGGTCGTGGCACCCTGTGGCGCGTCGCCGAGGCGTTCAACCAGTACTACTACAACTACCAGGTACCGTGGTACACCGCGGAAACCCTGTATGACCTGCTGTCCGGCCGCTACCTGGTGCTGGGTCTGAAGAACGAGGAGAAATCCGCCTACGACTTCAACTACAGCGCTTCGGAAAGCGACTTCACCCCGGCAGCGCTTCGCCAGGAAGGCGTGCGCTGATCCCCCGATCCCCACGGGTGGTTCCGCGGTGAAAAAAGACCGGCCTTCGGGCCGGTTTTTTTATGGGAGATCATCTGTCAGATGAATGGAAGCCTGAATGTAGGACGCCTTCCGGTCATGTTGTGAGCAAAGGTAACAAAAACGACTTCTATTCCCGACCACGAGCGGCTAGGCTCGGACGGCAGTGTGACCTTCGTTGACCGCTATAAGAGCTAGAGCAAGAGCCAGGCCGATGACCGACTTCTCGACTCTGCCAAGTCTGACCGATGTACCCCCCAGCTCGGCCGGCAGCCGCTTCTTCCGACCGCCGCTGCCGCATGGCCACGTCGCCCGTTCGCGGCTGTGCCAGCGCATGGCCGCGGGGCTGCAGGGACGGCTGATACTGGTATCCGCCCCGGCCGGGTTCGGCAAGAGCTCGCTGGCCATCGAATTCTGTCAGACGCTGGAAGATCACTGGCGCAGCCTGTGGCTGGGGCTCAGTGCCAGGGACAGCGACCCCGGACGTTTCCTCGAACGCCTGCTCGAAGGCCTGCGCCTGCATTTCCCCACCCTCGGTGAGGAAGCCCTGGCCCTGCTGAAGATGCGCCAGCGCCATCAGCCGTTCGCCTTCGAAGCCTGGCTCGACGACCTGCTCGATGAGCTGGTGGACAGCCTGTCGGTCGACCGCCCGCTGCTGCTGGTGCTGGACGACTACCACCTGGCCCAGGGCGCGGTGCTCGACCGTTGCCTGCAATTCCTGCTCAATCACCAGCCCGCCGGCCTGGTCGTGCTGGTCACCAGCCGCCAGCGCCCGGACTGGCACCTGGCGCGCCTGCGCCTGTCGCGGCAACTGCTGGAGTTCACCGAACAGGACCTGCGCCTGACCGTCGAGGAAACCGCGCAGCTGGTCAGCGCCAACGGCGCGCAACTCGACGACAACGCCCTCGACAACCTGGTCGAGCGCAGCGAAGGCTGGATTGCCGGGCTGCGCCTGTGGCTGCTGGCCCATGGTGACGAGCTGGCGGCCAACGTGCCCGATCTGTCGGTGCATGGCGCCGAAGAGCTGATCCGCGACTACCTGCTGGAAGAGGTGATCGACAAGCAGTCGCCGGAGGTCCAGATGTTCCTGGCCCAGACCGCGCGCTTCGAACGCTTCTCCGCCCAACTGTGCGATGCGCTGCGCGATGCGCACGACAGCGCCTCGATCCTGCGGCACCTGCAGCAGCACCAGGTGTTCCTCGTGCCGCTGGACGAGCAGGGCCAGTGGTTCCGCTATCACCACCTGTTTTCCGACCTGCTGCTGGCGCGCCCACTGCCCGGCTCCGGGCCTTCGGCGGCGGCGCTGCACCTGCGCGCCTGCCGCTGGTTCAGCGCCCAGGGCCTGTTCGACGACGCGGTGGAGCAGGCCTTGCGCGCCGGCCACCCGGAGGTCGCGGCGAGCCTGGTGCAGAGCCTGTCCGAGGAACAACTGCTGGCCGAGCAGAACGTCGCCACGCTGCTGCGCTGGAAGATGGACCTGCCCGACAGCCTGCTGGCCAGCACGCCGCGTCTGATCGTGCTGTACAGCTGGGCGCTGGCGCTGGCCTGTCAGCTGGATGCAGCCGAAGAGCTGGCGGCGCAGCTGTCGCGCTTCCTGCCCGCCGCCGATGCCACCGCCCAGCGTGACCTGCTCGCGCAGTGGCAGGCGCTGGCGGGCGTGATCGCCCGTGGCCGCGGCGAGATCGAAGCGGCCGAGCGGCACTGCGAGGAAGCCATGCACGGCCTCGGCCCGGAGCGCTTCGGCCCGCGCCTGCTGTGCCTGTCGACCCTGAGCAACCTGGCCATCGTGCGCGACGACCTGTGGCGCGCCCGCGGGCTCAATCGCGAAGCCCTGGAACTGGCGCAGCGATTCGGTAATCCGCTGTTCGAAGCCATGGTGCATTACGACCGTGCCCGCGTTCTGCAGGCTCGCGGCGAGGTGCTGCGCGCCGAAGAAGAAGTGCGCCAGGGCCTGGCACGGCTGTCCGGCCTGTCTTCCCAGCGCCGCTATGCGGTACGGGGTCGCCTGATGCTTTACCAGGGCTACCTGCGCAGCCTCGCGCTGCAGCCCGACGAGGCGCGCAAATGCCTCAAGGCCGGCATCGAGGAAGCTCGCGCCTGTCGCGACATCAGCCTGGTGATCGGCTTCTGCGTGCTGGCCAGCCTGGAAGGGCGGCTGGGCAATTACACCCGCGCCTTCGCCCACCTCGCCGAGGTCGAGCGGATGATGCACGTGTGGGACGTGCCGCCGGTCTACTACCTGTCGGCCATTACCCTGATCAAGTGCGAACTCTGGCTCGGTCAGGGCCAGGTAGAACTGGCCACTGCGTGGCTGGAGCGTCTGCGTGAGACTTACACCGGGGACGAACCGGCCACTCCGCCGGAGTGCTCGCCGCAGCTGCCGCGCAACGTGGAGATGCTGCAGTCTCTGCTGGAGCGCCGCGAAGGCCGCATGGCCGACGCCGAGGTGCGGCTACGTACCGTGGCCAGCGGCGCCCTGCAAGGCGGTGCGCAGTTGCAGGCGCGCTTCGCCCAGGGACAGCTGGTCGCCCTGCTGCTGCAGGACGGTCGCGATCGCGAAGCTTCCTTCGAGCTGGGCGAGTGCCTGAACGGCCTGGCGGTCGGCCTGTTGATCCCATTGCAGGAAGTGCTTCTGCAGCATCCGGAATGGTTGCGCGAGCAGTTGGCCGTGCGGGCGTCAGCGCCGGCCATCGAAGCCCTGCGCGAACGCCTGCCGGCCGCGCCGGAGCGCGGGGTGGTGCTCAATGATTGCCTGAGCGGGCGCGAGCTGGCGGTGCTGGAACTGATCGCCCAGGGTTGCTCCAACCAGGAAATCAGCGAGCGCCTGTTCATCTCCCTGCACACCGTGAAGAGCCATGCCCGCCACATCAATGACAAGCTCGGCGTCGAACGCCGCACCCAGGCGGTGGCGCGGGCGAAAGAGATGGGGTTGTTGCGCTAGGGCGCTGGCGCGAATTTCAGATCGTAGGGCGGATCACGCGCCAGCGTTATCCGCCGCGAGGCAATCGGCGGATAACCCGTTCCGGGTTATGCGCCCTACGGTCCTGCAATCCTCTCGACTGGCGCCAGGATCACATCCCTTTCTTCTTCTCCGCCTCCGGCGGCGCACTCAGGTCCAGCCCCTTGGGCACAGGCTGTCCCTTGGCCGGGGCGGACAGCTGCTTCTGCACGTCCGCCTGGATCGCCTGCAGCACCGGCAGCAGGTCGCGCATGTTCTCGCGGACTTCCGGGTAGGCGTGCTTCTGCGACAGCTCATCCACGCGCATCAGCAGTTGCACGCGCACTTCCGGCGGCAGGTGGATGAAGAGTTCGGGCAACTGCTTGGCCAGTTCGGCGCTGTAGAGCACCAGGTCCTGGCGGTCGAACTGCGCGGTGAGGCCGAGGTAGTCCAGCGCGCTGCTGGTCAGCATCGAGGCGGCGGCCTTGGCTTCCTGCATGCCCTGCAGGCGCACCGGGTTGCGCTGCTCGCTCTGCGCCAGGGTCATCCAGAATTCCACCGTCAGGTTGAACAGGATCGCCTGTTCGCGCAGCGAGTAGCTCATCAGGCCCAGCGCCTCGGCGCCGTAGGGTTGCTTGGCGGCGCGGAAGTTGAAGTACAGACGCATCAGCTCCTTGAGCTTGAACAGCACCTCGCGCGCCTCGTTCTGCCGCAGCTCCAGCGGGGCGTAGATGTTCAGCTGCGGGCGGAAGTTCTCCTCGCTGACCATGCGCTGGTAGATCGGCCCGGTGAACTCGCCGCTGCGGCGGGGCAGGCCGTTGACCTGGGTTTCGTCGATCTTCTTCAGCGCGTCGATCAGTACCTGGTAGTCGGCGCTGGTCCAGTTGCGCTGGATGTCGGGAATCTTCTGGCCCAGGTAATACAGGTCGGCGGACAGGGCAGGGCGGCACAGGAGCAGCAACAGCACGGCCAGCGGCCACAGCGAACGGCGAATGAGGATCGGCACGAACGGGCTTTCCTTGCGCGAGGGCGGGTCGGGCTAGGTTAACGGGGCGAAAGGTCTGCGTCATCCCGTGACGAGCCTCGACACTACCTAGGTTGGGCGCGGCGGCGCGGGCGCTGTGGTGTGATTCGGGCTTTAGAACAACAAGCACGGGAGTCACTCGTCCATGACCGCCACATTGTCTGTGCAACCGCCGCTGGCCGAGGGCCTGGCCCGCTATGGGTTCGGCCCCCTGCCGCTGGCCGCACTGAAGGCCCGCTACGCCTCGCCCGAATCCGGCTCGAAGTTCATCCACGTCGACGGTTTCGACATCCACTACCGCGACGAAGGCAGCCCGGACAAGCCGGTGCTGGTGATGGTCCACGGCGTGATGGCGTCGCTGCACACCTGGGACGGCTGGGTCGCCGAACTGTCCCGGCACTTCCGCATCATCCGCCTCGATGTGCCCGGCTTCGGCCTCACCGGCGGCGGCCAGGACCGCGAGTACGACGGCGAGCGCCTGGTCAAGGTGTTCGGCCTGTTCCTCGATCGCCTGGACCTCAAGCAGGTGTCCATCGCCGGCAACTCACTGGGCGGCTACATCGCCTGGAACTACGCGCTGGTCAACGCCCGCCGTGTCGAGCGGCTGATCCTCATCGATCCGGCCGGCTACTACATGCAGAAGGTGCCGCTGATGATCGCCAGCGCGGTGCTGCCCGGCGCCGGCATCATGATGCCGATGTGGATGCCGCGCGCCCTGGTGGCCCAGGGCATCAAGGAAGTCTACGGCGATGCGCGCAACATCAAGCCGGGGGTGATCGACCGCTACTACGACATCAGCCGCCGGCCGGGTAACCGCCGCGCGATGATCGATATCTTCCGTGTCCTGGTGAAAGCCAACCGCGAGGAACTGCCCACCACGCCCAATCGAGTTGCCGCGCTGAAGGTGCCGACGATGCTGATGTGGGGCGAGCGCGACCGCTGGATTTCGCCGCGCCACGTGCCGATGTGGCAGCGTGACGTGCCGGGCATCGAGGTGAAGGTCTATCCGGGCGTGGGGCATATTCCGATGGAAGAAATCCCCGAGGAGTCGGCGGCGGATGCGTTGCGCTTCCTGCATGCTTGATTGCTCATCGCGCCACAAAAAAGCCCGGCCAAGCGCCGGGCTTTTTCATGGGCGTAGGAGCGGACTCCGTCCGCGATGGTTTTCCGTCGGCACGTCCTCCATCTGGGCGATGCCTATCGCGGATGAATCCGCTCCTACGTGAAGTCCCGCGCGGAGGCCTGCCCTCTCCCTAACCCTCTCCCTGAAGGGAGAGGGCGGGGAGAGGGAAAGTCCAGGCACGGATTTTCAGAAGAAGACAGTTGCTCGCTCCTACAGGGGGACGGAAACGAAACCGCCCCGACAGAGCGGGGCGGTGTTCGAAGCGCAGCGCGAATCAGCCGGCGTGAGCCATCGGCTGCGCGTCGTACTCCTTGCGCACCTCGTAGAGCACATCGAGGTTGTTGTGCTGCCAGGGGTGGAAGTCGGACTTGAAGAAGTCCATGTACTCGCGCAGCAGCGGGCGGAACACGCCGTGCTTGCCCCAGGTCCACTTGATGCCGTCGCGCCAGACGCGCCAGTTCCATAGCAGGCCGTCGACCTTGAGCATGTGTACCAACCCGCGGAAGGTATCCAGCACGAAGAAGAAGGTCGCCATGCGCATCGCCCGGCGCAGCAGCTTGCGGCTGCCGCAGACCTGGTTGTAGACGTCGAAGGCCACCGCCTTGTGCTCGGTTTCCTCCAGCGCGTGCCAGCGCCACAGGCGCTGCATCACCGGGTCGGCGCCTTCCATGGTGCGCGGGTCGGTCAGCAGCCCGTTGGCCATGATCGCGGTGATGTGCTCCAGCGCGGCGGTCGCGGCCAGTTGGCGCTTGGCCGGGAATTTCTTCTGGGTGAAACGGATGCGCGCCTGGGCGCGCTTCTCGATGGCGGTGATGTCGTAGCCCTGGTCGCGCAGACGCTGGCTGTAGGTCAGGTGCTCGCGGCTGTGGTGGCCTTCCTGGCCGATGAAGCCACGGATCTGTTCCTTGAGCACCGGGTCGCTGATCTGGTCGCGGAACTGCCGCACCGAGTCGATGAAGAAGCGCTCGCCGTCGGGGAACAGCACCGACATGGCGTCGAACAGATGGGACTTGAAGGCGTCTCCACTGTGCCAATGACGCGGCAGCGGATCGGGCAGATCGAAGTCCATGTGCCGGGGCTTGATCTCCAGTCCTGCGGGGGTGGTGCTGGCCATGGCGGCTCCATTGTTGTGGTTGTCCATGGTCATTACTCTGGGCTTGTAGGGAAAGCGTCACAAGGTTATTGTCTGCCAACTTTCCGGTCATATCCGGCCAGCGGTCACTATAAGAAGAATGATGAAACAACCGCTCAATTTCACCGCCGAACTGGTGCCCGTCGCCTATGCGCAGGCGCTCCTGGACCTCGCCGAAGAGCTGGGCGTGCCGCGTGTGCGCCTGTTCGAACTGGCCCGCGTGCGCCCCGAGGTGCTGCAGAGCCCCAACGGCCGCCTGTCCTTCATTGACTTCCATCAGCTCTCCAGCACCGCCCTGGTGTACTGCAACGAGCCGGCTTTCGGCCTGTTGCTGGGGCAGCGGCTGAACGTCTCCACCCACGGCATCCTCGGCTATGCGGTGCTGTCCAGCGCCAACCTCGGGCGCGCTATCGGCTTCGCCCTGAAGTACTACCGCGTGCTCGGCCTGGCCTATGACCTGGAAATGGTGGAAGACGGCGGCGTGTCCTACCTGCGCGCCAGCGAGTCGATTCCGCTGGGCCCCACCAGCCGCTTCGCCGCCGAAGGCCTGATGACCAGCCTGCACACCATCGCCCGCTTCCTGGTGGGCGAACCCTTGCAGGGTGTCAGCGTCGGCTTCGCCCATGCCGAGCCGGATTACGCCGAACGCTACGCCGAGGTGTTTGGCTGCGAGGTGCTGTTCGACCAGCCGTTCCACTTCATCGGCCTGCCCAGCGAGTACCTGGCGCGGCCCATGGCACTGGCCAACCCGGCCACGGTGCAGATGTGCGAGCAGCAGTGCGAGGCGCTGCTGGCTACGCTGGACGTGCAGGAAGGCCTGCTGACCCGCATCCGCCGCCTGCTGCTGGCGCGCCCCGGCGAGTTCCCCGACCTGGAAAGCGTCGCCGCCGACCTGCACACCAGCGGGCGCAGCCTGCGCCGGCATCTCTCGAACCTGGGCACCACCTACCAGGAAGTGCTCGACGACGTGCGCAAGCGCCTGGCCTTGCAGTACCTCACCACGACCCACCTGCCGCTCTACGAGATCGCGCTGCTGCTGGGCTTCAACGACCCGTCGAACTTCCGCCGGGCGTTCCGCAAGTGGACCGGCAAGCTGCCCACCGACTACCGCGAGGATTGACCCCGGGACCGGCGCAGCTGCCGCCCGGCAGCTGCGCTGACCACTGGGGCTGCGTCGGCTTCAGAAGCGATAGCCGACGTAAAGTTGCAGGGCATCGAAGGTATCGTTGCCGAACACTTCGCGAGCGGCGGCCTTGGGTTTCACCCAGTTGTACGAGAGTGTCGCGAATAGCTGGCTGCTCGCCGCCCAGTCCAGGTACACCGCCGCCTCGTCGGCGAAGCGCCGGTCGCTGACCGGCTGGCCGTAATAGTTCTCCTCATCCAGCGAGAGCTGGTAGTAGACCGTGCCCGCGCTCAGGCCGGGCGCGACCTGCCCGACCAGTCGCCACATGTGCACACGCTCGTTGCTGTCGTTGAGCAGGTAGTTGCCGACCACATCACCGATCACCCAGGAGCCGCGCTCGGTGTAGGCCTTGCTCAGCGGGTCCCAGCTCTTGCGGCGGTCGTCACTCGGGTCGTCGTCACCGGAGAACAGTGCATAACGGTAGGTCAGTTTCGGCTGAAGGGGCAGGTCGGCGAAGCCATAGTCCAGACGCACATACCAGGCGTGGCCGGAAAAGCTCACCTGTTCGCCCTCGCCGGTCTGCAGGCCGTATTCGGCGCTGATCGAAAGCTCCGGCAGGGCTTCGAAGCCGCCGTCCAGCCAGCGCAGGTTGTACACCTGCATGCCATTGCGCGGCGCTATCTGGTTGGCCTGGCTACCGACGTCGCTGACTTTCAGCGCCATCAGGCCGAGCTGGCCGCGCAGGAAGGGATAGTCGAGGTTGGCACCACTGAAGCGGGCACCGCCAAGGTCGTCGTCGTTGCGCACGCTGAACGCCTGGCCAGACAGTGCGCCGCCGCGATAGGCAAGGATGGCTCCATCGCGGAAGGCGGTGCGTGGGCCGGACCAGTACGCCCCTTCGCCGAGCAGGTCGAGGTTGCCGTCGGCGAGGATGAAGCCCGTGCCGACGCGGAAGTTCTGGTTGCCCAGCGTCAGGCGCCAGGGGCCACGCTCAATGCCGGCATAGAGTTCTTCCAGTGAGGTCTTGCCGTCCGAGTTGCGCGTGTAACCGCCGGCGTCGCCGTCGCCGAAGGTATGCGCGGCGACCAGCGAGGCGCCGCCGACCAGGCGCAGGTCCTGGTCCAGGGTGTAGCGGAAGCTGGCTTCCGGTTTGAGGAAGGCTTCCTGCCAGACGGCCCGCTCGCCCTTCACCTCGCCGCTGCGATAGTCGCGCTGGCCGGCGCCGAAGTTGACGTTGTGGCTGTCGATGAAAGTGGCGCCGCTGCTCAGGCTGAAGTCCGCCTGCAGGTCGCCGTTCTCGTAGTGACTGTCGGCGTGGGCGAGGCTCGTCAGGGAGGCGAGCAGGAGCGTGGATAAGGAACCCAGGTTCTGGTTGTTCATGTGGGAGCTCTGCGCTGTTGTTATTGGGATGGCAGGAGTTCAGGGCGCAACCGCTCGCGGCGTGCCCGAAGGCACACCGGAGGGAGGCGCGAGGTTGCGGTGGAGCGGGTCAGGCGCGGCGGCGGGCCAGTGGTAGGATCGCCAGGAACGACAGGGCGCAGATAGCTGCGGAGACCTGCAACAACAGGCTGAAGTTCTCCG
Organism: Pseudomonas sp. PDM17; assembly: GCF_014851985.1. Taxonomy (NCBI): domain Bacteria; kingdom Pseudomonadati; phylum Pseudomonadota; class Gammaproteobacteria; order Pseudomonadales; family Pseudomonadaceae; genus Pseudomonas; species Pseudomonas sp. PDM17. Next base: position 194,620 of record NZ_JACVAT010000001.1, read on the forward strand.
TCTCGCCGAGCAGCCAGGCCGCCAGCGAAGGACCGACGGCGAGCCCGCCGCAGATCGCCAGGTTGGCCAGCACCACCAGCTTGCCGCCCTGGCGGTCGTAGTCGCTGATGGCTGCGAGGAGGAACGGCAGTGCGAAGGTCCAGGCGAACTTGAAGGCGCAGGCCGCCAGTACGTAGCGCAGCAGCGAGACGTCTCCCAGCAGGCCGATCAGGCTGGACGCCATGGCCAGGTAGCCCAGCGCGAGCAGCCACTCACGCCGGCCACTGATGCCGATCCAGCTGGCCAGCGAAGCGCCGACCACGCCCAGCAGGGAGGCGCTGGCCAGGGCGCTGGAGCTGTCCGTGGCGCTGATGCCCTGAGTCCGCGCCAGCTCGCCGACGAAGGTCCAGATGCCGGCGAGGCTGAGGTAGAACAGGAAGATCGCGCTCATGCCCAGGGCGATCTTCCCCAGCGCGGCGCGCGCCTGGCTGGGCGGCAGGGCTTCGGCCTGATTGTCGCTGCCCGCAGGCAGGGAGCGGATCAACGGCAGGCACGCGGCGGTGAACAAGGCGATCAGCAGGAAGAAGCTGGCGACGCGCCAATGGCTGAACAGCCACGGCATGAACTGCAGGCTCAGGGCTGCCAGCACCAGCTGGCCGGTGACCCACAGGCCGAATGCCCGCGCCGCGTTCGGCAAGGTGCCGGCGGTGCCCAGGCACACCAGCACCAGCGCCGCCTCGGAGAACGCGGTGAGGAAGCGCAGCGCTACCAGCAAGGGATAGGACGGTGCCGCCGTGCTCATCAGCACGGCGCTGAGCAGGTTGCCGAGAAGGAACACGGCAGCGGCGATCGCGGCGATCCGGCGCCAGTTGTAGCGGCGCATCCAGAAGTAGGTGGGGAGGGTGGAGATCGCCATGGCCCCCAGTTCCATGCTGAACAGGAAGCCGACCTGGCGGTTGTCCAGGCCCAGTTCGGCGATATAGCGACTGGCCAGGGCCGGTGCGGTGAGCAGCACCAGCGGGCCGATGGCGGAGAACAGCACCACCGCCAGCAGGCGCAGGCGTTGCTGCACCGGATTGAGCACCAGGGGAGCGGTGAGGGTGTTCATGCTTCCACCTTTTGCCGGCTGGCCGGGAGCAAGGGGCTGTCGTAGCGGGCGCGCAGGCTGGCGATCCACTGCCGCTGGTGCGCAGCCAGGGGCTGCCCGGAGAGGGCGCGCATCGCCTCCAGGTGCGGGTCCCGGATGTCAGTGGCAATGCCGCTGAGCGTCTCGATCACGGCCAGGCCGAAGTAGGGCACCGAGTTGGGCTCGTAGCCGCCTTCGTGGCACAGCACCAGACGGCCATCGCAGAGCTGGTCGGCCAGCGCCATCAACCTGGCGGTCAGCGCGCGGTAGGCATCGCCGTGGAGCATCATCCGCCCCAGCGGGTCGTGGGCGCCGGCGTCGAAGCCGCAGGGCACCAGGATCAGTTGCGGGCGATGGGCGCGCAGGGCCGGCAGCACGATCTCGTCGAAGGCATGCAGGTAGGCGCCTTCGCCACAGCCGGGCGGCAGCGGCACGTTGAGGTTGAAGCCGCGGCCGGCTCCAGCGCCCTGTTCGTCGACGAAGCCCGAGTCCTGGGGATAGTTGCCTTCCTGGTGCAGGGAGATGGTCAGCACGCGCGGGTCTTCCCAGAAAATGCTCTGCGAGCCGTTGCCGTGGTGCACGTCCCAGTCGACCACCGCGATGCGTTCCAGGCCGTGTTCGGCCATCGCCACATGGGCGGCCAGGGCGGCGTTGGCCAGCAGGCAGAAGCCGCGGCCGCGGTCCGCTTCGGCGTGATGGCCCGGCGGCCGCACCAGGGCATAGGCGTTGCGCGCGTCGCCGCGCAGCACGTGCTTGACCGCCTGGATCACACCGCCAGCGGACAGCCGGGCGATGTCGTAGCTGCCGTGGCCGAAAGGCGTGTTGTCGCCGGCGTCACCGCCACGCCCGGCGCTGAGTTCCTGCAGTTGCGCGAGGTAGCCGGGGGTGTGTACCCGCAGCAGTTGCTCCTCGGTCGCCGCCAGCGGCTTGACCGCCAGCAGGCGTTCGCCGAGGCCGCTGACGTCCAGCAGGTTTTTCAGCCGGCGCTTGGTTTCGGCGTTCTCGAAATGCAGGCCGGGCTGGATCCCCAGGCCGGGAGTGAACAGACCGGCGTAGTTGCCGGTGTCATGCCACATGTAGTGTTCGTGCCAGACGAATGCCGTGGTCATTGGCTTGATCCTTGTTGTTGTTCGGGATGTTGCAGCGTGCGCAGCGGGACTGGGCAAGGCACGGCGAGAGTAGGAAGGGGCCGGGGGAGGGTAAATACACCCGTGGGGGTAGGGCCCCCGCCGGACAGCAGGCAGCCGTGTTCCCGGCGGGAACACGGCTGATGTGGGGTGGGTAGGGGCGGATCAGCGCGGCAAGGGCAGCAGGCCGTTGGCGGAGTGGCGCAGGAACAGGTCGCAGAGTTGCAGTTCGGAGCGCACGCCGAGTCGCGTATAGAGATTGCGCCGATGCACCTTGACGGTGGCCTGGCTGATGTTCAGCTGGCGGGCGATCAGTTTGCTGGAGTTGCCCTGCAGCATCAGCCGGGCGATTTCCTGCTCGCGCGGCGTCAGCAGGCCGCCCGCGAAGGACGCCAGGGCCCGCGCGAGGCTGTCTTGCTCTTCCGGTTGGACGAGGGTTTCGCGGCTCTGTGCGAAGCCTCCCAGCAGGTACCGCAACAGCGGGTAGAGGTTGCGCAGGGCGCGCAGTTCGGCGGTGCTGGCGAGGTGGCGCTGGCGTCGGCCAATGGACATCACCAGCACGGTGTCGTCGCAGTCGTCGAAGAGAATGTCGATCTCGTCGTCCAGGCGCAGTTCGCGGTAGTAGTGCTTGTAGTAGTCGCTGCCGTGCAACTGGCTGGTGCGCTGGTTGATGCGCAGGATGCCGCTGCTCATGCCCTCGCGAATCGAGTTCGACACCGGGTCCAGGCGATACATGCCGTCGAGGTAGCGCTCGATGTACTCGGCGTGGAGCTGGTCCGGGTAGTCCTCGTAGAGAATGCGCGGGCAGCCGTCGCCGCGGTACGCCTTGATGATCACGTTGTCATGGGCCAGGACCGGTTGCAGGCTGTGCGACAGCAGCACCGGGAAATCCGGGTGGCCCTTGTGCTCCAGTAGCCGAGCCAGGTTCTGGTTCCAGTTGGCACTGGCCTGGGTCGCCAGCAGGTTGCTCAGTTGCATCGGCGTGCTCTCTGCATTCGATCTTGTTCTTTTCCGGGTGAGTTGCTGCAATATGGGTGCCATTCGGCCGCCGACTGCCATGCCGGCTTCGCTGGCCGCTCAACGCTCCGGAGTAACCGATGACCGATCAGCCTACCCTCATCCGCGAAACCTTCCCCGTCGGCCCCCTGCAATGCAACTGCAGCATCATCGGCGACCCGCTGACGAAGAAGGCCATCGTCGTCGATCCGGGCGGCGACCATGAGCTCATCCTGCAGCGTCTCGACGCGCTGGGGCTGAAGGTGGTCAGCATCATCCACACCCACGCGCACCTGGACCACTTCCTCGCTTCCGGGCAGATGAAGGAGAAGACCGGCGCGACCCTGCACCTGCACAAGGACGACCAGTTCCTCTGGGATAACTTGGAGATGCAATGCCGCATGTTCGGCGTCCCTTATACTCCGGTGCCTTCGCCGGACCAGTGGCTGGCCGATGACGAGGAACTGGCCTGCGGTTGCGGCGTGGCGCTGCACACGCCGGGGCACACGCCGGGCTCGATGAGCTTCTGGTTCCCCAGGGACAAGTTGCTGATCGCCGGCGACACGCTGTTCCGTCGCAGCATCGGCCGCACCGACCTGTGGGGCGGCGACTACGCCACCATCGAGCGCTCGATTCGCGAGCGCCTGTACTCGCTGGACGAAGACGCGACCGTGGTCACCGGCCACGGCCCGGATACCAACCTGGGCGACGAGATGAGGGAGAATCCCTTCATCCGAGCTTAAGGTTGCTACGGAATTATTTGCACGACCTAAGCTCTAACCTGCCGCCCGCTAATGGGTGTTTCGCTATTTCGAGGAGTCATCCGACATGTTCACCGCACGTAGTCTGTCCATGGTTGCGGCTGCCACCGCCTTTGCCCTCATGGCCGGTTGCGCCTCCCAGAACCCCTATGACCCCAACACCCAGGCCCCGCCGGCCGAAGGCGGCATGAGCAAGACTGCCAAGTACGGTGCGCTGGGCGCGCTGGCCGGTGCCGTCGCCGGTGCCGCGATCAACCATGACAACCGTGGCAAGGGCGCAATGATTGGCGCCGCCGCCATCGGTGCCGCCGCTGCCGGCTACGGCTACTACGCCGACAAGCAGGAAGCCAAGCTGCGCCAGCAGATGCAGGGCACCGGCGTGCAGGTCGAGCGCCAGGGTGATGACATCAAGCTGATCATGCCGGGCAACATCACCTTCGCCACCGATTCGGCGAACATCGCGCCGTCCTTCTACACCCCGCTGAACAACCTGGCCAACTCCTTCAAGGAGTTCAACCAGAACAGCGTCGAGATCGTCGGCTACACCGACAGCACTGGCAGTCGCCAGCACAACATGGACCTGTCCCAGCGCCGTGCGCAGTCCGTGGCCGCCTACCTGACCTCCCAGGGCGTCGACGCTTCCCGCGTCAGCACCCGTGGCATGGGTCCGGACCAGCCGATCGCGTCCAACGCCGACGTCAACGGCCGCGCGCAGAATCGTCGCGTGGAAGTGAACCTGAAGGCCCTGCCCAACGCGCAGACCCAGCAGTACCAGCAGTAAGCACTGCCCATGAAAAAGCCCGCCGATTGGCGGGCTTTTTCGTTCTTGCTGTTCTGCAAGGGCGGTCAGGCCTTGGCGGGGAATTCCCGGTGCAACTGGGTCAGCAACTGGTCCTTGCGTTCCCACAGCTGGTTCACCCACAGCTGGAACTCGGCGCGGTAGCCCTCGTCCTGGTCGTAGCTCTTGCCGATGAACTGGCGCGGGATTTCCAGCTCCTCGAAGCGCACCACCACCGAGCGCAGGCGTCCGGACAGCAGGCACCAGAAGGTCGGACGGCCGTCGGGGTAATGGATGGTCACGTTGACCAGGGTACGCAACTGCTCGCCCATGGCGTCGAGGACGAAGGCGATGCCGCCGGCCTTGGGCTTGAGCAGGTGCTGGAACTGCGAGTTCTGCTCGTCATGCTTGGCGGGGGTGAAGCGGGTGCCTTCGAGGAAGTTGAAGATCGCCACCGGGATGCGGCTGAACTTGGCGCACGCCTTGCGGGTGGTTTCCAGGTCCTTGCCTTTCTTCTCCGGGTGCTTGGCGAGGTAGGCCTTGGTGTAGCGCTTCATGAAGGGGAAATCGAGCGCCCACCAGCACAGGCCGATCACCGGGACCCAGATCAGCTCCTGCTTGAGGAAGAAGCGCAGCAGCGGAATGCGGCGGTTGAGCTGGTACTGCAGGACGAGGATGTCCACCCAGCTCTGGTGGTTGCTGGTGACCAGGTAGGAGTGGTCGTAGTGCAGGCCCTGCAGGCCCTGCACGTTCCAGCCGGTGTTGCGGACCAGGTTCATCCAGCCCTTGTTGCAGGTGATCCAGCTTTCGGCGATCACGCTCATGATCTTGCTCAGCGCCAGCTGCGCTGCCTTGAAGGGCAGCAGCAGCTTGATGATCGACATGCCCAGTAGCGGAATGCACCAGCACAGCGTGCTCGTCACCAGGATCAGGGTGGCGAGGATGCCGCGCAGGGTGTGCGGGAGGAAACTCAACATCGAGGAATGGTCCTTGTACGTAGGCGCCCGGTCGGCCGGGCGCGTGATGCGTTCTTGGGCACATCCCTCGTGCCGTGTCAGTCAGCCATCCTTGCTGCTGTCTGCCTGAATCGCCGTCAGCGCGATGGTATAGACGATGTCGTCCACCAGCGCCCCGCGCGACAGGTCGTTCACCGGTTTGCGCAGGCCCTGCAGCATCGGCCCGATGCTGACGCAGTCGGCACTGCGCTGGACCGCCTTGTAGGTGGTGTTCCCGGTGTTCAGGTCGGGGAACACATACACGTTGGCGCGTCCGGCCACCGGGCTGTCGGGCGCCTTCTGGCGGCCCACGCTGGCGATGGCGGCGGCATCATACTGCAAGGGGCCGTCAATCAACAGATCGGGGCGTTTTTCCTGCGCGATGCGCGTAGCTTCGCGGACTTTCTCGACATCTGCGCCGGTTCCGGAGTCGCCTGTGGAGTAGCTGATCATCGCCACCCGCGGGGTGATGCCGAAGGCCTGCGCCGAGGCGGCACTCTGCAGGGCGATTTCCGCCAGGTCACTGGCCGAAGGATCGGGATTCACCGCGCAGTCGCCATAGACCACCACCTGGTCGGGCAGCAGCATGAAGAACACCGAGGACACCAGGTTGTAGCCGGGCGCCGTCTTGATCAGCTGCAGGGCCGGGCGGATGGTGTTGGCGGTGGTGTGGATGGCGCCGGAGACCAGCCCGTCCACTTCGTCCAGGGCGAGCATCATGGTGCCCAGCACCACGTTGTCTTCCAGCTGCTGCTCGGCCATCGGCGCGTTCAGGCTCTTGCCCTTGCGCAGTTCCACCATGGGTTCGACGTAGCGGCTGCGCACCAGGTCCGGGTCGACCACTTCCAGGTCCTCGGGCAGCACGATGCCCAGCATCTGCGCCACGGCCTGTACGTCGTCGGGCTTGGCCAGCAGCATGCAGCGGGCGATGCCGCGGGCGTGGCAGATGGCGGCGGCCTGCACGGTGCGCGGCTCGCTGCCTTCGGGCAGGACGATGCGCTTGCCGGCGCGGTTGGCACGCTGGGTCAGCTGGTAGCGGAATACCGGTGGCGACAGGCGCAGCTCATGGGGGGAGCCGCAGCGGTCCTTGAGCCACTCGAAGTCGATGTGTTCGGCGACGAACTCGGTGACGCGCTCGGCGCGCTCGCGGTCGTCCACCGGGATTTCCTTGTTCATCCGCGACAGGTCGCCGGCAGTGTCGAAGGAGCCGGTCTTCACCGTCAGCACCGGCAGGCCGCTCTGCAGCGCGCTGCGGCACAGCTCCATGATCCGCGCGTCCGGCAGCAGGCCCGAGCACAGCAGCAGGCCAGCCAGCGGCACACCGTTCATGGCGGCGAGGCAGGCGGCGAGGATGATGTCGTCGCGGTCGCCCGGCACCACCACCAGCACGCCGGGTTTGAGCAGGTGCACGGTGTTGGGCGCCGAGGGTGCGCAGAGGATGATCTTCTGCACGCGGCGTTGTTCGTAGTCGCCGGCGTTGAGCACGCTCGCGTCCAACAGGTCGGCGACGTCGCGGGTGCGCGGGGCGTTCATCTCGTCCTGCCAGGGGATGCAGCCGAGCAGGCGCACGTCGCCGTCGCGCAGCAGCGGGGAGTGTTCCTTCAGGCGTTCGCCGAACAGCCGTGCGGCTTCTTCGGCGTCACGCGGCATGTCGTCGCTTTCGCCGCCGCGGACCTTGTTCACGATCAGGCCGGCCAGGTGCGGGTCGCGCGGGCCGCCGAACAGCTGGGCGAGGATCTCGATGCGGTCTGAGAGCTCGCCCACCGTCTCGTTGTCCGGCGCGGAGACGAGGATCACCTCGGCGTCCACGCTGCGCGCCAGATGGCCGTTGATGCGCGCGGCGTAGCTGGCGTGCTTGGTCGGCACCATGCCCTCGACGATCATCACGTCCTTGTCGACGGCGGCGCTGTTGTACATCCCGACGATGTCCTCGAGCAGTTCGTCGAGCAGGCCGTCGCCGAGCATGCGTTCGACCTTGGACAGCGACAGCGGGGTAGGCGCGTTGAGGCCGTGGGTGCGCGCGACCAGTTCGCTGGAGCGCTCCGGGCCGTCATCCCCGGCGTGGGGCTGGGCGATGGGCTTGAAGAAGCCGACTTTCAGGCCGGCGCGTTGCAGGGCGCGGATCAGGCCCAGGCTGGTGGACGTCAGGCCGACACCGAAACCAGTCGGTGCGAGGAAGAAAGTGTGCATCCGGGCTCCTTAAGCCGTGCGGGAGTGGTCTGTGCCCTTGTGGGGCGCAACCGATGAATCTTCAGTCGAGCACGGCCAGGGTGTCGAGTGCGATCTGCTTTTCCTCGTTGGTGGGGATCACCAGCACGCGGGGGTGGCCGGGCAGGTGGATCGGCCCGCCGACGCCGCGCACGCAGCGGGCGTTGGCTTCGCCGTCGAGTTCGAGATTGAGCACGTGCAGGTGCTTGACCGTGAGGTTGCGCACCAGCGCGGAGTTCTCGCCGATGCCACCGGTGAAGATGATGCCGTCCAGGCGCGGCAGCGCACAGGTCAGCGAGGCCAGGGACTTGGCCAATCGGTAACAGAATACTTCGATGGCCAGCGCCGCATTGGCGTGGCCCTGCTCGCGGGCGTTCTCCAGGGTGCGCATGTCGTTGGACAGCCCCGACAGGCCGAGCAGGCCGCTGTCGTGGTTGAGCATGTGGTCGATCTTCTCCAGGCTCCAGCCCAGCGTGCGCGCCAGGTGGCTGTGCAGGTTAGGGTCGACGTCGCCGGAGCGGGTGCCCATCATCAGTCCTTCCAGCGGGGTCAGGCCCATGCTGGTGTCGCGGCTCTGGCCGTTGGCGATGGCGCAGGTGGAGCTGCCGTTGCCCAGGTGCGCGGACAGCCAGTAGCTGTCGCCCACGGCCAGCCCGCTCATTTCCGCGGCCTTGTGGCTGACGTAGCGGTGGCTGGTGCCGTGGAAGCCGTAGCGGCGCACGTGCTGCTCGCGGTACAGCGGCTCGGGGATGGCGTAACGGTAGGCGCGCTCGGGCAGGCTCTGGTGGAAGGCGGTGTCGAACACCGCGATGTGCGGCAGGTCCGGGTACAGCGCCATGGCGGCGTCGATGCCGACCAGGTTCGCCGGGTTGTGCAGCGGCGCCAGGGGCGAGGTCTCGCGGATGGCGCTGAGCACTTCTTCGGTCAGGCGCGAGGCCTGGGTGAAACGCTCGCCGCCGTGCACCACGCGGTGGCCGATGGCGTGCAGTTCGCCCTGCGCGGCCTGGGCCACCAGCGGCAGCAGACGGGCGAGGGCGGCCTTGTGGTCGGCGCCGGGCAGCTCCAGAGTCTGTGGTTGCTCGTCGGTCTCGCCCTGCCAGCGCAGGCTGGCGCCGTTGGCGCCGAGGCGTTCGGCCAGGCCGTGGAGGATGAAATCATCGCGCCCCTCTCGAACCAGAGCGAACTTGATCGACGAACTACCGCAGTTGATCACCAGGATATTGCGAGCCGGCATGCCTACTCCTTGTTGCTGTCGGAATCCTTGGCGCACCAGCCGCAGGGGAACCAGCGGCCGATCTGCGCCATGCGCTGCTGCGGGTCCAGCACCCAGGGCCGCGACTGCCAGGGCGGCTGGTGGCGCAGGTGCTGGGTGTGACCGCAGGACAAGACTGCCACCCAGTGGCCGTCTTCGTCCTGATGAAAGTCAAGCAGGCGCGGCGAGACCGCGTGATCCCGTCCGTCCGTCTTCGGGTCGCATTCGGGGGCGTCGCCGCGTAAACTTACGCGCTCAACTTCTATATCAGATAGGTTTCGAACCATGCAGATCGCGGCCAACAAGGCGGTTTCCATCGACTATACCCTGACCAACGACGCGGGTGAGGTCATCGACAGCTCCGCCGGCGGCGCTCCGCTGGTCTACCTGCACGGTGCCCACAACATCATCGGCGGCCTGGAAAAGGCCCTGGAAGGCAAGCAGGTCGGTGACGAGCTGGACGTGACTGTCGAGCCGGCCGATGCCTACGGCGAATACAGCGCCGAGCTGGTTGCCACCCTGACCCGCGAAATGTTCGAAGGCGTGGACGAGCTGGAAGTCGGCATGCAGTTCCACGCTTCCGCTCCGGACGGCGGCATGCAGATCGTCACCATCCGCGACATCGAAGGCGATGACGTGATCGTCGACGGCAACCACCCGCTGGCCGGCCAGCGCCTGAACTTCAAGGTGAAAGTGGTCGACATCCGCGACGCTTCCGCCGAAGAAGTTGCCCATGGCCACGTCCATGGCGAAGGTGGTCACCACCACTGATTGTCGTCACCCGGTCGCCATCGACCGGGTGCAGCCATCATTGAGCTGCTACGCTCAATCGTGAAAGGCGCCTTCGGGCGCCTTTCTCATGCAAGTCGCTGTAACTGCAAAGAATGCCAGGGCATTTTTCCCGTATCGACTGGGATTGCGCAGCACGACGGACAGGTTGTCCGCTCCCTGCGCGGGCACTTTGTGCCTACCTCTTCAAGGAGCAAGCAATGAGCGCTTTTCACGATCTGACGCTGCATGGTCTCGACGGCCAGGATCTGCCGCTGGCCCCGCTCAAGGGCAAGGTCGTGCTGGTGGTCAACGTCGCCTCGAAATGCGGCCTGACTCCGCAGTACACCGGTCTGGAGCAGCTCTACCAGCAATACAAGGATCAGGGTTTCGTGGTACTGGGCCTGCCGTGCAACCAGTTCGCCGGGCAGGAGCCGGGCAGCGAATCCGAGATCCAGTCGTTCTGCTCGCTGAACTACGGGGTGAGCTTCCCGATGTCGGGCAAGCTCGAGGTCAACGGCTCCGAGCGCCACCCGCTGTACCGCTTGCTGGCGGGCGAGGGCGCCGAGTTCCCCGGCGACATCACCTGGAACTTCGAGAAGTTCCTCCTCGGCCCGGATGGCCGCGTGCTGGCCCGCTTCAGCCCGCGCACCACGCCGGATGATCCGGCGCTGATCCAGGCCATCGAGAAGGCGCTGGGCGCCTGATCCTGCCGGCGGGAGAGGGCGCAAGCGCCAATCCCGCCGGCATTTCTCCCTTTCGTCTTGCTCCACGCCAGGGGTGACGGCTTAATCGGGCGACCTGCTTCCGGAGCCCGCCATGAGCCGTTTCGCCGCTGAGTCCGCCTGTCTGCCCGCCACCCCCGATGCCTTGCGCGCCCTGATCGAACAGCGCCGCGCGGTGCGGCGATTCCTCGATGAGCCGGTGCCGGAAACTGTGCTGCGCGACTGCCTGGAGCAGGCGGTGCTGGCGCCCAATGCGTGCAACCTGCAGCCGTGGAGCTTCCAGGTGATCCGCGACGCCGAACTGCGCCGCCAACTGACGCCGGTGTGCCTGGGGCAGAATGCGGCGCGCACGGCACCGGTGCTGATTGCCGTGCTGGCGCGGCCGGATACCTGGCGCGAGTCCTGCGCGGCCGTCCTCGACCAGTGGCCCGAGCCGCAGGTGCCGGAGAAGGTGCGCGACTTCTACCAGCGCACCGCGCCCTTCCAGTACAACCAGGGTGCGTTCGGCCTGCGCGGGCTGTTCAAGCGCGCGCTGTACGCGGTGGTCGGCCGTCGTCGCGCGCTGATGCGTCAGCCCAACAGCCACGCCGAGATGCGCCTGTGGGCGGTGAAGTCCACCTCGTTGGCGGCGCAGAACCTGATGCTCGCCCTGCAGAGCCACGGCTACGCCACCTGCCCCATGGAAGGCTTCGACGAGGTGCGGCTGCGCAAGGTGCTGCAGATTCCCCGTGGCGCGGTACCGATCATGCTGCTGGCCGCCGGGCGGGCTGCCGACAACGGCGTCTACAACCCGCGCCTGCGTTTCCCGCTGGAGCAGCGCGTCAGCTGGCACTGACCGCATCGGGACGCGTCAGCACACCCATGCGCCCGCCGCCGAAGGACCAGTCGTCTGCGTCGCTGTTGGTGATCTGCACCATCACGTCCTCGCTGGCTATGCCCAGCCGCTCGCCCAGCAGCACATTCAGCCGGCGGTAGAACGCCTGTCGGATCTGCGAGTCCCGTGGCCGGCCGATGGTGATGGCGATCAGCACGAAGTCGTCGCTGCGCGGCCCGCCCAGGTAGTGGCGGTTGAAGACGAACTCTTCTGTCTCGTGCTGGTGGATCATCACGAACTGGTCGCCCTCCGGCACGTTGAAGGCCTCGTGCATGGCGTCGTAGACGGTGTTGGCGAGTTCGCGCAGGTACTCGGGTTGCTTGCCCTTGCGCAGGGAGATGCGGACGGTAGGCATGGCGCCGTTCCTCGGTGAGTGATTGACGAGTTCAGGCTAGCCCGGCAATTTTATTCGGAAAATCGGGAAATATTTGACCGATAGTTCGATTAATAAGGATGGTTGCCATGGCCCGCATCAATTTCGACCTGGACGTGCTGCGCACCTTCGTCACCGGCATCGAGCTGGGCAGCTTCGCCCGCGCGGCGGATCGTCTGGGGCGTTCCACTTCAGCCATCAGCGCGCAGTTGAAGAAGCTGGAAGAGCAGGCCGGCATCCCGGTGCTGCGCCGTGAAGGGCGCGGCATGGCGCTGACCGAGGCGGGCGAGACGCTGCTGGCCTACGCCCGCCGCCTGCTGGAGTTGAATGACGAAGCGGCAGGTGCCTTGCGCGGCGGCGTGCTGGAAGGTCGGGTGCGCCTCGGCCTGCAGGAAGACTTCGGCGAAACCCTGCTGCCGGCTGTGCTGGCGCGCTTCGCCCGCGCCCACCCCAAGGTGCGCATCGAGGTACGCACGGCACGCAATCAGCAGCTCATCGAAGGTGTGCGCAACGGTGAACTGGACCTGGCGCTGGCCTGGGAAACCGGCGAACGCACGCCGCACATGGAGCGCATCGGCGCAGTGGCGCAATGCTGGATCGGCGCGCCGGACGCACTCCCATCTCCCGGTACGGAACCCTTGCCACTGGTGATGCTGGAGGCGCCGTGCCTGCTGCGCAGCGCGGCAACGGCGGCGCTGGATCGCGCCGGTATCCCCTGGCGCGTGGCGTTCACCAGTGCCGGTTTGTCCGGCATCTGGGCGGCGGTCGGCGCGGGGCTGGGCGTCGGCCTGCGCACGCCGATCGGCCTGCCGGCCAGTGTCGAACAGTTGGACGCCGAGCGCGCCGGGCTGCCGGTGATGGCGCCGCTGGGGTTGTGCCTGCACCGTAGCGAAGCCGAGCCGGAAGCGCTGGTGGAGCGCCTGCGCGAACTGCTGCAGGAAGGCGTGGCGGGGCTGCTGGAAAGCCCGGCGATTCGCTGATCTGCTTGTAGAGGAAAATCACTGCGATCAATGGTGCTGGAAAAAGCGAGACGACCGGTCATATTCTTGCGCCCATGAACAGCATCCGACTCGACAAACGCGACCTGATCCTCGCCAAGGGCTCCCTGGCGATGACCCGCAGCGGCTACCACGGCACCGGCGTGCAGGACATCGTCCAGGCCGCCGGCATCCCCAAGGGCTCCTTCTATCACTACTTCGAGAGCAAGGAAGACTTCGCCCTGCAGGCCCTGGAGCACTTGTACGCACCGCGCCTGGCCCGCTACGCCGAGGCGCTGGGCAACCCGGCACTGGGCCCGCGTGCGCGCATCCTCACCTATTACCGCGAACTGCTGGCGCATTTCGCCCGCCAGGAGAAGCTCGAATACCACTGCTTCATCGGCAGCCTGAGCTTCGAGATGGCCGAGCTGTCGCCGGCCATCGCCGAGCGGGTCGACGGCATCCTCCAGCAGTCCATCGACACCCTGCAGGGTTGCCTGGTCGACGCCCAGCGCGCCGGGGAGCTGCCGGCAGCGGAAGACGCCGAATCCCTCGCCGAGTTCATCGGCAACGCCTGGCAGGGCGTGCTGGCACGGATGAAAGTCAGTGCCTCGCTCAAACCGGTGGAGCGCTTTATCGAACGCCTGGAGCACCTGCTTCAGGCCTGATCTGCCTGAGTCATCATTTTCCTTTCCAAAAACGAGACGACCGGTCGCCTGGTCGTCATGGAGACCTCAATGACCGCATCCGTAGACACCCTGTTCTCGCCCTTCCGCCTGGGCGGCCTGGAACTGCCCACGCGCATCGTGATGGCGCCGATGACCCGCAACTTCACCCCGGGCGGCGTACCCCATGCCCAGGTGGTCGAGTACTACCGTCGCCGCGCGGCTGCCGGCGTCGGCCTGATCGTCACCGAAGGCACCACGGTCAACCACAAGGCCGCCAACGGTTACCCGAACGTACCGCGCTTCTACGGTGAAGACGCCCTGGCCGGCTGGAAGCAGGTGGTCGACGCCGTGCATGCCGAAGGCGGCAAGATCGTCCCGCAACTGTGGCACGTCGGCGCCGTGCGCCGCCTGGGCACCGAGCCGGATGCCAGCGTTCCGGGCTATGGCCCCAGCGGCAAGGAAAAGGACGGCACCGTGCTGGTCCATGAGATGACCAAGCAGGACATCCAGGACGTCATCGCCGCCTTCGCCCAGGCCGCCGTCGACGCGAAGGCCATCGGCATGGACGGCGTGGAAATCCACGGCGCCCACGGCTACCTGATCGACCAGTTCTTCTGGGACGGCAGCAACAAGCGCACCGACGAATACGGTGGCAGCCTGGCCAACCGTTCGCGCTTCGCCATCGAGCTGATCCAGGCCGTGCGCGCGGCCGTCGGCCCCGACTACCCGATCATCTTCCGCTTCTCCCAGTGGAAGCAGCAGGACTACAGCGCCCGCCTCGTGCAGACCGCCGAAGAGCTGGAAGCCTTCCTCAAGCCGCTGTCGGATGCCGGCGTGGACATCTTCCACTGCTCCACCCGCCGCTTCTGGATTCCGGAATTCGAAGGCTCCGACCTCAACCTGGCCGGCTGGACCCGCCAGCTCACAGGCAAGCCGACCATCACCGTCGGCAACGTCGGCCTGGATGGCAGCGAGTTCCTCGCCTTCTTCGGCAACACCGAGGAAGTCGCGCAGCCGTCGGGTATCGACGGGTTGCTGGAGCGCCTGAACAAGGAAGAGTTCGACCTGGTAGCCGTCGGCCGCGCCCTGCTGGTCGACCCGGACTGGGCAGTGAAAGTGCGTGACGGCCGCCTGGAGGACATCAAGCCCTTCAGCCGCGATGCGCTGATGTCGCTGGCCTGATCCGCGCTTCGTTGAAATGAAAAGCCCCTGGCGCCGACGGTGCCAGGGGCTTTTTTGCTTTTCGCAGGAGCGTCTCGGTTATGGCGTGGTATTGATGGCCTGAATGATCTGAAAGCACCGTCCTAGGCGTTTACAAATCTTTTCCGAGACCCACCTTTCCGCATGCTGACTTCCCAGTCCGAAACGGGCAGAGTATGACGGCGTTCACACAAAAATAGGCCGGGATACGGCCATAGGAGTAAGACATGCGGATCGGCTTGGTGGTCGATGCAACCTGTGACCTTCCCCCGGAATTCCTTGCTGCCAACAACATTCGCGTACTGCCCATCGGCATCCGTGTGGGCGAGCGGCGCATCGTCGATGACCGCGATCCCGATACCACCCTCAGATTCTATTCCCAGGACCTGCCCAAGGTTGGCCCGGAGGACGGCAGCGAACCGCTGACGCCGGCGCAGACCCACGACTGGTTCCTGGAGCAGTTGGTCACCGACTTCGACTACGTGATCTGCCTGACCGTGACCAGCCAGCGCAGCCCGATCTTCGAGCACGCCACCCAGGCCTCCTTCAGCCTGCTGCAGAGCTACAAGGAGCGCCGCGCCGCCGCCGGCATCGCCGGGCCGTTCGCGTTGCGGGTGATCGACAGCCAGACCGTGTTCGCCGGCCTTGCCGTGCTGGCCGCCGAAGGCGTGCGCCTGCTCGGTGAAGATCAGCATCCCAATGCCGTACGTACCCGCCTGGAACAGCTCAGCCAGCAGATGAACACCTTCCTGGTCGCCAGCGACCTGGGGCATATCCGTCGCCGGGGCTTCCAGAAGGGCGACCGCAGCAGCATCGGCGACCGCCTGCGCGGTGCCTTCCTCGGCCTGGGCTCGATGCTCGACATGAAGCCGGTGCTGAGCCTGGTACAGGGCGAGGACAAGCCGGTATCGGTGTCGCCGAACTACGAGAAGTCCGCCGAGCGCCTGCTCAACTTCGCCCGTGCGCGGGTCGAGGCGGGCGAGCTGCTGGCGCCGCAGATGTGCCTGAGCTACGCCGGCGATCCTTCCGCCCTGCGCGACCTGCCCGGATTCGCGGCGCTGGAGGATGCCTGCGAGGCAAAAGGCATCCAGGTACACCTGGCGATGCTCAGCCCCACGGGGGGCATCAACCTCGGCGCGGGCGCCATGAGCCTGTCCTTCGCCGCCGAGCCCAAGCCCTTCACCTGATCCTATTTGTGGATTTCAGGGTGCCCCAGACCGCCGGGGTTCTTCCCCGGCAAGGCTGTGCGGCAGGCTGCCTGCAGATAGCCCTCGAAACGCTCGACCACCGTGTCCCACGCCTGATGGATGGCGTGGTGACGCGCATTGAGGCGCACCCGGCGCAGGCGCTCCGGGTCGCCCAGCAACCAGCTCGCTGCTTCGAAGAAGCTCTGGTCTTCCCCTGGCACGCCGAGTACGCCGTTGTGCCCGTGGCGAATGTGCTGGCCGGCGGCTGCCTGGTCGAAAGCCACCACACCCAGCCCTGACGCCAAGGCTTCCAGGACCACGTTGCCGAAGGTTTCCGACAGGCTGGGAAACAGGAACAGGTCGCCACTGGCGTAGTGCCGGGCCAGTTCTTCGCCGCGTTGCAGGCCGCAGAACACCGCTTCGGGCAATTCCTTCTGCAGCTGTGCGCGCTGTGGGCCGTCGCCGACTATCACCAGGCGCAGCTTGAGCTGCGGGTGCGCCGCGCACAGCGCGCGGAAGCTGCTGCCCAGCAGCGACAGATTCTTCTCCGCCGCCAGCCGTCCGACGTGCAGCACGGCGATGTCGCGTTCGCTCAAACCCCACTCGCGGCGCAACGATTCATCGCGCCGGGCGGGGTCGAACAGTTTGCTGTCGACACCGCGCGCTAGCTGCGCCAGGCGCTCGAAACCGCGCCGTTGCAGCTCCACGGACTGGCTGGCGCTGGGCACCAGGGTCTGCTGAGTGCGGTTGTGGAACCAGCGCAGGTACAGCGTCACCAGGCGCATCAGCGGGCCGAAGCCATAGTGCGCGCTGTACTGCTGGAAATTGGTGTGGAAGCCGCTGATCACCGGAATCCGCAGGCGCCGTGCGGCACGCAGGGCGGCGAGGCCGAGCGGGCCTTCGGTGGCGATGTAGAGCACGTCCGGGCGGGTACTGTTCCAGTGGCGCAGCAGCTTGTGCAGGCATGACTGGCCCCATTGCAGGCCGGGGTAGCCGGGCAGCGGCCAGCCCCGGGTGAGCACGAGGTCGCCATCGCTGTGACGGCCTTCATCGCCCTGCTGGCGCGGGCGCACGACCTGGATCTGGTGTCCGAGGCGCAACAGCCCCGAGGCCAACCGGCCAAGGGTGTTGGCAACGCCGTTGATTTCCGGCGGAAAGGTTTCGCTGATCAGCGCGATGCGCAGGGGAGTCGTGGTCATGCTTGCAGTGTCCCGGCGCGCGGTGGCGCGCCGATGACAGCGCGATGATCGATAGGTGACAGCGGCTCAGGCGGCGCCGGTGATTACTTCACCAGTGCCTGATCGCCGCCTTCACGCACCCAGAACAGCACCGCACCCGCCACGGCGGCGGGCATGGCGACCAGGTTGACCACCGGAATCAGCAGCGCCAGGTAGGTGATGCCGCCAAAGCCCATGCACGCCCAGCGCTTGCTGCGCAGCCAGGCGAGCATCTCGTTCCAGCCCAGCTTGTGGTTGTCCGCGGGGTAGTCGATGTACTGCACGGCCATCATCCATACGCCGAAAATCAGCCACAGCGGCGCGGCAATCAGGTTCAGCCCGGGGATCAGGCTGAGGATGAACAGCGCGATGGCGCGCGGCAGGAAGTAGCCGAGCTTGCGCAGCTCGCGGCCGATGGTGCGCGGCACCATGGCCATCAGTTCGCCCCAGCTGAATTCGGGGAAGTCGTCGGTGCCGCGCACCACCACCTCGACCTTCTCCGCGAGGAAGCCGTTGAAGGGCGCGGCGATGATGTTGGCGATCATGGTGAAGGTAAAGAATACGATCAGCAGCACCAGTGCCACGAACAGCGGCCAGACGATGAACTGCAGGAAGCTGAGCCAGTCCGGCAGGCTGGGCATCAGGGCATCGACCCAGTGGCTGAACTGGTTGATGGCGAAGCCGATCAGGCCGACGAACAGCAGGATGTTGATGCTCAGGGGCAGCAGGACGAACAGTCGCAGGCCGGGGCGCATCATCAGTTTCAGGCCTTCGCTGAGGTATTGCGGGCCGCTCAGGGTGGACATCGGATTCTCCAGGGTTGAACCGTAGGCGACCTTAGCAGACCGGGCGAACGGCCGGCGAGCCGTCTGTTTTGCCGGGTATGTGTTCGCGGGCCGGCGCTCAGGCTGCCGTGTAGCGATAGCAGCGGTTGCGTTCCTGCTTGGCCTGGTACATGGCGATGTCGGCGGCGCGGGTGAGGGCGTCGGCGTCACCGGCATCCTGCGGGTAGAAGGCGATGCCGATGCTGGGGGTGACGAAGTCGATCACCTGGCCGCCCAGGTCGTACTCGGCGCCCAGCACCGCCAGCAGGCGCAAGCCCAGGGCTTCGGCCTGATCCGGCTCGGCGTTCTCCAGCAGCACGGCGAATTCGTCGCCGCCCAGGCGGAAGGCCTGGTCCGGCTGGCGCAGGCTGCCGCGCATACGCTCGCCGACCGTGCTGAGCAGGGCATCGCCGAGGGCGTGGCCGAAGCGGTCGTTGACCTGCTTGAAGCGGTCCAGGTCGATGTACAGCAACGCGACCCGGTTGCTGTGCACGACGGCCTGCTGCAACTGTTCGTTGAACGCCTTGCGGTTGCCCAGCTCGGTGAGGGTGTCGCGGTAGGCCAGGTCGATGAGTTGTTTCTGGTAGGCCACCTGGTCGCTGATGTCGCGCAAGATGCCGCGGAACCCCTGGAACTCGCCCTGGCCGTCGCGGATCGCCGAGAGCCGCGTCTCGCAACTGACCAGCCGGCCGTCGCGGCGCTTGAAGGGCGCGGAGAAGGTAGTTTCCTGCTCGTCGTCGCGGGCCTGCTGGTAGAGGCTGCGAGCGCGGAGCAGGTCCTGCTCCTGCAGCAGGATGCTGAAGTGCTGGCCGCTGAGCTGCTCGGCGTCATAGCCGAGCATTCGGCACAGCGCCGGGTTGAGCGTGCGGATGATGCCCTGGGTGTCCATCTCGAAGTAGCCGTCGCGGATCGCGTCGAGGATCGCCCGGTCGCGCGCTTCACTCTGTTCCAGGCGGTCGAGGGTGCGGTTCATCTCGTTCGCCAGTTGGCCCAGTTCGTCCGTGCCCTGGGGGCTCAGGCGCGAGGGCGTGTCGTCCTGGCCGATGACCGCGACCTCGCGGTTCATGCTGGTGACGCGGCGGATGATGCGGAATTCCAGTGCCACGTAGGCCAGCAGGATGGCGCCGCCGAGCAGTGCCAGCGTCAGGTAGAGGAACAGCCGCACGGACTGCTGGCCCTGCTGGTAAAGCGGCCGCGGGCTGGTGAGCTCCAGGCGCAGTTGCGGCTTGCCGAGGGAGTCGAGGTAGAGCAGGGACATCTGCTGGCTGTTCTCGTCCAGCAGGCGTCGCGGGCTGAGCAGGGTGGCGCCGCGCCCGGTAGGGATGTTCAGGGTACGCCAGTCGTTGCCTTTCACCTCGTCCTGCACCAGGCGCAGGGTCGCGCCCATCTGGGTCTGCAGGTTGGACATGCGCGCATTGTCGAGCAGCACGCCGGCGATGACCGCGCCGGCCGGCTCGGCGGTGCCGGAGGTGTTGCTGATCGGGTAGCTGAGCAACAGCTGCGGGATGCCCTCTACCTGCAGCAACTGGTCGAGGCTGTGACGTGGGTCGCCGTCGATGTGCAGCGCGCCCAGGCGCAGCGCGGTGCTGAGAATGCTCTGGCGCAACTGGGCGGGGGCCGGTACCTGCTGGCCGGGGAAGCGCTGGGCCAGTTCGTCGAGCTTCCACTGCTGGGCGAGAATGCGCCCGTCGCGGTCGACGTAGAGCACGTAGTCGAAGCCGAGGATGCCGAGCAGGTCCTGATCCAGGTTGTCCTCGACGAAGCGTGTCTGCGGCAGGCGCATGAACTGGTAGCTGGCGTCCCACCAGGCATAGCTGTGGACGATATCGAGGTTGCGCTGCTTCTCGTAGGCGATGCGGTTGTGGACGATTCGCACCTCGTCGGCCAGGCGCTGGCGGTCCCCGCGGTCGAAGCGGTCGAGCAGGATCAAGTCCGACAGCAGCCAGACCCCGGCAAGGCTCGCGATGAACAGGGGCAGGCACAGCCATAGCAGGCGGGCGCGAAGGTTCATGGTGATACGGGTGACCTTTGGTTTTTTGAGTCTAGCCATCCAGGCAATGGGTGCCCGCTGCATAGGGGCAGCCTATGGAGGGCATTGATATTGGACATTTCAGCAGGACGCAGCGGCGGCGGTAAGCTGCGCGCCATCTGCTATCGAACAAGTTCGAGGGTCGATCCGCCGCTCCCTGACTTATCTCAAGGCGTTCGGGGCGACTGCGGAAATCCCTGACTTATCTCAAGGGATTCCCAGCGTTCTGCAGGACAATGCGAATTGTGACTTGGGTCACACCGCATTGCCCACGGTCTCCGGGCCATGCGGATCGCGCAAGAAACTTTTACGTGGAGCTGCCGCCCTCCCAACCTTCCCCCTGGTGCTTTGGCAGCTCCCTTTTCTTTGCCCGACTCATTCACCTGTGCACTGGAGGCTGTCATGTCCGATCGTCACGCGCGCGTCATCATTCTGGGTTCCGGGCCCGCCGGCTACAGCGCCGCGGTCTATGCCGCCCGTGCCAACCTCAAGCCGCTGCTGATCACCGGTATGCAGGCCGGCGGCCAGCTGACCACCACCACCGAGGTCGACAACTGGCCGGGCGACCCCCATGGCCTGACCGGCCCGGCGTTGATGCAGCGCATGCAGGAGCACGCCGAGCGCTTCGAGACCGAGATCGTCTTCGATCACATCCACGGCGTGGACCTGGCCGGCAAGCCCTTCGTGCTCAAGGGTGACAGCGGCACCTATACCGCCGATGCACTGATCATCGCCACCGGCGCCAGCGCGCGTTATCTGGGGTTGCCGTCGGAAGAGAGCTTCATGGGCAAAGGTGTGTCCGCCTGCGCCACCTGCGATGGTTTCTTTTACCGCAACCGCGAAGTGGCGGTGGTCGGCGGCGGCAACACTGCCGTGGAAGAGGCCCTGTACCTGGCCAACATCGCCAGCAAGGTGACCCTCGTGCACCGCCGCGAAAGCTTCCGCGCCGAGAAGATCCTGCAGGACAAGCTGCGTGCGCGCATCGCCGAAGGCAAGATCGAACTGCGCCTGAATGCCCAGGTGGAGGAAGTGCTGGGCGACGACATGGGCGTCACCGGTGTGCGCCTGCGCCACAACGACGGCGAGGATTCCGAACTGAAAGTGGATGGCCTGTTCGTCGCCATCGGCCACACGCCCAACACCTCGCTGTTCGAAGGCCAGCTTGCGCTGAAGGACGGCTACCTGGTGGTGAGCGGCAGCCGCGATGGCAATGCCACCGCGACCAGTATTCCCGGTGTCTTTGCTGCCGGCGACGTGGCTGACCACGTCTACCGCCAGGCGATCACCTCCGCCGGCGCCGGCTGCATGGCCGCGCTGGATGTGGAGCGTTACCTGGATTCCCTGTAACGGCCCGAAGAGCCGGCGTGCAGGAAGGGGCCCCGCTTGCGGGGCCTTTTTCTTGCCCACTCGGCGAGGTGGGCATTCTTCGTAGGGTGGATAAGGCGTCAGCGTTATCCGCCGTCGAGCATGATGCTCCATAAAAAAGCCCCGCTGATGCGGGGCTTTTTTTATGGAGCCGGATAACCTCAGCCGCGGCGCGACAGCGGCTGGCGCTCGAAGTTGACGCCGGCCAGGCCAGTGGTCTGCAGCGCACGGATGTTGGCGTGGTCGGTGCCTTCGGGATGCTCGCGCACGGCGCGGTAGTGCTCGCCGAATGCCAGCAGCGACTCTTCCTGGCTCAAACCTTCGAGGATCGCGAAACCCAGGGTCTTGCAGGAGCCTTCGTTCTGCCCGGCGGGGTTTTCCACGCTGCCGTTGGTGAAGGCGCTGGGGGTGTAGCTGTAGTGCTCGGCGATGTACGCCAGGGTATCGGTGAACAGGTGCTGTTCGCTGCGCAGGCGCGAGCGGAAATCAGTGAGGGTCATCAAGGCAAACTCTTAGTGTTTCTTCGCGTGGTCGAAGGCCGCCTGTTGCTCGGGCGAGGCTTCCGTCTGGTACTTGGCCTTCCATTCGGCGTAAGGCATGCCGTAGATCTCTTCGCGGGCCTGATCCGGGCTGACCGGCAGGCCCATGTCGTCCGCCGCGGCCTTGTACCACTTGGACAGGCAGTTGCGGCAGAACCCGGCAAGATTCATCAGATCGATGTTCTGCACGTCCTTGCGGGTACGCAGGTGCTGCACCAGGGTGCGGAACGCGGCGGCTTCGAGTTCGGTACGCTGCTCGTCGGTCAGGTTCATCGGCTCGGTCATGGCAGGTCTCTCAACTAAGGCGCATCGGAGGCGCATGGCGGGGCTGGCGAGATTCTAAGAGGCGGGCGATCTGCCAGCAACGCCCGTTGGCCGACTGGCACGCGCGTGCAAGTGCAGAGCGCGGCTCAGCGCTGGGCGGCCAGGGCGATCGATACCGACTCGGCGAAGCGCAGTGCGTGGGGTTTGTCCACTTCCACCTCGGCGTAGTGCACCGCCGGGTTGGCCATCACCAGGTCGAGCAGTTCCTGGGTCAGGCGCTCGAGCAGGGCGAAGCGGTTTTCCTCGACGTGGGCAATGATCGCCTTGGTGATGGTGCGGTAGTTCAGCGCGTGGTCGATGTCGTTGACCTGCACCGCATCACCGGCGGGGTAGAGGATGGTGAGGTTGATCAGCACATCCTGCTTGTTGAGGATTTCCTCTTCCTTGATGCCGATGTAGGTGCGCACGCGCAGGTCCTTGACCCGGATTCGCGCCATGCCCGGCTGCAATTGCGTCATTTCACTTGCTCCGTCCGATCAGTTGCAGGAATTCCTGGCGGGTATTGGTGGACGCGCGGAAGGCGCCAAGCATCACCGAGGTGTTCATCACCGAGTTCTGCTTCTCCACCCCGCGCATCATCATGCACATGTGCTGCGCCTCGATCACCACCGCCACGCCGGCGGCGCTGGTGACCTGCTGGACCGCCTCGGCGATCTGCCGGGTCAGGCTTTCCTGGATCTGCAGGCGCCGCGCGAACATGTCGACGATGCGCGCGACCTTCGACAGGCCCAGCACCTTGCCGGTGGGAATGTACGCCACATGGGCCTTGCCGATGAAGGGCAGCAGGTGATGTTCGCACAGCGAGTAGAGCTCGATGTCCTTCACGATCACCATTTCGTCATTGTCCGAGGCGAACAACGCGCCGTTGACGATCTCGTCCAGCGTCTGCCCGTAGCCGTGGCAGAGGTACTGCATGGCCTTGGCCGCGCGCTTGGGGGTGTCCAGCAGGCCTTCTCGGGTCGGGTCTTCGCCGATCCCCTGGAGAATCTCACGGTAGTGGTGAGACAGGTCTTCGATCATGGTGGGAGTTCCTCGCGCCCGCGCCGGGCGGGTCATTTGAGGTGCCGGCCGCCGTTGACGGTCAGGGTAGTGCCGGTCACGTAGGGACTGTCGAGCAGGTAGCGCACGCTCTGGTAGATCACGTCCGGGCCGGGCTCGATGCCCATGGCGGATTTCGCCAGGGTGCGGGCGCGGTAGGCGTCGTCGTCGCCTTCGTTGAACAGGATCAGTGCCGGCGCGATGCCGTTGACCTTGATGCGGGGCGCGAGGCTCGCGGCGAAGGACAGGGTGAGGTTGTCCAGGCCGGCCTTGCTGGCGCAGTAGGCGATGCGGTTGGCGCTGCCCTTGCGGGCGACGTCGTCGGAGAGATGGATGATGTCCGCCGGGGCGCCGCGCTCGGCGGCGTCGCGCTCGAGCAGGGGCGCGCAGCGCAGGTTTATCAGGTAGGGCGCGAGCATGTGCAGGCGGAACAGCGATTCGAAGGCCTGGGCTTCCTCGCCGGGGGTGTCGCCGATCCACGCCGAGGCGTTGTGGATGATCGCGCGCAGCCGGTCGGTGCGGGACCTCAGTTCGTCGACGAAGGCCAGGATGCCGGTTTCATCGGCCAGTTCGGCGTGCAGGCAGGTGGCGCCCAGTTCGCGCAATTCGGCGATGCCGGGCTTGTCCTGGCGATGGGTCACGATGACCGGCTGGCCTTCGAGCAGCAGGCGTTTCGCGCAGTGCAGGCCGATGCGCTGGCTGGCGCCGGTGATCAGGATGGGGGCTGGGGTCTGGCCCATGCGCGCCTCGCGAAAATCCACTTCAGGGAGCGCCGCGGCGGACAATGTCCTAGCGGCCGGGTAGGGCAAAACTATACCAGCCCCGGCGCGGTGCGGCACGGATGGGGCATAATGGGCGGCCTTGTCTTGCCTTGTGGGAGTGAACATGAAAGTCGCCATCGTGTCCGGTTCGGTCTACGGCACCGCCGAAGAAGTCGCGCGCCACGCCAAGCGCCTGCTCGAAGCCGCCGGCTTCGAAGCCTGGTATGACCCGCGTGCCACCCTGGACGCCATGCTCGAGTTCGCTCCCGAGGCCTTCCTGGTAGTGACCGCCACCACCGGCATGGGCGACCTGCCGGACAGCTTCCAGCCCCTGTTCCATGCCATCCGCGACCGCCTGCCGGGCGAGTGGCGCGGTCGTCCGGGCGCCGTGCTGGCGCTGGGCGATTCCAGCTACGGCGATACCTACTGCGGTGGCGGCGAGCAGGTGCGCGAGCTGTATGCCGAGCTGGGCGTGCAGGAAGTGGTGCCGATGCTGCGCCTGGACGGCAGCGAGACGGTGGACCAGGAGACCGACTCCGAGCCGTGGCTGGCTGATTTCATCGCCGCGCTGAAGGCCTGATGCATCCCCGCGCCCGCTACCTGATCGACACCCTGCAGCTTGCCCCGCACCCCGAGGGCGGCTTCTATCGCCGGGTGTTCGAATCGAGACTGGTGGGCGCCGATGGCCGGCCGCAGTCGTCGGCCATCCTTTTCCTCCTGCCCGCCGGCACCGTCAGCCGCTGGCACCGCGTGGACGCCGACGAGCTCTGGCACTTTCACGAGGGCAGCGCGCTGGAGCTGCTGGTCGCCGAACGGCCGGATGCCGAGGTGCGCCGCGAGGTCCTCGGCCCGGTGGGCGAGGACAGCCTGCCGCAACGTGCCGTGCCGGCCCACGCCTGGCAGGCTGCACGTTGCCTGGGGGATTACGTGCTGGTGGGCTGCACCGTGTCGCCGGCTTTCGAATTCGCCGGCTTCCGGCTGCTGGCGGATGACAGAGAGGCGCAGCTGCAGTGGCTGCGGCTCGTCAGCGAGTTTCCTGTGCTGCTCTGAAAGGCTTCGTGCCGAGCTCTGGTAGGGCGAATAACGCGCCAGCGTTGTCCGCCGCCAAGTTGCCGTCGGATAACCCGTTCCGGGATATGCGCCCTACGATCTTGGTGGAATCGAGGGATGCCTGGCCCTTGCTCGCGAGCCTTGCTTCACTCCGCACCTTCTGGATGCAGCGGCATTTCCACCATCAGCGCCAGCCAGGCCTTCGCGGCATTCGACAGATAGGCGTCGCGCCGCCAGATGAAGCTGATGTCCCAGCGCAGGTCCGGCTGGCTCAGCAGCACGCGGACCAGTCCCGGCCGCTCCAGGTCCTTTGCCACCACCCGCGGCAGCAGCACCGCGCCTTGGCCGGCGGCGACCAGCGCGCCGAGGAAATCCGCCTGGCCGCTGCGGCCGCCTTCCTTCGGCTCGAAACCGGCCTCGCGGCAGGCGCGCAGCAGGCGGTCGTTGAGGGTGAAGCTCTGTTGGTAGAGCAGGAACGGCGTGTCCGAGAGTTCCGCCAGCTCCAGGCTGCCGCGCCCGGCCAGCGGGTGCGCGGCGGGCAGCAGAACGTCCAGCGGCTCGTTGCAGAAGGGCTGCCAGTCGAAGCCGGGGTCGTCCGGCGTGAGGCCTCCGCCCAGCTCCAGCTCGCCGCTGTGGACCATCTCTTCCATGGTCTTGCTGCCGCCCTCGATCAGGTGCACGTCGATGTTCGGGTAGCGCCGCCTGTATTCGGCGAAGCGCCCGGCGAACAGCGCATCCGCGCCCAGCAGCGGCAGGCCCAGGCGCAGTTCGCCGCGGTGCAGCTGGGTAAGGTCGTCCAGTTCGGTATGCAGCTCGCGGCGCAGGCGCAGCATGTCCTCGGCGCGGCGTAGCACCACCTCGCCCGCGGCGGTCAGGCGAATATGCGGGCCGCTGCGCTCCAGCAGCTGCACGCGCAGGCTCTGCTCCAGCTGCGCGACCTGCTTGCTCACCGCCGACTGGCTGGCGTTCAGGTACACCGCCGCCAGGGTGAAACTACCGTGGCGCACGACTTCGGCGAAGGTGCGCAGTTGCTTGAATTCCATTATGGAATGGCTCCGATTCGATCTATTCGCTTTGGGGATGATAGGCGTGGGAGTAGGCTTTGCGCCATTCCCAACCGATTCCCTCACCCGCCTAACGCATCGAGATCGCCGCCATGTTCCGCCGTGCCGCCCGCCTGACTTTCGAACTCGCCGTCCTCGCCGCCTTCTGGTGGGTGGGCGGCTGGATCGCCACCCTCACCGGGCTGCCGGTGCCGGGTAGCGTCGTCGGGCTGGCGCTGCTGCTGGTGCTGTTCGCCTGCGGGGTGATCCGCCCGGCCCTGCTGCAGGGCGGCGCCGGCCTGCTGCTGGCGGAGATGCTGCTGTTCTTCATCCCTGCGCTGATGAGCCTGCTCGACTATGGCCCGCTGCTGCGCAGCGAAGGCTGGAAGATTCTGCTGGTGATCACTGCCAGCACCGTACTGGTGATGCTCTCCACCGCCCTGGCGGTGGAGTGGATGTGCCGCTGGAGATCGCGCCATGAGCCTCGATAAGCAAGCCCTGTTCTGGTTGGCCGTGACCCTGGGCGGTTACCTGCTCAGCCGTACCCTCTACCGCCGGTTCCAGCAGTACTGGCTCTCGCCCATCGTCTTCGTGCCGGTGCTGCTGTTCGCCCTGGCGATCCCGTTGCAGGCCCGCTACGCCGACTACGCCCGTGACACCAGCTGGCTGGTGGCGCTGCTCGGCCCGGCCACTGTGGCCTTCGCCATCCCGATCTGGCAGCAGCGCGCCTTGCTCGCCCGCCACTGGCCGGCGCTGCTGACCGGCATGCTGGCCGGTTCGGGCATGGCCATCGGCAGCTCCTGGGCGCTGGCCCACGCGCTGGCGCTGGACGGCCAGGTGACCTTGTCGCTGATCCCGCGCTCGATCACCACCCCGTTCGCCATGGAAATGTCCCATGACCTGGGCGGCGTGCCGGCGCTGACGGCGGCCTTCGTGATGATCACCGGGGTATTCGGCGCCCTGATCGGCGGCGTGCTGATGAAGATGCTGCCACTGCGCTCCGCCCTGGCCCGTGGCGCACTGCTGGGTGTCGGCGCCCATGGGGCGGGGACCAGCCGGGCCTACGAGTTCGGTGGTGAAGAGGGTTCGGCGGCCGGCCTGCTGATGGTCCTGACCGGGCTGTTCAACCTGCTGCTGGCGCCGGTTCTGGTCTGGTGCCTGTAACGGGCATTCAGCTCAGCTCATAGGCATCGAGCATCTGTGAGGTATCGGCGGGGGAGTTGAACATCATCACGTCGATGATCGACAAGCCCGCCTCGAAGGTCGGGCGCTTCTGTTCATAGGGCGTGAGCTTCGGCTCCTGGAAGCGCAGCGTCAGCCCGGCGGCCTCGTACTTTCCACGGTCGAAGAAGCTCTGCCCGCCCGGCGGATTCCAGTACTCCTCCACGCCGCCCAGTGCCTTGCAGATGTTCAGCGCCCATTCGTCCGGCGCGGTGGGCCGCTCCATAGGCAGTTCCATGTGCGACAGCACCGGCATCTTCCGGGGGAAGCCGAGGTAGGCGCAGGTGGCCTCCAGGGTGGTCTTGTTCACCGAGACGATGTCCTCGAACGGATGGTCCAGGGACGCGGCGATCATTTCCCGCACGTCGCGGTAATAGGGCGCGACCTTGCGGTACACGTCCAGCTGGGAGAACAGGCTGCGCCGCCAGTCCTGGCGGTTGTCCAGGCGCACGTCCTTGATCAGCGTCTGGCGGTGGTGCTTGACCCGCGGCACGCGGATGTACGACCAGCCGGCCTGGTGATTGAGGATGCGGTTGCGCTCGATCCAGCCGTGGTGGATGTACTGCACGGTATCGAACAGGACGAACAGGTCGGTGTGCTTGATCAGGCTGAAGTAGCCCAGGTACGGAAAGAAGTAGGGCTGCATGATGGCGGTTCGTTTCACGTCGGCTGCCTCGTTGGCCGAACTGGAGTCTCCTCCCGACTCCCGGGTACTACTGAGGAATGTTGCGAAAGATATTGCGAAATGTTTCCAGATGACTCGGAGACGTCGCAAAGGACGCCGGGGCAGGGATGGAAATCGGGCACGCTTCCGCCAGCCCTGACGTGCGAGCTGGCTGCCGCACTGTCTGGATAGCGCTTTCGGAGGGAGTCGCCGGGCGCCGGGTCGATCAGGCGCCGCTGGCAGCGACTACCGCCACTATAGGTGGGCAAACCGCTGACGCAAGCTGAGTTATCCGCCTGCGCTTATAGGGGAACATTCGCCAGACGCTGCCAGATGAAACTGTCAGTTCCGTGACAGTCGCCAGGTTGCCGCGCTGACTAGACTGCGCCATCGAACAACAACAACGAAGAGGCTACCGACCATGCACGCCGCTCATCCGCTGCCCACCGTGAACGTCAAGGACCAGGTCTCCGCCGCCGAGTGGCAGACCCGCGTCGACCTCGCCGCCTGTTACCGGCTGATTGCCCTGCAGGGTTGGGACGACCTGATCTTCACCCACATCTCGGCCAAGGTCCCCGGCACCGAGGACTTCCTGATCAATCCCTACGGCATGATGTTCCACGAGATCACGGCGTCGAGCCTGGTGAAAGTGGACGCCTCGGGCAAGAAGCTGATGGACAGCCCCTATGACATCAACCCGGCGGGCTACACCATCCACAGCGCGATCCACGACGTGCGCCACGACGTCGAGTGCGTGCTGCACACCCACACCGCCGCCGGCATCGCCGTCTCCGCGCAGAAGCAGGGCCTGCTGCCGATTTCCCAGCAGTCGCTGTTCGTCCTCTCCAGCCTGGCCTACCACGGCTACGAGGGCGTGGCGCTGAACCATGACGAGAAGGCGCGCCTGCAGGCGGACCTGGGTGAAGCCAACTTCATGATCCTGCCCAACCACGGCCTGCTGACCTGCTCGGGCACCATCGCCGACACCTTCCTGATGATGTTCACCCTGCAGCGCGCCTGCGAGATCCAGGTGCTGGCCCAGGGCGGCGGCGCCGAACTGATCCTGATCCCGCAGCCGATCCTCGATGGCGCCCGCGCCATGGCTGCCGCCGTGACCAAGAGCAAGCAGGGCATGGGCGGCGCGCTGGCGTGGCCGGCGCTGCTGCGCAAGCTGGACTTGCAGAACCCCGGCTACCGCGACTGATGGCGCTGGCCGGCATCGCCCTGCGCGACTGGCGCGCGCGGGGCAGTGACTTCACCTTCCGTGGCCACGCAGTACGTTACTGGAGCGCCGGCAGCGGCGCTCCGTTGCTGCTGGTCCACGGTTTCCCCACCGCATCCTGGGACTGGCACTACCTCTGGCAACCGCTGGCCGAGCGCTACCGGCTGATCGCCTGCGATATGCTCGGCTTTGGCGATTCCGCCAAACCCAGGGGCCACGACTACCGCATTCTCGAACAGGCCGACCTGCAACAGGCGCTGCTGGAGCACCTGGGCGTGCGCGAGCCGGTGCACCTGCTGGTGCACGACTACGGCAACAGCGTTGGCCAGGAGCTGCTCGCGCGGCACGAGGAGGGCGGTTTCGCCCTGGCCTCGCTGGCCTTCCTCAACGGCGGGCTGTTCCCGGAGACCCACCGCGCGGTGCTTTCGCAGAAGCTGCTGCTCGGCCCGTTCGGTTCCCTGTTCGGCCGGCTGTTCGACCGCAAGCGCCTGGCACAGAACTTCGCCAAGGTGTTCGGCCCGCAGACCCAGCCGTCCGAAGCAGAACTGGATGCCTTCTGGGAACTAATCCGCCACAACGACGGGCCGCGCGTCATGCACCGGCTGATCCACTACATCCTCGACCGTCGCCAGCATCGCGAACGCTGGGTCGGCACTATGCAGCGCACGGTGGTGCCGCTGCGCCTGATCGACGGGCCGGAAGACCCGATCTCCGGTGCGCACATGGTGGTGCGCTACCGGGAGCTGATCCCCCAACCGGACACCGTCGAACTGCCCGGCATCGGCCACTACCCGCAGGTCGAGGCGCCGGAACAGGTGCTACAGCACTATCTGGCGTTCCGACAGGAAAGAGTGTCGTAGCTACGGACCGATCTGGGCGAAGATTCGGAACTGACTGATAGATTGGCCCTGCGTGGCAGCGGTAGCTTCCCCGGCTTTGTCCAGCCGGAGGTCGCTGCCATGCCACTCAGATCCGTCATTCCCGTCCGCCAGCCGCAAGGGTCGCTGCTGTACCGGGCGCTGCTGCACCTGCGCCGTGACTTCGTCTTCGTCGCCATTCCGGTGCTGCTGGTACTGGGCGGAATCTGCGCGGCCGGCGGCTATTACGCCTGGCTTACCCAGGACTGGGTGCCCGCTGCCTTCGGCGCGCTGGCGCTGCTGCCGGCCTTCGGCCTGCTGCTGTTCTGGAGCGAGTACGACTGGTGGCTGTTCAAGCTCGGCCCGCGCTCGGAGCTGAACCTGCCGATGCGCTGACCGATCATCCCCTGGCCTTATCGAGCACCATTCAGCCTGGGTCGTCTTGGTTGTGACCGGATCGTGACTGCCGGACACTCGACGAAAAACCATCCTGCCTGGAGCCCCAATCATGAGTGATGCCCTGCGTTTCGACGGAAAAGTCGTGATCGTTACCGGAGCCGGTGGCGGTATCGGCCGCGCCCACGCCCTGCTGTTCGCCAAGCACGGCGCCAAGGTGGTGGTGAACGACCTGGGCGGCAGCACCCATGGCGAAGGCGCCAATGCCTCGGCTGCCGACCGCGTGGTCGCGGAAATCCGCGAAGCCGGCGGAACCGCCATCGCCAACCATGACTCGGTGACCGACGGCGAGAAGATCGTCCGCCAGGCCGTCGAGGAATTCGGTCGCATCGATGTGGTGGTGAACAACGCCGGCATCCTGCGCGACAAGACCTTCCACAAGATGGAAGATGCCGACTGGGACCTGGTCTACAAGGTCCACGTCGAAGGCGCCTACAAGGTGACCCGCGCCGCGTGGCCGTTCATGCGCGAGCAGGGCTACGGCCGGGTGATCTTCACCTCGTCCACCTCCGGCATCTACGGCAACTTTGGCCAGAGCAACTACGGCATGGCCAAGCTGGGCCTCTACGGCCTGACCCGCAACCTCGCCATCGAAGGCCGCAAGAACAACATCTTCGTCAACGCCATCGCCCCCACCGGCGGCACCCGCATGACCGAAGGCCTGATTCCGCCGCAGGTGTTCGAGGCGCTCAAGCCCGAACTGGTCAGCCCGCTGGTGGTGTACCTGGGCAGCGAAGCCTGCCAGGAAACCTCCGGCCTGTTCGAAGTCGGCGGCGGCTGGATCGGCAAGGTGCGCTGGGAGCGCAGCCTGGGCGTGGGCTTTGACCCGCGCGAAGGCTTCAGCGTTGAGGACGTGGCGGCCAACTTTGCGCAGATCTGCGACTTCGAGAACGCTGCACACCCCAAGGACAACGTCGAAGCGCTGCGCGAGATGATGGCCAACCTGCAGAAATACGCCGGTTGATCCGGCCAGCCTGACCGGTGGAACGGCCAGCAGGGCTGTTCCACGGCGGCGAACGCAGTAAGGTGAAAGGGCCGGCTCAATGCCGGCCCTTTTGCTTTTCCGCTTCCAGGCCCAAGGAGTTCGCCATGAGCGTGATAATCCAGAAGAACGGACCGGTGACCACCCTGGTCATCGCCCGACCTGCGGTGCGCAACGCCGTGGACTTGCCGACCGCCCAGGCGCTGGCCGATGCCCTGCGTGACTTCGAGCAGGACGAGGAAGCCCGTGTCGCCGTGCTCACCGGCGCCGGCGGGACCTTCTGCGCGGGCGCCGATCTGGCGGCGGTGGCCGAGGATGGCGAGCGGCGCAACCGTCTGGAAATGGAAGGCGATGGGCCCATGGGGCCGAGCCGTATGCAGCTGTCCAAACCACTGATCGCCGCCATCGAGGGCTATGCCGTGGCCGGCGGGCTGGAACTGGCGCTGCTGGCGGATCTGCGGGTGATGGCCGAGGACGCGGTTTGCGGGGTGTTCTGCCGTCGCTTCGGCGTGCCGCTGATCGACGGCGGCACCGTGCGCTTGCCGCGCATCGTCGGTCAGGGACGGGCGCTGGACCTGATCCTCACCGGTCGCCCGGTGGGCGCGCAGGAGGCATTGGCCATGGGCCTGGCCAATCGCGTGGTGCCCAGCGGGCAGGCGCTGGAGTCAGCGGAGGAGCTGGCGCGGGAGATTGCCGAGTTTCCGCAACGCTGCATGCTGGCCGATCGTGACAGTGTGTTCGCGCAGTGGAACCTGTCGTTCGACGTGGCGCTGGCCAACGAATTCCAGGGCGGGATGGCGGTGATCGAAAGCGGCGAGACGGTGGACGGGGCGAAGCGTTTCGCTGGCGGGGAAGGGCGGCACGGCCGCTTCTAGAAAGAGAAAAGCGGAGGCCTTGCGCCTCCGCTTTGCTTTGATCAGTCGCGCTCGATGATCACATAGGTCTTGCGCGTGGTTTCCTGGATGTCCCAGATGCCCAGGCTGTTCTGCGGCAGCAGGAAGGCGTCGCCTGCCTGGAAGGCGATCGGCTCGCCGCCGTCCGGAGTGAAGGTGCCGCGACCGGCGATGAAGTGGCAGAACTCCTGCTCGACGATCTGGCGGCGCCAGCGGCCGGGGGTGCATTCCCAGATGCCGGTTTCCACGCGGTCGGTGCGCTCGATGGATTCCACGCGGGTTTCCGAAATCGGCTCGCCCAGGGGCACGGCAACCGGGTTGGCTTCACCGAGTTCGGCGTGCAGGGTGTTCTTCAGGTGGGTCAGTTTCATACGGGGGGCTCCAGTGGGCTTTCTATTCGGGGCTGACTGTTCGGGGGCTGACTGTTCGCAAGCAGGTCAGCGTGTCAGCCGACCTTCCAGGTCATCAGGTTTTCCATGCTGGCGGCGACTTTCTCGGCCAGGCGGCGGCGCCAGGGCGCGCTGTGGGGGTTGGCCAGCACATCGTCCTCGTGCACGAAGCTGCGGATGATGGCGTTGTAGCCCAGCCAGCGGCAGGGTTCGGGTTCCCAGCCGCGCAGGCCGTCCTGCACGCTGCGATCATTGATGACCCAGGGCTGGCGGGTGAGGGCGCTGTCCTGGCCGAGGATCAGGTCGGCGAGGGTGCGGCCGCCCAGGTTAGTGGCGCCGACGCCTTCGCCGCCGTAGCCGCCGGCGAGGGCGATGCCGTTGCGACGGTCGATCAGCATGTGCGGGTGGAAGCGCCGCGACATGCCCAGGTTGCCGCCCCAGGTGTGGGTGATGCGCACGTCCTTGAGCTGCGGGAACAGTTCGCTGAACAGGTAGCGGCGCAGGCCGACTTCATCCTCGGTCAGACTGAAATCGTTGCGCAGCTTGCCGCCGAAGCGGTAGCCACCACGGGCGCCGAAGGCCAGACGGTTGTCCGGAGTGCGCTGGCCGTAGGTGACCTGGCGGCTGAATTCGCTGAAGGCCTGGCCCTTGTCGAGGCCGATTTCGGCCCACACCGATTCGGGTAGCGGCTCGGTGGCCACCAGCAGGCTCTGTACCGGCAGTTGGTAATTGCCCAGCGGCGGCAGGTCGGCGGCGTAGCCTTCGATGGCCGGCACCACCCAGTGAGCCTTCAGCTCTCCCCGGTCGGTGCGCAGCAGGCCGGGCGCCCAGTGGGTGACTCGGCTCTTCTCGAAAATCTGCGTGCCCTGGCGTTCCACGGCGCGGGCCAGGCCACGGACCAGCTTGGCCGGGTCGATGGTGGCGCAGTGCGGGGTGTGGATGGCGCCCAGCGAGCTGGGAATGCGCAGCTGCTCGTCCAGCTCGCTCTTGCTCAGCCAGCGGTAGTCATCCTCGGTCAGGCCTTCGGCGTGCAGGTGGGCGAGGTACTCGCGCAGGCGGGTTTCCTGCTCCGGGTAGCGCGCGGCGGTGTAGAGCACGCCGGCCTTGCGGTAGTCGCAGTCGATGCCTTCGCGGTCGAGCACGCGGGCCACTTCATCGGGGATGTCGTGCAGCAGGTCGTAGGACGCGCGGCGCTGATCGGGCGACAGGCCGGCGAGCAGGCGATCCTCGCCGAGCATGTTGCCCATCAGCCAGCCGCCGTTGCGGCCCGAAGCGCCGAAGCCGGCGGTCTCGGCCTCGACGATGGCGATCTTCAGCTGCGGTGCGCGCAGCTTCAGGTAATAGGCGGTCCACAGGCCGGTGTAACCGGCGCCGGCGATGGCCACATCGACGTCCAGGGTGCCCTGCAGGGACGGCCGCGGGACGAGATCATCGTCCAGCTGGTTCATCCACAGACTGATATGACGCCATGCCGACATAGACGACTCCGAAAGGAAGAAGGGGGAATGTCGGCAAGCCTAGATTTGGCGCGGGGTTCTGTCGTGCGCGCGGGTACGCGAGGATTGCTCGCGTACCCGCCGGCAGGGGCGCATCAGGCCTCCTGCTGTTCCTCGCGCAGGCGCTTGAGGTACTCGCGGGGAGACTGGCCGGTCTGTTGGCGGAAGCAGCGATAGAAGGCCGACAGCGAGTTGAAGCCGGCGGAGAAGGCCAGTTCGTCGATGCGCGAAGGCAGCGGCGGGCGCAGCTGGCTGAGCAGGTGGGTCAGGCGCGTCTGGTTGACGTACTGGTAGAAGCTCAGCCCCATCACCTGGTTGAGCAGGTAGGAAATCTGGTTGCGCGTGTAGCCGGTGGCGGTGGCTACCTGGGTCAGGTCCAGGTCCGGCGCAAGGTAAGGCTGGCTCTTGCTGAAGTAGTCTTCCAGGTCGCTGGCCAGCTGGCTGAGCTGGCGTGGCGAGAGGCCCAGGCGGCTGGTGGCCGGTCGCGGGTCGATGGCCTGCGGGCGGCTTTCACCGCCTTCGCGGACCACCGAGGCGTACTCGTTGATGCGCCAGATCAGGCCTTCGCGCACGGTGATCGCTTCGCTGGAATGGAAGGTCGCCAGGCGGCCGCTCAAGGTGACCGCGATGCGGTACTGGATGAAGGCGGTGTCGCCGTCCACGCGGATGCGGTCGATGTGGTCGAGGAACTCTTCCGGGCGACTGGGCATGGTGCCCTGCACGTAGTCGCGCAGGTCGGTATAGCCCAGTGTGCGGTTCTGGAAGAAGTCGTTGTACTGCACCTGCGGATGATACAGCGCGAGCACCGCTTCGAGGTCGCGTTGCTTCCAGCACTGGTGGTAGCGCAGCACCACCTCGCGGGTCTGCTCGGTCAGGTGACTGTCGGTCGGGCGTTGGTCGATGGCTTGCATAGGAAGCTAAGGATGCCCCAGACAGCGCTTCTCGGGTAGTGGCAAAGCACCTGTCGGGCTCAAGGCACTATCCATCGTCTCGATGATCCGTCATCGCCTGCACCAATATCGCCCGCCAGAGCCCGTTCCAGAGGGGGGATTCACTCTTTCGGGCGACACGCCAAATACCACCTTGGAGCGCTTACTCCCTGTCAGGTCGCTCAGTAGGGTAAGGCCACCTAGACACCGTCAGGAGAGCCGCATGACAACAAAAACAAGGCGCGGATTCTTCCAACCGCAACTTCTCGCCACTGCTGTCGCCCTGGGATGCGCCACCCAGGCTCAGGCAATCAACTTCAATATCGGGGAGATCGAAGGGCAGTTCGATTCCAGCCTGTCCGTGGGGGCCAGCTGGAGTACCCAGAGTCCGAAAGAGGATCTGATCGGCGCCGCCAACGGCGGCCACGGCATGACCCAGACCAACGACGACGGCCGGCTGAACTTCCGCAAGGGGCATACCTTTTCGAAGATCTTCAAGGGCATCCACGACCTGGAGCTGAAGTATGGGGACTTCGGCGTCTTCACCCGTGGCAAGTACTGGTACGACTTCCGCCTGAAGGACGAGAGTACCGAGTGGAAGCAGATTTCCGACGATGGCCGCAAGGAAGGCGCCAAGTCCTCCGGCGCCCAGTTGCTGGATGCCTTCGGTTACTACAACTACTCCATCGCCGAACTGCCAGGCACCGTGCGTCTGGGCAAGCAGGTGGTGAGCTGGGGTGAAAGCACCTTCATCGGCAACAGCATCAACACCATCAACCCCATCGACGTATCCGCCTTCCGCCGGCCCGGTTCGGAAATCAAGGAAGGCCTGATCCCGGTGAACATGGTCTACCTGTCGCAGAGCGTCACCGATGCGCTGTCCGTGGAGGGCTTCTACCAGCTGGAGTGGGACCAGACGGTGCTCGACAACTGCGGCACCTTCTTCTCCACCACCGACGTCGCCGCCGACGGTTGCAACACCAACTACAACATCCTCGATCCGGCCACCATCAATACGCTGAACTCGCCGGGCATCCACTCGCTGCTCAACTCCATGGGAGTCACCGTCACCCAGGAAGGCCTGATGGTGCCGCGTGGCGCCGACCGCGATGCCCGCGACTCCGGTCAGTGGGGCCTGGCCCTGCGCTGGCTGGGCGACGATGTGGAATACGGCGCCTATGCCATGAATTACCACAGCCGTACGCCGATCGTGAGCATGAAGAATGCCGGCAGCGCCGACATCATCAACGCGCTGCGCGTCTCGGCGCTGGCCCAGCCAATCCTGCTGGGACGTGGCAACTACTTCCTCGAATACCCCGAGGACATCCGCCTGTATGGTCTGAGCTTCTCCACCACCCTGCCCACCGGCACTGCGTGGAACGGCGAGATCAGCTACCGGCCGAACATGCCGCTGCAGCTCAACACCACCGACCTTACCCCGCTGCTCGCCACCACCGTGGCCGGTGGGTACGCCAGCGGTGGGGTCGCGGGCGCGCTGGCCCAGGCCAACCAGATCAACCATGGCTACATCCGCAAGGAAGTGACCCAGGCGCAGACTACCTTCACTCACTTCTTCGACCAGACCATGGGCGCGGACCGCGTCACCCTGGTGGGTGAAGTCGGTGTGACCTACGTCGGTGGCATGACCAACGAGGTCGGCGAGCGTTACGGCCGTGACTCGGTGTACGGCGTGCCGGAGAACGCCACTGCCGACGCCGAGTACGGCGACGGCGGCTTCTACACCTCGTCCTCCTGGGGTTACCGCGCCCGCGCGATCTGGGACTACAACAACGTTTTCGCCGGGGTGAACCTCAAGCCGAACCTGGCCTGGTCCCACGACGTGCACGGCTACGGCCCGGTCTTCAACGAAGGCAGCAAGGCCGCCAGCATTGGTCTGGATGCGGAGTACCAGAACACCTACACCGCGAGCCTGAACTACACGAACTTCTTCGGCGGCGACTACAACACCATCGTTGACCGTGACTTCGTTTCGCTCAGCTTCGGCGTGAACTTCTGACCTGCCTGCTCAAGGAATCGACATGAGAACGACAAGAATCCTCCAATGCGGCGCGCTGGCCCTGAGCCTGCTGTCCTGCGGCGTAATGGCGGCGGTGTCCGCCGACGAAGTGGCCAAGCTGGGCACCAGCCTGACGCCCATGGGCTCGCAGAAGGAAGGCAACGCCGACGGCAGCATCCCGGCCTGGACCGGCGGTATCTCCCGCACCGCCGGCAAGCTGGACGCCAAGGGCTTCCTCTCCAACCCGTTCGCCGACGAGAAGCCGCTGTTCACCATCACCGCGCAGAACGTCGACCAGTACAAGGACAAGCTCTCCGCCGGCCAGCTGGCGATGTTCAAGCGCTACCCGGATACCTACAAGATTCCGGTGTACAAGACCCACCGCACCTTCGCGCTGCCTGACGACATCTACGCCGCCATCAAGCGCAGCGCCGAGTTCGTCCAGCCGATCAACGACGGCAACGGCCTGGAGAACTTCGAGAAGAGCCGCTACTACGCCTTCCCGCTGCCCCAGAACGGTGTGCAGGCGCTGTGGAACCACCTGACCCGCTACCACGGCGGCAACATCTCCCGCTCGGTGGTGCAGGTCGTGCCGCAGACCAACGGCAGCTACACGCCGATCCGCTTCGAGGAATCGATCGCGGTGCCGCAGAACATGGGTGACCAGGATGTCAGCAAGACCGGCAACATCCTCACCTACTTCAAGCAGCAGGTAACGGCTCCGGCGCGCCTGGCCGGTAACGTCCTGCTGGTGCACGAGACCCTGGATCAGGTGAAGGAGCCGCGCCTGGCGTGGATCTACAACGCCGGCCAGCGTCGCGTGCGCCGTGCCCCGCAGGTTGCGTACGACGGCCCGGGCACCGCTTCGGATGGCCTGCGCACCTCGGACAACTACGACATGTTCTCCGGCGCCCCGGACCGTTACGACTGGAAACTGGTGGGCAAGCGCGAGATGTATATCCCGTACAACAGCTACCACCTGAACTCGCCGGAGCTCAAGTACGACGACATCGTCAAGCCGGGCCACATCAACCAGGACCTGACTCGTTACGAACTGCACCGCGTGTGGGAAGTGGTGGGCACCCTGAAGTCCGGCGAGCGCAATATCTACGGCCAGCGCCACTTCTACCTCGACGAGGACAGCTGGCAGATCGCGGTGTCCGAGCTGTATGACGGTCGCGGCCAACTGTGGCGCGTCGGCGAAGGCCACGAGATGACCTTCTACACCGAACTCGCCACCGGCTACGCCGCCGAGTCGCTGTACGACATCCTCGCCGGCCGCTACGTGACCTTCGGCCTGAACAACGAAGAGAAGCGTGGCTACCAGTTCGGCAACAAGGCCAGCATGGCCGATTTCACCCCGGCAGCACTGCGCAACACCGGCGTGCGCTGAAGCAACACTCCGCTCCTTGGCCCCGGCATCCCTCGTGGATGCCGGGTTTCTTTTTTTTAGCCGTCGGCAAGGCGTGCAGCCTCTGTTCCGGCCCGGGGGCGGCCTGCGCTATACCGTCCCATGAATCTGGCTGATGGTCCTTTGCCCGCTTCGCCCGGCGGCATAGTCTGGCCTGCAAATGGCCGGAAGAAGCCCATGTCGACAATCGCCCTGCACAGTCTTACAGAGCACGGTGCGGCGCTGCCTCGCCTGCCCCGCCAGCACCTGCCTCGCGAACGGCTGCATGCCAGCCTGAGCGCCACCGAGTGCCGCCTGCGCCTGCTGGTGGCGCCGCCTGGTTGCGGCAAGACGGTGCTGATGAGCGAGTGCGCGCGGCTGGCGCCAGCCGGCACCCGCGTGGTCTGGTTGGGCCTGGGCGGTCGGGCGCTCGAACCCGAACAGTTCTGCGAACGCCTGGGCGAGGCGCTGGGCGTGCCCTGGTCAGGCGAAGCGGCGCTGGCGGCCTGGCTGGAGAGCGCCAGCGAGCCGGTCTGGCTGATGCTCGACGACTATCCCCGTGCCCCCGATCCCGCCCTCGACGACTGCTTCGATCGCCTGCTCGCCGTAGCCTCGCCGCAGATCGGCTGGTGGCTGGCCAGCCGCCGTCGCCCTGCCTGCAACCTCACCCGCCTGCTGCTCGAAGGCGAACTGCTGGAGCTGGCCGCCAGCACCCTGGCGCTGACCCAGTGCGAGCTGGATGCCTACCTGCAGACCGCCGGCCTGGAATGGCCGCAGGCCCAGCGCCAGGCCCTGCAGGACGCCACCCATGGCTGGTTCGCCGGCGTGCGCCTGCGCCTGCTCAGCCTGGGCAGCGAGCCCGTCGCACCCTGCGCCACCCAGGTGGCCGAGACCGGCAATGGCCTGCTGCAGGACTACCTGCAACGCGAAGTCCTGGCGAGCCTGCCGGCGGAGCTGGCGGAAACCCTCTGCGGTCTGGCACAGATCGCCCGCTTTAACCGCGAACTCTGTGATTACCTGTTCGACGAACCCGGCCTTGGCCTGGATGGCCTGCAGGCCTGGGGCGTGTTGATCGAAGCGGTGGACAACACCCAGCACTGGTTCCAGGTGGCGCCGATGCTTGCGGCGGCGCTGGCGAGCCTGTCGCGCTGGCCAGCGGCGACCTTGCACCGGCGCGCCTGCCAGTGGTTCACCCAGTGCGGGGAAATCCACTCGGCTTTCGAACATTCCCTGTACGCCGAGCAGCCGGACGTGTCCGCCAGCCTGCTGCAACGCCTGACGGAGGAGCAGTTGCTGCACGGGCGCAATGTCGAGCGTGTACTGCAACTGCGCGAGTCGCTGCCCGAGGAGCTGCTGTGCAGCACACCACGCCTGCTCATCCTCAATGCCTGGACGCTGTTGTTCGTCGGCCGCCTGGATGACGTGGAAGCGCTGCTGACCGGCTTCGACCGCTTCCTGCCGATGCCCGGCGAACACCGCCAGCGCGCGCTGATCGCCCAGTGGCAAGGGCTGAACGGCATGCTCACTCACGCGCGCGGCCTGCCCGGCTCCCGCGAGCAGCTACGCGAGGCCTTGCAGCACCTGCCGGAGGAAGCCTGGTCGCAGACGCTGATCTGCCTGTCCGCGCTGACCCAGCAGGCCCAGGCCGAGGGGCGCCTGGCCGAGGCTCGACTGATCAACCGTGAAGCGCTGCGGCGCGCTCGCCTGCAAGGCAGCACCACCTTCGAAGCGCTGCTGGAACTGGACCGTGCCCAGTGGCTGGAGCAGCGCGGCGAATTGCAGCGCGCCGATGCGCTGCTGGCGCGGGTGCAGGAATACCTCGACGAGATGCGCATCACCTGCAATGCCATGGCCGGCCGCGTCGCGCTTCGTCGTGGCTGGCTATGCCTGCGCCAGGGACGTGACGAGGAGGCCCGCGAGCTGTTCATCGCCGGCCTCAACGAAACCCGCCGCAGCCACGACCCGAGCCTGATCTACGGTTTCACCGGCATGGCCTGGCTGGATGCACTGGACGGCGATACGGACGGCGCCTTCAGCCGCCTGCTGGAAGTCGAGCGGCTCATGCAGCTGCAGCATGTGCCCGAGCCGATCTACCGGGGGCCTCTGCTGCTGGCCAGCGGCGCGCTGAACTTGCGCCAGAATCGGGCGGGGCCGGCGCGGGAAGTCCTGCAGCGCGTGGCCTCGCGCTATCGCGTTGACCGTCTCAGCCCGCCCGCGGCGGCGCCGGACCAGATACTGCGCGTCGAACATCACCTGGCCCTGGCCGAACTCTATGACGGGGACGTTGACGCCGCCCTGCAGCGCTTGCTGGCGATGCTGCCGGACCTGCTGCGCCAGGGCCGCAACACCCTGGCCTGCGACGTCTGGCTGGCCCTGGCCGAGGCGCACTTCATCGATGGCAGCCTGGACGAAGCGCGCAGCGCGCTGGATGAGGGGGTATCCCTGGCCCAGCGCTTCGGGCTGCTCTCGACGCTGCGCGACACCCAGCGCCGCCAGCCCGGCCTGTTCGGCCTGCGCCCGCATGCCGGCGAGATGGCGCCGCACAACCTGCTGAGCCTGCGCGAACTCTCGGTGCTGGAACTGATCGCCCGTGGCTGTTCCAACCTGGAAATCGGCGAGCGGCTGTACATCTCCCTGCACACGGTGAAGACCCACGCACGCCGGATCAACGGCAAGCTCGGCGTGGAGCGGCGGACCCAGGCGGTCGCGCGGGCAAAAGAACTGGGCCTGCTGAAAGTCTGAACCGTGAGTATCAGTGCAGCGCCTTGGGCGGCAGACTGATCTCCGCCAGGCGCTGGGCCAGGCGCAGTTGCTCGGCGGCGTCGTCGCTGAGCAGCATGGCGCGCTCCAGGTCGTAGCGCTCCGCCTGCGGGCAATCCAGCACATGGTAGAGGTCGGCGCGGGCGAGGTGATCGCTGGCATTGGGCGGTCCCAGTTCCAGCACGCGCTGAGCATCCTTGAGCGCCCCCAGCGGTTCCCCGGCGGCCAGGTGCAGCTGGCGCAGATTGCGCGACAGGCGCTGCAGCATGTCGGCGGCGCTGGCGGTGCGCAGGTGCTCGGCGGACAGCTCGGCGCTGGCGCCCATCTGGCGCGCCAGCAGGTCGCGGCAGTCGCGTGTATAGAGGCGGCGGCCGGTGGCGGGGTCAAGCAGGTGGTCGGCGCCGGGTACGCGCAGCAGGAAGCGTCCGGGGAAGTTCACCCCGACCAGAGTGATGCCGTTGCGCCGTGCCATCTCCAGGGCGATCAGCGCCAGCGACAGCGGCTGGCCATGGCGGCGCTGCAGTACCTGGGGGAGCAGTGCGGCGCGCGGGTGCAGCGGGTATTCGTCGTCCTCGGCGAAGCCCAGCTCGCTCAGTCGGCGCAGCAGGAACTGCGCGCGCTCCGCATCGCCCGTGCCTTGCGGAAGGGCCACCGCGACCTGGTGCGCGAGCGAGTCGAACAAGCGCAGCGTCTGGTCCGGCGGCAGGTGCGGTTCGTGCTCGGCGGCGATCCACAGGGCCGCTTCGAACAGGGCGGGCGGGTCCTGGGCAAGACAGGCAAGACAGGCTTGACGCGGGTCCATGGCGTTCTCCGGCTGACTCTGCGGTTGTAACCGGAGCGCCGGGCGCTCGTCCAGTGGTGCAGTCGTCGCCCGTGAAGGTGTTGTGACAGGCGCTGCCTATACTGAAGAGGGTCCGCCTTCGGACCGCCGTCCACCCCCAGCAAGGGAGCGCCGCCATGTTCGACATGATGGAAGCCACCCGGCTCGAGTCGCTGCATCTCTTCCAGGACCCGGCCACGGGACTCAAGGCCATTATCGCCATCCACAATTCCCGGCTTGGCCCTGCACTGGGTGGTTGCCGCTACCTTCCGTACCCCAGCGACGATGCCGCGCTGCGCGATGCCTCGCGTCTGGCCCAGGGCATGAGCTACAAGGCGGCGCTGGCGGGACTGCGCCAGGGCGGCGGCAAGGCTGTGATCCTGCGCGCCCCGCACGTCAACAACCGTGGCGAACTCTTCGAAGCCTTCGGTCGTGCGATCGATTCTCTGGGCGGCGCGTACATTACGGCG
The DNA here is from genome assembly GCF_014851985.1 of Pseudomonas sp. PDM17. Lineage (NCBI taxonomy): Bacteria > Pseudomonadati > Pseudomonadota > Gammaproteobacteria > Pseudomonadales > Pseudomonadaceae > Pseudomonas > Pseudomonas sp. PDM17. The sequence continues at coordinate 237,370 of NZ_JACVAT010000001.1, forward strand.
GTAGACAGCGGTACCTCCAGCGCCGACATGGACTGTATCGCCCAGTTCACCCGCCATGTCACCAGCACCAGCAGTGGCGGCGATCCTTCACCGCACACCGCTCTGGGGGTGTTCTCCGGTATCCGCGCCAGCGCTCAGGCACGCCTGGGCAGCGATGATCTCGATGGCTTGCGTGTGGCGGTCCAGGGACTGGGCAATGTGGGCTATGCGCTGGCCGAACACCTGTCGGCCGCAGGGGCGGAATTGCTGGTCAGTGATATCGATGCCGGCAAGGTGCAACTCGCCGTCGAGCAACTGGGCGCCCGCCCCGTGCCCAACGAAGCGCTGCTCACTACGCCTTGCGACATCCTTGCGCCCTGCGGGCTGGGCGGTGTGCTGACCTCGCACGTGGTCGGCCACCTGCGCTGTGCCGCTGTCGCCGGGGCGGCCAATAATCAGTTGGCGCATCCGGAGGTCGCCGATGAGCTGGAGGGGAGGGGCATCCTTTATGCCCCGGACTACGTGATCAACTCCGGCGGGTTGATCTACGTCGCCCTGCAGCACCAGGGCGAGGCGCTGCCGATCATCACTGCGCACCTGTCACGCATCGCCGAGCGGCTGACCGAGGTCTACGCCCACGCCCAGGCCGATCACCTGTCGCCGGCGCGGGTCGCCGACAAGCTTGCCGAGCGAATTCTCTACGGCGAGTATTCGGGGCACTGACGCTGTTGCATCTTGCAGGAGCGAGCCATGGCGTGCCCCTGCATGCCTGGCCGCCGGGTGTCACTCCTCGGCGGCAGGCTCGCTGAAGATATCGCTCAACGCATCGGGCTGGTTCTTGAAGGCGCGGGCGAACGCATCGCGGTTCCTGGCCATGAAGATACCGATCTCCTCGACCTGATCCTCCTTCAGCGAAGGCACCGCCTTCTGCAGCACGTCGGCCAGCGTTTCCGCCAGCTCCAGCATCTTGTCGTGCCGGTCGGCTTCTGCCTTATCCATGAACAGGCGCTCCGGATCGCGGCTGCTGCGGTACACCACTTCGACGGCCATTCATCACCTCTGTGCCTTCTCTTTGATTGGGGGAGTTCGATATTACTGTTTATTTATACAGTAAAATGATTGCGCAATGCTACTGCTGCTGCGCGAATCGTTGCCAGCAGCGTAGACGCCGGAAAGGGATGTGCCTGTAGTTGGCCAGTATTGGCGGCGGCCCAAAGCAGTGCGCGCGCCCCGTCGGCGCGCGCAAAGCAGCCGCGTGACTGGCGCAATGAATCGTCAGTCAGATGGCTCTGTAGGAAGGAATTCTTGCAGAAGGGGGCGTCAGGACGCGATCGGCAGGCCGTTATCGCCGCGCGTCATGGCAGCCAGCAGCTGCGGCGCCGTGCCGCCTTGCTCGATGGCGATGCCGAAGCGGATGCTCTGGATGAAGCGCTGCAGCTGTTCCGGGTCCTGCAGCTGGGTATTGCGGATCAGACGGCGCGCGGCGACACCTGCCTCGGTGGAGAGGGTCAGGACAATGCTGCCGTCTGGCCGTTCAAGGCTGAAATTGACGCGGTATTGGTCCTGGAAGGCGTCGGTCAGCTTCTGAAAGGGACTTTCCATCACTCGTTCCTGCCTGTTTTGTGGCATGCCCCTGAATGGACTCGGGGCGGGCCGAAAAAGTTCGCAGTCATATTCGCGCAGCCCATCTGTGCCATGACTGCGCAAGATCAATGGCGTAGCACTTGCAGGCTTCACGCCAACAAAGCCTTGTATTGCGGAGAACCGACGAATGAAACAGAACTGGGCCGAGCGCCTGAGCGAACGGATGCACGGCTGTGCCGAATCCCTGGGCAACCTGCTGGTGGAGGGCTTCCACTACCTGGCACTGTTCGCCATTGGCGGCACGGTGTTCTGGTCGGCGGCGGTGGCCTTCGGCGAGATGGTCAGCAAGGGGCATGCGAGCATCGACGACATTTTGCTGCTGTTCATCTACCTCGAGCTGGGCGCCATGGTCGGCATCTACTTCAAGACCAACCACATGCCGGTGCGCTTCCTGATCTATGTGGCGATGACCGCGCTGACCCGCCTGATGATCGCCGACATCCAGCACAACCATGTGCCCGACGACGGCATCATCCTGGTCTCGGTGGCCCTGTTGCTGTTGGCGCTGGCAATCCTGGTGGTGCGTTATGCCTCCTCGCGCTTCCCTTCGCCCAGCGGCAAGCTGCGCGGTGGCGAGCACGACCTGATCAGCGACGACGAGCGCTGATCGCCCGGCGGCTTTGATCCAGAGCCGCCGCTTGGCCAGCGGATGCACTACCATCGGTGCATCCGCTGCCTGAGAAGACCGCTCCATGAAGGGATGGAAACTGTTCGCACCCCTGCTGATCCTGGTGATCATCGCCGTCACCCTTTACCTGCGCCTGCACACCCAGCCGCTGTTGCTGCAGGGTGAGGCGGACGCCACCAACGTCATCGTCGCGTCCAAGGCCAAGGGCCGGGTCGAAGTGTTGCACGTGCGGCGCGGCGACGACGTAAAGCAGGGCCAGGTGCTCATATCCCTCAGCAGCCCCGAGCTGCAGGCCCAGCTGGACTCCCTGCGCGCCGCGCGCAACCAGGTGCAGGCGAACCTCGACGAATCCCTGCATGGCACCCGCGAGGAAACCTTGCGCGCCCTGCAGGCCAGTCTGTCCCAGGCCCAGGCCGAGCTGCGCAACGCCGAGCTGGAGTACCAGCGCAACGAGGAACTGGCTGGCCGTGGCTTCGTGTCCCAGGCGCAGTTGGATCTGTCCCGCCGTGGTCGCGACGTGGCGCGCAACCGCGTCGCCGAGGCTCAGGCCAACCTCGATGAAGGCACCCAGGGCGACCGCGAGGAACGCCGCCGCGCGCTGGAAGCCGCCGTGCGCCGGGCCGATGCACAGATACTCGAACTCCAGGCGCAGACCGACGATCTCAACGTGGTCGCGCCGGTGGACGGCGAGGTCGGGCCGATCCCGGCAGAGCAGGGCGAGCTGGTCAACGCCTACAGCCCATTACTGACGCTGGTGCGGCTGTCCGACGCCTACTTCGTGTTCAACCTGCGCGAAGATATCCTCGCCGACGTGAAGAAGGGCGACGAAGTCTCCATCCAGGTGCCGGCGCTCAAGGGCGCTGAAGTGAAGTCCCGAGTCGCGTACATCGCGCCGCTCGGCGACTTCGCCACCAAGCGCGCCACCCGCGCCACCGGTGATTTCGACCTGAAGACCTTCGAGGTACGCCTGTATCCGGACCAGCCGGTGCAAGGCCTGCGCCCCGGCATGAGCGCGCTGTGGCAGTGGAAGCAGTAAGGCGCAACCTGCTGCGTTTCGCCCAGGCCTTCGGCAGCGAAACGCGGGTCGCCCTGCGCAGCTGGACCATCCACTGGCTCGGCTGGCTCTGGCCGTTGCTGTTGTTTGTGGTGATCAGTGGCGTCTACCAGGCTGGTACGCTGCTGGACATGCCGGTGGCCGTGGTCGATGCCGACCACAGCAGCCTGTCGCGGCGCATCGTCCGCGAGCTGGACGCCGGCTCCCACGCCAAGGTCGAGGTGCTCGGCGGCGGTCTGCAGGAGGGCTTGCGCCGCCTGCGCATGGCCGATGACTATGCGTTGCTCTACATCCCGCGTGACTTCGAGGCGGACGCGCTGTCCGGCCGCCAGCCGGTCGCCGAGCTGTACTACAACTCGCTGTTCTATTCCGCCGGCTTCTACTCGACCCAGGATTTCAGCGGCCTGATGAGTTCGCTCAACGCCGAGCTGCGCCCGCGCCTGGCCACCGGCATGGACCGCGCCGTGCCGGCGCTGGCCAGCATCAGCGTGTCCTATGAAAGCCTGTTCAATGCCAGCGGCAACTACATCTACTTCCAGCAGTTCGCCGCCATCGTGCACCTGCTGCAATTGTTCGTGATCGTCGCCACCGTGCATGTGCTGGCACGCGAAGCGCCGGAGCTGCGTGCGTCGTCGCCGCACATCCTGCGCGCCCAGGCCCTCGGTGCGCGGCTGCTGGGCAAGCTGGCGCCCTACACGTTGCTGTTCAGCACGCTGCTGATGGTCGAGCTGTTCCTGCTGGTGGAGCTCAATGGCGCGCGGATCAACGGCAATTCGTGGTGGATGCTGGCGATCACCGTCTGCTACGTAGCGGCGGCGCAGAGTGTCGGGCTGATGCTGTTCATCTTCACTGCCAACCGCTACAGCGCCTATTCCCTGATCGGCCTGCTGATCGGTGTGGCGCAGACTTATTCCGGTGTGCTGCTGCCGGAACTGGCGATGCCGCAGATCGCCCGGATCATCTCTGAAGCCGAACCGTTGACCCACACCCTGCACGGTCTGTTCGACCAGTTCCTGCGCCGGGCGCCGGCCGAGTCCGGGCTCTACACCTGCTGCAAGCTGCTGCTCTATCCGCTGATCGCCTACATGATCGCCAAGATGCGCCTGCGCCGGCGTCTCGACCTGAGTCCGGCGTAAGGAGCCGCCATGGAGAATTTCTGGAAGGTCTTCCGCGAGTCCCTCAGCAGCATGCTCGGCAAGCCGATGTGGTTGCTGATGGTGCTGTCCGTGGCGTTGACTACGTTGCCCTACGCCCATCGCACCATGGACGACCTGCCAGTGGCGGTGATCGACATGGACCACAGTGCGGTATCCCGCGAACTGGTGCGTCAGCTGGATGCCGCGCCGAAGATCGCCACCGTTGGCTACGACCAGTTGCCCGATGCCCAGCACGACCTGGCCTGGCGCAAGCTGTTCGCCATCGTGGTGATTCCGCTGGACTTCGAGAAGCGCGTGCTGCGCGGTGAGGCGGTGACCGTGCCGATCTTCGGCGACGCCACCAACCGCATGGCCAACGGGCAGATCCAGCAGGACATCAGTGCTACCTACACCGAGCTTTCACTGCGCTACAACCGCGAGCGGCTGATGCGCGGCGGCTTCTCCGAGGTGCAGGCGAACGTGTTGCTGCAGCCGGCCATCGGCCAACTGACTGATCTGTTCAACCCCGGCACCAGCTTCGCCGCCATCGTCCTGCCGGGGCTGGTGACGCTGATCCTGCAGCACAGCCTGCTGCTCTCCTGCACGCGGGTTAACCTCAACCTGCGCGGCGGCACTCCGCGCTCGCTGCGCCAGCCTACCTCCACGCGCTTCGGTCGTTACGCCGCGCAATTGCTGATCTGGACGGCGCTGGCGATGCTCTTCTACGTGATCTGGCCGTGGATCATGGGCTACCGGCAGACGGCCTCGTTCTTCATGCTGATGGGCCTGGTGCTGCCCTTCCTGCTGGCGGTGATCGCCATGAGCGAGTTCATCGCCGAGCTGCTGCCCTCGGAAGAGGCGGTGTACCTGACGATGACCTTCATCACCCTGCCGCTGTTCTACATGGCCGGCTTCACCTGGCCGCCCCAGGCCATGCCGCAGTGGGTGCAACTGTTGGCCGACGCGATTCCGTCCACCTGGGCGATCCGCGCGGTGGTGGAGATGAACCAGATGAACCTGCCGCTTTCCGCCGTGGCTGACCGCATCCTGATCCTTTTCGCCATGGCGGCAGCCTATGGACTGCTGGGTACGCTGATCTACCAGTACCGCAACTGGCGCTGGGACCAGCTCAAGGGCTGGTGACCGCGGCGCTCGGCTCCGGGCCGTCTAGAGTGAGAGTTCCAACTTCCCCGGGAGCTCTCTGATGAACGCATTGAACGGCAAGGTCGCGGTGGTCACCGGTGCGGCCAGCGGCATCGGCAAACAGATTGCCCTGACCCTGGCGCAGGCCGGTGCCGCAGTGGCCATCGCCGACCTGCAGCAGGACGCCGCCCAGCGCGTGGTGGCCGAGATCGAAGCCGCCGGCGGCAAGGCGCTGGCGGTGGCCATGGACGTGACCGACGAGCAGGCCGTGGACCGCGGCATTGAGCAAGTAATCGCCACCTTCGGCGGGCTCGACATCCTCGTCTCCAACGCTGGCATCCAGATCGTCAATCCATTGCAGGACTATGCCTTCGCCGACTGGAAGAAGATGCTCGCCATCCACCTCGACGGCGCTTTCCTCACTACCCGCGCAGCGCTACGCCACCTGTACCCGGCCGGGCGCGGCGGCGTGGTGATCTACATGGGCTCGGTGCACTCCCACGAAGCCTCGCCGCTCAAATCCGCCTACGTCACTGCCAAGCACGGCTTGCTCGGCTTGGCCCGTACCCTGGCCAAGGAAGGCGGGGCGTACGGCGTGCGCTCCCATGTGGTGTGCCCCGGTTTCGTGCGCACGCCCCTGGTGGAAAAGCAGATTCCCGAGCAGGCGAAGGAGCTGGGCATCAGCGAGGAGGCAGTGGTGAAGCAGGTGATGCTCGGCGGGACGGTGGATGGGGAGTTCACCACCGTGGAAGACGTGGCGCAGACGGTGCTGTTCCTGGCCAGTTTTCCCTCGGCGGCGCTCACCGGGCAGTCGGTGCTGGTCAGCCATGGCTGGGGCATGCGCTGACAAGGCGGCGCAAGAACAACGACCCCGTCTCGTAAGGGGACGAGCGGGGTCATTGGGTCGACTTGCTTGCGCCGGCTGGGGCCCCGGTGTGCCCGGGGCGTCTGCCTCTGCCGGGTCCGGGCTCGTTGCGTCGGTGCAGGGGTAGATTCCTACATGCCAGTGCTTGGCGATGTAGTGGATTTCCCCTTCGTGGTGTCAGGTGCTTCTTCAATGTCGGAACAACTGTCTTTTCTCGGCGACTGATCTCTGGCACCCGTAGGGCGAATAACCCGGAACCGGTTATCCGCCAGGACGGCAGATAACGCCGCGGGCGTTATGCGCCCTACACGGGATATCGAGGCATGGAGCTATTGAAGGGACGGGCCAAGCGGGTGATCGCCAGCATGGCCCGTACTTCGCAGTCAGGTGTGTTCGCGAGCAAGCTCGCTCCTACAGGGAGCGCGGCGGGTCAGACCGCCTTCGGCAGCGGCGCGAACAGCGCGTCGATATCCGCGTCGTCGAGCTGCCAGTCGCTGCCCGAGCCGTCGAGGATGCCGGCGGCCAGGGCAGCCTTGTCGCGCTGCAGCAGCTGGATCTTCTCTTCCACCGTGCCACGGGCGATCAGCTTGTAGACGAACACCGGCTTGTCCTGGCCGATACGATAGGCGCGGTCGCTGGCCTGGTTCTCGGCGGCCGGGTTCCACCAGGGGTCGTAGTGGATCACGGTGTCGGCGGCGGTGAGGTTCAGGCCTACGCCACCGGCCTTGAGGCTGATCAGGAACAGCGGCACGCGGCCTTCCTGGAAATCCTTAACCGGTGCGCGGCGGTCGCGGGTTTCACCGGTGAGCAGGGCGTACTCCAGGTTGCGCTCGGCCAGCGCCTCGCCGATCAGCGCGAGCATCGAGGTGAACTGCGAGAACACCAGCACCCGGCGGCCTTCGGAGAGCAGCTCTTCGAGCATGTCGAGCAGGTAGACCAGCTTGCCCGAGGTCACCGCACGCGCGGATTTGCCGGTGGGCGGCGGGGCTTCCTTGTTCACCAGGCGGATGTCGCAGCAGACCTGGCGCAGCTTGAGCAGCGCCTCGAGGATGATGATCCGGCTGCGCGCCAGGCCACGGCGGGCGATCTCGTCGCGCACCTTGCGGTCCAGCGCCAGGCGCACGGTCTCGTAGAGATCGCGCTGTGCCTCGCTGAGCTCGATATGCTGGATGAACTCGCTCTTGGGTGGCAGTTCCGAGGCCACCTGCTCCTTGGTGCGACGCAGCAGGAACGGGCGGATGCGCGCGGCCAGGTGTGCCAGGCGGCCCTGGTCGCCATGGCGTTCGATGGGGGTCCGGTAGTCCACGGCGAACTGCCGCGCATCGCCCAGCCAGCCCGGCAGCAGGAAGTGGAACAGCGACCACAGCTCGCCCAGGTGATTCTCCAGCGGCGTGCCGGTCAGGCACAACCGGTGGCGCGCCCGCAGGTGGCGCGCGGCCTGGGCGGCCTTGGTGGTGGCGTTCTTGATGTTCTGTGCCTCGTCGAGGATCAGCAGGTGATACTCGTGCTGCGCGAGCTTCTCGGCATCGCGCGGCAACAGGGCGTAGGTGGTGAGGATCAGGTCGTGCTCGGCAATCTTCGCAAATGCCTTGCGCCGCCCGGCGCCATGCAGGGCGAGCACGCGCAGGTCGGGCGTGAAGCGCTCGGCCTCGTCCAGCCAGTTGGGAATGAGGCTGGTGGGCATGATCACCAGGGCCGGGCTGGTCAGGCGCCCGGCCTGCTTTTCCAGCAGTACGTGGGCAAGGGACTGCAGCGTCTTGCCCAGCCCCATGTCGTCGGCGAGGATGCCGCTGGCGTCGACTTCGCGCAGGGTCTGCATCCAGCTCAGGCCTTCGTGCTGGTAGCCGCGCAACTCGGCGTTGAGGCCGGCGGGGATCTGCGCCGGCTGGGCGCGGTAGTCGCGCAAGCGATGGGCGATCTCGCGCAGCTGCTCGCCGCCCTGCCAGGTCAGCGGCAGTTCTTCCAGCTCGGTGAGGCGCGCAGCGTCCGGTGCGCCCATGCGCAGTCGGCGTACCGGCGGCTGTTCACCGATGTAGAACTCGGAGAGCGTGCCCAGCATTGGCTTGAGCTTGCCGAACGGCAGCGAGACGCGCAGCGGACGGTCGGAGGCGGTCTGCCAGGTGTGGACTGGGTTGCGCCCGGCATCCAGGCGCAGCACCAGTTGTTCATCGTCGGCATGGCGGGCGAGGGCGACCGGGTCGAGCAGCGCCGGCATGCGCCGGATCAGTTCGATCAGCGCTGGCAGCAGGCTGATGCGCCGGCCCTCCACTTCGATGCCCAGCTCCAGGTCGAACCACTGGCGGTCGTCGGTTTCCTCGATCTCGGCGTACCAGTTCTCCACTGGCGTGAGGTCGAAGACGAATTCGGGACGGATGTCGATTTCCCAACCCTGTTCGCGCAGGTGCGGCAGGCCTTCGCGCATGAACTCCTGCCAGGCACTGTCGTCGGGCAGTTCGAACATTTCCCCGGCACTGTCTTCCAGCGCGTCGCTACGGCGCATCGCCGGCTTGAAGCCCAACTCGCGAAGGTCCAGGCGCCAGGCGTGTTCCAGTTCGAGCTCACGGCTGACGCGGACGATCTGGTCATCGCGGAACACCCGGATCTCGCGGCCCGAGCGCGGCGTGACGCTGCCCGAGACCGGCATGTCCCCATACAGGAACGCCAGCGCGGCGCGGTGCCGGGAGATGTTCTGCATGCGCCCGCTGCGCAGGTCGAAGCCGCTATGCACGTGGCTGCCCAGGGTCAGCCGTGGCCGGGGCGCGAGTTCGTCGCGCTCCACGACGGGCAGTGGAGATTCGGCGGGTGGCTTCATCCGAGTGTCCTTCCGGCAGTCCAGCCGAGTACGCAAACGCCCGATCATACCGCGATTTTTCTCGGGCGGGACGCGGAAGGAAGCCGGCGGTCAGCGGGCGAAGCGTTTTGCCCCCGCGACGCACAGCACGACAGCGACGGTGGCGCCGGCCATCAGCGGGCTGATCTGCTCGTGGAGCAGAAGGCCGGCCAGCGCCAGGCCAAAGAATGGCTGCAGCAGTTGCAACTGGCCGACCGCGGCGATGCCGCCCGTGGCCAGGCCGTGGTACCAGAAGAAGAAGCCGATCAGCATGCTGAACAGCGAGACGTAGCCCAGGCTGATCCAGGCCGGCCAGCTGGCGCCGCTGAAGGATTCCGGCTGGGTGTACCACGCCAGCGGCAGCATCAGCGGCAGGGACAGCACCAGCACCCAGCAGATTACCTGCCAACTGCCCAGGTGGCGTGCGATGCGCCCGCCTTCGGCGTAGCCCAGGCCGCAGACCGCCACGGCGGCGAGCATCAGCAGGTCGCCGGTGAAGTTGCCCGCACCGCTCTGCGACAGGGCGAAGCCGGCGACGACGGTGCTGCCCAGCAGCGAGCAGATCCAGAACGCCGGACGCGGCTGTTCGCCGGCGCGGACCACGCCGAACAGCGCGGTGGCCAGCGGCAGCAGGCCGACGAAGACGATGGCGTGGGCCGAGTTGACGTGCTTGAGCGCCAGCGCGGTGAGCAGCGGGAAGCCCACCACCACGCCACCGGCGACCACCAGCAGGGGGATCAGGTCCCTGCGCGCCGGCAGCTTCTGCCGCAGCACGATGAGGATTGCCGCCGCCAGCAGGCCGGCGATGCTGGCGCGGGCCAGGGTGAGAAAGGTCGGGTCGAAGTCGGCCACTGCTACCCGCGTCGCCGGCAGCGAGCCGCTGAAGATGAGTACGCCGAGGAAGCCACTGAGCCAGCCACCGAGGTGGCTGTTCGTGGTCAGGGTGTGGGTGTTGTTCATGGTGGGCATCCGGTAGGAGAGCGAGCTTGCAGATTGCGCGTGGAGCCGCCGGACGGCCAGTGACAGGAAGGTACAATTCGAGCAAACTGTCCGTAAATTATATCGGTACACCTTATCCGGTCGCAGGCGAGGGCAGCATGGGCAGACCAAGGAGCACACGGGTCGATTCGGTGATGCACCACGTGCGCGAACGACTGGCTGCGCGGGCGCTGGTGCCCGGTGAACGGTTGCCGTCGATTCGCCAGTTGGCCGAGCAGCTGGAAGTGTCCAAGACCACCGTCGTGGAAGCCTATGACCGGCTGGCCGCCGACGGAGTGATCGCCGCACGCCGGGGCTCCGGCTTCTATGTCGCCGGTCATGCGCCGCCGCTGTCGCTGGCGGATGTCGGCCCGGCGCTGGACCGCAGCATCGATCCGCTGTGGATATCCCGGCAGTCGCTGGAAGCCGCGGATACTTCGCTCAAGCCCGGCTGCGGCTGGCTGCCGCCGTCCTGGCTGCCGGAGGAAGAGTTGCGCCGTGCGCTGCGGCAGATTGCCCGCGCGCCACAATCGAGCCTGCTGGAATACGGTCGCCCCTATGGCCACATCGGTCTGCGCGAACAGCTCGCACGCCGGCTGGCGGACTACGGCGTGCCGGTCGGCCCGCAACAGGTGGTACTTACCGACAACGGTACTCAGGCGATCGACCTGGTCTGTCGCTTCCTGCTGGAGCCGGGCGACTGCGTGCTGGTGGACGACCCCGGCTACTTCAACTTCCAGGCGCTGCTGCGTGCGCACCGCGTGCAGGTTGTGGGTGTGCCCTACACGCCGACCGGGCCGGACGTCGCCGCCATGGCAACCCTGCTGGAGCAGCACCGGCCGCGGCTGTACATCACCAATTCGGCCTTCCATAACCCCACCGGCGCAGTGCTCTCGCCGCTGGTTGCCCATCGCCTGCTGAAGCTCGCCGAGGCCCATGACCTGCTGATCGTCGAGGACGACATCTTCGGTGACTTCGAACACGAGAGCGCGCCGCGCCTGTCGGCCTTCGACGGGCTGGAGCGGGTGATCCAGGTCGGCAGCTTTTCCAAGACGCTGTCGGCTTCGGTGCGCTGTGGCTACATTGCCACCAGGCCCGAATGGTGTGAGCGCCTGGTGGATCTGAAGCTGGCCACCAGCTTCGGCAACAGCCCGTTCAGCGCGGAGATGCTCTACGAACTGCTGCGCAAGGGCAGCTATCGCCGCCACCTGGACAGCCTGCGCGGGCGTCTGGCGGACGCCATGGGCGAGACGCTGCTGCGCCTGCGCGCGCTGGATATCCAGCCCTGGCTGGAGCCGCGTGGCGGGGTGTTCGTCTGGGCCTGCCTGCCCGGTGGGCTGGATGCCGCCGAAGTCTCGCGGGCGGCGTTGGCGGACAATCTGGTGCTGGCGCCCGGCAATGTCTTCAGCCTGAGCCAGAGTGCCGCGGGCTACCTGCGCTTCAACGTCGCCCAGTGCCTGTCGCCGCGCATTTACGAGGGGTTGGAACGGGCCATGGGGCAGGCGCGCGGGCGCTGACAGAAAACAAGCTCAGAAATGACCGGCTTTTCGTTTTCTTCACGTGAATCCAGTGCGTTTCCCTCTCCTGGAACCGTCAGAAAAAGGGGAGGGAAGGACAATAAGCCCTGAGCCGACTGAAAAGCCTGCGGAAAGTTGAACAGCTGTACAACGCGATCTGAAAAATACCACCTCACGGTCGAAAAGGTAGGGCGAACCGCTCACAGGCCAAGCCTCTAGGATTATCGATTCAGCACCTCAGGCTCGCGACAAGTGATGCGAGGTGAATCGTTGGATCAGAAGAAGAGGACACTCTATGGCCGAGCCGTGCCAGCTGTACCTGAAGGTTTCCATCAGTCGTTCCAGACTCGAGGACTTTCTCTCCCGGGAGGCGGGTTCCGCCGCCTGCTTCAGGGATCTCGAACAGTGGCTGGACGGCAATCATCATCGACGAGGCGGCCTGACCTGGGGCGAACTGTGCGAATTGGGGCAGGGCACTACTGCGGCGGCCTGGGTGGCGGGCTGGAGCCAGCATCTGCGCTCGCCGGCCTGGAACCACTACGACGAGACAAGCCAGACCTGGAGCCTTGGCGTGCTGGAGTTCACCGAAAGCCGCGACTGGATACTGGGGTCGATCAACGTGCTGCGGCGCATCGCCGAATTCAAGGACAGGCCTGGTACGGACTACCTGTTGATCTACGAATACCTGTTCGGCAAGGGCAATGTAGTGGCTGCCGTCGAACTGACCTCCGGCGCTTCCCGCATCCTCGAGGAGCAACCGCCCCCGCGGGTTACGGCCGAGGCGGACCTGATGATGAACAGCTTGCTGCGCGCCATGGATGTGAGCGCTACCTATGCCGTTCAGCGAATTTACGACACAGATACTCACAAACGGCGTTGCTGAGTTCTTTTAATTGAGAATTAATATCATATAATTCCGCTTTTCAATCGCGTGCCTGGGCGATGCCCGGGCCGCCTCGCAGGACTCAACTCGATGTGCGTTTCCCCGCGCCAGATCCAACCGAGAGCCGACGCATGAGCGCGACCCAAGCCGGCGCCCTTGTGGCCCGCATCCTGAGTGCCGTGGTCGGCGGCTATGCGCTGGCCTACACGGCGACTGCGTTTCTCAGCGTCTACCTGCCGATGTCACGGCCGGACCGCGTCTCGCTGTCGAGCCTCGCCTGCTTCATCGTCTGGGTCGCGGCGATCATCTACGCCTTCGGCGCGAAGAGCCCTTGGCGTGCGGTCTGGATCCCGGTGGCAGTGAGTGTTGTGCTTGGCGTCGCGGCCTTCCTGCCGAGCGGCTACGGAGTGCGTCCATGAGCCTGCGTCAATCGATGTCCGGCCTGCACACCTGGGCCGGGCTTCTGGTCAGCTGGATTCTCTTCGTCGTGCTGTTCTCCGGCACCGTCGCGGTGTTCGACAAGGAGCTCACCCGCTGGATGACCCCGCAGTTGCACAAGCTGGAGCAGGTCAAGGTGGGCGCCGACCAGGTGCGCGAGCTGATCGTTGAGCGTGCGCCCAAGGCCCACGGCTACTGGATGCACCCGCCCACCGAGCGCATGCCCTACTGGACGGCGGGCTGGGAGCCGGCGGACTTCAGCGAGTTCCAGTCCTTCCTGGTGGATGCCCAGAGCGGCGAGGTGCTGCCCAAGACCGTTGGTGGCAACTTCTTCCTCGAACTGCATTACGAACTCCACGGCGGCATCCTCGGCCTTTACGTGGTCGGCGTGGCCGGCGTGTTCATGCTGGTGGCGCTGGTCAGCGGGGTGATCGTCCACCGACGCATCTTCAAGGATTTCTTCACCCTGCGCCCGCAGGCGGCCAAGCAGCGGGCCTGGCTGGACGCGCATAACGTGCTGGGCGTCCTTGGCCTGCCGTTCCACCTGCTGATGGCCTACACCGGCCTGGCAATCTTCATCACGTTCTACATGACCGCCGGCATCAAGGTGGCCTACAAGAACGACATGGAGCACTTCTTCCATGACGTGCAGGGCGCCTTCGAGCGCGAGGCGCTGGGCAAGCCGGCCAAGGCGACCAAATCCATCGACAACATGATCCTCAAGGCGCGCGAGGCCTGGGGAGACGACAGTCAGGTGGGCTGGATCAACATCGAGAACCCCGGCGATGCCGCGGCGATGGTGCAGATCCGCAGGGCGGTGGACAAGAGCATGGTCAACGACCAGCGCACCGTGTCCTTCGATTCCGGTACGGGGGCGCTGATCCACCTGCAGAAGCCCTACAGGCCGGGTTACAAGACCTACGCCTGGCTGACCGGCCTGCACATGGCGCAGTTCGGCAACGACCTGCTGCGGGTGATGTATTTCGTCCTCGGCCTGGTGGGTTGCGTGATGGTGTTCGGCGGCCTGCAGGTCTGGGTCAGCAAGCGTGAAACGCGCGGCCACCGTGGCGTGGCGCTGGTGCGAACACTCAACGGCGCGGTCTGCGGCGGTCTGCCGATTGCTTCCCTCGGTCTGCTGGCGGCGTCGCGCCTGCTGCCGGCCGACCTGCTCCAGCGCACCCGCTGGGAAGCCACGGCCTTCGTGGTCATCTGGCTGCTGGCGCTGGCCCACGCGCTGTTGCGTCGTGGCAGCCGTGCCATGGCTCGCGAGCAGTTCATCGCGCTGGCGGCACTGGCGCTGCTGCTGCCGGTGCTGAGCTTGTTCGGCCCCGAGCCGGGCCGGGTGACGACGCATGTCGCCAATGGCGACTGGATGATGGTCGGTATCGATCTCGGCTTGCTGCTGATCGGCGGTCTCTGCGTATTCCTCGGCTGGCGCCTGGGACAGGAGCGTGCCGAGCCGGCTCGCGCCCGTCGCGTCCGTAACGAGGAGTATGCCTGATGCTGCTGGTGTTCGGTCTCAACCTGCTGGCGCTGGCGGCGGCCTGTCTGTCGCTGTCCCGTCATCATCGCGATCTGTTCGGCAGCGCGCCCTCGCCGTCGCGGGTGCGTCTGCTGCGAGTCGCTGCGCTGGTGGATGGTGCGCTGGCGCTGGCGTTCTCGATTCACCGCATCGGCATCGAACTGGGCATCGTCTACTGGGCGTGCCTGCTGATGATTGCCTGTGCTGTGCTGGTCCTGCTGCTGGCCTGGCGGCCGCGCTGGGCGTTGCCGACAGCGGCGGCGATGCCGGTGATCGGTGGCGTGCTGGCGGTGCTGGGCTGAGGCTCCGGTAGGAGTCGTTCGGTCCTTGCTCGCGAACCATCCCGGCGCCGTGCCTGTGCTTTTGTCGGAGTGGCCCTGATCCAAGATCGGGGTTTCCATCCACATCGACATCACGGCGAAGCACGAACGTAGGATGGCGTGGAGCGCAGCGATACCTATCGATGGCGACGCGCAGGACAGCATGGGTATCGCAAGCTCCACCCATCCTACAAAGAGCTCGCTGAGGCGGGCGGCAGAATGCGGTGATGCGAGTCGCGAGCTAGCTCGTTCCTGCGAAGAAATGCCCCAGCTCTGGCTACTCCTCGAACGCCTGCCGGTATTCCCCCGGCGTCCCGCCTACCACTGACCTGAAGCGGTTGGCGAAGTGGCTGGCGCTGGAGAACCCGCAGGCCAGGGCAACCTGGCTCAGCGGCTGGCGGGTGTCGCGCAGCAGGCGCTGCGCCAGTGCCACGCGGCGGGCTAGTACGTACTGGTGCGGCGGCATGCCGAAGCTTTCGCGGAACATCCGCGCGAAGTGGTATTCCGACAGCGCTGTCTGCATCGCCAGCTCACCCAGCGACAGCGGCTGGTCGAGGCGCTGCTCGATGTAGTCGGCCACGCGCCGGCGCATGGTCGGCGCCAGTCCGCCCTTGAGCTTCAGGCCTTCGCGCATACCCACCTGGTTCAGCAGCAGGTGGTCGATCAGGTCATGGGCCAGTGTGCTGGTGCGGATACGTTCACCGGGCTCGTGCCAGTCGAGCTTCACCAGTTGGCGGAAGCGCGCGGCCTGCTGCGGGTCGTCGAGGAAGGTGCGTTCGTGCAGCTGCAGTTCGCGCGGCTCGCGGTCGAGCAGGCGGATGCAGCCGAGGGAGAACTGTTCCTGGCCGATGTAGAGGTGCGCCAGGCGAATGTCGCCGTTGACGATCCAGGCCGACTCGGCGCCGGCTGGCATCACGCAGAGCTTGTCCGGCGCGCCGGTGGTGCCGGGGGCGCCACGGCGGAAGGTGCCGGTGCCGTCGTTCAGGTAGCAGGACAGTGTGTGGTGGCTCGGCGCGTGGTAGTCGCGGGCGTCGTGGCTGTTGCTCCAGATCGCCGCGGACAGCCCGTCGCCCAGCTCCGCGCAACGCTCCAGGCGGGCGTTGGGCGAGGCGTTCATCGACTGAAAGACTTCGAGCTGCGAAATGGCTGACATGGGTGTTCCTCTGTTGCCTTCACTCTACCCGCGCGGGCGCGCCTTGCCAGCCCGGTTGTCGCAATAAGCGCAAGAATCTGCAAGCCGGCGCCGGGGGCGGGCGGGAGACTGTTTGCGTAGGATTTCCGGAGACCGCCATGAACCTCTCGCTCTACCTGCTCACCGTGCTCATCTGGGGCACGACCTGGATCGCCATCAAGTTGCAGGTCGGCGTGGTCGCCATTCCGCTGTCCATCGCCTATCGCTTCAGCCTGGCGGCGCTGGTGCTGTTCGCCCTGCTGCTGGTTTCGCGCCGGTTGCAGCCGCTGGGACGGCGTGGGCAGGCGATCTGCTTCGCCCAGGGACTGTGCCTGTTCTGCGTGAACTTCCTGTGCTTCTACACCGCCAGCCAGTGGATCCCCAGCGGGCTGGTCGCCGTGGTGTTCTCCACCGCGACGCTGTGGAACGCGCTGAATGCACGGGTTTTCTTCGGCCAGCGAATTGCACCCAACGTCCTGGGCGGCGGCGCATTCGGTCTGGCGGGGTTGGCGCTGCTGTTCTGGCCGGAGCTGTCCGGGCATCAGGCCTCGCGGGAAACCTTCTACGGCCTGGGGTTGGCGCTGCTCGGCACGCTGTGTTTCTCGGCGGGTAACCTGCTGTCGAGCCTGCAACAGAAAGCCGGGCTGCGGCCGCTGTCGACCAACGCCTGGGGCATGCTCTATGGCTCGCTGATCCTGCTGGTGATCTGTCTGGTGCAGGGTGTGCCACTGACTTTCGACAGCAGCCCGCAGTACGTCTGGTCGCTGCTGTACCTGGCGATCCCCGGCTCGGTGATCGGCTTCACCGCCTACCTGACGCTGGTCGGGCGCATGGGGCCGGAGCGCGCGGCCTACTGCACCGTGCTGTTCCCGGTGGTGGCGCTGAACGTCTCGGCCTTCGCCGAGGGCTACCAGTGGAGCCTGCCAGCGCTGGCCGGGCTTGGGCTGGTGATGGTGGGCAACGTGCTGGTGTTCCGCAAGCCCAGGCCGGTGTTGCAGCCGGCGCGGGCGTGAAGGTCCTTGTGGGAGCGAGTTTGCTCGCGAACCGCCCCGCAGCTATGTAGGGCGAATAACGCGCCAGCGTTATCCGCCGCCGAGATGCCGGCGGATAACCTGTTCCGGGTTATGCGCCCTAAGAAAAGTGCGTCAGGCTTTCCAGGTCTGCGGGTTGACCAGGTTCTTTGGCCGCTCGCCGCGCAGGGCGGCTTCGAAGTTGTCCAGCGCGCACTCGGCCATGGCCTGGCGGGTTTCGTGGGTGGCCGAGCCGATGTGCGGCAGGGTCACGGCGTTGGGCAGGGCGAACAGCGGCGACTCGGCCAGCGGTTCCTTCTCGTAGACGTCCAGGCCGGCGGCGAGGATGCGCTTCTCCTGCAGCGCTTCCACCAGCGCGGCTTCGTCGATCACCTGGCCGCGGGCGATATTCACCAGGATGCCGGTGGGCTTCATCAGCTCCAGCTCGCGCTTGCCGATCAGCTTGCGGGTCTTGTCCGACAGCGGCACCACCACACAGACGAAATCCGCCTCGCCCAGCAGTTCCTCGAAGCCGCAGAAGCGCGCGCCGAACTCCTGTTCCAGCTCCGGCTTGCGGCTGTTGCCGTGGTAGAGGATGTCCATGTTGAAGCCGAAGTGGCCGCGACGGGCGATGGCCGCGCCGATGCGGCCCAGGCCGAGGATGCCGAGCTTCTTGCCGTGCACGTCGACGCCGAAGTGCTGGGCATCCACGGTGCGCTTCCACTGCCCGGCCTTGGTCCAGGCATCCAGCTCGGCGGTGCGCCGGGCGGCAGCCATGATCAGGGCGAAGCCCAGGTCGGCGGTGGTTTCGGTCAGCACGTCCGGGGTATTGGTCAGCGGGATGCCGCGCTGGTTCAGGTAGTTCAGGTCGTAGTTGTCGTAGCCGACCGAAACGCTGGAGATGACCTCCAACTGGGTGGCCTGGGCCAGTTGCTTCTCGCTCAGCGGGCGGCCGACGCCGATCATGCCGTGGGTGGTCGGCAGGGCGGCGGCCAGCTGCGCTTCGACATCGCCCTGCTTGGGGTCGAGCACGGTAACGTTGAACTGGCTGCGCAGGCGGTCGAGGTGTTCCGCGGCAAG
Organism: Pseudomonas sp. PDM17; assembly: GCF_014851985.1. NCBI lineage: Bacteria > Pseudomonadati > Pseudomonadota > Gammaproteobacteria > Pseudomonadales > Pseudomonadaceae > Pseudomonas > Pseudomonas sp. PDM17. The sequence goes on from NZ_JACVAT010000001.1 coordinate 255,568, forward strand.
GCGGCTGAAGACGAACACATTCTTTTTCATGGCTCTCGGACGGCAGGGAGGCGGAGGGGGCTTAACCCTACCATTGCCGAGCCAGAGCGGCGCAAGGCCTGCGTGCGTGCCGGGCGATTATCGAACGTGGGGTGGTGTGCGGCGGGGAAGAAGATGGGTTCGCGGGCAAGCTCACTGAACACCGGGGTAAGGAGTTACACAGTGAGCTTGCCCGCGAAACACGACGAAAAGGGTGGTCAGGGTCCCACATCGGCGAGCCCGGCGCCATCGGCCTGGAGCACACCGGGGAGATTTTCTCGCAGGTACGCGACCCAGGTCTTGATCTTTGCGTCCAGGTACTGGCGAGACGGATACAGCGCGTAGACGTTGAGGATCTGCAGTTTGTAGTGCGGCAGCACGCGCACCAGCGAGCCGTCGCGCAGGCCGTCGATGGCCGAGTAGACGGGCAGGGCGCTGATACCCATGCCCGAGCCGATGGCCTCGGTCATGGCGTCGCCGACGTTCACCTGGAAGGGCGAGGGGCCGAGGGTGATCATTTCCTGGCCGTTGGGGCCGTCGAACAGCCACTTGTCCAGCGGCAGCACCGGGCTGATCAGGCGCAGGCAATCGTGGTCCATCAGCTCCGTCGGGGTTTTCGGCGTGCCGCGCCGGGCCAGGTAGTCGGGCGAGGCGCAGAGGATGCTGTAGGTCTCGCCGATGCGCTGGGATACCAGGCCCGAGTCGGGCAGTTCGGAGGCGACTACGATGGCCACGTCGAAACCTTCGTCGAGCAGGTCCGGCACGCGGTTGGCCATGGTCAGCTCGAAGGTCACGTCCGGGTGCAACTGGCGGTAGTTGGCGATGGCGCGGATCACGTAGTGCTGGCCGATGCCGGTCATCGAGTGTACGCGCAGGCGGCCGGCGGGGCGGGCATGGGCGTCGCTGGCCTCGGCTTCGGCTTCCTCGACGTAGGCGAGAATCTGCTCGCAGCGCAGCAGGTAGCGCTGGCCGGCCTCGGTGAGGGCGATCCGCCGGGTAGTGCGGTTGAGCAGGCGGGTCCGCAGGTGGGACTCCAGATTGGCGACCGCGCGGGATACGTAGGCGGTGGTGGTGTTCAGCTGCTGCGCGGCGGCGGTGAAACTGCCGGTTTCCGCAACGCAGGCGAACGCACGCATGGTCTGCAGTGTGTCCATTAGGGCCTCGTCAGTGGGGCGTCTGTCCCGGGTGGCGACGCCAGTGAAGCGATACGTCGCCGCCGGCGGCATGTCCTTGATGGGTGGCAATGCGCGGAGCAGAGCGGGGGCGGCCTATTGTCACATGGATGGCGACACACATTGTTTCATTATCGGTAATAAACAATCACAAATCAGCCGGCTTATCCGTTCCCTTCCCCATCCCTAGAATTCAATCGCCGCCATTGGCTTTGCCGGCATCTCCACGCTTAAAAGCCCCACGCTGAAAAGCTAGACCACTTCCAGGACCTCCACCGTGTCGCGTCACCTCATGAAAGGACTGACGTTCGTCGGCTCCTTTGTCATTTTTTCAACAATCGCCGGATGTATCAGCACCAACGGCATCGCCCCGCAGGAACAACGCCTGGGCGACACCGAGCTGGCCACCGACGCCGCCATCGCGCACGCCAACCAGGAAGCTGGCTGGCCGGCCGAGCAGTGGTGGCGCGCCTATGGCGATCCGCAGTTGAATGCCTGGGTGCAGACCGCGCTGGAGGGCAGCCCGACCCTGGCCCAGGCCGAGGCGCGGGTGCGCATGGCCATGGCCATGGCCGGCATAGCCGAGTCCGCCGAGTCGCCGCAGATCGGCGTGGACGCCTCGCTGACCCGCCACCGCTGGCCGACCGACTACTTCTACGGTCCGGGCGACCTGGCCGACAGCACCACGTTCAACAACAACGCCGCCCTGGGCTTCAATTATTCGCTGGACCTCTGGGGCCGCGAGCGCAGCAACACCGAGCGCTACGTGAACATCGCCAAGATGACTGCCGCCGAGGCGCGCATGGCCCAGCTGGAGCTGGAGGGCAATATCGTCCGCGCCTACATCCAGCTGTCGCTGCAGTACGCCAAGCTGGACATCGGCAAGGCCATGCTGGCGCAGCAGCAGGGCATCCTGGCCCTGGCCCAGCGCCGCCTCGACGGTGGCATCGGCACGCACTTCGAAGTCAGCCAGGCGGAAGTCCCGCTGCCGGAAACTGAACGCAAGATCGAGGCGGTGGACGAGGAAATCCAGCTTACCCGTAACCAGATCGCTGCCCTGGCCGGCAAGGGCCCCGGCGCCGGTGCCTCGATCCAGCGGCCGAGCCTGAAGCTCGCCGAAGGGCCGGGGCTGCCCAGCAAGCTGCCGATGGAATTGCTCGGCCACCGCCCGGACGTGGTCGCCAGCCGCTGGAAAGTCGCCGCGCAAGCCAAGGGTGTGGATGTCGCCCGCGCCGAGTTCTACCCCAACGTCGACCTGGTCGCGAGCATCGGCTACAGCGCCGTCGGTGGCGGCGTGCTGGAGTTCCTCAACGCCGAGAAATTCACCTACGGCGTCGGCCCGGCCATCTCCCTGCCGATCTTCGACGGGGGCCGCCGCCGTTCGCAGCTGAGCCAGGAATCCGCCGGCTACGACGCCGCCGTGGCGCAGTACAACCAGACCCTGGTCAATGCCCTCAAGGGCATCTCCGACCAACTGATCCGCATGCACTCCATGGAGCTGCAGGAAGGTTTCGCCGCCAAATCCGTGGCCTCGGCCCAGCGCACCTACGACATCGCCACCAAGGCCTATCGTGGCGGCCTGACCGACTACCTCAACGTGCTCAACGCGCAGACCCGGCTGTTCCAGCAGCAGTTGGTGGAGCAGCAGGTGCGCGCCGCGCGCCTGGCTACCCATGCCGGCCTCGTCGTCGCCCTGGGCGGCGGTCTGATGGACAAGCAGGAAGGCCCGAAAGAGGCGAAGATGGTCCCCGAGACCGTCGACGTCCGCGCGGCCAGCGAGCGCTGAGATGGCCGGCGACTCCTTCAACGGCAGCACCGCCACCCGCCAGCTGGCGCCGCTGGACGCCCTGCGTCGCGCGCTGCTGGAGTGGGGCCGCAGTGACGGCGTCACCTGGGTGTACATCGCCAAGGTGCTGCTCGCCGCGCTGCTGACCCTGTGGCTGGCGATGCGCCTGGAACTGCCGCAGCCGAGCACGGCGACCATCACCGTGTTCATCGTCATGCAGCCGCAGAGCGGCCAGGTGTTCGCCAAGAGCTTCTACCGGATTCTCGGCAGCCTGGTCGGGCTGACCGTGATGGTCGCGCTGATCGCCATCTTCGCCCAGCAGCGTGAGCTGTTCCTGCTCGTCTCGGCGCTGTGGATCGGCCTGTGCACCGTCGGCGCTGCGCGCTACCGAGACTTTCGCTCCTACGCCTGTGTCCTCGCCGGCTACACCGCCACGCTGATCGGCCTGCCAGCCACCCTGCACCCGGAAGCTGCCTTCATGTCGGCCATCTGGCGTGTGCTGGAAATCAGCCTCGGCATCCTCTGTTCCATGGTGGTCAGCGCCACGCTGTTCCCGCAGACCTCCAGCACCGCCATGCGCAGTGCGCTGTACCAGCGTTTCGGCGCTTTCGCCGGATTCGTCCTGGACAACCTCGGCGGCGGCGAGCGGCCGAAGTTCGAGGCCGCCAACGTGGCCTTCGCCGCCCAGGCCGTTGGTCTGGAAGCGCTGCGCAGCGTTACCCGTTTCGAAGACCCGCACATGCGCCTGCGCTCCGGCCGCCTGTCGCGGCTGAACAACGAGTTCATGGTCCTCACCACCCGCTACCACGCGCTGCACCAGTTGCTTTCGCGCCTGCGCGCGCAGGAAGCCGAGGCCGTGTTGCGTGCGCTGCAGCCGTGCCTGGACGAACTCGCCCAGGTGCTCGCTCCGTGGCGTGGCCAGTCGGTCACCGACCGCGACGCCGAACGCCTCGCCGCCCAGCTGGAAAGCCACCGCACGCGGATGATGCAACGCATACGCTCCGGTCGTGCGCAACTGCTGGATGAACAGGACGATCCGTCCGCGCTGCTGGACTACAACACCGCCGGCGAACTGCTCTACCGCCTGGCCGACGATCTCTACAACTACGCCCTGACCCACGCTTCCCTGGCCGCGCACAAGCACGAGCGGGAGAACTGGAAGCACGGCTTCTCGCCCAAGGCCAACCTGGTCGCCTCGCTGGTGGCCGGCGGGCGCACCGCGTTGATGGTGCTGGTGTTCGGCATCTTCTGGATCGAGACCGCCTGGCCCAGTGGCAGCACCTTCGTGCTCAACGCCGCCGCCGTCGCCGCTCTCGTATCGGCCGCGCCGGACCCGGCGAAGATGGCCATGCAGATGGCCGTGGGCACCTTCTTCGCCGCCATCCTCGGCTTCTCGGAAACCTTCTTCGTGTTCCCGCACCTGGACGGCTTCCCCCTGCTGGCCTTCGCCCTGGCGCCGGTGTTCGCGGTGGGCGCGTTCTTCTCGATCAAGCCCAAGTACGCCGGCTACGGCCTGGGCCTGCTGGTGTTCTTCAGCTTCGGCGCAATTCCGGCAAACCTCACCGTCTACGATCCGGGCCGTATGCTCAACGAGTACATCGCCCTGGTGATCTCGCAGAGCCTCGCGGCCGTGGTCGCCGCGGTGATCATGCCGCCCACCAGCGCCTGGCTGTGGCGCCGCCTGGAGAAGGACCTGCGCCTGCGCGTGGTGGAAGCCATCAGCGGCAAGCTCGACGGCCTCGTCTCGTCCTTCGAGAGCGGCACCCGCGACCTGCTCAACCAGGCTTACGGCGTCGCCGCGCGCAGCCCGCAGATGCAACGCCGCCTGCTGCGCTGGACCTTCGTGGTGCTGGAGATCGGCCATTCGATCATCGAGTTGCGCGTCGAGCAGGAAAACCTGCCGAACGAGCCCTGCTATGCGCAATCGTCGCCCTGGCGGCAGTCGATCCGCGCCATGGGCCGCGCGCTGATCCGCCTGTTCGTCAAGCCGTGCGAGGCCAACCGCGAGCGTGCCCTGGCCGCCGTCGAGCAGGCCATCGACTGCGTGAGGACCACCGACGAGCCTCGCGCCCCGGACTTCGAAAGCTCGCCGCTGCGCCGCGTGCTCAGCTACCTGCACTTCATCCGCAGCAGCCTGCTCGATGCGCAGTCGCCGCTGCGCGATGGCGAAACCTCTTCTGGAAGATCGACCCATGTTGCCTGACCTGCCCCGCGAGATCGCGTTCCACGGGGTCTACATGCCGACCCTGACCCTGATGTTCCTCGTTGCCGCGGTGATCTGCTGGGGCATCGACCGCGTCTTCGCCTCCATCGGCCTGTACCGCTTCACCTGGCACCCGGCGCTGTTCCGCGTGTGCCTGTTCGCCTGCCTGTTCGGCGGCCTGTCTCTCACTATCTATAAGTAACGAGCGTGCACCCATGACTCTCAAATCCATCATCAGCCTGCTGGCGACCCTGATCATCCTGGCGGTCGCCGCGTTGATCGGCCGCGCCCTCTGGGTGAACTACATGGATACGCCCTGGACCCGCGACGGCCGGGTGCGCGCCGACATCATCAACGTCGCCGCCGACGTCTCCGGCGTGGTGGTCGACGTGCCGGTGCGCGACAACCAGCAGGTGAAGAAGGGCGACCTGCTGATGCAGATCGATCCGGACCACTACCAGATCGCCGTGAAGCAGGCCCAGGCCCTGGTCGACTCGCGCAAGGCCACCCTGCAGATGCGCCTGCTCAACGCCAAGCGCCGCCGCGCCATGGACGAGGAAGTCGTCTCCCGCGAGAGCCTGGACGACGCCAGCAACACCGCCGCTGCCTCCGAGGCCGACTACCAGCAGGCCCTGGCCGCGCTGGACGCCGCCAAGCTGAACCTGGAACGCACCCAGGTGCGGGCCTCGGTGGACGGCTACGTGACCAACCTCAACGTGCACCGTGGCGACTACGCCCGCGTGGGCGAGGCGAAGATGGCCGTGGTCGACGAGAACTCCTACTGGATCTACGGCTACTTCGAAGAGACCAAGCTGCCGCACATCCGCGTCGGTGACCCGGCCGAGCTGCAACTGATGAGCGGCGAGCGCCTGAAAGGCCATGTCGAGAGCATCGCCCGCGCCATCTACGACCGCGACAACCCGGAAAGCCGCGAGCTGGTGGCCGATGTCAATCCGACCTTCAACTGGGTACGCCTGGCCCAGCGCGTGCCGGTGCGCATCCATATCGACGACGTGCCGGAAGGCGTGCTGCTGGCGGCAGGCATCACCGCTACCGTGATCGTCAACCCGCAGAGCCGCAACGCGGAACACTCCGACGGCGCGGCTGCGGCGGCGCAGTGATCGGAGCGGGTGAATGAAGAACGGGAGCTGCGGCTCCCGTTTTCATTTCCCGAGGTGGCCTCAGCGTGGGCCTGTGGATTCTTCCTGCGGTGCAACGCCAGTGAGTGCCAGAGCTTCATGCAGTGTCGGCAGCAGATAGCGAGACTCGACGACCTGATCGATGGCGTGCCTGGCCATGTCCGCGCGCAGGTAGCTATTGACCCGCCCGAACAGCAATTGCACACCCTGCTGCGAAAGGTTGCGATACAGCTCCAGCAAGGTGCGCGCAGCGGAGTAGTCCAGGCTGGTGATGGCGCCAGCATCCACCACGAACCAGCGCAGCCCGGCTGGCGCCTGGCTGGCCAGCTGCGCTACCTGGCTGGCGAAGAATGTGTCGTTGGCATAGAACAGGTCGGCGCCGAAACGAAACACGATCAGCCCCGGCGCCGTCTCCCGGCCCGGCTGCACGGCCAGGGGCTGCCAGCGGCCGCCGGCGTCCGGCGCCAGCATCAGGGTGTGCGGACGGTAACTATGGCGAACGTGGTGCAGCAGCGAGAGAGCCATGGCCAGCAGGATGCCCTGCTCCACGCCCACCAGCAGTACGGTGAGGGTGGTGGCCAGCGCCATGCGGAACTCCATCGGGCTTTCCTGGCGCATGGCCCGCAGGGTCTTTACGTCCACTAGCCCGATGGCGATGGCGAACACCACCGCCGCCAACACGCAGTGCGGCAGGTACTGCAGCCACTGGCAGAGGAACAGCAGCACCAGCGCCACCACCAGGACGAAGCCCAGCTGGGCGAACTGGCTGCGCGCGCCGGCCTGCTCGGCCATGGCGGTCTGGGTCGGGCTGCCGTTGACCACGAAGGCGCCGCTGAAGGCCGCCGCCGCGTTGGCCGTCGACAGGCCGAGGATATTGGCGTTCTGGTCATCGTGCTCATGGTGGCGGTCGGCGTAGACGCGGCTGGCCGCGGAGCTCTGGGCGATGATCATGACGAAACCGGCGCCGGCGGTCGGCAGCAGGGCGACGATGTCCTGCCAGCCAAGCCGGGGCAGAGTCAGCGATGGCAGACCGCCGGCCACCGGGCCGAGCACCTGGATTCCTTTTCCGGCGAAGTCGAACAGGGCACTGGCGGCGATGCAGCCGACCAGCACCAGCAGCGGAACGGGCAGACGCGGTGCCCAGCGCCTGGCGGCGAACAGTACCAGCAGCAACGACAGCGCCAGCGTGGCGGTCAGCACGTGGACCTGCGGCAGGTGACCGAGCACGTAAAGCAGTTTGCCCACCGAGGTGCGAGCGTCGACCGCAAGACCCAGCAGATCGCCGGACATCGCCAGTGCGACCTGCACGCCAACACCCGCGAGGAAACCGGTCAGCGCTGTGCGCGACAGGAAGTCGGCGAGGAAGCCCAGCCGCAGCAGGCGTGCAATCAACAGCAGCACGGCCGTGAGCAGCGCCACGGTGCCGGCGAGGGAGACGTACTCCGGGCTGCCGAGGCTGGCCATGCCGGACAGCTGGCTGGAGAAGATGGTGGCGGTGGCCGAATCCGCCGCCACCACCAGATGCCGTGAGGCGCCGAAGAAGGCGAAGGCCAGCAGCGGCAGCAGCGCGGTGTAGAGCCCGGTGACTGCCGGCATGCCGGCGATGCGTGCGTATCCGAGCAACTGGGGGATGTCCATCGCCGCCAGCGAGACGCCGGCCAGCGCATCGCGCAGCGCGCCTTTGTGGGTGATGGGGCGAATGCCCTGGAGGAGTTTTACGGGAGACGCCATGGGTGCTCTGCCTTGAATGTGGTAGGGCATTCGAGCAATGGCGCCGGCCGGCGAACAGCGGGCGACTTCCCAAGGGCCTATCGGAGTCTTCGCGGCAATCCGTCAGGCGTCACCGCGCTGGCGGTTCTTGTAGCTGCCGCGAATGTTCATCGCCGCCAGGCACAACTGCAGCAGCACCAGCGCGTAGGCCTTGGCCGGAATGCCCCAGGCGATCCACAGCGCATTGCTGGCGAGAAAGACCCAGAAACCGATCTCTCGCCGTTTGCGCGCACGCGAGCCGACCAGCCAGGCGGCGAGGACGGTAACCAGCATGGCTGGCCATTGCAGCAGGTCGATCAGCTCGTTCATCGGCGGTCGGGCTCAGAAGGGTGTCCTGAACTCAGACCAGCCCCGGCGCGGCAAAGTGCGGACGAACTGGGTAGCCATCGAGCAGTGCGTTGGTTTTTTCCGGGTCCAGTTCGCCGTTGAAGGCCACGCCCAGCGCCTGGCGATGGATACCGGTGGACGCCAGCCACAGGGTATCGATACGCGCGGCCAGTGCGCCGGGCACGTCGGTCACCAGCGAATCGCCGACGAACAGGATGTGCTTCGCGCCGCGCGCTTCCAGTTGCCGCTGGGCGATGCGGAAGGCCGACGGATCGGGTTTGCCGTACCAATGGACGCTGCCACCTTCCTCGGCGAAGGCTTCGGCCAGGCGACCGGCGCCGAATACTGTCTTGCCGCCGGACACCACCACGCGGTCCGGGTTGGCGCAGAGGAAGGGTTTGTCAGTGGCGCTGCGCAACGGGGCAAAGCGCTCTTCCAGCTCATCCTGCGGAAAGCTGCCGACGCCGAGGATCAGTGAAGCGGCGTGGATGTCGTCGCAGAAGCGCTCGCGGATCTCCGCCGGCCAGGTGGTCAGTGCATCGCCGACGCCGACGGTGTAGATGCCGCCGCGCTGGAATTCCCGCTCATGGGTGAAGGCGTCGATGGCCAACTGGCCGGAGGTGGTGATGCCGGCGAACAGCTCGCGGGAGACGCCCAGCCGCACCAGGGTGTCGGCCATTTCCGGGACGCTACGCGAGGCATTGCTGAGAAACCACACCGGCTTGCCTTCGGCGGCGCGGCGGGCAAGCCAGTCGAGGGCGCCGGGGAAAACGTCGACGCCGTCGATCAGCACGCCCCAGAGGTCGAGCAGGAAACCGTCGTAGTCGGCGCAGAAGGTATCCAGGCCGGCGTGGTCGATGTAGCGGGTGTGGGTGACGGCACTGAAGCGGGAGGTGGTCATGGCTTGCCTGTAAAGCGGTGGGAGTGCGCCCACGTTAGCGCACTCTCGCCATGACGGTGTGACAGATACGCCGATCAGTGCGCCGGGTGCGGCGGACGGTCCTCGCCGAAGGTGTCCGCCAGCCAGCCCTTGAGCTGGCAACCGGCGAAGGCCGAGGTGCTGCACTCGCCGCTGGCCAGGGCCTGTTGCAGCTTGCCGATGTCGGCCTTCTGTACGTAGGCAATAGCGTCCGTCATGTCGTCTTCGGCGCCGTAGCCGCCCTGGACCATCTCCTTGAGCGCGTCTTCCTTGCTCCAGCCCTGGATCACCGTGCGGTACATCGCGGCGAACAGGCCGGTGCGGTCGCGTCCGTGCTTGCAGTGCATCAGCACCGGGCCGTTCTGTTCGGCCTGCTGCAGGAGGCGCAGGACCTTCAGCACGTCGGCATCATCGACGCGGTCGGCGTGGGTCGGGAAGCTCACTGCCTGCATGTCGTGCTGGCCGATCCATTCGCGGTCGTCGTCCTTGATGAAGCTCACCACAGTCTTCACCTGCAGGCGCTGCAACTCGGGCAGGTTGGCGCTGCCGGGCAGGGCGCTGCGGTAGAGGGTCGGCGACATCTGGTAAAGGTTGAACGATTTGTCCACCGGCTTGGCCCAGTCGGTCGGCGTCTCGCCAGCGGCCAGGGCAAGCGGGCCGAAGGTCAGGAGGGCGGCAGCGATGGCGCCACGGAAAATCGAAGGCAGGGACATGGGGACTCCTCTAAGGTCCGCGTCACCTTAGGTGGGGGCCGGTTGTGCCCGGATGAAAAGCAGGTGAAGAAAGCGTGAATACCCGTCAGCGTGAGCCGCTTGGCAGGAAGCGCACGAGCACGCCGGGGCGGAAGAACCACCAGACGCACAGCGGGTAGCACAGGTAGTTCAGCGCGTAGATCAGCAGCGCTGCCGGGCTCGGGGTGTTCTTCCACGCGGCCATTCCGACAAGGATGGCGTAGAGCACTGCCAGCCCACCGCCGTACAGCGCAGTCAGCCGCCAGCGCTCGCCGGTTTCCGCCAGCCGCTCGTGCCGGCGGGCGAACCAGAAGGCCATGGCGGCGGCGATTACCGCGGCGACCAGCAAGGTCGCCGGAACACCGCCGACCCGTAGCAGGCCGCGTGCCACCACGTTGAGGAAGAAGGCGGCGAGGATGCCGGCGAGAGCGAGGTAGCGGACCTGGTAGGTCATCAGAGTTGCCCGTCGAGGCCGAAGCGCTTCTTCAGCACCTTGTCCAGCAGGCCGGTGGGCAGCCAGCGCGAGAGCAGCGGCAGGGCCCGGCTGCCGTTGCCGATGCGCAGCAGGCGCGGACGCGGGGATTTCTGCGCGGCGGCCAGCAGTTCGCGGGCGAAGTCGCTGGCCGGCGTGGGTTTGTCCTGGGAGGCCGCGGCGCGCGCCTGGATGAATTTACGCAACGGCCACCAGGCGGAGTCTTCGCTGACCACCGCGGCCATCTCGCGGCTGGCGTTGGCGCCGAAGTTGGAGGCGATGGCGCCGGGCTGCACCTCCATCACCCCGATGCCGAAGGGCGCCAGTTCCAGGCGCAGAGCGTCGTTGAGCGCGTGCACCGCCGCTTTCGATGCGCAGTAGGCACCGGCGAAGGGCGTGACCAGCACTCCGGACACGCTGCCGATGTTCACCACCAGCCCGCGCCGCGCGCGCAGCGCGGGGAACAGCGCGCGGGTGACGCCGACCACGGCGAACACGTTGGTTTCGAACTGACGGCGGATCGCCTGGCTGCCGCCGTCCAGCAGCGGGCCCATGGCGCCGTAGCCGGCGTTGTTGATCAGCACATCGAGGCCGCCGGCTTCGCGCTGCAGCAGCTCGGCGAGACGCTCGACGGCGGGCTCGTCGTTGACGTCCAGCAGCACGCCACGCAATCCCGCCTGGCCGAGGGCGGCGACGTCTTCATCGCGGCGGGCGGTGGCCCAGACCTGGTAGCCGGCGGCCTGGAAGGCATCGGCGAGGGCGCGGCCGATACCGCTGGAGCAACCGGTGATGAGGGCGACGGGTTGGGGCATGGTCTGGCAGTCCTTTGGGCTATGAGCGCGGACTACCGTACCGGATTGTGCGGGGCAGGTGAATCAGTTGCCGAAACGGCCGCTCACCCGTTCAGCGCGGAATTCCAGGGTGCTGGCGCGGTAGCCGGGGCGCACCGGCGGCAGCGGCAGGCAGTCGCTCCAGCTGTCGCCGGCGAGCAGCGCGCCGGGGCCGCGGTAACGCGGGGCTTCGTAAAGGTTTTCGGCGAGGTCGGTGGTATCGCCGGGACGGTAGGCGGCGACTTTCCAGCGCAGTTCCAGCAGAGGTCGGGAGGCGCCGTTCTTCAGGCTGACGGCCAATGGGCGGCCGGGCTGGCACTGGTCGGGCTGGTAAGTGATGCGCAGTTCCAGGTGCTGGAGTTGGCGGGCGTCGCTGTTGTCCTGCCAGATGGCGATGGCGATCACCGAGGCCAGCCCGACCAGCCCGGCGCCGGAGATCGGCAGGGCACGGGAGGGGTAGCGGATCAGCAGGATGATCCAGGTGACGATCAGCAGGATGCCGTACAGCATGGAGCGCTCCGCGCAGGGTATCGGGCATTACCTTAGCAGGCGGCGGGGTGGGGCGGGTTGATGTAGCGCGGGGAGCTTACTCGCGAACAGACCGTGGGGCGGACAACGCGTCAGCGTTATCCGCCGTCAGGGCATCGGCGGATAACCCGTTCCGGGTTATCCGCCCTACGCAGGTACCTCGGCAGGCGACCATAAAAAAGCCCCCGCACCGAAAGGTGCGGGGGCATTGGCGCTGATGGGGGGAAGCGCCGGATCCTCGCGTGGAATCAGCGCACGACCGCGCGCAGCTCCACGTTCTCGGTGGTACGGCCGTAGACGTCTTCCAGACGCTCGATGTCGTCTTCACCCAGATAGCTGCCCGATTGCACTTCGATGATCTCCAGCGGAATCTTGCCTGGGTTGGCCAGGCGGTGGACCGAGGCGATCGGGATGTAGGTGGACTGGTTCTCGGTGAGGAGGAAGGTATTGTCGTCACAGGTCACCTGGGCGGTGCCGGAGACGACGATCCAGTGCTCGGCGCGATGGTGGTGCATCTGCAGCGACAGGCGAGCGCCCGGCTTGACGGTGATGTGCTTGACCTGGAAACGGCCGCCCATGTCCACCGAGTCGTAGGAGCCCCACGGACGGTAGACCTGGCAGTGGTTCTGGGTCTCGCTGCGGCCAGCGGCGTCGAGCTGGTTGACCACCTTCTTGACGTCCTGCACGCGGTCCTTGTGGGCGATCATCATGGCGTCCTTGGTTTCGACCACCACGATGTCCTCCAGGCCGACCACAGAGACCAGCTTGCCGTTGCCGTGCACCAGGCAGTTGTGGCTGTCGTGCACCACCACGTCACCCATGGTGACGTTGCCGTCGGCGTCCTTTTCGTGGACTTCCCAGATCGAGGACCAGCTGCCCACGTCGTTCCAGCCGGCGGCCAGGGGCACCACGCAGGCGCGGCGGGTCTTTTCCATCACGGCGTAGTCGATGGAGTTGTCCGGGCAGCACTCGAAGGTGGCGGCGTCGATGTTGATCAGCTCACCGTCGTGCTGGCTACGCTCCAGGGCCAGCAGGCAGGTGTCGTAGATGTCGGCGTCGTGCTTCTTCAGTTCTTCCAGGAAGCGGCTGGCGCGGAACAGGAACATGCCGCTGTTCCAGAAGTAGCCGCCTTCCTCGACGAACTGCTGGGCGCGTGCTTCATCGGGTTTCTCGACGAAGCGCTCGACGCGGATGACGCCATCCGGCAGGCCGCGCTCGTCACCGGACTTGATGTAGCCGTAGCCGGTTTCCGGGCGGTCGGCGGGGATGCCGAAGAGCACCATCTCGCCCTTTTCGGCGGCGTTGGTGGCCAGTGCCAGGGCGCGCTGGAAGGCGCGCTGGTCTTCGATCACGTGGTCGGCCGGGAGGATCAGCAGCAGTTCGTCACGGCCTTCGGACATGAGCTTCATGGCGGCGATGGCGACCGCCGGGGCGGTGTTGCGGCCAAAGGGTTCGAGCAGGATCGACTGGGTCTTCAGGCTCAGCGCTTCGAGCTGTTCCTGGACGATGAAACGGTGTTCCTGGTTGCTCACCACCACCGGCGGCTCCATGCCTTCGAACACCAGGCGCTCCAGGGTCTGTTGGAACAGGGTGTGTTCGCCGGTCAGGGCCAGGAACTGCTTGGGATACTGTTTGCGCGAAAGAGGCCAGAGTCGCGAGCCGCTACCACCGGAAAGGATTACTGGGATCATCGGGTTTCTCCTAAAGCGTTTGCGTTCTGTCGGCCGGACCACGTCATGCGGGCCGGCGTGCGGTTTGGGTGACCTCTCCTGTGCTTGCCGTCGTTGCGGCGCACGGGTCTTGCTGCCGGTGTGGGGCCGGTCTTGTTGTTTTGCATATTTGTTTGGGAGCGGGGTGTAGCACCCTCTCCCCAGCCCTCTCCCTGAAGGGAGAGGGAGTTGTTCGTGCCGGCTGATGCCATGGTTTCCACCTGCGCCAATCCAGTCCCATCTCCCTTCAGGGAGAGGGTTAGGGAGAGGGCGAGTGGTACGCGTTGGCACGTCATCGTTGACTGACTCAGTCCGCCTTGACCGGGCGCTTGACCCACACCGGGTTCAGCTTGCCGCCGTCGCCGGTGACGTAGAGGCAGACCACTTCGCCGCGTTCGAGGGTGACGGGCTTGAGGTCGCTGACCTTCTTAGCGCCGTCGAACAGCGCCAGGTTCACCTTCACCGGGTTGATCTCGCGGTCGCCGTGGCTTTGCGGGGCGACGTTGCTGACCACTTCGGTCTTGCCGTCGGCGGTCTTCAGGGTGAGGGCCTTGCCGCTGAGGTTCTGTACGCGGACGAGGGCTTTCTGCTTGTTCTTGAACGGCGGCTCGGGCACCAGGCGCGGCTGGCCGCCGGGCTGGCTGACGAGGGTGTAGTAGGCGTCCGGATCGAGTTTCACCGGCAGGCTCTGGGTACCGACCTTGGCGGTGTAGTTGCCCGGCGGAAGGAACTTGAAGTCGCTGGAGCCCAGCGGCGAGATGTCGTTGAGGGTGGCGTTGCCGACGCTGACGGACAGCTCGCCGCTGCCGGCGTTGTAGGCCCGCACGAAGGTGGAGCCCTTGGGAGCCTGCGGGCCGTACAGCGCGCCTTCACCGCCGGCGAAGGCGCCGAAGGATGCGGCGCCCAGAGCCAGTGCGAGGGCGGACGACTTCAGGGTGCGAATGGTCAGTCGGTTCATGGGGTGTACCTCCGTCTACTTTCTCTTGTGGGCACGGGTGGTGCCCCGTTCAGCGCTCGGTGCGCCGTGGGTTCGTTGGATCAGTGTGCTGCGGCTTGGTTGGAAGCCAGGCGTTCGTCGCGGCTGCCCGCTGCCCGCAATTGCGCCACCCAGTCCGGGTTGAACTGGCTCAGGTCGCTGTGCATCGGCAGGTAGCGTTCGGGAAATTCCCAGACCAGCAGTTGTGCCGGCTTCTGCTTGAAGCCCTCGTCCTGCAGGAGTTCGAGCATCGGTTCCAGGGGGCCCTTGCCCTCCTTGGCGTAGTTGATGACATCCGCCGAGAGCGCCTGCTTGAGGGCGCCGGCGAAGTTCCAGCGCGCATTGGCGCTGTAGCTGGTGCCGACCAGGGCGACCTGCGGCTGGGCGCTGTCGCCGAACAGGTCGCCGCCACCGCTGTTGTCAGCGGAGCCGGCAGCGTCCTCGGCCGGATGGGTCTGGCGCTGCTGCAACTGGTCTTCTTCGGGCAGCAGGTTGGTGAACAGCGGGTCCAGGGGCAGGAAGGTCAGCAGGTCGCCCTTGTGCGCTCCGCTCTTGCCGGCTTCGGTGACGAAGCTCTGGGTCGGCAGGTCGGCACCTTGGCCGGCGCGGATGCTTTCGCCCAGTCGCTGGGCCACGGCTTCGGCGCCCAGCGGGGTCCAGTGGGTGTCGGTGCGCAGGAAGACCTGACCGTTGTCCTTGGCCTTTTCCATCGTCTCCAGCAGCTCGGGCGCGGCCATGCCGGCCTGGCGGGCGCGCTGCAGGAAGTCGGTGTAGAGCGAGGCGTGCAGGGCAGCCGGTTGCTCCTTGCCGACGTATTCGGGATACAGACGGGTCTTGGCCGGGATGATCGCCAGCACCAGCTTCACACCACGGCGCTCCAGCTCCTGCTGCACGCCGCGCACCAGCGCCCAGTTGTCTTCCAGTTGCTGCTGGGTGGGCGCGGGCTTGAACTCTTCATCGGTGAACAGCCAGCCGTCCTTGCCGATCACCACGCCGGGCCGGCCTTCGTCGAAGACGGTGTAGTCCAATGCGGCCCAGAGGTTGGTGCCCAGGCGCTTGATGGGGAATTCGTCGTCGTAGTGGCCTTCGAAGGCGTGGGCCAGCTTGCCGTTGAGTACGGTAGTACCCTCGGCGGCGGAGAAGCTGGGGAAGGCCTTCAGCGACCAGCCGGCGAGGCCCAGCAGCATCCCGCCGAAGGCGGCGATGTAGGCGTACTGGAGGGGCCTGGCGATTCTCTTGGTATCAACTGACATGATTGCCTCGCTCAGAACTGGAAGTAGAGGAACGGCGAGTAGCTCTGCGCCGAGAGCTTGAGCACCGAGGCGGCGAACAGCAGGAGCAGGGCGACGCGGGTGGCCACTACCGGCAGCTGGGTCATCCAGTGCGGCTGGTAGACGGCGGCGCCGCTGGGCGAATAGGCGATCGCCGCCGGGTCCTGCTGGGCCATGGCCGGGGTGCGCGGCTGGGCGCTGGCCGGGCCGTCGGCGTCGACCTGTTCGGTCTTCGCGGCGGCCTTGGGCGCCTTGCTCTGCATCGGCTGGTTGTAGAACTGGCGCAGGCCGAAGAAGGCGAGCACGAGGTAGGCGATTACCAGGGTGCCGACCTGCAGGCCGGTGAGGCTGGCGCGGTTGAGCTCGGAGAGCTTCCAGTCGCCGAAGCTGAACATGGCTTCGTACATGCGCCAGGCCACGTGCAGGTTCTCGGCGCGGAAGATCACCCAGCCGACGATCACCAGCAGGAAGGTGAACACCCACTTCAGCGGATTGAGCACGCGGGGTGCGGCGTTCACGCCCAGGGCGCGCTCGATGGCCAGCCACACGCCATGCCAGGCGCCCCAGATGATGTAGGTGACGTTGGCGCCGTGCCACAGGCCGCCCAGCAGCATGGTGAGGATCAGGTTGCGATAGGTCTGGAAGGTGGTGCCGCGGTTACCGCCCAGGCTGATGTACAGGTAGTCGCGTAGCCAGGTGGACAGGCTGATGTGCCAGCGCCGCCAGAACTCGGTGATGGACTGGCTGATGTAGGGCTGGTTGAAGTTCTCCATGAAGCGGAAGCCCATCATCAGGCCGAGGCCGATGGCCATGTCGCTGTAGCCGGAGAAGTCGAAGTACAGCTGCGCGGTGTAGGCCAGCGCGCCGAGCCAGGCATCGCCGGTGGTCGGGTCCTGCAGGGCGAAGCAGTGGTCGGCCACCGCCGCCAGGGTGTCGGCGATGAACACTTTCTTGACGAAGCCCTGCATGAAGCGGGTGCAGCCTTCGGCGAACTTGTCGACGGTGTGGGTGCGGTGGTTGAACTGGTCGACCAGGTCCTTGAAGCGCAGCACGGGGCCGGCGATCAGGTGCGGGAAGATCGCCACGAACGCCGCGAAGTCGATCAGGTTGTGCGTGGCCGGGGTGTCGCCGCGGTACACGTCGATGATGTAGCTGATCGATTCGAAGGTGTAGAAGCTGATGCCGATGGGCAGCAGGATGTGGGTCAGCACGAAGGGCTGCATGCCGAACGAGGTGATGATCTCGTTGAGGCTTTCCACGCCGAAGTTGGCGTACTTGAAGTAGCCCAGCACACACAGGTCGACCACCACGCCGAGCAGCAGCCAGCGCTGGGCAGCCTTGGTCCGGACACCGGCGGCGCCGATGCGCAGGCCGATCCAGTAGTTGAAGACGGTCACGCCGGCGAACAGCAGGAGGAAGTCCACCCGCCACCAGGCGTAGAAGATGTAGCTGGCGACCAGCAACAGGAGGTTCCGGTAGCGGTTCCCGCTCAGGTAGTACAGGCCGAGGAAGACCGGCAGGAACAGGAACAGGAACACGTTGGAAGAAAAGACCATTCCGCGTCTCTCTCTGGAGCTTCAAACCTTGAGTGGCTCCGGACCTTCCGGCGTCTTCGCGACGCCCTGAGGAAAGGCCGGGGCAACCCGCCAATTCCTCCCCATGTGATGCTCAATCTGTTGCGCCCGCCCGCGTCTTTATTGCGTGGGTCGGGTGGTGTTCATGCCGAAGGTTCGGCGTTGGGAGAACCCTCTCCCTAGCCCTCTCCCTGAAGGGAGAGGGGACATCCGTGCCGGCTGTTGTTTTCGTGCAAGCCGGCTGACTCAGTGCTTCCCGAACACTCGGAAAGCTCCCTCTCCCTTCAGGGAGAGGGCGGGGGAGAGGGGCTCTTGCCTTTCGGCTTCAGCTCCCCGCCCCCTGACGGTTGAAAACCTTGGTCACTTCACCCCCCAGGCGGAAGCTGTTGAACGGCTCCATCTTCTTCTTCCAGTCCTGGGTCTTCGGCGCGCAGCTGTAGAGCGCGCAGTAGGGTTCCAGCCAGGCGAACTTGCTGTTCTCCTTCAGGTCGCCCATGTCCTGGTCGTTGCCGGTCTTCTCGTCGAACGCGTCCTGGTCGTCCACGCCTTGCATCACGCGGTTGGCCAGGCGCTGCAGGGCGCCGTTGTTTTCCTGGCGCAGGTCGACGCCGTTCACCTGGGCGAAGGCGGCGATCATGGTCAGCGGCGGCAGCGAGTAGTTGTGGTACGACAGGGCGCGCTGACGGCGCTTGAGTTCGTTGGGCAGGTAGCCGTCGTTGTCCACCTGGTTGGCGGCGACCTTGAACTCCTGCACGGACCAGTCGAACAGGTCGCGGCGGTTGGTCACCACGGCGGTGGACATCACCGACCAGGCAGCCCAGTAGGAGTGGTTGTTGATCTTCTTCAGTGGCAGGTCGCTCCAGTCGCGCACCACCTGGCTGCCCAGGGTGCTGAACCAGTTCTCGATCTCCTTCGACTGCTCGGAGTAGGAGGCCAGCGGGCGGCTGCTGGAGAATTTCAGGCGCATGTAGGAGGACGACAGGCTGCCCAGTGCCCATTTGCGCATGGACTTGCCGGTGTGGTTGTAGTCGCTGCTCTCCAGCGCACCCGCCTTGGCCCAGCTATCCAGCCAGCTCATGGCGCAGTCCAGGTCGCCCTTGTTGCCGCTGCGCATGTACTGGGTGATGAGCTTGGTGGCGCCGCGCTCCATGTCGGTGATGTCCTTGATCTGGCTGCGGAACTCTTTCTCCGCATCCGCATTCAGGGTGGAGCGTGCCGAGTCCGAGCCCTTGTACTTGCTGGTGAACTGCAGGCTGCCGGTGTACGGCGTCGGTGCGGTGGGGCAGCGGTCGGCGTCCTTCTTGCTGCCCTTGTCGCCGACGGCGGAGAAGTAGCCCGGTGGCGGCATCAGGTCGGCCGCGTAGGTGGCGCTCTCGCCGCCGAACAGGGCGCCGAGCACGGCGATGGTCAGGCCGATGCGGGCGACCACGGGGGTCTTGATCTTGCGTAGGCTGGGCATGGAATTCACTCCCTCGCGTCAGTTGGCGGCCACGTCGGCCGACTTGGCTTTGGGCGTCTGACAGAGCTTGGCCTCGACTTCCAGGCCCGCCGGCATGTCGTCCGGCGCCTCGATCTCCAGGGAGAGGAACTGCTGGTTCGACCAGTCCTCGTCGTTGCGCAGTTCGAAGACGTAGCGTCCGCCGGTATCCACGGCCTTGGACTGCTCGATCTTCAGCTGCTCGCGACGACCGTTCATGTACCAGATGGTGTTCTTGAGCTCGTGCACGCCGGGGTCGGAATAGGTGACGTCGGCGGTGTAGCTGCCCGAACGGATCGGCAGGGCGCCGCTGTTGAGCAGCACCTCGTTGCTGCCCGCGTGCAGCTTGACCTTGCGACTGATGGCCGGCTTGCCGTCGGCGCAGCCGTTGTCCACCAGTGGCATGGCCTGGCGGTAGAAACTCTTCTGCGCCATGTCGTAGTGGGTGGCGAACTCCCAGACGAGGATCTTCGGCGGCTTGTCGTGGAATTCCTTGCTGGTCATGTAGGCCAGCAGGGAGCTGTCGAAGCCGCCGCCGGACACGGCGTTGTTGAGGATGTCGACCTTGCCGTACTGCTCCAGGAAGCCGGCGAAGTTGTAGGCCGGGCCGCTGTTGGAGGTGCCCACCAGCGCAACCTGGGCGTCGCCGCCCTCACCGAACAGGTCGCCGCCGCCGGAGTCGCCCACCGGCTCGGTCTCGAAGCGGTCGACGTACTGCGGTGCGTAGCTGCTGCCGCACAGTTGCGCGGCAGCCTTGTGGAAGGTGCCCAGCTTGGACAACAGGCCCACGCGCTTGCTCTCGAATTCCTTCTTGGGAATGTCGTTGTAGGCGGGGATCTCCTTCAGGGTCTCGGCGACGATCTTCGCGCTGCGCATGGCGCCGTACGGCGTCCAGTGGTGGTCGCCCTTGAAGTAGTACGGGTGCTCTTCCTTCTCGTCGAACAGCGGCGAGAAGTCCGGGGTGTAGATGCCGGCCTTGCGGAACTGGGCGATGGTCGCCTGGTAGTTCTGCTTGGCCAGGTCAAAGTTGAAGCTGGCCTTCTCCTGCGGGTTGAGCTTCTCGCGGTTCACCAGGCCACGGGTGGGCTGGTAGACGACGACCAGGTCGATGCCCTTGCGCTTGAGTTCGTCGCGCAGTTGCTTGAGCTCGCGCCAGCCTTCGGCGCTGGTGCCGAAGTCGGTGCGCAGGTCGTAGGTGGTACGGAACAGCCAGTCTTCCTGGGCCGGCACCAGATGGGTGAAGAAGCCCAGGTACTTGGTGTTGTACGCCGCGTTGTTGGCGGCGGTCGGGCACAGCCCGGCAGCCGGCTGCGCGGAGTAGCTCGGCGCGTCGGCGGCGCTGGCCTGGTGGGCGAGCAGCAGGGCGGCAGTGAGGCCCGACAGGCGCAGCAGGTTGATGGTCAGTTTGTTCATGTGTCGGTCCTCAATTCTGCAGTTCGGCCTGGCTTTCGACGGGGTCGATCAGCACCGCGCGTTGCTGGCGCACCAGCAGGTCCAGGATCTGGTCCTGCTTCTCGCCGAGCACGCCGTTGAAGGAGATGCCGGAGGATTTGGTCGGGCCGAGCATGGCCACCTTGTAGAGCTCCAGCGACAGCGGTGAATCCACCGACAGCGGGCCCGAGCCGTTGCCGGCCAGCTTGCCGCCGACCACGATCAGCGAGACCTTGGTGTCGAAGGGATCGAGGTCGATGTTGCGGTCGGTGTCGGACAGATCCTTGATGTGGCCGTAGACGCCGATCAGCTTGTTGCCGGCCGCGAGGTTCTCGTACAGGCGGATGTTCACGCTGTTACGGATGCGGATGCCGTGGCGCAGGTTGGCCAGCACCTGGTTGCCGTAGATGAGGTTGTCGCCCGACTCGTAGAGGGTGATGCCGTCGGAGTGGTTGCGATAAACCTCGTTGTAGGCCACCAGGTTGCGCTCGGAATTACGGTCGAGGACGATCCCGGAGAGGTGGTTGTCGTAGGTCTTGTTGTGGATGATCCAGCTGTCGTTGACCTCACGGGAAACGATGATGCCGTGCTTCTTCTTCGTCCCGTAGACGGTGTTCTCGGCGATGATCAGGCGATGCGAACGGTCATGCGGGTCGATGCCGTAGACGATGTTGTTCTTGTAGGTGTTGCCGCGCACCACCAGGTCGTCGGCCTCGTAGCAGTAGAAGCCGTACCAGGCGTCCTCGAAGGTCGAGCCGATCACCCAGCCTTTGGGGCGCGGGCGCTTCATGGTCTTGTCCATGCCCGGGCTGTACTGCGAGATGGAGATGCCGTAGGCCTTGGAGGCGTTGTAACCGAAGCTGGTGAAATGGCTGTTCACCAGGTAGGCCTCGGCGCCGCCCCAGGAGATCAGGAAGGGGCGGAACTCGTTGGGCGTCTTGTACCAGGCCGGTTCCTTCTTCGCCTCGTTCCAGGCGGTGACCTTGGTGTCACGCACGAACAGCTTGCCGTCGTTGACCAGGAACGCGCCGCGGTCCTGGGACAGGCGCAGTTCCTTGACCTTGCCGTCGATCTCCAGGGTCGCGCCCTGGCTGACAACGATGGGCAGGCGGGCGATGTAGACGCCCGGTTCGACCTGCTCCAGCGCGGTCTTGGGCAGCTTGCCGGCCAGCTCCGCGAGGTCGACGTAGCCGCCGTCGATGAAGATCGCCTGGGGCATCTGGCGCTGGCGCTTCACCCACTCGGCGAGACGGTTCTTGCCGCCGGTGAATTCCTTCAGCGGCTGCTGCTGGACCATGCGCTGGACCTGCGCCTTGCCGCGCTTGTTGCGCTCGATCTTCTTCTCCACCGCCTCGGCGGTATAGCCGGCGAGGTCGGGCAGCTTGGGCGGCTCCAGGTGCAGCGGCTCGCTGGGAGCGGCGGTCACGGTGTAGTTGCCGGACTCCTTCAGCGTCTGGGTATGGCCCGGCTCGTTGCCCGGTTGTTCTGCCGGTGCCTTTTCGCCCTCGGCGGTCTTGCCGGCTTCGGCTTTCGCGGCGTCGGCCTTCTTCGCATGGGCAGCGCTGGCTTCGGCCTTGGCCGCGGGTTGCGCCGCCCAGGCCGGTGCGCTGGCGCTGAGCAGGCCGCCGAGCAGCAGGGCGGTCAGCGGCAGGGCGTTTATCGGGTGGCGGTTCATGGCCGTGTCTCCTTGCGCGCGGGCCCCCACCGGATACCCGGCCACGCAGCGAGTGCGGCGCAGGGCGAGCTTGGGAATCGGGTGGAGGGTCATCGCTACAGTCCTCAGAAGTGCCAGATCACATCGACGAAGGCGTGGTGCATGGTCGAGTCGACGTGGCTGCCGTAGGCGTCGCCGGGCTTGAACACGCCGCCGCGGAAGCGGATCAGCGCCGACGGTTCGTCGATCGCCTGGCTCATGGAGGCCGGCAGCAGGCCCTGCTTGAAGTACTTGGTGACGACGAGGTCGACTTCCTGGCCGATGTCCTTGGAATCGTTGACCAGCGGAGCGGTGATGCCGCTGCTGCCGATGTCCGAGTCGCTGTCCACGCGGCGGAACTTGTTGTAGATGACGCTGGCGTCGTAGTCGTCGCGTAGCTGCCAGGAGCCGAACAGGGTGGCGGCCTCGAGGTTCGACAGCTCGCCACGGAATGCCTCGCCGAAGCGGTGCGCGCGGGCGCGGGTGCCAGTGAAGTTGGAGCGGTTGCTCTCAAGGCCGGTCTGTTCGAACTGGTCTTCACCGTTCTTGCCGCCGCCACTGCCTCGGGCATAGGCGCCGCCGACGCGCCATTGCTCGTCGATGTTCCAGCGCAGGCCGAGGTCGGCGCCGTAGGCATCCACGTCGCCACTCTGCTTGCCGGCAGCGACCCGCTCGCCGTTCACCGGGACGGTGGTCAGGCGGTCACGGTTGCCGGTCAGCCAGGTGGCGCTGGCCCAGTAGTTGATGGGCATCTGCGAGCGCCAGTTGTAGCCGTCGCCGTTGGCCTCGATGCCGACCCAGGTGAGGTCGCCGGTGGAACGCTTGTCCAGCGAGTCGACGGTGTCGCCCGGGTCCGGCAGGCTGCCGCTGTCGTCGGAGTGGTGCAGGCGCAGGCCGACCCAGTGCTGAGGCATCCACTGCGTGGAGATATCGCCGAACACATGGGTGCGGTCCTTGTCCTCCGGCGCGAGGTCGGTGATGTCGGTGCGGTAGTCGGAGAAGCGCTGGGCGGCGCCGAGGTGGGCACGCAGCAGGGTGGTGTCGAAGGTCCAGTTCAGCGCTTCGATGTTGGTGTCCTGCCACATCCCGCTGTCTTCGCGCAGGCGCTGGCGACCGAAGCGCAGGTGCTCGCCGGGGTACTGGGTGAGGCCGGCGTAGTCCACCCAGAACTCGCGCAGGGCGAGGTAGGCATCGTCGGGCTCACGCTTGTTGTCGTTGCCGCCGCTGCTGGTGTTGTTGACGTCGTCGTTCTGCAGGGTGTCGGTCTGGATGGTGTCGGTGGCGGCGACTGCCTGGCCCATCACGTAGGCGCTCCAGTCGCCCCACTGGCCGAAGGCCCAGGGGCGCACGTCCAGGCCGATACCGTTGAGATCGCCGCCGCGGGCGGTGCCCAGGTCGCGGTCGTCCTCGGATTCTGCGGTCACCTTGATGTCGAGGCCGAAGTTCTTCGGTGGCTCTTCCGCCGCGTGGGCGAGGCTGCCGAACAGGGTGCCGGCGAGGCTCAGGCCAACGCCGAGCATGGCGGGGAACAGGCGGGCGCGGCGGACAGCGGAAGCCAGAGCGCGCGGCTGAACTCCATCGACGAGAGCAAACAGCGGGGTGGTCATCGGGTCGGTGCGCTTCATAGATTTTCTTGTTCCTGGTTGTTCTGCAGAAGGCTGACGGTGGCTTGCCAGTTGGCGCCGCGAGCCTGTTCTTCACGCTTGAGCAACTGCTGGGCCGCACTGCGGTCGGCCGGCTGGATCTGCGGTTCGATCTGCGCCATCAGGTCGCTGGCGGTGGGCACCTGCTGGCGCTGCGCGAGCTCGCCGAAGACGTAGGCATTGACCAGGTTCGGGCGGATGCCGCGACCCTGCGAATAGAGCTGGGCGAGGGCCATGTCGGCGCTGGCCTGGCCGGCGCGGGCGGCGATGATCAGGTGGTCCACGGCCTTCTGCGGGTAGACCTGGCCGAGGAAGCCGCGGCGGTAGATCTGGCCCAGGTAGTAGTGCGCCTGGGGTTCGGTGGCGGCGGCCTTGAGCAGGTGCTGCTCGGCCTTCTGCGGCTCCTGCGGGGCCCACTTGCCGTCGTAGTAGAGGCGCCCGAGCAGCAGCTCGGCGCGGGGCTGGGCGGCGTCCTGGGCTTTCTTCAGGTAGTCGAGCATCTGGTCGAGGTCGCCCAGGTCGGGATTGTCGTACTGCAGCTTGGCGAGGCTGACCCAGGCGGCCGGGTAGGTCGGCGCGATCTCGTTGAGCAGCGTCTGTGCGGCCTGTGGGTCGGCGGTGCCGATGTTCGGATCGGCCAGCACGCCAGCCACCGATTCGACACGCTCGGACGGTACGCGGCCGGCCTTCCAGCCTGCCTTGAGCGCTTCGAGGTGGGCCTTCTGCTTATCCGCGTTGCCCTGCTTCTGGTACACGGTGGCCAGTTCCATCCAGCACACGTCCATGCGGTTCAGCCAACGCTGGCAGACCTGCTCGACTTCGGTGAGGTGCTGGTCGTAGGTGCCCTGGGTGCGGTACAGGATGATCTGCGCCAGGTCCGCCTGCGGCAGGCCCTGGGCGCGCCACTGGTCGATGCGCTGCTGCGGATTCACGTTCGGCCAGGCCTGCGGGTACTGCAGGTAGAGGACGATCAGCGGAACCAGCGCGCTGTCCTCGCCTTCGTTGAAGGCGCGGGTCAGCAGCTGCTCGGCTTCGCGGTGCTCGGCGTCGGTGCCGCCGGGCTTGGCCGCCAGCCATTTGCCCAGACGGGCGCGGGCGCGCGGGGAGCTCTCGGCTGCTTCGCGGTAGAGCTTCTCGGCGCGGGCCTGTTCATCGGGGTCGCCGGTGGCGGCCTGCATGTCGGCCAGTCCGACCTGTGCGTCGGCGTAACCCAGGGTGGCCAGGGCCTGGAAGTTGGCCTGGGCGGTGGCGATGTCACCGCGGTCCAGGGCCTCCTGGGCCAGGCGCTGGTCAGGCAGGCCGGCGCAACCGGCCGCTGCAGCGATGGCCAGTGCCAATCCAATGTGTCGGCCGAGGTGCGGGGCGTGTCGCAGGACAGGTCGATTCATGCGGGCGGTCCTCTTAGCGGGCGGTGGCCAGGGCCATCGCCTTGTTCAGCAGGGTGCGGCCCGGCAGGCCGCCGATGCTGACTTCAGTCGGGCGGCCAGCCATCTGGCTGTCGAGCGGCTGGTCGGGGGTGATCTGCACACGGATTTCCGAGGACAGGTCACCGTCCACCGGTGCAGTGCGCAGGATGCGGCCGCCGCGCACTTCACTGTCGCCGGCGACCTGGAAGTTCACGTGGGTGCCGGGGGAAAGCTCGGCGGCGTTGCGGTAGGGGAAGCGCGCCTCAACGGTGGCGGTGCTGTCGCGCGGGGTCAGGGTGAATATCACGTCGCCCTTGTTGGCGAACTGGCCGTTGGCGACGCGCTGCTCGACCACACGGCAGTCGCACGGACTGGTCAGGGTGCCCTTCATCTGGTGGCCGAAGAGCTTCTCGATGTTGCTCGGATTGAGCTGCTCTTCGGTCAGGTTGCCCTTGAGCAGGTCCAGCAGGTTGGCGGAGAAGGACGCGATCGGCGCGCCCTTGGCGACTTCCGCGCCCGGCTCCACCAGGCTTTCCACGGTGCCCTCGCGGGGCATGGTGATCTGCTGGTTGGCCACGCTGACCACGCCCGAGTCGGCGTGGGTGACGAAGTACAGGTTGTAGATCTGGTTGAGGATCACCGCGAAGGCGCCGACGCCGACCACGAAGATCGCGGTGCTCACGGTGACCGCGCGGAAGCGGCCGAAGAAGCCCATACCGCCAGAGCCTGCACCGTGCTTGCGGGCCTTGGTGAAGTTCTCGCGCTGCAGGGTGTTGAGCATGTCGCCAACGCTCACCACTTCACCGGCCAGGTAGGAGGTGATCAGGTAGCGCAGGGCGGCGATCTCGCGCGGCTTCAGGTGCTGGAATTCGCAGCCGACGCGGGCGCTTTCGCGGTCATAGGAGCGCACCTGGAATTCCACTTCGAGGGAGAAGCTGATGCTGTCGATCTGGAACAGCAGCTTGCCCTTGTGCAGGTCGCCGACCTGCACCGGCGTGTTGTTGGCGGAAGTGAACGCGAAGCCGCCGGCGGACAGGTCCAGCAGGCGGGCGTCGACGCCCTCGCGGTGGGATCCGATGTAGCGGATACGGGCGGGCAGCTTGACCCGGGCGTGCTGGCGCTGGGCTTCGGATTCATGCACGACATTGACGTTGACGGCGGTATTCATGAGGTCGAGTCCTGTTCGTAATTGGGAGATGCTTTGCCCAAGAGAGTCTTCAGACGATGGTCAGCAGTACGGCGACGAAAACGCTGGCCGCGGAAAAGGTCATGGCTCGCGAAGACCAGGTGTTGAACCAGCGCTGGAAGCTGGCTAGGCCGCGGTCGAGCTTGGTGTTCTGGCGGGTCCACGACTGCTGGTCGAGGCGGAAGAACACGTAGATTTTCACCAGGGCACCGACGATCTGGTTGTAATAGAGGATCGCGGGGTAGGCCGGCCCGATGTGGTGGCCCGAGAGCGACAGCAGAAGGGTCAGCACGAAGCGGGTGATGCCGATCCACAGCAGGTAGATGAGCAGGAAGGCAATGCTGTACTTGATGCTGGCGATGATCGCGGCGACCAGGCCGAGCAGGCAGGTCCACATCGACAGGCGCTGGTCGAACAGCACCACGCTGGTGAACCAGCCCAGGCGTTGCGGGCCCAGGGCGAGGGCGCGGGAGTTCTGCCGCAGGTTGTTGCCGTACCAGCGGAACATCAGTTTGCGGCTGGCCTTGATGAAGCTCTTCTCCGGCGGGTGCTCGACCGTGTTGATCGCCGCGTCGGGCACGTAGAAGGTGTCGTAGCCCAGGCGCATCAGGCTGTACCAGCTGGACTTGTCGTCACCGGTGAGGAACTGGAAGCGGCCCAGGCGCCAGTGGTCCAGGTGGTCGCTTTCCACGTCGGTGATGAAGTCCGGGTCGGTGACCACGGCGGCGCGGAACACCGACATGCGCCCGGTCATGGTCAGCACGCGCTTGGACAGGGCCATGGAGCACATGTTGATGTGGCGCTGGGCGAAGCGCAGCTTGTGCCACTCGCTCATCACGTAGCTGCCCTGCACTTCGCAGAATTCGTTGGTGGTCAGGCCGCCGACGTTGGGGAAGAGCTTGAACCAGGGCACGGTCTTTCTCACCACGCCCGGTTCGAGCACGGTGTCGCCATCGATCACCGCGACCACGGCGTCTTCGTCCGGGAGGTGGCGGGAGATGGCGCGGAAGCCGTGGGCCAGGCCGTCGCGCTTGCCGGTGCCGGGGATGCGCACGAAGTCGAGTTCGACGTGTTCTGGCGGGTTGAGCTTCTGCCACTGCTGCTTGATCAGCACCTCGTCGGACATCTCGACGATGGAGCACACCACGGTGGTGGGGTAGCCGCAGGCAATGGCTTCTTCGATGACCGAGCGATAGACCATCGAGGTGGTCAGCGCGTCGATACGGAAACTGGTGACCATCAGGTACACGTGGGACGGGTCGGCCGCGTCGCCGAGCTTGCGCATCCTGCGGCGGTAGTGCGGGTAGACCACGTAGAGGAACAGCATGCCGCGCAGGAAGTGCAGGCCGCCCATGGAATAGCGCCAGATGCCGACCGCGCCGATGAGCAGCAGGAAGTCCTTGGATTCGGCGTCGAATACGGTCGGCGGCACGAGCAGTGCCAGCAGCATCAGCAGGCCGAGAAAGACCAGCCAGCCGGTGGCCTCACCGATGATTCGTTTGTAGGTTTCCATCGTCGTCTATCCGTCTGGTTGGGCTTGGTCATCGGCCCGCCTGGGCGGGCCGGTGACCGGCGCTTTTAGGGTCTGAAGGCATGGACTCGATTGAGCGAGCTAGAGTCCGGTTAGGCGGAGAGGGACGAGGAAGCGGAGTTCACTGAAGTGAATGAGCATTTCCGAGTTCCTCTCCAACGACACCGGGCCGACGCGCAGCCAATCGAAACCCAATTACCAGCAGATGCCTTCGGCGCGCTCGTCTGTGACGCTCGGCATGAAGCCGATCAGGTCGACGACCTTCTTGCCTTCGGGCGCCTGCTTCACCACGTCGACGAACAGCTCGTCACCGTTGCCCAGGACCAGGACATCGGAGGACTTCACGACGGCGTCGAGGTCCGAGACCAGCAGCGAGGAGACGTGCGGGATCTTCGATTCGATGTACTCCTTGTTCGCGCCATGGACGCGGGCGTACTCGACGTTGCGGTCGAAGATCTGCAGCTCGTAGCCCTTGCCGATGAGCATCTCGGCCAGTTCCACCAGCGGGCTTTCGCGCAGGTCGTCGGTGCCGGACTTGAACGACAGGCCGAGCAGGCCGACCTTGCGGCTGCCGTGGGCGGCGATGATGTCGAAGGCCTTCTGCACCTGGTGCTGGTTGCTGCGCATGATCGAGCCGAGCATCGGGTGCTCGATGTCCAGCTGGCTGGCGCGGTAGGTGAGGGCGCGCACGTCCTTGGGCAGGCAGGAGCCGCCGAAGGCGAAGCCGGGCTTCATGTAGTAGCGCGACAGGTTCAGCTTGCGGTCCTGGCAGATCACATCCATCACTTCGCGGCCATCGACGCCGACGGCCTTGGCGATGTTGCCGATCTCGTTGGCGAAGGTGACCTTGGCGGCGTGCCAGACGTTGCAGGTGTACTTGATCATCTCGGCGACCTCGATGGTCTTGCGGATGATCGGCGCGTCCAGCTCGCGGTAGATCTCTTCCAGCAGGTCGCCGGTCTGGGCGTCCAGCTCACCGATGACGGTCATCGGCGGGAAGTCGTAGTCCTTGATCGCGGTGGATTCGCGCAGGAACTCAGGATTAGTACCCACGCCGAAGTCGGCGCCGGCTTTCTTGCCTGAGCAGTCTTCGATGATCGGGATCACCACGTTGTTCACGGTGCCCGGCAGCACGGTGCTGCGCACCACCACGGTGTGGCGCTCTTTCTTCTCGCGGATGGCGTAGCCGATCTCGCGGCAGACGGACTCGATGTAGCCCAGGTCCAGGTCGCCGTTCTTCTTGCTCGGGGTGCCGACGCAGATGAACGACACGTCGGTGTCCAGTACGGCCTTCTTGAAGTCGGTGGTGCCCGACAGGCGACCGGTGCGGATGCCCTGCTGCAGCAGAGGCTCCAGGCCCGGCTCGACGATGGGCGATTTCCCGTTGTTGATCAGATCGATCTTGGTGGTGGACACGTCCACCCCAACGACTTCATGGCCCCGTGCGGACAGGCAGCCGGCACATACTGCGCCAACATACCCAAGACCAAAGATGCTGATACGCATCGCATTCACCTCTTCAATGGTCGAACTGTTTAAAGTTGCCCGGTAGGGCGATTTATTCAGGTTGCAAGAGTCCCCGGAGTTCACTGTAAAAGTGTTCTCCGTACTTCCTTCCAGGCAGGCATGGGAATCGAGTGCTAAACTTTCGAGCACGGTATTGGCGCAAACTTTGGATGTTTGCCCTGTTATGTTTCAGGCAGATTGCAAAGTTGGTGCAGTGTCTGCCTGGCGTGCTCCAGTCTGGTTAGATGATTGCCTCGTCATCTGAAAAGTTCAGTTATTTCATTGGGTTGCGTTTCAAGGGTGAATCGACAAGAACTGATCGAAATAACCTTGGAAGCAAAACTCCAATTTCCATCGGGGCATTTCTGTTTTGCCAACGATGGTCGTTGCGCAAATAGGATTTATCCGAAATGCGGTTAGTTCCTTCCGCCCATCCCGCCCCTGAAAGAATGTGAAATATCCAATTGATATCACTTGATGCTGAGTTAATGGCAAATTGCACGGCGCTTTGCTTAGTGCAAAGTGCATGATTGAATAAAGTTCCATTGAATTTTTCGTTAAAAACGACCGTGTATCGTCGTCAAGACATTCGTTCAGCTGCCGTTCAGCTTTCTCTCTTGCAAAGTGCAATCGTGAAATGCATGTCATGGCCAAAGGCTGTTAATGGCCAATGGATTACAACGGAGAGGGCGAATCAGGACGATTTCCATCCTTCCGACCGGTCCGGGCGGTCGAAAAATTTTCTCACGATTAATCCTGAAGCAGACGAACGGTCATTTTGTCCATTTGGAAAGTGTGGTCTTCAGGGGGCGTTTTGGGCAGGAAACGTACAGATCCGCCACCCGTGACCGGGTAGTTCCATGGTCAATGGCTTACAGGCCACTTGGAATCAGCGGTGATTTTGGGACGAAACAGAGGCGAAGCGGTGCGGTTAATCGCCCCCTGTAGGAGCGGGCCGCGCCCGCGAACCGTCGGCAGGGCTGCCAGTTGCACCAGCTTCGGTCTTGCAGGGGCTTTCGTAGGAGCGAGCTTGCTTGCGAACCGCCCAACGCCGGACGTCCCGGCAGGACGAGCGGGGCGCCTGGCCCATGCCCGCAACCGCACCCATGGGGCGTTCCCGCAGGTTCTGCGCGGAAACGAAAACGGGAGCCCTCAGGGCTCCCGTTTGGTGCAGCAGAAAAGGCGATTCAGTCTTCGGCGTGGTCGCGCAGGAACACCAGCTGGTCAGCTTTGGAGTGCTCCGCGCTATACGCGTAGCCCGCGTAGTTGAAGTCCTTCAGGCCCTCGGGGTTGGTCAGGCGCTCCTTGATCACGTAGCGCGCCATCATCCCGCGGGCCTTCTTGGCGTAGAAGCTGATGATCTTGTACTGGCCGTTCTTCAGGTCCTTGAACTCGGTGTCGATCACCCGTGCGTTCAAGGCCTTGCGTTTGACTGCGCCGAAGTACTCGTTGGAGGCCAGGTTCAGCAGTACGTCGTCGCCCTGCTCGGCCAGGGATTCGTTCAGCCAGGCGCTGATGCGCTCGCCCCAGAAGGCATAGAGGTCCTTGCCACGGGTGTTGGCCAGCTTGGTGCCCATTTCCAGTCGGTACGGCTGCATCAGGTCCAGCGGGCGCAGCACGCCGTAGAGGCCGGAGAGCATGCGCAGGTGGCGCTGGGCGAAATCGAAGTCGTCTTCGCTGAAGTCCTCGGCCTGCATACCGGTGTAGACGTCGCCCTTGAAGGCCAGCAGTGCCTGCTTGGCGTTGGCGGGGGTGAAGTCCGGGTGCCAGCTCCCGAAGCGCGCGGCGTTGAGGCCGGCCAGCTTGTCCGACAGGTGCATCAGCTCGGCGATCTGCGCCGGGGCCAGTTCCCGCAGGATGCCGATCAGCTCCTGGGCGTCGTCCAGGTGCTCGGGCAGGGTAAAGCGCTGCGTCACCGGCGCGGTGTCGTAGTCCAGGGTCTTGGCGGGCGAAATCACCATCAGCATCGTGCGGTCTCCTACAAGCGAGCGGCGATTGTAAGGAGTCGCGGGCGTTGGCTCCACCTATGGGGACGATTAGCGTCGGGCCAGTGGCACAGGCGACATCTATATAGGCAGGCGAGGAAGCGGTGGCAGTCGGCGGCGAGTGCCGGTGCAGATGCGGCGTGCAGGGCTAAGGGACTGATCCTGCGAAAAAAGCGGAGGGCGTTACGAGGGGTAGGACTCCTAAAACTAGCGCTGTCCGGAGCCCCCGCCAAGGTATTTCGTCGTACGACGAAAAAAACTTTCGTAGGAAGGAAAAAGACTTTTTATCGTCATGTTTTTTCCTGTATTTGTTGAGTCGTAGACCGCCGAACCCTGCAGACAGGTGGCGGCCCCGGCCCGGCCAGTCCCTTGTATGCAGTGCTCTCGAATCCTGCCAATCCCAGGAATCCGAGAGCCGGTGGCTCACCGCACGGCGGAGCGCTGTAAAGGCATTCCGTCGTAACGCTCCTACAAGAGGTGACCTGCGTATGGATGACCACGGACGCTCCCGCCCCACCCAGCCCACCCTGTACGTCCTCGACACCAACGTCCTGATCCACGATCCCAACGCCTTGCTGAACTTCCAGGAGCACCACGTCGCGATACCGATGACGGTGCTGGAGGAACTGGACAAGCTCAAGACCGGAAAACACACCGTGGCTGCGGAATGCCGCCAGGCAATCCGCCTCATCGACCAGGTGCTGGGTGAGGCCTCGCCCGAGCAGGTAGAGGATGGCGTGCCCATCCAGCGCGGCAAGAGCGGGCCGTGCGGCAGCCTGTCGATCCTCATGAGCAAGCGCGCCGAGCCGATCACCTGGCTGCCCGAGCACCTCAACGACAACAAGATCATCAACCAGTTGGTGGAGCTGAAGAGTCGCCATAGCAGCAAGCGTGTGGTGCTGGTCACCAAGGACATCAACATGCGCCTGAAGGCGCGTGCCTGCGGGGTATTCGCCGAGGATTACCACACCGACCAGCTGGTCGATGACATCAACCTGCTGTCGCGTGGTTATCACTCGCTGAGCGGATCGTTCTGGGACCGCGTCAGCAAGGTGGAGACCCGCCAGGACCGCGGTCGCACCTGGCACCGCGTGCAACTCACCGACAACCTGCCGGCGGTGCACATCAACGAGTTCATCGTCGATGAGCAGGGTTTCGTCGGCTGGATCAAGGGCATCGACCAGGACGAGCTGACCATCCTCGACCTGCACCAGGAACCGCTGCTGCACCAGGAAGCCTGGGGCCTGCGTCCGCGTGACGTGTACCAGTCGCTGGCGCTGTACGCGCTGCTGGACCCGGACATCCACCTGGTCAACCTGTCCGGCGCCGCTGGTTCGGGCAAGACCATCCTCGCCCTGGCTGCCGCCATCGAGCAGACCATGGTCACCAAACGCTACAAACGCATCATCGCCACCCGCAGCGTGCAGGGCCTGGACGAGGACATCGGCTTCCTGCCCGGTACCGAGGCGGAGAAGATGGAGCCCTGGCTTGGCGCGATCACCGACAACCTCGAAGCGCTGCATTCGGATGATGAGTGTACCCATGGCAGCGTCGACTACATCCTCAGCAAGGTGCCGCTGCAGTTCAAATCGCTGAACTACATCCGCGGCCGCAGCTTCCAGCAGAGCCTGATCCTGATCGACGAGTGCCAGAACCTCACCCCGCACCAGATGAAGACCATCATCACCCGCGCGGGCAACGGTTCGAAGGTGGTCTGCCTGGGCAACCTGGCGCAGATCGATACCCCCTACCTGTCGGCCACCAGCTCCGGCCTGACCTACCTGACCGAACGCTTCAAGGACTTCCCCCACGGCGTGCACGTGACCCTGCAAGGGGTGCCGCGCTCGGTGCTGGCGGAGTTCGCCGAAGCCCACATGTAACACCAGCCAAGGCCCGCCATCCGGCGGGCCTTTTCTTTGCGCCCCGTCTACCTCTTCTTGTATACAATCCCCCCTCCAATGCGCCGTCCGCCGGCCTGCCGGCTGCGCGCACCGGGAGTACACTGTTCCCCCTGATCCACCGGAGAGTTCCCAGCCGTGCTGACCCATCTCGATTCTCAGGGCCGCGCCAACATGGTCGATGTCACCGAAAAAGCGGTGACGTCCCGTGAGGCCGTGGCCGAAGCCCGGGTGCGCATGCTCCCGTCCACCCTGCAACTGATCCAGGACGGCGGCCACCCTAAGGGTGACGTGTTCGCCGTGGCGCGCATCGCCGGCATCCAGGCGGCGAAGAAGACCCATGATCTGATCCCGCTTTGCCACCCGTTGCTGCTCACCAGTGTGAAGGTCGAGCTGGCCGCCGAGGGTGAAGACACCGTGCACATCGTCGCCCGTTGCAAACTGGCCGGGCAGACCGGTGTGGAGATGGAAGCCCTGACCGCCGCCAGCGTCGCCGCGCTGACCATCTACGACATGTGCAAGGCCGTGGACCGTGGCATGACCATCGACAGCGTGCGCGTGCTGGAGAAGCTCGGCGGCAAGAGCGGTCATTACATTGCTGCAGAAGGCGTAGCAGGAGACACCCCATGATCCGCGTGCAGTACTTCGCCCGCTACCGTGAAGCACTCGGCCTGGATGGTGAGCAGCTGAACTGGAGCCAGTCTCTGGCCAGCCTGGACGACCTGCGGCGCCTGCTGCTGGAGCGCGGCGGCGTCTGGGACGTGCTAGGCGAGCAGAACCTGATGTGCGCGCGCAACCAGGAGCTGTGCTCCCTGGACGAGCCCCTCGCCGACGGCGACGAGGTGGCGTTCTTCCCCACCGTTACCGGAGGCTGAGCCCATGGCGATCCGCGTCCAGCCGGCGGCGTTCGATCCGGGTGCCGAACTCAACGCGATGCACGCCGCCAACGTCGGCGTCGGAGCGGTGGTCGGCTTCGTCGGCTACGTGCGTGATTTCAACGATGGCCGCGAAGTGGGCGGCATGTTCCTCGAACACTACGCCGGCATGACCGAGAAGGCGCTGGCGAAGATCGAGGTCGAGGCCAATGAGCGCTGGCCGCTGCTGCGCCTGGAAATCCTCCACCGCATCGGCCGCCTGGAACCGGGCGAGCCCATCGTCTTCGTCGGTGCTGCCAGTGCACACCGCCAGGCGGCGTTCGATGCCTGCAACTTCGTCATGGACTACCTGAAGACCCGCGCGCCGTTCTGGAAGAAGGAAGACACCACCGAAGGCCCGCGCTGGGTCGAAGGGCGCTGCAGCGACCAGGCAGCCGCCGACCGCTGGAAGGGCTGATCCCCCCATTCACGGGATGGCGCATAACGCCGTAGGCGTTATGCGCCCTACGGGGTGTGCCAACGCTCAGCATAGGGCGCATAAAGCGGAACGCTTTATCCGCCGCCCCTGCAGAGCAGCGATGCCCCGCTCGCGCCGGGGCAGTACCTCCTAGGAGGAATGGGCGGTAGAGGGGAAGGGGCGCAGGCTGGCGCCAGCCCTTTTTGCTCCGAATCGGAGAGCCCCTCATGAGCCATCTCAGCACCCCGGAATTCCTGCCGCTGGAGATCGCTGTCCTCACCGTCAGCGATACCCGCAGCCTGCACAACGACACCTCCGGCCAGGCCCTGGTGACCTCGCTGCAACGCGCCGGCCACGCCCTCGCCGAACGCCAGCTGGTGATCGACGACATCTACCAGATCCGCGCCGTGGTTTCGGCCTGGATCGCCGACCCCAAGGTCCAGGTTGGCCTGATCACCGGCGGCACCGGCTTCACCGCCCGCGACAACACCCCGCAAGCCGTCGCTCCGTTGCTCGAACGCACCGTGGATGGCTTCGGCGAGCTGTTCCGGCAGATTTCCCGCGAGGAAATCGGTACCTCCACCATCCAGTCCCGTGCCATCGCCGGCATCACCAACGGCACGCTGATCTGCTGCCTGCCCGGTTCCACCGGTGCCTGCCTGACCGCCTGGGAAAAGATCCTCCTGCAGCAGCTCGACAGCCGTACCAAACCGTGCAATTTCGTTCCCCATCTCAAGCGCCTGCCCGAGCGCCCGGTGCTGGCCTGCGGTACACGCTCATGAGCGCCTGCGGCTGTTCCGGCTCCGGCCTGCGTCCGGTGGACGAAGCCATTGCCGCGTTGATGGACTTCGTTCCGCTGGCGCCGCCGACCGTGCGCGTCGATCTGGAGAAGGCCCTGGGCCGCATTCTGGCCGAGGACATCCATTCACCCATCGACCTGCCGCTGTGGGACAACAGCGCGATGGACGGCTACACGCTTCGCAGTGCCGACATGGGACCGGCGGGCGCACGGTTGCGAATCGCCGGCTATATCGCCGCCGGCGATGCCGCCCAGGTCGAACTGCAGCCTGGCCAGGCGATGCGCATCTTCACCGGCGCGCCGTTGCCGCCGGGGGCGGACAGCGTGATCGCTCAGGAAGACTGCGAGGTCGATGGCGACTGGCTGCAGGTGCCCGTGGTCGGGCATGGCAGCCATGTGCGTCGGCGCGGTGAAGAGCTGTGCGAAGGTGATGCCTTGATCAGTGCCGGGAAGAAACTGCGCGCCCAGGACCTCGGCCTGCTCGCCAGTGTCGGCCTGGACCGCGTCAGCGTCTATCGCCCGCTGCGTGTCTGTCTGCTGAGCAGCGGCGACGAGCTGCGCGAGCCCGGTGAGCCCCTGGCTCCGGGGCAGATCTACAACGCCAACCGCTTCAGCGTCGGCGCTTTGCTGCGCGGCTGGGGCATCGAAGTCCACGACTACGGCGTGCTCGCCGACACTCTGGCAGCCAGCCGCGATGCGCTGAGCCTCGCCGCGTCCGAATGGGACGTGCTGATCACCAGCGGCGGCGTGTCGGTGGGCGACCGCGACTACCTCAAGCAGGCGATCCGCGAACTGGGTGAGCTGCACTTGTGGAAGCTGAAGATGCAGCCGGGCAAGCCGCTGGCGTTCGGCAGCATCGCCGGCAAGCCGTGGATCGGCCTGCCGGGCAACCCGGCCGCCGCGCTGGTCACTGCACTGGTGGTGGCGCGGCCGTTCCTCTGGCGCGCCCAGGGGCGCAGCTCGGTCGAAACCTTGCCGGCCATGCTGCCGGCGGGCTTCGACTGGCCCACGGCCAACTCGCGGCGCCAGTACCTGCGCGCGCGCCTGGAGCTGGACAGCAGCGGCGTCGCCCGCATCTGTCTGCATCCGCAGCAGGGCTCGGCCATGCTGCGCGCAGCGAGCTGGGCCGATGGCCTGGCGGTGGTGGAGGCCGGGCGTACTCTGCACGCCGGCGAACCGCTGCCCTTCCTGTCTTTCAGCGAATTCGGCGCCTGACGCCGTTCCCGGCTGCCGGCGGGGGCCGGCAGCCACCGCAATGCCTGGGGGAAGCATGCAACTGGTCTGTCCGGCGGGGAGTCTGCCCGCCCTGAAATCGGCCCTGCGCGAGGGCGCCGACGCCATTTACGTCGGTTTTCGCGATGACACCAATGCCCGGCACTTCGCCGGCCTCAACCTCGATGACCGCCAGTTGCGCCAGGGCGTGGAGCTTATCCACAGCGCCGGCAAACAGATGTACGTGGCGGTCAACACCTATCCCGGCGCGGCCGGCTGGGCCCGCTGGCAACGCGCGGTGGACCACGCCGCCGACCTCGGCGTGGATGCACTGATCGCCGCCGACTGCGCGGTACTCGGCTACGCGGCCAGGCGCCACCCGAACCTCGCCCTGCACCTCTCAGTGCAGGGCTCGGCCACCAACGTCGCGGCGCTGGCCTTCTACCACGAGCGCTATGGCATCCGCCGCGCCGTGCTGCCGCGCGTGCTGTCCCTGGCGCAGGTACGCCAGGTGGCGGCGAACAGCCCGGTGCCCATCGAGGTCTTCGCCTTCGGCAGCCTGTGCATCATGGCCGAGGGGCGCTGTCACCTGTCGTCCTATGTCACCGGCGAGTCGCCCAACCTCTGTGGCGTCTGCTCGCCAGCCAAGGCGGTGCGCTGGAGCGAGGAGCCCGAGGGTCTGACCTCGCGCCTCAACGACGTGCTGATCGACCGTTACGCGCCGGATGAGCCGGCGGGCTACCCGACCCTGTGCAAGGGCCGCTTCGTGGTCAATGGCGAGCGCTTTCACGCCCTGGAAGAACCCACCAGCCTGAACACCATCGACCTGATTCCGCAGCTGGCGGAAATCGGTGTGGCGGCAGTGAAGATCGAGGGCCGGCAACGCAGCCCGGCCTATGTCGAGCAGGTCACCCGCGTCTGGCGCCAGGCGCTGGATGCGTGGCAGCGCGCACCCGAGAATTACCGCGCGCTGACCCAGTGGCAGGACGCCCTGGACAAGCTTTCCGAAGGCCACCAGACGACCCTGGGCGCCTACCATCGCTCCTGGCAGTGAGGACCTCGTGATGAAACTCAGCCTGGGACCGGTGCTGTTCTACTGGGACCGCCGGACACTCCTGGATTTTTATGCGCAGATGGCCGAACAGCCGCTGGACGCCATCTACATCGGCGAGACCGTCTGCTCCAAGCGGCGCGCCATGTCGCTCGACAACTGGCTGGGCCTGGGGCGCGAGCTGCAGCAGCAGAGCGGGGCGCAGATCCTCATCTCGGGCCTCGCGCTGATCGAAGCGGCCTCCGAGCTGTCGTCACTGCGCCGCCTCTGCGCCAACGGCGAGCTGCAGGTTGAAGCCAGTGACATGGGCGCGGTGCAGATTCTCGGCACCCTGGGCGTTGAATTCGTCGGCGGCCCGGCGCTCAACGTCTACAACGGCCACACGCTGGCCGAGCTGCACGCGGCTGGCTTGCGCCGCTGGGTGCCGCCGGTGGAATGCTCCGGCGAGCAGATCCACGCGGTGATCGAGCAGGCGCGCGAGCTGGGCATCAACGACGTGGAGACCGAGGTGTTCGCCTACGGTCATCTGCCGCTGGCCTACTCGGCACGTTGCTTCACCGCTCGGGCGGAGAACCGGCCCAAGGACGACTGCCAGTTCTGCTGCATGAACTACCCCGAAGGCATGTCAATGCTCAGCCAGGAAGGCATGCCGCTGTTCACCCTCAACGGCATCCAGACGATGTCCGGCGAGGCCAGCAACCTGCTGGCGGACTACGCCTCGCTGCGTGACTGCGGTGCCGATCTGCTGCGCCTGAGCCCCCGAGCCGAAGGCATGGTGGAAGTGGTGCGAGCCTTCGACCGCGTGCGCAAGGGCGCCACGCCGCCGCTGGCGGTGGAGGGTTGCAACGGATACTGGCATGGCCGCCCAGGCATGCTGCGCAGCGATGAGGTGAACCTGTGCTGACACTCGAAACCGGCGCCCTGCGCGTCGCCGACCGCCTGCTGCCCCTGGCCGCGCGCGTCCCCTCGGGGCTGCAGCGCGCGGTACTGCAGCGCGCCGCCAACCGCCTGTTCGCCGATCCGCTGGCGGACGGTGCCTTCGACATCCTCGACGGCCACTGGCTGCGCCTGGAAGTCAGCGATCTCGGTCTGGCCTGGAGCTTCACCCACGACCGTAATGGCTTGCGCTTTGCCGATGCCTGCACGCCGAGCGTGACCATCCGTGGCAGCTGGCGCGACTTCCTGCTGCTGGCGGGGCGGCAGGAGGACCCGGACACGCTGTTCTTCCGGCGTCGTCTGGTGATCGAGGGCGATACCGAGCTGGGCCTGGCGGTGAAGAACCTGATCGACAGCTTCGACCCGGACAGCCTGCCGGCGTGGTTGTGGAGCGCCATGCGCCGCGCCAGCCGGGTGGTGCAGGAGAGCGCCTGAGTCGCTCACCCTCTGCGATATCCATGCTGTTTTGGGGCGCCAATCGATGGGTATCGCTTCGCTCCACGCCATCCTACGCTGGAGCCGTCCTTCGGCTTTGAGCCGGGTCTGGGCGACTGACTAAGGCTCAGGCCGGGACGCGGACGAGGAACTGCAATTCCTCGTAGAGCATCTCGAAGTCCTGCACCGGCGCGTCCTGGCCGTAGCGCTTCTTCAGGCCGTACTCGGTCAGGGTGATCTCGTGCTCGGCCTTCACCCCGTGGCGCGCCAGGCAGTTCTGCACGCAGTGCAGGTGGCAACCGTCCACGGCGATGATCGGCCGGCCGGAGCAGGCCTTCTTCACCAGCGCCGGCACGTCGCCGCCCACTCCCGCGATGCAGGACATCTCCGCCAGGCCGTCACGGTCCAGGCGCAGGGCGAGGTCGTTGGCCAGCTGCGCGAGGTTCGAGCAGCCGGAACAGGAATAGACAAGGGGCAGGTGCGGCGAGGGCGGCATGGGGACCTCCAGGGTGAGTCCCGCAGTGTCCTGCCGCGACGGCTTGTCGCGACATGATCTGAATCAAGTCGGCGAGTGGACTACTACCTGGTAGGTAGGGCGAATAAAGCGGAACGCTTTATTCGCCGTCGCAGGCAGTTGGCGGATACCGCCTGGGGCGTTATCCGCCCTACGTACGGGATCAGCTTTTCGTAGGGGGGGAAGTGTGGTCAGACGAGGTGGTTCTCCACCGCCCACACCGCCGCCTCGACGCGCGAACGCATGCCCAGCTTGTGCAGCACGCGCTTGACGTGGACCTTCACGGTGCCTTCGGTGATGTCGAGTTTGCGCGCGATCATCTTGTTGCTGTAGCCGTGGGCGAGCTGGCGGAGGATCTGCCGCTCGCGATCGGTGAGCTCCTCGATGCCCTTGGGGCGGTCGTCGCCGCGCAGGGCCTGGGCCAGTACCTGGGTCAGCTGCGGGCTGATGGTGAGCTGGCCGGTGGCGGCCTGGCGGATGTGCTCGAGCAGGCGCTCGGGCTCCATGTCCTTGAGCAGGTAGCCGTCGGCGCCGGCGCGCAGCACGTTGATCACGTCGTTGCGGTCGTCGGAGACGGTGAACACCACGATGCGCGCATCTTCGCCGTTCTCGCGCATGGCGCGCAGGGTATCCAGACCGGTCATGCCCTTCATGTTGAGGTCGAGCAGGATCATGTCCGGCTCCAGCTCCGCGGCCATGCGCAGCGCTTCCTCACCGCTGCCGGCTTCGCCCACCACTTGCAGGTCCTCTTCGAACTCCAGCAACTGGACGACACCCTTGCGCATCATCGGGTGGTCGTCGACGAGCAGGATGCGTGCGCGGTCATCGGTGGGGGTGGCCGTCATGGGTGGGTCTCCGGGTGTTGCGACAGGGGTTTGTGGGTGAAGCGCACGCTGACACGGGTGCCCTTGGGCTCGCGCGGGGCGATGTTGAAGGTGGCTTCCAGGGTCTGACTGCGCTCCCGCATGATGCTAAGCCCATAGTGCCCATTGCGGCTCTGCGCTGGGTCAAAGCCGACTCCATCATCGTCCACGGTGATGCACACCTGGTCCTCGGCGTCCTCGAACAGGATGACCTTCGCGTGATGTGCCTGGGCGTGGCGCACCACATTGGACAGCGCCTCGCGGACGATCTGCAGGATGTGGATTTCCTCGTTGGGGTTGAGCGGGATGTGCGCCAGGCGGTTGTCCAGCTCGATGGACAGATCGCCGCGCTCGCCGAACTCCTCCACGGTTTTCACCAGTGCCGCTTCCAGGCTGGATTGCTCCAGGCTCAGGCGGAAGGTGGTGAGCAGCTCGCGCAGCTGGCGGTAGGCGCTGTTGAGGCCCTCGCGCAGCTCGTCGATTGTCTCGTCGATCTTCTCTGCTGGCACGTCTCGCTTGAGCAGGGTGGCCAGCCGGCTGACCTGGATCTTCAGGTAGGACAGCGACTGCGCCAGCGAATCATGCAGTTCGCGGGCGATGGTGCTGCGCTCGGCGAACAGCGCCAGGCGGTTCTCCTGTTCCTGCTGCAGTGACAGGGCGAAGGTGCGCGCGATGTTGTCGCAGAAGCCTTCGACGAACTGCTGCTGCCAGTCTTCCAGGTGGCCGTCGGGGGTCTCGATGAACAGCTCGCCGAAACGGTGCTCGCCGATGGACAGCGGCTGCATCAGCAGCGGGTTGATGCCGCGGATCGGGTTGTTGCAGTGGTCGGCCTGGGCGCGGCACTCGCCGCAGTTGCCCTGCAGGCAGAAACTGCCGGTGATGCCGTCGGTGGTCAGCGAGGAGTAAGCGCGCTCGACGCCGTCCTTGTTCAGGCACAGCGTCACCTTGCCGGCCTGCAGCACCCGTTCGAGCTGGTTCAGCAGCGGCTGCAGCGAGCGCTCGTCGTACGGATCCTGGCCCAGACGGCGGGCGCTGTCGTAGAGCAGCTCCAGGCGCTGGTGGCTGTTGGAGAGGTCGCGGGTCTTGTCCTCCACCCGCGCTTCCAGTTCGCGGTAGCTGGTCTGCAGTTCCGCGGCCATCTGGTTGAAGCGCTCGCCAAGCTGGCTCAGCTCGTCTTCGCCGCTGCTGCTGACGCGCGCGTCGAGGTCGCCTTCGCCCAGGCGGCGCGCGGTGGTGGTCAGTTCGCGCAGCGGGCCGACCACGTGGTAGCTCAGGTCGTAGAGGCTGATGAACACCACCAGCAGGCTGAGGAACAGG
Source organism: Pseudomonas sp. PDM17 (assembly GCF_014851985.1). NCBI lineage: Bacteria > Pseudomonadati > Pseudomonadota > Gammaproteobacteria > Pseudomonadales > Pseudomonadaceae > Pseudomonas > Pseudomonas sp. PDM17. Next base: position 297,208 of record NZ_JACVAT010000001.1, read on the forward strand.
CACAGGCCCTGCACCGTGCTGAGCATCTGCGAACGGTACTCGGCGTTGCGTTGCAGGGTGCCGACGAAGCCGTCGATGTGCCCGACGAAGGTGTCCAGCGTCGCCAGGGCCGGGGCTTCGGAGAGGTCGAGGTTCTGCAGTTCCTCGCGCAAGCGGTCGTGCTGCTGGCGGATCGGCGCGTCGGCGTCGGAGCGGCGCAGCAGACGGGTGATCTCGTCGTTGTCCAGGCGCGCGGCGAGGGTCGATTGCAGGGCCTGGCGGTTGATCGGCGACGGGTCCAGCGCCAGGCGGTAGGTGAGCATCCGCAGCGAGCCGGCCTGGTTGATCACCGCCGCATCCTGGTGTGAATAGTCGGCGAACAGCAGGGCGCTGAACATCCCGGCCAGGGCCAGCGATACCAGTAGCGTGAGGTAGCAGCCGAAGCGCACGACGATGGATTTGCGCAGGGAAGGGCGTCCGGCAGGGGGACTACCCACAAAGAGTCGGTCGTTGCCGGCAGGGTCGGCAGTGCGTGCCGTATTCATAGAAAATGCCTTTTAAAACAATAAGTTAAGCATTCATTTCGGTGATACCCACAAGGAGGTAGCGGCGCGCATCTGCTCATGAATCGCCGTTTGGCTCATTGATGGCGATCAAGAGAAGGCGGCTAGTCCTTACCTAACGTGCGGGCAAAGGCCGTCAGGAAGTGAGCTTAGCCATGTTGTCCCACCGTCAGAAACAGTACTCCGTGCTCGGCATGAGCACACTGGCGTTCGCCGTGAACTTCGCGGTCTGGACGATGTTTTCGATCATCGGTATCCGCATCAAGGAAGAGCTGGGCCTGTCCGAGGCGCAGTTCGGCCTGATGGTGGCGCTGCCGATTCTGACCGGTTCGCTGGTGCGTCTGCCGCTGGGGCTGATCACCGACCGCTTCGGCGGTCGCATCGTGTTCTTCATCCATATGCTGCTGGTGGCCATCCCGATCTACGGCCTGGCCTTCGCCACCCTCTACTGGCACTACCTGGTGCTGGGCCTGTTCGTCGGCCTGGCCGGAGGCTCCTTCGCGGTGGGCATCGCCTACACCTCCTCGTGGTTCGAGAAGGAACGCCAGGGCACTGCCATGGGCATCTTCGGCGCCGGTAACGCGGGCGCGGCGATCACCAACCTGGTGGCGCCGATGATCGTGGTCGCCTTCGGCTGGCGCATGGTTCCGCAGATCTACTCGGTGGCCATGCTGGTGACCGCGCTGCTGTTCTGGTTCTGTACCTGGACCGACCCGGCCCACACCAAGGGCGGCGACGCCGACTCGAGCCGTCCGCGCCCGACCCTGGCCAAGCAGCTGGCGCCGCTGGGCGAGCTGCGCGTGTGGCGCTTCGGTCTGTACTACTTCTTCGTCTTCGGCGGCTTCGTCGCCCTGGCCCTGTGGCTGCCCAAGTACTACATCGCCGAGTACGGCCTGGACCTGCGCACCGCCTCCTTCATCACCATGCTGTTCACCCTGCCGTCGGGCCTGATCCGCGCCCTGGGCGGCTGGTTCAGCGACAACTACGGCGCCCGTGCGGTGAACTGGGGCGTGTTCTGGATCTGCCTGGTCTGCCTGTTCTTCCTCTCGTATCCGCCGACCACCATGACCATTCATGGCATCAAGGGCGACGTCAGCCTCGGCATCGGCCTGAACGTCTGGCTGTTCACCTTCCTGGTGTTCGTCGTGGGCATCGCCCAGGGCTTCGGCAAGGCCAGCGTGTACCGGATCATCCACGACTACTACCCGCAGAACATGGGCACCGTTGGCGGCATGGTCGGGGTCATCGGCGGCCTCGGCGGCTTCTGCCTGCCCATCCTGTTCGGCTACGCCGCCGACCACATCGGCGTGCGCTCCTCCTGCTTCATGTTGCTGTTCGGCCTGACCGTGATCTGCATGGTCTGGATGCACTACGCGATCAAACAGCAGCAACGCCTCGATGGCCAGGCTCACGCGGCTGACGTCGACGCTACCCCCATTCCTTCTCGTCAATCCTGAGGTAGTGCCGTCATGGGCATGATCAACTCCCAACTCAAAGCCGCCAGCGGTCCGCTGCTGATCGACTGGCGCCCCGAGGACTCCGAGTTCTGGGCGCGCAACGGCAAGCGCATTGCCGCGCGCAACCTGTGGATCTCGATCCCCGCGCTGCTGCTCGCCTTCGCCGTCTGGATGATCTGGAGCACCGTCACCGTGCGCCTGAACGCCGCCGGCTTCAGCTTCAGCAACGAGCAACTGTTCCTGCTTGCCGCGCTGCCGTCGATCTCCGGCGCCACGCTGCGGGTGTTCTACTCCTTCATGGTGCCGATGGTCGGTGGTCGTCGCTGGACGGCGCTGTCCACCGCGTCCCTGCTGATCCCCTGCCTCTGGCTGGGTTTCGCCGTGCAGGACCCGACCACCCCGTACTGGGTGTTCGCGACCATCGCTCTGCTGTGCGGTTTCGGTGGCGGCAACTTCGCATCGAGCATGTCCAACATCAGCTTCTTCTACCCGAAGAACCAGCAGGGAACCGCCCTGGGCCTGAATGCCGGCCTGGGTAACCTGGGCGTCTCGGTGATGCAGTTCGCCGTCCCCCTGGCCGTGGCCGGCGGCCTGTTCGGCGCCTTCGGTGGCGAGCCGCAGCAGCTGTCCGACGGTGGTCGGCTGTTCCTGCAGAACGCCGGCTGGATCTGGGTGCCCTTCATCGCCGTGGTGGCCATCGCTGCCTGGTTCGGCATGAACGATATCGCTGACTGCAAAGCCTCGTTCCGCGAGCAATCGGTGATCTTCAAGCGCAAGCACAACTGGCTGATGTGCTGGCTGTACGTGGCCACCTTCGGCTCGTTCATCGGCTTCTCCGCCGGCTTCGCCATGCTCAGCAAGACCCAGTTCCCGGACATCAACCCGCTGCAGTACGCCTTCCTCGGCCCGCTGGTGGGCGCCCTGAGCCGGCCGCTGGGCGGCTGGCTGGCAGACAAGTTCGGCGGCGCGCGCATCACCCTGTGGAACTACGCGGCGATGATCGCCGGCGTATTCGCAGTGATCAGCTTCCTGCCGGGTGCGAATGGCACGGGCAGCTTCTTCGGCTTCCTCGGCTCCTTCATCGGCCTGTTCTTCTTCGCCGGCATCGGCAACGGCAGCACCTTCCGCATGATCCCGGTGATCTTCCGCAACGAGTGGGCCGCACGCCTGAAGCAAGGCGGCTTCACCGAGGCCCAGGCGACCAAGAACGCCAGCATGGAATCGGCCGCGGTGATCGGCTTCTCCGCCGCCATCGGCGCCTTCGGCGGCTTCTTCATTCCCAAGGCGTTCGGCACCTCGCTGGCCATGACCGGAAGTGCCGAGGGCGCCCTCTACGTCTTCGTCGCGTACTACCTGAGCTGCATCGTCGCCACCTGGTGGTGGTACGCCCGCAAGGGCGCTGAAAGCCCCTGTTGATTGCTGCGGCGGGGCGCCCTGCGCCCGCCGCCAAACCGTTCCGCGAGCTTGATTAGCGTTTGAACGCCCGGCGCAGACCGGGTGAGGAGATACAGATGAGTTACCTGCTCGACCGCCTGCAATTCTTCAAGAAGAAGCAGGGTGAATTCGCCGATGGTCATGGCGAGGTCACCAACGAAAGCCGTGCCTGGGAAAACAGTTACCGGCAGCGCTGGCAGCACGACAAGATCGTTCGCTCTACCCACGGGGTGAACTGCACCGGCTCGTGCTCCTGGAAGATCTACGTGAAGAACGGCCTGATCACCTGGGAAACCCAGCAGACCGACTACCCGCGTACCCGCCCGGATCTGCCCAACCACGAGCCGCGCGGCTGCCCCCGTGGCGCCAGCTACTCCTGGTACATGTACAGCGCCAACCGCCTGAAGTACCCCAAGGTGCGCAAGCCCCTGCTCAAGCTCTGGCGTGAAGCCCGCGCCACCCACAACGACCCGGTGGACGCCTGGGCCAGCATCGTCGAGGACAAGGCCAAGGCCAAAAGCTACAAGAGCGAACGCGGCCTGGGCGGCTTCATCCGTTCGAGCTGGAGCGAGGTCACCGAGATCATCGCCGCGTCCAATGTCTACACCGCCAAGGTCTACGGCCCGGACCGCGTGGTCGGCTTCTCGCCGATCCCGGCCATGTCGATGGTCAGCTACGCCGCTGGCGCCCGTTACCTGTCGCTGATCGGCGGCGTGTGCCTGTCCTTCTACGACTGGTACTGCGACCTGCCGCCGGCCAGCCCGCAAATCTGGGGCGAGCAGACCGACGTGCCGGAGTCGGCCGACTGGTACAACTCCAGCTACATCATCGCCTGGGGCTCGAACGTCCCGCAGACCCGTACCCCCGACGCGCACTTCTTCACCGAAGTCCGCTACAAGGGCACCAAGACCGTGGCCGTTACCCCGGACTATTCCGAAGTGGCCAAGCTCACCGACCTCTGGCTCAACCCCAAGCAGGGCACCGACGCTGCGCTGGGCATGGCCTTTGGTCATGTCATCCTCAAGGAATTCCACCTCGAGAAACCCAGCGCTTACTTCGTCGACTACTGCCGCCAGTACACCGACATGCCGATGCTGGTGCTGCTCGAACCGCACACCGACGGCGTACTCAAGCCGACCCGCTACCTGCGCGCGGCAGACCTGGCGAACAACCTCGGCCAGGACAACAACCCCGAGTGGAAGACCATCGGCCTGGACGAAATCTCCGGCGAGCTGGTCTCCCCCACCGGCGCCATCGGCTATCGCTGGGGCGAGTCGGGCAAGTGGAACATCGAGGAAACCGAAGGCGGCGAGAAGCGTGAGACCCGCCTGGCCCTGACCCTCATCGACGGCCCGGAAAAAGCCTGCGACGTCGGCTTCCCGTACTTCGCCGGCCAGGAACACCCGCACTTCAAGGGCGTGGAGAACGACGAGGTGCTGGTGCGCCGCGTACCCTTCCGCGAAGTGACCGGTGCCGAGGGCCAGACCCTGCGCGTCGCCACCGTGTATGACCTGCAGATGGCCAACTACAGCGTCGACCGTGGCCTGGGTGGCCGCAACGTCGCTGCCTCCTACACCGACGCTGACGTGCCCTACACCCCGGCCTGGCAGGCCCGCATCACCGGCGTACCGGCTGCCCGCGCCATCCAGGTGGCCCGCGAGTTCGCCGACAGCGCCGACAAGACCCACGGCAAGGCCATGGTCATTATCGGCGCGGCGATGAACCACTGGTACCACATGGACATGAACTACCGCGCGGTCATCAACATGCTGATGATGTGCGGCTGCATCGGCCAGAGCGGTGGTGGCTGGGCGCACTACGTGGGCCAGGAGAAACTCCGCCCACAGACCGGCTGGGTCCCGCTGGCCTTCGGCACCGACTGGAGCCGTCCGCCGCGCCAGATGAACGGCACCAGCTTCTTCTACCTGCACAGCTCGCAGTGGCGCCACGAGAAGATCTCGATGCACGAGGTGCTGTCGCCGCTGGCCGACACCAGGCAGTTCCCCGAGCACGCGCTGGACTACAACATCCGCGCCGAACGCATGGGCTGGCTGCCGTCCGCCCCTCAGCTCAACCGCAACCCGCTGCACATCGCTGCCGACGCCGAGCGTGCCGGCATCCCGGTACAGGACTACGTGGTCCGCGAGCTCAAGTCCGGCAACCTGCGTATCGCCAGCGAGCAGCCGGATGATCCGCAGAACTTCCCGCGCAACATGTTCATCTGGCGTTCCAACCTGCTCGGCTCCTCGGGCAAGGGCCACGAGTACATGCTCAAGTACCTGCTGGGTGCTAAGAACGGCGTGATGAACGCCGACATCGGCAAGGACGGCGGTCCCTGCCCGGGCGAAGTGGACTGGGTCGACGAAGGCGCCGAAGGCAAGCTGGACCTGGTCACTACCCTGGACTTCCGCATGTCCTCCACCTGCATGTACTCGGACATCGTCCTGCCGACCGCGACCTGGTACGAGAAGGACGACCTCAACACCTCCGACATGCACCCCTTCATCCACCCGCTGTCGGCCGCCACTGACCCGGCCTGGGAAGCCAAGAGCGACTGGGAGATCTACAAGGCGATTGCCAAGAAGTTCTCCGAGGTCTCCGTCGGCCACCTGGGCGTGGAGAAGGACCTGGTCACCGTACCGCTGTTGCACGACACCGCCAACGAACTCGCGCAGCCGTTCGGCGGCAGCGACTGGAAGAAGGGCGAGTGCGAACCGGTTCCCGGCCGCACCATGCCGACCCTGCACGTGGTCGAGCGTGACTATCCCAACACCTACAAGAAGTTCACTTCCCTCGGCCCGCTGCTGGACAAGCTCGGCAACGGCGGCAAGGGCATCGGCTGGAACACCGACAAGGAAATCAAGCTGCTCGGCGAGCTGAACCACAAGGTTACCGAGACCGGCATCAGCGAAGGCCGCCCGCGTATCGAAAGCGCCATCGACGCCGCCGAGGTGATCCTCGCCCTGGCACCGGAAACCAATGGCCAAGTGGCCGTGAAGGCCTGGGATGCGCTGTCGAAGTTCACCGGTCGCGACCACACCCACCTGGCGCTGCCCAAGGAAGAAGAGAAGATCCGCTTCCGCGATGTCCAGGCGCAGCCGCGCAAGATCATCTCCAGCCCCACCTGGTCGGGCCTGGAAGATGAGCACGTGAGCTACAACGCCGGCTATACCAACGTCCACGAGATGATCCCGTGGCGCACCATCACCGGTCGCCAGCAGTTCTACCAGGATCACCCCTGGATGCAGGCCTTCGGCGAAGGCTTCGTCAGCTACCGGCCGCCGGTCAACACCCGCAGCACCGACAAACTGTTCAACAAGAAGCCCAACGGCCACGCCGAGATCACCCTGAACTGGATCACCCCGCACCAGAAGTGGGGCATCCACTCCACCTACAGCGACAACCTGCTGATGCTCACCCTGTCGCGCGGTGGCCCGATCATCTGGATGAGCGAGCACGACGCGAAAAGCGTAGGCATCGAGGACAACGACTGGGTCGAGGTCTTCAACGCCAACGGCGCCGCCACCTGCCGCGCGGTGGTCAGCCAGCGCGTGAAGGACGGCATGGTGATGATGTACCACGCCCAGGAACGCATCGTGAACCTGCCGGGCAGCGAGACCACCGGCACCCGCGGCGGCCACCACAATTCGGTGACCCGCGTGGTCCTCAAGCCCACCCACATGATCGGCGGCTACGCCCAGCAGGCGTGGGGCTTCAACTACTACGGCACCGTCGGCTGCAACCGCGACGAATTCGTCGTGGTGCGCAAGATGAACAAGGTCGACTGGCTCGACGGGCCGGAGCAGGGCGGACTGGGCGGTGACGCTCTGCCGCAACCGCTGCCCCAGGACATTTGAGGATTACTGCCATGAAAATTCGTTCGCAAGTCGGCATGGTGCTGAACCTCGACAAATGCATCGGTTGCCACACCTGCTCCATCACCTGCAAGAACGTCTGGACCAGCCGCGAAGGCGTCGAGTACGCCTGGTTCAACAACGTCGAAACCAAGCCCGGCATCGGTTACCCGAAAGAGTGGGAGAACCAGGAGAAGTGGAAAGGCGGCTGGAAGCGTAACGCCGACGGCTCCATCGTCCCGCGCATCGGCGGCAAGTTCCGCGTGCTGGCGAACATCTTCGCCAACCCGGACCTGCCGGAAATCGATGACTACTACGAGCCCTTCGACTTCGACTACCAGCACCTGCACACCGCGCCCAAGGCCCAGCACCAACCGGTTGCCCGTCCGCGCTCGCTGGTCTCCGGCCAGCGCATGCAGAAGATCGAGTGGGGCCCCAACTGGGAAGAAATCCTCGGCACCGAGTTCGCCAAGCGCCGCAAGGACAAGAACTTCGACCAGGTCCAGGCGGACATCTACGGTGAGTACGAAAACACCTTCATGATGTACCTGCCGCGCCTGTGCGAGCACTGCCTGAACCCGGCGTGCGTGGCGTCGTGCCCGAGCGGCGCGATCTACAAGCGCGAGGAAGACGGCATCGTCCTGATCGACCAGGACAAGTGCCGCGGCTGGCGCATGTGCATCAGCGGCTGCCCGTACAAGAAGATCTACTTCAACTGGAAGAGCGGCAAATCCGAGAAGTGCATCTTCTGCTACCCGCGCATCGAGGCCGGCCAGCCGACCGTTTGCTCGGAAACCTGCGTGGGCCGTATCCGCTACCTCGGCGTGCTGCTGTATGACGCCGACCGCATCCACGAAGTGGCCACCTGCGAGAACGAGCGCGACCTTTACCAGAAGCAGCTGGAGATCTTCCTCGATCCGTTCGACCCGAAAGTGATCGAGCAGGCCCGCAAGGACGGCGTACCGGACAGCGTCATCGAGTCCGCGCAGAAGTCGCCGGTGTACAAGCTGGCCATGGACTGGAAACTGGCCCTGCCGCTGCACCCGGAATACCGCACGCTGCCGATGGTGTGGTACGTGCCGCCGCTGTCGCCGATCCAGAACGCCGCTTCCGAAGGCCACATCGGCAACGACGGAGTGATCCCGGATGTCGAGTCCCTGCGCATTCCCGTGCAGTACCTGGCCAACCTGCTGACCGCCGGCGACACCGCCCCGGTGTTGCTGGCCCTCAAGCGCCTGCTGGCCATGCGTGCCTACAAGCGCTCCGAACACGTGGAAGGCAAGCAGGACCTGGAAGTGCTGAAGAAGGTCGGCCTGACCGTGAACCAGGTGGAAGAGATGTACCGCTACCTGGCGATCGCCAACTACGAAGACCGCTTCGTCATCCCCACTGCGCACCGTGAAGAGGCGCTGTCGGATGCCTTCGCCGAGCGTTCGGGTTGTGGCTTCAGCTTCGGCAACGGTTGCTCCAGCAACTCCGGCGTGAACCTGTTCGGCGGCAAGGCCGTGGACAAGCGCAACGTCATCCAGACCGTGCAGATACAGGAGTGATCGATATGGACACTCACAGCCAACTGCTCAAGCTCAGCGCGCTGATGCTCGACTATCCGCGCGTCGAACTGCGCGAGGAAAGCCTGGCGCTGCATGCCCTGATCCGCACCTGCGACCTGCCGGAAAAGCAGCGCGACGGCCTCGCCGCGCTGCTCAACGAGCTGTGCAAGGGCGACATCCTCGATGTCCAGGCCCGTTACGACGGGCTGTTCGAGCGCGGCCGCTCGGTCTCCCTGCTGCTGTTCGAACACGTGCACGGCGAAAGCCGTGACCGTGGCCAGGCGATGGTCGACCTGATGGACCGCTACACCCAGGCGGGCCTGGTCATCGACGTCAACGAGCTGCCGGACTACCTGCCGCTGTACCTGGAGTTTCTCGCTCTGCAGGACGCCGATTCGGCCCGCGTGGGTCTCGCCGAAGTCGCCCACATCCTCGCGCTGATCGCCCTGCGCCTGGAAGAGCGCGGCAGCAGCTATGCGGCGATCTTCAACAGCCTGCTGGAGCTGTCCGGCGAGCAGCCCGACCTCGGCGCGCTCAAGCGTGACCGTGAGCAGGAAGTGCGCGACGACAGCCTGGAAGCCATCGACAAGGCCTGGGAAGAAACCCCGGTGAGCTTTACCGAGCCCGCCGCCGGTTGCCCGTCCACCAGTGCCCGGCGGATTTCCTCCGCCGCAGAACAACCCATGCAGTGGGTCGCCCAGCCGGTGCCGCAGATGCAGTACCGGGCGGCCAGAGAAGGAGTCTGAACATGTCCCTCGATCTTCTAGCGTTCGGGATCTATCCCTACGTCGCGCTCGCCATCTGCCTGATCGGCAGCTGGGCGCGCTTCGACCTCTCGCAATACACCTGGAAAGCCGGCTCCAGCCAGATGCTGAGCAAGAAGGGCATGCGCGTCTACAGCAACCTGTTCCACGTCGGTGTGCTGTTCATCCTCGCCGGTCACTTCGTTGGCCTGCTGACCCCGCACTCGGTCTACGAGCACCTGATCAGCACCGAGCAGAAGCAACTGTTGGCGATGGTCTCCGGTGGCTTCTTCGGCATCCTCTGCTTCATCGGCCTGACCGGCCTGATCCTGCGCCGCCTGACCAATGAGCGCGTGCGCGCCACCGGCAATGCGTCGGACCTGATGATCCTGCTGGTGCTCTACGTCCAGCTGATCCTCGGCCTGTCCACCATCGTCGCCTCCACCCATCACCTGGATGGTTCGGTGATGGTCATGCTCGCCAACTGGGCGCAGTCCATCGTCACCTTCCAGCCGCTGGCCGCCGCCGAAGCGATCGCGCCGGTCTCGCTGGTCTACAAGCTGCACGTGACCCTCGGCCTGACCCTGTTCGTGCTGTTCCCCTTCACCCGCCTGGTGCACATCGTCAGCGCCCCGGTGTGGTACTTCGGCCGCCGCTACCAGGTGGTCCGCACCAAGCGTCGCGCAGCGTGATGAAGCGGCGGATGGCGCTGGTGCGTTATTCGCCCAACCCAACCTCGAACCCGTGGGGCGGATAACGCCATCGGCGTTATCCGCCATCCGGAGGTGATCGAAATGAGTTGCTCCCACTACGAAGCCAAGGTCGAACACGTCGACCTGCCGAAAATCGAAGTCAACGGCATCGCCATCGCCGAGGACGAACTGGCCCGCGAGCTGCAATACCATCCCGCGTCCAGCCACGCCGAGGCGCTTTACTCCGCCTGCCGCGCGCTGGTGGTACGCCAGCTGCTGGTGCAGCGCGCCGATGCGCTGGGCCTTGAGGCTGAAGCGGAAGAGGGCGAGGCCCTGGAAGAAGCGCGCATCCGCACCCTGATCGACCGTGAAGTCGGCGTGCCCGAAGCCGACGAAGCCAGTTGCCGCCAATGGTACAAAGCCAATCCCACCCGCCTGACCGCACCCTGGCGCATGCGCCTGCGCCATGTCCTGCTGGGCTGCGCGCCGGACGATCTGGAAGGCCGCGCCAAGGCCCGCGAACAGGCCGAGGAGCTGCTGGCCGAACTGCGTGAACATCCCGAACGTTTCGCCGAGAAGGCGATGCGCTTCTCCGACTGCCCGTCCAAGGACGACGGCGGTGAACTGGGCTGGATCGAACCGGGGCAGACCGTCCCCGAGTTCGAGAAACGCCTGCTGCAACAGCAACCCGGCCTGCTCGGCCATCCGCTGGAAAGTCGCTACGGCCTGCATGTGGTAGAGCTGATCGAGCGTGATGGCGGTGAGCCGCTGGACTTCGCGCAGGCGCGCCCGCGCATCGCCGCCTACCTGCGCGCCCAGGTGCTGCAGCGCGCGGTCAGCCAGTACATCAGCGTGCTGGCCGGCGAGGCCCGGATCGACGGCTTCGTCTTCGACGGGGCGGAGTCGCCGCTGGTGCAGTGAACCGGTTCCGGGCCCCTCTCTCCCAATTCCTCCCCCAGAGGAGGGAGGGGCTTCGGAAACGGCCATGAATTTCGGCTTTCACCGTGGATAGTGAAGGCCGGCCGGAGTGAAACACCATGTCCGAATGGATCGACGGCCAGGGCCGCAAGATCGACTACCTGCGCCTGTCCGTAACCGACCGCTGCGACTTCCGCTGCGTCTACTGCATGTCGGAGAACATGCGCTTCCTGCCGCGTCAGCAGGTGCTGACCCTGGAAGAGATCGAGCGGGTAGCGCGCCTCTTCGTCGAACGCGGCGTGAAGAAGCTGCGCCTCACCGGCGGCGAACCACTGGTGCGCCCCGGCATCGTCCATCTCTGTGAACGCCTCGCGGAGCTGCCCGGCCTGCGCGAACTGTGCATGACCAGCAACGGCTCGCAGCTTGGCAAACTGGCCGGCGACCTGCACGCCGCTGGCCTGACCCGCCTGAACATCAGCCTCGATACCCTCGATGCGCAGCGCTTCGCCGCCATCACCCGCACCGGGCGCCTGGAGCAAGTGCTGCGTGGAATAGACGCCGCCCAGCAAGCCGGGTTCGAGCACATCAAGCTGAACTGCGTGGTGATGAAGGGCCGCAATGCCGACGAAGTGCCGGCGCTGGTGGATTACGCCATCGCCCACGGGCTGGACATCAGCTTCATCGAGGAGATGCCGCTGGGGCAGGTCGGCCGCGAGCGCGAGGAGAGCTTCTGCTCCAGCGACGAAGTCCGCGCGCTGATCGCCGAGCACCACGAGCTGCTGGACAGCACCGAATACAGTGGCGGTCCGGCGCGCTACGTGCGTCTGGCGCAGCATCCGGGCACGCGCATCGGCTTCATCTCGCCGCACTCGCACAACTTCTGCTCCACCTGCAATCGCCTGCGCCTGACTGCCGAAGGCCGCCTGCTGCTGTGCCTGGGCCACGAGAACTCCCTGGACCTGCGCGGGCTGCTGCGCCGCCATCCGCTGCACGACGAACCCATCCTCGAAGCTCTGCGCGGCGCCCTGCAGCGCAAGCCGGCGCGCCACGAGTTCACCGTCGGCGACGTACAGGTGCTGCGCTTCATGAACCTCAGCGGCGGCTGAAGCCGACCTCCCTCGGCGGGCCTCGCGCCCGCCCTTTGCCTTGCCTGCCTTGCTCCCGGAAGCGGCAGATGATGCCCAGCGTCATCTGCCGCTTTCGCATCTTTCGCCAGGCAAAAGAAAAGCCCCTGCGACATGAGCGTATCGCGGGGGCTTCGGGCATCTGCCAAAGGTATAACCGTGGAAGCTACGGTAAATCATGCGAAAGAATCGTTTCGAATCCTCCTCGGATCGCTTCGGAACGCTTCCAGACTAAGGCGCCAGCCCGGTGCGAGACATTCCTCCGAAGGAGTAGCGCAGGGCGCGCAAAGGGGAGTGTGCCGTGCGGTCGCAGGGCGATTGACGTTGTGTACTTTTTAGTCCAGATTGGATTTTAAGTTTACGCGCGCCCGCGTGTGGACGGACCAGAACAAGCCAGAACAAGAAGTCGTTCGCCTGGGTCAGGGCAAGGCAATGCCGCCGCAACCTCCCGCGTTGCGCCCCGGACGAACCCAGACATGCCGTACTCACTGCCAGGACGTACCGGCCGGCGCTCGCCCCGGCGACCACACAACGGAGTTCATCGATGAATCGCAAAGCCCTGCTGGGCGGCCTGATGCTGGCCGCCTTCGCCACCTTCTCCCACGCCGACGACAAGCCGCTGCGCATCGGCATCGAGGCGGCCTACCCACCCTTCGCCTACAAGACCCCGGAAGGCGGCATCGCCGGCTTCGACTACGACATCGGCAATGCGCTGTGCGAAGAGATGAAGCGCAAGTGCCAGTGGGTCGAGCAGGAATACGATGGCCTGATCCCCTCGCTGAAGGTGCGCAAGATCGACGCCGCGCTGTCCTCCATCACCATCACCGAAGAGCGCAAGCACTCGGTGGACTTCACCCACAAGTACTACTTCACCCCAGGCCGCCTGGTGATGAAGGAAGGCTCGCAACTGGACGAGCAGTTCAGCCAGCTCAAGGGCAAGAACATCGGCGTGCAGCGCGGCTCCACGGCTGACCGCTTCGCCACCGAGGTGCTGGGCAAGGCCGGCGCCAACGTGGTGCGTTACACCAGCCAGGACGAGATCTATCTGGACCTGCTGGCGGGCCGCCTGGACGGCACCTTCGCCGACTCCATCCCGCTGGAGATCGGTTTCCTGGAAACCCCGCGCGGCAAGGGCTTCGCCTTCATCGGGCCGGAGTTCAAGGACCCGAAATACTTCGGCGAGGGCGCCGGGATCGCGGTACGCAAGGGCAATACCGAGCTGGTCGGCCAGCTCAACGCCGCCATCGACGCGCTGCGCGCCAATGGCAAGTACAAAGCCATCGAGGGCAAGTACTTCAAGAGTGATATCTACGGCGATTGATCTTCCGCCGAGTCGTCGAAAAGGCCGCCTTCGGGCGGCCTTTTTCGTTGGCGCTGGCGTCTTCCTGTAGGAGCGAACCATGCTCGCGAACCGAGCTCCCACCCACGCTAACCTCACGGCGGAGCACGAACGTAGGATGGTGTAGAGCGAAGCGATACCCATCATTTCCCCTGCCACGTCTGCATGGGTATCGCTGCGCTCCACCCATCCTGCGCAAGCGTTCGCCGGGGACGTCGGCAGGATGCGTTCCGCGAGCATCGCCAAGCTTCCTTGTAGGGGCGAACCCTGCACCCGATCCGCCAGCAGGGCCGGCGTTTCAGGTGAGTTCGGAGGCGGGGAGCGCCGTCCGCGATTGCGCGAGAAAGCAGAAGAAGAGAGTCCCCTCAGACCTCCTCCTTCAACTCCTTCAGGTGCTTGTACACCGTCGCGCGGCCCATGTTCAGCACGTTGGCCACATAGTTCGCCGCGCTCTTGCCCTTGAACGCGCCCTCGGCGTGCAGCGCCAGGACCAGTTCGCGCTTGTGGTCGCGGCTGAGGGTGGAGAGGCTCAGCTGGCGCTGCTGCAGCCAGCCGTGCAGGAAGGTGTTGATGCGCTCCTGCCAGTCGTCGCGGAACAGCGCGTCCGGTTGCGGGATGACCTTGCTGGAGGAGAGGAACAGGTCGAGCGCCGCCTTGGCGGTCTCGAACAGGGTGATGTTGAGGTTGATGCACAGCACCGCCAGGGGGTCGCCCTTGCCGTCGCGCAGCACGGTGCTGATGGAGCGGATCTTCTGGCCGTCCCAGTTGAGCTTTTCGTAGGGGCCGATGTTGCGCTCCTCGCTGCCGCCTTCGAGCATGTCTTCCAGCGCGGAGTCGTCGCCGATCTCGCGCTTGGAGATGTTGTTCGCCAGGTAGGCCACGCGCTGGTTGCGCAGGTCGTGGATGACCACTTCGGCGTGGGGGAAGAACAGCGCAGCGATGGCGTCGGCGATGGCCTTGTAGTTGTCCAGCGGATCAGCGGCGGTCATGGGCAAGGCTCTCGGGGCGATTAGGCGGGCGATGGCACGGGCGCTGGCGAGTGTGCCGCAAGCGCCCGCAGGCTGTCACGAACGACGGCTCACTCGGCCAGCAGGCGCGCGGGGGACAGCATTTCGGCGGTGAGGCCATGGCGGGTGAGGTGCTCGGGCAGGGCCTCGCGGCGGATCAGCGCGGCACTGGCCTCGCCCATCGCCGCCGAAGTCTGGATGCCATAACCGCCTTGCCCTGCGACCCAGTACAGGTTGGGCGTGGCCGGGTCATAGCCGGACACCAGGTCGCCATCAGCGAAGAACGAACGCAGGCCCGCCCAGGTGTGGCTCGGGCGGCGGATGCTGAGGGTGGTGTGCTCCTCGATCTGGTAGATGCCCAGGGCGATGTCCAGCTCTTCGGGCTGCACGTCGTGGGGCTCCACCGGGTCGGCGTTGGCCGGCGAGCCGAGCAGCAGGCCGGCATCGGGCTTGAAGTAGAAGGATTCATCCAGGCTCACCAGCACCGGCCAGGCGTGGCTGTCGACACCCTCCGGCGGGCTGAACAGGAAGGCGGCGCGACGCTTGGGCGTGAGGCCCAGGGGAGTGGCGCCGGCCAGTTCGGCGATCTTGTCGGACCAGCTGCCGGCGGCGTTGACCAGCACCGGCGCACGGTAGGTCTGCTGTGCGCAGCGTACTTCCCAGGCGTCATCGATGCGGCGGATTTCCAGCGCTTCGCTGTCCAGCTGCACGCTGCCGCCGTTTCGCCGGATGCCGCGCAGGTAGCCCTGCAGCAGGCCGTCGGTGTCGATGTCGGCCGCGCTGGGGTCGAGCATCGCGCCGTGGACTTTCTCGCGGCGCAGCACCGGGACGATGGCGCAGGCTTCGTCGGCATCCAGCAGGCGCATTTCCGGCACGCTGTCGCGGGCGCTGGCGAACTGGCGCTGGAGTTCTTCCGGGTTGCCTTCGAAGTCCACGGTCATCTCACCGCGCGGGGTGAGGATCGGGTGCTCGACGAAGCCCTCCGGAGGGTTGTCGAAGAAGGCGCGGCTGGCGGCGGTCAGGGCGCGCACCTGCGGCGTGCCATAGGCGACGGTGTAGAGCGCTGCCGAGCGTCCGGTGGAGTGGTAGCCGGCGTGGGACTCGCGCTCGAGCACGGCGACCTTGCCGTGGCGGGACAGAAAGTAGCCGGTGGAGGCGCCGGCAATACCGCCGCCAATGATGAGGAAGTCGACTTCGATCATGTTCGTCTCCGGCTCAGGCGTTGTCGCGTTGCAGATGGTAGAGCGCATTGGCCAGGGCGACGTCTTCCAGGCCCAGGCCGATGGAGCGGAAGAAGGCGTGGCGCTGGTAGTCCGGTTTGGCGGCCTGCCCGCTGACCAGCTCCGGCAGGTCACCGCGGATGGCGCCGTCCCAGCCGTGCTCGTCGCGGGCCAGGCGCATCTCGCCGGCGGAGGCCGGGGTGGTGGCGCGGTAGTCGCAGTACACGTCCATCTGCGCCAGCCACTGCGGCGGAACTTCGTGGGCGCGGGCGACGTTGGTGCT
The DNA here is from genome assembly GCF_014851985.1 of Pseudomonas sp. PDM17. Classification (NCBI taxonomy): domain Bacteria; kingdom Pseudomonadati; phylum Pseudomonadota; class Gammaproteobacteria; order Pseudomonadales; family Pseudomonadaceae; genus Pseudomonas; species Pseudomonas sp. PDM17. Next base: position 313,371 of record NZ_JACVAT010000001.1, read on the forward strand.
GATGGAGGTGATCAGCGCCGGTTTGGTCAGGATCGCCGGATCGAGCACCGGGGTGCCGGACGAGGTACACAGCAGCACCACATCGGCGTCTGCCACGGCGGCTTCGACACTGGTGGCCGGTTCGGCGCGGGAATCGATGGCGCCGAACTGGGCCAGTACGCCAGCGCTCAGGTTCGGCGAGTAGACGCGGATGCTCTGCCAGTCACGCAGGCCGGCTGCGTAGCGCAGGTGTGCACGGGCGATCGGGCCGCTGCCGACGATGGCCAGACGCCTGGCGTCCGGGCGGGCCAGCTCCTGCACAGCCAGGGCGGTGGTGGCGGCGGTGCGCGCGGTGGTCAGGCTGCCGGCGTCGCACAGCAGCAGCGGTTGGCCGCTGTCCATGGACATCAGCAGGCTCCACGCGGTGACCAGCGACTTGGGCTGGCGCACGATGTACGGCGAGGTCTTGACGCCGTAGACCTTCTGCGAGGCCAGCACGCCCAGGTAGTTGATGAAGTCGCCACCGCCGTTGGGGAATTCCACCAGTTGCTGTGCCGGCTGCACGGCGCTGCCAGCGGCCAGCTCGACGAACATGTCGCGCATCGCCTGGAGCACGTCGACCTGTGCCAGCAGGCGTTCGGCGTCAGCCTGATTGAGGGTGAAAGGCGTGGCGGCGGACATGGTGAGACTCCAGGTATGGATTTATTTTTCCATTCTGGACTCGATTGTCTTGATCGGCAAGGGTAGGTGGTCGGGTGGTGTATGTGTTTTCGCAGGGCTCAAACCGGTAGCGCTGGCCTGTAGGAGCGCCCCATGGGCGCGATCGCGGGCATGGCCCGCTCCTACAGGGAATGACGCAACTTACAGCTTGAACTGCGCCACCAGTTCTTCCTGGCTGCCGGCCACGCGGCGCAGGTGCTCGCCGCAGTCGCGGGTGTGCGCGGCGGTCTTGCGGTTTTCCACGGTCATGTCGCTCAGGCGGTGCATGTGCTGGTTCACTTCCTGGGTCGTGGCGGCCTGCTGTTCGGCGGCGGCGGCGATCTGGAAAGCCATGGCGTGTACGCCCTGCAGCGAATCGTCCAGCGCGCCGAGGGCTTCCAGCACGGCCTGGGTGTCCTGCTCCAGGGTATGGGCCTGTTCGCTGGCACCACTCATGCTCGACTGCGCCTGGACGGAGGAGTCGCCCAGGCTGCCAACGATGGCGACGATCTCGTCGGTGGCGCTGCGGGTGCGCTGGGCCAGACTGCGCACCTCGTCGGCGACTACGGCGAAACCACGGCCCGCCTCACCGGCGCGGGCGGCTTCGATGGCGGCGTTGAGGGCGAGCAGGTTGGTCTGTTCGGCGATGGAGCGGATCACGTCCAGCACCGAGCCGATCTGCTGGCTCTCGCCGGCCAGGGTCTGCACCACGCCGTCGGCCTGGCGCAGGCCGACCAGCAGTTGGTCCTGGCGGCCGATCATGTGCTGCAGGGTGCCCTGCATGGCGACGAAGGCTTGCCGCGCGGCGGCGCTGCCATCGGCGCTGCGGCTGGCGCTGCCGGCAATTTCCTGCACGGTGGCGGCCATCTGGTCGACGGCGCTGACCACCATTTCCAGTGCTTCCTGCTGCTGGTCGAGGTGGTGGCTGGTGCGCCCGGCGGCGTCGAGAATGTCGCCGCTGGCATCACCTACAGCCTCGCTGGCCTGGCGCAGGCGCTCGACCACCTGGCGCCAGGCCGTGGTCATCTCGCGCAGGGCCTGCATCAGGCCGCTGCTGGCGCTGGCGTCGTCGCTCAGGCGCAGCTCGCCGCTGGCCAGGCGCTGGGCCAGGGCGGCCATGCTGGCCGGCTCGCCACCCAGCGGGCGCATCACGCTGCGGCTGACCAGCCAGGTGCCGGCGGCGACGCCGAGCAGGGTCAGCACGCCGAGCACGAGGATCTGCCACATCAGCTTGCGCACCGGGGCGAAGGCCTGGGCCTGGTCCATTTCCGCCACCAGCGCCCAGTGCAGGCCGTCCAGGTTCAGCGGGACGAAGGACTTGAGCGCCGGCTCGTTGCTCAGGCCCGTCTCGGAGAGACGACCCTGCTCGCCGGCCAGGGCTTTCTCGATGGCCTGGCCGGGCAGGGCGGTGGGGCTTTCCTTGTCGCGGCGCACGTGGTGATCGGCAAAGCGCACCGAGTCCGAGCGCAGGCTGCCGTCGCCGCCGACCAGGTAGGTCTCGCCGTCGTCGCCCAGGCCCTGGCGGTTCTGCATCACTTCGTTGATCGAGGCGAGCGGCAGTTCCAGCACCAGCAGCAGTTGCAGCTTGCCATTGTCCTTGATCGGCGCGGCCAGCCATTGCACCGGTTGCTGGTCGTTGGGCGCCTGCTCCAGGTCGCTGATGCTGGCCTTGCCGCTGTCCAGAGCCTTGCGGATGAACTGGCCGAACGGCGTGTCGCGCCACTGCGGATCGCCGATGTTCTGCTGGTAGTCGACGCCACGGCCGAGGCTGAACACCACCTTGCCGTCGCCGGCCACCAGGCGCAGTTCGCGGTAGCCGAAGGTCTTGATGAAGTTCTCGAACACCGGGCGGTCGTAGTTGGCGGTGGTCACCAGGGATTCGCTGTCCAACCCGGCGTAGTTGCTGCCCAGGTTGGTGGCGAGGCTGCTGAGCTGGTCGTTACGGGCCTTCCAGGCGTCCATCAGCTGCCGCTGCTTGATGCTGGCGACCGCCTCCAGGGCGTTCAGGCTTTGTTCTTCGAGGGCACGGCTGGCCTGGAGATAGACCACGATGGCCATCACCAGCACGGGAATCAGGCCGACCGAGAGGAAACTCAGAGCAAGTTTGGCGCGCAAGGGCATGGGAGGATTCCGACGAGTTCTTGGAATTGTTCTCGCGTGCTTTGCAAGAAGCGTGCGAATTTTTTTACGTCTGTAAATAAAACTGAGCAGAAACGGCCGGGGGCAGGCCTATTGCGCGGATAATGGCGCGTGGCCATTGTTTGCGGGGGGATGCCGCACGGTCGTCCCAGCGGGTCCGGCAGGAGGAATGGCAGGCTCTAGGAAAGGGAATTCGTCACCCGCGGTAACGCCGGTGGAAACAAAAAAGGCGAAGCCATGTGGCTTCGCCTTCTTCTGGTGCAACAAGCGATCAGTGCTTGCGCGGTACCGGCTTGAGCAGCTCGGTGGGCGGCATTTCGCAGTTGATCTTGCGGCCCAGCAGTTCCTCGATCGGCGGCAGGGCAAAGGCATCGTCCTCGCCGGCGAAGCTGATGGAGGTGCCGGTACTGCCGGCGCGGCCGGTACGGCCGATGCGGTGCACGTAGTCGTCCGGGTCTTCGGGCAGGGTGAAGTTGATCACGTGGCTGATGCCGTCAACGTGGATGCCACGGCCGGCGACGTCGGTGGCGACCAGGACGCGGATCTTGCCTTCACGGAAGCCTTCCAGGACCTTGATGCGCTTGTGCTGCGGCACGTCGCCGGACATCTGGGCGGCACTGATGCCGTCCTTGGTCAGGCGTTCCTCGATGCGACGCACCTCGTCCTTGCGGTTGGCGAAGACCATCACGCGGGTCCAGTCGTTCTGCGCGATCAGGTTGTACAGCAGCTTGTACTTGTCGCTGCCGGCAACGGCATAGACGTGCTGCTCGACGGTATCGCTGGCAACGTTTTCCGGCTCGATCTCGACGATGGCCGGGTCGACGGTCCACTGCTTGGCCAGGTTCATCACGTCGTCGGTGAAGGTGGCGGAGAACAGCAGGGTCTGGCGCTCGCCCTTGTACGGGGTCTGGCGGATGATCTGGCGGACCTGCGGGATGAAGCCCATGTCGAGCATGCGGTCGGCTTCGTCCAGCACCATCACCTCGACCATGTCCAGGTGCACCTCGCCGCGCTGGTTGAAGTCCAGCAGGCGGCCGGGGGTGGCGACCAGGATGTCGCAGAAGCGCGATTCCAGGGTCTTGAGCTGCTTGTCGAAGTCCATGCCGCCGACGAAGCTCATGACGTTCAGGCCGGTGTACTTGGCCAGGCCCAGGGCGTCGTTGGCGATCTGCACCACCAGCTCGCGGGTCGGCGCGATGATCAGCGCACGCGGTTCGCCCATGTAGCGCTCTTTGGGCGGCGGGGTCTGCAGCAGCTGGGTGATGATCGAGATGAGGAACGCGGCGGTCTTGCCGGTGCCGGTCTGGGCGCGGCCGATGGCGTCCTGGCCACGCAGGGTGAAGCCCAGTACCTGTGCCTGGATCGGCGTGCAGTACGGGAAGCCCAGGTCATGGATGGCATGCATCAGGCGCGGGTCGAGGTTGAAGTCGTGGAAGCGCGTCTTGCCTTCGGCCGGTTCGACCACGAAGTCTTCCAGCTTCCAGTTGTCCACCACCGGCGGGCGCGGCTTGCGCTCGCGGCGCGGTTTCGGCTCGCGGGGCTTGTCGGCCCCCTCGGCCTTGGCATGCTCCTGCTTCGGCGCGTGCTCGCGTTTTTCGCCGCGTTCGCCTTTGTCGGAACGCTCGGTGCGGGGTTTGTCGCTTTTCGGACCGCGGGCCGGCTTCTCGCCGTTGTCGCCTTCGGGGCGCGGATTGCGCGGTTTGCGCGGACGCTTTTCGCCGCTCGGGGCGGGCTGGGAGGCAGCGGGTGCGGGGGCTGCCGGCGTGGTGACGGGCTGCTCGCCATCACCCTTGCTGAAGATTTTCTTGAGTGCTTTGAGCACGTTGGTCTCGTACTGGTTAAGGAATGAACGGCCGCCAGTGTAATGCAAGATGCCCGCAGGGCGAAGTGCCACGGGCATTCTGCCTATTGACTTGGGCTACGGAAGGTTCTCCAGCAGCAGCCGGCGGACGTTTCCGCCCATGATGGCGGCGATGTCCTGGTCGCTGAAGCCGGCTTTCGCCAGGCCCTGGGTCAGTTGCGCGAGGCCGGTGGTGTCGAAGGGCGCATTCACCGCGCCGTCGAAGTCCGAACCCAGCGCCACGTGCTCGACGCCTACTTTGTCGGCGGCGTAGCGCATGGCCTTGACGATGGCCTCCACCGAGGTTTCGCAGACCGCGCCGTCCCAGTAACCGATGCCGATCACCCCACCCGTGTTGGCGATGCCCCGCAGGTGGGCGTCGGTCAGGTTGCGCGGGCCGGGGCAGGTGCCGGCGACGCCGGTGTGGGAAACGATCACCGGGCGCCTGGCGATGGCCAGCACGTCGTCGATCAGCGGGCGAGAGGCGTGGGCCAGGTCGATCAGCATTTTCTTGTCTTCCAGGCGCGGGATGACCTCGCGGCCGAACGCGGTCAGGCCGCCTTTCTTCAGACCGTGGGCGGAGCCGCCGACCTCGTTGTCGAAGAAATGGGTCAGCCCCATGATGCGGAAGCCTGCGTCGTACATGCGGTCGATGTTCCCGAGCTTGCCTTCGAGCGGATGCAGGCCTTCGGTGGCGAGCACGGCGGCGAGCTGCTTCGGGTCTTTCTGCCAGGCGGCGAGGTAGCGGGTAAGGTCGTCGCGGCTGCGCACCAGGGTGAGCTTGCCCTGGCTGTCGGCGGCGGCCTTGTCCAGCAGTTCGCCCTGGTAGAGCGCGCGTTCGAGCAGGCTGTTCCAGGTGCGTGCCGGCCAGCGCTGGGCAATGACCAGCGGGGTGATGTTGTCGCTGTCGGCGCTGTTGCTTTCGTAGTTCAGGCCGCGCGGGGTCTTGGTGACGGTGGAGAAAACCTGCAGGCCGACATGGCCTTCGAGCAGACGCGGCAGGTCGGTGTGGCCGTGGTCGTGGCGTTCCAGCAGGTTGCGGTCCCAGAGCAGGGCGTCGTCATGAAGGTCGGCGACGAACAGGGTCTGATGTAGCGCCTGGGCCTGCGGCGAGGCGGGGTAGGGCGGCGGGCTGGCCACGGTGTTCATCTTGCGGTCCATGTAGCCCGGCAGGTTGAAGAAGATCCCCAGGCCAACGGCCAGCAGGACGAGCAGGATGATCAGCAGTTTGCGCATGTCAGCTTCCCAGCTTTGTTATTGGTTTTCTTGCTGGGGCGCAATCTAACAGAAGGGCAGGTGAAGGGAAGCGGCCTCAGCCGCAGAGGCAGTTGCGGCCCTTCTGCTTGGCTTGGTAGAGGGCGCCGTCTGCCCGCAGGATCAGGCTCGGCAGGTTTTCCTGGATGTCCATCTCGGCCAGCCCCAGGGACACGGTGACGCCGGGCAGCACGCCCACCGGCGAGTAGAAGGAGGCGACCTGCTCCAGGCTCTGACGCAGGCGATTGCCGATGCGCCGGGCCTCATCGATGGCGATTTCCGGCAGCAGGATGACGAACTCCTCGCCGCCATAGCGCGCCATGCTGTCTTTGGGCCGCAGCTGGCTGCGCAGTGTATGGGCGACCAGGCACAGCGCGTAGTCGCCGGCCAGGTGGCCGTGCTCGTCGTTGTAGTTCTTGAAGTGGTCGACATCGAGCATGAGCATGCACATGGGCTGCTCGTTGAAGGCACAGCGCGTGCTCTCGCGGTCGTAGATGTGCTCCAGCCAGCGCCGGTTGAACAGCCCGGTGAGGGTGTCGATGTTGGCGTTCTGCTCGGTGTCGAGAATGATCCGGTTGCCTTCGCGCACCCGTTCGCAAAGCACCGAGAGGAGGTTCTGCATCACCTGCGGGGAGTGCTCGAACAGGCCGATCAGCGCTTCGCGGTGCAGACGCAGGACGGTGGTCGGTTCACTGGCGACGACATAGGCAGAAGGATGGTCGCTGTCGATGAAGCTGATCTCGCCGGCGCAATCACCCGGATGCAGGGTGCTCACCGGCTGGTTGTCCAGCGACCCCAGGTACACCGTCAGGTGCCCGGAGAGGACCATATAAAGGAAGTGGTTGCGGTTGAAGGGCGACAACAGGATTTCGCCGCGCTCCAGTTCGCAGGCGCGGAAATCCTTGAGCAACTGCTGCAGGTTGGCCGCGGCCACGTTCTGGAACAGGCGCAAGTGCTGGAGTTGGCGGATGTCCTCTTTCCACTGCGCGGCTTTCATGGCACGGCGGACGTCGGGTGGCGGCTGATGATGTGCACGACTGACTCTCCCTGTAGTCCTCTTCGCACATTGAGCCATCAGTATTAGTCAGATTTGACTACTGGCAATTCGCACCCAGACCCGGCCGACCGGCGGTCGGCCGGGTGTTTCATCAGTGTTCCAGCAGCTCCACGTGCACCGCGTAACCGCCCAGACGGTCGACCAGGGCGGCGCGTGAGTCTAGGTCGAGGCCGCCAACGAAAAGACGCGCTTTCTGACCAAAGCGATCATCGGCGATCACCTCGACGCGCGGTGCCGGGGACAGGTGCCGGATCTCGTCCTCGAACACGCGACGAATGGCATCCAGCCGGAGCGCCGGCTTGAAGGTCTTGCCCACCGCGGTGACCGGGATGGCGTCCAGCAGCCAGACGTCCTTGGGCACCGCGGCGCGCTCGGGCACATGCTGCGCGGCGTGTTCCAGCAACTCCGCCTCGCTCGCCTGCATGCCCGGCTTGAGCTGGATGTACACCACCGGCAGCTCGCCGGCCTTCAGGCACGGCTTGCCCACGGCGGCGGCCATGGCTACGGCGGGGTGGCGGTGCAGGGCTTCCTCGATCATCTGCGGGTCGATGTTGTGCCCGCCCCGGATGATCAGGTCCTTGCTGCGGCCGGTGAGCCAGATGTAGCCGTCGGCGTCGATGCGGCCCAGGTCGCCGGTGTTGAACCAGTCGCCGTCGACCCAGATGTCCTTGTTCTTGCTGGCCTGCAGGTAGCCCTTGAAGACGGTGGGGCCGCGCAGGCAGATGTTGCCGATCTCGTCCACGGCCGCGTCGCGCAGGTACTGGCCGTCGCCGTCGAGGACCGCCGATTTGAGCTCGCAGTAGGGTAGGCGCAGGCCGATGGAGCCGGGGCGACGTTCGCCGCCGCGCGGGTTGCAGCTGGTACCGCAGGTGCCTTCGGTCATGCCATAGCCTTCGATGACTTTCAGGCCGGTCTTTGCCTCGAACTGGCGGATCAGCTCCACCGGCATGGGCGCCGCGCCGCACAGGGCGAAGCGCAGGCTGGAGAGGTCGCGGCCCTCGCTGGGCACCTGCAGCAGGGCGGCGTAGATGGTCGGCACGCCGCTGAAGCTGGTGACCTTGTAGCGCTCCACCAGCTTCCAGAAGTCCTGGATCAGCGTCGGGTTGCGATAGCCCTGGGTGCCGGCCAGCAGCACTTCGCCGCCGCGCATGAAGGGCGCAAGGCCGGTGACCATCACGCCGTTGACGTGGAACAGCGGCAGGCCGCAGAGCAGCACGTCGTTGCCGTCATAGTCGGAGTTCAGGCCCATGATCTCGGCCATCGCCACTTCATTGAAATGGCTGTGCGGCGCGAGCTTGGGGGTGCCGGTGGTGCCGCCGGTGTGGAAATAGGATGCGACTTCGTCCGGGCCGATCACCCGGCCGCTTTCCAGGTGGTCCGCCGGGCACTGGGCGAGCAGTTCGTCGAAGTCCAACACGCCTTCGGGTAGCGCGCCGCGAGCGGCCTTGACCGCCGAGCGCTGCGGCTCGGGCAGCAGGTTGGCGATGTCGACGGTGACGATGGCGTTCAATTCCGGCAGGTGCTCGCGCAGACCGGCGACCTTGTCCCATAGATCGGTACCGGGGAAGGGCGCCAGGGTGACGAGCACGCGGGAGTCGGCGGCGCGCACCAGTTCGGCGATGTGCTCGGGATCGAGCAGCGGGTTGATCGCGTTGACGATCCCCGCCGCTTCGCCGCCCCAGATCACGTAGTGGGTCTGCGGCAGGTTGGGTAGCAGGAACGACACCGAAGTGCCCGGCCGCACGCCAAGGCGGTGGAAGGCATTCGCCGCCTGGGTGACGCGGGCGAACAACTGCTCGTAGCTGACCTTGACCGGTTCCTCCTCCGCCGAACCCTGCAGCAGGAAGCTCAGGGCGGTGGACGGGCCGTACTGCTGCGCCGAACGGCGCAGCAGTTCATAGGTGCTGGGCGGCAGGTCGCGGTCTTGCAGGGGGACCTGTTCCAGGGCTTCGACGTCACGCAGGCTGCTGATCGGGGCGTTCATGCTTCTTCTTGTTCTCCGCAGGGTCAGGGGATCACAGGCGCTCCCGCAGCCAGGCGCCGATATCGCCAAGTTCCTCGTTGCTCACTTCGTGGCTCATCGGGTAGGTGCGCCACTGGGCGGGCACCTCGTTGGCCTGCAGGAAATCGTAGGCGGCGCGGCCCATGGCCGGCGTCACCACGTCATCGAAAGTGCCATGCAGGCAGAGGGCGGACAGTTGTCTTTTTGTAGCCGGCAGGCTTATGCCTTCGCTGAATGTCGGGCCATAGGTGGAGAGGGCCATGACCCCGCCCAGCTCGCCGTCCCAGCGCAGGTAGCCGGTGTGCAGCACCACCGCGCCACCCTGGGAGAAGCCGGCGAGGATGATGCGTCTGGGCGCGATGCCCTGGTCGATCTGCCCCTGGATCAGAGCGATCACGCTGTCGGCCGAGGCTTCCAGTTGCGCGTCGTCGATGGCGCGGGCAGGGGCCATGGCGAGGATGTCGTACCAACTGGGTGCGGGCATGCCGTTGAACACGGTGACCGGGCGGGTCGGTGCCTGGGGCAGGATGAAACGCGTCGAGGTGAAGCTACGCTGCAGCATCTGTGCTACCGGCTCGAAGTCGTAACGGTCGGCGCCCAGGCCGTGCAACCAAATGACGCAGGAGTCGGCGCTCAGGCTGGGTTCGAGGATCAGGGGCTGGGTCATGGAGGCTCCAGGATGGGGCAGGCGCTCTAGGAAGGGGCGCTGCGTGGGAAAAAGGGAGGAGGGGCGATGCAAGAAGATGTCGCATGGCCATAACTTGTGGGACTTGACTGCACGAAATTGCACGAACGTTCCTAGGCTGGTACGCCCCTTGCTATCGCTACTGGCAGGCTGTGCGGCCCCACTTCCGGTAACACTCTACCGACCCCATCCGGAAAGCTGTACCGGAAGTGGCGCCGCGACAGCCTTGGGCTGCTTCAGGGCCCGCCATGCCGGCTGCGGTCAACAGCCGGCATGGCGGGCCTTCGCCTTCACGCAATGATCCCTTGATGACCCGTTCCAGCGCGCAAGACCTGCGCGCTCGAAGGTGTGTTCGCGGCTTGCCGAAGGAAATTTCGCAAGCCGTCTAGACTCACTTTCAGGTCTCCATCCCGTTTGTTGTCTTGCTGGTGCCTCACGAGGGTACGGCGGTGGAACCGGGACTCCAAAACACTAAAAAAGCAACGGAGAAGATCGATGAAGATGGTGAAATCCACCCTGGCAGTGCTGACCACCGCCGCCGTGTTCGGCATCAGCGGCCTCGCGCATGCCGGCGCCACCCTGGATGCAGTGAAGAAGAAAGGCTACGTGCAGTGCGGTATCAGTGACGGTCTTCCCGGCTTCTCGTACGCCGACGCCAAGGGCCAGTACAAGGGCATCGACGTGGATGTCTGCCGCGCCGTGGCGGCGGCCGTGTTCGGCGACTCGACCAAGGTCAAGTACAGCCCGCTGACGGCCAAGGAGCGCTTCACCGCGCTGCAGTCCGGCGAGATCGACATCCTCTCGCGCAACACCACCTGGACCAGCTCCCGCGACAGCGCGATGGGCCTGAACTTCGTCGGCGTGACCTACTACGACGGCCAGGGCTTCCTGGTGAACAAGAAGCTCGGCGTCTCCAGCGCCAAGGAACTCGACGGCGCCACCGTGTGCATCCAGGCCGGCACCACCACCGAGCTCAACCTGTCCGACTACTTCCGCTCCAACAACCTCAAATACACCCCCATCACCTACGACACCTCCGACGAGAGCGCCAAGTCGCTGGAGTCCGGCCGTTGCGACGTGCTGACCTCCGACCAGTCGCAGCTCTATGCCCAGCGCATCAAGCTGGCGGCGCCGGATGACTACGTAGTGCTGCCCGAAGTGATCTCCAAGGAGCCCCTCGGCCCGGCCGTGCGCCAGGGTGACGAGGAGTGGTTCGACATCGCCCGTTGGACGCTCTTCGCGATGCTCAACGCCGAGGAACTGGGCATCAACTCGAAGAACGTCGAGGAACAGGCCAAGAGCACCAAGAACCCGGACGTCGCGCGCCTGCTCGGCGCCGAGGGTGACTACGGCAAGGACCTCAAGCTGCCCAAGGACTGGGCGGTACAGATCGTCAAGCAAGTGGGTAACTACGGCGAGATCTTTGACCGCAACGTCGGCGACGGCAGCGACCTGAAGATCAAGCGTGGCCTCAACGCCCAGTGGAACAAGGGTGGTCTGCAGTACGCACCGCCGGTGCGCTGACCTGACCCGCTCCGGCGCCCGGAGTGTGGGCGCCGGACTGTTTCGAACGACGTGAAGCCTTCCGGGCGATCTCGGGCGTAGCCCCCTGGTCGCCCGGCGGCCTTCCGAGAGGGCTTACATGCAGAATTCCGTCAAGGCCCAGCGTCCGCGGGGGGTATCGCTCAACGATCCCGTCGTGCGCGGCTGGGCATTCCAGGTCATCGCCGTCATCCTCGTCGTGGCGGTCGGCTGGTTCCTCTTCGACAACACCCAGACCAACCTCGCCCACCGTGGCATCCAGTCCGGTTTCGGCTTCCTCGACCATAGCGCCGGCTTCGGCATCTCCCAGCACCTGATCGACTACAGCGAAAGCGACACCTACGGACGGGTGTTCATGGTCGGCCTGCTGAACACCCTGCTGGTCACGGTGATCGGCATTGTCTTCGCCACCATCCTTGGCTTCATCCTCGGCGTGGCGCGGTTGTCGCCCAACTGGCTGATCCGCAAGCTGGCGACCCTGTACATCGAGACCTTTCGCAACATCCCGCCGCTGCTGCAGATCTTCTTCTGGTACTTCGCCGTGCTCGGCCCCCTGCCGAACCCGCGGCAGAGCATCAGCTTCGGCGACCTGTTCTTCATTAACAACCGCGGCCTGCAGATGCCCGCGCCGATCGCCGCCGACGGCCTCGGCCCGTTCATCGTCGCGGTGATCCTGGCGCTGGTCGGCTGGGCGGTGATCTGGAAGTGGGCCAAGGCCCGTCGCCATGCCACCGGAAAGGCCTTCCCGGTGTTCCTCAGTGGCCTGGCGTTGCTGGTCGTGCTGCCGGGCCTGGTGTCGCTGGTGGCCGGCGCGCCGTTCCACTGGGACATGCCGGTGCTGCAGGGATTCAACTTCCGTGGCGGCTGGGTGGTGATCCCGGAGCTGGTGTCCATCGTGCTCGCGCTGTCGGTCTACACCGCCGCCTTCATCGGTGAGACGGTGCGCGCTGGCATTCAGGCGGTCAGCCACGGCCAGACCGAGGCCGCGGGCTCCCTGGGCCTGCGTCCGGGACAGACGCTGCGCCTGGTGATCATCCCGCAGGCGCTGCGGGTGATCATTCCGCCGCTGACCAGCCAGTACCTGAACCTGGCGAAGAACTCCTCGCTGGCCGCCGCCATCGGCTACCCGGACATGGTCTCGCTGTTCGCCGGCACGGTGCTCAACCAGACCGGCCAGGCTATCGAGACCATGGCCATCACCATGAGCGTGTACCTGGCCATCAGCATCAGCATTTCGCTGCTGATGAACTGGTACAACAAGCACATCGCGCTGGTCGAGCGGTAAGGGGATATCCATGACAACTCATACCTTCAAGCCCGACCTGCCGCCCCCCGCGCGCAGCGTCGGCGTGCTCGCCTGGCTGCGCGGCAACCTGTTTTCCAGCTGGTTCAACACCCTGCTGACGCTGGTCGGCCTCTACCTGGTCTGGCTGATCCTGCCGCCGCTGCTGGAGTGGGCGATCATCAAGGCCGACTGGAGCGGTACCACCCGTGCCGACTGCTCCCGCGAGGGCGCCTGCTGGGTGTTCATCGGCTCGCGCTTCGGCCAGTTCATGTACGGCTTCTACCCCGAGGAACTGCGCTGGCGCGTGGACCTCACCGTGCTGTTCGTGGTGTTCGGCGCAGCGCCGCTGTTCCTCAAGCGCTTCGCCTACAAGGTGAAGTACGGCCTGGGCTTCCTCGTGGCGCTGCCGATCGTGGCCTACTGGCTGCTGCACGGCGGTTTCCTCGGCCTGGAAAGCGTGCCGACCAGTTCCTGGGGCGGACTGATGCTCACCGTGGTGATCGCCGCGGTCGGCATCTGCGGGGCGATGCCGCTGGGCATCCTGCTGGCGCTCGGGCGGCGTTCTAAGATGCCGGCGATCAAGGTCATCTGCGTCACCACCATCGAGTTCTGGCGCGGTGTGCCGCTGATCACCGTGCTGTTCATGTCCTCGGTGATGCTGCCGCTGTTCCTGCCCGAGGGGATGAACCTGGACAAGCTGCTGCGCGCGATGGTGATGGTGGTGCTGTTCGAGGCCGCGTACATCGCCGAGGTGGTGCGCGGCGGCATGCAGGCCATCCCGAAGGGGCAGTACGAAGCCGCGGCCGCCATGGGCCTGGGCTACTGGCGGACCATGGGCCTGGTGATCCTGCCACAGGCGCTCAAGCTGGTGATCCCCGGCATCGTCAACACCTTCATCGCGCTGTTCAAGGACACGAGCCTGGTGATCATCATCGGCCTGTTCGACTTCCTCAATAGCATCAAGCGCGCCACCGCGGACCCGGCCTGGCTGGGCATGGCCACCGAAGGCTATGTGTTCGCCGCGGTCGTCTACTGGATTTTCTGTTTCGGCATGTCCCGCTACTCCATGCACCTGGAGCACAAGCTGGACACGGGCCACAAGCGTTAGGAGCGATTCATCATGTCTGAAGCCACCAACAAGACCGCTCAGCCGGCCATCGGCGATCACGTGATGATCACCATGAAGGGTGTGAACAAGTGGTACGGCCAGTTCCACGTGCTCAAGGACATCAACCTGGAGGTCAAGCAGGGCGAGCGCATCGTGCTCTGCGGACCGTCCGGCTCGGGCAAGTCCACCACTATCCGCTGCATCAACCGTCTGGAGGAACACCAGCAGGGCAGCATCGTGGTCGACGGTACCGAGCTGACCAACGACCTCAAGCAGATCGAGGCGATCCGCAGCGAAGTCGGCATGGTGTTCCAGCACTTCAACCTGTTCCCCCACCTGACCGTGCTGCAGAACTGCATCCTGGCGCCCATGTGGGTGCGCAAGATGCCCAAGCGCCAGGCCGAGGAAGTCGCCATGCATTACCTGGAGCGCGTGCGCATCCCGGAGCAGGCCAACAAGTTCCCCGGCCAGCTCTCCGGCGGTCAGCAGCAGCGGGTGGCGATCGCCCGCGCGCTGTGCATGAAGCCGAAGATCATGCTGTTCGACGAACCCACCTCGGCGCTCGATCCGGAAATGGTCAAGGAGGTGCTCGACACCATGATCGGCCTGGCGCAGAGCGGCATGACCATGCTCTGTGTGACCCACGAGATGGGGTTTGCGCGCACCGTGGCGAACCGGGTGATCTTCATGGACAAGGGCGAGATCGTCGAGCAGGCGCCGCCGGACCAGTTCTTCGACAACCCACAGTCGGACCGCACCAAGCTGTTCCTCAGCCAGATCCTGCACTGATATCCGAACCTGCCCCTCTCCTTGGGGAGAGGGGCAGGTGATCGCTTGCAACGCTCGTCTCCCCCGATGGCAAGCCAGCGCCGCAACGGCGTATGCTGCCGATTCCACCGCAACAAGGTGCGCATCGGGAAAACCGGCTGAACTCGGCCGCCCCATCGGTGTTCCCATGTGCAGTGGTTTGCCAGGGATGGACTACCGTTTCAGGTAGCTCCCCTGCATCCGCCGTCCAAAGGAAGAGAGCCGACGTGAACCTGATCCTATCGCCATTGAACCTCAGCAAAGCCAAGGCCTGGGGCGCCCACGCGGTGACCTCCAGCGGTGTCATCCTCGCGCTGCTCGCGCTTCTCGCGCTGGTCGACAACAAGCCGCAGGCCTGCCTGCTGTGGTTGGGGGCAGCCTTGCTGGTGGACGGCCTGGACGGCACCCTGGCGCGCAAGTTCGACGTCAAGGCGGTGCTGCCGCACTTCGATGGCTCCACCCTGGACCTGGTGATCGACTACCTCACCTACGTCTTCATCCCCGCGATCTTCATCTACCGCTACGTGCCGCTTCCGGTGCACACCGAGCTGCTGGCGGTGGGGGTGATCCTGGTGTCCTCGCTGTTCTGCTTCTGCAACGTCAACATGAAGAGCAAGGACAACTACTTCGTCGGTTTCCCGGCCGCCTGGAACGTAGTGGCGGTGTATTTCTTCGTGCTCGACCTGAACCCCTGGGTGAGCTTCGTCACCGTGCTGGTGCTGGCAGCGCTGACCCTGACCCGCATGAAGTTCCTGCACCCCTTCCGCGTACGCCAGTTCATGCCGCTGAACATCGCCGTCACCTTCGTCTGGATGCTCAGCAGCGCGCTGCTGATCCTCCAGCACCCGGTGGACCAGCCCTGGCTGCTCGGCCTGTGGTTCGTGGCTTCGGCCTACTTCGTCGGCGTCTGCGTGTGGCGCACGGCGATGGAGTGGTTCAGCTGACCGAGCCGGAATCGCGGTTTGCTTCCACGTAGGATGGTGTGGAGCGAAGCGATACCCATCGATACCCATGCATCCAGCAGCATGGGTATCGCAAGCTCCACCCTTCCTACGTTCCTGCACCTCTCAGACGTCTTACGCCTGCCGCCCCATCAGCCGCTGCCGGAAAGCCCCCGGCGTCTCCCCGCACACCTGCTTGAACAAGCGCGCGAAGCTGGCCCGGTCGGCATAGCCGACATCGCTGGCGATGCGCTCCAGTGAACGCCCCGGATCACCCAGTGCCTCCTGCGCCGAAGCGATGCGCAGGCGTTGCACGTAATCGTTCGGCGACATCCCGACCTGCTCGCGGAAGCGCCGCAATAGCGTGCGCGTGGAGCAATGCACGCGCTGTGCCAGGCTGGCGAGGTCGAAGGGCTGCGCGTAGTTGTCCTCCAGCCAGGCCAGCAGTGGTTCCAGTGGCGAGCCAGCGGGCAGCGGGTCGGGCAGCAGCGGGGTGAAGCGCCGCTGGCGGCCGCGCCCGTGCTCGAACACCAGGGTCGCCGCCGCGCGACGCGCCAGTGCCGCGCCGGCATGGCGCTCGATCAGGTACAGGCACAGGTCCAGCCCGGCCTGAGCGCCGCCGGAGCAGAGCCGGCCATGGTCGTCGGTGCAAAGGGCGTCGATGTCCAGCCGTACCTGGGGATAACGTTCGCGGAACGCCGTTTCCAGCGCCCAGTGCGTGGTGGCGCGGCGGTCGTCGAGCACGCCGGCTTCGGCCAGCAGGAAGGCGCTGCTGCACAGGCTGCCCAGTTGCACGCTGGGGGGGGCGCGGCGCAACCAGTCCAGCAGCGGTTGATTGGCGGCGAAGGTGGTGTCGATATCCGCGCCCGTGGCGGGAATCAACAGCAGGTCGCAGCGCGCGGCGAGGTCGAGCCCGCCTTCCACTGCCACGTGGCCGAAGGGCAGCGCCACCGGCCGGCCGTCGGCGCTGACCCGCAGCACCTCGAAGCGTCGCTCACCGGCCAGGCGGTTGGCGAGGTGGAAACTGTCCATGGCCAGGCCAAGGCTGGAACACAGGGTTTGCGGGCAGACGAACAGGGCTATCCTGAACATGGCGTCTCGCTTTGCTCTGTCGATGGAAGTGGCGCTATTGATCATAATGTTGTCGATATTGCCAATCGTGTCCAGCCGATCCATCCCCGATACTGCGTCATCTCTCCTGACACGAGCTCTACCATGGCCCACCCCAACGCCCAGCTGATCGAACGTTTCTACCAGGCTTTCCAGCGTCGCGATGGCGAGGCCATGGCCGCTTGCTACAGCGCCGATGTGCAGTTCAGCGACCCGGTCTTCACCGACCTGCGCGGCGCCGAGGCGGGCGATATGTGGCGCATGCTCACCGCCCGCGCCCAGGATTTCTCGCTGACCTACGAAGGCGTCGAGGCCGATGAGACGCGCGGTTCGGCACGCTGGGTGGCGTCGTACACCTTCACCCAGACTGGTCGGAAAGTGATCAATCACATCCGGGCACATTTCCACTTCCGCGACGGATTGATCTGTCAGCACGTGGACAGCTTCGACCTGTGGGAATGGTCGCGCCAGGCCCTCGGCGCCAAGGGCGCCCTGTTGGGCTGGGCGCCGCCGGTGCAGGGTGCGATCCGTGCCCAGGCCGCCAAAGGCCTCGCGGCGTACCGCGCACATCGGGTGGCGAAGGCCTGATCGCGGGCTTTCGGGCTCGCCCGTAGCGGCCGGATAGGCTTAAATGACAGGCGACTGAGAGCCGGACGCCGCCATGATCACACTTTTCCAGTTCCCGCCCGCCTTCAACGTACCCAACGTCAGCCCCTTCTGCCTGAAGCTGGAGACCTTCCTGCGCCTCGCCGGGCTGGAGTATCAGATCAAGCACGTGATGGACCCCCGCAAGGGCCCCAAGGGCAAGCTGCCGTTCATTACGCTGGACGGCAAGTCCGTTGCCGATACAGCGATCATCATGCGCACGCTGCAGCAGTACTACGAATTCGACCTCGACGCCGGCCTCGATGCCCGCGGCCGTGGCTGGGCGGTGTCGATCACCCGCCTGTGCGACGAGCACCTGGTGCCGCTGCTGGTGTACTTCCGCTGGCTCGACGAGCAGGGCTTCCGCCAGGTGAAGGACGTGATGTTCCGCGGCGTGCCCGGGCCGCTGCGGCCGGTGGTAGGCGCGATGCTGCAGCGCAAGATTCGCGGCGACCTCAAGGGCCGCGGCCTGCTGCGCCACAGCCGCGACGAGCTGCTGAGTTTCGCCCGCGACGATCTCGAAGCCCTGGACGGCATGCTCGGCGACCTGCCGTACTTCGGCGGCGCCCAGCCGTGCAGCGCCGATGCGGCGACCTACGGCGTGCTGGCCAACCTGATCCTCAGCACCCTGGAAACCCCGCTCAACGATATGGCGCGCAGCTACGAGCGTCTGGTCGCCTATTGCGACCGCATGCAGGCGCGAGTCTGGGCGTCGTGACCGCCGCCGAGCCCAAACCCTGGTTCGTCTACCTGGTGCGCGCCGAGAACGGCGCGCTGTACTGCGGCATCAGCGACGACGCGCAACGGCGCTTCGAAACCCATCGCACCGGCAAGGGCGCGCGCTTCTTCCATTCCAGCCCGGCCCAGGCGCTGGTCTATGTGGAAGCCTGCCCCGGCAAGGGCGACGCCCTGCGCCGCGAGCGCGCAATCAAGGCGCTGACCAAGAAGGCCAAGGAGCGCCTGGTGCTGGCCAATCCCTTCACCATCAGCGCCGTGGATGTCGTCCTATCCGAGGGATGAGGTAGGACTCGTCCTACGTAAGGGTTAAGCTGCCGGACCACCTTCCGGCCGCTGGAGCCCACCATGTCCGAGCTGATCCTGCACCACTACCCGACTTCGCCCTTCGCCGAAAAGGCGCGTCTGATGCTGGGCTTCAAGCAGCTGTCCTGGCGCTCGGTGACCATTCCGCCGCTGATGCCCAAGCCGGACCTCATGGCCCTCACCGGTGGTTACCGCAAGACTCCGGTGCTGCAGGTCGGCGCCGACATCTACTGCGACACCGCGCTGATCGCCCGCCGTCTGGAGCAGGAAAAGGCCGTGCCGGCACTGTTCCCCGAAGGCCACGAATTCACCTCGGCCAGCTTCGCCCTGTGGGCCGACTCGGTAATCTTCCAGCATGCCGTCAGCCTGGTGTTCCAGCCCGAATCCATCGCCATGCGCTTCGGCAAGCTGCCGCCGCAGTTCCTCCAGGCCTTCGTCGCCGACCGCAGCCAGCTGTTCAGCGGCGGCACCGCCAGCAAGCTGCCGGCCGAGCAGGCCAAACACCAGTGGCCGGCCTTCATGGCTCGCGTCGAGGAGCAACTGGCCCGAGAAGAGGGCGACTTCCTGTTCGGCGAACCCTCCATCGCCGATTTCGCCCTGGCGCACTGCCTGTGGTTCCTCAAAGGCACGCCGGTCACCGCGCCGCTGGTGGACGATTACCCGTCGGTCGCTGCCTGGCTCGGCCGCGTCCTGGGCTTCGGCCACGGTGCCGCCAGCGAGATGAGTGCCGAGGAAGCCATCGCCGTGGCTCGAGACAGCCAACCGGCGGCACTGCCGGAAGAGGCCTTCGTCGATCCCAACGGCTTCAAGGCCGGCCAGCGCGTGGTAATCGCCGCCACCGACTACGGCTGCGACCCGGTGGAAGGCGAGCTGCTGCACGCCGGGCTGGAAAGCCTGATCCTGCGCCGCGAAGACCCGCGCGCCGGGACCGTCCACGTGCACTTCCCGCGTATCGGCTTCAGCATCCGCCCGGCCTGAGTCCTGCCGGGCCGGGGCACTGCCGCGTCACCGGCGTACGCAGACGCGGCAGGTTTTCGGCCATTTCGCGGAAGTGCTGCAGGCGCTCGTAACAGAGCGCCATTTCCCCGCTGTTGCTGTTGTACCAGGCGTCCGGTGCGCCACAGCTGACCAGCCGCAGGTTCAGCGGGCGCGGCGGGTGAAACAGGCGGAAGACCTCGTTGACCATCAGCTGCAGGTGATCGCCGTCGCGCAGCAGGGCGATCAGCGGCCCGACTTGCTCCAGGTTCATCGAGGGCGTGTCCCAGCTCAGGCGCCAGGCCGTGTGGTGCTGGATCGAGGACGTGCGCCGGGTGTGCCGGATCCATTCGAACGCCTTGCTCGCCTGGCGGAACTCCCGGTCGCAGTAAACCGCCCGCTCGTAAGGCAGGCCGGTGAGCGGCGGCAGCCAGTCCAGCCGCGCCATGTCGCTGCCATAAAGCAGGCAGGCGATGTTGTAGTAGCGCTGCTCGTCCAGCGGGTGGCTGTCCCAGGCCAGCACCTGGTCCGGCGGCAGCTTGGGCGTCTGCCATTCCAGCCGCCAGTAGTCGGCGATATCCAGCAGGCGTGCGTCCACCTCGTCGCGCGGCAACCGGGCGTAGAGGTGGAACAGCAGGATAAAGCCGAGCTGGTCCGCCGCATCCTCCTCACGCCCGAGCACCGGCAGGTCGTACTCGGCGATCAGTACATGCCCCATCTCGTGCATCACGCTGAACTCGGCGTTGGCCAGCACGAAGCGCGCGACGTTCGGTGTAAGTGCGGCGGACGGGGGGCCAGCGCCAGCGAAGTTGAAGCACAGCAGCAACAGAAGTGCGAGATACGAGAGGTGTGTCCGGAGGATCCCGGGGAGTGTTTCTGCGGCTCTTGCTGGGAATGGGCCGGACATAGCGGCCACCAAGAAGTGGGGCGGTTCTTTTGACTCTAGCATTCCGTTGCGGGGCAACCTGCGTTGAACCGACGGGGTTACTGTATGCCGTTGATTATATGCCTGTCTGATTGAGCGCTGAGGTGTATAAAACATCTGAGCCACCCCTGAAGCAGCTCATTTACTACGAAGAGACTCCCGGTCTTAGTAGCAATCGATTCCTGTTGTCGTTGATGCTGCGCTTATGAATCGGCACAGGGTTGCCGGTGATCACTTTGATCGCCGAGGCGAACCGCCGCTTCCTCTCTTTTGGCTGCTAGCAATGAAATTGATAGTTCATCGTGAAGGAGCGGCCCGCCTCAAGCAGGTCAATGGGTAAAAGAACGCCTCGTGACTAATTGCTTAGCCAGCTAAATAAAAAGGTGGAAAATTTCCGAGGTCGTCCGTGGCTTTGGTTGAGTGTGGGAAACGAGAGCACCGCCGAAAACTCGAATAATAGGATTTGCTTTTTTATCAGGAATAAAGAAAATCTCAAGGTTGCGAACAGGGTAAGTGGGCTTCTGGCTGCTGCTATTCTTGTAGTAAGAGCGCGTTCCTTGGGCAGTGGGTGCGTGTCGCTACGGGCAAAGGCGGAAATGGAAGGGTTGTTGATTAGGATGATTGTATAATGATTTGTATTAACTTAATGGAAGGCTCCTTTGTGCCTTTGCCGGAGTTGGAGTAGGGGCGGAGGAGGCCGGATTGGCTCAAATAAATATTTTGGCGGATTTATGAACGATTATCTCCAGGGGTGACCTGGTAGAGAGATTTAACCTGCCTTGTTGGGGTGTGTGCCAAGAATGTCCGTTTCCTTTTCTAAAAGTTGGCCGGAAATAGTGCGTCAGCTTGGTATTTCGACTGCTATTTTTCTGATGGTTCCGCTGCTTTTTCTCTTGGTGTATTTTGAGTGGCTACATGCGCCTTTGAGTGTGTTTGGTATTCATGTGCGCGTGGTCGCCTGGTTTGCAATGGCCTTGGCGGGGGTCCGCATTTTAATAAGCCTGTTACCAATTGAAACGGCTCTGAGGCGAATGTTGTCATCTTTGGCAGTCGGTTGCGTGTTTTTCGGATTTGTCGCTCTGTACAGTGGCGTTGTCGTCGGGGTGAAGCTATGGGGAAGGCCAGCTTCGTTGCAACTCGTTTCCATCTACTTTTCACAGGCTGCAGCTACTTTAAGGGTGATGGATATAAGTATTTACTGGGTGGTCGGTGTCGCCGGTTTGTTTGCTTTGATCGTTGTGGGTTCAGCATATTCTTATCTTAAAAAATATGATTGGGCTCTGAGATTTCGCGAGAGTATGTCACCTATTACTAGTGGGGTAGTGGCTGCCAGCCTTTTGTGTCTGTTCTCGGTTTATGCACTTTCCTTCGAGAACAGGGAGTGGGGGGCTCAAGGAGAACCACTGAGCCTTGCCCTTTTTCCTAATCAGGGTGACCTGGTGGCTCAGAGTCATCATGTTGGACTTTTACGCATGGCAGAGTTGCAGAGCAAGCACGATGCTGCTCGAGCTTCATACGTTCCCAGCGCAGGTGTGCACAAGAGCAACATTATTTTCATAGTCGTTGATGCATTGCGTGCGGACCATCTTTCCTTGTTCGGGTATAACCGAAAGACATCCCCGGGCCTGGAGCGCATCAGATCTGAAGGCGCCATGAGTGTGGCGACATCAGCGGTAGCAGTTTGCAATGAGTCATTTTGTGGCTTACGTGGGTTGGCAAGCTCTCAAACTGTAGCTAACCAGGCGGAGCACCCGTTCTCCGTATATGATGTTGTAAGAAAGTACGGGTACAAGGTCAACCTCGTCCTGTCTGGTGATCATACAAATTTCTACGGATTGGCGAATATGTATGGCCGGGTGGATAGCTATTTTGATGGTGCCAGCCAGAAGGGTCGCTATATAAATGATGATCGGATCCTGCTTGATCGTTTGAATGCTCAGCCGAAGTGGGATGGTACTCCCACAATGTTTCAGTTTCACCTGATGTCAGCGCATTTTCTTGGGCTGCGTTTAGATGAGACACCAGAGTTTGGTCCCGGGCGCCCTTATGGGGTGATTCGAGACTGGTCGACGAGTACAGTTGAATCAGCAAATAATTATTACGATAGAGGTGTACTCCAGGCTGACGCAGTTATTGGGAGTTTATTGGAAAGATTAAAGGCGCTTGGATATCTTGAGGACGCTCTGGTGGTCGTTACCGGGGATCACGGTGAGTCTTTGGGGGAGCGTGGTTTGTATGGCCATGTTCGAGGTGTTTGGGAAGAGTCTCTACGAGTTCCTTTTATAGTGATTGCCTTTGGCAAGGCTGATCCGGTTTTGCTTCGATCTTCCGAGGTAATCTCGCAGATTGATATTGCACCAACAGTGCTTCAGGCTCTTGGTATGAAGGTTCCAGATGTCTGGATGGGGGCTGCGCTGCAAACACCGTACAGTCGTCGATATATAGATTTTCAACAGGCAAAACTGCTGGGTTTGATAGATACTCAATCGCGTGAGCAATATAAGTTCTGGGTCGATACTCAGTCTGGTAATACTTTTACATATAGTCTTTTATCTGATCGCAAGGAGGAGTTTGATATTTCCGGTAAAATCGCGCCGGAGCTCATGAATGAGTGGCGTGAACATTTGAAGCAGCAGTCGGGGGCACTGCCTGCGGGTGTTCAGTATCGCTGAAGATGTCGTTGACAGGCGCCGTACAACGTCTTGGGAGAGCGTCGGTGATGTTGGACATTGTACGGCAGGCGTCACCCAATACGACTGGTAATGCCGGGATTTTGTACCTGTATCGGGTGAGACCCATACTGGGGATGCCCATTTCTCCAGGGGCATTCCCGTGGTAGCAGGCATTTAGTCCTTGCGGCGCTTGAGCTGGTCCTGCAACTGAGTCGGCAGGCCGCGGATGATCAGCATGTCGCGGGCCTCGTCGTACTCCACCTTGCTGCCCAGCAGGTGCGCCTCGAAACTGATCGACAGCCCCTCGGCGCGGCCGGTGAAACGGCGGAACTGGTTGAGGGTGCGCTTGTCCGCCGGGATCTCCGGCGACAGGCCGTAGTCCTTGTTGCGGATGTAGTCGTAGAAGGCGCGCGGCGCCTGGTCGTCCATCAGCTCGGAGAGCGCGTCCAGGGCCATCGGCTCGCCGATCTTGGCCTGGCTGGTGGCGTAGTCCACCAGCACGTCGGTCTTCTCGCGGGCCTGTTCTTCGGGCAGGTCTTCGCTCTCCACGAAGTCGCTGAAGGCCTTGAGCAGGGTGCGGGTTTCGCTCGGGCCGTCGACGCCCTCGGTGCAGCCGATGAAGTCGCGGAAGTAGTCGGAGACCTTCTTGCCGCCCTTGCCCTTGATGAACGAGATGTACTGCTTGGACGTCTTGTTGTTCTGCCACTCCGAGATATTGATCCGAGCGGCCATGTGCAGCTGGCCCAGGTCCAGGTGGCGCGACGGGGTCACTTCCAGCGCGTCGGTCACCGCCACACCTTCGCTGTGGTGCAGCAGGGCGATGGACAGGTAATCGGTCATGCCCTGCTGGTAATGGCAGAACAGCACGTGGCCGCCGGTGGAGAGGTTGGATTCTTCCATCAGCGTCTTCAGGTGCTCCACCGCCTGCTTGGAGAACGCGACGAAGTCCTTGCCGTTGTCCAGGTACTCGCTCAGCCAGCCGCTGAACGGGTAGGCGCCTGACTCGCTCTGGAACAGGCCCCAGGCCTTGTTCGGCTTGGCGTTGTAGCTCTCGTTGAGGTCGGCCATCAGGTTCTCGATGGCCTGGGAGTCGCCCAGCTCGGCGTCGCGCGCGTGCAGCGTCGCGGGATTGCCGTCGGGCTTCTTGTCGATCAGGTGGACGATGGCGTGACGAATCGGCATGGCGGACCCGGAAGTTCAGTGCCGGCGGCGCCGCAGGCGTCGAAGCGGCGGCGGGGCGGGCGGATTGGAAAACGCCAGAGTTTACCCGACCCGGCGCCGGGATGCGCGACGCCGATCAGTCCGCCGCCGGCACCAGCCCCTCGTCGCGCTCGCGGCGGTTGCGGCGCAGCTGGCGCAGTCGGCGGATCACGTAGTTCAGGTGCAGGTGCAGTTCGTATAGCTCGTTGTAGTAGGAGAGCGGCACCTCGACCTTGGCCAGTTCGGCCTCCAGCTGCTCCAGGCGTTCAATCTCGGTGCTCAGCTCGGCGCTGCCGGTGCGCTCGTCCAGGCGCCGGTCGATCTCGCGCAGGTAGCGGTACCAGCGGTAGATGCGCGCACGGATGCGCCAGCGATACAGCGGGCCAATGGACTTGAGCAGCGGGATGAGGATGGCGATGAAGGGGATCAGCAGGATGATGTAGCGGTCCGCCAGCGAGGCGATGCGGAACGGCAGGAAGCGCTGCAGCAGCGGCGGGCCGCTCTTGTAGTAGCGCTCGGCGTCTTCCTGCAGGGCCAGTGTGCGCGGCTCGGCGCTGGGGAAGGCGCCGGCTGCGTCGAGCAGGGTGCCGCTCTTCATCACCGCACGCGCGGCTTCGAGGATCAGCGGGGTGAGCGCCGGATGGAAGTCGCCGTTGACCACCAGGGTGGCGACCGGCGAGAGGGTCGCAAGGTCCTCGTCCGGCACGTTCTGCGCCAGGTTCAGCAGGCCCTCGCTGACCTCCACGCGCTTGAGGAAGGGAATCCGCGCCTCGTAGGCATGGGCGCGGCGAAATCCGGTGAGCTTGAGCTCGGGGCTCGCCGCCAGGCGCTGGATCAGCGGGTTCTCCGCCGGGCCGACGAAGAAGGCGGCGTCCAGTTCGCCGGCCAGCAACTGGTTGGCCACCGCGTTGCCGCCGTGCGCTTGCCAGCCGGCGGGCAGGGGATCGGTGGGAATCTCGTTGGCCTTGAGGATGGCCTCGGTCACCGCCTCGGTGCCGCTGCCGGAACCACCGATGGCGACGCGCAGGGCGAGCAGGTCGGCCAGTCGGTCGATCTTCGCTTCGCGGCGCTGAAACAGCCACAGCGGCTCCTGGAACACGGCGCCCAGTGTCTGCAGGTGCGCGCGTTGCTTGGGTTCGAGCTGTTGCTCCTGGCCGCTCTGCACCAGCGCCAGGTCCACGCCGCTCTTGCCGTCCAGCAGCTTGCCGAGGTTGTCGCGGGAACCTGCGGTGCGTACCAGCTGCAGGTCGAAGCCCTGCTTGGCCAGTTCCTCCTTCAGCCGTTGGCCGAACACCGCATAGCCGCCACCCGGCGCGCCGGTGGCCAAGGTGGCGCTCATCGGCGGCGGCGGCGCGACGAAGTAGAAGACCGCGGCGACCAGCGCGGCCAGCACCGGCACCAGCCAGAGGTTGGCGCGGACCAGGATGGCGAGGTCCTTGAGCATGTTCAGAAGGCGTTGCATGGGGAGTCCTTGTGACGACGTGCTGTCCTGAAAAGATAGCCAGCCTGCGCGACGGCGGCCGGCGAATCCGCCATCGGCAAGGCGCAAACCGCTATCATCGCAAGCCTCGAAACACGGCTGCGGACTTCACGGCATGCGCATTCTCCACACCTCCGACTGGCACCTGGGCCAGCATTTCATGGGCAAGAGCCGCGAGGCCGAGCACCAGGCGTTCTGCGCCTGGCTGGTCGAACAGGTGCGCGAGCAGGCCGTGGACGCGGTGATCATCGCCGGCGACGTGTTCGATACCGGCGCGCCGCCCAGCTACGCCCGCGAGCAGTACAACCGCTTCATCGTCGAGCTGCGCAGCACCGGCGCGCGCCTGGTGGTGCTGGGCGGCAACCACGACTCGGTGGCGATGCTGGAGGAGTCCCGCGACCTGCTGGCCTGCCTGGATACCCAGGTGATCGCCGCCGTCGGCACCGACCTCGACCGCCAGTTGCTGGTGCTGCCGCAACGTGACGGCCAGCCCGGCGCCATCCTCTGCGCGATCCCCTTCATTCGTCCGCGCGATGTGCTCACCAGCCAGGCCGGGCAGAGCGCGCAGGACAAGCAGCTGGCCCTGCAGCAGGCGATCCAGACACACTACCGCGAGCTGTTCGAGCGCGCCGAGGCACAACGTGCAGCCCTCGGCCGACACCTGCCGATCATCGCCACCGGCCATCTCACTACCGTCGGCGCCAGCGCCAGCGAGTCGGTGCGGGAAATCTACGTCGGCACCCTGGAAGCCTTCCCCACCAGCGCCTTCCCGGCGGCGGACTACATCGCCCTCGGCCACATCCACCGGCCGCAGAAGGTCGGCGGCCTGGAGCACATCCGCTACTGCGGCTCGCCCATCGCGCTGAGCTTCGACGAGGCGACCCAGGGCAAGGAAGTGCTGCTGGTGGACCTGGATGACGGCGGCCTGCGCAGCGTCACCGCGCTGCCGGTGCCGCGCTTCCAGCCGCTGAAGTCGGTGTCCGGCAGCCTCGCCGAGCTACCCGCCGAGCTGGCCCGCGTCGCCCGCGAAGGCAGCGCGGAGCAGCCGGTCTGGCTGGAAGTGATGGTGCACACCGACGACTACCTGACCGATATCCAGTTGCGCGTCGAGAAGCTCTGCGAAGAACTGCCGGTGATCGTCCTGCGCACCCGCCGCGAGCGCGGTACAGCACAGGCGGCGCTGTTCAGCGAGGCCAAGGAAACCCTCGACGAACTCAGCCCCGAGGACGTGTTCCGCCAGCGCCTGGACGCCGAGGACCTGGAGGCGCCGCTGCGCGAGCGCCTGACCGGGCTCTACCGGGAAGTCGTGGCCGAGCTGCAGGAGGAACGCCCGTGAGAATCCTCAGCCTGCGCCTGAAGAACCTCAACTCGCTCAAGGGTGAATGGAAGATCGACTTCACCGCCGAGCCCTTCGCCGGCAACGGCCTGTTCGCCATCACCGGGCCGACCGGGGCGGGCAAGACCACGCTGCTCGATGCCATCTGCCTCGCCCTGTACCACCGCACGCCGCGCATGAGCGTGCTGTCGCAGAGCGGCAACGAACTGATGACCCGGCACACCGCCGACTGCCTTGCCGAAGTGGAATTCGAGGTGAAGGGCCAGCCTTACCGCGCCTTCTGGAGCCAGCGCCGCGCCCGCGACAAGGCCGAGGGCGCATTGCAGGCGCCGAAGGTCGAACTGGTGCGTATCGACCGCGCCACCGGTGAAGGGCAGATTCTCACCGACAAGATCAACGACAAGCTGAAGCAGACCGAGACGCTCACCGGCCTCGACTTCGAGCGCTTCACCAAATCCATGCTGCTGGCCCAGGGCGGTTTCGCCGCCTTCCTCGAAGCCAACGCCAACCAGCGCGCGGAGCTGCTGGAGGAGCTCACCGGTACCGAAATCTACGGGCTGATTTCCCAGCGTGTATTCGAGCGCACTCGTGAAGTACGCGGCGCGCTGGACCAGTTGCGCGCCCGCGCCGAAGGCTTCGAGCTGCTCAGCGCCGAACAACGCGGCGAACTGGAACAGCAGGGCCGCGACGCCGCCGTGCAGGAAACCGCCTGGCAAGCACAGCACGCAGCACTCCAGGCACAACGCCGCTGGCGCGAAGACCTGACCCGCGCGCAGCAGCAGGTCGAGCAGGCCGGTGCGAAAGAGGCAGGCGCGCGCCAGGCGCTGGAGCAGGCGCAACCCGATCTGCAACGTCTGGCGGACAGCGAGCCCGCCGCACGACTGCAACCGTTGCACCACGCCTGGCGCAGCACCCACGAGAGCGTTGAACAGGGCCGCGCGGCGCTGGAGGACAACCGCACGCAGCAGGCGTCCAACCGCGAAGCGGTCGCCCAGGCGCTGTGGGAGGCCAGCCAATACGCGCAGCAGATGCTGGCTGCGCGCGAGGGCGAGCGCAAGGCTGTCAGCGAACAACACCAGGAGCTGCAGGCGCGTCTGGCGCAGCATCCGCAGCGCGCGAAACTGGGAGAACTGCTCGGCGGCTGGCGCGCGCTATTCGCCCAGCGCTCGCGTCTGGCCCAGACCATTGCCGATCTGCAGCGGCAGGCGCAGGCAGCCGACCAGGCATTGCAGAACGCGACCGCGCAGCGCCAGACGCTGCAGGGCACCGTCGCCTTCATGCAGCAGCAATTCGACGCGGCCGGTGCGCAGGAGCGTCAGCACGAGCAGCAGCTCGATGCCTTGCTGGGCGGCGTAACTGAAACGGGCCTGCGTGAACGTCTGCAACAGGCGCAACTGCAAAGCCGGGGGCTGGACCGTCTGGAGCAACTGGCTCAGGCCCGCGCTCAAGCGACTGCGCAGCTGTCACGCTGGCAGCCCGAACGGGATGCGCTGCGCCAGAAAAAAACCGAGCGCGACACGGCCATCGTCGCGCTGCGCGAGCGTTATCAGGTGACCAAGCAGCGGGTCGCCGACAAGGAAAAACTCCTGCAGCAGGAGCAGCGCATCCACCAGCTGGAGCATCTGCGCGCGCAGTTGCAGCCCGGCGAGGCCTGCCCGCTGTGCGGCTCGCCGGAGCACCCGGCGGTGGCGGCCTACCAGGCGCTGGATGTGTCCACTACTCAGCAGGCGCTGGAGCAGGCGCGCCAGCATTTGGCCGAGCTGGAAAGCCAGGGCATCGCCCTGCGTGGCGAGCTGGCAGAACTGGATGCGCAACTGCAGCAGGGTCAGCGTCAGCTGGACGAAGCCCAGGCCGCGCTGGCACAGCACCAGCAGGCTTGGCAGCAACAGTGTGCAGCGCAGGGCATTGTGCTGAAGGACGATCAGCAGCTCAGCGCCGAGCGCGAGCGCCATGAGTCGTCGCTGGATGCCTTGCAGCAGCAACTGAAGGCGCTGGAAGCGCTTCGGGTTCAGCTCCAGCAGGCGCAGCAGCAACGCCAGCGCGCCGAGCGCGATCACGCCGAAGCCGCACAGCAGCTGGCGCTCTTCGAGCAGCAACAGACCCACGAACACCAGCGCCAGGAAGAGCGCGCGCAGCAACTCGCGGTTCAGCGTACTGACCTGCAACAGCAGGACCAGACACTGGCCACCACGCTGGGCGAACTGGGCTACAGCGTGCCGGACGACGGAGAGCAATGGCTTGCCGAGCGCACCGCGCAATGGCAGCAATGGCAGCAGGACCAGCAGCGTGGCCAGGAACTGGCTGCGGCCGAGCGCGACGCCGAACAGGCTGCCCGCGCGGCGCAACAGATTGCCGCGCAATGGCAGCAGCGTTGGCAGACGGCTGGCTTCGATGCGCGCGAGCCGCTGGCGATTCACGCAACTCCACAACAGGCATTGGTACAGGCCGAGGAGCAGCTTGCTGCCGCCCAGCGTCAGGCCGATGCCTTGCAAGGGCGCGAGCAGTCGCTGGCGGAACGGCTGGAGCAGGAGCAGGCGCGCCTTGCCGAGCGCCTGGCGAGTTGGCAGCAGGCGCTGGCGGTGAGCCCGTTCGCCGATGAGGCGACCTACCTCGCCGCGCTGCTGGATGATGTGCGGCGCAGCGAACTCAGTGAACTGCGCCAGCGTCTGGAAACGGCCATCACCGAAGCCGTTACCCTGCGCACGGCCGCGAATCAGGACGTCGAGCGCCTGCAGGCCGAGCCCCATGGCGAACACGCGCTGGAAGAACTCGACCAGCAGTTGCAGGCACTCGCCACGCAGCTGCGCGAACTCGGCCAGCGCCAGGGCGAGATTCGTGCCCAGCTGCAAGGCGACGACAGCCGTCGCGCCAGCCAGCAGAGCCTGTTTGCGGAAATCGCCCGGCAAGAGGAAGAACACGATCTCTGGCAGCGCCTCAACAGCCTGATCGGCGCCTCCGACGGCGCGCGCTACCGACGCTTCGCCCAGGGCCTGACCCTCGACCACCTGGTGCACCTCGCCAACCGCCAGCTGCAGCGCCTGCACGGTCGCTACCAGCTGGCCCGACGCAGCGACGGCGAGCTGGAACTGGAAGTGGTGGACACCTGGCAGGGCGACACCGCGCGTGACTGCAAGACGCTGTCGGGCGGCGAGAGCTTCCTGGTCAGCCTGGCTTTGGCGCTGGCGCTGTCCGACCTGGTCAGCCACAAGACCAGCATCGATTCGCTGTTCCTCGACGAAGGCTTCGGTACCCTCGATGGCGAGACGCTGGAGGTTGCGCTGGACGCCCTCGACAGCCTCAACGCCACGGGCAAGACCATCGGCGTGATCAGCCACGTCGAGGCGCTGAAGGAGCGTATCCCGGTGCAGCTCAAGGTGCACAAGGGCGTCGGCATGGGCTACAGCCAGCTCGACGCACGCTTCCGCTTCAACCCGGAACGATTCGAGCCGGAGTAAGCCTGATGGACATGCCCGTGCGCCACTGCGAAGAGAACGATCTGGCCGACTGGATCGACCTGCGCCTGCAACTCTGGCCGGGCGACCACGCGGAAGCATTCTTCGAGGAAGCGCGCGACATACTTGCGCAGCCGCATCGCTTCGGCGCGTGGTTGGCTCGCGATGAACAGGGCAGGGCGCTCGGGTTGGCGGAAGCCTCGGTGCGCAGCGACTACGTGAATGGCACGGAAGGATCGCCCGTGCTGTTTCTCGAAGGCATCTACGTGCGTGAGGACGCACGCCGGCAAGGCGTGGCGCGGGCGCTGGTGCGTGCGGTGCAGGCCTGGGGTCTTGCGCGCGGCTGCGTGGATTTCGCCTCCGATGCGGCGCTGGACAACAGCGTCAGCCATGCCTTGCATCGTGCGCTGGGCTTCGTCGAAACCGAGCGGGTCGTGTACTTCCGCAAACCCCTCAACGATTGATTCACATCAGTCGGAACGCGTGCGCGGCACTGCGGTCAACTTGCAATCGACGTCAGGCGAGATAGGCTCAAGACCGCGTAAGTCAGCCGTTCCCGCCCGGGTCGGCATCCACAGGTATCGTGATCTTTCGTAGAGGTGATTTGTGATGAAGCAATCCGCATCGGCTCCGAAGAAACCCGCAGCGGCCAAACCCGCCGCGAAGCCGGCTGCGAAAGCGGCCAGCAAACCTGCCGCAAAACCTGCCGCTGCCAAGCCGGCCGCCAAGCCTGCTGCCAGCAAACCCGCTGCCGCCAAGACTGCCGCGGCCAAGCCCGCTACCAAGGCCGCTGCTGCCAAGCCAGCTGCTGCCAAACCGGCTGCCGCCAAGGCCGCGCCGCGCCGCGCCCCTGCGCTGGCCACGCCGTCGGACCTGAGCAAGAACGCCACCCGCGATCTGTCCGCGGCGCTGAACCGCCTGCTGGCGGATGTCTTCGCGCTGTACCTGAAGACCAAGAACTTCCACTGGCACGTGAGCGGTCCGCACTTCCGCGACTACCACCTGCTGCTGGATGACCACGCCACCGAAATCTTCGCGATGA
Source organism: Pseudomonas sp. PDM17 (assembly GCF_014851985.1). Lineage (NCBI taxonomy): Bacteria > Pseudomonadati > Pseudomonadota > Gammaproteobacteria > Pseudomonadales > Pseudomonadaceae > Pseudomonas > Pseudomonas sp. PDM17. The sequence goes on from NZ_JACVAT010000001.1 coordinate 344,587, forward strand.
CCGACGCCATCGCCGAGCGCAACCGCAAGATCGGCGGCAATACCATCCGTTCCATCGGCCATATCTCGCGGCTGAAGCGCATCCTCGACAACGATGCCGAGTTCGTCCAGCCGCTGGACATGCTGGCCGAGCTGCAGGAGGACAACAAATCGCTGACCTCCTACATGCGCGAGGTCCATGACCTGTGCGACGAGTACCACGACATCGCCACCGCCAGCCTGATCGAGAACTGGATCGACGAGACCGAGCAGCGCACCTGGTTCCTCTTCGAGACCAGTCGCCGGGGTGACAACACCGGTCACTGATCCTGGTGCCGGCAATAGAAAAAGGCCCCGCGAGGGGCCTTTTTCGTTACTGCGCCGCCGCGGGCTGGCTCTGCCAGAAGGTGGAGAACTCCTCGAACGGATAGCGCGTGCCGTCGTAGCTGACGGTCTTGCGCACGGTCTTGGGCGCGCCGACGTTGTCGCCTTCGTGCTCGCGCTGCACCTTCGAAGTCACGATCAGGTCGGCATAGCCGTGATGACTGTCCTTGCCCATGGCCAGGGTGAGTTGCGAGCGCTCGATGACCAGCTTGTCGGCGCCCCCGCAGACCACACCCTCGAGCGTCGTCCACTGCCGCAGGTAGGTGCGGAACACTTCCCTGAGCTGGTCGCCCTGCGGCGCGTAGAGGCTGAAGTCGTCATAGGACCAGGCGTCCGGGCAGCTTGCGCCGCGCGCCACGCTGCCGATGATCAGGCCGAAGCCGCGCACCTCCGGCGCCAGGCGATAGCGTGCGGTGTCGAGCCACAGGCTGGAGCTGTCGATCTCCACCAGGGCGTCCTCGCCGATGCTGTCGTCGCTGCGCGTCACCAGCTTGCCGCTTTGTGTGTCGAGCTGGCCGACCAGCAGGTTCAGGTTGCGCTCGCCCGGTTCAGCCTTTTCGCCCGCCGCGCTGTAGGCGACCGCAACCACCTTCAGCTTCGGGTCGTCCGGCCAGGGCTTACACGCAGCGGCTACCACGGGTGTTGCCGCTCCTGACTCCGGTGCCTGCCAGCCCTGCTGGCCGAGCAGCCCCGCTAGCGTCTGCAGGGTGGCTGCGTCGCAGGGCTGCGCGGTGCGCTCCGCTGCGCCGGCGCTGGCGGCAAGGGTCAGCAGCGCGGCGCAGGTCCATTTCCCTATGGGGTACATCGGGTGCTCCTTGGGTTCTTCGAGGAGGATCAGCGGCCTTCGCTGTCCTTCCACTTGGTCATCAGGGTGTTCGACTCCAGGCTCTCATCGAGCAGCTTCTTCGCTGTCTCCACGCCGGCCACCGGCAGCCCGGCGGGGTCGAGCAGGCCGATCTGCACCAGCACGCTGGCCTGGTCCCAGTAGATGTGCTCGTGGCACAGCTTGTCGCCACGGAAGCGGATCACGCCGAGCATGGGGATCTCCACGTACTTGCCGGTGGGCGGCACGCCGGGAAGCATCCAGTCGATCTCGCTGGTGTGGGTGAAGCACATGACGAATTCGTCCACCACCTGCAGCGCGCCGACGGTGCGGGAGATCGGCACCAGCTTCATGTCCGGCGGGTTGCCGTGGACGAAGTGGTTGCGGTAGAAGCGCGCCAGTTCATCCTGGCCGACGCCGCCGGTCATGGTCGGGATGTGGTTGACGTAGGGCTGGGCGACCATGGTCGCCATGGTGGCGGGCACGTCGCGGGCAGCGAACTCGTGGTGGATGTGGTCTTCCCACAGCTGCGACAGGTCGAAGTCCGGGCCGATCTCGCGTTTCAGCGCGCCGATGCTGCGCTCGTGGGCCATCAGCGCGGCGGGCTTGTCGAAGTGCATGCCGTTGGGGCGGGCGAAGGCGTGGTCGACGCCGGGGTAGCTGTAGATTTCCGCCTTCGGCAGTTTGCCGAGGACTTCGCCGATGGCGTCGCGGGCGCTGGCGTCGCAGTACACGTCCTGCTCGGCGAAGTGCAGCACCAGGCGGCCCCGGATGTTCTGCGCCTCGTCGAGCATCTGCTCGATGCCCATGCCGTAGTAGCCCACCGAGCAGGCCGCGTCGGTACGCGCGGCGGTCAGGTAGGCGAGCTTGCCGCCCAGGCAGAAACCGACGTAGCCGATGCCGCGCTCCTCAACCTCCGAAAGGGCACGTAGCGCGTCCATGGCAGCGGCGATGTCATCCACGCCCTTGTCCACGTCGAAGCGCTGGAACAGGCCGATGGCCTGGCCGAACTCGGCTTCGCTGTAGCCCAGTTCCAGGTTCGGCTGCAGGCGCCAGAACAGGTCGGGCACCAGGGCGACATAGCCTTCCTCGGCATAGCTGTCGGCGATGCTGCGCATGTTGGCGTTGACGCCGAAGATCTCCTGGCCGATCACCACGCCGGGGCCGTGCCCGCTGGCCGGTACCGCGAGATAACCGCTGAAGCTGCCACTGCCGTCGCGTGCGGCGATGCTGATGTTCTTGCCCATGTTCCCTTTTCTCCCAGGCTCGTTGTTGTGTTGTTCTGGCGCCGCATAGGGTGCGTGCTGGAGCAGCGCCTGCCAAGTGGCCGATGGTGCGATGGCGGTTGACAGTGCGTCGCCGTGGGACCACAACTCGGGTTTGAATTCCCGCTCTCGAACGCAAGGAGGACACCCCGATGCTGCTGCGCGCCCAGGCCTCGACCCTGCTGATCATCGACATCCAGGAACGCCTGTTCCCGGCCATTCACGACAACGAGGCAGTGCTGGAGCACAGCGCCTGGCTGCTGGCGATCGCGCGGCGGCTGGGTGTGCCGGTGCTGGCCAGCGAGCAGTACCCCAAGGGCCTCGGCCCGACGTTACCGGCGCTGCGCGACGAGCTGGCCGAAGGCGAGGTGCTGGAGAAGATTGCCTTCTCGGCCGTCACCGATCCCGGCCTGTCACAGTTGCCCGGCGGTGATCGCCGGCAGTTCGTGGTGTGCGGCACCGAGGCCCATGTGTGCGTGCTGCAGACGGTATTGGGCCTGTTGGCGGAGGACCGCGAGGTGTTCGTGGTGGCGGAGGCCGTCGGCTCGCGCCGCCCGCAGGACAAGGAGCTGGCGCTGGAGCGGATGCGCCAGGCCGGCGCGGTGATCGTCTCGCGGGAGATGGTCGCCTTCGAGTGGATGGAGCGCGCCGGGACGGAAGTCTTCCGCGAGATCAGCAAGCAGTTCATCCGCTGAACCGCCCGTGAGTGCCCCTCAACGGGTGACGAACAGGCGGTCGCCGAGGAAGTCGAGGAACACCCGCAGCTTCAGCGGCATGCGCCGGCCCGCCGGCCACAGCGCGTGGAAGCTGCCCTGGTGCGTGGTGTGTTCGCTCAGCACCTGCACCAGCCGGCCGTCGTTGAGTGCGCTGCGCACTGCGAAATCCGGCAGGCAGGCGATGCCCATGCCCTGGCTGGCGACGTTGATCAGCATGTCGGCGGTGTTGCAGATCAGCCCGCCGTCCAGGCGTGGCTCCGTTTCGCCGGGTGCCAGCTTGAGCGGCCAGCGCTGCACCAGCCCGCTGCTCGGGTAGCGGTAGTGCAGGCACAGGTGCTGGTTGAGGTCCGCCGGCCGCCGCGGCGTGCCGTACTGCCTCAGGTAGCCGGGCGAGGCCACCAGCAGCAGGCTGAAGTCGCCCAGCTTGCGCGCCTTCAGCCGTGAGTCGCGAAGATCGCCACCGCGCACCACGAGGTCGAAGCCCTCTTCGATGACGTCCACCAGGCGGTCGGTGAAGTCGATGTCCAGCTGGATGCGCGGATAGCAGCGGAGGAACTCCGGGAGCACCTGCGGCAGCAGCCCGGCCACCAGCGGCATGCTGATCTTCAGCCGGCCGCGAGCCTGCTGGGTCGACAGCGCCAGTTCCTGCTCCGCTGCTTCCAGCTCGTCGAGGATGCGTCGGCAGCGTTCGAGGAACAGCTGGCCTTCGTTGGACAGGCTCAGGCTGCGCGTGCTGCGGTGGAACAGGCGCACGCCCAGGCGCTCTTCGAGGCGCGCGATGCTCTTGCCCACCGCCGAGGCGGAAAGGCCGAGCAGGCGCGCGGCCTGGGCGAAGCTCAGGGAGTCGGCGACCTGGAGGAAGACGCGCAGGCCGTTGAGGCTGTCCATGGAAAGGTGTCCGTGCGAGCGGGCAGCCATTGTGCCGCGCGATGGGGGGGCGATTGCGGACTCAAGCGTCCGTTTTGTTCGGAATCCTAGCCTGTTTTTCCGTAATGCCGGGTTGATTAGCTTTGGGCAGATCTTCCTCGACTCCTTGCGGACCCACCATGAAGTCTTCCCACGACACCCCTGAGAACCGATCCGAGGCCTCACGCTGGCTGCTATTGCTCGCTGCCAGCCTGACGGCGGTGCTGATTCCCCTGTGCTTCACCGGCCCGGCCGTGGTGCTGCCGGCCATTGCCCATGAGCTGGGCGGGTCGGCTGTGGCGCTGAACTGGATCGTCAACGGTTACGTGCTGGCCTACGGCGCGGCAATGATGGCGGCGGGCAGCCTGGCGGATGTCTACGGGCGCAAACGCGTCTGGCTGGTCGGCCTGGCGCTGTTCTGCGTGACCACCCTGGCGATCCCGCTGGCCGGCTCGGTGGCGGCCATCGATGTGTTGCGCCTGGTCCAGGGCGCGGGCGGTTCGGCCGCCTTCGCTGCTGCCATGGCGGCGCTGGCGCAGGAATTCGACGGGCCGATCCGCACACGGGTGTTCAGCCTGCTGGGCACTACTTTCGGCGTCGGCCTGGCGTTCGGCCCGCTGCTCGCCGGCTGGCTCACCGACGGGCCGGGTTGGCGTTGGGTGTTCCTGGTGCCGGCGGTGTGCGCGCTGGCCTCGGTGCCGGTGGTGGTGCGCTTCTGCCGCGAAACCCGTGACCCGCAGGCGTGCGGCCTGGACTGGCCCGGCGCGCTGAGCTTCACCGCCGCTCTCAGCCTGTTCACCTACGGCCTGCTGCTGGCGCCCGAGCAGGGCTGGGCAAGCGTCCCGGTAATCGCGACGCTGGTGCTGAGCGGCGTGTTGCTGGTTGTGTTCATTGCCGTCGAGCGCCGAGTGGAGCGGCCGTTGCTGGACCTGTCGCTGTTCCGTCAGTGGCGCTTCGTCGGCGTGCAGTTGCTGGGCGCGTCGCCGGCGTTCGCCTATGTGGTGCTGATCGTGCTGTTGCCGGGGCGCTTCATCGGCATCGAGGGGCAGGGCGCGCTGCAGGCGGGCTGGACCATGCTGGCGCTGTCGGCGCCGCTGCTGGTGGTGCCTTTCCTGGCGTCACTGCTGGCGAAGCACTTCAGTGCTGGCAGCCTGTCTGCCATTGGCCTGCTGATCGTCGCGGGTGGCTTGCTCTGGCTGGCGCGCAACCTGGCGGAAGGTGTCGCGCCGGATATTCCGCTGCTGGTGATCGGCATCGGTATCGGTCTGCCGTGGGGGTTGATGGACGGCCTGGCGGTAAGCGTGGTCGAGCGCGAACGCGCCGGTATGGCGACGGGCATCTTCAACACGGTGCGGGTGTCCGCCGATGCGGTGGCCATCGCCGTGGTCGGCGCCTTGCTGGCGACCCTGCTCGCGGCGCAACTGCAGCCGCTGGGCCTGGCCGCGGCGGAGCGCCTGATGAGTGCGAACCAGCTGGCCATCGGCAACCTGGCGGTGGTGGTCGAGCAACTGCCGCAGCTGGCGCCCGAGCAACTGCGCAGCGACTACGTGGCGGTGTTCAGCCGGGTGCTGGAGCTGCTGGCGGGGGTGACCTTCGTGGTCGCTGGGCTGGTGTTCCTGCTGCTGGGTCGGGAACGCGCGCCGGTGCTCGCCGCCGAAGCGTAGGTCGAACAACAGCTTGCGGTTATCCGCCGAGCCGTTGTGCGCGGTGTGTGGCGGCTTGATTCAGTAGCGGCGGTGTTCCGGCTCGAAGAAGGTCCAGGCGACGAAGCGGCTCTGCTTCTGCCCCTGGGCCATGTCCACGGTGCGGATGGAAATGGCGCCGGCCTTTTTCAGCGCGCGGCGGAAGTCGTCCAGGTTGCCGGCCTTGGACACCAGCGAGCTGAACCAGCGGACCTGCTGGCCGACCTCGGCGCTTTCCATCGCCAGCTTGCGCAGGAAGGCGATCTCGCCGCCTTCGCACCACAGCTCGTTGCTCTGCCCGCCGAAGTTCAGCTTGGGCAGCTGGCGCGACGGGTCGAGCTTGCCGAGGTTCTTCCATTTGCGCCGGCTGCCACTGCTGGCTTCCTCGGGCGAGGAGTGGAAGGGCGGGTTGCACAGGGTCGCGTCGAAGCGCTCGTCGGTACTGAGCAGGCCGCGGAAGATGTGTTTCGGATCGTGCTGCTGGCGCAGTTCGATGGCATCGCTCAGGCCCGGATTGCCGTTGACGATGGCGTGGGCGGAGGCCAGGGCAGCGGGTTCGATGTCCGAGCCGAGGAAGCGCCAGCCGTAGTCGCGGTGGCCGATCAACGGGTAGATGCAGTTGGCGCCGACGCCGATATCCAGCATGCGCACGTCCGGCCCGCGCGGCACGCTGCCGCCGTTTTCCTCGGCGAGCAGGTCGGCGAGGTAGTGCACGTAGTCCGCCCGGCCGGGGATCGGCGGGCAGAGGAAGCCGGCGGGGATGTCCCACTGGCCGATGCCGTACTGCGCTTTCAGCAGCGCGCGGTTGAACACCCGCACCGCCTCCGGGCTGGCGAAATCGATGCTCGGCTTGCCGTAGGGATTGGTGATGACGAAGCGACCCAGCTCCGGGCAGCCCTCGATCAGCGCGGGGAAGTCATAGTGCCCCTGGTGGCGGTTGCGCGGGTGCAGCAGGTTCGGCCGCTTGGCGGCAGGGTCGCGCAGCGGTTGGGCAGGCTTTGCCGGGGCGGCGGGGCGTTTGGGCGGTCTGGGTGCTTTCGACATGAGGGCGCGCGGGGCTGGGATGCGGTGGGCGATTTTCCCACAGTTGCGCGCTTCAGCCGAGCAGCACGTTGCCCAGGCGGTCGAACAGCAGGCAGCAGAGCAGCAGCGGAATCGGCAGGCCGAGCAGGGTGCCGAGCATGTAGGGCCAGAAACCGATGCCCGAAAGCGCGAGGCTGTAGTTCAGCGTCGGCGAGGTGATGAAGGCGTGGCGCAGCAGGAACACGCTGCTCGCCGGTCGCTGGTCGAGGTGGCTGAACACCGCGCGGGTCAGTTTGTTGTTCAGCAGGCGCAGGCCATTGCCGCCGACGGCGCGCACGATCAGGAAGGTGAAGCCGCAGGAGAATACCGCCGCGCAGTAGGTGATCAGCCCGCCCCACAGCTTGCCCATGGCCAGCACGGCGGCGGCGAGGAACAGCAGGCCGGGGATGTGCAGCAGGTTGCCCAGGGCGAACAGGCCGACGAACAGCAGCAGGCCGCGCAGGCGGTTGTCAGTCAGCTCGTTGCGCAGGTAGTCGAGGCTGAACTCCTCATGCAACCCGCTGGCGCGGTAGAGCAGCACCAGCACCACGGCGAAGGCGAGCAGCAGGATCAGTCGGCGAAAGCGCCAGAGGGTGGGGGGGACGGCAAGCATGCGGGCGGGCTCAGGGATACTGCAGAATGTCCTTGATCTTCGGCAGGTGCGCGGCGATCCAGCGCGGATCGATGGCGCCCCAGTCGCGGATGCGGTAGTGGCCGGCGTTGTTGCGCTCGCCGTCGTGCTGCTCGAAGGCGCAGTCGATGTCCAGGTCGGCCAGCGCGGCCAGGGTGTCCTGGGCGGTGCGCCGGGGCATGCCGGTGGCTTCCATCAGCGCCGGGACGCTGGTCGCAGTGCCGCTGTCGATCAGCCAGGCGACGTAGAGGCGGCGGTAGAAACTGCTTTTGGTCTTGCTCACTTCCATCGAGACGATTCCTTGGCGATCTTGTAATGGGCGGCTACAGCGGCAGCAGCCAGGGTACCAGCACAACGCTGACGATCATCACCAGAATCGTGAAGGGTACGCCAACCTTGACGAAATCGGCGAAACGATAGCGCCCCGGCCCCAGCACCAGGGTGTTCACCGGTGAGGAAATCGGCGTCATGAAGGCGGCCGACGCGGCCAGCGCGACGATCATCGCGAAGGCTTCGGGGGAGGCGCCCAGGGCCTTGGCCGTGGCGATGGCGACCGGCGCCATGAGCACGGCGGTGGCGGTGTTGGAGATGAACAGGCCGATCACCGCGGTCAGCACGAACAGGCTGGCGAGGATGGCGTAGGGGCCGGCGCCGCCGAGTGCACCGACCAGGCCGTTGACCGCCAGGGTGATGCCGCCGGTCTTCTGCAGCGCCAGGGCGAAGGGCAGCATGCCGACGATCAGCAGCAGGCTCTGCCAGTGGATGGCGCGGTAGGCGCTGTCCATGTCGATGCAGCGGAACGAACCCATCAGCAGGCAGGCGATCAGTGCGGCCATGACGTTGGGCACCAGCCCGCTGACCATCAGGACCACCATTACCGCCAGGCTGAACAGTGCGTGGGGCGCCTGACTGGCGGCAGGGGCGGCTTCGTCCACCTCGGCGGGCAGGCTGAGCACCAGGAAGTCGCGCGCGCGCGCCTGCAGCTGGCGGATTTCCTTCCAGCCGCCGATCACCAGCAGGGTGTCGCCGACCTTCAGCTTGGCGTCCAGCAGGCCTTCCACCAGGGCTTCGCGGTTGCGCCGCAGGCCGACCACGTTGAGGCCGAACTGGCTGCGGAACTCCAGGTCCAGTACGCTCTTGCCAAGCAGGACGGACTCCGGCGGCATCGTCACCTCGGCCATGCCCACTTCGTGGGCGCGTTCGGTGAAGTAGTCACCCTGCAGGCTCAATGGCTCGAGGCCGAACTCGTGGTACATGCCCAGCAGGTCGCTGCGCTCGCCGTAGATATCCACCAGCAGCACGTCGCCGGCGTGCAGCACGATATTGGCGCCGGGGCTCAGTATCTTCAGGCGGAAGTGCACCATGCGCTCGATGGCCACCACGTTGGTGCCGGCACGGGCGCGCAACTCGATGTCGCCCAGGCTCTTGCCCACCAATTGCGAATCGGGGCGGATGCGCAGGCGGCGCTCGCGGCCGGCGAGCTGGTAGTCGCGGATCAGGTCGCCCAGGGTTCGGCGCTTGACGCGCTGCCCGTCGTCGTCGCCGTCATCGCCCAGCCAGCGCCGCGCCACCAGCATATAGCCGACGCCGAGCACCAGCACCACCAGGCCGAACGGCGTGAAGCTGAAGAAGCCGAAACCCTTCGAACCTTCGCGCACCAGCTCGCTGTGGATCACCACGTTGGGCGCGGTGGCGACCAGGGTGAGCATGCCGCTGATCAGCCCGGCGAAGCTCAGCGGCATCATCAGCCGGCGCGGCGACACGTGCAGGCGCGCGGCGATGCTCAGCACCACGGGAATGAAGATGGCGACCACGCCGGTGGAACTCATCACCGAGCCGAGCCCAGCCACGGCGAGCATCAGCAGCACCAGCAGGCGCGTCTCGCTGGCGCCGGCGCGGCGGGTCAGCCATTCGCCGATGCGGTAGGCCACGCCGGTGCGCACCAGGCCTTCGCCGATGACGAACAGCGCGGCGATCAGAATGACGTTGGGATCGGCGAAGCCGGCCAGTGATTCCTGCACGCTGAGGATGCCCGACAGCGGCAGGGCGACCATCACCAGCAGGGCGACCACGTCCATGCGCGGACGGTTGATGACGAACAGCCCGACGGCGGTGGCGAGCAGGGCGAGGACCCAGATCAGTTGCAGACTCATGCGCTTCCCTAGCGATTTCCCGGCGCCATTGTGCCCGCAGGAGCGGGCGCAATGCCTTGACCCGGTGCAGCTTAGCGAAGCCTGCGCTGCTGCGGGGGAAGCGAAAGGTCCTCAGGGCAGCCGTGCGACCGGGGTGATCTGCTGTGGATCGGTGCGCAGTTCGATCAGCGCGGGCTTGCCGCTGGCCTGGGCACGCTCGAAGGCGGCGGCGAAGTCCTCGGTTCTCTCCACCAGCTCGCCATGGGCACCGAAGGCGCGGGCGAGGGCGACGAAGTCGGGGTTGCGCAGCTCGGTCGCGCTGATGCGGCCGGGGTATTCGCGCTCCTGGTGCATGCGGATGGTGCCGAGCATGCCGTTGTTCACCACGATGACGGTCAGCGCCGCGCCGTACTGCACGGCGGTGGCCAGCTCCTGCGGGTACATCATGAAGCAGCCGTCGCCGGCGAAGCACACCACGCTGCGCTGCGGGTCGCGCAGCTTGGCGGCGATGGCGGCGGGAAAGCCGTAGCCCATGGCGCCGTTTGTGGGGGCGAGCTGGCTGCGCGGCGAGCGATAGCGGTAGAAACGGTGCACCCAGACGGCGTAGTTGCCGGCGCCGTTGCTGATCACCGCGTCGTCCGGCAGGGTTTCGTTCAGGTACTGGACGACCCGGGTGAGGTCCACACCCTTCGGCGATTCTGCGTTCTGCGGCGGGGTGATATAGCTGAGGTAATCGGCGCGTGCCGCGGCGGTCCAGTCAGCCCAGGGCGTCTCGGCAAGGGGAGCGAGGTCGGCGAGGGCGGCGGCGATCTCCGGCATGCCGGCCTGGATGCTCTGGTCCGCCTGGTAGACGCGGCCCAGCTCGCTGGCGTCGGGGTAGACGTGGATCATGCCCTGCAGCGGGCGTGGGCTCTGGATCAGGCTGTAGCCGGCGCTGGGTGTTTCACTCAGGCGCGAGCCGAGCACCAGCAGCAGGTCGGCTTCCTGCACGCGCGCGGTGAGCCTGGGCGAGGCGCCGAAGCCGAGCTGGCCGGCGTACTGCTCGTCGCGGTTGTCGATCAGGTCCTGGCGGCGGAACGAGGCCACCAGCGGCAGGCGGTTGGCGTGGGCGAAGGCGCGCACCTGCGCGCAGGCCTCCGCTGTCCAGCCGGTGCCACCGACGATCAGCAGCGGGCGCCGGGCCTGGCCCAGGCGCTCGCGCAGTTCGGCCAGTGCGTCGGCGCTGGGGGCCGCACGCGTGATGGGCGTGGGCAGTACATCGGCGACCTGTGCTGCGCCGAACAGCACTTCCTCCGGCAGCCCGATCACCACCGGGCCGGGCCGCCCGGACTGGGCGACGCGGAAGGCGCGGGCGACGATCTCGGGCAGGCGACGGATGTCGTCGACCTCGGTGGCCCACTTGGCCAGGCCGCCGAACATCTGCCGGTAGTCCACTTCCTGGAAGGCTTCGCGGCCCTTGAAGGCGCTTTCCACCTGGCCGATGAAGAGAATCATCGGCGTCGAGTCCTGCATCGCCGTATGCACGCCGTTGGCTGCGTGGGTCGCGCCCGGCCCGCGGGTGACGAAGCAGATGCCGGGGCGGCCGGTGAGCTTGCCGTAGGCATCGGCCATGTTCGAGGCGGCGCCTTCGTGGCGGGTGACGATGGTCTGGATGGCGGCCGCGTCGTGCAGGGCATCGAGCACCGGCAGGTAGCTTTCGCCGGGGATGCAGTAGACGGTATCCACCGCGTGGCGCAGCAGGGCATCGACGAGGATCTGGCCGCCGTTGCGGGCCGGAGTATCGGACATGGGCGTGGGGTTCCTTGGCAGGGGAGCGGGTGCAGCTGTGCGCTGATCTTCGGCGAACCGGCGCGGTGATCCAAGCGAGCATTCTTCGCAAGGTCATTCCTCCGGGGAATGAACGGCATTTGAAGAAGGTGCATGCCAGAGCGGGCGCGACGACGAACCGCGCTGGCATTTCCCCATGGTTGTCTATGGTTGTTGCACGGGCGCGGACGCGTCCGCAGGACGATATTGCTGCAAAAGGAGAACCTCCCATGTACCACCTCTCGTCCCGAGCGCTGCTCGCCGGCCTCTTCGCCACCTCCAGCCTGCCCCTGTATGCCGCCCTGCCTTCGGCGCCGGGGTACGTCGATGACAGCGGTTACAGCGCCGCCGCGAAAAGCCGCATCCTCCCGGCGATGTTCGAGCAGAAGCTCACCAGCACGAAGTACATCGCCAAGACCGACAACCCGCTGATCACCCTGGCCGAATCCACGGGCTTCAAGCAGACCTCCGATTACCACCAGACCCGCGCCTGGCTGCAGAAGCTGGCCGATGCCTCCGGCGGCGCCATCACCCTCAGCGACCTGCCGGAGAACAGCGCCACCGGCGAGCCGATGCTGCTGGTGACCGCCAGCCGCGAGGCGGACAAGTCGGCAGCGGGGCTGAACAAGTCCGGCAAGCCGACGATCTTCGTCGAGGCGGAAATCCACCCCGGCGAGGCCAACGGCAAGGACGCCATGTTCATGCTGCTGCGCGACATGACCACCGGCGACAAGCCGCTGGCTGCTCTGCTGGACAAGGTCAACATCCTCTTCATCCCCACCGTGAACATCGACGGCGACCTGCGCCGCAGCCCCTACGGGCGGATCAACCAGAACGGCCCGGACGTCACCGGCTGGCGGGTCAACGGGCTGAACTACAACCTCAACCGCGACTTCACCAAGCTCGACAGCGCGGAGATCCGCAACGTTGCCTCGGTGTTCAACCAGTACGACCTGAGCTTCTTCGCCGACACCCATTCCACCGACGGCGCCATGTATCCCTACGACAGCTCCTATTGCCACAACGGCAACGGCTGGTCGCCGGCTTCCAGCGAGTGGATGGACAAGGTAATGCGCGGCCCGGTGTACAAGGAGCTGGAGGGCGACGGGCATGTGGTCCATGAGTGCATCAGCTTCAACGACAACCAGGACCCGACCCAGGGTTACTACCCGTACCGCACCGACCTGGCGCGCTTCTCGAATCAGTACGGCGATATTCGCAACGTGCCCTCGATCCTCATCGAGCAGCATGCCCTGCACCCCTATGAAACCCAGGTGCTGGGCAACTACGTGATGCTCAAGGCGATGCTCCAGGTGATCGGCGACAACGCCGACTCGCTGAAACAGGCCATTGGCAAGGACCGCGAACGGCTGGCGGCGCAGAAGGAGGTGATCCTCACCTGGAAGCCAGGCGATCCGCAGCACACGCCGTTCACCGTGGGTGATTACCGCTATGAGGTGTCACCGATCACCGGCAAGAAGACCATCGTCTGGAGCAACAAGCCCAAGCAGCTGAACGTGCCGGTCACCGACAACTCGGTGCCCGACCTGGTGGTGAAGCGGCCGAAGCAGTACGTGGTGCCGGTGCAGTGGAGCGAGGTGATCGCGCGCCTGAAGTCACACGGCATCCAGATGAAGACTCTGGACAAGGCCACGCCCATCGAAGTGACCCTGTACCGCATGGACGACATCAAGCTGGCCGGTGGATTCGAGCCCGACCGCGCCGCCACCAACGAGATTCCCGGTTATGAGGGGCATCTGCTGGTCAGTGGCGTCGGCAAGCCGTTCCAGCGCCTGCAGACCTACCCGGCAGGCTCGGTGGTGATCGATACCGACCAGCCGCTGGGCGTGCTGGCGGTCAACCTGCTGACGGCGGAGAGTCCGGATTCGTTCTGGTCCTGGGGCTTCTTCAACTCGACGCTGGTGGTGGCCGAGGAGCCAGAGGAGTACGTGATGGAGCCGATGGCGCGCAAGATGCTCGCCGAGGATCCGAAGCTCAAGGCCGAGTTCGAGAAGAAGCTCAGGGACGACAAGGCCTTCGCCAAGGACGCCCAGGCGCGGCTGCAGTGGTTCTTCGAGCGCACGCCGTTCCATGACGTGAATGCCTACGTGTACCCGGTGGGGGCGGTGTACTGAAGCCCGACCTGCAGAAATGACAACGGCGCCCTCGGGCGCCGTTGTTTATACCGTTCCAGGCCTTACAGGCTGGCGATCTTCTCGCGCTGCTGGATCAGGTTGGTCACGGCCTGCTCGGCTTCAGCCAGCTTGGCGCGCTCCTTCTCGATCACTTCCGGCGGGGCCTTGGCGACGAAGCCTTCATTGGACAGCTTGCCGCCCACGCGTTTGACTTCACCTTCCAGACGCTGGATTTCCTTGTCCAGGCGCGCCATCTCGGCGGCCTTGTCGATCAGGCCGGCCATCGGCACCAGCACCTGCAGGTCGCCGACCAGTGCGGTGGCGGACATTGGCGGCTCTTCGCCTTCGTCCAGCACGCGGATGGTCTCGAGCTTGGCCAGCTTCATCAGCAGCGGCTCGTTGTCGGCCAGGCGACGGTGGTCTTCGGGGGAAGCGTTGTTCAGCACCAGGTCGATGCGCTTGGCCATGGAAATGTTCATCTCGCCGCGGATCTGGCGGATGCCCAGCATCAGGGCCTTGACCCACTCGATGTCGCCTTCGGCGGCGGCGTCGATCTTCGCCTCGTCGGCGATCGGCCAGGGTTGCAGCATCAGGGTGTCACCGGACTTGCCAGCGGCGGTCTTGATGCGCTGCCAGATTTCCTCGGTGATGAATGGCATGAACGGGTGCGCCAGGCGCAGTGCGGTTTCCAGCACGCGCGCCAGGGTGCGGCGGGTGCCGCGCTGACGCTCGATCGGCGCGTTCTCGTCCCACAGTACCGGCTTGACCAGTTCCAGGTACCAGGCGCAGTACTCGTCCCAGATGAACTCGTAGAGGGCCTGGGTGGCGAGGTCGAAGCGGAAGGCGTCGAGCTGGCGCGCGACTTCGATCTCGGTGCGCTGCAGGGCGGAGATGATCCAGCGGTCCACCGAGGACAGCTCGACCGGCTCGCCATTCACGCCGGTGTCCTTGCCATCGGTGTTCTCGATGACGAAGTTGGCGGCGTTCCACAGCTTGTTGCAGAAGTTGCGGTAGCCCTCGACGCGGCCCATGTCGAACTTGATGTCGCGACCGGTGGAAGCCAGCGAGCAGAAAGTGAAGCGCAGGGCGTCGGTGCCGTAGCTGGCGATGCCTTCGGGGAACTCGGCTTTCGTCTGCTTGGCGATCTTCTCGGCGAGCTTGGGCTGCATCATGCCGCTGGTGCGTTTCTCCAGCAGCTCGTCCAAGGTAATGCCATCGACGATGTCCAGCGGGTCGAGCACGTTGCCCTTGGACTTGGACATCTTCTGGCCCTGGCCGTCGCGCACCAGACCGTGGACGTAGACGGTCTTGAACGGGATCTGCGCGGTGCCATCGCCATTCTTGATCAGGTGCATGGTCAGCATGATCATGCGCGCAACCCAGAAGAAGATGATGTCGAAGCCGGTCACCAGCACGTCGGTGGGGTGGAAGGTCTTCAGGTAGTCGGTCTGCTCCGGCCAGCCGAGGGTGGAGAAGGTCCACAGGCCCGAGCTGAACCAGGTGTCGAGGACGTCTTCGTCCTGGCGCAGGTTGGCGTCGCCCAGGTTGTGCTTGGCGCGCACTTCGGCTTCGTTGCGGCCGACGTAGACGTTGCCGGCATCGTCGTACCAGGCCGGGATGCGGTGGCCCCACCACAGCTGACGGCTGATGCACCAGTCCTGGATGTCGCGCATCCAGCTGAAGTACATGTTCTCGTACTGCTTGGGCACGAACTGGATGCTGCCGTCTTCCACGGCGGCGATGGCGGGTTCGGCCAGCGGCTTGGTGGAGACGTACCACTGGTCGGTCAGCCACGGCTCGATGACGGTGCCGGAGCGGTCGCCCTTGGGCACTTTCAGCGCGTGGTCGTCGATCTTCTCGAGCAGGCCGGCGGCTTCGAAGTCGGCAACGATCTGCTTGCGCGCGACGAAGCGGTCGAGACCGGCGTAGGCGGCCGGCAGGCTGGCGTCCAGCTCCGCGTTGACGCTGCCGTCGAGCTTGAACACCTGGGCGACGGCGAGGACGGCGGCGTCCTTGTCGAAGATGTTGATCAGCGGCAGGTCGTGGCGCTTGCCGACTTCGTAGTCGTTGAAGTCGTGGGCCGGGGTGATCTTCACGCAGCCGGTGCCGAATTCGCGGTCGACGTAGTCGTCGGCGATGATCGGGATGCGCCGGCCCACCAGCGGCAGGTCGATGAAGGTACCGATCAGCGCGGCGTAGCGCTCGTCTTCCGGGTGAACGGCGACGGCGCTGTCACCCAGCACGGTTTCCGGGCGGGTGGTGGCGACGACCAGGTAGTCCTTGCCGTCGGCGGTCTTGTTGCCGTCGGCCAGCGGGTAGCGCAGGTGCCAGAGGTGGCCCTTCTCGTCGTGGTTCTCCACTTCGAGGTCGGAGATGGCGGTGTGGAACTTGGTATCCCAGTTGACCAGGCGCTTGCCGCGGTAGATCAGGCCGTCCTCGTGCAGGCGCACGAAGGCTTCCTTCACGGCGTTGGACAGGCCTTCGTCCATGGTGAAGCGCTCGCGCGACCAGTCCACGGAGGAGCCCAGGCGGCGAATCTGGCGGGTGATGGTGCCGCCGGACTGATCCTTCCACTCCCAGACCTTCTCCAGGAACTTCTCGCGGCCCAGATCATGGCGGGCGATGCCCTGGGCGGCCAGCTGGCGCTCCACCACCATCTGGGTGGCGATGCCGGCGTGGTCGGTGCCCGGCTGCCACAGGGTGTTGCGGCCCTGCATGCGGCGGTAGCGGATCAGCGCGTCCATGATGGCGTTGTTGAAGCCGTGGCCCATGTGCAGGCTGCCGGTGACGTTCGGCGGCGGGATCATGATGGTGTACGGCTCGCCGGAACCTTGCGGGGCGAAGTAGTTCTCTCTCTCCCAGAGGGGGTACCAGTGGGATTCGATGGCGTGGGGCTGGTAGGTCTTGTCCATGAGCGCGGCGGGACCCTGATAAGGCTAGACGGAAAACCGCTGAGTATAACGGGAGGCGGGCAGTTCAGGCCACCGGGGCGGTTTTCCGTGTGGCCACTGGGCGGCTACAAAAAAGCGGAATGGTTTGGGGCGTCAGGTCTTGCGCTGGGCCAGCAGGCGCTGCATGCGCGCTTCGAGCCGGCGTTGCAGTTCGGCTTCGATCTGCGGGGCGAAGTCGTCGAGGACGTCCTGCAGGATCAGCTGGGCCGCGGCGCGCAGTTCGAGGTCCAGGCGGTTCAGCTCGCTGGCGGCGGGAGTGGCCGGCGGCGCGGCGGCAGGCTCCGGCGCCTGGGGCGCCGGCGTGACAACGTCGGAGAGCAGGGGAATGTTGTCCGGCTCGAAGGATTCAGTGAGGAGGGGCGGCTCGGCGCCCGACTCGTCCAGCAGGTCCTGGATCTTCTTCAGGTCTTCCAGCAGGTGGTCGGGGTCGTGCGGGGGCTTGTGGTTGTCCATGGTGTCTTGGCTGAGACGCTCTCAAGGGCGCGGCAGGCGGTGATCCTGCAAAGGATAGCCCTGCTCGCGGTAGCGACGGAAATTCTCCCGAGCGGCCTGACGAATCGCCGGTTCCTCGATCACCAGCTCGGCGACCCGGTTGAAGCGGTCGACGAAGTCGGGAATGGCCAGGGTCAGGTTGATCAGCAGGTCCCGGTGGCTTTCCGGCGGCTCGCCGAGGGCGAGAACGATCGGCGAGTCGGCATCTTCTTCCACCGCGTTGTGTGGGATGAAGGTTTCGCCCCGGAAGTTCCACAGCCGGGCATCCAGCGCATCGCGCTGGGCTTCGTCGCTGCACAGCACGAAGATACGCATGCCTTGCCGCCAGGCTTTTTCAGCCAGGCGGCAGGCGATGGTCAGGCGTGCGTCGGGATCGGCGCTGGGAATGACGTAGAAATCCACACGCGTCATGCGTTCGATCCCATCGGCAGGTTGCACTGTGCCATTACTTGGCGCGGTCCAGCAGGTACTGGGTCAGCAGCGGAACCGGGCGGCCCGTGGCGCCCTTGTCCTTGCCCCCGCTGATCCAGGCGGTGCCGGCGATGTCCAGGTGCGCCCAGTGGAACTTCTTCGCAAAGCGCGACAGGAAGCAGCCGGCGGTAATGGTGCCGGCCTTCGGCCCGCCGATGTTGGCGATGTCGGCGAACGGGCTGTCCAGCTGTTCCTGGTACTCGTCGAACAGCGGCAGCTGCCAGGCGCGGTCATCGGCGACTTCACCGGCCTTGAGCAGTTGCTTGACCAGTGCGTCGTTGTTGCCCATCAGGCCCGAGGTGTTGGAGCCCAGGGCGACGATGCAGGCGCCGGTCAGGGTGGCGATGTCCACCACCGACTGCGGTTTGAAGCGCTCGACGTAGGTCAGTGCGTCGCACAGCACCAGGCGGCCTTCGGCGTCGGTGTTGAGGATTTCGACGGTCTGGCCGCTCATGGTGGTGACGATGTCGCCCGGACGGGTGGCGCCGCCGCTGGGCATGTTCTCGGCGCAGGCCATCACGCCCACCAGGTTGATCGGCAGCTGCAGCTCCAGCACGGCGCGGAAGGTGCCGAACACGGAGGCAGCGCCGCACATGTCGAACTTCATCTCGTCCATGCCCAGGCCGGGCTTCAAGCTGATGCCACCGGTGTCGAAGGTGATGCCCTTGCCGACCAGTACGTGCGGGGCCTCGTCCTTCTTCTTCGCGCCGTTGTACTGCAGCACGATCAGGCGCGGCGGCTGGTCGCTGCCCTGGGCGACGGCGAGGAAAGAGCCCATGCCCAGCTCGCGCAGTTTCTTCTCGTCGAGAACCTCGACCTTCAGGCCCTTGTATTCCTTGCCCAGCGCCTTGGCCTGTTCGCCGAGGAAGGTCGGGTGGCAGAGGTTCGGCGGCAGGTTGCCCAGGTCACGGGTCAGGGCCATGCCGTTGGCGATGGCCTGGGCTTCTTTGGCGCCTTGTTCGACAGCGGTGGCGTCTGCCTTGTCGGCGAGCAGGGTGATTTTCTTCAGCTTCGGCGCTTCGGCCTTCTGGCTCTTGAAGCGATCGAAGACGTAGGTGCCGTCGGCCAGGGTTTCCACCTGCAGGCGGGCCTTGCCATGGGCATTGCGGCCTTTGACGGCCAGGTCGCCCAGGGCCAGGACGGCGTCGGCGCCACCCAGGTTCTTCAGATTGCCCAGGACGGCGGAAACCAGTTTGCGGTAGGCGCGGTCGGAGAGTTCGCGCTCTTTGCCGGCGCCGACCAGCAGGACGCGCTCAGCCTTAATGTTGGGTAAATCTTGCAGCAGTAGAGTCTGGCCCACCTTGCCTGCCAGATCGCCACGCTTGAGCAGGTTGGCGATGGCGCCGCCAGTGGCTTCGTCGACGGCCTTGGCGGTGGCGCCAAGCTTGCGGCCTTCGCCCACGGCGATGACCAGGGTGGCGGTCTTGAGAGTTTCCGGACGTACGCTTTTTACAAGGAATTCCATGGCTGAGTGTCCCCGGGACAAAGAGCAGAAGGGTCTGCGAATGAAGGTGGACTGCGCAGTGACAGGCCTGGCGAATCGCAGGATAATGCCGGCTATTTGCGCTGGGTCGCGTCCGCGCGCACCCGGCAATGCTTCACGGCGGCTAGTTTGAGCGTAGCCGCCTGAGCGTGACAACCCTGGAGTGTCCGGTTTGATTGTCTTCCGTTACCTGTCCCGTGAAGTGCTGATCACCATGAGCGCGGTGAGCGCCGTGCTGCTGGTCATCATCATGAGCGGCCGTTTCATCAAGTACCTGGCGCAGGCGGCCCAAGGCCTGCTCGATCCGGGTTCGCTGTTCATGATCATGGGCGTGCGCCTGCCGGGCTTCCTGCAGCTGATCCTGCCGCTGGGCCTGTTCCTCGGCATTCTGCTGGCCTATGGCCGCCTGTACCTGGACAGCGAGATGACCGTGCTCACCGCCACCGGCATGAGCCAGCAGCGCCTGCTGGCCATTACCCTGGCGCCGGCGCTGTTCATCGCCCTGCTGGTGGCCTGGCTGAGCCTGTGGCTGGCGCCCCAGGGCATCACCCAGATGCAGTTGCTGCTGAACAAGCAGGATGCGATGACCGAGTTCGACACCCTGGCGCCGGGGCGCTTCCAGTCGATGCGCGATGGCACGCGGGTGACCTATACCGAGACCCTGGCCAACGAGCGCACCGAGCTGGGCGGCGTGTTCATTTCGGACAAGAACCGCCCGCGCAATGGCAAGGACGGCGGCACTTCGGTGCTGGTCGGCACCACCGGCGTGCAGGAAATCCATGCGGACGGCAGCCGCTACCTGATTCTCAAGGACGGCTATCGCTACGACGGCACGCCCGGACAGGCCGATTACCGCGAGATCAAGTACGACACCTACGCCGCCCTGCTGCCCAAGCCGGAAGTGAGCAGCGAGATCGACGACCGCGACGCCATTCCCACCTCCGACCTGCTGGGCAGCGACGATCCTCGCATGAAGTCGGAGCTGCAGTGGCGCCTGTCCATCCCGCTGCTGGTCTTCGTGGTGACCGTGCTGGCCGTGCCGCTGTCGCGCGTCAACCCGCGCCAGGGCCGCTTCCTCAAGCTGCTGCCGGCCGTGCTGCTGTACATGGCCTACCTGGCGCTGCTGATCGCCGGGCGCGGCATGCTCGACAAGGGCAAGATTCCCATGGCCCTGGGCCTGTGGTGGATCCACGGGATATTCCTGGCCATCGGCCTGTTGTTGTTGTACTGGGAGCCGCTGCGTCTGAAGCTGGCCGCCAAGCGAGCGAAGTCGGGCGGAGTGCTGAAGCATGCGTAAGCTGGATCGTTACATCGGCACCACTGTCTTCGTTTCCATTCTCGCGGTACTCGGGGTGATCCTCGGGTTGGCCGAACTGTTCGCCTTCGTCGACCAGCTGGGGCAGATCAGCGACACCTACACCCTCGGCGAGGCGCTCAAGTTTGTCCTGCTGACCGCGCCGAGCCGTGGCTACGACATGCTCCCCATGGCCGCGCTGATTGGCTGCCTGGTGGGCCTGGGTACCCTGGCCAGCAACAGCGAGCTGACCATCATGCGCGCCGCTGGCGTGTCGCTGCAGCGCATCGTCTGGGCGGTGATGAAACCGATGCTGGTGCTGATGTTCGCCGGCATCCTGGTGGGCGAGTACGTGATTCCCTACACCGAAACCGCTGCCCAGAGCGGTCGCGCCCTGGCGCAGAGCGGCAATGGTTCGCAAAGCTCGAAGTCGGGCCTGTGGCACCGCCAGGGGCATGAATTCATCCATATCAACGTGGTGCGCCCGGATGGCGTGCTGCTGGGCGTGACCCGCTACAACTTCGACGACAACCGTCGCCTGCAGAGCGCGAGCTTCGCCCGTCAGGCGGTGTTCGAGAACGACCAGTGGCAGTTGCAGGATGTGACCACCTCGGTGCTGCACGCGGCTGAAAAGCGCAGCGAGGTCGTAAGCAAGCCCAGCGAGACCTGGAACATCCAGCTCAGCCCGCAACTGCTCAACACCGTGGTGATGGAGCCGGAGGCGCTGTCGATCACCGGCCTGTGGAACTACATCCATTACCTGCAGGACCAGGGCCTGAGCTCCAACCGCTACTGGCTGGCGTTCTGGACCAAGATCCTGCAGCCGCTGGTGACCGCTGCCCTGGTGCTGATGGCGATCTCGTTCATCTTCGGCCCGCTGCGCAGCGTGACCCTCGGCCAGCGCGTGTTCACCGGTGTGCTGGTGGGCTTCACCTTCCGCATCGCCCAGGACCTGCTTGGCCCGTCCAGCCAGGTGTTCAACTTCCCGCCGCTGCTGGCGGTGCTGGTGCCGGCGGCGATCTGCGCCTTCCTCGGCACCCTGTTGCTGAAACGAGCAGGCTGAGTCCCATCGCGGGGTAGAACCCGCGCCCGCAAAAAAGCCGGCAATCGCCGGCTTTTTTATTGCCCGGGGTTTCAGCCCCGCCCCTGCGATGCCTTGCGTACCGCCTTGGGGATCTGGATCACCACGCTTTCCGAGTAGCGGTCCTGCCAGGTGCGCTGGTCCTTGTCCCAGAGCATCCAGAGGAAGCCCAGGCCGGCGCAGCCCCAGGAGGCGATGGCGATCACAAAGCGCAGCAGCGCCTGCATCAGGGTGATGCGCGTGCCGTTGGCGTTCTGCACACGAACGCCCCAGACCTGCATGCCCAGGGTCTGGCCACTGTGGGTCCAGAACTTCGCGAAGAAGGCGAACACGCTGATGAACAGCAGGCTGGACAGCAGCGGGTCGCCGGTCAGAGCCCCCTGGTCGGCCAGCATCCGGAGCTTCTCGCTGCCGTAGATCAGGCGCAGGAAACCCTGCTGATAGGCCAGCGTCACCACCATCAGCAAGGCCACGCAGAGCAAGAAGTCATAGAACATCGCGGCAAAGCGACGGAGGAGCGTGGCGGGCGGGAAGTTACCCGCGGGCTGGAGCTGCTGCGGCTTGGACATGGGCGTCTTCTGTGGCGATCAGGATGGATGGGGCGGGGATTATACGGATTCCGCCGCGTGGCGCCCGGCGGCGGTGGCTGTTCTAAGCTCAAACCACGTCGCTGCCCATGGGGGAGTGGCAATGCGTCGCAGGTCGCGGCGCCGTCAAGCAAGGAACAAGGATGCCGCTTCGCAACTACACCCGGCGCCGGCTGCTGCCTCGCCTGGTCTTCTCCCTCTCCATGGCCCTGCTGCCGTTGCTGCTGGGCAGCGCCATCATCTATTGGCAGGCCTTGCGCACCCTGAGCGTCGAGGCGCGTACTGCCTCGAACGAGGCTGTTCGGCTGTTCGACGTGATGCTGAACAATGCGGCTGGGGCCGCCCAGGTGGCTCTGCTGCATGTGGATGAGGGCTGCGACGAGGCGACACTCGTCCTGCGCGAACAGGTGGCGGTGGTGCCGTTCGTCCGGTCGGTCAATCTGACTCGCGATGACCAAATCTATTGCACCTCGCTGTTCGGCGACTTCGAGGCGCCGCTGGATTCGAGCCTGTATGTCGCCGGCCGGCTGCGGATGATGGCCGGTAACGAGATCACGCCGAACTACGCGCTGTTGATCCTGCGGCGTGTCGAAGGACGCCACGCCGCGCTGGCGACGGTGGATGGACGTTACCTGAGCAACACGCTGCAACTGGTCGATCAACGCAGCGACCTGCAATTGCAGGTCGGCGGGCAGTGGATGGATGAGGAGGGCAGGGTGTTCGACGGCAAGCCTGTCCGCCTGCCGCTGGGGCATGTCGAGCTGACCTCCGAGCGATTCCCCTACAAGGTTATCGGCGGCTTCCCCGAAGGGGCGCAATGGCGGCACATCCACGAAGACGCGTTGCCGCTGGTGGCGTTGATGCTGATGCTGGGTGGTGCATCGGGCGTGGCCTGCTACTGGCTCTGGGGGCGTTCGGCGACGCCAAGCCTGGAGCTTGAGCGTGCCTTGCTCGCCGGGGAGTTCGTGCCGTACCTGCAGCCGCTGGTCGATGCCCGGGACGGCCGCTGGGTCGGCGCGGAAGTGCTGATGCGCTGGGTCCATCCGCGCGAAGGCATGGTCGGCCCGGACCTGTTCATCCCCATGGCCGAGCGCTCCGGGCTGATCGTGGCGATGACCCGCGAGCTGTTCCACCAGGTCGCCGATGGGCTGGCACCGCACGGGCACCTGCTGGGCGAGGGCTTCCATCTGAGCTTCAACATCAGCGCCCGGCATTGCACGGAGCCGGGGTTGTTCGGTGATTGCCGCGATTTCCAGGCGCGCTTCCTGCCCCATCGGCCGGAGCTGACCCTGGAGCTGACCGAGCGCGAGCTGATTGTTTCCAGCGAGGTGACCGACGAACTGTTCGACAACCTGCATGCTCTGGGCGTCAAGCTGGCCATCGATGACTTCGGCACCGGCAATTCCAGCCTCGCCTACCTGCATCGCTTCAAGGTGGACGCGCTGAAGATCGACAAGAGTTTCGTGGCGATGATTGGCGTGGATGCCCTGTCTTCGCACGTTCTGGACAGCATCGTCGAGCTGTGCGGCAAGCTGGATCTGATGATCATTGCCGAGGGCGTGGAAACCGAGGAGCAGCAGGATTACCTCGCCCTGCGCGGTGTGGAGGTGCTGCAAGGGTACCTCTTCGATCGACCCATGCCGCTGGCCGCATTTGTCCAGGCACTTCAGGGACGGTCACTCGGGGGCTGATGCCGGCTTGCCGTCCCTGTTGCGGTGAGGGGGCGGCGCGCTGGGAAGTTTTCCAGCCTGTGGAGTGGATGTGAACAGCCGGCTGTTCCTGTCTGGGAGCTGATTGACTCGATAGTTAGCTGATGAATAGTCGGATAAGCATAGTTTTAAAGATGTAATGGTTTCTCGTTCGTTATTGCGAGATGGCTACTTTTTAATAGGTTATCAGTGCTGATGTTATTAACTTGAAATGCACTATTGAGAGTTTGATTTTACGTTTTTTTCACAACTTCTTCATGTGTATTTCATGAATGGTGCGGTTGTTCTTTATATAGCTTTTCTGGCTGGCTGCCGGGTGTTTATTTTGATGCGTAAGTGACTGATTTTCAGGGATTTTGGCCCTGGCGATGTTTCGTTCTAATACCCCGGATTCAGCGGGTGTTGGTATTTTGGCGCTCCGGAATTGGCCCTCTTTTCGTTAGCTATTTTTATATATGGCGATACGTCGGCGACGACTGGTATTGAATTACTGTGTCGGCGGGGTGGCGATTCGCCATTTAACTAATAGAGTCTTTGAAAAAGGCCCCGGCAAAGAGAGTCTCGATAATGCCTGTTAGTTCCCGTGGTTTTACCCTGATCGAGTTGATGGTGGTGGCGGCGATAGTAGCGATCCTGGCTGCAATCGCTTACCCCAGCTATCAGCAGTACGTCATCCGGGGCAAGCGGTCCGCGGCCCAGGCGCAGATGATGGATATCGCCAACCGCCAGCAGCAGTACCTGCTGGCCAACCGCGCCTACGCCAGCAAGTCGGCGCTGGAAAGCGGTGGCTATGCGCTGCCCAGTGAGGTGTCGGGCAACTACAGCTACGACATCACCGTGGGCAGCGGCACACCGCCGACTTTCACCATTACCTTCACCCCGAGCGGCGGGCAGGCCAGCGACGGCAACCTGACCCTGGCCAGCGACGGCACTCGGACGCCATCGGCGAAGTGGTGATCAACATGATGACCTCCCGGCACCGCGGCTTCACCCTGATCGAGCTGCTTGTCAGCATCCTCATCATCTCGCTGGGCCTGCTCGGCCTGGCCAAGCTGCAGATGCGCATGCAGCTGTCGGACATGGAGTCCTACCAGCGCGCCCAGGCGCTGCTGCTGCTCAATGACATGTCCAGCCGGATGAACGCCAACGCGAAGAACTCCTCCAGCTATGTCACCGGCAGCAGCTCGCCGGTGGGAGCGGGCATGTCCTGTCCGACCAGCAGCGGGACCCGTCAGCAGGCGGACCTCGCTGACTGGTGCAACAGCCTGCAGGGCGCGGCGGAAGTGGGCGGCGGCAGCGTGAAGGCCGGCGCCATGCTCGGCGGGCGAGGCTGCATCGAGTCGCTGGGCAGCAATCAGTACCTGATCACCGTGGCCTGGCAGGGCATGTCGCCGATCTCGGCGCCGCCTTCGAGCGTGGCGTGTGGCAGTAACAGCTACAACGGCAGCTCCGGATGCAGCAGCGACCTGTGCCGGCGCGTGGTCACCACGGTTGTGCGGGTGGCCTCGCTATGAGGGGCGCATCCCGCCACAGGGGCTTCACCCTGGTAGAGATGATGATCGCAGTGACCATCAGCCTGCTGATCATGGTCGCGGTGCTGACGCTCTACCTGAACCTGCGCCGGACCAGTGACGACATGGCCCAGACCAACTCGCTGATCGAGAATGGGCGCTTCGCCGTGGGCCTGCTGCAGGAAGACCTCGCCCACGCCGGGTTCTGGAATGGCTATGTACCGCAGTTCGATGACCTGACCGCGACCGATCCGCCGGCCGATTACCCGACGGCGTTGCCGCCGGTGTGCTCGGCCTTCTCGACCTGGACGCAGCAGGACAGGATCAACTCCGTCGGCATCGCGGCACAGACCTTCTCCGCGGTGCCCCCCGGTTGCTCGGCGATAGTCACCAACCTGGCGAGCAACTCCGATGTGCTGGTGGTGCGGCATGTCGATACCTGCTCACCGGGCGTTGGCAATTGCGATGCACTGGCAGCCGGCAAGGTGTATTTCCAGTCGTCCTTCTGCAAGAACGAGACCCTCGGGGCCTTTGTGCTGGACACCACCGGGTTCACCCTGACGAGCCTCAATTGCCTGACCATCGCCGAGCGTCGCAAGTTCGTCATCGATCTGTATTACGTGCGCGATTACGCGGTGAGCGCAGGCGATGGCATACCGACCCTGATGCGCTCCACCTTCGATCTTTCCGGTGGGGCCACGCCGGCCAACGCGCTGCAGGCAGCAGTACCGCTGATCGAGGGGGTCGAGGCCTTCCGCGTCGAGCTGGGCCTGGACAGCCTCAGCAAGTCGAACGATCCGACCGATTACCTCGCGGCGCCGCACTGGGATGACCCCAACACCCGGGTCACTGTGACCAACCGCGGCGATGGTTCTCCCGACGGCAGCTTTGTCCATTGCGGGGCCAGTTCCTGCACGCTGGACCAACTGGCGAACGTGGTGGAGGCCCGGCTCTACGTTCTGGCCCGCGCCCGTACCCGGACGGCAGGCTACACCTCGGACAAGACCTATGCCCTGGGAGGCTCCACCCTGGGCCCGTTCACCGATGGCTATAAACGGCATCTGTTCACCTCCAGCGCCACGCTGGTGAACATATCCCGGCGGAGGCAGACGCCATGACGACGCAGCGCAATTCGAAAGCCCAGCGGGGCGCGACCCTGGTGGTCGCCCTGGTGATGTTGCTGATGCTGATGCTGATGGTCGGCAGCGCCTACACCCTCAGCGGCACCAATCTGAAGGCAGTGGGCAACATGCAGTTCCGAAACGAGGCCATCGCTGCGGCTGATGTGGGTATCCAGCGGGTCATCGGCTCGGCCTTCACTGCGGCGCCGACCGCCGAGCAGCTCAATGTCGACATCAATAACGACGGCACCACCGACTACCAGGTTTCCATGGCGTCGCCGGTGTGCATGAGCGCCAGGCCGAGTCCCTCCAATCTGGCTTGTGGTGGTGGTCAGGCAGCCATGTGTTCCACGGGGTGGGACACCGTCTGGGGGCTCAACGCCAATGTCACCGATGCCGTGACCGGCACCTCGGTAAGAGTGCGTTCCGGGGTGCGGGTGCACCTGACCGATTCGCAGAAGATCGCCGCGTGCGGAGCATGAACATGAACAAGAGCTGCCAGGCCGGAATGCTCCGGCGGATAGTTGCCCTCTGCCTTCTGTGCGTCGCCCAGTCGGCTGTACGCGCCGAGGACATCGACCTGTTCGTCGGCACTCCCACAGGCGCCACGGATGCGCCGAACGTCCTGATCATCCTGGACAACACCGCCAACTGGACCACGCCGTTCAGCAACGAGATGACTGCGCTGGCGTCGGTGGTCAACGGGCTGCAGGTGAACAAGTTCCGCGTCAGCCTGATGCTGTTCAGCGAGACCGGGAGCGGCAACAAGGGTGACGACGGCGCCTATGTGCGTGCCGCCATGCGTCTGCTCGACAGTTCGACCAAGCCCAAGTACCAGGCGCTGGTCAGCAGCCTGGATGTGGGGAGCGACAAGTCCAATGGCGGCAAGATCAGCAAGGCGATGGAGGAGGCCTGGCTGTATTACTCGGCGGGCACGCCCAACTCCGGCAACCAGAAGGTCAAGACCGATTTCACCGGCAATGCCAGCGGCACCACGGCGTCCAAAGCCATCTATGCCCTGGGTGGCAACGCCCTGGCATCGAAGGACGCCACCACCTACAACAATCCGATCGTCGCTGGCTGCGCGAAAAACTTCATCATCTACATCAGTAACGGCGCGGCGCAGGACAATACCAACGATATCAAGCAGGCTACCAGCGCATTGACTACTGCCGGGGGCAACACCACGGCGATCCCCATTTCCCCCAGCGGCTCGCAGGACAACATGGCCGACGAATGGGCGCGCTTCATGAAGAAGAGCACCCAGGCCATCACCACCTACACCGTGGATATCAACAAGGAAACCACCGGGCAGGGCCCGGGTTGGACCGCCCTGTTGAAGAGCATGGCCAACGTCAGCAGTGGCAAATATTTCGACGTGACGGCCAGTGGCACGCAGATCTCCGATGCGCTGAATGCGATCTTCTCCGAGATCCAGGCGACCAACAGCGTGTTCGCCTCCGTCACCCTGCCGATCAGCGTCAGTTCGCAGAGCACGTACCTGAACCAGGTGTTCGTCGGCATGTTCCGTCCGGATTCCGACTCCTTCCCGCGCTGGCCCGGCAACCTCAAGCAATACAAGGTGGGCGTGGTCAGCAGCCAGCTCACCACGGTGGACGCCAACGGCGACAGCGCAATCAACAGCGGTACCGGTTTCATCACTGAATGCGCCCGTAGCTTCTGGACGCCGACGTCGCTGGACAGCTACTGGGCGTTCAAGCCCCAGGGCAACTGCCTGACCGTGACCGGGTCCGACGTATCCAACTATCCCGACGGCAACATCGTCGAGAAGGGCGCCCAGGCCTATGTATTGCGCCAGGCCAGTTCGCGGACCATGAAGACCTGCAACCCCACGACCTGCACGGCGCTCACCAACTTCAACACCGCCAACACCGCAGTCACCCAGGCCCTGCTGGGCGCGGCAGACGCCACCGAGCGGACCAACCTGATCGGCTGGGCCATCGGCGCCGACAATCAGGATGAGAACCTCAACGCCAATGTCACCGAGATGCGCTCGTCGGTCCACGGCGACGTCGTGCATTCACGCCCCGCAGCGGTCAACTACGGCACCACGTCTTCACCGCTGGTGGTGGTCTACTACGGCGCCAACGACGGACTGCTGCACGCCATCAACGGCAACCGCAGCGGAACCGTCGCAGGCGTCTCGGCCGGCAGTGAAATCTGGTCGTTCATGCCGCCGGAGTTCTACCCGCGGATCAAGCGCCTGCGCGACAACACCACCACCATCAGCTTCCCCGGCCATACCACGGGTACGCCCACGCCGCAGCCCAAGGACTACGGCATGGACGGCTCGGTTTCCGTGGTGCAGCAGGGCACCAGCACCTGGATCTACTCCGCCATGCGCCGTGGCGGTCGCTCCATCTACGCGTTTGACGTAACCACCCCGGCCAGCCCGACTCTGAAGTGGAAGATCGGTTGTCCCAACATGGCCAATGACACCGGCTGCGGTACTGGCCTCAGCGGCATGGGGCAGACCTGGGCGACCCCAGTTCCTGTCCTGGCGCAAGGCTACGGCAGCGGTGCGTCGACGATCCTGGCCATGGGCGGTGGCTATGATAATTGCGAGGATGCCGACCCCAATACCTGCACGACGTCCTCCAAGGGCAATCACATCTATCTGCTGGATGCCGACACCGGCGCCTTGCTGAAGACCTTCGACACTGATCGCGGAGTCGTCGGCAGCGTCGCCCTGGTCACCAACAGCAGTGGCTTGATCGCCTACGGCTATGCCTCCGACCTGGGGGGTAACGTCTACCGGATCTCCGGCGTCGATGCCTACAGTGCCATCGGCAGCACCGCACCGGCCAACTGGACCATGACCAAGATCGCTTCCCTGGGGTGCGCGACGGCGACCTCCTGTACGGCCAACCGCAAGTTCCTCTACGGCCCGGAGGTGGCCTCCGTCAACGGCGAGTACGTGATCCTGCTGGGCTCCGGCGACCGCGAGAAGCCGCTGCTCACCTACACTTCCGCCGCCAGCGTGGCGAACCGCTTCTATGTCCTGCGCGACAAGCCCAGCGACGTCAACTGGCTGACCCTGGAGAACGCCACCTGCGCCGCCAACCTGATCTGCAACAACTCGCTGCTGCCCATTACCTCCACGGCCACGCCCACCAATACGCAGATCGCGGCCTACCCCAAAGGCTGGTACCTGGGCCTGCAGTCCACCGAACAGGTAGTGACTTCGGCGCTGCTGCTTTACAACAACATCACCTTCAGCACCCACCAGCCTGCCGTGGCCAGCCCCACCAGCTGCTCCAGCCTGGGCACCGCGCGCGTCTACAACATCAGCTACCTGAACGCCGCAGGCACCGGTGACCAGCGCTTCGGCGTCATCTCCGGCGGCGGCCTGCCTCCGTCGCCGGTGGCGGGGCGCGTGCAACTCGACGACGGCAGCCTGAGGGACTTCATCATCGGCGGTTCTTCCGACTCGCCGTTGAAGGTCTCCGAGCCGACTGCGCCGGGCACCAGTCCTCAGCCCAAATCCTGGGTGTTCTGGGATATCGAGCGATAGGAGGGCGAGCCATGAAAGCGACCAACAGACGCCCTGCCAACGGTTTCACCTTGCTGGAACTGATGGTGACACTCGCGGTGCTGGCAATCCTGGTCGGCATCGCCGTGCCTTCGCTTAGTGATGCGACCCTTGCCGGCAAGCTTGCCTCCAGTGCCAACGATCTGGTGGCGGGCGTCGCCGTGGGGCGCAGCGAGGCGATCAAGCGCAACACGGTGACCAGCCTGTGCGTATCCAGCAATGGCACCAGTTGCGGCTCGGGCGGCTGGGAACAGGGCTGGATTGTCATTTCCGGATCTACCGTGATCCAGAAGCATCCCGCCGCGCCGACGGGGTTCAAGGTTACTTCCAGTGTCGCCAAGATCGATTTCCAGCCCAGCGGCGTGGGCAATACCCAGGCAAGCGTCACCGTGTGCCGCTCCGCGCCGTCTGCTGGTGCCCAGGAGCGAGTCGTCAACGTCAGCGCCACGGGCCGTGCCTATGTCAGCAAGACGACGACAGGTTCCTGTTCCTGATGCGATGAAATGCTTCTGCCAGCACCCGGCAGGGCAAATCGCAGACAACAAAAAACCGGCCCGAAGGCCGGTTTTTCGTGGGTTTCGACAGTTCATCGGAACTGCCGGAACGATGTGGTGGTGCCCCGGGAGGGACTCGAACTTATTGATGGAAGGCTCGTGGCATCTGACTTATGTTGAGAGTGGTTCGGGTCAGTGCCCCCAATTATGCCCCCAAAGAGAATTGTGCCCTGGCTACTGAGGTTCGGTAACGGTGGCCATCGTCGAGTTGCGGTCCTCTCGGATGCCGCTGGGAATATGTTCTGGGGTGCTCGGCCCATTGTCTGTGGGTGCTTCATTGCGTTCCAGGTACTTGCGAACGTTGTTCGCGCACTTGGCGCTTAAAAAGTCCTCACCGAGTAGGCGCGCGAGAATAACCAGACCGCCGAATGCAAGCAGCCCAAGCGCCAAGCCGTATGGCATTGTCATAGACAGGGAGAGGTACGCAAAAAAGAAGATGCCGGCGGTGATGCAGTAGAAGAGCGAGAATAGGCCGATCGCGGCGCCAACCCAATCGAGTCGAGTGATCCGGATGACGGGCGCGGCATCTTGTGGCCCTTGCTCAAGGTGCTTTGCCACCCAGCGTAGCTGCGTGCGGTTCCACAGTCCTAGCGAGGCAAGCTCTACTAGAAAATCCATCTTCTGCTTGCTTGCTGTTACGCCAGAGGCGACGCGGAAAGCCTCAAGCTCGATGGCGTCATCCAGGTACTGGGCGAGTGGGCGGTCATCCTTCTTAACACCTGCCCGCAACTCGTTGAGCCGCTTGAAGCGCTTCTGTACGAAGTTCTTGTCGTGAAAGTCGAAGGCAGAGCCAAGTGTCGAGATGGTTTTGGCGAATACCAGCGCGGCTATTACCAGCACGCTGTAGCCGCTGCCTAAAACACTCTGCGCCTGCTGAAGTAACGCTTCCATACACGGACTCCCTTTTCTTCCCTGAGGGTGCTGCTTCTCTTGGGCCGCATCGTACCGCATCAGAGCTCATAAACCCCGGACGAGCACGGCCCATTCTGGCGACCGTTTCCGGTTGGTATAGTGCCGCGCGCCCAGTCATTGCGCGGGTTCCGCTTCAAACCGGAACCGGAAACGGCTTGCCCAGGAAAAGCTGGTATGTAGTCCGAATTCGGGGCTCGAATTACCCGCATCTGCTCCTAATACTCTAGGGACCCTCGTTCGATTCCGACGGCAGCTTCCGACCCATAGCGGACGTCTCAGGAGACAAACAACAGGAATCGATTCTTTCCCGTCAAGCTTGCCCCGCACTTACCAACTGTGCCGAGAACTGGCTGCGAAACTCCGCTGGAGAGACTCCAAACCATCGCTTATGAGCTCTACAGAAGGAGCCTGTACGCCTATAGCCAAGCGCGCTGGCGATCTCGTTAATTCCTATGTTCGTTTGCTGGAGCAAATGGAGCGCTTGGCTGCGACGCACATTGTCTAACAGTTGCTCGAAGTCGGTTCGCTCATCAGCGAGTCGTCGCTGCAGCGTTCGAGGGTTCATACCGAGAGCTTGGGAAACAAGGTCAAGCGTCCCTTGGTGAAGGGGCATGAGTCTCAGAATGTGGGCTGTGACTAGCTCCTGTATATGACCTGAATAACTGGTCTGCGATTCAATGTAGAAGCGCATGATGGAGTGAAGTGTGGGGTCTCGCTCCGTGCAGACCTCATCGA
This sequence comes from Pseudomonas sp. PDM17, assembly GCF_014851985.1. Lineage (NCBI taxonomy): Bacteria > Pseudomonadati > Pseudomonadota > Gammaproteobacteria > Pseudomonadales > Pseudomonadaceae > Pseudomonas > Pseudomonas sp. PDM17. The sequence continues at coordinate 376,561 of NZ_JACVAT010000001.1, forward strand.
GCGTTGCTGAGGACAGTACCAGCGAATTATTTCTCTGCCTGAAAAGTGCTGGGCAACCGAATCTCTTGAGGTAGTTGCCACGGTCACCTAGGGGCCCGTGGCGAAAGGTAGTCTGTTGAGGAGAGAACGGCCGGCCGAGAAGTATCCCGATCAAGCGGGTTGTGTGGAGCATCCAGGTTTCGACCACCAGTCCATCACCTTGAGAGGGACAGGCGCACTCGAAATGCATCTGAGCATGAGACGGTACGCGCTCCAAACGGCATTGGACTGTCTTTATGCAGCTGCTCATGTATCGAGCGAGTGATTCAAGGGCATCGCCGACTGTCGGGGCAGAGGTCATCAGATAACGAAGCTCACCAAAATGAGCTAGTTGGGAGCCTTCTTTGTCGGAGCATCCGATTGATGGACGGTTGAGATTTACCTTCGTCAAAGAAATTCGCATTGGCCTGACCTTGAGCTGTTCAGAGTATGCCTCTCTTCGGAATCGAAGATGGCATATGTCTAGGCTAGACCATTGGCGCGCAGGTCTACTGTGCCTGCAGCAAGTCGCATCTGCTCAACACCTTATTGAAAAATCGCCATTCACCGCCCTTTGATAGCTGTTACCTGATTTGTTTGGAAGATGCGCCGCCTATGGGACTGGGTTGTCGTTGGCGGTACGAGGTGGAAGCGGGCCGAGGAACATCTTCCTCAGGCGCTCATGGCCGATCACCCGTGCCAGCTCCGAAATGACGCAGTACATAAAGATCAGGGTGATTAACAGTATCTGCACCGCCCAGAAGCGCGGCCAGTTCATGGACGTCCACAGCATGGAGTTGGCGTCCAGCAGGCTGGGCGCTTCCTTCCAATACTCGTAGAGCCGCTCCAGGTAGTGCACGAACAGGGCGACCAGTGCGTACATCAGGGTCTTCCAAGTGACGTTCCAGATCAGAGGCTTCTCGGGAAAGCGATTGATGAAGGGCAGCATGTCGGCCACCAGTACCGACTTGCCGAGCACCAGCGAGGCGATCAGAACCGAAGCCGTCACGGGAAGCGGAACGCCGGTTCCCTTGATCATCAGCGCGCGAATGGCTGCGACGATGTGCAGGATGACGAAGAAGAAAATGGTCGGCGGCAACGCCTTCATGAACTCGTGCTTTGCCTTCTTCAGTATCGATGACATGCGGTCCCCTATTGGTTGTGATCTCTTGAAATTCGCATGGGTGGCGCGGCCTGCGTGGTTCAGTGACCGACGCCTGCTGGGTAGGCCTTGCTGCCCAGCAGCACGCCGTCGACGGATTGGCCGTAGTAGCCCTGGTCGGAGCCGTGAAAGCGTTTGGCTGTGCTGGCGACATTGCCGTCGAAGCGCGGGTCTTGCGGTCGCTCCCGGCTGTTCAGGTAGGCCGCAACGTCCCAGGCCTGCTGGACGTTCAGTTGCACCGCCTTGCCCAGCGGCATGTTCTCGTAGATGAAGGTGGCCGCTGTGTTGACGCGGTGCATGCCGGCGCCCCAGTTGTACGAGTCGGCTCCCCACAACGCCGGGATCACCGGCACGTCGGCCATCTTGCGTCCTTCGCCTTGCGCGCCGTGGCAGACGGCGCAATATTGCGTGTAAACCTCTTCACCACGCTGCGGCGAATACGCCTGGGGCGGCTCGGGCAGGGCGGCGAAGGCGCGCCCAGGCATCCGTTCGCGGCCTTCCATCTTCACCTTGCCGGTCAGCGGTCCCGGCAGCTTGAAGGATTCGTCGCGACCACCGCGCTGCAAAGCTTCATCGCTGAGTTCGGGCACCGGCTTGTCCTGCATGCCGTACATGTCCAGCAGGCCGCCCATGAGCAGCCAGTAGGAGTAGGCGGAGATGGCCACCAGCTCGGGTGAGCCCAGCTCGGGGGCCTTGCCATTCATGGAGTAGTTGAAGCAGCCCTGCACGCGTTCGGCGAAGTTGTTCACCCGGTTGTCTTTCTTGCGGAACGCCGGGTAGGCCAGGTAGGCCGCCCACAGGGGGGCGGCATAGGCCTTGGTGCCCGCATCCAGGTGGCAATTGGTGCAGTTGAGCTGGTTGCCGACGTAGCGCCCCTTGAGCTGTTGGGTGTTGACGATCAGCTGATAGCCGCGGCGGATCTTGTCGCCGAAGGCACCGTCCGGGATTCGTGAAAGATCGCGTGGTGTGAAGTAGTGGGCGTCCCTGGCCTTGGGCTGCGCACTGATTTCTTCCATGGCGGTGGTCACTGCATCGGCGGCATGTGCCGGCAGCGCGATGCATCCCGCCAGCGACAGGTAGAGCAAGGGCCTGTTCATGAGCGCTCCTCAGCGAATCGCTGCCAGATAGCTGGCCAGCGCAGTGATGTCCTTGTCGTTCAGACGCTTGGCGATGGCCGCCATCATGCCGTCGGGATCGCCGCTGCGTTCGCCCTTGCGCCAGGCGTTCAGCTGGGCTTCAAGGTAACTCGCCTGCTGCCCGGCCAGCCTCGGGAAGGGGCCGCCGCCGATGGCCGAGGGGCCGTGACAGCTGAAGCAGGCCGGGATGTCGCGAGCCATGTCGCCCTCGTAATAGAGCTTCTCGGCCGGGGAGGCCGCCAGATTCTGCCCCCGCACCTGCAGCGCTGGGGCCTTGCCCTGGGCGGCAAAATAGGCAGCGGCAGGCTGCAGCAGATCGGCCGAGGCGTAGGCTTCGGCCATCGGCCCCATCAGCGCATTGCTGCGACGTCTTGAATTGAAGTTCGCGATCTGCGCGGAGATGTAGCTGGCCGACAGCCCGGCCAGCACCGGGCCTTGCGCGGTGCCCTCGCCATGCATGCCATGGCAGACGCCACAGGCTTGGACGGCATCCGGGATTTCGTCGGCGACGGCCGCTCCGGCAATACATGAAATCAGTACGACAGAAGGCCATCTGAGCATCGAGTTTCCCGCCTCTACATGCTGCGACTGCGCTGAGTGTAGACGGCGTGATCCAGCGTGGAAGGAGTCCGGTCCTGCGCGAGGACGGACCTTGCTCCGTGGGCGCTGATGCAATAGACCTCAGGGCGCCGGGGTTCAGATGCGCGGCTGCTCGGGTCGGTTGGTCAGGGCCAGTCTTTCAGAAACATCGAGACGGTCGACTGCGTGGCCCGCAAATTGGCAAAAGGCAAGAGTGGGTGCGTCCGGGGTGAGGCGCATGCGAGCCACTGAACGGCCCAGCGCAGATCCCCGTGGAGGGTTCGCCGAAGCGACGGGCGGGGGCAGGGTGGACCAATCCATTGACTCAGGTCCATGAACCGCGAAGGTCGATTTGTTCGTAGGTTTCGCATCCTGCAGACTGGTCGACTTGTATACAGTTTCTGGAGTCGATGATGCGGAAGTCCCTCTCAGCACTTGCTTTCACCATCCTGGCGTCACAAGGCGTCATGGCCGGCGAGAACACCACCACGGCTGTTGGTGGAGGTATCGGAGGCGCCTTGGGCAGCGTAGTGGGTAATGCAGTCGGCGGCAGCACTGGCGCTGCGATTGGCGCCGGAGTCGGCGGTGCGGCGGGCGGTGCGATGTCGGCGAAGGATGGGAAGAAGACCGAGGCAGCACTGGGTGGCGGCCTGGGGGCGGCGGGTGGCCAGGTCATCGGGAGCAAGGTGGGCGGGTCCACGGGCGGCCTGGTGGGTGCAGGGCTAGGCGGCGCGGCAGGCAGCGCCATCGGCAACAATCTGGCCGACGACAAGCACGACCACCACGACAATCACCACAAGCACAAGCATCATCACTGACGCGCTCGCGGGTTCCGGCCGGCGACCATTCAGGGCGCAGTGAAGGCCACGATGATGGGGCCGCAGACTGCCAGCAACACGTTCGAAATGGCGTAGCAGACGGTGAAGCCGATGACCGGGGTGTTGCTGCCGGACTGCTCGATGATCTTGTTCATCGATGCAGCTTCCGTCTGGGCGCCGGCCAGGGCGCCGAACAGGATCATCGGGTGCAGCCCGAGCACATAGCGGCCGAAGTAGAGCGTTACCAAGGGCGGGACGATCGTGACTATCGCGCCTGCGATCAGCAGGGCGGCGCCCTGTTCCTGGATGGCGGTGATCGCGGCAGGCCCGGCCAGTAAGCCGACAACGGCGCCGAACGCCGTCAGACCGAACTCGGAGAAGGCCCATTGAGCGGCCGGAGGCAGCGCACCGAGTTCGGGGTGCCGTGAGTTGAACCAGCCGATCAGCAGGCCCGCCAGCAGCACGCCGCCGCCAATTCCCAGTTCTATCGGAATCATGCCGATATGCGTTGAGAGCATGCCGGCCAGGGAGCCGATCACCATCCCCAGAGCGTGGATGGCGATGTCGCTCTTGTAGTTGCTCGTGCGGATGCGGCCAATCTGCTCTGCCAGCGCTTCCACGCTGGCGGTACGGCCGACCAGGGTAATCACATCGCCCCGGTGCAGGACGGTTTCGGGAAGCAGCGGCAGGTCCAGTCCCTGGCGGGTAATGGTGCGGATGTAGCAGCCCATGCGCTCGGAGCCGATCAGCAGGGTCTTGATCTGGTGAATGGTCTTGCCGGCCAGCCTGCGGGAGGTCAGCACGATGTCGGCATCACGGGTGGGAAAGGACATGCTTTCCGGATTGTCTATTTCCGGGCCGATCCACTGGTTCAGCTGCGGCACGGCCTCGCGCAATGCGTAGACGGCGAGTATGTCGCCGGCGCTGAGCGTCAGCTCCGGTGTGCGCTCCAGTATCCGCCCATCTCGAATGACCCGTTCGATGCTCAGCGATGCATGCAGCGCTTCGATGTCCTCGATGCGCTGGCCAATGGCGGCAGGCACGCTCAGGCAGTGGGCCCGCACGACGATACGGGTATAGGGGATGCTGATGGCGTTTTCTTCCCGCTCGATACCCAGTTGAAGTTCCAGTTCCCTGGCCGAGTCCTTCAGGTCGACCCGCAGCAGTCCGGGGGCGATGGTCCCGACGAAGACGACCAGTCCGATGGTGCCGAATACATAGGTAATGGCGTAGGCGACCGCCATGTGGCTGTTGAGTTGGGATTTTGCGGCTTCATCGATGGCCAGTTGGGCAATCGCGCTGCTGGCGGTCCCCATGATCGCGGTATCGGTCAACGCACCAGCCCCCAGCCCTGCGGTAAAGCCCGCGTCGAATCGGAACAGGCTGTTCATGATCAGGATGGTGGCCAGCGCGGTGCCGCACAGTACGACGGACAGCACGACGAGCTTCAGCGTGCCGCGGTTGAGGCTGCCGAAGAACTCCGGCCCGCTCTTGAATCCGACGGCGTAGATGAACAGGGCGAAAAACACCGATTTCAGGACGTGCGGCACCTCCAGGCCGATCTGGCCGATCAGCAAGCCCATCAGCAGGGCGCCGGCAACCGATCCCAGATGAAATTCCCCGATGCGGACTCGACCCAGCAACACGCCCAATGCGATAGCCAGAAAGACCGCTATCTCAGGGTTGGCGCGCAACGCATGCAACATGAAGTCGACCATCGACGAATCTCCCTCTCGTAATGGGCCGCTATCGGAAAGCCTGGGCTGCACTCAGTATGGCTGGCGATGCAGAAACCGTGAGGCAGCTCGCCAGGCATTCAGCCCGGCCATCTTTACGGGTTCCCCGGCGATTATTCGACTAGTCTTCCCCCGACCTAAGCGTGGCGCGAATCGGGGGCAGTAGCGCGCACACGGAAATATCGAGAGTTCGTATGTCGACCTCCGTAGATCTGATCATTTGCGAATACTGCGATGCGGTGTACCGGCGCGAGCCGCTCCAGCGCCATCAGCGCGCCCTGTGCGAGCGCTGTGGCGGAGTGCTTCACCGACACAACGCGCTGACTGTTCAGCAGCGGCTGGCCCTGGCGATTACCGGTGCGATCCTGCTGGCCTTCGCCCACAGCTACCCGGTGATGACCATCAGCATGCAGGGGCTGAGCAACTCCGCGACGCTGTGGGATTCGGTGATGATCCTCAGCAGCGGCAGCATCACTCTCATCGCGCTGGTCGTGGCGCTGGCAATCATCCTCGCCCCGTTATTGCAGATAGCACTGCTGATCTGGGTGCTGGCGTACGCCCAGGCCGGGCGCCGGGCGCCGGCTTTCGCCTTCAGCATGCGCTGGCTGGAGGCATTGCGCCCCTGGAGCATGCTGGAAGTCTGCCTGCTGGGGACCATGGTCGCGGTGATCAAGCTGGCAGGCCTGCTCGATGTTATTCCCGGTATCGGCCTGCTGGCCATGGCGGCCCTCAGCGTGCTGATCCTCTACATCGCGGGCAAGGACATCCGCGAACTCTGGGAGCGGGTATGAGCCGGCCACCCCTGGCGCCAGAGCTCAACCTGTGCCTTTGCCATGGTTGCGGGCTGGCCTGCGATGTCCGCGAGCACGGCCACCGCTGCGGGCGCTGCGGGGCGCCGCTGCATGTTCGAAAGGGCGACGCTGTCACGCGTGGCTGGGCGTTTCTCATGGCCGCGCTGATCTTCTACATACCCGCCAACCTGCTGCCCGTCATGCATACCGAAATGCTCGGCCAGGGCATCGACAGCACCATCGGCGGCGGCGTGCTGGAGTTCTGGGAAAGCGGTGCGTGGGACATCGCGCTGATCATCTTCATCGCCAGTATCGGTGTGCCGGCAATCAAGTTCCTGGCCATGGGAATGCTCCTGCTGACCGTGCAGCGGCGCAGCAACTGGGCGCAACGCCAGCGTTCCCAGCTGTACCGCTTCGTCGAACTGATCGGCTACTGGTCGATGCTCGATGTGCTGGTCGTCGCGCTGGTGGCGGCCCTGGTGCAGATGCGTGAGCTGGGCACCATCGAGCCGCGAGCCGGGATTCTTTTCTTCGGCCTGGTGGTTGTATTCACCATGCTTTCCGCCATGAGTTTCGATCCACGGCTTATCTGGGACGACGGAGAACCCAACGATGGAGCAGGACACCCCTAGGCCTGGCATTCCAGGACCGGCACCCGTGCGAACGCGGCGCTGGAATGTGTCGATGGTCTGGATCGTGCCGATCGTGGCGCTGCTGGTTGGCGCATCGCTGATCGTGCGCAACTGGATGGAGCAGGGCCCGAGCATCGAGATTTCCTTCAGGACCGGCGAAGGCCTGGTGGCGCACAAGACGCAGGTCAAGTACCGCAGCGTGGTCATCGGCGAGGTCGAGGCGGTCGAACTGGCCAAGGACAAGAACAGCGTCAATGCCACGGTGAAGCTCAACAAGGAGGCCGAATCCTTCGCCACTCAGGGCGCCAAGTTCTGGGTCGTTCGCCCGCGTATCGGCGCCGGTGGCGTCACGGGCGTGGATACCCTGCTGTCGGGCAACTTCATCGGCGCCGATGCCGGAGAGTCTAGCGCGCCGCAGAAGCGCTTCACCGGGCTGGAGGCTCCTCCGCCGATCACCTATGGGGAGAAGGGCAAGAGCTTCTTGCTGCGCGCAGACGACCTGGGCTCGCTGGATATCGGTTCGCCGATCTACTACCGCAAGATCCCGGTGGGGCAGGTGACCTCCTATGCCTTGCGCAGCGACGGCAAGGGCGTGGACCTGGGCATCTTCGTCGAGGCGCCGAACGATGCCTTCGTCACCCAGAACAGCCGCTTCTGGAACGCCAGCGGCGTGGACGTCGATGTCGGCGCCAACGGCCTGAAGGTGAATACCGAATCGCTCTCGGCACTGCTGGTGGGCGGGCTGGCGTTCGGCACGCCCGAAGGCAGTGCCGATGCCGCCGCTGCCAACGACAACCAGGCCTTCGACCTGTATGCCGACCGTGAAGGCGCCCTGGCGCCGCCGTCGGGTATCGCGCAGTACCTGCGCCTGCGCTTCGATCAGTCCATGCGCGGCCTCAGCGTCGGTGCGCCGGTCGAGTTCATGGGCGTCGAGTTCGGCAAGGTCACGGGCATCCAGCTGGACTATGACGAGAAGCGGCAAAGCTTCCCGGTGCTGGTCGATGCGGTGATCTATCCGCAGAGACTGGGGCCAGTGCACCAGAAGATGCTCCAGGCGTTCAACAGTACCAAGGGTGATGAGGCTGGTGTCAGTCGCGTGATCAGCAGCTTCGTCGAGCACGGTATGCGCGCCCAGGCGCGCAGCGGCAATCTGCTCACCGGCCAGCTGTACATTTCCCTGGACTTCTATCCCGATGCCAAGCCCGTGGCGTTCGATGCCAGCGCCCGGCCGCTGCTGATCCCCACCGTACCCAGCAGCCTGGAGAAACTCCAGGAGCAGTTGCAGGCCGTGGTGGAGCGCATCCGCAAGCTGCCGCTGGAGCGCATCGCCAACAATCTCGACGGCAACCTGCGCGAACTGCAGAGCGGCCTCAAGCAGTTCAATACCCAGACATTGCCGGGAGTGGCCAGCACCCTGGCCGAGGTGCGCTCGACCCTGGCTACGGCCAACTCGGCACTGGGTGAGAATTCGCCGCAGCGGGAGAAGCTCAGCGACACACTGAACGAGCTGGATCGCATGTCACGTTCGCTGCGCGATCTCTCCGACTACCTCGGACGCCACCCCGAGTCGCTCATTCGCGGCAAGCCCAAGGGTGCGGATGCGGACAACCTGCAGCCATGAGCCAGCACCGTACACAGGAGAGAAAGCCAATGCCGAAGTCATCCTTGCTGCTATTGGCAGGACTGTTCCCGCTGCTCTGGGGCTGCAGCAGCGCGCCCGTGCACTATCACACGCTGGTGCCGGCCCAGCCCGGCAGTCCCGCCAGCGCCCAGGTGCGCGTCGAGCGCGTCATCCTGCCACCGCAGGTGGATCGCTCGCAGATGGTGATCCGCCAGGGCGGCAGTGGCCTGGTCATCCTCGAGACCGAATGGTGGGGCGCCAACCTGGTGGACGAGTTCGGCAATGCCCTGCAGGACCTGCTCGGGGCGCCGGGGCCCGGCGCATCGCTGTTGCGGGTGGAGGTCCAGCGCTTCGACTCGGTGCCGGGGCAGTACTCACTGCTGGTCGCTCAATGGCGCCTGCAGAAGCGCGGTAGCGACAAGTCACTGACGTGCCGCAGCAGCCAGCAGACCCGCGCGGACAACAGCGTGGACAGCCTGGTCACCGCACATCAGAGCAATCTGCGCAAGCTGGCGGAGCAGGTGGCGCGGGCCAATACAGGGGGCGCGAGCGCCTGCCCCTGAGTTCTAGCGGGGGAGGGCAGCGCGGCCCGTCGAGAATCTTCGATGCCGAAAGAGGTTACCCTTGGCAGCGCTTGCGCAGATTCTGGGCGCAGGTTGACGCGTTACAGGAGATAACACTTGATGGAGACTTCGTCCCGACCCCGCAGCACCCTCAACCCACCGGTTTTCTATACCAGCGCCGCGCTGATCTTCCTGCTCGTGCTGTACGCCGTGGTTTTCCAGGCCCAGGCCCAGGCGCAGTTCGACAGCGTGCAGCGGTGGATCTTCGGCAATGCCAGCTGGTTCTACATCCTCGCTGTCGCGCTGATCCTGATCAGCGTGGTGTTCCTCGCCATCAGCCGCTACGGTGACATCAAGCTCGGCCCCGATCACAGCGAGCCGGAGTACCGCAGCAGCAGCTGGTTCGCCATGCTGTTTTCCGCCGGCATGGGCATCGGCCTGATGTTCTTCGGCGTCGCCGAGCCGATCATGCACTTCACCAGCCCGCCGGTGGGCGAGGCGGGCACCGTCGCTGCCGCCCGCGAGGCAATGAAGATAACCTTCTTCCACTGGGGCCTTCACGCTTGGGCGATCTACGCCATCGTCGGCCTGATCCTGGCGTATTTCAGCTTCCGCAAGGGCCTGCCGCTGACCCTGCGTTCGGCGCTCTACCCGCTGATCGGCGAGCGCATCTATGGCCCCATCGGCCACGCAGTGGATGTATTCGCCATCATCGGTACCGTATTCGGCGTCGCCACTTCCCTGGGCTACGGCGTACTGCAGATCAACAGTGGTTTCCACCACCTGTTCGGCCTGCCGGTGAATCCCACGGTGCAGATCATCCTCATCACGGTGACCTGCGGCCTGGCCACGCTTTCGGTCGCCAGCGGCCTGGACAAGGGAATCCGCATCCTTTCCGAGCTGAACCTGGCGCTGGCCGTGATCCTCATGCTCTTCGTGCTGCTGCTCGGTCCGACCGTCTTCCTGCTGCAGACCTATGTGCAGAACACCGGCGCCTACCTGTCGGACATCGTCAACAAGACCTTCAATCTCTATGCCTATCAACCGACTGACTGGATCGGAGGCTGGACGCTGCTCTACTGGGGCTGGTGGCTGTCCTGGTCGCCCTTCGTGGGGCTGTTCATCGCGCGCATCTCGCGCGGCAGGACGATCCGCGAGTTCGTTTGCGGCGTGCTCTTCGTGCCGGCCGGGTTCACCCTGCTGTGGATGACGGTGTTCGGTGATTCGGCCATCCACATGATCCTCAACGAGGGGGTGCGCGACCTGGCGACAATCGTCGACCAGGACAGCTCGCTGGCGTTGTTCGCCTTCCTGGAGCACTTCCCGCTGTCGAGTGTGGTGTCCATGGTAGCGGTGCTGATGGTGGTGGTGTTCTTCGTGACATCCGCCGATTCCGGCGCACTGGTGGTGGATATGCTGGCCTCTTCCGGGCATGCCCATTCGCCACTGTGGCAACGTATCTTCTGGTCGGTGAGCATCGGTGTGGTCGCCGTGGCGCTGCTGCTGGCTAACGGGCTCAAGGCACTGCAGACGGCGACCATCGCCAGTGCGCTGCCGTTCTCGATCATCCTGCTGGCGTCGATCTGGGGCTTGTTCCGCGCCCTGCACCTGGACGCCACGCGGCGCGGCTTGCGCAACCAGGCGTTGCCCGCACCGCGCCATGCCCCCCATCACGAAGGCGGTTGGCAGCGTCGTCTGCGCAGCATTGCCATGAAGCCACGCCGCGCCCACGTCACCCGCTTCATCAGCGAGGTGGTCCGCCCGGCCTGCGAGGAGGTGGCAGCAGAGCTGCGCAAGCAGGGTCAGGAGGTCTCGGTGGTGGAGCTGGACGATGGCCGTGTCAGCCTCGACCTCTCGCCTTCGGGTGAAGCGCACTTCCGCTATGAGGTTCGCCCGCGGGCCTTTACCAGCCCGAGCTTCATGGTGCTCGACGACAGCGATGTCGGTGAAGCCCGCAAGTACTTCCGCGCCGAGGTCCATCTGCGCGAGGGCGGCCAGGATTACGACATCATGGGCTGGAGCCGTGACGACGTGATTGCCGATATCCTGGATCAGTACGAGCGGCATCTGCACTACCTGCATGTAGTGCGCTGAAGTCCCGCGATGCAGACCACTGGCCTCTCCGTACGCCAGCCTTGCGGGCGCGGGCGGCGATGCCTGCCGGGTAGCTTGCACGCTGGCGCGGGAGATCGTCAGTCACGTGCGGGGAACGCTTTCCCGTCCAGATAGGGCGCTGCCAGCTCCAGTGCGCCGCGCCCACCCCGGCGAAGGCAGGCCAGCAGCGAAAGCCAGGGGATGTCGGTCATCACCACGGCATCCGCGGTCAGAGTCTGCACCTCGCCAGCGGTGCCGCCTGCGGGGCCGCCGTCAGGCATGTAGACCAGCAGCCAGTCTTCCCGGCTTTCCAGGCACAGGCCGAACCTGTAGCCACTTTCCTGGATGACCATCACGACTCGCGCTCCCTCGATGTTCTCCATGCCGGTGAAGCGGGCTGTCGCGTCCTTGAGCAGCTGGTAGCCCGGCAGATTGCCGAGTAGCCGGTCTTCCAGCGCCCGTAGCGCGCTGGATGCCGCGGCGGTCCTGGCCAGCAGGCCTGCCAGGAAGCAGAAGAGCAGCAGCACGAAGATGGCCGCCACGGTGACGGAGGTGGCACCCGCGACAGAGAAGCCCTCGAAGATCGGCAGCACCTTCTGCAGAGGGCCGCTGAGCAGGTGGATGGCCTTCTCGATGAGGATGAACAGCAGTACCAGTGGAAGAATGAAGAGCAGTCCGCCGGCAATGGTGGTCTTGATGAATCTGAACATGCGCAGTCTCCTTGGCTTTGCGGCCCGACTCCATGGGATCGCCCCGGGCCCCTTGTGTCGCAAGAGCTTAGACGCGCGGTGAGGAAGCACCCGGAGGATCTGCCCGCCAGTCAGTCGAAGCAAAGAGCATTTCACGACAGGGCATATGTCAGGCGAAGGCTTGGGCGAGGGGCTCTGCCGCTCTATTCCTGGTGGCCAGATTCGGCAATTGCTGTCGCCAGCGGGCAATGCGATGGGCTGCACTCATACCTAAGTATGAGTTTCTGAATCCCTACTTCGTCGCTTACGTCGCTGTCTCGTACTGATTAGTTTTCCCGGGCCAACACCAACCACGGGAAAGCCGCATGACAACAACAAAAGCGCGCGCCGGATTCGCCCCTAACGCCCTGGCGCTTGCCGTCGCGCTGGGCTGTGCCGCACAGGCCCAGGCCGTCACGTTCAATATCGGTGAAGTCGAGGGAACCTTCGACTCGTCTCTGTCCGTGGGGGCCAGCTGGGCACTGCGCGGCGGCGATCCGGACCTGATCGGCGTCAACAACGGCGGCAAGGGCCTGTCGCAGACCACCGATGACGGGCACCTGAACTTCAAGAAGGGCAAGACCTTCTCGAAGATCTTCAAGGGCATCCACGACCTCGAGCTGAAGTACGAAGACACCGGCGTGTTCCTGCGCGGCAAGTACTGGTACGACTTCGAGCTCAAGGATGAAAGCCGGCCGTTCAAGGACATCGACGACAGCGGTCGCAAGGAGGGCGCGAAGTCCGCCGGCGCGCAGATGCTCGATGCCTTCGTCTACCACAACTACACCATTGCCGATCAGCCGGGCTCGGTCCGCCTGGGCAAGCAGGTGGTGAGCTGGGGGGAGAGCACCTTCATCCTCAACAGTATCAACTCGATCAACCCGATCGACGTTGCCGCCTTCCGCCGCCCCGGCGCCGAGATCAAGGAAGGCCTGATCCCGGTGAACATGTTCTACGTGTCGCAGAGCCTGACCGACAGCCTCTCGGCAGAAGCCTTCTACCAGTTGGAGTGGGACCAGACGGTCGTCGACAACTGCGGCACCTTCTTCTCCCAGGCGGACGTGGTGGCCGACGGCTGCAGCAACAACCTGCGCCTGCTGACCAACAACCTCGCCGCCGGCAATGCCATCAACGCCGCGCTGCCTGGAACCACCATGGACATCGACCAGAACGGTGAAGGCACCCTGGTGCGCCGCAGTGGCGACCGCGATGCCCGTGACGGCGGCCAGTGGGGCCTGGCGCTGCGCTACATGTTCGACCCGTTGAACACCGAGTTCGGCGCGTACTTCATGAACTACCACAGCCGTGCGCCGTTCCTCAGCGTGACCGCACCTTCGCAAAGCCTCTACAACGTGGCTGGCCGCACCGGTGCAGCGGCCCCCCTGGTGGTGGCGGGGAACTCCAGTTACTTCATGGAGTATCCGGAAGACATTCACCTGTACGGCCTGAGCTTCTCGACCACGCTGCCCACCGGCACGGCCTGGAGCGGCGAAGTCAGCTACCGTCCCAACGCCCCGGTGCAGCTCAACACCACCGACCTGCTGTTCTCCGGCGTCGGCCCGCTCGCGGCGATCAACCCGGTGGCCTATGCGGCCTACGGTAATGCCTCGGTGCTCCAGGCCACACCGGGTGGCGACCTGCACGGCTACCGCCGCAAGGAAATCACCCAGTTCCAGACCACCCTGACGCACTTCTTCGATCAGGTCATGGGCGCCGAGCGCCTGACCCTGGTGGGCGAGGTGGGTGTGGTGCATGTCGGTGGGCTCGACTCGACCAGCGAGGCGCGTTACGGCCGCGACCCGGTCTACGGGCCGGGACCGCTGCCCGCTACCGGCTCGGTCAACACCTGCCGCGCGCTCAACCAGACCACCATCGCTGGTGCGGTGGGCAACAACGACTTCACCAACCTGACCACCAACTGCACCGATGACGGCTACGTCACCGCCACCTCCTGGGGTTACCGCGCCCGCGCGATCTGGGACTACAACAGCGTCTTCGCCGGAGTGAACCTGCGGCCGAACATCAGCTGGTCGCACGACGTCCACGGCTACGGTCCCAACGGCCTGTTCAACGAGGGCAGCAAGGCCGTCAGCTTCGGCCTCGATGCGGACTACGCCAACACCTACACCACCAGCCTTTCCTACACCGACTTCTTTGGCGGCGACTACAACACGTCGGTCGACAGGGACTTCGTCGCGCTCAGTTTCGGCGTGAACTTCTAACCCAGGGGACCCTGCCATGCAGACTCAGAAAACACTGTTGAAATCCGGCGTTCTGGCCCTCTCGCTACTGGCCAGCAGCGTGATGGCTGCCGCCCCGGCGGCCGAAGTGGCGCAGCTGGGTGGAACCCTGACGCCCATGGGCGCCGAGAAGGCCGGCAACGCCGACGGCAGCATTCCGGCCTGGACCGGCGGCCTGCCGGTGAATGCCGGGGCGGTCGACGGCAAAGGCTTCCTGGCCGACCCGTTCGCCAGCGAGAAGCCGCTGTTCGTCATCACGGCGGCCAACGCCGAGCAGTACAAGGGCAAGCTTACCGAAGGCCAGATGGCGATGTTCAAGCGCTATCCGGACAGCTACAGGATCCCGGTATACCCGACGCACCGCACCGCGGCGCTGCCCGATGACATCTATGCCGCGATCCGGACCAGTGCCCAGCACACCGCGCTGGTCGGGGGCGGTAACGGTCTGCAGAACTTCGACAGCCACTACTACGCCTTCCCGATCCCGAAGACCGGCGTTGAGCTGGTGTGGAACCACGAAACACGTTACCGCGGCGGTAACATCCATCGCTACATCACCCGCGTGCAGCCGCAGGTGGATGGCTCCTTCTCGATGGTGCACTTCGAGGATGAAGTGTCCTATCCCGCCAACCTGCCGGATTTCGACAAGGCCAAGGGCGACAACATCCTCTTCTACTTCATCCAGCGGGTGACCGCGCCGGCGCGTCTGGCGGGCAACGTGCTGCTGGTGCACGAGACCATCGATCAGGTGAAGGAACCGCGTCAGGCGTGGCTCTACAACGCCGGTCAGCGCCGCGTTCGGCGTGCTCCGCAAGTTGCCTACGACGGCCCGGCAACCGCTGCCGACGGCCTGGCTACCTCCGACAACTACGACATGTACAACGGCTCGCCCGATCGCTACGACTGGAAGCTGGTCGGCAAGAAGGAGCTGTACATCCCCTACAACAGCTACAAGCTCGACTCGCCGTCGCTCAAGTACGACGACATCATCAAGCCGGGGCACATCAACCAGGACCTGACCCGCTACGAGCTGCACCGGGTCTGGGAAGTGGTGGGTACGCTGAAGGACGGTGAGCGGCACATCTACGCCAAGCGCCACATGTTCTTCGACGAGGACACCTGGCAGCTGGCCGAGGTCGACCACTACGACGGTCGTGGCCAGCTTTGGCGTGTCGGCGAGGGCCACGCGCAGCAGTATTACAACCAGAAAGTGCCGGGCTACACCGCCGAGACTCTCTACGATGTCATCTCCGGCCGCTACTCGGTCATGGGCCTGAAGAACGAAGAGAAGCAGAGCATCGTGTTCGGCGCCAAGGCGCTTGCCGCGGACTACACCCCGGCAGCATTGCGCCAGACGGGCGTTCGCTGACGTCATCAGTTCACCGAGCAACTCCGTGTTGGGCGGCCGAACAGCCGCCCTTTTTTATGCCTGATCGTCGGCAAGCCCAATACAGCCTCAAGGGCAAGCCGTACCATGGCGGACTTTGTATCAGCGAGTAACGCCATGCCCACGGCGAACATCTATTCAGACCCGTGCCGCGTTCCCTCGTTGCCTACCGGCTTTCTGCCGCGCCCCCGACTCAGCAAGACCTTGCTCGCTGCGCGCTGCCGGCTGCGGCTGATCTGCGCTCCGGCGGGAAGCGGCAAGAGCGTGCTGCTGCGCGAGTGCGCCCTGGCCCGTCCCGAACAGACCCAGGTGCTGTGGCTCGACCTGAAAGGCCTGGTGCTGGATGACGTGGCCTTGCTGCGCCTGCTCGCTTCGGCGCTGGAGCTCGTCGACAGCGATCCCATCTCGGTGCTCAACTGCCTGGCGCAGCGCGAAGGTGCGCTCTGGATCATGCTCGATGACCTGCCGCGAGCGGCAGACGAGCGCATCGACCGTCTCCTCGAGCTCCTGCTGCGGGCGTCGGCGCCGACGGTGTCCTGGTGGATCGCCAGTCGTCGCAGGCCTGCCTGCAAGCTGGAGCGCCTGTTGCTCGACGGCGAACTGCTGGAGATCGGCGCAGAAGACCTGGCCATGACGGCCACCGAATTGAGCGAGCTGTTGGGCAGCCTGTATGGCGAGGTGCCGGTTACCAGCGTGCAGACCCTGATGATGCAGACCGATGGCTGGTTCGCCGGCATCCGTCTGCGCCTGCATGGTCGAGACCCCGGGCAGTTGCCGGAAGCGATGCAGGGCAACGCACTGGTGAGGCGCTACCTGGAGCAGGAAGTGCTGGCGGAGCTTTCGGCGGAGTTGCGGGATGCGTTGTGCAAGCTGTCTTGCCTACAGGACTTCGACGATTCCTTGTGCGATCACGTACTGGGCGCAGGCGAAGGCAAGCAGCTGCTTCAGCAACTGCTCGACGCGGGTGTGTTCATCGAGACGCTCGATGCGGACCTGGGATTGCATCGTGTTCGTCCGGCGGTGGGTAGCATTCTGGCGACGGAAGTTGCCCAGGGCCTGAAGCGTGCCTTGTACCGCCACGCCTGCCAGTGGTCCGCCGGGCGCGAGCAGGTTCGCCAGGCAATCGATTACGCGCTGCTCGCGGAGCAGCCCGAGATTGCCGCCAGCCTGTTGCAGCACTTCACCCGCGACCGACTGCTGCACGGCAGCCAGATGGCCCGAGTGCTCCGATGGCGCAACCTGCTGCCTGGCGAGCTGATCTCCAGTACGCCGCGCCTGCTGATCCTGAACTCCTGGGCGCTGCTCATCAGCGGCCGCCTCGACGAGGCGGAAGTCTGCGCGGCGCAATTGCAACGTTTCCTGCCGCAGCCGACGGCACAGCGTCAGCGCGAGCTGCTCGCGCAGTGCCAGGCGCTGTCCGGCAAGCTCGAATACCACCGGGGCAAGGCCGACGCACGGCATATGCGCGAGGCGCTGGATCATCTGCCGGAGTCCGCCTGGGCGCAGCATGTGATCGTGCTCACCGCGCTGATCGAAGTGGAAATCGTCGACGGGCGAATGGAGACGGCCGAGCAGTTTCACCGCGATGCCATCAAGATGGCGCGCCGCCATGGGAGCCGCATGCTCGAAGCAGTATTGCTGCTGCAGCAGGTGCAGTTGCTGGAAATGCGCGGCGAACTCGCTCAGGCGCTGCACCTGACCGAGCAGTTGCACCGGGAGTTGTGCGTTGAAGGCAAGGGCGAGGCCAACCCCCTGCGCGGCCGGACACGACTGCGCCTGGGTGCCTTGCTGGCGCGGCGCGGCGACTACGCCGTTGCCCGCGGGCATTATGAAGCCGGGTTGCAGGAATGCCTGGACTGCGAAGACCCGGCTGCCTCCTGGGGCTACATCGGCCTGGCCGAACTCGATGCGATGCACAAGTCGCTCGGCCAGGCTCACCAGCGTCTGGCCGATGCGGAGCGCCTGCTGCAATTCCGCAACATCACTGAGCCGCTGTACCAGAACCTGCTGCTGCTCGGCTACGCCCGCCTGTGGATTCAGGAAGGCCATGCCGGCCGCGCTCGTGCCGCGCTGGAAGAGGGGCTTCGGCAGTACAGCGGCGCTGAAGGCAACAGACCTCCGTACGGCAATCCCGAACTGGTCCAGCATCTGCAGGTAGCGCTGCTGCATGCACGACAGGCGATGGGTGAAGAGGTCAGCGATGCCTTCGAGGGCATGCTCAAGACGGCCCTGCGGCAGGAGCGTCGCAGTCTTGCCATAGAGTTGTGGTTCGGCATGGCCGAAGCACTCTATGCCAAGGGTCAGCAGGGCGGCGCGCAGCGGGCGTTGCTCGATGCGATGGCACTGTCCCGGCAGACTGGCATGCTCAGCGCCGAGTACCACTGCAGCCTGCGCAATCCCGGCCTGATTCGCTGGGGCAAGGACTCGCTCAGGCCGAAGGACCAGCAGGCCGCAGCGGTGTTGCTCAGCCCGCGCGAGCTCTCGGTGCTGAAGATGATTGCCCAAGGGTTGTCCAACCAGGACATCGCCGAGCAGCTGTTCATTTCACTGCACACCGTCAAGAGCCATGCGCAGAAGATCAACTTGAAACTGGGAGTGGCCCGGCGCACACAGGCCATTGTCCGGGCCAAGGAACTGGGGCTGGTGCGGTAGCCTCCAACTGCGCTAGCGGTAGGGCGGATCTTCAGGGTCAATTGCGGCGCTGCCGTCGAGCAATTGTCGCCGGATCGCGCGCGGCGTGTCATCGAACCAGCGGCGACAGGCTCGGTTGAACACGCTCTGTTCGCTGTAGCCCAACAAGCCCGCGACCTGGGACATCGGCATGTGGCGCTCGGCAAGGTAGCGTTGCGCGCAGGAACGTCGAGCCTGTTCGAGCACCTGCTCGAATCCCGTTCCCAGCTCCGCCAGGCGACGTTGCAGCACCCGCTCATGCAGACCGAGTTGCTCGGCGATCAGGCCGATTCGGCAGCGCTGGGTGGGCAGCGTCCGCAGGATCAGGTTCTCCACCTGACGTACCAGGCCGGCGGCGGCCTGGGCATCGAAGGGCCGCAGGTAGTCCAGCATCACCCGGTGCAGCTGCGGGTCCTGTTGTTCGATGCGCATGCCCAGTTGCTCATTGCTCAGGACCAGGGCATTGCAATCCTGGTTGAAGTAGGCCGCGGTCTTGAAGTAGCGCTTGTAGCGCGCGGGGGGCAGTGCGCCGGAGCCGCTGAGCAGCAGGGAGCGGGCGCTGAACTGGCTGCCGCACAGGAGTTTCAGGGTGTTGTGGCCAACCCCCAGTGCCAGCTCCTGCATCTGCCTCAGGCGCGTGGGGCCGGGCAGGCGAATCTCGATCAGCAGCCGCGGCGCCTGGCGATCACTGCGGTCGAGCTGCACATCGATGCCGGGACTGTGATAGCCGATGAACCGCGAGATTTCCTCCAGCGCCTGGCCTACCGTGGCCGAATTCCGCGCGATCAGCGCCACCGGCCCGAGCACCTGGAGGTCCTGGTACTCGGCCATTCGCAGGCCCAGGTCGGGGCAGTCCAGTTCGTTGGCGGCACATTCGAGCACGCCCACCAGGGCGCGCAGCGGTACCCGTGCCTCGTCGTCTTCGAGTGCGGCGGGGGCGATCTGGAAGCGGCGCAGCAAGTGCTCGCAATCCCCGCCCAACTGAGCGATCAGTTGCGGAAAGCCGATGAACGAGGTCGTGCGGATGAGGGCGGTCACAGTCGTCTAAAGTCAAAAACTAGTCGTTGAAAGTCAATTAATGTGCGCCTCGGCGGCGAAGAATTCCAGCGGTCTGCGCCGAGAACTGCTGCTCGGTGCGTATCGCCCGCAAACCGAGAAGAACAAGTATGGAATTCGACTACATCATCGTGGGTGCCGGCTCGGCCGGCTGCGTACTGGCCAATCGTCTGAGTGCCGACCCCTCGGTACGGGTGTGCCTGCTGGAGGCCGGTTCGGAAGATACTTCGCCGCTGATCCACACGCCGATCGGCGTCGCCGCCATCCTGCCGACCCGCCACGTCAACTGGGCCTTGCAGACGGTCCCGCAACCCGGCCTGGGCGGCCGCATTGGCTACCAGCCGCGCGGCAAGACCCTCGGCGGCAGCAGCTCGATCAACGGCATGATCTACATTCGCGGGCATCGTAGCGACTACGACGACTGGCAGGACCTGGGCAACACGGGTTGGGGCTATGACGACGTGCTGCCGTACTTCCGCAAGAGCGAAGGCCATCACCTGGGCGGCTGTGACTACCACGGTGGCGATGGCGAGTTGTATGTCGGCCGGGTGCAGCCGCATGCGGTTACCAATGCCTTCCTCGACGCAGCCCAGTTGGCCGGGCACTCGCGCAACGCCGACTTCAACGGTGCCGAGCAGGAAGGGGTAGGGCACTACGACGTGACCATCCGCGAGGGCCGGCGCTGGAGCACCGCTTCGGCCTTCCTCAAGCCCATCCGCGAGCTGCGCGGCAACCTCACGGTGATTACCGGAGCCACGGCCCAGCGCATCCTACTGCAAGGCAAGCGCGCCGCGGGCATGCAGGTGTCAGTCAAGGGCGAGCGCCTGGAGCTCAAGGCACGCAAGGAAGTCCTGCTCAGCGCGGGGGCGTTCGGTAGCCCGCAGCTGCTGATGCTGTCGGGTATCGGCGCAGAGGCCGATCTCAAGCCGCACGGTATCGCCCTGCAGCATGAGTTGCCCGGCGTGGGCAAGAACCTCCAGGACCACCCGGACTTCGTCGCATGCTACAAGAGCCATGACACCAGCCTGTTGGGGATCTCCGCCAGGGGCACCTTGCGCATGGGCAAGGCCTTCTTCGATTACACCCGCGAGCGCACCGGCCCCTTCGCCAGCAACTGCGCCGAAAGCGGTGGCTTCCTGAAAACCTCTGGGAACCTGTCGCGCCCGGATATCCAGCTGCACGCGGTGATCGGCCCGATCGACGACCACGGCCGCAAGCTGCACTGGGGACACGGCTTCAGCTGCCATGTCTGCGTGCTGCGGCCGAAAAGTATTGGCAACGTAGGCCTGAACTCGGCCGACCCTTTCGCCGCGCCGCGTATCGACCCCAACTTCCTCGGCCATGACGATGACGTCAGCACGCTGCTCAAGGGCTATCGCATGGTCCAGGACATCGCCGGCCAGGCGCCGCTGGCCAGGTATGGCCTGAAGGACCTGTACGGCCAGAACCTCTCCAGCGACGAGCAACTGATCGAGCTGCTGCGCAAGCGCACCGATACCGTCTACCACCCGGTCGGTACCTGCAAGATGGGCAGCGACGAGATGGCCGTAGTGGACGGGCAACTGCGCGTGCACGGCATCGAAGGCTTGCGCGTCGTCGACGCCTCGATCATGCCCACCCTGGTCGGCGGCAACACCAACGCCCCGTCGATCATGATCGCCGAGCGCGCTGCGGAGTGGATCATCGCAGCGTGAGCGTCATTTGCCGAGCTGGAAGCTTAGGGAGCATGGAGAACGGCAGCCTTGCGCTGGCGTTCTATCGCTTGCCGTTCTGCTGGTTCAGGCAGCTACCGACCCATAGCGGACGCTCAGCGAGTGATTTCCGGATATCGACGGGGATCGTTGGGCGAGTTGCTCGGCGTACCGAGTTCCAGTCGCCAATAGCCCACGTCGTGCCACCGGCCCAGCTTGAAACCGACCTGCGGGAAGGTGCCGATGTGCCGGAACCCGAGCTGCTCGTGCAAACCGACGCTTCCAGCGTTGGGTAGCGCAATACCGGCGTAGGCCGCGTTGAATCCCTGCTTGGCAAGAATGGGAAGCAGCGCGGCGTAGAGACTGCGACCCACTCCAGCACGACGCTCACCCTCTGCGATGTAGACGGTCACATCTACTGCCCATCGGTATGCGGCGCGTGCCCTGTGCTGGCTGGCGTAGGCGTAGCCAACTAAGCGCCCATCGCGCTCTGCAACAAGGTACGGGTAGTTCTGCAGCGTCGAGACAATGCGCTGCCGCATCTCCTCGATGGTCGGCGGTACCTCCTCGAAGGAGATTGCCGTGCCAGCCACTATGGGAGCGTAGATGAGCTGGACTGCCGGTGCGTCTTCGGGGCGTGCTTGTCGGATTTCGATGGGCATGGCGACCTCAAATCGAGCGCTGGTTCACGCGGGCGGAAAGCTGCTCGGCACTTTCCTTTCGTTCCGAATAACGATCCACCAGGAAGTCTTGGCGATCGCGTAGCAGCAAGGTGAACTTCACCAGCTCCTCCATCACATCCACCACACGGTCGTAGTACGCCGACGGCTTCATGCGCCCCGCGTCGTCGAACTCCAGGTAAGCCTTGGGCACCGAGGACTGGTTGGGGATGGTGAACATGCGCATCCAGCGGCCGAGCACGCGCAGCTGGTTGACCACGTTGAACGACTGCGAACCGCCGCAGACCTGCATCACAGCGAGCGTCTTGCCCTGGGTGGGGCGCACGGCGCCGAGCGCCAGGGGAATCCAGTCGATCTGCGCCTTGAAGACGGCCGATAGCGCTCCGTGCCGCTCCGGCGAGCACCACACCTGGCCTTCCGACCACTGCACAAGATCGCGCAGCTCCTGCACCTTGGGATGCTCCACCGGCACGTCGTCAGGTAGAGGCAGGCCCGAAGGATTGAAGATGCGCGTCTCGGCGCCGAAGTGCTCCAGCAGGCGCGAGGCTTCCTCCACCAGCAGGCGGCTGAAGGAGCGTTCGCGGGTCGATCCATAGAGCAGCAAGATGCGTGGCTTGTGCTCACTGGTGCGGGTTGCCGCTGGCGGCAGGTCGAACAGCGAAAGGTCGAGATTGGGCAGTTGCTCGGACATGGTTCCTCCTGCTCAGAGAGCGCCGATGCGATCCAGCTCGCGCTTGAGTTCGTCGCGGCCGAGGGTGGCGAAAGGAAGGGCGAAGAAGTCCCGGCAGCGCAGCTCAATGCGGGCCAGCGTGGCGCGGAATGCGGCGTCGATGGCGGGCTCATCACCCACCACATCGGATGGGTCTTCCAGCCCCCAGTGGGACTTCAGTGCCGGCCCGAAGTACACCGGGCAGGCTTCGCCGGCGGCCTTGTCGCAGACGGTGATGACGATGTCCGGCGGATTGCCTTCGAACGCGTCGTTACCCTTGCTGCTCAGGCCTGCGGTGGAGATACCGGCCTGCTGCAGGGTGGTGAGGCTGCGCGGCAGCACCTGGCCCTTGGGGAAGCTGCCGGAGCTGACCGCCTCGAAGCCTTCCGGCGCCAGGTGGTTGAACAGCGCTTCGGAGAGGATGCTGCGGCAGCTGTTGGCCGTGCACATGAACAGGACTCGCATGGAGGTCTCCTCCGCTTGACGCGGACTTCAGAGGCTCAGGCGCAGCGCCAGGGCCGAAAGGGTGATCAGCAGGACGGGCAGGGTCAGCAGGATGCCGACCTTGAAGTAGTAGCCCCAGGTGATGCGCATGCCTTTGCGCTCCAGCACATGCAGCCAGAGCAGCGTGGCGAGGCTGCCGATGGGAGTGATCTTCGGGCCGAGGTCGCAGCCGATCACGTTGGCGTAGATCATCGCCTCGCGTACCAGGCCGTCCGCGCCACTGGCCTGGATCGACAGGGCGCCGACCAGCACGCTGGGCATGTTGTTCATCACCGAGGACAGCAGCGCCGAGAGCAGGCCGGTGCCGATGGCCGCGCTCCACAAACCCTGTTCGGCAAGGCGGTCGAGCAGGTAGGTGAGGAAGTCCGTGAGGCCGGCATTCTTCAGGCCGTACACCACCAGGTACATGCCGAGGGAGAAGATCACCACCTGCCAGGGCGCTTCGCGCAGCACGCGGCGGGTGGAGATGCGGTGCCCGCGAGCGGCGACGGCAAACAGAATGGCCGCACAGGCAGCGGCCACCGCGCTGACCGGAATGCCCAGCGGTTCCAGGGCGAACAGGCCGACCAGCAGCACCAGCAACGTCCACCAGCCGACGATGAAGGTAGCGCGGTCGTGGATCGCCGCCTTCGGCTCTTTCAGCGCATCGAGCGCGTACTGCCTCGGGATGTCGCGACGGAAGAACAGGAACAGCACCAGCAGGGTGGCGGCAACACTGGCGAGGTTCACCGGCACCATCACCGAGGCGTACTCGGCGAAGCCCAGGCCGAAGTAATCAGCCGAGACGATATTCACCAGGTTGGAGACAACCAGCGGCAGGCTCGCTGTGTCGGCGATGAAGCCCGCAGCCATGACGAAGGCCAAGGTTGCGGCGGGCGAGAAGCGCAGGGCGAGCAGCATCGACATGACGATGGGCGTGAGGATCAGTGCCGCACCATCGTTGGCGAACAGCGCCGAGACGGCAGCACCGAGCAGTATGCAGAAGGCAAACAGCCGGTAGCCGCTGCCATTCGCCCAACGCGCGACGTGTAATGCGGCCCACTCGAAGAACCCGGCCTCATCCAGCAGCAGGCTGATGATGATGACCGCGATGAAGGTGGCGGTGGCGTTCCAGACGATGGCCCACACGGTCGGGATGTCATGCAGCGAAACCGCGCCGGCGGCCAGGGCAATGATCGCACCCAGTGCGGCACTCCAGCCGACGCCGAGGCCCTTGGGTTGCCAGACGACCAGAACGAGGGTGAAGACGAAGACAGCAACGGCGACCAGCATGGAGGACTCGCTCGAAGGGATCAGCAGCAGGCGGCATCACGGACCGGGCGACCGTCCATGTTCTGCAGGCGGAGGGTGTTGTCGGCCAACCATTGCGCGTTGGCCAGCAGGGTGACCTGCAGCATCTCGTGCACCCAGGCGGGCAGCTCGGGGTTGAGGCGGTAATAGACCCACTGGCCCTGGCGGCGATCCAGCAGCAGCCCGGTGCTGCGCAGTTGCGCCAGGTGGCGGCTGATCTTCGGCTGGCTGTCGTCCAGCGCGCACATCAGCTCGCAGACGCAGAGTTCGCCCAGACTGGCGATGAGCAGGGTGGCGCGAACACGGGTCTCGTCGGCCAGGCTCTTGAAGACTTCGGGTGGAGTGATCATGGCTTCACCTTGCATATGGAAAATCGAATATACGGATTTCCATATGTTTTGCGCAAGCCTCATTGTACTTGAGCGTCCGCTTCTGGCCGATCTCAGACGGCGGCGCCGTAGTGCCCACGACCATGTGGGTCGAGTTCATCCAGCCTCTAAATGCATGTGGAATTGGGTGATTGCTGCTTCTGACCGCTTGCGGCCAACGGTGATGGGCAGCTGCCGACCAATAGCAGACATAGACGGCAAAGCTTCCACGCCTCGTTTGCGGTTCCAGCCGATAATTAATGCGATTGAGAGGTGCTAACTGCTTCAACTCGGCCGAGTAAGCGAGGAAATATGAAGAGTGAGTCTTTCGATCGATTTAGCTGCCCGCCGTGAGAGGGGCCACTCCGCTCGATGGATCAGCCAGAGTTTGTCCACCACCGGGGCGCCACATTCCATTACGGCGATCTCGTCCTGCCGGACGAATGCCTGTCGGGCGTAGCGCGGCAAGACGGTGAAGCCGAGGCCGCGGGCGACCGGCTCGAGGATCAGCCCGATCTGGTTGCTGAAGCCGTGCAGCGGCAGATTACGGAGCCCAGGGTTGCCGGGGAAACGGCGGCTCAGCAGGCGGCCAGCCATGGCCTGGCCGTCGGGGTGGTCGATGAAACCCAAGCGCTCCAGGCTTTGCCAGTCGTGCACCTCGATTCCCGCCGGCACCACCAGTTCCAGCGGTTCCTCGGCAAATAGCCTCGCGCTCAGGCGCGGGTCGTCAGGCTTGAAGCTGAGCAGGCCCAGTTCATAGTGGTTTTCCAGCACAGCGCTCAGCACCTCGCTGTCAGGTGCGAAACGGTGGCGTACGACCAGCCCAGGCGTGGCCTTCTGCATCTCCAGTAGCAGCGGATAGAGGAACAGGCCGATGCTGCCGGGGCTGATCAGAGCGATTTCTCCGTGTTCGGCATCGGCGCCTTCCAGCTCTTGGCGCAGGCGGCGATCCGCCTGGTTCACCTCGGCGCAGTAACGCAGCAGTGCCTGACCGGCAGGCGTCAATTCCAGCAGGCGCGGCCGGCGGATCAACAAAGGGCCGAGTTGTTCTTCCAGATGGCGGATGTGCTGGCTGACGGCGGCCTGGGTGAGGTCTAGGCGGTCGGCGCTGCGCGTGAAGCTGCCGACCTCAGCCAGAGTGGAAAAAGTGCGCAGCCACTGGGGATTAAGCATAACGATCTCTTATTGGTTCAATAACATCTGCGTTGTTTTCATTATAGCGGTTCGTCCCTAGGCTGGTGATACATCCGTATCATCGAGGCCTGAGCCATGAGCGCCACCTATCCCCGCAGCTTTTCCCACATCGGCCTGGCCGTCACCGACCTGGACGCCGCCGTTGAGTTTTACACCCAAGTCCTGGGTTGGTACTTGATCATGCCGCCCACCACCATCAGCGAAGACGACTCTGCCATTGGCGTGATGTGCACCGATGTGTTCGGCGCTGGCTGGGGCTCGTTCCGCATCGCCCACCTGTCCACTGGTGACCGCGTTGGCGTGGAGATATTTCAGTTTCCCAATGCCGAGCGTCCGCAGAACAACTTCGAGTACTGGAAGACCGGCGTCTTCCATTTCTGCGTGCAGGATCCGGACGTCGAGGGCTTGGCCGCCCGCATCGTCGCCGCCGGCGGCAAGCAGCGAATGCCGGTGCGTGAGTACTTCCCCGGCGAGAAGCCCTTCCGCATGGTTTACATGGAAGACCCCTTCGGCAACATCCTGGAGATATACAGCCACAGCTACGAGCTGACCTATTCGGCTGGTGCCTACCAATGAGTTCATCCCGGGCCTGGACTTGGCAAGGCGGTGCGCAGGCGCAGCAGTTGCAGTTGCAAAGCCGCGCGTTGCCCGTTCCTGCGCCGGGTGAAGTGCTGGTGCGCAACGCTGCCATCGGCCTGAACCCCGTGGATTGGAAGGTTCTAGGCGGTGAGCTGGTGGATTGGCAGCCGGGGAAAATCCCCGGCGTTGATGGCGCTGGCACCGTAATAGCGGTCGGTCAGGGTATCGATGAAGACTGGCTGGGGCGGCGCGTGGCCTATCACCAGGATCTGAACAAGCCGGGTAGTTTTGCCGAGCACACGCCCGTTGCCGCGCGAGTGCTGATGTGTCTGCCGGATGCGCTGGATTTCGCCCGTGCCGCCGGCTTTCCTTGCCCGGCACTGACCGCCTGGCAGGCCCTCGACAAGCTGCCGCTGCACGAAGATGACCTTCTGCTAATCAGCGGGGCCGGCGGCGCCGTCGGCCAGTACCTGGTGCAGTTCGCCAGCGAACGCTGTGTGCAGGTCAGCGTCATGTGCCATTCGCGACACTGGCAGCGGCTGCAGCGGTTGGGCGCCGCCCAGGTGCTACCCGGCCCGCTGGCCGATGACGAAGTCTGGGCCGCCGGTGAGCGATTCCATGCCTTGATCGACTGCATCGGCAGCGACCATGCGCAGCGATTGGCGCCAGCTCTGCGCGCCAATGGCCATCTGCTGTGCATCCAGGGGCGCGTCAGCGATTGGCCTAACCCGCCATTCGGTCGCGCGCTATCGATGCATGAGGTGGCCCTGGGAGCACTACACCGGCACGGCGACGACGTCGACTGGGCGCGCCTGGTAGCCGCCGGTGAGCGATTGCTGCTGGCCGCCTCCGAGGGACAACTGCAAACCGAACCGCTGGTCATCGGCGAATTCGAATCGTTGCCCGAGCGCCTTGCAGACCTGCGGCAGCGCAGTTTCTCCGGCAAACCTGTCATTCTTTTCTGAGCGAGAAGTCCATGTCCGCCCTGTTCTCTCCGTTCCGCCTCAAAGACGTCGAACTGCGCAACCGCATCGCCGTACCGCCCATGTGCCAATACATGGCCCGCAACGGTTTCACCAATGACTGGCACCCAGCCCACTACGCCGGTATAGCCCGCGGCGGCGCCGGACTGGTTATTGTCGAGGCGACCGCGGTGTCGCCCGAAGGACGCATCACACCAGCCTGCACCGGCCTGTGGAATGATCAGCAGGCCGAGGGCATGGCGCAGATCGCCGCCTCGATCAAGGCCGCTGGCGCAGTGCCGGGCATCCAGATTGCCCACGCGGGACGAAAAGCCAGCGCACACCGACCTTGGGAAGGCGACGATCACATCGCCGAAGGCGACCCCAGCGGCTGGCAGACTATCGCACCGTCTGCTTTGGCCTTCGGCGCTAATCTGCCGAAAGTGCCGCGCACCATGACCAGGGAAGACATCGAGCGCGTCCAGCGCGATTTCGTTGCCGCTGCAAGGCGGGCCCGTGACGCAGGCTTCGAATGGCTGGAGTTGCATTTCGCCCACGGTTACCTGGCGCAAAGCTTCTTCAGCGTCCACGCCAACCAGCGCAATGACGAATACGGCGGGGACTTCGCTGGACGCAGCCGCTTCCTCTTGGAAACCCTGCGTGCGGTACGCAAGGTCTGGCCCGAATACCTGCCGCTGACCGCACGGTTCGGAGTCATCGAGTTCGACGGCCGTGACGAGCAGACCCTCGCCGAATCCATCGAGCTGACCCGCCTGATGCGCGATGAAGGTCTAGACCTGCTCAATGTCAGCGTCGGCTTCTCCATCCCGCAGACCGACATCCCTTGGGGGCCGGCCTTCCTCGCCCCGATTGCCGAGCGCGTGCGCCGTGAAGCGCGGCTTCCCGTAGCATCGTCCTGGGGCATCGAGCGGCCGGCGGATGCCGAGCGCGTCGTCGCTCAAGAGCAGATGGACTTGGTAATGGTGGGGCGCATGCACCTGGCAGATCCGCATTGGCCGTTGCGTGCGGCGCAGGCGTTGGAGATCGAGCGGTCAACGTGGGTGTTACCGGCGCCATACGCACACTGGCTGGAACGCTACCAGAGCCGCTGAAATACACCCCAGGAGATGCGCTCGATGAAGCTGAGTGAACTACTGCTGTCGGCTCTGCTGGTGGTGCTACCTGTCGCCGCCATGGCAGCGGAAACGCCTAAGCAGTTGCTGCTGATTGCCTCCAAGACCGACCACCAGCTCCAGCTCCGTGATCCACTCAACTTCGAGCTGATCGCGCAGGTTGCGCTAGGGCCTGACCCGCACGAAGTGGAAGTCACGACTGATGGGCGTGTGGCCTACGTTTCCAATCCGGGGTACGGGGCCTTCCACGAAATCGATGTGATCGACCTGGCTCATGCCGTCGCCCAGACGCCGATCAGCACCTTGCCGCTGATCGGCCCGCATGGACTGGCCTACGTGGGCGGAAAGCTCTGGTTCACCGCTCAGGGCTCAAAGGCCGTGGGGCGCTTCGATCCGGCGCAGGGACGCGTGGACTGGGTCATGGGCACAGGACAAGACACGACGCACATGCTGTACGTGAGTCCGGACGCTAAGCATATGTACGCCACCAACGTCGGTTCCGGTACGGTCAGCCTGCTCGAGCAGCGCATGGTAGCCCCGGCCATGCCGCCAACAGGAGTCCTACCGCCAGCGGCAAAGCCGCGGCTGGACTGGGTGCAGACCTTGGTGTCGGTGGGCAAGGGCGCCGAAGGATTCGACGTCTCTCCCGATGGTCGGGAGCTTTGGACTGTTACGCCCGGCGGCATCTTGTCTATCGTCGATGTGCAGGCGGAAAGGCTAACGTCACAGATTTCTACCGGGCTGGACGGCGCCCATCGATTGAAGTTCACACCCGATGGCAAGCAGGTATTGGTGGTCAGTGTGAAAACCGGCGCGCTGGTGTTCTATGACAGAGCCACTCGCAAGCCGCTCAAGCGTCTGCAAATCGGGCGCGGCGCCGGAATCTTCATCGATGCAGCGACAGGACGCGCGTTCATTTCCTGTACGCCCGACAGCGTGGTTTCGGTGATTGATCTGGCAAGTCAAGAAGAGGTAGGACGCATCCCTGTCGGACGCCCTGACGGTGTCGGGATAGCCCGGCGTTGAAACCCGGCTGATTCGCAGCGGGTATTAGTAATGACTATGCCTGGTGTTAGAAGTGATCATTGGTGCTAATGGCTGTGTGTCGTCATCCTTTTGCCATGAGCTACCCATACCCGGCGGTTCAATCCTCACAGGAGCAAAAGCGTGACCATGAATTCGATCCATTGGCCGGAAGGATTCGTCCCCGGCTTCACCGAAAATTTCGCCTCCAACGAGGTGATAGTCACCGGCCTCAGCGCTCAGGACATCTGGCCGCTGCTCAGCGTACCGTCGCGCTGGCCTAGCTATTACGCCAACTCCGCCAATGTGCGCTTCTACGACGACAAGGGCCCCGAACTGGCGGATGGTGTGCGCTTCTACTTCGAGACCTTCGGCTTCCCTGTCGAGGCGCAGTGCAACGAGTACGTCCCGCCGGCGAACGGCCGGCCAGGGCGGGTTGCCTGGCACGGCTGGGCGGGAGAAGGCGAGACGCGCCTGGACGTTCATCATGCCTGGCTGGTGGAAGACCTCGAAGGCGGTCGCGTGCGCATCCTCACCCAAGAAACACAGAAGGGTAAGCCGGCTGAGGAACTGCACCGGACTAAGCCCAACCCTATGATCAACGGTCACCAGGATTGGCTGGATGGCCTTGTCATAGCCGCTAGCAACGAACAGAGCAGTTAAGTCGGTTGAAAGGGCAAAGGTGAGATAAGGAGCTTGGTCAGACGGGCGGACATCTGGTTCAGTGCCCGCTTCTGGCCGGTTGCGGCCATAGGATAGGCGTGTCGCGTTGTCGCGGATGGAGAGGGGGTGTCAGCCGAAAGGTAGCGGTCGAAGGCGTCGCGGAAGTCGCTCTTGTCGTACCCCTTTTTGTTGATCGAGCCGAGCCGAATGTCCTTCGACTTGATGCCGAAGTCGGCCAGCCTCGCGGACAGCTGACGGGCTGACATTGCCTTGCCACGGTTCCAGGTCGCCCAAGGCGCTTCGTCATCCGCGACCAGTTGTTCCAGCAGATCAGCGCTGAACATTTTGGAGGCGCTGCGAGCTTCGAACGCGGCCTTCACATCGGCCAGCAGCTCGACGCCGACACTGGGCGCATCACCCTCCAGACCGTGCAATGCGATTGCGGCAGTGCGTGCGGACTTAGGCCAATGCGCGCCGGCCTGGTCAGCGATCGCCAGCAGCGGTTCCCAGGAGTCGTTGGCGCGATCGTTCAGGCCTTCGATGGGCGTTGGACGTGCCTTGCCGATGGCCTCGGAGTTGTCCAGAGCGAAGCGCGCCAGCCGCGACCGCAGTTGCTCCCACAGAGCAGGGTCAGAGTGGCGTAGGTTCTCCACGCTCTCGCCGGGTGTGCGACGGCGAAGGCGCAGAGGCACGCTCCGATCTGCCAGCGTGTCGGCGATGCGGCCGATGCCACAAAGGGCCTTCGCGCCCCATACGTTGAACGGGGTGGGTATGTGGTCGTCACCCACGCAGCGGATGACCACTGCGCTGTCTCTGGTGAAGCCGGCGTTGAGGATGCCGCGTGCGTCCTCGTGTGCTGCGAGGAACGCGTCCACCTCATCGATCAGCAGCGTCGGCGACCACAGTTCGATGGAACGGAACAGCGCGGCTGGCCCGATGTTCGACACCTGCAGCGGGCGGTTGACCAGCTTGCCCAAGGCCGTGAGCAGGACCGACTTACCACAGCGCTTCTCCGGTGCCGTGATGTTGGCGATCGGCGCTATCTGCACCACGTCGACCAACCAGGTGAAGGTGGCCCACAGTGCTGCCGCGCGTAGCGTCTCCTTCTCCGCTATCACGTGGCGGGCGAGTGCTTGCGTGACGTCGTCCAGCAGCTCGGCGCCATCCACCGGTTTCGACCATGGCTCCACGTCGGCAAAGATGCTTTGCCCTGCAGCGGCTCCTGCCTCCGACTCGGCCGAGACGGTCAGGCGATCGAACTCCGCCATGCTCAGCATCTTGGTTTCCTTCACCTGGATGCGCAGGCGGGCGAAGGCTGCAGGGTCCTTACTGCGCATCGAGCGCAGCTCTTCGAGCACGGCAGGTGCGTACAAGGCGCCAGCGTCTTCGGACAGGTTGTGGATGGCTTCCTGTATTGGGCTCTTGGCCTTCAGGGTGATGGGGCTACTCATGCGCCAGCCCTCCACACGTGCAGATCGTTGAAGTCTGTGAGCGATGGCGGCGCGTCGTCGGGCCACTCAGGGAAAGTCACCAGCGCGCCGGCGGCGAGTGCTGCAGCGGTGGCCGCAGTGCGTCCCGGGTTGCCGGGTGTATTGCGGTCGTCGTCGCCGGCAATCACCAACTGAACCTGGTCCCCGTAGCGGGCCTTCAGCGCCAGCGCCACGGGCATCAGGTTGCCGGCGTTCATCGCGCACGCGACGGCCATGCCGGAGCTCTCGTGGATGGTCGCGCCAGTGGCCCAGCCTTCGCAGATGTACAGCGGCTTGCCGGTGGTGATCTGGCCGAGTGGCGAGTAGCAGCCGGTGACACGGCCACCGAAGAGGAAGCGCTTGCGGCCGCAGGCGCCTATGCGCTGCAGGTTGACCAGTTCGCCGGAGTGGTAGAGCGGCACTAGTAGCTCACCGGCTCGTTGCCGCAGCGCGTATGAGCGGATGTGCTTGCCGGCCAAGTAGGCGTGAGCGGGATCTGCGCGACGGGCACTTTCCCACCAGCGGTGAGAAAGCACTGCTGCGGTCTGTTGGCGTTCCTGCTGTTCGGCCTGCCGCTGTGCCCGAGCCTGCTCGATACGCTGCCGGCTTTCCTCAAGTTCAGTGGCGGACAGTTCGCCGGCGCTGCTCCAGTGATGTACTTGGGCGCTCTTCCATGTGCCGAAGGCGCCAGCCGCAACCCCGTCCGCGAACAATACGTACCAGCCATTGCGGCTGCCGACCCGATCCCCCGGCACGTGGAAGCGGTGAATGCTCCCGTCACCCTCAGGCAGCCAATCCAACGGCCCGAAGATGCCCTGCAGGGCCTCGCGGAAAGCGTGTTCCACTTTCTGCAGGTAAGCCGATCCCGTCAGCGCTACGCGGCGCTGTTGAAAAGTCGTCATGGGTTTACTCCTTGGTCAGGCCGTTGAATGCCTGGGCAGTGGGAGTGGGCGCCTGCAGCATGGCGCTCAGTTCATCGCGCGCTCGCAGTCGGGCCCGGGTCATCGCTTCAGAGGTCTGCGCGATGCCGAACACCGTTCCGCCGTAAACGCTCAGCACGCTTTCGGGACGGACGCCCCGCAGCTTGCTCGCGGCCTTCTTCGCTTCTCGGCGCTTAGCCGCGGTCGCGGATGTCTTGGATGCCTGCGGCGGGGTGGAGGATGTCGAACTCGGTTCGCTCGCTCAAGGTGTCGATGGGGCTTTCCTGGACCCGGGCCAAGAGGCGAGCGCGTTGCGCTTCAGTCGTGCTGTCGGAGGGCTGCATTTAGACAACCTCCCCGCGGCTCTCCGCGATGCGTGCCTCGCACCACTGGATGATCTCGCCCTCGATCCATACCGCGGACTTGGGACCGAGCATGATCTGTTGGGGGAATTTTCCAGCGCCGATTCGGCGGTAAATTTCGGAGGTGGAGAGAGTGGTCAGGGATTTGACCGACGCCAGTTTGATGAAGCGACGCTGAGTCGCGGACTGCACTTGGGAAGTAGCGGAGAGCTTGCTTGCAGTAGCCATCGTTCGTGCCTCCTTGGGCGTGATTGGTAACGATGGCTACGGATTGAATCTCCCCTGGAGTAGTGACATACAACACTGACATGCTGACGTGTCAGTACGTCACGATCTACTGTCACCTCTCGTTTGGCGCGTCTGAAGGTGCCCAGCGTGGCTTGCGGTACGCGTGCCACTCCCGAGCGATCGCTTCGAAGCTTTGACCATCGAGTTGGAGGGCAAGCCGGGAAGCGTCGCGTTCGGCCGCTGGGTTCTTGCCAAGCGCCAGCAACTGCCGGGCATCCTCTCGCCGTTTGCGCGCTTGTTGTAGGGGCACGGTCGGATATGTCCCTAACGCGAGACGGTTTTCCTTCCCGTTGAAGCGGAACTTGAGGCGCCACAGTTTGGAGCCATTGGGCATGACTTCCAGGTAAAGCCCTTCGCCGTCGCTGAGCTTGTACGGCCTGTCCTTGGGCTTCGCCACCTTCAGTGCAGAGTCTGTAAGCGGTGCGGTCTTACGCGGCATATCCCTACCCTCGTAGGGGCATGAAGCGATATCGAACTCACGCTGCCCCTAAGCTTGCCCCCAAAACGTGAGGCTTACCTGAAATGGTACGGGAATTTTGGGCAACAAAAAACCGGCCAGAGGGCCGGTTCTTCGTGGGTTTCGGGACTTCTTGGGAAGTCCTGAAACAATGTGGTGGTGCCCCGGGAGAGACTCGAACTCTCACTCTGTCGCCAGAAACGGATTTTGAATCCGCCGCGTCTACCATTCCGCCACCGAGGCAATGGCGCGGCAGTATAGGGAGGCGCTCTGCGCCGGTCAATCGGCTCGCATGGTCAGAAATCGGCATATCCAGTAAGATGTGCGCCCCTTCGAGAAAGCTCCCCCATGCGCGTCGCTGACTTTCATTTCGACCTGCCCGAGGCGCTGATCGCCCGCCATCCGCTACCTGAACGCCGCTCCAGCCGTCTGCTGGTGCTGGACGGTCCGAGCGGCGAGCTCAGCCACCGGCAATTCGCTGACATCCTCGGCTTCCTCAAGCCGGGTGACCTGATGGTGTTCAACAACACCCGGGTAATCCCTGCCCGCCTGTTCGGCCAGAAGGCTTCCGGCGGCAAACTGGAAATCCTCGTGGAGCGCGTGCTGGACAGCCATCGCGTGCTGGCACACGTGCGCTCCAGCAAATCGCCCAAGCCGGGATCGAAGATCCTCATCGACGGCGGTGGCGAGGCCGAGATGCTGCAGCGCCATGACGCGCTGTTCGAACTGGGCTTCAGCGAGGACGTGTTGCCGCTGCTGGAGCGCGTCGGCCACATGCCGCTGCCGCCCTATATAGACCGCCCGGATGAAGACGCTGACCGCGAGCGTTACCAGACCGTCTATGCCGAGCGCGCGGGCGCCGTGGCGGCACCGACCGCCGGCCTGCACTTCGACGAGGCGCTGCTGGAGTCGATCCGCGCCAAGGGCGTGGATACCGCGTTCGTCACCCTGCACGTCGGCGCCGGCACCTTCCAGCCGGTACGCGTGGAGCGCATCGAAGACCACCACATGCACAACGAATGGCTGGAAGTCAGCCAGGATGTGGTCGACGCCGTGGCCGCCTGCAAGGCACGCGGCGGTCGCGTGGTCGCCGTCGGCACCACCAGCGTGCGTTCGCTGGAAAGCGCGGCCCGTGACGGCGTGCTCAAGCCGTTCAGTGGCGACACCGATATCTTCATCTTTCCCGGGCGGCCGTTCCATGTGATCGACGCCCTGGTCACCAACTTCCACCTGCCCGAATCCACCCTGCTGATGCTGGTCTCCGCCTTCGCCGGCTACCCCGAAACCATGGCCGCCTATGCGGCGGCGGTGGAGCAGGGCTATCGCTTCTTCAGTTACGGCGATGCCATGTTCATCACCCGCAACCCGGCACCGCGCGGCCCCGAGGACTGATCCATGAGCTTCATGAAATTCGAACTGCTGGCCACCGAGGGCAAGGCCCGTCGCGGCCGCCTGACCTTCCCCCGTGGCGTGGTGGAAACCCCGGCGTTCATGCCGGTGGGTACCTACGGCACCGTGAAGGGCATGCTACCGCACGATATCGAGGGCATCGGCGCGCAGATCATCCTCGGCAACACCTTCCACCTGTGGCTGCGTCCGGGCACCGAAGTGATCCAGAAGCACGGCGACCTGCATGACTTCATGCAGTGGAAGGGGCCGATCCTCACCGACTCGGGCGGCTTCCAGGTGTTCAGCCTGGGCGCGCTGCGCAAGATCAAGGAGGAGGGCGTGTACTTCGCCTCGCCGGTGGACGGCGCCAAGGTCTTCATGGGCCCGGAAGAGTCCATGGCCGTGCAGCGTGCGCTGGGCTCGGACATCGTGATGATCTTCGACGAGTGCACCCCGTACCCGGCCGAGTTCGACGTCGCCAAACGCTCCATGGAGCTGTCCCTGCGTTGGGCCAAGCGCTCGAAAACCGCCCACGGCGACAGCCCGTCGGCGCTGTTCGGCATCGTCCAGGGCGGCATGCACGAAGAGCTGCGCATGCGCTCGCTCGAAGGTCTGCAGGAAATCGGCTTCGACGGCCTGGCCATCGGCGGCCTGTCGGTGGGCGAGCCCAAGGAAGAGATGATCCGCGTACTGGACTTCCTGCCGCGGCACATGCCGGCTGACAAACCTCGTTACCTGATGGGTGTGGGCAAACCCGAAGACCTCGTGGAAGGTGTGCGCCGGGGCGTCGACATGTTCGACTGCGTCATGCCCACCCGCAATGCGCGCAATGGCCACCTTTTCGTTGACACCGGGGTGATCAAGATCCGCAACGCGGTGCACAAGCACGATGAGTCTCCGCTGGACCCGACCTGCGATTGCTACACCTGCAAGCACTTCTCCCGCGCCTACCTCTACCACCTGGACAAGTGCGGCGAAATGCTCGGCAGCATGCTCAATACCATCCATAACTTGCGGCATTATCAGCGGCTTATGGCTGGTTTGCGCGAGGCAATCCAACAGGGTACATTGGCGAACTTTGTCGACGCCTTCTACGCCAAGCGCGGCCTTCCCGTGCCGCCGCTGGCGGACTGACCTTATTCATCGAAAAAGCTTTGAGACAGGAGTTTCCAATGAGTTTTCTGATTCCCGCTGCCTACGCTGACGCCGCAGCTCCCGCCGCTGCTGCAGGCCCGGCCGGCACTGGCTTCGAGTGGATTTTCCTGGTCGGTTTCCTGGTCATCTTCTACCTGATGATCTGGCGTCCCCAGGCCAAGCGCTCGAAAGAGCACAAGAACCTGCTGTCCGGCCTGCAGAAGGGCGATGAAGTCGTCACTTCCGCCGGTATCGCCGGCAAGGTGACCAAGGTCGCCGAGGACTTCGTCGTCGTCGAGGTTTCCGACAACGTCGAGCTGAAGTTCCAGAAGGCCGCGATCGCCGCGACCCTGCCGAAAGGCACCCTGAAGGCGATCTGATCCTCCACCTAGAAACCCAACCGACGGGGCGCAAGATGCGCCCCGCGTCATAACGGGCGGTGTCATGCTCAACAAGTATCCCCTGTGGAAGTATCTGCTGATCCTGGCGGTCCTGGCCGTCGGTTTCATCTATTCCGCACCCAACCTCTATCCGGACGATCCGGCCGTCCAGATCAGTGGCGCGAGCACCGCGTTGCAGGTCACCCAGGCCGACGTCGACAAGGCCAGCAAAGCGCTCGCCGATGCGGGCATCGCCGTCAAGGCCGGCTCGCTGGGCAAGAACAGCGGCCTGATCCGTCTGGTCAAGCAGGAAGATCAGTTGCCGGCCAAGGACATCGTCCGCCGCGCGCTGGGTGACGACTATGTGGTCGCCCTGAACCTCGCCCAGACCACGCCGAACTGGCTGCGCAACATTGCCGCCCACCCGATGAAGCTGGGCCTCGACCTGTCCGGTGGTGTGCACTTCCTGCTGGAAGTGGACATGGAAAAGGCAGTCGACGCTCGTATGAAGGTGTATGAGAACGAGGTCAAGAGCGCCCTGCGTAAGGAGCGCGTGCGCTACCGCAGCCTGCCTGTGCAGGACGGCGGCATCCAGCTGGGCTTCACCGAAGAAGCCGACCTGGACAAGGCCAAGTCGATCATCGCCAAGGATTTCCGCGATTTCGAAACCGCCCAGAGCGAGCGTAATGGCATGCAGGTCCTGCGTCTGGCCATGACCGCCACCAAGCTGGCCGAAATCCGCGAATACTCGATCAAGCAGAACCTCACCACCGTTCGCAATCGCGTGAACGAGCTGGGCGTGTCCGAGCCGCTGGTACAGCGCCAGGGCGCCAACCGCATCGTCGTCGAGCTGCCGGGCGTGCAGGACACCGCTGAAGCCAAGCGCATCCTCGGCAAGACCGCCAACCTGGAGTTCCGCCTGGCCGCCGAGCCGGATGCGATCAAGTCCTCCACCGAGACCTTCGATTTCCGCGAGCCGCGTCGCCCGCCGGCGAGCCTGGAGCGTGGCGTGATCATCACCGGTGACCAGGTCACCGACGCCAGCGCCAGCTTCGACGAGAACGGCCGTCCGCAGGTGAACATCCGTCTGGATGGCCACGGTGGCGAGCTGATGAACCGCGCGACCCGCAACAACGTCGGCCGCAGCATGGCTGTGGTGTTCATCGAGCAGAAGCCGATCACCCGCTACACCAAGCAGGTCGTCGACGGCGTCGAGCAGGAAGTTGCTGTTCCGGCGTTCAAGGAAGAGAAACAGATCATCAGCCTGGCGACCATCCAGTCGCCGCTGGGCAACCAGTTCCGCATCACCGGCCTGGATGCCCCGGGCGAGTCCTCGGAACTGGCCCTGTTGCTGCGCGCCGGTGGCCTGGCTGCGCCGATGTACTTCGCTGAAGAACGCACCATCGGCCCGAGCCTGGGTGCTGACAACATCGCCAAGGGTATCGACGCTTCCCTGTGGGGCATGGTCTTCGTTTCCCTGTTCATCATCGTCATCTACCGCTTCTTCGGCGTGATCGCCACCGTCGCCCTGGCCTTCAACATGGTCATGCTGGTGGCGCTGATGTCGATCCTTGGCGCGACCCTGACCCTGCCGGGTATCGCGGGTATCGTGCTGACCATGGGTATGGCGGTGGACGCCAACGTGCTGATCTTCTCGCGGATACGAGAAGAGCTGGCGGCGGGCATGTCGACACAGCGGGCGATCCATGAAGGCTTCAACCGTGCCTTTACCGCGATCATCGACGCCAACCTGACTTCGCTGCTGGTCGGCGGCATCCTCTACGCCATGGGCACCGGCCCGGTGAAGGGCTTCGCCGTGACCATGTCCCTGGGTATTCTCACCTCGATGTTCACTGCCATCATGGTCACCCGCGCAATGGTGAACCTGATCTACGGCGGCCGCGACGTTAAGAAGCTGTGGATCTAAGGGGTCAGAGATGAATATCAAGATCGGTACTATCAACTTCATGGGCGTGCGCAACATTGCGTTCGCCGCGACCCTGATCCTGACCCTGATCGCCCTCGGCAGCTGGGTCTTCAAAGGCATCAACTTCGGCCTGGACTTCACCGGCGGTACGTCGATCAAGCTGACCTACGAGCAGCCTGCCGACCTCTCCAAGGTGCGTGAGCAACTGGTCGCCGCCGGTTACAGCGAAGCCGTGGTGCAGAGCTTCGGTGACACCCGTGACGTCCTGGTGCGCATGCCCAGCGAAGACCCGGAACTGGGCAAGAAGGTCGCCACTGCGCTGCAGAAAGCCGATGCTTCCAACCCGGCCAAGGTCAACGGCGTCGAGTATGTCGGTCCGCAGGTGGGTGAAGAGCTGCGCGACCAGGGCGGCCTCGGCATGCTCCTGGCGCTGGGCGGCATCCTCCTGTACGTAGGCTTCCGCTTCCAGTGGAAGTTCGCCCTGGGTGCGATCCTCTCGCTGATCCACGACGCCATCATCGTGATGGGCGTGCTGTCGTTCTTCCAGATCACCTTCGACCTGACCGTGCTCGCCGCAGTACTGGCGGTGGTGGGTTACTCGCTGAACGACACCATCGTGATCTTCGACCGGGTGCGCGAGAACTTCCGCGTACTGCGCAAGGCCAGCCTGATCGACAACATCAACATCTCGACCAGCCAGACCCTGCTGCGGACCATCGCCACCTCGGTGTCGACCCTGCTGGCGATCGCCGCTCTGCTGTTCTTCGGCGGCGATAACCTGTTCGGTTTCTCCATTGCCCTGTTCGTCGGTGTGATGGCGGGTACCTACTCGTCGATCTACATCGCCAACGTGGTACTGATCTGGCTGAACCTGTCCACCGAGGACCTGATTCCGCCGCCGAGCAAGGAAGTCGACGAGCGCCCGTAATAGAGCGTTTCCGGTCTTCCAGAGAAAACTCCCGCTTCGGCGGGAGTTTTCATTTGTAGGTGCTGTGTCACGGAATGGTCGGAACTTCTTACAAATCGATTGCTCCAAGGCAAGGTAAAGGGCGAGGCCCGAATGAGAAGAAAGACCAGGAGAACCCTATGAACAAGTCGTTGCTAATCGGTACCGTGCTGGGCGCTGTAGGCGTGACTGCCGGTGGCGCCGTGGCTACCTACAGTCTGGTGGACCGCGCGCCGCAATACGCCGAGGTGCTCGCCGTTCAACCGGTCAAGGAAACCATCAAGAATCCGCGCCAGGTCTGCAAGGACGTGGCAGTGACCCATCAGCGCCCGGTCAAGGATACCCACCAGATTGCCGGTACGGCGATCGGCGCCATCGCTGGCGGCCTGCTGGGCAATCAGATCGGCGGCGGTAACGGCAAGAAGATCGCCACCGTGGCAGGCGCCATCGGTGGCGGTTACGCGGGCAACAAGGTGCAGGAAGGCATGCAGGAGCGTGACACCTACACCACCACTGAGACCCGCTGCAGCACCGTCAACGACACCAGCGAGAAGGTTGTCGGCTATGACGTGAAGTACCTGCTCGATGGCAAGGCCGGTCAGGTCCGCATGGACCGCGATCCGGGCTCGCAGATTCCGGTCGACAAGAGCGGCCGACTGATCCTGGGTCAGCAATAAGCAGTCGCCAGGTGTGGAGCGAGGAGGGCGCCCGATGGGCGCCTTTTTCTTTTGCTCTTTGTGGGAGTGAGCTTGCTCGCGAATCGGCCAAGGCTGTGGCTACGGATGGAAGGATGGAAAGGCTTCGCGAACAAGCTCGCCGCCTCAGGATTTGGATTATTGCAGGCACAAAAAAGCCCGGCATTGCCGGGCTTTTTCTGTCGTGGCTCTGGCTCAGCGCTTGAGCGACGGCGGCAGGTGCGGCTGGATGCTGGTCAGCAGCGCCTTGAAGCACTTGGTGTTGCCGGCGACGATCTGGCCTTTCTCGAGGAACTCGTGACCGCCGGTGAAATCGCTCACCAGGCCGCCCGCTTCCTGGATCAGCAGGGCGCCAGCGGCCATGTCCCACTCGGACAGACCGAACTCCCAGAAGGCGTCGTAGCGGCCGGCGGCAACGTAGGCCAGGTCCAGGCTGGCGGCGCCGGCGCGGCGGATGCCGGCGGTCTGGCCGACCAGGCTGCGGAACATGCCCAGGTAGGCGTCCAGGTTATCCATCTGGCTGTCGCGGAACGGGAAGCCGGTGCCGAGCAGGGCGCCTTCCAGGCTCTTGCGGTTGCTGACGCGCAGGCGACGGCCGTTCAGTGCGGCGCCACGGCCACGGCTGGCGGTGAACTCTTCCTGGCGGACCGGGTCGAGGACCACGGCGTGCTCGAGGCGGCCGCGGTATTTGCAGGCGATGCTGACGGCGTAGTGCGGAACGCCGTGGATGAAGTTGGTGGTGCCATCCAGCGGGTCGATGATCCACAGGTAGTCGGCGCCTTCGCCGCTGCCTTCGAGCACGCCGCCTTCTTCGCCCATGATCCCGTGGTTCGGGTAGGCCTTGCGCAGGGCGGTGACGATGGAGAGCTCGGCCGCGCGGTCGACTTCGGTGACGTAGTCGTTGGCTTCTTTCTCGTTGACCGACAGGGTATCCAGGCGTTCGATGGAGCGGAAGATCAGTTCACCGGCGCTGCGAGCGGCGCGCAGGGCGATATTCAGCATAGGCTGCATGGAGAGGTCACCTGGGTCGTTAAAGAAAGCCGGACATTCTAGCAGAAAGCCATGGAGTTAATAGAGCGACCTGTCGCCTGCGTGGCGCAAGCCCCACTGCTGCGGTAGGATTCTCTCCCTTTTTCGCTTTTGTGTGGAGTCGCGCGTTGCTCGACAAAATTCGCGTGGTGCTGGTCAACACCAGCCATCCCGGCAATATCGGCGGTACGGCCCGTGCGATGAAGAACATGGGCCTGTCGCGCCTGGTCCTGGTTGATCCGATGGATTTCCCCAGTGGCGAAGCGCGCGCCCGTGCCTCCGGTGCCGATGACATCCTTGATGCGGCCGTGGTCGTGCCCACGCTGGAAGATGCCCTGGCTGGCTGCAGCCTGGTGCTCGGCACCAGTGCGCGCGATCGCCGCATCCCCTGGCCGTTGCTCGACCCCCGCGAGTGCGCCACCACCAGCCTGGAACACGTCCAGCAGGGCGGTGAGGTTGCGCTGGTGTTCGGTCGCGAGTACGCCGGTCTGACCAATGAGGAACTGCAGCGATGTCAGTTCCACGTGCACATCCCGGCCAATCCCGAGTTCAGCTCGCTGAACCTGGCGACGGCGGTGCAGGTGCTGGTCTATGAGGTGCGCATGGCCTGGCTGGCCGTTCAGGGGCAGCCCACCAAGCAGGAGAAGGTCGAGTCCACTGCCATGCTCAACAGCGTTCCGGTGACGTCGGACGAGCTGGAGCGCTTTTACGCGCATCTGGAGTCGACCCTGGTGGACATTCAGTTCCTTGACCCGCAGAAGCCGCGCCACCTGATGTCGCGCCTGCGCCGCCTGTATGGCCGTGCCGGTGTCAGCAAGCTGGAGATGAATATCCTGCGGGGTATTCTCACCGAGACACAGAAAGCTGCCCGCGGGGAGCTTTCCAAGCGGAGTGATGAAGATGTTTGAGCGTGTACGCGAAGATATCCAGAGCGTATTCCATCGTGACCCGGCGGCGCGCAATGCCTTCGAGGTGCTCACCTGCTATCCGGGTCTGCATGCCGTCTGGCTGCATCGCCTGGCTCATGGTCTTTGGGCGTCCGGCTGGAAGTGGCTGGCGCGCATGGTGTCGAATTTCGGTCGCTGGATGACCGGCATCGAGATCCATCCGGGTGCGAAGATCGGTCGCCGCTTCTTCATCGATCACGGTTTGGGCATCGTCATCGGCGAAACCGCCGAGATCGGCGACGATGTGACCATCTATCAGGGCGTCACGCTGGGCGGCACCAGCTGGAACAAGGGCAAGCGTCACCCGACCCTGGCCGACGGCGTGGTGGTGGGGGCGGGCGCCAAGGTGCTCGGTCCGTTCACCGTCGGTGCTGGCGCCAAGGTGGGTTCCAATGCCGTGGTTACCAAAGAGGTGCCGCCTGGTGCCACTGTGGTGGGTATTCCCGGCCGCATCATCGTCAAGGATGACGCGGATCAGGCCGCCAAGCGCCAGGCCATGGCAGAAAGGCTCGGGTTCGATGCCTACGGGGTCAGCCAGGACATGCCCGACCCGGTGGCCCGTGCCATCGGTCAGTTGCTCGATCACCTGCAGGCGGTCGATGGCCGACTGGAGGGCATGTGCAAGGCTCTGACAGCTCTGGGTAGCGACTACTGTGCGAAAGATCTTCCGGTTCTGCGGGAAGAGGACTTCGCCGGCGTCAAGGACGAGGAGAGCAGCAAGTCGGCGCAGTGATGCGCCGGCCCTTGCATTGCTGCTACAATATGTCGCCGTTCGCTGGCTAATTCCGACTAAAGTAATAGGTCTTATAGTTGACTTAAATAGTCGGAAAAGAGCATACTCCCGCCATACCAGCGATTCTTCCGGATTTCCCCATGCGATTGACCACCAAAGGCCGCTATGCCGTCACCGCCATGCTCGATCTGGCGTTGCACGCCCAGCGTGGCCCGGTTTCTCTCGCCGATATCTCCGAGCGCCAGGGTATCTCCCTGTCCTACCTGGAACAGCTGTTCGCCAAGTTGCGCCGTGGCAACCTGGTGGTCAGCGTGCGTGGTCCGGGCGGTGGCTACCAGCTGTC
This sequence comes from Pseudomonas sp. PDM17, assembly GCF_014851985.1. Classification (NCBI taxonomy): domain Bacteria; kingdom Pseudomonadati; phylum Pseudomonadota; class Gammaproteobacteria; order Pseudomonadales; family Pseudomonadaceae; genus Pseudomonas; species Pseudomonas sp. PDM17. The sequence goes on from NZ_JACVAT010000001.1 coordinate 419,607, forward strand.
CCGCGACATGACCGGCATCCACGTCGCCCAGGTGATCGATGCGGTCAACGAGTCGGTCGACGCCACCCGCTGCCAGGGGCAGGGCGACTGCCACTCCGGCGATACCTGCCTGACCCACCACCTGTGGTGCGACCTCAGCCAGCAGATTCATGAGTTCCTCAGCGGCATCAGCCTGGCCGACCTGGTCGAGCGCCGCGAAGTTCAAGAGGTCGCCCAGCGCCAGGACGAGCGTCGCTGCTCGGGTACCAAGCCGCTGCGCCTCGATAAGATTGAAGCGTCCGCCATCGATTGAGCGAACGCCCGCCTGTAGGAGTTACCTGATGAGATTGCCGATTTACCTCGACTACTCCGCTACCACCCCGGTGGATCCGCGTGTCGCTCAGAAAATGGCCGACTGCCTGCTGGTTGACGGCAATTTCGGCAACCCGGCTTCGCGTTCCCACCTCTTCGGCTGGAAGGCCGAGGAAGCGGCTGAGAACGCCCGTCGCCAGGTCGCCGAGCTGGTCAATGCCGACCCCCGCGAGATCGTCTGGACTTCCGGTGCCACCGAGTCCGACAACCTTGCCGTCAAGGGCGTCGCGCACTTCTACGCGACCAAGGGCAAGCACATCATCACCTCGAAGATCGAGCACAAGGCGGTCCTGGATACCTGCCGCCAGCTGGAGCGCGAAGGCTTTGAAGTGACCTACCTGGAGCCGACTCCCGAGGGCATCATCACCCCGGCGATGGTCGAGGCCGCCCTGCGTGACGACACCATTCTGGTCTCGGTCATGCATGTGAACAACGAAGTCGGCAGCATCAACGACATCGCCGCCATCGGTGAGCTGACCCGCGCCCGCGGCATCCTGCTGCACGTCGACGCTGCTCAGTCGGCCGGCAAGGTGGACATCGACCTGGAGAAACTCAAGGTCGACCTGATGTCCTTCTCTGCCCACAAGGTCTACGGCCCCAAAGGCATGGGCGCTCTTTACGTGCGCCGCAAGCCGCGCGTACGCCTGGAAGCCCAGATGCACGGTGGCGGCCACGAGCGCGGCATGCGTTCGGGCACCCTGGCGACCCATCAGATCGTCGGCATGGGCGAAGCCTTCCGCATCGCCAAGGAAGAAATGCACCAGGAAATGGCCCGCATCGAAGGCCTGCGCAAGCGCTTCTTCGATCAGGTGCAGGACCTGGAAGAGCTGTACCTCAACGGCAGCCCGACTTCCTACGCGCCGAACATCCTCAACGTCAGCTTCAACTACGTCGAAGGCGAGTCGCTGATGATGTCGCTCAAGGACCTGGCTGTCTCGTCCGGTTCCGCCTGCACCTCCGCCTCGCTGGAGCCGTCCTACGTGCTCCGCGCCCTGGGTCGCAACGACGAGCTGGCGCACAGCTCCATCCGTTTCAGCTTCGGTCGCTTCACCACCGAAGAAGAGGTCGATTACGCCGCCAAGAAGGTGGTGGAAGCCGTTTCCAAGCTGCGTGAACTCTCGCCGCTGTGGGATATGTTCAAAGAGGGTGTCGACCTGTCCAAGGTCGAATGGCAGGCCCACTGACCCGCCCCATAGAAGTGAGGATTAGCCATGGCTTACAGTGACAAGGTCATCGACCACTACGAAAACCCGCGCAACGTCGGCAAGCTCAATGCCGAAGACCCGGATGTCGGTACCGGCATGGTCGGTGCTCCGGCCTGCGGCGACGTGATGCGCCTGCAGATCAAGGTCAACGAGCAGGGCGTCATCGAAGATGCCAAGTTCAAGACCTACGGCTGCGGTTCGGCCATCGCCTCCAGCTCCCTCGCCACCGAGTGGATGAAGGGCAAGACCCTGGACGAAGCCGAATCCATCAAGAACACCACCATCGCCGAAGAACTGGCCCTGCCGCCGGTGAAGATCCACTGCTCTGTACTCGCCGAGGACGCCATCAAGGCGGCCGTGCGCGACTACAAGCAGAAGAAAGGTCTGCTCTGAAGCGATTCGTTGAGTAAGGAGTTCCCATGGCCATCAGCATGACCGAATCCGCCGCCAACCACGTTCGCCGCTCCCTTGAAGGGCGTGGCAAAGGCGAGGGCATTCGTCTTGGCGTGCGCACCACCGGGTGTTCCGGTCTGGCCTACGTGCTGGAGTTCGTCGACGAGCTGGCAGCCGAGGATCAGGTCTTCGAGAGCCACGGCGTGAAGGTCATCATCGACCCGAAAAGCCTGGTCTACCTCGACGGCACCGAGTTGGACTTCACCAAGGAAGGCCTCAACGAGGGCTTCAAGTTCAACAACCCGAACGTGCGCGGTGAGTGTGGCTGCGGCGAAAGCTTCAACGTCTGAGGCTGGGTGTGGGTAGTCCCTGTCACTTCGCGCTGTTCGACCTGCAGCCGGGCTTCCGGATCGATCTGGAAGCCCTTGGCAATCGCTACCGTGAGCTGGTGCGAACCGTCCACCCGGACCGTTTCGCCGATGCTTCCGAGCGCGAGCAGCGACTGGCGCAGGCCAAGGCCGCTGAACTCAACGATGCCTACCAGACGCTGAAGAGCGTTCCGCGTCGTGCCCTGTACCTGCTGGCCCTGCGCGGCGATTCGCTGCCGCTGGAAGCCACGGTGCAGGACCCGGAGTTCCTCCTGCAGCAGATGCAGCTGCGCGAGGACCTGGAAGACCTGCAGGAAAGCGCCGATCTCGACGGCGTGGCGCAGTTCAAGCGTCAGCTGAAGTCCGCCCAGCAACGGCTGGAAGAGGATTTCGCCGATTGCTGGGATGACGCCGCCCGCCGCGACCTGGCCGAACGCCTGGTGCGTCGCATGCAGTTCCTCGACAAGCTGGCGCAGGAAGTGCGACAGCTGGAAGAGCGACTCGACGATTAATCCGCGCGGCCCGCGCCGCGCCCGATAGCCTGATTAGAAACCGCATGGCCCTACTGCAGATCGCCGAGCCCGGACAAACCCCCCAGCCGCACCAGCGTCGCCTGGCCGTGGGGATCGACCTGGGCACCACGAATTCCCTGGTCGCTGCCGTGCGCAGCGGCGTCGCGGCTCCGTTGCCGGACGACCGCGGCGAAGTGATCCTGCCTTCGGCGGTGCGTTACCTCGCCGATCGCATCGAGGTGGGTGAGAGCGTTCGCGCCACCGCCTCGCAAGACCCGCTGAACTCCATCATCTCGGTCAAGCGCTTCATGGGTCGCGGCCTGGAAGATGTGAAACAGCTTGGCGGCCAGTTGCCGTACCGCTTCACCCAGGGCGAATCGCACATGCCCTTCATCGAGACCGTCCAGGGCGCCAAGAGCCCGGTGGAAGTCTCCGCCGAAATCCTCCGTGTCCTGCGTCAGCGCGCCGAATCCACCCTGGGTGGCGAGCTGGTGGGTGCGGTGATCACGGTTCCCGCCTACTTCGACGACGCCCAGCGTCAGGCCACCAAGGATGCTGCGCGTCTGGCCGGCCTGCACGTGCTGCGCCTGCTCAATGAGCCGACCGCAGCCGCCGTTGCCTACGGCCTGGACAAGAACGCCGAAGGCCTGGTCGCCATCTACGATCTGGGCGGCGGTACCTTCGATATCTCCATTCTGCGCCTGACCCGTGGCGTCTTCGAAGTCCTGGCTACCGGCGGCGACACCGCCCTGGGTGGCGACGACTTCGACCATGCCATTGCTGGCTGGATCATCGAGCAGGCCGGCATCTCGGCCGACCTCGATCCGGGCGCCCAGCGCCGTCTGCTGCAGACCGCCTGTGCCGCCAAGGAAGCCCTGACCGATAGCGCCAGCGTTACCGTCGCCTACGACAGCTGGGCCGGCGAGCTGACCCGCGCCCAGATGGATTCCCTGATCGACCCGATGATCCAACGCAGCCTCAAGTCCTGCCGCCGTGCGGTGCGTGATTCCGGCATCGAGCTGGAAGAGGTCAGCGCCGTGGTCATGGTCGGTGGTTCCACCCGCGTGCCGCGCGTTCGCGAGCTGGTGGGTGAGCTGTTCGGTCGCGAGCCGTTGACCGATATCGACCCGGACCAGGTGGTCGCCATCGGCGCCGCCATCCAGGCCGATGCCCTCGCCGGCAACAAGCGCGGTGAAGAGCTGCTGCTGCTGGATGTGATTCCTCTGTCGCTCGGCCTGGAAACCATGGGCGGGCTGATGGAGAAGGTGATTCCGCGCAACACCACCATCCCGGTGGCACGTGCCCAGGAGTTCACCACCTACAAGGATGGCCAGACGGCCATGATGATTCATGTGCTGCAAGGCGAGCGTGAGCTGGTCAAGGACTGCCGGTCCCTGGCGCGCTTCGAGCTGCGTGGCATTCCGCCGATGGTGGCGGGCTCGGCGAAAATCCGCGTCAGCTTCCAGGTCGATGCCGATGGCCTGTTGGGTGTTTCCGCCCGCGAGCTGTCCTCCGGCGTCGAGGCGAGCATCCAGGTCAAGCCGTCCTACGGCCTGACCGACGGCGAGATCGCCCGCATGCTGCAGGATTCCTTCCAGTACGCCGGCGACGACATGGCTGCCCGCACGTTGCGCGAGCAGCAGGTCGAGGCTCAGCGCCTGCTGGAGGCCGTGCAGTCCGCGCTGGACGCCGATGGCGAGCGCCTGCTCGACGCTGATGAGCGCCTGGTCATCGATGCCGGCATGGATTCGCTGCGCGAGCTGGCTACCGGCAGCGATGCCACTGCCATCGAACTACAGATCAAGCGTCTGTCCCAGCTGACCGACGCCTTTGCCGCGCGCCGTATGGACGCCACCGTCAAAGCCGCACTGGCCGGTCGCCGGCTCAATGAACTCGAGGAATAAGCGAAGATGCCGCAGATTGTCTTTCTGCCCCACGCCGAACACTGCCCCGAAGGCGCGGTGATCGAAGCCCAGCCGGGCGAAACCATCATGAAGGCGGCGCTGCGCAACGGCATCGAGATCGAGCATGCCTGCGAGATGTCCTGTGCCTGCACCACCTGCCATGTGGTCGTGCGCGAAGGCTTCAACTCCATGGAAGCCTCCGACGAGCTGGAAGACGACATGCTGGACAAGGCATGGGGTCTGGAACCGGATTCGCGCCTGTCCTGCCAGGCCGTGGTCGGCGAGACCGATCTGGTGGTGGAAATTCCGAAATACACCATCAACCAGGTGTCCGAAGGTCACTGAGGCGGAGCGCTCACATGAGTCTGAAATGGGTTGATGTGCTCGAAATCGCCATCCAGCTGGCCGAATCCAAGCCGGACGTCGATCCGCGCTACGTGAATTTCGTCGATCTGCATCGCTGGGTGCTGGCATTGCCGGAGTTCAGCGACGATCCCTCCCGCGGTGGGGAGAAGGTGCTGGAAGCCATCCAGGCCGCCTGGATCGAAGAAGCCGACTGAGGGTGCGGCTCACCAGAGCCGCGTACCCATTTTTCATGAACCCGCGTATAATTCGCGGGTTTTATCTTTAGGTGAGCTGTCGAAAATTTCCCCGGGGGAATTTTCCAGTCGCCGGCCCTGTCGCAGTCGGGCCGGTTTCGCGGCTTCCGCCCCACGGGCGCAGCGCGCGGCAAACCCTAGAATCGCAGGAGCTCCTGGCCACGCCAGGGGCTTCTTGGCATTACCAACCTTGCTTTTCGGAGTTATTTCCATGGCCCTGCAACGTACCTTCTCCATCATCAAGCCCGACGCCGTTTCCAAGAACGTCATCGGCGAAATCCTGACCCGCTTCGAGAAAGCCGGCCTGCGCGTTGTCGCTTCCAAGATGGTTCAGCTGTCCGAGCGCGAAGCTGGCGGTTTCTACGCCGAGCACAAAGAGCGTCCCTTCTTCAAGGACCTGGTTTCCTTCATGACCTCCGGTCCGGTCGTTGTTCAGGTTCTGGAAGGCGAAGACGCCATCCTGCGCAACCGTGAACTGATGGGCGCTACCGATCCGAAGAAAGCCGACGCTGGCACCATCCGCGCCGACTTCGCCGTCTCCATCGACGAGAACGCCGTACACGGTTCCGACTCGGAAGCTTCGGCTGCCCGCGAAATCGCTTACTTCTTCTCCAGCACCGAGGTGTGCGAGCGCATTCGCTAATCCAGGCGAATGAGCGAGGGTGAATCCATGACTGATACCGCTGTAAAGGCCAACCTGCTGGGCATGACCAAGCCCCAGCTCGAGGAATTCTTCGAGTCCATCGGTGAAAAGCGCTTCCGCGCCGGCCAGGTGATGCAATGGATTCACCACTTTGGCGCCGTCGACTTCGGCGCCATGACGAACGTCGGCAAGGCCTTGCGCGAAAAGCTCGAGGCCGTTGCCGAAATTCGCCCTCCGGAAATCGTCAGCCAGGACATTTCCGCTGACGGTACCCGCAAGTGGGTGGTGCGTGTGGCCTCGGGCAGTTGCGTCGAGACCGTGTACATCCCGCAAGGCGGCCGCGGCACCCTGTGCGTGTCGTCGCAGGCCGGTTGCGCGCTGGACTGCAGCTTCTGCTCCACCGGCAAGCAAGGCTTCAACAGCGACCTGACCTCCGCCGAGATCATCGGCCAGGTGTGGATCGCCAACCAGTCGTTCGGGACCATCCCGGGCAAGATCGACCGTGCCATCACCAACGTGGTGATGATGGGCATGGGCGAGCCGCTGCTGAACTTCGACAACGTCGTGACCGCCATGAGCATCATGATGGAAGACCTCGGCTACGGTATTTCCAAGCGCAAGGTGACCCTGTCCACCTCAGGCGTGGTGCCGATGATCGACAAGCTCGCCGAGGTGACCGACGTGTCCCTGGCCCTGTCGCTGCACGCACCCAACGACGAACTGCGCAACAAGCTGGTGCCGATCAACAAGAAGTACCCGCTCGAGATGCTGCTCGATTCCTGCTACCGCTACATCACGCGCCTGGGCAAGGAGCGCGTGCTGACGATCGAGTACACCCTGCTGGCCGGCGTCAACGACCAGCCCGAGCATGCTGAGCAGCTGATCGCACTGCTCAAGGATTTCCCTTGCAAGATCAACCTGATTCCGTTTAATCCGTTCCCGCATTCCGGTTACGAGCGTCCGAGCAACAATGCCATTCGCCGTTTCCAGGACATGCTGCACAAGAGCGGCTTCAACGTGACCGTTCGTACCACCCGTGGCGATGATATCGATGCCGCCTGTGGTCAGCTGGTAGGCCAGGTGATGGACCGCACCCGCCGCAGCGAACGCTATATTGCCGTACGTCAGCTGGCGGCCGATGCCGACCAGACCGCGCCTGCTACCAACCGAAACTGAACTAGGGAGGATTCCGATGACCCTGCGCGCCGCGCTGTGCTTACTGTTGGCAACCGTGCTGACGGGTTGCGTGACGACTGGTAAACAGGATCCTCTGAAGACCGAGAAGGGCCGGGACGAGGCGCGTGACGCCTATATCCAGCTCGGCATCGGTTACCTGCAGATGGGCAACACCGAGCAGGCCAAGGTGCCGCTGCGCCAGGCCCTGGATCTCGACTCTTCCAGCGCCGATGCCCATGCTGCCCTGGCCGTGGTCTATCAGGTCGAGAAAGAGCCCAAGCTCGCCGAGAGCGAGTTCCGCAAGGCGTTGTCCTCGCGCTCGGGCGATGCGCGCATCCTGAACAACTACGCGGGTTTCCTGTTCGAGCAGAAGCGTTACCAGGAAGCCTACGACACCTACATGAAGGCCACCGAAGACGGCCTCTATTCCGAGCGTTCGCGCATCTTCGAGAACCTCGGCCTGGTGAGCATGAAGCTCAACAACCGCGCTCAGGCCAAGGAATACTTCGAGAAGGCCATTCGCCTGAACCGCAATTCGACGGGTGCGCTGCTCGAACTGGCTGACCTGACCTACCAGGACCGCGAGTACGTGCCGGCTCGCGGCTATTACGAGGAATACCTCAAGCGGGGCCCGCAGACCGCGCGCAGCCTGCTGCTGGGGATTCGACTGGCCAAGATCTACGACGACCGGGATACCGCTGCCAGCTACGGGCTGCAACTCAAGCGCCTGTATCCCGCTTCTCCTGAATACCAGGCATACCAGGCGGATAAATGATGAATACGTCGCAGTCCGATGTCATCGGCACGACCCGCGCCAACCCTGGCGAAACGCTGCGCCAGGCGCGCGAGAACAAGGGCTGGAGCACCGCTCAGGTCGCCGGCCAGCTCAACCTGACCGAAAACGCCCTGCGTTCGCTGGAACAGGGCTCGTTCGAGCAGTTGCCGGGTCACACCTTCGCCCGTGGTTACATCCGTGCCTACGCCAAGCTGCTGGGTATGGACCAGGCCCAGATGGTTACCGCCTTCGACCAGTACACCGGCACCGACGCCACTGGCAGCAACGTCCAGGCACTCGGCCGTGTCGTCGAGCCGGTACGCCTGTCGCGTAACCTGCTGCGCCTGTTCAGCCTGGCGCTGCTGGCCGTACTCATCGGCTTCGGCTACTTCTGGTGGCAGGAGCGTTCTGCGCGCCCGGCCGAGACTGGCAGCCTGAACATGGAGCATGTCGAGGTCGAGAGCGCCGACGGCACCACCGAAATCCACACCCTCGACGAGCCGGAAGACCAGGCTGTCGCCGAGGACCAGGCTAACACTCCGGCGGTTCCCAGTGAGCCGGCCGGCGACAACGGCAGTGCCGAGGTTCCGGCCGAAGGCACTCCGCCGCTCGCTGCAAGCCCGTCAGTACCCGGCGCCCCGACCGCTGCCGAAACCGCTCCGGCGCAGGCGCCCGCGGTTCCGGCTCAGCAACCGGCTGCGCAGCAGCCCGTCGCTCCGGCCAGCCCGGTTGCTCCGGTTGCCCCTGTGGCTCCGACCGAGGCGCCTGCCGCCCCGGTGGTCGCTTCCGCAGGACAGGGCGTGGTCAAGGTTCAATTCAGCGCCGATTGCTGGACCCAGGTGACCGATGCCGACGGCAAGGTTGTCCTTGAGGGCCTCAAGCGCAAGGGAGATTCACTGGAAGTCGCCGCCAAGGCGCCAGTCCAGCTGCGACTGGGCTTCGCCCAGGGCGCCCAGGTCAGCTACAACGGCCAGCCGGTCGAAGTCACGCCGGCGCGCGGTGGCACCGCTCGCCTGAAGTTGGGTGGACAGTAAGATGCATTGCGAGTCTCCGATCAAACGCCGCCTGTCCCGCAAGATCTGGGTAGGTAACGTGCCGGTGGGTGGGGATGCTCCCATCGCCGTGCAGAGCATGACCAACACCGATACCCTCGATGTGGCCGCCACCGTGGCCCAGATCCGTCGTCTGGAAGACGCAGGCGCCGACATTGTCCGCGTCTCCGTGCCAGACATGGACGCCGCCGAGGCGTTCGGCAAGATCAAGCAGCAGGTCAAGGTGCCGCTGGTTGCCGACATCCACTTCGACTACAAGATCGCCCTGCGCGTGGCCGAACTGGGCGTCGACTGCCTGCGCATCAACCCCGGCAACATCGGTCGCGAAGACCGCGTTAGGGCCGTGGTGGATGCCGCCCGCGAGCGCAATATCCCGATCCGCATCGGCGTCAACGCCGGCTCCCTGGAGAAGGACCTGCAGAAGAAGTACGGCGAGCCGACCCCTGAGGCGCTGCTGGAATCGGCCATGCGTCATGTCGATCACCTCGACCGTCTGGACTTCCAGAACTTCAAGGTCAGCGTGAAGGCCTCCGACGTGTTCATGGCCGTCGCCGCCTACCGCCTGCTGGCCAAGCAGATCGAACAACCCCTGCACCTGGGTATCACCGAAGCCGGTGGCCTGCGTTCGGGCACCGTGAAGTCGGCCGTCGGCCTGGGCATGCTGCTCGCCGAGGGCATCGGCGACACCATTCGCATCTCGCTGGCCGCCGACCCGGTGGAAGAGATCAAGGTCGGCTTCGACATCCTCAAATCACTGCGCCTGCGCTCCCGTGGCATCAACTTCATCGCCTGCCCGAGCTGCTCGCGGCAGAACTTTGATGTGGTCAAGACCATGAACGAGCTGGAAGGCCGTCTGGAGGACCTGCTGGTGCCGCTGGACGTCGCCGTGATCGGCTGCGTGGTCAACGGTCCGGGTGAAGCCAAGGAGGCCCACATCGGCCTCACCGGTGGCACGCCGAGCAACCTGATCTACATCGACGGCAAGCCGGCGCAGAAGCTGCAGAACGATAACCTGGTGGATGAGCTGGAACGGCTGATCCGCGAAAAAGCGGCCGAGAAGGCCGAGGCCGACGCCGCACTCATCGTGCGCGGCTGACCGCAACAAGGATCCTAAGTGAGCAAGTCCCTGCAAGCCATCCGTGGCATGAACGACATCCTGCCGGACCAGACCCCGGCCTGGCGCTATCTGGAACGCACCTTCGCCGGCCTGCTGGACCGCTACGGCTACAGCGAGATCCGCCTGCCGATCCTCGAGTTCACCGAACTCTTCGCCCGCGGCATCGGCGAAGGCACCGACGTGGTCGACAAGGAGATGTACACCTTCCTAGACCGCAACGGCGAATCTCTGACCATGCGTCCGGAAGGCACTGCGGGCTGCGTGCGCGCCGTGCTGGAGCATGGCCTGTCGGGCGGTGGCCAGGTACAGAAGCTGTGGTACACCGGCCCGATGTTCCGCTACGAGAAGCCGCAGAAAGGCCGCTACCGCCAGTTCCACCAGATCGGCGTGGAAGTCTTCAACCTGCCCGGTCCGGACATCGACGCCGAGCTGATCATCCTCACCTGGCGCTTGTGGCAGAAGCTGGGCATGGCCGACGCCGTGACCCTGCAGCTGAACACCCTGGGCTCCAGCGAAGCCCGCGCGCGCTATCGCGACGACCTGGTGGCCTACCTGCAGGAGCGCTTCGAGCAGCTGGACGAAGACAGCCAGCGCCGCATGACCACCAACCCGCTGCGCATCCTCGACAGCAAGGTCGAGAGCACCCAGGCCCTGCTGGTCGGCGCGCCGAGCCTGCACGACTACCTGGACGAAGAGTCGATCGCCCACTTCGAGGGCCTGAAGGCCCGCCTGGACGCGGTCGGCCTGCGCTACGAGATCAACCAGAAGCTGGTGCGTGGCCTGGACTACTACTGCCGCACCGCTTTCGAGTGGGTCACCGACAAGCTCGGCGCCCAGGGCACTGTCTGCGGCGGGGGCCGCTACGACGGCCTGGTCAGCCAGTTCGGCGGCAAGCCGACTCCGGGCGTGGGCTTCGCCATGGGCGTGGAACGCCTGGTCCTGCTGCTGGAAACCCTGGGCGTGGTGCCCGCCGAGCTGAACCGCCCAGCCGATCTCTACGTCTGCGCCTTCGGCGAGCCGGCGGAGCTGGCTGCACTGACCCTGGCCGAACAGCTGCGCGAGGCCATTCCGGGCCTGCGCCTGCTGGTCAACGCCGGCGCCGGCAGCTTCAAGAGCCAGTTCAAGAAGGCCGACAAGAGCGGTGCACAGTTCGCAATGATTCTGGGTGACGACGAACTGGCCAACCGCGTGGTAGGTTTCAAGCCCCTGCGTGGCGAGGGCGAACAACAGAATATCGCCTGGGATGCTCTGCCCGAGCACCTGGCTGCCTGCCTCAAGCAGGCCTGAATCGAGCGGATAGGAGTATTGGGGTGAGTAACCGTACCGAAGAAGAACAGATCGCTGACATCAAGGACTGGTGGCAGCGTAACGGCATGCCCCTGCTGACCGGCGCCGCTCTGGCGCTGATCGTGGTGTTTGGCTGGCAGGCCTGGAAAAAGTACCAGAGCAACCAGTCCCAGGGTGCCTCGATCATTTACCAGGCCCTGCTGGAAACCGCGCTGAACCCGGCCGGCAAGCCCGACACCGCCAAGGTCGCCGAGCTCGCTGGCAAGCTGAACACCGATTTCGCCGGCACACCGTACGCCCAGTACGGCCGCCTGTTCGTCGCCAAGGTTGCGGTGGACAGCGGCAAGCTGGATGACGCCGTCCTCGAACTCAAGGCCGTGGTCGACAAGCCGGTTGACGCCACCCTCGGCGAGCTGGCGCGCCAGCGCCTGGCACGTGTCCTGGCTGCCCAGGGCAAGGCCGAAGACGGTCTGAAGCTGCTCGACGGCAACGTCGACAAGGCCTACGTCGCCACTCGCGAAGAACTGCGCGGCGACCTGCTGCTGCAGCTCAAGCGCAACGACGACGCCCGTGTCGCCTACGAAAAGGCCAAGGCTGCCCTGCCGGAAGACGCCGCCGTTGGCGCCCTGCAGATGAAACTCGACGACCTGGCCAAGGGAGACGCCTGAGATGTTGCGTTGGAAACACGTTGCACTGCTGGCACTGACCCTTATGGCTGTGGGTTGCAGCAGTAATAGCAAGAAAGAACTGCCGCCGGCCGAGCTGACCGATTTCAAGGAAGAGGTCCGCCTGGAGAAACAGTGGAGCCGTTCGGTCGGTGACGGCCAGGGCGACCTGTACAACCTGCTCGAGCCCGCCGTGGATGGCCAGACCATCTACGCCGCGTCTGCCGAAGGCCGCGTCATGGCCATGCAGCGCGAAACCGGCGAAGTGCTGTGGAAGAAAGACCTCGATCTGCCGATCTCCGGCGCCGTCGGTGTGGGCAGCGGCATGGTCCTGCTGGGCACCCTGCGTGGCGACGTGATTGCCCTGGATTCCGGTTCGGGCGAGCAGAAGTGGCGCGCCAAGGTCACCAGCGAAGTGCTGGCTGCTCCGGCTACCAACGGTGACGTGGTGGTGGTGCAGACCCAGGACGACAAGCTGATCGGCTTCGATGCTTCTACCGGCAACCAGCGCTGGATCTACGAAGGCACCGTACCCGTGCTGACCCTGCGCGGCACTGGCGCTCCGTTGATCGCGGGCCGACTGGCCCTGGCCGGTCTGGCCAGCGGCAAGGTCGTTGCGGTAGACGTGGAGCGTGGCTTGCCGGTCTGGGAAGCGCGCGTTGCGATTCCGCAAGGCCGTTCCGAGCTGGACCGCGTCGTCGATATCGACGGCGGCCTGCTGCTGGTCGATAACGTGCTCTATGTCGCCAGCTACCAGGGCCGCGCCGCGGCACTGGACGTAGGCACCGGCCGCGTACTCTGGCAGCGTGAAGCTTCCAGCTACGTCGGCGTCGCCGAAGGTACCGGCAGCGTGTTCATCAGCCAGTCCAGCGGCACCGTGGAAAGCCTCGACTCCCGTGGTTCGTCCTCGCTGTGGAGCAACGACGCCCTGGCTCGCCGCCAGTTGTCCGCTCCGGCCGTGCTGTCGAGCAACGTGGTCGTTGGTGACCTGGAAGGTTACGTGCACCTGCTGAGTCAGGTGGACGGTCGTTTCGTTGGCCGCGAGAAGGTCGACGGTGACGGCGTGCGGGTTCGCCCGCTGGTAGTCGGCAGCTGGATGTACGTGTTCGGCAACAGCGGTAAGCTGGCCGCCTACACGATTCGCTAAGCTGAGTGTTACTGCCGGCCGCTGCCGTGAAAAACGGCAGCGGCCGTCGTGTTTTCTGAAAATCAAATTTCCTGGAGAGCCGCATGGTTCCCGTAATAGCCCTGGTGGGCCGCCCGAACGTCGGCAAGTCCACCCTGTTCAACCGCCTGACCCGCACCCGTGACGCCATCGTCGCCGAGTACGCAGGTCTGACCCGAGACCGCCAGTACGGCGAGGCCAAGTGGCAGGGCAAGAAATTCATCGTCATCGATACCGGTGGTATTTCCGGTGACGAAGAGGGTATCGACGCCAAGATGGCCGAGCAGTCGCTGCAGGCCATCGAAGAGGCCGATGCCGTCCTGTTCATGGTTGACTCCCGCGCCGGCCTCACCGCCGCTGACGAGATGATCGGCGAGCACCTGCGCAAGAAGAACAAGCGCACCTACCTGGTGGCCAACAAGGTCGACACCGTCGATCCGGACATCGCCCGCGCCGAGTTCAGCCCGCTGGCCCTGGGGCATGCGATCCCGATCGCCGCCGCCCACGGCCGTGGCATCACCCAGATGCTTCAGGAAGCCCTGGGCGAGATGTTCGCCCCGGAGCCGGAAGCGCCGGAAGACAACGACCTGCCCGGCGAGCTGGAAGAAGTCGCCGAGGGCGAGGAAGCCAAGCGCATCCCTGGTCCGAGCGAGAAGGATGGCATCAAGATCGCCATCATCGGTCGCCCCAACGTCGGCAAGTCCACGCTCGTGAACCGCATGCTCGGTGAAGAGCGGGTGATCGTCTACGACCAGGCCGGCACCACCCGCGACAGCATCTACATTCCCTTCGAGCGCAACGAAGAGAAGTACACCCTGATCGACACCGCCGGCGTGCGCCGCCGCGGCAAGATCTTCGAGGCGGTCGAAAAGTTCTCCGTGGTGAAGACCCTGCAGGCGATTCAGGACGCCAACGTGGTCATCTTCGTCATGGACGCCCGCGAGGGCGTGGTCGAACACGACCTCAACCTGCTCGGCTTCGTGCTGGAGACCGGTCGTGCGCTGGTCATCGCGCTGAACAAGTGGGACGGCATGGAATCGGCCGAGCGCGACTACGTGAAGACCGAGCTCGAGCGCCGGCTGATGTTCGCCGACTTCGCCGACATCCACTTCATCTCGGCGCTGCACGGCACCGGCGTTGGCCACCTGTACAAGTCGGTGCAGGACTCCTTCCGTTCCGCCGTGACCCGCTGGCCCACCAGCAAGCTCACGCAGATCCTCGAGGACGCCATCCAGGTTCACCAGCCGCCGATGGTCAACGGCCGCCGCATCAAGCTGCGCTACGCGCACCTGGGGGGCGCCAACCCGCCGCTGATCGTGATCCACGGCAACCAGGTGGATGCGGTGCCCAAGGCCTATACCCGCTACCTGGAGAAGACCTTCCGCCGCGTGCTGAAGCTGGTCGGTACGCCGATCCGCATCGAGTACAAGGGCGGTGACAACCCGTTCGAGGGCAAGAAGACCCAGCTCACCGATCGCCAGGTCAACAAGAAGCGCCGCCTGATGTCGCACCACAAGAAGGCGGAGAAGAAGAAGAAGGACAAACGTAAATAACGTCTGTCAGTCTTTAGACCGCAAGCCGCAGGCGATAGAGTAGGGACTTCCTCTCATCGCCTGCAGCCTGTAGTCACGCCATGCTTACCAGCAAACTGCCGAATGTCGGCACCACCATCTTCACCCGCATGTCCCAGCTCGCCGCGCAAAGCGGAGCGCTGAATCTCTCCCAGGGCTTCCCGGACTTCCCCGGCCCCGCACCGCTGCTCGAAGCGGTCGCCCGCCACGTCATGGCCGGGCAGAACCAGTACAGCCCGATGACCGGCCTGCCGGCGCTGCGCGAACAGGTCGCGATCAAGGTCGCGAGCCTGTATGGCCGCAACGTCAGCTCCGACACCGAAGTGACCATCGTTCCCGGCGCGACCGAAGGGATCTTCTGCGCGGTACAGGCGCTGATCCGCCCCGGCGACGAAGCCATCGTCCTCGATCCCTGCTACGACAGCTACGAGCCTTCGGTTGAACTGGCCGGTGGCCATTGCGTGCACGTTGCGCTGAGCCAGCCGGGCTTCCGCATCGACTGGCAGCGCCTGAGCGATGCCATCACCCCGCGCACGCGCCTGATCTTCCTCAACAGCCCGCACAACCCCAGCGGCGCGTTGATCGACCGTGCCGACCTGGATCGCCTGGCCGAGCTGATCCGCGACCGCGAGATCTACGTGATCAGCGACGAGGTCTACGAGCACCTGATCTACGACGGCGTACAGCACGCCAGCGTGCTGGCCCATGACGAGCTGTATCCGCGCGCCTTCGTCATCAGCTCCTTCGGCAAGACCTACCACGTCACCGGCTGGAAGACCGGCTACGTGGTGGCGCCACCGGCGCTGTCGGCGGAGATGCGCAAGATCCACCAGTACGTGAACTTCTGCGGCGTGACTCCGCTGCAATGGGCGCTGGCCGACTTCATGGCCGCGCACCCCGAGCACTTGCGCGAGCTGCCGGGCTTCTACCAGGCCAAGCGCGATCTGTTCTGCAATCTGCTGGAAGGCTCGCGTTTCACCTTCCAGCGTGCCGCCGGAACTTACTTCCAGGTGGTCGATTACTCGGCGATTCGCCCGGACCTCGATGATGTCGCCATGTCCGAATGGCTGACCACCGAGCATGGCGTGGCGGCCATTCCGGTCTCGGTGTTCTACCAGCAGCCGCCGGCGGACATGCGCCTGGTGCGCTTCTGCTTCGCCAAGAAAGAGGAGACGCTGCGTCAGGCAGCGGAACGACTATGCGCGATCTGACTCAACTGGCCGACCTCAAGCTCGCCCTCGTGCAGACCACCCTGGTCTGGCACGACGCCAAGGCCAACCGCGAGCGCTTCGAGGCGCTGCTGGAAAGCGCCCGTGGCGCCGACGTGGTGATCCTGCCGGAGATGTTCACCACCGGTTTTTCCATGGATTCCGAGACGCTGGCCGAGGCGGAGGAGGGCGCGACCTACGCCTGGCTGCGCGAGCAGGCTTCGAGGCTCGATGCCGTGGTCTGCGGCAGCGTGATCATCCGCGCCGCCGATGGCAGCCATCGCAACCGGTTGCTCTGGGCGCGCCCGGACGGCGAGATGCAGCATTACGACAAGCGCCACCTGTTCCGCATGGCCGGCGAGCACAAGCACTACACGCCCGGCGACCAGCAGGTGCTGCTGGAATGGAAGGGTTGGCGGATTCGCCCGCTGGTCTGCTACGACCTGCGCTTCCCGGTCTGGAGCCGCGATCCCCAGGATACCGACCTGCTGCTCTACACCGCCAACTGGCCGGCTGCGCGCCGCCAGCACTGGAATCGCCTGCTGCCGGCACGGGCTATCGAGAACCTCTGTTATGTCGCGGCGGTCAACCGCGTCGGTGAAGATGGCAAGGGCCACGCCTACTCCGGCGACAGCCAGGTGCTCGACTTCCAGGGTGACAACCTGCTGGCCGCCGGCAATGCCGACGGGGTCTTCCAGGTTGCCCTGAGCGCAGCGGAGCTCGCGGCCTACCGCGAGCGATTCCCGGCAAACCTCGACGCCGACGAGTTCGATATCCGGGCGTAACGGATTTCCCTGGAGGGCGGGCTTTGGCGCGCTCCTGCAGGGAGTCTCCAAGTAGGATGGTGTGGAGCGAAGCGATACCCATCAATTGCAGCGCTGACTGCATGGGTATCGCTGCGCTCCACCCATCCTACGGTCAGATTTCCCGTGACTTCCTCAGTAGGCGCTGGCGGTATCCAACCGCTGGATCGCCTCGTCACTGAGCTTCAGCTCCACCGCTGCGATCAGGTCGGGCAACTGCTCCAGCTTCGACGCACTGGCAATCGGTGCGGTGATGCTCGGGCGGGCCATCAGCCAGGCGAGTGCGACCTGGGTCGGCGTGGCGTGCAGTTCGCCGGCCACTTCCTCCAGCGCATCGAGGAGCGCGAAGCCGCGCTCGTTCATGAAGTTCTTCACCTTGTAGCCGCGCACGCTGCTCTTGCCCAGGTCGTCCTCGCGACGGTACTTGCCGGTGAGGAAGCCCGCCGCCAGGGAGTAGAAGTTGATCACGCCCAGGCCCAGCTGTTGCACCGTGGGCTCCAGTTGCGTCTCGTAGTTGGCGCGGTCGTACAGGTTGTAGTTGGGTTGCAGGCTCTGGTATTGCGGGAGCTTCAAGCGGGTGCAGAGCTCCTGGGCTTCGCGCAGGCGCTTGGCGTCGAAGTTGGAGGCGCCGATCACCTGCACCTTGCCGCGCTCCACGGCCTCGGCGAAGGCGCCCATGGTTTCCTCCATCGAGGTGTGCGGGTCGTCGCAGTGGGACTGGTAGAGATCGATGTAGTCGGTCTGCAGGCGCTTGAGCGAGCGCTCCAGTGCCTGCTCGATGTACACCGCCGACAGCCCCTTGTGGCCGTTGCCCATGTCCATGCCGACCTTGGTCGCGATGATCACCTGGTTGCGCTTGCCGGTTTTCTTCAGCCACTTGCCGATCAGGGTTTCCGACTCACCGCCCTCGTGGCCCGGCACCCAGCGCGAGTAAACGTCGGCGGTGTCGATGCAGTTCAGCCCCGCGTCGAGCAGCGCGTCCAGCAAGCGAAACGAGGTCGCCTCGTCGGAGGACCAGCCGAACACATTGCCGCCGAAGACCAGCGCCGGAATCTTCAGGCCCGATTGTCCGAGTTCGCGTGTACGCATCTGCTTTGACTCCTGAGGGGCGGGAACCCTCAGTGTAGACGCGCTGCCTTGCGCCGCGGGGCGGATTGGCCGGCAGCGGTACGCCAGCTGGTCTATCATGGCGGCCAGCCCAATTGCCGAGTGCCCGTCATGACCACGACTCCCTACCTGCTGGACCAGCTGGAAACCGCCGACATGCTGTTGATCGACGGTCTGCACGCCTGGCAGTTCGAGCTCAACGAGGCATTGCTGGACCAGGCCGACGCCGCCGCCCACGCCGACCAGCCCTTCGCCAGCGAAGACGTGGTGCTGCAGATCGAGTCCATCGATGGCCGCGACCGCCGCGAGTGGCGCTTCAGCTACAACCAGGTGATGGAGGCCAGCTACCAGGCCGAAGACGAGACCTGGCTGCTGCAGGCCGGCGACCAGCAGCACCGACTGTGCTGCCTTGGCGCAGTCGCCGCCAGCGGCGACGACGAGTAAGCGTCCCCTGACAATGAAGAAGGCCCCGTGAGGGGCCTTCTTCGTTTCTGGCTTCAGAATGCCAGCGGGTAGCTGGTGATGAAGCGCACCTCGTCGTAGTCGCTGGCATAGCTGCTGCGCACTGTGGAGGTGCGCATGAGGAACGACAGCGTCTTCAGCGGGCCGCTCTGAATGGTGTAGCCCACATCGGTATCGCGCTCGTATTCGTGGCCGTCGCTCTGGCCCGGCCGCGAGATGTCGGTGCCCTTGGTGTAGCGCGTCATCAGGGTCAGGCCCGGCAGTCCGAGGCTGGCGAAGTCATAGTCGTAGCGCAGCTGGTAGGAGCGCTCCTGCGCCCAGAAGAACCCGCCGTTGGTGACCCAGTTGACCAGGTACGGCTGTGGTGTGTTGCCCAGCAGCATGGGGAACATGTCTTCGCCGAGCATGCGCTGGTAGGTGGCGGAAAGCATGTGGCTGCCGTGCTTCACGCCGAGTCGCGCGCCATAGGCGCGGTTGTCGATGCGCCCGGCCAGCGCCTGCCCGGATTCCTCGTTGTGGAAGTAGCTCAGGGTGCCGAGCAGCGCGGTGTTCTCGCCGATCGGTTGCTTGAGGTTGGCACCGACGTAGTGCTGGTCGTAGATGTCCTCGAGCTGGGCGAAGTAGTAGCTGGTGGACAGGCCGGACGTCCACTGCGCATCGACGCCCCCCAGGTTCAGCTTGTTGCTGTCCTGGCTGGCGGGGCGGGTAGCCAGATAGAACGACTCGCGGTCGCTGGAGGCGCGGGTACTGGTGTTCCACAGTTGCGCGGCGGTGAACCTGAAGCGCTCCGACTCCTTCGACTCCAGCATCACGCCCTGGAACGTCTGCGGCAGCACGCGCACGTCATCCTGGAAGATTACCGGTAGGCGCGGCTCCAGCAGGCCGACCTTCAGCGTGGTCTTCGAATAGCGCAGCTTGAGCGTGGCGCCGCCCCGGCTGAAGTCATCCACCGGCTCACCCGTCGTGCGGTCGTAGGGCAGGTTGCTGTCGTTGCTGGTGCCTGCGCCGCCGTCGAGCTTCAGGGCGTAGAAGCCGGTGAAGTCCACACCGACACCGATGGTGCCTTCGCTGAAGCCGGAGCTGAAGCGCGCCAGCACGGCCTGGGACCAGCTGCCGGCCTGGGATTGCGGGGCATTGTCCTGGCGGTAGTCGCGCAGCATGTAGAAGTTGCGCAGGGTGGTGTCCAGGCGGCTGTCGTCGATCAGGTCGGCCTGGGCGCAGAGGGGCATCAGCGCGCTGCACAGCAGCGCACCGGTAAAGCGATTACGGAACATCGTCATCTCCTGGGCGCCGTTCGCCGGGGCGCGGGGCGCCACGCCGGCGAACGGGCGTAAATCTTGTCGAGGCGGCGCGATCAGTTCGCGGTGGCGGTGCTGTCCAGCGGTGCGGCTTCAGGCTGGGCTGTCTGCTCCTGGCCCAGGCTGCGACGGAAGTGCTTGCGTCCGTTGCCGAGCAGCCACAGGCAGAGCAGGCCGGCGAGGGTGACGATGATGCCGATGGACGAGCCGACGGCCTTCGGGTCCTTGAAGTACTGGTCGGTGAGCAGCGCCACCAGTGTGGTGCCGACACCCAGGCCGATCAGGTTGGAGACCAGCAGGAACAGCGCCGACACCTGCGCGCGCAGGCGGTTGGGCGTGAGCACCTGCATGGCGGCCGCCGAGGTGGAGATGCAGAAGGCGCAGAAGAACATCGCCGGGCCCATCAGCAGCACCGACAGCTGCAGGCTGCTCGCTGTCACCGAACCGATGACGAAGGGAATGGTGCAGGCCACGCCGAGCATGCCGCTGATCATCGCGGCGTCGCTGCGCCCGCGCTTCTGCAGCACATCCACCAGCCAGCCGGCGCAGAACACCCCGGCGGTGTTGAGCACCAGCAGGATGCCGCCGAGGATGTAGCCCACCTCCAGCGGCGTCAGGCCGTACTGGCGGATGTACATGGCCGGCGCCCAGCCCATCAGCGCGTACTGGCACATGGCGAAGAACGAGAAGCCGAGGTAGTGGCAGGTGAAGGTCGCGCGGTGGCGGCGCAGGAAGCGCAGGCCGTCGCCGATGGTCGCCTTGTGCTGCGGGTTCGCCTCCTTGCGCGCCGGGTCGCGGATGGTCAGCGCGATCAGCAGCGCCACCAGCACGCCGGGCAGGCCGACGATGAAGAATGCGATCTGCCAGGAGCGCACCTGGCCCAGCCAGCCCAGGTCGATGGCCGGCACGTCGCGCAGCGCCTCTATCACATAGCCGCCGACCAGGAAGGCCAGGCCGCCGCCGAGGAACGCCCCCATGGAGTACAACCCCAGCGCGCGGCCGAGTTTCTCCCTGGGGAACAGGTCGGCGAGCATCGAGTAGGTCGCCGGCGTCAGCGCGGCCTCGCCGACGCCAACGCTCATGCGTGCCAGGAACATCTGCAGGAAGTTCTTCGACAGGCCGCAGGCGGCCGTGGCAAAGCTCCAGAACGCCACGCCGATGGCGATGATCTTCACCCGCGAGGAACGGTCGGCGAGATAGGCGATAGGCAGGCCCATGAAGGCGTAGAACAGCGAGAAGGCCAGCCCGCTGAGCAGGCTGAACTGGGTATCGCTGATCTGAAGGTCGGCCTTGATCGGCTCGATCATCAGCGAAAGGATCTGCCGGTCAACGAAGGAGAAGATGTACGCCACCATGCACAGCACGACGACATACCAGGAATAACGCGAGGTCTGGACGGATTTCGGGTGGGATTGCGGGTTCACGGTTACTGGCTCCTGAAGCGGGTGAAGGCAGATGGCCAAGCACGTCGAGCTCGTTGTTGTTGTAGGTAACCAGGCGCCTCTGTACGCAAGGCAGGGGCAGCCGAATGTGTCTGATTGCGTGACACGGTTTTTTGTTTGCCTGCCGCTTTCACGGCAGTGCACGCAAGACTAGGGAAGGGGCGAGGCAGGGGTAATCGGGGCGAGTACCAGCATTGCGGAGACTGCCCCCTAGGGGACTAGGGGGAATCTTTAGGCGGTGCGAGGAGGTTGGGTCAGATCAGGCCGAGCAAGGAAAGGATCACTGTGCCGACGAAGAGCACGGCCAGGACGCCGAGCAGAAACAGCAGGCTGACGCCGAAGGCGCGCCAGTTCGAGGCGAACCGGCCTGCGGCAGCGGCATGCTCCTTGAGTGCTGATTCGCAGCGCTGCTTGGCAAGGCCGACCATGAAAACCAACCTGGCTATCGCCATCGGCATGCCGGACATGTTGGCGGGCAGGAGTTGGCCGATGACGAATATGGCCGCGGTCAGCGCTATGCCGGTAAACCAGATGTTCCTCGCTTCCTGCGGCCGACCGAGCCGTTTGAGGTGCTGGGTGATGACCCAGGCCCCGGCGACGGGCAGGCCAAAGAAGGTCGCGATGCCGACGGCACTGATCTTGTAGAGGGAGGCGCCTGCAGCGATGGAGGGTAAGTCGTGAAGGGGCGCAGCGGGCGTCTGGAAGGGATTGTCCTGCGGGGTGTCCGTCATGTTTTCGCTCCTTCGAAAACAGCCCCGGACGCACGAGGCGTCCGGGGCAAAGGGACTTTCAGGTTAGCTTAAGGTTTACGCGGCTTTCGCGTGGCCCAGCGTCACGGCGCGGTTCAGGGCGCTGAACAGCGCACGGAAGCTCGCGGTGGTGATGTTTTCATCGATGCCGATGCCGTGCAGCGAACGACCACCCTCGACGCGCAGTTCGATATAGGCGGCCGCGCGGGCATTGGTGCCGGCGCCAATGGCGTGCTCGTTGTAGTCCATGATCTCGACGTCCACCGGCAGCGAGGCGACCAGGGCTTCCAGGGTGCCCTTGCCCTTGCCGTGCCAGCGATGCTGCTCGCCCTTGTGGGTCACGTCGATGTCGATGGCGCAGACGCCGTTCTCTTCCTGCAGGCGGTAGTTCTTCAGGCCGAACGGGGAGACGGCCTGCAGGTACTCGGTCTGCAGCAGGGTGTAGATCTGCTCGGCGGTCATCTCCAGGCCGAGACGGTCGGTCTCGTTCTGCACCACCTGGCTGAACTCGATCTGCATGCGGCGCGGCAGGCTGATGCCGTACTCCTGCTCGAGCAGGAAAGTGATGCCGCCCTTGCCGGACTGGCTGTTCACACGGATCACCGCTTCGTAGCTGCGGCCGATGTCCGCGGGGTCGATCGGCAGGTACGGCACTTCCCACACGGCATCGTCCTTCTGCTGGGCGAAGCCCTTGCGGATGGCGTCCTGGTGGGAGCCGGAGAAGGCGGTGTGGACCAGGTCGCCGACGTAGGGGTGACGCGGGTGCACCGGAATCTGGTTGCACTCTTCCACCACCTTGCGCACGGCGTCGATGTCGGAGAAGTCCAGCTCGGGGTCGATGCCCTGGGTGTACATGTTCAGCGCCATGGTCACCAGGCAGAGGTTGCCGGTGCGCTCGCCGTTGCCGAACAGGCAGCCTTCGACGCGGTCGGCGCCGGCCATCAGGGCCAGTTCCGAAGCAGCCACGCCAGTACCACGGTCGTTGTGGGTGTGCAGGCTGAGCAATACGCTGTCGCGCTTGTTGATCTGGCGGCCGAACCACTCGATCTGGTCGGCGTAGTTGTTCGGGGTGGCGCACTCGACGGTGGCGGGCAGGTTGAGGATCAGGCGGTTGGCCGGGGTCGGCTGGAACACGTCGATCACCGCATTGCACACCTCGACGGCGAAATCGGTCTCGGTGGAGCTGAACACTTCCGGCGAGTACTCGAAGCCCCACTGGGTTTCCGGCGCGGCTTCGGCCAGGCGCTTGATGGTCTGGCCGGCGGCCACGGCGATGGCTTTCACGCCAGCCTTGTCCTGGTTGAAGACGATCTTGCGGAAGCTCGGTGCGCAGGCGTTGTAGTAGTGGACGATGGCCTTCTTCGCGCCCTTGAGGGACTCGAAGGTGCGCTCGATGAGGTCGTCACGGGCCTGGGTCAGTACCTGGATGGTGACGTCATCGGGAATGTGGTCGTTCTCGATCAGCTCACGAACGAAGTCGAAGTCGGTCTGCGAGGCGGACGGGAAGCCCACTTCGATTTCCTTCAGGCCGACCTGAACCAGGCACTTGAAGAAGCGCATCTTCTTCTCGGCGTCCATCGGCTCGATCAGCGACTGGTTGCCGTCGCGCAGGTCGGTGGACAGCCAGATCGGCGCCTTGTCGATGATCTTGTCCGGCCAGGTGCGGTCGGGCAGGGTGATCTGGGTGAAGGCGCGGTATTTCTTCGACGGGTCTTTCAACATGCTCATGAGCGGAATCCTTGTTCTCTGCGGCCTGCGGGGCCTGCGCATAAAAATCTGAATGAGGCGGAACCGGGGAGGGGGGGCTCAGCCACGCAGTCGCGGGCTGACCAGGCGCAGGCAGGCGTGTTGGCGAAGCAGAATGAGGGTGTGTGCGGTTTTCATGAGTGCCAAGCTAAAGGTCTGGGAGACCAATGGCAAGCATTTGGAAAAATTTGGTAGGAATAGTCTTTCAAGTCTATTTATCGAGAAATAATTGTCGGAAATATGCCATTTCAGCAATTTATCCTGAAGCTTGTCGCTGTGCTTAACTGATTCTGCGTCTTCGTGCCGCAGCGAAGCTTTGTAACTCCGTGCGATCATTGCGCACCCGCCCCAGGTGGGAACTCTCCATCCGCAAGGACATTTCGTGACCCGTCGTACACGACAAGGCGTAGGTACCTGGCTGGCGTTGTTCGCCATGCTGATGATCTATGTCGGCCCGCTGGTCTCCCAGTCGATGCCGATGGATCACGCCATGCCCATGTCCATGCCGATGGACCACGTCATGCCGATGGAGCATGGCAAGGCCATGTCCCACGACATGGCCGGCATGGAGGACATGCACTGCTCCGACAGCCAGCGTGCTGCGGACCATCAAGCCGCCCAGGTTTCCCACGGCGAGCAGCCGCTTACCGCCGACGCCTTCATGGAGAAGTGCGGCTATTGCAGCCTGCTGATCCACAGCCCGCCGCTGACGCCGCCACCGGTCGTGCTCGACCACGGCCTGCCCGCTGTCGGCGCGCCCGTTGCCCTGTTCGTTGCTTCCCGCATTCCCGCCTCGCCGGTCTTCCCCGGCGCCCGCTCCCGCGCACCCCCGTTCCTGATCGGCTGACCCGCAATCCCGACTCCCCGACCCCGGCGCGGATGCCTGCATTGGTATGCGCGCCGTGCGAGTACGCGTGGAGCGGGCGTCATCATCGATCATGGAACTCATGGAATGACCCGCATGCCCCTGCGCCGTCGGCAAACTGCCGTCGGCCTGCGCGCCCTGTGCGCGCTGACCGCCCTTGGCGGTCTCACTGCCGTTCCGGTACTGGCCGAGGAAGAAGATCACTCGGCCCACGCCACCAATGCTTCGGTCACCGAGCTGTCGCCCAGCGTCATCACCGCCGTGGCGCAGAGTTCGCCGCTGACCGTGGTCACCGACCCCAAGCAGCCGCGGCAGCCGATCCCCGCCAGCGACGGCGCCGACTACCTCAAGACCATCCCCGGCTTCTCCGCCATCCGAAACGGCGGCACCAATGGCGACCCGGTGCTGCGCGGCATGTTCGGCTCGCGCCTGAACATCCTCACCAACGGCAGCACCATGCTCGGCGCCTGCCCGGCACGGATGGACGCGCCCACCTCTTATATCTCGCCGGAAACCTACGACAAGCTCACCGTGGTCAAGGGCCCGGAGACCGTGATCTGGGGCCCCGGCGCCTCGGCCGGGACCATCCGCTTCGACCGTGAGCCGGAGCGCTTCGGCGAACTGGGCATGCGCGTCAACGGCAGCCTAACCGCCGGCTCCAACGGCCGCTTCGACCGCGTGCTGGACGCCGCCGCCGGTGGCCCCGAGGGCTACCTGCGTTTCACCGGCAACAAGTCGCAGTCCGATGACTACGAAGACGGCAGCGGCAACACCGTGCCTTCGCGCTGGAACAAATGGAACGGCGACGTGGCCGTGGGCTGGACGCCGGACGCCGACACCCTGGTCGAACTCACCGCCGGCAAGGGCGATGGCGAGGCGCGCTACGCCGGGCGTGGCATGGACGGCTCGCAGTTCAAGCGAGAAAGCCTCGGCCTGCGCTTCGAGAAGTCCAACATCGGTGGCGTGCTCGACAAGCTGGAGGCGCAGGTCTACTACAACTACGCCGACCACGTGATGGACAACTACAGCCTGCGCACGCCCTCGGGCACCGGCATGATGGCCGGCCCCATGGCCTCCAACGTCGACCGCCGTACCCTCGGCGGGCGCCTGGCCGCCACCTGGCGCTGGGACGATTTCAAGCTGATCACCGGCGTCGATGCGCAGACCAACGAGCACCGCGAACGCAGCGGCATGGGCATCAACACCTATGACGAGCAGCCGTGGGACAAGGACGCCGTGTTCCACAACTACGGCGCCTTTGGTGAGCTGACCTGGTACGCCGCCGACCGCGACCGCGTGATCACCGGTGCGCGCCTGGACCGCGCCTCGGTCAAGGATTACCGGCAGAGCACCGGCTCGGGGATGATGGCGATGCCCAATCCCACCGCCGACGACACCCGCGCCGACACCCTGCCCAGCGGTTTCGCCCGCTACGAGCACGACCTGGCCGACACGCCGACCACCCTTTATGTCGGCCTCGGCCACGTGCAGCGCTTCCCCGACTACTGGGAGCTGTTCTCCCCGGACAAGGGCCCGAGCGGCTCGGTCAACGCCTTCGACAGCATCAAGCCGGAGAAGACCACCCAACTGGACTTCGGCGCGCAGTACGAGGACGAGAAGCTCAAGGCCTGGGCTTCGGGCTACGTCGGCGTGATCCGCGACTACATCCTGTTCGACTACATGCCCGGCGGCATGATGGGACGCACCTCCCAGGCGCGGAACGTCGACGCCCGCATCATGGGTGGCGAACTGGGCGCGGCCTACGCGCTGACCAGTAACTGGACCGCCGACGGCACCCTGGCCTACGCCTGGGGCAAGAACACCACCGACGACACTGCGCTGCCGCAGATGCCGCCGCTGGAAGCGCGTTTCGGCCTGACCTACGTGGAAGGCGACTGGAGCGCCGGCGGACTCTGGCGCGTGGTCGCGCACCAGGGGCGGATCGCCGAGAACCAGGGCAACGTGGTCGGTTACGACTTCGACGAAAGCCCCGGCTTCGCGGTGTTCTCGCTCAATGGCGCGTACAAGCTGAGCAAGAACCTCAAGGTCAGTACCGGCGTCGACAACCTGTTCGACAAGGACTACGCCGAGCACCTGAACCTGGCGGGCAACGCCGGCTTCGGCTACCCGGCCAACGACCCCGAATCGATCCACGAGCCGGGACGTACGTTCTGGACCAAAGTGGACTTCAGCTTCTAAGCCCGACCGGCCCCCGCCGGACGGGGGCCTCCTTGCGTGAGGAGACCAACGAATGCAGAAGAAGACATTCGATTTCTACAACCTGGCCTGGCGCTGGCACTTCTATGCCGGGCTGTTCGTCGCGCCGTTCATGATCCTGCTGTCGATCACCGGGATCATCTACCTGTTCAAGCCGCAGCTCGACCCGCTGATGTACAGCGACCTGCTGCAGGTGAAACCCGGAGAGGTGCGGCTGTCCGCCGACGAGCAACTGATGCACCTGCATCACCAGAACCCGCAGTTGCAGGTCAGCCAGTACCTGCCGGCGCCGGCCGCCGACCGCAGCGCGCAGTTCGTCGCGCAGCTGGATGGACGCGAGGTGAACGCCTTCGTCGACCCCTACAGCGGCAAGCTGCTCGGTGTGCAGGACGGCAAGTCCAACCTGCAGGCGATGGCCCGCGCGCTGCACGGCGAACTGATGATCGGCACCGTCGGTGACCGGTTGATCGAGCTGGCCGCCGGCTGGGGCATCGTGCTGGTGGTGTCCGGCCTGTACCTGTGGTGGCCGCGCCAGCGCTCGCTGCGGGTGCTGCTGTGGCCGGACCTGTCGCGTCGCGGCCGCGCGCTGTGGCGCGAGGTGCATGTGGTGGTCGGCTTCTGGGGCTCGCTGCTGATGCTGTTCATGCTGCTCACCGGGATGACCTGGACCGGTTTCTGGGGCAAGACCTTCGCCGACGTGTGGAACCGCTTCCCGGCGCCCATGTGGAACGAAGTGCCCAAGTCGGACCTGGAGGCGCGCACGCTCAATGACGCGCACCGCCAGACCATCCCCTGGGCCATGGAAAACACCCCGATGCCGATGTCCGGCGGCGCCCACGCCGAGCACATGGCTCACGCCTCCGGCGGTATGGCGATGCCGCAGATCAGCCTGCAGCAGGTGGTCGATACCGCCGACCAGGCCGGTGTGACGCCGGGCTACGCCATCGCCCTGCCCAAGGGCGAGCAGGGCGTGTTCACCGTCTCGGTGTTTGCTGACGACTCGCGCAACGACGCCACCCTGCACATCGACCAGTACACCGGCAAGGTACTCGCCGACGTGCGCTGGAAGGACTACGGGCTGGTGGCCAAAGGCGTCGAATCCGGCGTGATGCTGCACGAAGGCAAGATGTTCGGTCTGTTCAACCAGCTGCTCATGCTCGCTGTCTGCCTGATGATCCTGCTCAGCGCGGTCAGCGGCCTGTGGATCTGGTGGAAGCGCCGCCCGCAGGGTCGCCTCGGTGTGCCGCCGATGCCCCATGCGATGCCGGTGTGGAAGGGCGGGGTGGCGATCATGGTCATCCTCGGCGTTGCCTTCCCGCTGGTGGGCGCTTCGCTGCTGCTGGTGCTGGCGCTGGATTGGGCTGTGCTGTCGCGGATCAAGCCGCGCAGCCCTGCCTTGAGTTGAGCGTTGCGGGTGGGACGTGCTTCCACCCTGACGCCTGCCGCGAGGCAGGCTATGCTGCGGCGCGATCGTTGCGCCCGCGGCCCGATGGATTCCCGCCGTTGCGGCGGACCTGATCACAAGCCAACTGGAGTCTCGAACATGCGTAAAACCCTGCTCGCTTTCGCTGTCCTGCTGGGCTTCTCCGGCGCCGCCATGGCCCACGAATACGAGGCCGGCAACCTGCACATCGACCACCCGTGGTCGCTGCTGCTGCCGGCCAACTCGGTGAACGGCGCCGCCTACTTCATCGTGCAGAACCACGGCAAGGAGGCCGACCGCCTGCTCGGCGCCGACACCGAGCGCGCCGCCAGCGCCGAGGTGCACCAGCACATCGAGAAGGACGGCATGATGAAGATGGTGAAGGTCGAGGGCGTGGACATCCCCGCCGGCGGCAAGATCGTCTTCGCGCCCGGCCAGTATCACCTGATGCTGTTCGGCCTGAAGAAGCCGCTGGCCGATGGCGAGCGCTTCCCGTTGACCCTGCACTTTCAGAAGGCCGGCGACGTGAAGGTCGAGGTCGCGGTGCAGAAGGAAGCACCGAAAGGTACGGATATGGGCCACGACATGCACGGCATGCAGATGAACTGATGAGCGACCGGCTCCTGCGCCCGCTGGTGTGGGCGCAAGACGGCGAGTGGCTGCTGGGCTTCGACGGCAGCTACTCGAGCGACTCGATCCTGCGCATCGAGAGCGCCGCCGATGGTTTCATCCTGCGCGAGGAGCGTCTGACCGAGCCGCAGACCAAGCGCTATCCCTTCGCCGACCTGAAGGATGACGTCACGGCGGCCGACTGGACCGCCTTGGCCGTCGACGAGGAGGGCGAGCGCCTGGGCTTCGCCATCGCCCGCTACGAAATCTGGAATCGCCGCGCGGTGCTGGACGACCTTTTCGTCCTCGCCGATGCGCGCGGCCAGGGCGTCGGCCGGCAACTCCTGGAAGGCTGCGTGGACTGGGCCCGGAGCACCGAGGCGCGTCACCTGTGGCTGGAGACCCAGAACCTCAACCTGCCGGCGGTGGGTTTCTACCGCTCCCGTGGCTTCGCCCTCAGCGGGCTGTCCACGGACCTCTACGACCCGGCGCAGGTGCTGCCCGGGGAAATGGCGCTGTTCTTCAGTTACCCGCTGGCCTGAGGGCCAGGCGCGTCTGCCGTGCCGCGAGGATCAGCACGAAGCCGATGCAGTAGGCCAGCACATCCAGCCAATCCGGCGTGGCGCCGAGCACGATGCGCAGAGCGCGGTTGCCGATCTGCCAGTGGAAAGTCGCGGCGAGGTACTGGCCGAATTCGATGATCAATCCACAGCCCAGCGCCGCAGCAGCCAGCCAGTGGGCAGGCGCATCGATAGCTGCGCGCAGCAGGCAGTACAGCCAGATCACCGCCAGCACATCGCCGCCGAAGCCGCGCAGCCAGCCGAGGTGCGCCCCGGCCGTGGCCAGCCAGACCAGTACGGCGAACCAGAGCAGCGCGAAGAGGGCGCTGCGTCCATCGAAGCGAAGCCGCATCAGGGCTTGAACGCGCCGATGAAGATCGCCGGGTCGACGCGGGCGTCGTTCAGGCTGACGTTCCAGTGCATGTGCGGCCCGGTGGCGCGGCCGGTGGCGCCGACGCGGCCGACCACGCCGCCGCGCGGGACCGCATCGCCGACTCTCACGTCGATCTTCGACATATGGCAGAACATGCTGATGAAGCCCTGGCCGTGGTCGACGAACACGGTGTTGCCGTTGAAGAAGTAGTTGCCGATCAGGATTACCTTGCCGGCGGCCGGTGACTTGATCGGGGTGCCGGCGGGCACGGCGAAGTCCAGCCCGGAGTGCGGATTGCGCTCCTCGCCGTTGAAGAAGCGGCGCAGGCCGAAGGGGCTGGAGAGCGGGCCGTTGACCGGTTTGTCCAGTACCAGGTTGCTCGGCGTGCCGGGGCTGAAGCTGCGGTAGGCGGCGGTCTGCTCGGCCAGCTCGCGGTTGATGCGCTTGAGGTCTTCGGGCAGCGGATTCACCTGGCGGGTGTTCTTCAGGGTGATGCGCTGCTCCTTGTAGTGCTTGCTGCCCACGTTGAAGCCGAGGTTGCGGCTGGCGCCGGCCTGCTTCACGACGATCTGCTGGTTGCCGGCCTTGGCGGTCAGCGGGATGCCGACCACAGCGATCCAGTCGCGGCCTTCCTCGCGCACCACCAGCACCTGCTTGCCCTGGTAGGTGGCGGTCGGCACGGCGGCGCCCTGGCCCAGTTGCACCACGGCAACGCCGCCGGGTACGGGTTTGTTCAGCGTGCGGCTGATGAAGCCTTCGGCGTGGGCAGTCAGGGTGAAGAGTGAGGCGATGAGCAGGCAGGAAAGTCGGAACATTGCGCTATCCGTGGACGTGTCGGCGGATGAAACGGGCAGTCTACACGGGCGGCTCCGGCGGGCGCGGCGATTTCGTCGAGAGCGGAACCCAGTTGTGCTGCGGACTAGTCCAGGAGCACGAACGTAGGATGGGTGGGGCGCAGTGATACCCATCGATAATCCAGCTGCGCCATTGATGAGTATCGCTGCGCTCCACGCCATCCTACAAAAGCAGTTGCTAGCGGCGCAGCCCTTCCAGCTGCTGGCGCCACAGCTGCTCCAGCGACTGCACCTGCGCCGGGCCGTAGATGGCGTGCGGCTTGCCCAAGTGCGCGGCCCACAGCTGGTCGCCGTAGTCGTAGTGCCACCACTCGCTGGAGAGGTTGCTGAAACCCGCCGCCAGCATGGCGTTGAACAGCATCCGGCGGTTGTCGCGGACATGGCGCTGGGCTCCGTCGGGCTGGGCGATCTCTTCGTAATGGCGGGTGTAGGAGCGCGGCGTCGCCTCGTCGAACAGGCTGCCCATGTCCAGCCAGCGACCTTCGCTGTCGCACAGGGTCAGGTCGATGGCGCCGCCGGTGAGGTGCGGACTGGGCGACTCGGCGCGAGTGCTGGGGGGCGCGACGAATTCACGGGTGCGCCGGGTCAGCTCGCGCGGATCGGCGTCCGGCTCGTGCTGGCGGAGGATCTCGTAGAGCGTGTCGTACAGGTGCTGCTGCACCGCGAAGGGCCGCCAGGCATCGAGGATCACCAGGCGGATGCCATCGGGCAGCAGGCTCGCGGCGTGCAGCAGGCGCTCGAAGACTTCGGTACGCGCATAGCATTCCGGCTGCGCGTTCGGCACGCCGAGGCGGTGGTAGGCCGGCCACACCGCGAAGCCGGTGGCGATGCCCAGCGCCTGCAGCGGCTGTTCGCATTCGACGATGGGCACGCGGAAGGCCTCGGCCCAGTCAGGATCGGGCTGCGGCAGGATCGGCGCGAGCAGGTCGGTCATCGGCCGTCAGTCCAGCAGGGAAAGGGTCACGGGCGCCTGGTGGTTGTCCTCCACCCGCACTTCCAGTTCGCCGTCGCCCAGCTTGGCCTTGAGGCGCTGGCCGTTCTTCGTCTGCGCGGCGCTGCGGATGGCCTGGCCCTTGTCGTCCAGCAGGATGCTGTAGCCACGGCCGAGTGTCGCCAGCGGGCTGACGATGTGCAGCGTCTGCATCAGGCTGTCGAGGCGCTGGCGCTGTTCGCGCAGGATGGCGTTGGTGGCGCGCGGCAGGCGGGCGCTGAGGTTGTCCAGGCGCTGGCGCAGCAGGGCCAGGTTGCGGCCGGGGTGCTGCGCGGCGAGACGGGTGTCCAGCCGTACGACGCGCTCGTGGCGAATCTGCAACTGGCGCTCGAAGGCGCGGCGCAGGCGCATGTCCAGGTCATCCAGGCGCTGGGATTGCTGGCGCAGGCGTTCGCCGGGGTGGCGCAGGCGCCGGGCGGTGCCTTCCAGGCGCAGGCGCTCGCGAGTCAGACGGTCCTGGATGCGCAGGATCAGCCGGCGGCGCAGGCTGTCCAGGCGCTGTTGCAGGTCGCCGCTGTGGGGCGCCAGCAGCTCCGCGGCGGCGGAGGGCGTGGGCGCGCGCACGTCGGCGACGAAATCGCTGATGGACACGTCGGTCTCATGGCCCACGGCGCTGACGATGGGCGTCACGCAGGCGGCGATGGCGCGGGCCACCGGTTCCTCGTTGAAACACCAGAGGTCTTCCAGCGAGCCGCCGCCACGGGCCAGGATCAGCGCGTCGAAGCCCTGCGCGTCGGCCAGCTTGAGTGCGCGGACGATCTGCCCGATGGCCTCGCGGCCCTGCACGGCGGTCGGGATCAGGGTCAGCTCGATCTGCGGCGCGCGGCGGCGGAATACGCTGATGATGTCGCGGATCACCGCGCCGGTGGGCGAGCTGACGATGCCGATGCGCCGTGGGTGCGCGGGCAGTTCCTGCTTGCGCTCGGCGGCGAACAGGCCCTCGGTGGCGAGCTTTTCCTTCAGCGCCTCGAAGGCCAGGCGCAGCGCACCATCACCGGCCGGCTCGACGGTATCGGCGATCAGCTGGTAGTCGCCACGCCCCTCGAACAGCGAAACCTTGCCGCGCACCCGCACCGCGAGACCGTCGCGCAGGGCCTGGCGCACGCGCAGGGCGTTCTGCCGGAACAGCGCGCAGCGCACCTGGGCGTTGCTGTCCTTGAGGGTGAAATACATATGGCCGGACGCCGGGCGGGCGAGGTTGGAGATTTCGCCCTCGACCCAGACCTGCGGGAACACGTCCTCCAGCAGGTGGCGGGCGCGCTGGTTGAGCTGGCTGACGGTCAGAACCTCGCGGTCGAGGCCCAGCCGTTGGAAGGGATCTTTCTGCATGGCGAAGGATGATAAGCGGGCCTGCGGACAGGGGCCAGCGCGCGAGGTTCATAAAGGCTTCATTCAGATCGTCCGGTTGCGTTGAGCCCGACCCCCTGACTGAGATATAATGCCGCGCTTCCATTTTTCCCGATCGGGAGCCCCCGCCATGCTGCGCATCAGCCAAGAAGCCCTCACTTTCGACGACGTCCTCCTGATTCCAGGTTATTCGGAAGTCCTGCCCAAGGACGTGAGTCTCAAAACTCGCCTGACCCGTGGCATCGAACTGAACATCCCGCTGGTGTCCGCCGCGATGGATACCGTGACCGAAGCCCGCCTGGCCATCGCCATGGCACAGGAAGGCGGCATCGGCATCATCCACAAGAACATGAGCATCGAGCAGCAGGCCGCCGAGGTCCGCAAGGTCAAGAAGCACGAGACCGCCATCGTTCGTGATCCGGTCACCGTGACCCCGTCGACCAAGATCATCGAGCTGCTGCAGATCGCCCGCGAGTACGGCTTCTCCGGCTTCCCGGTGGTGGAAGAGGGTGAGCTGGTCGGTATCGTCACCGGTCGCGACCTGCGCGTGAAGCCGAACGTCGGCGACAGCGTTTCCGCGATCATGACCCCGAAGGAAAAACTGGTCACCGCCCGTGAAGGCACTGCCCTGGAAGAGATCAAGGCTGCTCTCTACGAGAACCGCATCGAGAAGATGCTGGTGGTCGACGAGAAGTTCCGCCTGACCGGTCTGGTGACCTTCCGTGACATCGAGAAGGCCAAGACCTACCCGCTGGCTTCCAAGGACGACGAAGGTCGTCTGCGCGTCGGCGCGGCTGTCGGCACCGGTGCCGACACCGGCGAGCGGGTTTCCGCCCTGGTTGCCGCCGGCGTTGACGTCGTTGTCGTCGACACCGCCCACGGCCACTCCAAAGGCGTGATCGACCGCGTGCGCTGGGTGAAGGAAACCTTCCCGCAGGTACAGGTCATCGGCGGCAACATCGCTACCGGCGAGGCCGCCAAGGCACTGGCTGACGCCGGCGCCGACGCCGTGAAAGTCGGTATCGGCCCGGGCTCCATCTGCACCACCCGTATCGTCGCTGGCGTCGGTGTACCGCAGATCTCCGCCATCGCCAACGTCGCCGCTGCCCTGGAAGGCACCGGCGTTCCGCTGATCGCCGACGGCGGCATCCGCTTCTCCGGCGACCTGGCCAAGGCCATGGTGGCTGGCGCCTACTGCGTGATGATGGGGTCGATGTTCGCCGGTACCGAAGAAGCGCCGGGCGAGATCGAACTGTTCCAGGGTCGTTCCTACAAGTCCTACCGTGGCATGGGCTCGCTGGGCGCCATGGCTGGCTCCACCGGTTCCTCCGACCGCTACTTCCAGGACGCCTCCGCTGGCGCCGAGAAGCTGGTACCCGAAGGCATCGAAGGCCGCGTGCCCTATAAGGGCCAACTGACCGCCATCGTCCACCAGCTGATGGGTGGCCTGCGCGCCGCCATGGGCTACACCGGCAGCGCCGATATCCAGGACATGCGCACCAAGCCGCAGTTCGTCCGCATCACCGGCGCCGGCATGGCCGAGTCCCACGTTCACGATGTGCAGATCACCAAGGAAGCCCCGAACTACCGCGTAGGTTGAGGGTTCTTCGGTAAATGAGTCGGACACGGGGCTGGTTGATACAGCCCCGTGTCGTTTAAGAATTTCGCTACGAGAGATGGCCATGGCCCAAGACATTCACGCTCACCGGATCCTGATCCTCGACTTCGGCTCCCAGTACACCCAGCTGATCGCCCGCCGCGTCCGCGAGATCGGCGTGTACTGCGAAATCCATCCGTTCGACATGAGCGACGACGACGTTCGCGCCTTCGCCCCTCGCGGTGTCATCCTGGCCGGCGGCCCGGAATCGGTGCACGAAGCCAACAGCCCGCGCGCGCCGCAGGCCGTGTTCGACCTGAAGGTGCCGCTGTTCGGCATCTGCTACGGCATGCAGACCATGGCCGAGCAGATGGGCGGCAAGGTACTGGGCTCTGACCTGCGCGAGTTCGGCTACGCCCGCGTCGACGTGGTCGCCAAGGCCCGCCTGCTGGACGGCATCGAAGATTGCGTCAGCGAAGACGGCGTATTCGGCCTCGACGTGTGGATGAGCCACGGCGACAAGGTCACCGAAATCCCGGCCGGCTTCCACATCCTCGCCAGCACCCCGAGCTGCCCGATCGCCGCCATGGCCGACGATGCCCGCGGCTACTATGGCGTGCAGTTCCACCCGGAAGTGACCCACACCAAGCAGGGCGGTCGCATCCTATCCCGCTTCGTGCTGGACATCTGCGGCTGCGAAGCCCTGTGGACCCCGTCCAACATCGTCAACGACGCCATCGCCACCGTTCGCGCCCAGGTCGGCAACTCCAAGGTGCTGCTCGGCCTGTCCGGCGGTGTCGACTCCTCGGTGGTCGCGGCCCTGCTGCACAAGGCCATCGGCGACCAGCTGACCTGCGTCTTCGTCGACAACGGCCTGCTGCGCCTGCACGAAGGTGACCAGGTGATGGCCATGTTCGCCGAGAACATGGGCGTCAAGGTGATCCGCGCCAACGCCGAAGAGCTGTTCCTCGGCCGCCTGACCGGCGTCAGCGATCCTGAGCAGAAGCGCAAGATCATCGGCGGCAGCTTCATCGAAGTCTTCGATCAGGAAGCCACCAAGCTGCAGGACGTGAAGTTCCTCGCCCAGGGCACCATCTACCCCGACGTGATCGAGTCGGCCGGCGCCAAGACCGGCAAGGCCCACGTGATCAAGTCGCACCACAACGTCGGCGGCCTGCCCGAAGACATGCAGTTCGAACTGGTCGAGCCGCTGCGCGAGCTGTTCAAGGACGAAGTCCGCAAGATCGGCCTGGAGCTGGGCCTGCCCTACGACATGGTCTATCGCCACCCGTTCCCGGGCCCGGGTCTGGGCGTGCGCATCCTCGGCGAAGTGAAGAAGGAATACGCCGACCTGCTGCGTCGCGCGGACCACATCTTCATCGAAGAGCTGCGCAACTTTGACTGGTACCACAAGACCAGCCAGGCCTTCGTGGTGTTCCAGCCGGTGAAATCCGTCGGCGTGGTTGGTGATGGCCGTCGCTACGCCTGGGTCGTGGCCCTGCGCGCGGTAGAAACCATCGACTTCATGACCGCTCGCTGGGCGCACCTGCCGTACGAGCTGCTGGAGAAGGTCTCGAACCGCATCATCAACGAGATCGAAGGCATCTCCCGCGTCACCTACGACGTGTCGAGCAAGCCGCCAGCCACCATCGAGTGGGAATGATCGGAGACGTTTAACGTTTCCTTAACGGAGAAGGCGGCAATCTCGCCGCCGTCTTCGACAGGCAAGGGTGGGAATACCTGCCCTTGACCTGGCGCATGAGAGGCATTTGCCTCTTCATGCACAGTTGCTTTCTGCTTCTGTGTCACACAGGGCAGAGCCGTGCAGCCGGCCGCAAGAGCCAGGCGCCAGGCGCGAAACGCGCCAACCTCCGTGAAAACCGATGGGGTCGCAAGTCCCTTGTTCTAGGAGTCTGGACCCATGTCGTTTACCCGTAGACAAGTACTCGGCGGCATCGCCGGCCTGGCCGTGCTCGGCCTGGGCGCCGGTGGCGCGCGCATCTGGCTGGCGCGCCCGGAAGTCGCCGCCGAGCACGATTACGAACTGATCGCCGCCCCGCTGGACCTGGAGCTGGTGCCCGGCCACAAGACCCCCGGCCTGGGCTATGGCGGCCAGGCTCCCGGTGTGGAAATCCGCGCGCGCCAAGGCGACTGGCTGCGGGTGCGCTTCACCAACAAGCTGGACGAGCCGACCACCATCCACTGGCACGGCATCCGCCTGCCCATCGAGATGGACGGCGTGCCCTACATCTCGCAGCCGCCGGTGCAGCCGGGCGAGAGCTTCGTCTATCAGTTCAAGACGCCGGACGCCGGCAGCTACTGGTACCACCCCCACCTGATGAGCAGTGAGCAACTGGGCCGTGGCCTGGTCGGGCCGCTGATCATCGACGAGCGCGAGCCGAGCGAGTTCACCAGCGAGAAGATTCTCAATCTGAAGACCTGGCACGTGGACGAAGAGGGCAATTTCACCGCCTTCAGCGTTCCCCGTGAGGCCGCGCGCGAGGGCACTCGTGGACGCCTGTCGACCATCAATGGCGAGCGCACGCCGGTGATCGAACTGCCGGCCGGTGAGATCGTCCGGGTGCGTATCCTGAACGTCGACAACACCGTGACCTACCGTCTCAACCTGCCGGACGCCGAGGCGAAGATCTACGCCATCGACGGCCATCCGGTGGAGCCGCGCGACTTCGGCAAGGGCCCCAACGACCAGTACTGGATCGGTCCGGGCATGCGCCTGGAACTGGGTATCCGTGGTCCGGCGGAAGGCGCCGAACTGTCGCTGCGCAACGGCCCGGTGCGCCTGGCGACCATCC
Source organism: Pseudomonas sp. PDM17 (assembly GCF_014851985.1). Classification (NCBI taxonomy): domain Bacteria; kingdom Pseudomonadati; phylum Pseudomonadota; class Gammaproteobacteria; order Pseudomonadales; family Pseudomonadaceae; genus Pseudomonas; species Pseudomonas sp. PDM17. The sequence continues at coordinate 456,854 of NZ_JACVAT010000001.1, forward strand.
GTGGTGTCGCGAATCCCAAGGCGCCGACCGCCAGGTGGCCGGCACCGCTGCCGCGCAACCCGGTGGCCGAACCGGACCTGAAGAACGCGGAGACCATCAACTTCAAGTTCGAGTGGGTCGGTGCCATGTCCGACTACTCCAAGGGCCAGTCGGCGCCTTCGCTGTGGCAGATCAACGGCGTGGCCTGGCAGGGTGGCGAGGAGCACAAGCACAACTCGCCGCCGCTGGCGAAGCTCAAGGAAGGCAACAGCTATATCTTCGTGCTGCGCAACATGACCCAGTACCAGCACCCGATCCACCTGCACGGCATGGCCTTCAAGGTGCTGGATTCCGATCGTCGGGAGATCATCCCGTATTTCACCGATACCTACCTGCTGGGCAAGAATGAGACGGCACGCGTGGCGCTGGTGGCGGATAACCCCGGCCTGTGGATGTTCCACTGCCACGTGATCGATCACATGGAGACCGGGCTGATGGGAACCATCGCGGTGGGCGAGGCATGGTGCGGCTGACCAACAGCAAGGGGCACCCGACGGTGAAGGGGCTGGCGCCGGTCATCGACCGTAGCCGGGACATCCCCTTCATGCGCGAGGCCATGGTGCTGGCCGAGCAGGGCGCGGCCCTGGGCGAAGTGCCGGTGGGCGCCGTGCTGGTGCTGGATGGGCAGGTCATCGGGCGTGGCTTCAACCAGCCGATCACCTCCCATGATCCCAGCGCCCACGCCGAGATGGTCGCCATCCGCGAAGCCGCCGCCGCCGCGCAAAACTACCGCCTGCCCGGCAGTACCCTCTACGTGACCCTCGAACCCTGCAGCATGTGCGCCGGCCTGCTGGTGCACTCGCGCATTCAGCGCGTGGTGTTCGGCGCCACCGAGCCAAAGTCCGGCGTGGTGGTCAGCCGAGGCAACTTCTTCGAACAGGACTTCCTCAACCACCGGGTGCTGGTGGAAGGAGGGGTACTGGGGGAGGAGTGCAGCGCGATGTTGTCGGCCTTCTTCAAAGCGCGGCGCAAGGGCTGAGTTCTTCTGCCGTTGCAGAGGGGAGTGGGCGCCCGGTCCTTGCTGGCGAACTAGGCCGCGCCCTGCCTATCGCGGACGGTGGACCTCAGAGCTTCTGATCCCGCCCGTCGTCATCGTCGTTGGGCTTGGTCTTGTTCACGCCCGGCAGGTGCAGGCCGCTTTCGGCGAGCTGGCCGCCTTCCATCTGCGGCTGGGTCACCCAGGTGAGAATGTCGTAGTAACGGCGCACGTTCTGCACGAAGTGCACGGTCTCGCCGCCTCGCGCATAGCCGTAGCGCGTCTTGCGGTAGTACTGCTTCTGCGCCAGGCGCGGCAGCATCTTCTTTACGTCGAGCCACTTGTTCGGGTTCAGGCCTTCCTGCTCGGCCATCTTGCGCGCGTCGTCCAGGTGGGCGCCGCCGATGTTGTAGGCCGCCAGGGCGAACCACATGCGGTCCGGGTCCTTGATGCTGTCGGGCAGCTCGTCCTTGATCTGCACGTAGTACTTGCTACCGCCCTGGATGCTCTGCTTCGGGTCGAGGCGGTTGGCCACGCCCATGGCCTGGGCGGTGCGGTTGGTCAGCATCATCAGGCCGCGCACGCCGGTCTTGGAGGTCGCGTCGGGCTGCCACATGGATTCCTGGTAGCCGATGGCGGCCAGCAGGCGCCAGTCGGCCTCGAGCTTGGTGCCGCTCTGGCGGAAGTGTGGTTCGTACTTGGGCAGACGCTGCTGCAGGTGCTGGGCGAAGGTGTAGGCACCGACGTAACCCAGGACGTCCACGTGGCCGTAGTAACGGTCCTTCAGACGTTGCAGCAGGCCGTCCTGCTTGGCCTTGTCGAGGAAGGCGTTGACCTTCTCGATCAGGCTGTTGTCATCGCCGGCGGGCAGCGCCCAGGCCAGGCCCTTGGCATCGCCGAGGTCGAAGGCGACGCGCACGTTGGGGAAGTACACCTGGTTCATCGCCAGTTCGTTGGAATCCACCAGCGTCAGGTCGATCTCGCCGACGTCCACCATGCGCAGCAGGTCGACCATCTCGTCGGCGTCGGATTCGCGGTATTCCAGCTTGGGGTACTGCTTCTTCAGTTCGGCCAGCTGCGAGGCATGGCTGCTGCCTTTCAACACGACGATGCGCTTGCCCACCAGGTCGTCGGGGCGGGTAGGGCGCTGCGCGCCGTTGCGGTAGACGACCTGTGGGGTGACGTCGAGGTAGGAGTGCGAGTAGCGCACCTGGGTATCGCGCTCGCCACCCGGCGTCAGGCCAGCGGCAGCCAGGTTCGGTCCGCCGTCGCGGCCGATGCGGTCATAGAGGTCGTCGATGTTGTCGGCGGTTTCGATCTGCAGCTGCACACCCAGGCTGTCGGCGAAGCGCTTGGCCAGCTCGTACTCGAAGCCGGTATCGCCGTTGCGGTCCTGGAAGTAGGTGGCCGGACTGTTGCGGGTGATCACGCGCAGCACGCCGTCCTTCTGCACGCGCTCAAGGGCCGTCGGGGCTTTCGCCTCGCTACAGCCGGAAAGCAGCAGAAAGATACAGGTCGCCAAGATCCAGGCGGTGCAGCGCACACGGGACACAGTCAGGGCAAGCATCAGGGCAGTATACGCAAAGGCCGTTGTGCGCCATATCTCGACAGCTCGAAGCTTCTCTGCTAGCTGGGGCACCGTTCGTCGGCATTTTTCCTGCTGAAGGCCGCAGGGCCGGGATTTTTCCTAGGCCGCTCGAAGGCCTTCGAAGATGAATGGCGATTTCCGCCGGAGCCGCGGCAAGGAAGGTACTTGAAAGCTGCCGCCGGGCTGCGCTTTACGGTAGAATGCACGGCCTCTGTGGGCCGGCGCGTCCGGCCCCACACACTTCCCCGTCTCCAGAGGCTGTTCCGACAATGCTGATCCTGCGCGGTGCTCCCGCCCTTTCCGCTTTCCGCCACGGCAAACTGCTCGACCTGCTGACCCAGCATGTGCCCGCCGTCACCGGGCTGTATGCCGAGTTTGCGCACTTCGCCGAGGTCACCGGAGCCCTCAACGCCGAGGAAGAACAAGTCCTGGCGCGCCTGCTGAAATACGGTCCGAGCGTTCCCGTGCAGGAGCCCGCCGGCCGCCTGTTCCTGGTTCTCCCGCGCTTCGGCACCATCTCGCCCTGGTCGAGCAAGGCCTCTGACATCGCCCGCAACTGCGGCCTGGCGAAGATCGAGCGCCTCGAGCGCGGCATCGCCTACTATGTCACCGGCGAGCTGAGCGAGGCCGACGCGCAAGCCGTCGCCGCCCGCCTGCACGACCGCATGACCCAGCTGGTCCTGAACCAGCTCGAAGATGCTTCGGCCCTGTTCAGCCACGCCCAGCCCAAGCCGCTGACCGTGGTCGACATCCTCGCCGGCGGTCGCGCGGCGCTGGAGAAGGCCAACCTTGAGCTGGGCCTGGCCCTGGCCGAAGACGAGATCGACTACCTGGTGAAGAGCTTCGTCGAGATGGGCCGCAACCCACACGACGTCGAGCTGATGATGTTCGCCCAGGCCAACTCCGAACACTGCCGTCACAAGATCTTCAACGCCAGTTGGGACATCGACGGCCAGGCTCAGGACAAGAGCCTGTTCGGCATGATCAAGAACACCTATGAAATGCACCGCGAAGGCGTGCTGTCCGCTTACAAGGACAATGCCGCGGTCATGAAGGGCTACGTCGCCGGCCGCTTCTACCCGAACGCCGAGACTCGCCAGTACGGCGCCAGCGAAGAGCCGGTGCACATCCTGATGAAGGTGGAGACCCACAACCACCCGACCGCCATCGCTCCCTTCCCCGGCGCCTCCACCGGCTCCGGCGGCGAGATCCGCGACGAAGGCGCGACCGGTCGTGGCGCCAAGCCGAAGGCCGGCCTGGTCGGCTTCACCGTCTCCAACCTGAACATCCCCGGTTTCGAGCAGCCCTGGGAAGTGCCCTACGGCAAGCCCGAGCGCATCGTCACCCCGCTGGACATCATGATCGAAGGCCCGCTCGGCGGCGCCGCGTTCAACAACGAATTCGGCCGCCCGAACCTGGCTGGCTACTTCCGCACCTTCGAGCAGGCCATCGCTACCCCGCGTGGTGAGGAAGTCCGCGGTTACCACAAGCCGATCATGATCGCCGGCGGCCTGGGCAACATCCGCGAAGACCACGTGCAGAAAGGCGAGATCTCGGTCGGCGCCAAGCTGATCGTGCTCGGCGGCCCGGCCATGCTGATCGGCCTGGGCGGCGGCGCCGCTTCTTCCATGGCCACCGGCGCTTCCGCCGCTGACCTGGACTTCGCCTCGGTGCAGCGCGAGAACCCGGAAATGGAACGCCGCTGCCAGGAGGTCATCGACCGCTGCTGGCAGATGGGCGAGAACAACCCGATCAAGTTCATCCACGACGTGGGCGCGGGCGGCATCTCCAACGCCCTGCCGGAACTGATCAACGACGGTGGCCGTGGCGGCCGCTTCGAGCTGCGCAACGTGCCCAACGACGAGCCGGGCATGAGCCCGCTGGAAATCTGGTGCAACGAGTCACAGGAACGCTACGTGATGTCGGTGGACGCCGCCGACTTCGAGACCTTCAAGGCCATCTGCGAACGCGAGCGCTGCCCGTTCGCCGTGGTCGGTGAAGCCACCGAAGAGCTGCAGCTGACCGTCGCCGACAGCCACTTCGGCAACAAGCCGGTGGACATGCCGCTCGAAGTGCTGCTCGGCAAGCCGCCGCGCATGCACCGTTCGGTCACCCGCGAAGCCGAACTGGGCGATGACTTCGCCGCTGCCGGCCTGGACCTCACCGAGTCCACCGAGCGCGTGCTGCGCCACCCGGCTGTGGCCAGCAAGAACTTCCTGATCACCATCGGCGACCGCACCATCACCGGCCTGGTTGCCCGCGACCAGCTGGTCGGCCCGTGGCAGGTCCCGGTGGCCGATTGCGCCGTCACCGCCACCAGCTTCGACGTCTACACCGGTGAAGCCATGGCCATGGGCGAGCGTACTCCGCTGGCCGTGATCGACGCGCCGGCTTCCGGCCGCATGGCGATCGGCGAGACCATCACCAACCTCGCCGCCGCGAGCATCGACAAGATTTCCGAGATCAAGCTCTCCGCCAACTGGATGGCCGCTGCCGGCCACCCGGGCGAGGACGCGCGCCTGTACGACACCGTCAAGGCTGTCGGCATGGAGCTGTGCCCGGCGCTGGGCATCACCATCCCGGTGGGCAAGGACTCCATGTCCATGAAGACCCGCTGGCAGGATGGCGACGCCGAGAAGAGCGTCACCTCGCCGATGTCGCTGATCATCTCCGGCTTCGCTCCGGTCAACGACGTGCGCAAGACCCTGACCCCGCAGCTGCGCCTGGACAAGGGCGAGAGCGACCTGATCGTCATCGACCTCGGCCGCGGCAAGAACCGCATGGGCGGCTCGATCCTCGCCCAGGTCAACGGCCAGATCGGCCGCGCCGCTCCGGACGTCGATGACGCCGAAGACCTGAAAGCCTTCTTCGCCGTGATCCAGGGCCTGAACGCCGACGGCCACCTGCTGGCCTACCACGACCGTTCCGACGGCGGCCTGATGGCCACCGTGGTGGAAATGGCCTTCGCCGGTCATTGCGGCCTGGACCTGAACCTCGACGCGCTGGCTGACAGCCGTGACGAGCTGACCGCCGCCCTGTTCAACGAAGAGCTGGGTGCGGTGATTCAGGTGCGCTCCGCCGCCACCCCGGAAGTGCTGGCACAGTTCAGCGCCGCCGGCCTGGAAGACTGCGTCGCGGTCATCGGCCAGCCGGCCAGTGGCGCCGACATCGAGCTGTCCTTCAATGGCGAGCGCGTCTTCAATGCCCAGCGCCGCAACCTGCAGCGCATCTGGAGCGAAACCAGCTACCGCATCCAGCGCATGCGTGACAACGCCGACTGCGCCGACCAGGAATTCGACGGCCTGCTGGAAGAAGACAATCCCGGCCTGTCGGTGAAACTGAGCTTCGACGTCAACGACAACATCGCTGCGCCCTACATCAAGAAAGGCGTGCGTCCGCAGATCGCCATCCTGCGCGAGCAGGGCGTCAACGGTCAGGTGGAAATGGCCGCGGCCTTCGACCGCGCCGGCTTCGCCGCCGTCGACGTGCACATGAGCGACATCCTCTCCGGTCGCGTCAGCCTGGAGCAGTTCAAGGGCCTGGTGGCCTGCGGCGGCTTCTCCTACGGCGACGTACTGGGCGCCGGCGAAGGCTGGGCCAAGTCGATCCTGTTCAACGCCCGTGCCCGCGATGGCTTCCAGGCCTTCTTCGAGCGCAAGGACAGCTTCGCCCTCGGTGTGTGCAACGGTTGCCAGATGATGTCCAACCTGCACGAGCTGATCCCCGGCACCGAGTTCTGGCCGCACTTCGTGCGCAACCGCTCCGAGCAGTTCGAAGCGCGCGTGGCGATGGTCCAGGTGCAGGAGTCGCAGTCGATCTTCCTGCAGGGCATGGCCGGTTCGCGACTGCCGATCGCCATCGCCCACGGCGAAGGCCATGCGGAGTTCGAGAGCGAGGAAGCGCTGCTGGAGTCCGATCTGTCCGGCACCGTGGCCCTGCGTTTCGTCGACAACCTGGGCAAGGTCACCGAGAGCTACCCGGCCAACCCGAACGGCTCGCCGCGTGGCATCACCGGCCTGACCAGCCGCGACGGCCGCGTCACCATCATGATGCCGCACCCGGAGCGTGTGTTCCGCGCGGTGCAGAACTCCTGGCGTCCGGACGAGTGGGAAGAGGACGGCGGCTGGATGCGTATGTTCCGCAACGCCCGCGTCTGGGTCGGCTGAGTCCGGTCTGATGCGACACGGGAAAGGGGAAAGCTTCGGCTTTCCCCTTTTTCTTTGTCCGGCCATTGAGGAGGGGCGCGTTGGCTGACGACGAGAGGCTTCCTGAGGTTCGCGCAGTCACGCCGGGACAGGTCCTGCGCCTGTGCCGTTGCGGGCAGTGCGCCAGCCTGCCGGATGCCGCGGCGAGTTGTACCGACTCGCTGCAACTGACGGTCGGGCGGGAGCGACATCTGCTGCTGTGCTGTTGCGGGCTGTCGGCGAAGTTGCCGTTCTGCGACGGCTCCCACGCTCCTGCGGCGCCAGGTCTGAAAGAGCGCTGGCGGCGCTTCACCGGTCGGTGAGCTCGAAGTCCGTCACAGATTTCGTACAAAGTCGTTCCCAGGCGAACAAGCCCGGAACCGGACGGTCGAACTTCCACGATGACCTGCAAGTCATAAGAGGCAAAGTGCCACTATTTGTGGCAGGATTTGTCACCCGTGGCGCTCTTTGTCACGGCTGTGTCCCTGTTTCGATCGGAGCCTCCGATGTACAAACTGTGTTTCTACGTTCCGGAAAGCCATCTGGAACCGGTCAAGAAAGCGGTGTTCGCCGCCGGTGCAGGACGCATCGGTGCCTATGACAGCTGTTGCTGGCAGGCGCTCGGACAGGGACAGTTTCGCCCCTTGCAGGGCAGCAACCCCTATATCGGCCAGGCCGGCAGCGTCGAGCAGGTCGCCGAATGGAAGGTGGAGATGGTGGTGGCCGATGAGTTGATCCATGACTCGGTCAAGGCCCTCAAGCAGGCCCACCCGTACGAGACGCCGGCTTTCGAGGTCTGGCGGCTGTCGGACATGGTCTTCTGAGCAGGTATGAAAAAGGCGCCCTCGGGCGCCTTTTTTCTTTCCGAACCGCTTACGGGCGGATCTCGATCAGCGTGCCGTCCTTGACCAGGCTCCAGACCTCGCGCATGTCGGCGTTGGTCATGGCGATGCAGCCATTGGTCCAGTCCAGGGTCGAGAAGTACCACTCCGGGTAGTCGTCATCCATCGGCGTGCCATGGATCATGATCATGCCGCCGGGCGACAGGCTCTTTTCCCGTGCCTTGGCCACGTCGCGGGCGTTGGGGTAGGAGATGTGCATGGAGAGGTTGTACTTGTCGCTGGTCTTGCGCCAGTCGACCCAGTAGAAGCCTTCCGGCGTGCGGTTGTCGCCTTCGGCCAGCTTCGGGCCCTGTGGGCGCTTGCCCAGGGACACGCGATAGCTCTTGAGAACCTTGCCGTTGCTGATGAGGTTCAGTTTGCGCTCGGACTTGAGCACGAGAATCTTGTCGATACGACCGTCGAGCGTGGGCATCGCGTTGGCATGCGAGAACGCTGCGAAGGTCAGACAAAGTACGGCAATCAACCAGCGCATCGAGTGGTGTTCCCCGGTAGTTCCTAAAGCCTTAGAGGCGGTATATGAGCTTATTAGTTCTTTTTCTGTGCAAGCATTGGGAGAATCCCTTCATTGCGTATCGGGAAGCTCTGAACGATCCGATCCGTCAGGAAATATTCTAAGGTACGGCCCACGGTGGGGAAAGCCAGCTCGTCCCACGGAATGTCGGATTCTTCGAAGAGTTGTACCTCCAGGCTTTCCTCGCCAGCGAAGAAGTCCAGGTCAGCCAGTTCCGCGCGGAAGAAGATATAAACCTGGCTGATATGCGGTAGATCAAAGACCGTATAAAGCTGCAGGTCGTGGACGCGGGCATTGGCCTCTTCGAGGGTCTCGCGGGCGGCGGCCTGTTCCAGGGTCTCGCCGTTCTCCATGAAGCCCGCCGGCAGTGTCCAGAAGCCCTGGCGCGGCTGGATGGCGCGGCGGCAGAGGAGAATTTTCCCCTCCCAGACCGGCAGGCAGCCGGCGACGATGCGTGGGTTCTGGTAATGCACGGTCTGGCACTGGTCGCAGACGAAGCGCGGGCGGTTGTCGCCGCTGGGGATGCGCAGGCTCACGCTGGCGCCGCACTGGCTGCAGAATTTCATGCCGCTTCCTTGTTATTGAATGGAACAATCTTGCGCGCTGCGCGGTGCGCCCAGCAAGGGGCGGGGGTTGGGCAGGGGCGTCTTTCGTGCCATGATCCTTCAATTAGAAGAATCGGCCCCCGCAGGATGTTCGGCATGCTGGACCAGCTGCGCCAACGCATACAGACGCACACGCCAAGCGACCTTGAAACGGACCACAGCTTCCCGGAAGCAGCGGTCCTGCTACCCATCACTCCCCAGGAAGAGCTCGTGCTCACCCTGCGCGCGACCGGGCTTTCAACCCATAGCGGCGAAGTCGCCTTCCCCGGTGGGCGCCGTGACCCGGAGGACGTGGACCTGATCCACACCGCCCTGCGCGAGGCTCAGGAGGAGATCGCCCTGCCACCGGGACTGGTGGAGGTCGTCGGACCGTTGAGCACCCTGGTGTCGCGGCACGGTATCCTGGTCAAGCCATTCGTCGGCTTCGTCCCCGATTTCGTGGAGTACCGCCCCAACGACGGCGAGATCGACGCCGTGTTCAAGGTGCCGCTGGAGTTCTTCCGCGGCGACCCGCGGGAAACCACCCACCGCATCGATTACTTCGGCCGCAGCTGGTACGTCCCGAGCTATCTGTTCGAGGGCTACAAGATCTGGGGCCTGTCCGCGATCATGCTGGTCGAGTTGCTGAACCTGCTGTACGACGCTCGCATCGACCTGCACCAGCCGCCGTCGAAGTTCATCAAGTTGAGCTGAGACCCGATAACAAAGAGCGGCCCCCGCCTGAGGAGAAACCCATGAAGTACCGCCTGGGCTCGTCCCGAGTCGAAACCCATCCGGAAAGCTGGATCGCCCCCAATGCCACGGTAGTCGGCAAGGTGCGCCTCGACGCCGGCGCCAGCGTGTGGTTCAACGCCGTGCTGCGCGGCGACAACGAGCTGATCCATATCGGCGAGCACAGCAACGTGCAGGACGGCACCGTCATGCACACCGACATGGGCTTCCCGCTGACCCTGGGCAAGGGCGTGACCATCGGCCACAACGCCATGCTGCACGGCTGTACGGTGGGCGATTACAGCCTCATCGGCATCAACGCGGTGATCCTCAACGGCGCGAAGATCGGCAAGTACTGCATCATCGGCGCCAACGCGCTGATCCCTGAGGGCAAGGAAATCCCCGACGGCTCCCTGGTCATGGGTTCCCCCGGCAAGGTGGTGCGAGAGCTGACCGAGCCGCAGAAGAAGATGCTCGAAGCCAGCGCCGCCCATTATGTCCACAACGCCCAGCGCTACGCCCGCGATCTGGCCGAGCAGGAAGATGACTGAAGAACGTCCCGTCGCTTCGCCCTGTGTGCACGTCTGCGCGCTGGACGATGCCGATATCTGTCTGGGCTGCCAGCGCAGCGCCGCCGAAATCACCCGCTGGGGCCTGATGGACAATGCCGAGCGCCGTGAGGTGCTCCTGCGTTGCGACCAGCGCGCCCGCGAGCAGGGGGTGCTGGTCTAGCGCCTGCACGCCTGAGAGCTACCCCGTTTCGAACTTTCCCTTCCTGAGGTTTCCCGCAATGCCCCGTATTGGAACTCCCCTGTCGCCGAGCGCGACCCGCGTACTGCTCTGTGGCTCCGGCGAGCTGGGCAAGGAAGTGGCGATCGAGCTGCAGCGCCTGGGCTGCGAAGTGATTGCCGTCGACCGCTACGAGAATGCGCCGGCCATGCAGGTCGCGCATCGCAGCCACGTGATCAGCATGCTCGACGGTGTCGCCCTGCGCGCGGTGATCGAGCAGGAGAAACCGCACTACATTGTGCCGGAGATCGAAGCCATCGCCACCGCGACCCTGGTCGAGCTGGAGAGCGAAGGCTACACCGTCATCCCCACCGCCCGTGCTGCCCAGCTGACCATGAACCGTGAGGGCATCCGGCGCCTGGCCGCTGAAGAGCTGGGCCTGCCGACCTCGCCGTACCACTTCGCCGACACCTACGAGGACTACGCCGCTGGTGTCGCCGCCGTGGGCTATCCGTGCGTGGTGAAGCCGATCATGAGCTCCTCGGGCAAGGGTCAGAGCGTGCTCAAGTCCGACGCCGACCTGAAGACCGCCTGGGATTACGCCCAGGAAGGTGGCCGCGCCGGCAAGGGCCGCGTCATAGTCGAAGGCTTCATCGACTTCGACTATGAAATCACCCTGCTGACCGTGCGCCACATCGGCGGCACCACCTTCTGCGCGCCCATCGGCCACCGTCAGGTGAAGGGCGACTACCACGAGTCCTGGCAGCCCCAGGCGATGAGCCCGAAGGCGCTGGCCGAGTCCGAGCGCGTGGCCAGGGCGGTCACCGAAGCCCTCGGCGGTCGCGGCCTGTTCGGCGTGGAGCTGTTCGTGAAGGGCGATGAAGTGTGGTTCAGCGAAGTCTCCCCGCGCCCTCACGACACCGGCCTGGTCACCCTGATTTCCCAGGACCTCTCCGAGTTCGCCCTGCACGCCCGCGCCATCCTCGGCCTGCCGATCCCGGTGATCCGCCAGCTGGGTGACTCCGCCTCGGCGGTGATCCTGGTAGAAGGCAAGTCGCAGCAGGTGTCCTTCGGCAATCTCGGCGCCGCGCTGAGCGAACCGGACACCGCGCTGCGCCTGTTCGGCAAGCCGGAAGTGGACGGCCAGCGACGCATGGGTGTCGCCCTGGCGCGCGACGAGTCGATCGACGCCGCTCGCGCCAAGGCCACCCGTTCGGCCCAGGCGGTCAAAGTCGAGCTGTGAGCCGCTGGGCGGGGCTGATGTGGTGGGCAGCGGCGTTGCCGCTGCTGCCGCTGGCCCTGCCCTTGGCCGTGCGCACCCGGCGCACGGCCTTGCGCCTGGCACCCGCCGCCGGCGCCTGCGAAGGCATCGCAGGGACGGAATTTGCCGGCGACCCCTTTCGTCTGTTGTTGTTGGGCGAGTCCACCGTCGCCGGTGTCGGCGCTTCCTGCCTGGATTTCGCCTTGGCCGGCCGGCTGGCTTTGGCACTTTCAGATCGTCTCCAGCGCCCCGTCGCCTGGCATGCGGTGGGGGAGAACGGCATCACCGTCGGTGAGGCCTGCGAACGCCTGCTGCCGCTGGCCGGAGAGGCCTACGACCTTGTGGCGCTGGTCTTCGGCGTCAACGACACCACGCACTTCAGCTCCAGCCAGCGTTGGCTGGGCTCCCTCGGGCAGTTGATCGAGCACTTCCGTGGCCGTGGCGCACGGGTGGTGTGCACGGCGGTGCCTCCGTTGCAGCACTTCACGGCCTTGCCCTGGTTATTGCGACAATTGCTGGGTTGGCGCGCGATGCTGCTGGATCGCCAGCTCAGTGCCCTGGCGCTGGCGCAGGGGGCGGGCTATTGCGGGGTGAGCCTGGAGATGCAGCCGCAGTTCCTCGCCATCGATGGCTATCACCCGTCGGCGCTGGGCTATCAGGTCTGGGGCGAGCATCTGGCGCAGTGGCTGGTTGCCCAGCCCAGCCCTGACCTGTAGGAGCAAGCTCGCTCCTACAGAAGAGATCGGGCCTCAGCGAATGTCGTTCAGATCTGCCTCGCGGGTCTCGCGCAGGCACAGCACGGCCAGCAGGCTGAGTGCGGCCGCGACCGACACGTAACCGCCCACCCAGCTCAATCCACCCATGCCCACCAGTTTCTGCGCGATGTACGGCGCTACCGAGGCACCGAGGATGCCGCCCAGGTTGTAGGCCGCCGAAGCGCCGGTGTAGCGCACGTGGGTGGGGAAGAGTTCCGGTAGGAGTGCGCCCATGGGGGCGAAGGTCACGCCCATGAGGAACAGTTCCAGCGACAGGAATACCGCCACTTCCACCGAGGAGCCCTGGCTCAGCAGCGGCTCCATGGCGAAGCCCGAGGCGATGGCGGCGAGGGTGCCGACGATCAGTACCGGCTTGCGCCCGAAGCGGTCGCTCAGCCAGGCCGAGACCGGTGTGGCGGCGGCCATGAAGAGCACGGCAATGCACAGCAGGCCGAGGAAGTCCTCGCGGCTGTAGCCCAGGGTGCTGACGCCGTAGCTCAGCGAGAACACCGTGGAGATATAGAAGAGTGCGTAGCACACCACCATCGCCAGGGCGCCCAGCAGGGTCGGTCGCCAGTGTTTGCTCAGCAGTTCGGCGATCGGCAGGCTGGAGCGCTCGTGGCGTTCCATGGCCTTGGCGAACACTGGCGTTTCTACCAGCTTCAGGCGCACGTACAGGCCGACCAAGACCAGCACGGCACTGAGCACGAACGGGATGCGCCAGCCCCAGGCGCGGAACTGCTCTTCGCTGAGGAACATGGCCAGGCAGAGGAACAGGCCGTTGGCGGCGAGGAAGCCAATCGACGGGCCCATCTGTGGGAACATGCCGAACCAGGCGCGACGGCCCTTGGGCGCGTTCTCCGTGGCCAGCAGCGCAGCACCGCCCCATTCACCACCCAGCCCGAGGCCCTGGCCGAAGCGAAGCACGCAGAGCAGGATCGGCGCCCAGGCGCCAATGCTGTCGTAGCCCGGCAGCAGGCCGATCAGGGTGGTGGAGATGCCCATCAGCAGCAACGAGGCCACCAGGGTCGATTTGCGCCCGATGCGGTCGCCGAAATGGCCGAACAGCGCCGAGCCCAGCGGGCGGGCAAGGAAGGCGATGCCGAAGGTGATGAAGGCGCTGAGCGCCTGGGCGGTACCGGAGGTCTGCGGGAAGAACACCGGGCCGATCACCAGCGCGGCGGCGGTAGCGTAGACGTAGAAGTCGTAGAACTCGATGGCGGTGCCGATGAAGCTGGCCACCGCGACGCGGGTGGTGGAGTTGGTCTGTTCGGCCGGCTGTGCGGCTTCGAGGGTGGCGCTGGTCATACGGGGAATATCCCTGACAGTCACGGCTGGCGACGACTCTCTGATCGTGTCCAGCGTCATAGGAGGCATCGCCATGGCGCGAGTGCGAGCGCGGCCCGGGATCGGGGCAGGGTGGGCGCGGCTCGCGGCGGGTCAGGGCGAGTCCGGCTGCTTCGCAAGGCAACGACGCGGGTCGAGGCTCGGCGGGGCGTGCGATTGACTGGCCGGCGCGGCGTCGCGGGTAACGACGGGCACAGGCGGGAGGCTGGGTAAGCCGTCCGGATTATAGGGGCGGGCGGGGCGGCTCAGGCAAGCTCGTCGGTGTAGGGCGCTTCCCTGGGCGGCGCGCCGGGCAGCCAGGCGCGCACACTTTTCACCCGGTTTTCGCCGGACTGGAGGATTTCCAGGCGGTAGCGGCCGATCTTCAGGCATACCGCGCAGTCGGGAATCTGTTCCAGCGCTTCGGTGACCAGGCCGTTGAGGGTCTTGGGGCCGTCGCTGGGCAGTTGCCAGCCCAGGGCTCGGTTGACGTCGCGCAAGTTGGCCGAGCCGTCGATGACGTAGGTGCCGTCGGCCTGGGGATGGATGTCCGGGTTGCGCAGGGTGTTCTGGTTGCTGAACTCGCCGACGATTTCTTCGAGGATGTCTTCCAGGGTGATGATGCCGATCACCTCGCCGTACTCGTCGACGACGATGCCGATGCGCCGCTTCTGCTTCTGGAAGTTGATCAGCTGGGTCGACAGCGGCGTGCTCTCGGGCACGAAGTAGGGCTCCAGGCACGCGGCCTTGAGGCTTTCCTTGGTCAACTGGTTATGGGTCAGCAGCCGGGCGATCTGGCGCATGTGCACCACGCCCTCGACCTGGTTGATGTCGTTGCGGAACACCGGCAGGCGGGTGTGAGTGGTGTTGCGCAGCTGGCCGATGATGGTTTCCAGCTCATCGTCCAGGTCGATGCCCTGAACTTCGTTGCGCGGCACCATCAGGTCGTTCACCGTGATCTTTTCCAGGTCGAGGATGCTCAGCAGCATGTCCTGGCGGTTGTTGGTGAGCTTCTCGCTGGAGTCGGTGACCACGCTGCGCAGCTCGTCATTGCTCAGCGGCTTGTTGCCACGCTGGGTCGGGTCGAGGCCGCCCAGGCGCAGCAGAAGGTTGCTGATGCCGGTCATCAGCCAGAGCAGCGGGCTGAACAGCTTCTGCATCCAGATCAGCGGCAGGCTGGCAGGGAAGGCGACGCGCTCGGGGCGCAGGGCGGCGTAGGTCTTGGGGGTGATTTCGCCGAAGATCAGCAGGATCAGCGTCAGTGCCACGGTGGCGATGGCCACGCCGGCCTCGCCCCACAGGCGCAGGGCCAGCAGGGTCGCCAGGGACGAAGCGATGATGTTGACGAAGTTGTTGCCGATCAGGATGGTGCCCAGCAGCCGGTCGGTGCGCAGCAGCAGCCAGCTGGTGCGCCGTGCGCCGCGGTTGCCCTTCTTGGACAGGTGGCGCAGGCGGTAGCGGTCGAGGCTGAGCATGCCGGTCTCGACGCTGGAGAAGAACGCCGAGCAGAGGATCAGGAAGACCAGCAGGCCGATCAGGTAGCCGGGGTGGATCTCTTCCATGCGCGCAGGTCCTTCAGCGGCGCTCGGGCGCCGCCGTTAGCGTCAGATGTGCAGGATGAATTCCTTGACCAGCTTGCTGCCGAAGTAGGCCAGCATCAGCAGGCAGAAACCCGCGAGGGTCCAGCGGATCGCCTTGTGGCCGCGCCAGCCGAGCTGGTGGCGGCCCCACAGCAGTACGCCGAATACCACCCAGGCGAAGCAGGAGAGGATGGTCTTGTGCGCCAGATGCTGGGCGAACAGGTTGTCGACGAACAGCCAGCCGGAGATCAGCGACAGCGAGAGCAGCGACCAGCCGCCCCAGAGGAAGCCGAAGAGCAGGCTTTCCATGGTCTGCAGCGGCGGGAAGTTGCGGATCAGGCCCGACGGGTGCTTGTGCTTGAGCTGATGGTCCTGCACCAGCAGGAGCAGCGCCTGGACCACGGCGATGGTCAGCAGGCCATAGGCCAGGATCGACAGCAGGATGTGGGCGAGGATGCCGGGCTGCTCGTTGATCGGCTCGATGGTGCCGTGGGGCATCAGCACGGCCAGCAGGGTGGTCAGCGCGCCGAGCGGATAAAGGAAGATCAGCAGGTTGTGCACCGGGATGCGCAGGCACGCCAGCAGGGTCAGGGCGGTAACCGCGGCGGAGATCAGGCTGGCGGCGTTGAAGAAGTCCAGCGCCAGGCCCGCGGGCGTCAGCAGCTCCTGGCTCAGGCTGTACGCCTGGCAGAGCAGGGCGACCAGGCCCAGCAGGAGGAGCAGCGGTTTCTGCGGCGGGGTGCGGCGGGCCAGGCTTGCGCCCTGGTAGGCGGTGGTGCCGATATAAAGGACGGCGGCGATCAGGCTGGGCAGCAGAGGTTGCATAAGTCCTTGGAACAGTCCTTCGACGGGGGACCCGAAAGGTGCTGAGTTTGGCACAGATCGCCCGCGCCTAGAAAGCCGCTGAGAACAGTTCGCTACTGGCCTGCGAAGCGGTCCGTCACATCGGGATCATCGGCGGTGTTGGCGTTGGCCGCACTTGGTTATAATCGGCGGCTTGCTGACAAGCCAAACCCTGGTCCGACCGGGCCTGATTAGGAACGCGCATGTTCGAAAACCTTACAGATCGCCTCTCGCAAACGCTGCGCCACGTCACCGGCAAGGCCAAGCTGACCGAGGACAACATCAAGGACACGCTCCGCGAAGTGCGGATGGCCCTGCTGGAAGCCGACGTGGCCCTGCCGGTGGTCAAGGACTTCGTCGCCAAGATCAAGGATCGCGCGGTCGGCACCGAAGTTTCCAAGAGCCTGACCCCGGGCCAGGCCTTCGTGAAGATCGTCCAGGCAGAACTGGTCGAGCTGATGGGCGCGGCCAACGAGGACCTCGACCTCGCAGCAGCCCCGCCGGCGGTCATCCTGATGGCCGGCCTGCAGGGCGCGGGCAAGACCACCACCGCCGGCAAGCTGGCGCGCTTCCTGAAAGAGCGCAAGAAAAAGTCCGTGCTGCTGGTGTCCGCCGACGTCTACCGTCCGGCGGCGATCAAACAGCTGGAAACCCTGGCCAACGACCTGGACGTGACCTTCTTCCCGTCCGACACCAGCCAGAAGCCGGTCGCCATCGCCGAAGCGGCGATCCGCGAAGCCAAGCTGAAGTTCATCGACGTGGTGATCGTCGACACCGCCGGCCGTCTGCACATCGACGCCGACATGATGGACGAGATCAAGCAGGTCCACGCGGCGATCAAGCCGGTGGAAACCCTGTTCGTGGTCGACGCCATGACCGGCCAGGACGCCGCCAATACCGCCAAGGCCTTCAATGATGCGCTGCCGCTGACCGGCGTGGTGCTGACCAAGGTCGACGGCGATGCCCGTGGCGGTGCTGCGTTGTCCGTGCGCGCCATCACCGGCAAGCCGATCAAGTTCCTTGGCATGGGCGAGAAGAGCGAGGCGCTCGATCCGTTCCACCCCGATCGCGTGGCCTCGCGCATCCTCGGCATGGGTGACGTGCTCAGCCTGATCGAGCAGGCCGAGCAGAGCATGGACCGCGAGAAGGCCGAGAAGCTCGCGAAGAAGATCAAGAAGGGCAAGGGCTTCGACCTGGAAGACTTCCGCGATCAGCTGCAACAGATGAAGAACATGGGCGGCCTGGGCAGCCTCATGGACAAGCTGCCGATGCTCGGCGGCGTCAACCTGTCGCAGATGGGCAACGCGCAGAACGCGGCGGAGAAGCAGTTCAAGCAGATGGAGGCGATCATCAACTCCATGACTCCTGCCGAGCGCCGTGATCCGGAAGTGATCAGCGGCTCGCGCAAGCGCCGCATCGCCATGGGTTCGGGTACCCAGGTGCAGGACGTTGGTCGCCTCATCAAGCAGCACAAGCAGATGCAGAAAATGATGAAGAAGGTCACCGCCAAGGGCGGCATGGCCAAGATGATGCGCGGCATGGGGAGCATGTTCCCCGGCGGCATGCCCAAGATGTGAGGCCAGACGGCTCGCCGCCTGGCGGGCCGGACGCGCTGCGGCTTGCGGCGCGTGGCTTTAGCTCATAGAATATGCGGCCTTTCGGGCTATGTGCCCGAGGGCTGCATTTCTTTTTTGCAAGCAAACCATAGGAACAACGTACGCATGGTAACCATTCGTCTGGCTCGTGGCGGCTCCAAGAAGCGCCCGTTCTATCACCTGACCGTGACCAACAGCCGCAACGCTCGTGACGGCCGTTTCGTCGAGCGCGTCGGCTTCTTCAACCCGGTCGCCACTGGCGCCGAAGTCAAGTTCTCGGTCAACCAGGAGCGTCTGAACTACTGGCTGAGCCAAGGCGCTCAACCGTCTGAGCGTGTTGCTCAGCTGATCAAGGAAGCCGCCAAGGCTGCCTGAGATCGATGAACACGAATACTGCTCCCGCCGAGGAGATGGTTGTTCTCGGCAAGATCGTATCGGTGCACGGTATTCGTGGTGAGGTGAAGGTGTATTCCTTTACCGATCCGTTGGACAACCTGCTGGACTATCGCCGCTGGACGCTCAAGCGTGGCAACGAAGTTCGACAGGCTGAGCTGGTCCAAGGTCGCGTGCAGGGCAATGTCCTGGTCGCGAAGCTGAAGGGACTGGATGATCGCGAGATCGCCCGCACCTTCGCTGAATTCGAAATCCTGGTTCCGCGCAGCGAGCTGCCGGTGCTGGACGATGGCGAGTTCTACTGGAGCCAGTTGGAAGGTCTCAAGGTGATCGACCAGAACGGGCAACTGTTCGGGATTCTCGACCACATGCTGGAGACCGGCGCCAACGATGTGATGGTAGTCAAGCCCTGCGCAGGCAGCCTGGACGACCGTGAACGCCTGCTCCCGTATACGGATCAGTGCGTGAAATCGGTAGACCTGGAAGCCGGCGAGATGCGGGTGGACTGGGACGCGGACTTCTAGCCCATGTGGATAGGGGTTATCAGCATCTTTCCCGAGATGTTTCGCGCCATCAGCGACTATGGCATCACGAGTCGCGCGGTCAAGCAGGAGCTGATTCAGCTTCAGTGCTTCAACCCGCGAAGCAACACCGAGGACCGTCACCAGACGGTGGACGACAGGCCTTTCGGCGGTGGTCCCGGCATGGTGATGAAAATCAAGCCGCTCGAAGGCGCACTGGGCGATGCCCGGCAAGCCGCAGGCGGACCGGTGAAGGTGATCTACCTCTCGCCGCAAGGTCGCAAGCTCACGCAGGCGGCCGTGAAAGAACTGGCGAACGAGGAACGACTGATCCTGATCGCCGGGCGTTACGAAGGCATCGACGAGCGTTTCATTGAAGAGCATGTCGATGAGGAATGGTCAGTTGGCGATTACGTCCTGTCCGGGGGTGAGCTTCCGGCCATGGTGCTGATTGACGCGGTCACGCGGTTGTTGCCCGGTGCACTGGGCCACGTGGACTCCGCCGAGGAGGACTCCTTCACGGATGGCCTGCTCGACTGTCCGCACTACACCCGACCCGAGGTGTACGCAGACAAACGTGTTCCTGAGGTGCTGCTCAGCGGCAACCACGAACACATCCGGCGCTGGCGTTTGCAGCAGTCCTTAGGCAGGACCTGGGAACGACGTGCCGATCTTCTGGATTGCCGCTCGCTTTCTGGAGAAGAGAAAAAGCTGCTGGAGGAATACATCCGCCAGCGGAACGATAGTTAACGTATCGATGGCCCGCGCCGTGCGCAGGTCTTAGGAGCACGAAATGACCAACAAGATCATTCAGCAGATCGAAGCTGAACAGATGAGCAAAGAGATTCCGGCGTTCGCCCCCGGCGACACCGTGATCGTCCAGGTTAAAGTGAAGGAAGGCGACCGTCAGCGTCTGCAGGCCTTCGAAGGCGTTGTCATCGGCAAGCGTAACCGCGGCCTGAACAGTGCTTTCACCGTTCGCAAGATCTCCAACGGCGTAGGCGTTGAGCGTACCTTCCAGACCTACAGCCCGCTGGTTGACAGCATCTCCGTCAAGCGTCGCGGCGACGTGCGCAAGGCCAAGCTGTACTACCTCCGCGAACTGTCCGGCAAGGCAGCTCGTATCAAGGAAAAACTGGCCTAATTCGCCGGTTGGTCCCGAAAAAAGCAGCCCACGGGCTGCTTTTTTCTTGCCCGTGATTTTTCGCTCTTGAATTGGATGTCCCATCTGCCCCGGCAGCGCATTAGAAACACAACATCCGCAGCACCGGCAGCCACCCTTATTGCATCAGGTAGCAGTGGCATGAGCCCCAGAGACCAGGAAATCCTCCGTCGTACGGAGCTTTCCGAAACCCGCGTGACCAAGGCGATCTTCCCGCCCACCACCAACCATCACAACACCCTGTTCGGCGGCACCGCGCTGGCCTGGATGGACGAAGTCTCGTTCATCGCCGCGACGCGCTTCTGCCGTTTGCCGCTGGTGACCGTGTCCACCGACCGCATCGACTTCAAGCACCCGATCCCCGCCGGCTCCATCGTCGAGCTGATCGGCCGGGTAGTGAAGGTCGGCAACACCAGCCTCAAGGTCGAGGTGGAAGTGTTCGTCGAGAGCATGTCCGCCGACGGCCGCGAGAAGGCCATCCACGGGCTGTTCAGCTTCGTCGCTATCGACGACGAGAAGCGCCCGGTACCGGTCCTGCCCGGTTTCGAGGCCTGAAACGCAAGAAGGCGCCCGCGGGCGCCTTCTTGCGTGATGGCTCGCCTTCAGTGACGCAGGCTGATCTTCAGCGAAGCCTGGGACAGGTCGATGTTCTGCAGGCTCAGGCTGCCCATGCTCTGGGTCTTGGGTGCGCCGGCGACGCGGATGTTGTCGAAGCGTACCTCGCCGATGGAGCTGGGCAGGCGTACGTTGATCGAGCCATCCGGGTTCAGGGACGAGGAAGCGTGCGCGGTGTCGTACTGCACGTCATGCAGCGAGGTCTCGGCATCGAGGCTGTCGACCACCGGCATCACGAGGCGCGACAGCTGCTTGATGGCGCCGACGCCATCGCCGCTCTCGGCACTGACCAGCAGGCTCTGCAGGGTGTCGTCGAAACCCTGGGCGCTGACGTCGCTCATCTCGCGGTCGCTCAGGGGCTTGAGGCCCTTGGGCGCTTCGTGGCGGGTGATGCTCGTCGGTGCCTGGCGCTGCACGTCGGCGCTGGCCAGCTGGAACGGGCTGAGCAGGGCGGCGACCAATGTCGCCGCCAGGCGCAGGTTGTTCTGCTTCTTCAGCGCGCGGCCGAGCTGGCGCTCGCTGATCCAGCCCTGCTGGATCAGGGTTTCGCCCAGGCGCAGTCCGTTGGTGAGCTGGAGCTGGATGGCCTTATCCAGCTGATGGGAGGTGATCAGGCCCTTGGTGACAAGGATCTGACCGAGGCGGGAGTTCTGTTGGCTAGGCATGGCATGGGCTTCGTGGGGCGCTATGATGGCGTGGTGCAATCATTGTCTTTCGGACACATTCTGTCACCAGCCTAAAGATAGGCTGACATGGCCGGTCGTCAGGTTGTCAGAGCCTGCACGGTGTCGTTCTTACTCACGGCGGTCTCCGCCTCTTCTTCGATCAGCGCGATCACCGTCCAGCCGCTGGCAGGGGCAAGCGGTTGCTCGGGGCTGGCTATGTGCAGCCGGCCACTGGGGTCACGGGCGAACAGCAGCAGGGCACGCTGGCCATGCTGCGCCTGGTATTCGTCCCAGCCGAAGTTGTCGCTGAGCAGTGTCGAGCGGACTTCCGCGCCGCGGGCGATCAGCCCGGCCATCTGCGGGTAGGTGACGAGACTCTGGCCCAGCGGATGACCGCGATGGCGGTCGCTGACCCGGTGCTTCTCGCTGCGACGGCTGTCCTGGCTGGAGGGCAGGATGAAGCGGTGGCGCGGACTGAATTCGTGGCGGAAGCTCATGCACATCAGGGCGTTCAGTTCGGCGTTGGGCGACAGTGCCAGCAGATGGCCCAGGCCGATCAGGTCGAGATGGGCCTCCGCGTGCTGCGAGGCGGGGTTGCCGAAGTAGGTCGGCAGGTGCTCCATGCGTGCCGCGCGGGTGTTCTCCCAGCTGGAGTCGGTGAGCAGCACCTTCACCCCGGCATTCTGCAGCCCGGTGCCGACGGCGCGGGCCACGGGGTTGGCGCCGATGATGAGGAACCCGGTGGGCACCGGCTCGGCCACCTTCAACAGGCGCGCCAGGGGGCGGGCGGTCGCGCTTTGCAGGATCACCGTGCCGATGATCACCAGGAAAGTCAGCGGCACCAGCACGCCGGCCTGGGCGTGGCCGGCTTCCTGCAGGCGAATCGCGAAGATCGCCGAGACGGCCGCTGCGACGATGCCGCGCGGAGCTATCCAGCTGAGCAGTGCGCGCTCGCGCCAGTTGAGTGATGAGCCTGCGGTGGAAACCAGTACGTTCAGCGGTCGGGCGACGAACTGGATCAGCGCCAGTACCAGCAGGGCGATCGGACCCAGCCCCAGCAGTGCCGAGAGGTCCAGTCGCGCGGCGAGCAGCACGAAGAGGCCGGAGATCAGCAGCACGCTGAGGTTTTCCTTGAAGTGCAGGATCTGGCGAACGTCGACGCCCTTCATATTGGCCAGGCGCAGGCCCATGACGGTCACCGCCAGCAGCCCGGATTCGGACATCAGCGTGTTGGAGAGCACGAACAGGCCCAGCACCACGGACAGCGACGCCAGGTTGTGCAGGTAGTCCGGCAGCCAGTGGCGGCGCAGCGCCACGCCCAGGGTCTGGCCGCCCAGCAGGCCGGCGACGATGCCGGTGCCGATCACGCTGAAGAAGGTCAGCAGGCTGTCGGTCCAGCCCGAGCCACTGTCGCTGGCGGCGATGAAGGTGTAGACCACCACCGCGAGCAGGGCGCCGATGGGGTCGATGACGATGCCTTCCCAGCGCAGGATGTTGGCGATGGTGGCGTTGGGGCGCACCACGCGCAGCATGGGGACGATCACCGTCGGGCCTGTGACCAGGGTGAGGGTGCCGAACAGCAGCGCCATCTCCCAGGTGAAGTCCAGCAGATAGTGGGTCGCCAGGGCGATCACGCCCCAGGTGAGCAGGGCGCCGACGGTGACCATGCGTCGCACCACCGTGCCGATTTCCTTCCACTCGTCCAGGTGCAGGGTCAGGCTGCCTTCGAACAGCACGAGGGCGACCGCCAGCGACACCAGCGGAAACAGCAGTGGGCCGAACAGCATCTCCGGCGATAGCAGGTGAAGGACTGGCCCCACCAGGATGCCGGTCAGCAGCAGGAACAGGATCGCCGGCAGGCGAAGTCTCCAGGCCAGCCACTGGCTGGCGAGGGAGGCGGCGCCGATGCCGGCGAGGGCGTAGTAGGTGCTGTGTTCATCCATGGAGCGGCGACATCCTGCGCAAGAGTGGTGAGGGTGATGGAGTCTATGAAAGACTACTCGCGCCGTAATTTCCTTAGCTCTGGCCTGAAATGACCCCGGTTCCCCATATTCTGATCGACCGCTTCCTCGATGCCCTCTGGTTGGAGAAGGGCCTGTCCGACAACACCCGCAGTGCCTATGGCAGTGACCTTGCGCTGTTCAATGGCTGGCTCGACGAGCGCAGCGTTGCGCTGGAGTCGGCCGGTCGCGATGTGATTCTCGATCACTTGGCCTGGCGCCTGGGTGAGGGCTACAAGGCACGTTCCACGGCCCGTTTCCTGTCCGGGTTGCGCGGTTTCTACCGTTATTGCCTGCGCGAGAACCTGATTACCGAGGACCCGACCCTGCTGGTGGAGTTGCCGCAGTTGGGCAAGCCGCTGCCCAAGTCGCTGTCGGAATCGGACGTCGAAGCCCTGCTGGCGGCGCCGGAGACCGACGACCCGCTCGGCCTGCGCGACCGCACCATGCTCGAGGTCCTGTACGCCTGCGGGCTGCGCGTGAGCGAGCTGGTCGGGTTGACCCTGGAGCAGGTGAATCTGCGTCAGGGTGTGGTGCGCGTGCTCGGCAAGGGCAGCAAGGAGCGCCTGGTGCCGCTGGGCGAGGAGGCGATCCGCTGGATCGAGCGCTACGTGCGCGAGGCCCGCGGTGATCTGCTGGCTGGCCGGCCGAGCGATGTGCTGTTCCCCAGCCTGCGCGGCGAGCAGATGACCCGACAGACCTTCTGGCACCGCATCAAGCTTCACGCAAAGGTCGCCGGCATCGGCAAGAGCCTGTCGCCTCACACCCTGCGCCACGCCTTCGCCACCCATCTGCTCAATCACGGCGCCGACCTGCGTGTGGTGCAGATGCTGCTGGGGCACAGCGACCTCTCCACCACGCAGATCTACACGCACATTGCCCGTGCCCGTCTGCAGGACCTGCATGCCCAGCACCACCCGCGTGGGTGAGTGGCGCTGGCAACGCATGCGTTGCCCCGCGAACGCCCGGCCATGGATGGCCGGGCTGGGGCTGAACCTGGGCAGGCTGTACCGACAGGGACGTCTACACCTTGTTCGATCTTTGCGGCCCAGGCCTTAACCTCTACTCCCGCCGAAGCTTCCGGCTACAGCCTTTGGCTCGGTCTTGCCGGTCCGGTGTGATAGTCTTCGCCGACTGACATCAGGAGCTTTCCATGCGTTTGTCCCGACTTCTGACTGCCGCGGCTTTTGGCCTCGTCAGCACCCTCGCTCTGGCGGCCGAGCCGGACCAGGCGATCCGCACCACCCTGCAGTCCCTGCAGCCTGACCTGCCCATCGAGAACATCTCCAAGGGCCCCCTGGAAGGCATCTACCAGGTGCAGCTCAAGGGCGGTCGCATTCTCTATGCCAGCGCCGACGGCCAGTTCGTCGTACAGGGCAACATCTACCAGGTGAAGGACGGCAAGCCGACCAACCTGACCGAGAAGGCCGAGAGCGCCGGTGTGGCCAAGACCATCAACGCCATCGCCGCCAAGGACATGGTGGTGTTCCCGGCCAAGGGCGAAACCAAGGCGCACATCACCGTCTTCACCGACACCACCTGCCCGTACTGCCAGAAGCTGCACGCCGAAGTGCCGGAACTGCAGAAGCGCGGCATCGAAGTGCGCTACCTGGCCTTCCCGCGCCAGGGCCCGAACTCGCCGGGTGACGCCCAGCTCCAGGCCGTGTGGTGCTCCAAGGACCGCCAGGCGGCCATGAGCGACATGTTCCACGAGAAGGAAGTGAAGGCCGCCAAGTGCGAAAACCCGGTGGACGCGCAGTTCGCTCTGGGTCAGATGGTCGGTGTGCAGGGAACCCCGGCGATCATCCTCGCCGATGGCACCCTGCTGCCGGGCTACCAGCCGGCCGGCCAGATCGCCAAGCTGGCTCTGGAAGCCAAGTAAGGCGCGGCTTGCGCACTGATTGACTAATGCGGAACCGCTTCGTAATGTTCGGTTCCTTTTGACTAGGGAGCAGGCAGTCCGCCTGTTCTGACATGGTGCCTGCTCCCATGCCCGCCTCGTTGCGGGCATCGGCGTCTCAGGCGCCCCGATGCTGTAATCATGGGGAGTTTCAGCGTGAAACCGGTGAAAGTGGGAATCTGTGGGTTGGGGACCGTCGGTGGCGGTACCTTCAATGTACTCAAACGCAACGCCGAGGAGATTGCCCGCCGTGCCGGGCGTGGTATCGAGGTTGCGCAGATTGCCGCCCGTCGCCCCAATCCGAAGTGTGAAACCGGCAGTACCCCCATTACTGCCGACATCTTCGACGTGGCGAACAACCCGGAAATCGACGTGGTCATCGAGCTGATCGGTGGCTACACCCTGGCTCACGAGCTGGTGCTCAAGGCCATCGAGAACGGCAAGCACGTGGTCACCGCCAACAAGGCGCTGATCGCCGTGCACGGCAACGAAATCTTCGCCAAGGCCCGCGAAAAGGGCGTCATCGTCGCCTTCGAGGCCGCGGTGGCCGGCGGCATCCCGGTGATCAAGGCGATCCGCGAGGGCCTGGCCGCCAACCGCATCAACTGGCTGGCCGGCATCATCAACGGCACCGGCAACTTCATCCTCACCGAAATGCGTGAGAAGGGCCGCGCCTTTGCCGACGTGCTCAAGGAAGCCCAGGCGCTGGGCTACGCCGAAGCCGACCCGACCTTCGACGTCGAAGGCATCGACGCCGCGCACAAGCTGACCATCCTGGCGTCCATCGCTTTCGGTATTCCGCTGCAGTTCGACAAGGCCTACACCGAAGGCATCACCCAGCTGACCACCGCCGACGTGAACTACGCCGAGGCCCTGGGCTATCGCATCAAGCACCTGGGCGTCGCCCGCCGTACCGACAAGGGCATCGAGCTGCGCGTACACCCGACCCTGATCCCGGCCGACCGCCTGATCGCCAACGTGAACGGCGTGATGAACGCTGTCATGGTCAATGGCGACGCTGCTGGCTCCACGCTGTTCTACGGCGCTGGCGCCGGCATGGAGCCCACCGCTTCCTCGGTGGTCGCCGACCTGGTGGACGTGGTTCGCGCCATGACCGCCGACCCGGAGAACCGCGTACCGCACCTGGCCTTCCAGCCGGACTCGCTCTCCGACCACCCGATCCTGACGATCGATGCCTGCGAAAGCGCCTACTACCTGCGCATCCAGGCCAAGGACCATCCGGGCGTACTGGCCCAGGTGGCGACCATCCTCTCCGAGCGCGGCATCAACATCGAATCGATCATGCAGATGGAAGTCGAAGAGCATGACGGTCTGGTGCCGATGATCCTGGTTACCCACCGCGTGCTCGAGTCCCGCATCATCGAAGCCATCGCCGCGCTGGAAGCGCTGGATGACGTCGTCGGCAATGTCGTACGCATCCGCGTCGAACAACTGAACTGAATCGAACGCGGCGGCGCCTGTGCGCCGCCGCCAACCCGAAGGTTTCACACCATGCGTTACATCAGTACCCGCGGCCAGGCGCCCGCGCTGAACTTCGAAGACGTCCTGCTCGCCGGCCTCGCCAGCGATGGCGGCCTCTACGTGCCGGAAAACCTGCCGCGCTTCACCGTGGAAGAGATTGCCTCCTGGGCCGGCCTGCCGTACCACGAACTGGCCTTCCGCGTGATGCGCCCGTTCGTTGCCGGCAGCATCTCCGATGCCGACTTCAAGAAGATCCTCGAAGAGACCTACGGTGTCTTCGCCCACAACGCCGTGGCGCCGCTGCGTCAGCTCAACGGCAACGAGTGGGTGCTGGAGCTGTTCCACGGTCCGACCCTGGCCTTCAAGGACTTCGCCCTGCAACTGCTGGGCCGCCTGCTCGACCATGTGCTGACCAAGCGCGGAGAGCGCGTGGTGATCATGGGCGCCACCTCCGGCGACACCGGCTCGGCCGCCATCGAAGGCTGCAAGGCCTGCGAGAACGTCGACATCTTCATCATGCACCCGCACAACCGTGTGTCCGAGGTGCAGCGCCGTCAGATGACCACCATCCTCGGCGAGAACATCCACAACATCGCCATCGAAGGCAACTTCGACGACTGCCAGGAGATGGTCAAGGCTAGCTTCGCCGACCAGGGCTTCCTGAAAGGCACCCGTCTGGTGGCGGTGAACTCGATCAACTGGGCACGGATCATGGCCCAGATCGTCTACTACTTCCACGCCGCCCTGCAGCTCGGCGCGCCAGCCCGCTCCGTGGCCTTCTCGGTGCCCACCGGCAACTTCGGCGACATCTTCGCCGGCTACCTGGCGCGGAACATGGGCCTGCCGGTCAGCCAACTGATCGTCGCGACCAACCGCAACGACATCCTGCACCGCTTCATGTCCGGCAACCGCTACGACAAGGACACCCTGCACGCGTCGCTGTCGCCGTCCATGGACATCATGGTCTCGTCCAATTTCGAGCGCCTGCTGTTCGACCTGCACGGTCGCAACGGCAAGGCAGTCGCCGAGCTGATGGACAACTTCAAGGCCACCGGCAAGCTGGCCGTCGAGGATGACCGCTGGACCGAAGCGCGCCGCCTGTTCGATTCGCTGGCGGTGAGCGACGAGGAAACCTGCGAGACCATCGCCCAGGTCTTCGCCGAGTCGGGCGAGCTGCTGGACCCGCACACCGCTATCGGCGTACGTGCTGCCCGCGAGTGCCGCCGCAGCCTGTCCGTGCCCATGGTCACCCTGGGTACCGCGCATCCGGTCAAGTTCCCGGAAGCTGTGGAAAAGGCCGGTATCGAGGCCGTTCCGGCACTGCCGGCGCACCTGACCGACCTCTTCCAGCGTGAAGAACGCTGCACCGTGCTGCCGAACGAACTGGCCAAGGTCCAGGCCTTCGTCAGCGCCCACGGCAACCGCGGCAAACCGCTCTAAAGCGCGGATCGCCGTTCGAAGAAGCCCGCCTCCTGGCGGGCTTTTTCATGCCTGCGATCTGGATTCGGCCAGGGCCATGAAACATGCCGTCATGACCAACGGTACTGAGAGCGGCGAACTTTATCGCCGATCGTGCGGTCTTTTTCTGCGTGTTTTTCATTTCGCAACAAGGAGATACGACATGGACCGGCTGAGCGCCCTGCTGACCGAGACCTTCGCTCCCTACGCTCCCTCCCTGGGCCCGGCACGCCCCGATGGCGGCCGTATTCTGACCCTCACCAACGACGATGGAGACGTAATTCTGCGGCGTGTCATCGAAGGCCAGCACCTGTCCGACCATGAGCAGAGCGAAGAGGCGGTGCAGACCATCCGGCGCGACCTGCTGATCTCCGAAGGCCGCATGGAGGACGATGTCGTTTCCCAATTGCGCCAGCGTGCGCAGGTGCTGAGCTACGGCACCTGATCGACCTTGCAACGAAAACGCCGCCCCAGGGGCGGCGTTTTCGTTTCCGTGCCTACAGCTTGCCGAGGTACTTCAGGCGTGAGCGGATGCCGCCTGTGGTTCGGCCATGTTCGCGGGCGATGGCTGCGACGGTCTCCCCGGCCTCGAATCGCTCCAGCAAAGCGGCTTCCTCCGCTGTTTGCCAGGGTTTGCCGGCCTGCTGGGGCAGGGCACGGGGCTTCGGGGCGGGCACCTCCAGCGCGTGGATGGCGTGGAACAGGGCACGGATCACTTCCGGTGCCTGGCACGGGTCGTCGATGGCCAGGGGCGCGTCGTGGCGCGGGTCGATGCCCTGGGCGAGCTTGCGCAACACGGCGAGGGTGTCGGCGAGATGGTCGGCGTTCATGGCGGCTCTCCTTGTTGAATCCGCAGATGCTTGGTGAGCCCTGAACGATTGTCTGTCGGATGCAGCGGGAGATGCGGCAGAAATGGCGGAGCCGCTGTAGGAGCAATCTCGCTCCTACAAGAACGGTGCGGACCGCTCGCCAATAAAAAACGGCCCCGAAGGGCCGTTTCTCATCGCAGCGGGAAGGATCAGCCGCCGAGGTACGCGTCACGCACCTTGGGGTTCACCAGCAGGTTGGCACCGGTGTCCTGCATGACGATGCGACCGTTCTCCAGCACATAGCCGCGGTCGGCGAGCTTGAGCGCCTGGTTGGCGTTCTGCTCGACGAGGAACACGGTCACGCCTTCCTGGCGCAGCTGTTCGACGATGTCGAAGATCTGCTGGATGATGATCGGCGCCAGGCCCAGCGACGGCTCGTCGAGCAGCAGCAGCTTGGGCTTGCTCATCAGCGCGCGGCCGATGGCGAGCATCTGCTGTTCGCCGCCGGACATGGTGCCGCCGCGCTGGTTGAAGCGTTCCTTCAGGCGCGGGAAGAGCCCCAGGACCTTGTCCATCTGCTCCTGGTAGTCACCCTTGCTGGTGAAGAAGCCGCCCATGGCGAGGTTCTCTTCCACGGTCAGGCGGGCGAACACGCGACGGCCTTCAGGCACGACGGCGATGCTCTTGCGCATGATCACAGAGGATTCCTTGCCGACCAGCTCTTCGCCCATGTAGGTGATGCTGCCGGAGGAGGCGCGCGGCGAACCGCACAGGGTCATCAGCAAGGTCGACTTGCCGGCGCCATTGGCGCCGATCAGGGTGACGATCTCACCCTGCTGGACTTCCATGCTGACGTCGTGCAGCGCCTGAATCTTGCCGTAGAAGGTGGAAACCTTGTCGAACTTCAGCATGACTCAGGACTCCCCCAGATAGGCTTTGATCACATCCGGGTTGCCGCGGATTTCCTCCGGGGTGCCGTCCGCAAGCGGGGTGCCCTGGTTGATCACGTAGATGTGGTCGGAAATGCTCATCACCAGCTTCATGTCGTGCTCGATGAGCAGGACGGTGACGCCGTGCTCGGAGCGCAGCATGGCGATCAGCGCCTTGAGGTCCTCGGTTTCCCGCGGGTTCAGGCCGGCCGCCGGCTCGTCCAGCATCAGCAGCTGCGGACGGGTCATCATGCAGCGGGCGATCTCCAGGCGGCGCTGCTGGCCGTAGGCGAGGGTGCCCGCCGGGCGGTTGGCGATGTCCTTGAGGTTGACGATTTCCAGCCAGTGCGAGGCGTAGTCCAGGGCCTCGGCTTCCGCGCGACGGAAGGCCGGGGTCTTGAGAAGGCCGGCGAGGAAGTTGGTGTTGATGTGCCGGTGTTGCGCCACCAGCAGGTTCTCCACCGCGGTCATCTCCTTGAACAGACGCACGTTCTGGAAGGTCCGCACCACGCCCTTGTGGGCGATCTTGTGGCCCGGCAGGCCCTGGATGGGCTCGCCGCGCAGCAGGATTTCGCCGCCGGTGGGCGCGTAGAAGCCGGTCAGGCAGTTGAACACGGTGGTCTTGCCGGCGCCGTTGGGGCCGATCATCGAGATCACCTGTTTTTCCTGGACCTTCAGGGCCACGTTGTTGACGGCCAGCAGCCCGCCGAAGCGCATGGTGAGGCCGGCTACTTCAAGAATCGGTCGGCTCATTTTCGCAACTCCAGGTGCGGGCGCTGCATGGGCAGGAGCCCCTGCGGACGCCAGATCATCATCAGCACCATGAGGGCGCCGAACATCAGCATGCGGTACTCGCTGAACTCACGCATCAGTTCGGGCAGCAGGATCATCACCACGGCGGCCAGGATGACGCCGAGTTGGGAACCCATGCCACCCAGCACCACGATGGCGAGGATGATGGCCGATTCGATGAAGGTGAACGACTCCGGCGTGACCAGGCCCTGGCGCGCGGCGAAGAAGCTGCCGGCGAAACCGGCGAAGCAGGCGCCGAGGGTGAAGGCGGAGAGCTTGATCAGCGTCGGGTTCAGCCCCAGCGCGCGGCAGGCGATCTCGTCTTCGCGCAGGGCTTCCCAGGCTCGGCCCAGGGGCATGCGCAGCAGACGGTTGATCACGAACAGCACCAGCAGCACCAGCAGCAGCGCGACCAGGTAGAGGAATACGACCTTGTAGTTCGAGTTGTAGGCGATGCCGAAGAACTCGTGGAAGGTCTGCATTCCCTCGGGGGCGCGGCGCTCGAAAGTGAGGCCGAACAGCGTCGGCTTCTCGATGTTGCTGATGCCGTTGGGGCCGCCGGTGAGCCAGGTCATGTTGCGCAGCAGGATGCGGATGATCTCGCCGAAGCCCAGGGTCACGATCGCGAGGTAGTCACCGCGCAACCTCAACACCGGGAAGCCGAGGATGAAGCCGAAGAACGCGGCCATCAGGCCGGCGATCGGCAGGCACACCCAGAAGCCCAGGCCGTAGTAGTGCGACAGCAGCGCGTAGCTGTAGGCGCCCACGGCGTAGAAGCCGACGTAGCCGAGGTCGAGCAGGCCGGCCAGGCCCACGACGATGTTCAGGCCCAGGCCCAGCAGCACGTAGATCAGGATCAGGGTGGCGATGTCCACCGCGCCGCGCGAGCCGAAGAACGGCCAGGCGAGGGCGACGAGAATCAGCACCATGATGATCTTGCGTTGCACGGAGGCGTGGGTCAGACGTTCGGCCAGCCTGGTGTGCGGGTGCGACAGCGCCTGTTTCACGCTGCCGCCGAAGGCGAAGCGATCACGCACCAGTTGCCAGACGAACATCAGCACGGCGCAGGCGGCGATGGTCCACAGGCGGGTGGGGCTGACGTTCTCCAACTGCAGGCCGATGCCGATCACGCTGAGCTTGATGCCCAGCACCGGATAGGCGACGGCCATCACCAGCAGGGCGCTGAAGAAGGCGGTCTTGAGTTTCTGGCTCATACCTTTTCCACCTCCGGGCGACCGAGAAGGCCAGTGGGGCGGAAGAGCAGCACGAGCACCAACAGGGTGAACGCCACCACGTCCTTGTACTGGTCACCGAACACGTCGGCGCCAAAGGCTTCGGCAACGCCCAGCACCAGCCCGCCGAGCATGGCGCCCGGAATGCTGCCGATGCCACCCAGCACCGCGGCGGTGAACGCCTTGATGCCGGCGAGGAAGCCGATATGCGGGTTGATCACGCCATACTGCAGGCCCAGCAGCACCGCGGCCACGGCGGCCAGGGTGGCGCCGATGACGAAGGTCAGGGCGATGATGTTGTTGGTGTTAATGCCCAGCAGGTTGGCCATCTTCAGGTCCTCCGCGCAGGCGCGGCAGGCGCGGCCCAGGCGGGAGCGGGAAATGAACATGGACAGGCCGTACATGGTCAGCAGGGTGACGATGAAGATCAGCACCTGCATGTACGAGATGGTGACGCCGCTCATCTCGTCCGGGCCGATGATGAAGTTACCCGGCAGCAGGTTGGGGATTGCCTTGTCCTTGGAATCCTGGGCCAGCAGAACCTCGTTCTGCAGGAAGATCGACATGCCGATCGCGGAGATCAGCGGAATCAGCCGGTTGCTTCCACGCAGGGGCCTATAGGCGATCCGTTCGATGGTGTAGCCGTAGGCGCTGGTGACGATGATCGCCGCGGCGAAGGTGCAGATGATAACGACAGGGAGACTAACGATCCCCATCATGGCCAGCCCCGTGATCACGATGAAGGCTACGTACGAGCCAATCATGTACACCTCGCCATGGGCGAAGTTGATCATGCCGATGATGCCGTAGACCATGGTGTAGCCGATGGCGATCAGGGCATAGGTGCTGCCGACGGTGAGGCCGTTGATCAGCTGTTGCAGGTAGTGATAGAGCTCAGGCATTACCTAACTCCTCGGGCGTCGCGTGAAGCGGCGCTTGTGGCGCGACGGACCCCCGGAATACTCGGATAAACAAAGCCCACTGCTGTGGGCAGTGGGCTTTGTGTGGCGGCGGGTGGCTTACTTGGCTTCGGTCTTGGTGCCGTCCTTGTGCCACTGGTAGACCACGAAGTTGAAGTTCTTCAGGTCGCCCTTCTCGTCGAAGCCCAGGTCACCGGTCGGAGTCGCGAAGGTGTTGGCGCGCAGCGCGGCTGCCACCTTGTCGGTGTCTTCGCTGCCGGCTTTCTTGATGCCTTCGGCGATGACCTGGACAGCGGCGTAGGCCGGGAACACGAACGGACCGCTCGGGTCTTCGTTCTTGGCCTTGAAGGCGTCAACCAGAGCCTGGTTCTTCGGATCCTGGTCGAAGGACTTCGGCAGGGTCACGTAGAGGCCTTCGGAAGCCGGGCCGGCGATGGCGGAGATCTCTTTGTTACCCACGCCTTCCGGGCCCATGAAGCCGACTTTAAGACCTTTCTCGGAAGCCTGGCGCAGGATCAGGCCCAGCTCCGGGTGGTAGCCGCCGTAGTAGACGAAGTCAACCTTGGCCTGCTTGAGCTTGGCGATCATCGCGGAGAAGTCCTTGTCGCCGGCGTTGATACCTTCGAACAGGGCGACCTTGATGCCAGCGTCTTCCAGGGTCTTCTTCACGGCAGTGGCGATGCCTTCGCCGTACTGCTGCTTGTCGTGGATCACGGCCACGGTCTTGGGTTTGATGTGCTCGGCGATGAACTTACCGGCAGTCGGGCCCTGCAGGCTGTCCAGACCGATGGTGCGGAAGATCAGCTTGTAGCCACGGGAAGTGATATCCGGGCTGGTGGAGGCGGCGGTGATCATCATCACGCCTTCGTCTTCGTAGATGTCCGAAGCCGGTTGAGTGGAGCTGGAGCACAGGTGGCCAACGACGAACTTGACGCCATCGTTGACGATCTTGTTGGCAACGGCCACGGCTTGTTTCGGATCGCAAGCGTCGTCGTAGACCACGCCTTCGAGTTGCTTGCCGTCGACGCCGCCGGCCTTGTTGATCTGCTCAATGGCCATCTTCGCGCCAATGAACTGCATCTCCCCATACTGGGCGACTGCGCCGGTCACCGGGCCGGCCAGAGCAATCTTGATGGTGTCGGCGGCCATGGAGAAGCTGGCAACGCCGGCGAGGGCCATGGCGGTGAACAGCTGGGAAAGACGCTGAGTACCCTTTTTCATAATGCTCCACTCTTCTTGTGTTTTCGTTTTTGTAGTCCTGGTCGCCAGCGGCTCACCGGACCGGGATTGCCCCGGACAGACCCACCGGCAACTGTACCGGTACAGTGTAGAGTGCCGCCGGACCGCTTGAAAAGCGGGTGGCGGGCAGCCGATTGTGGGCATGTCGCAAGATTGAAACAAACGTACAGAAAAACGGCGCTGTATGACTTTTCCTTGTGGGTTTCCGTCTCCAGCGAAAACGCCGTCCGAACCTTGCCTGGCGCGGTCCCGGCGCTATCATGGCGCCGTTCGTATACCAGGTGAGATTCATGACTGAACAAGCTAGCACCCTCTATGCCAAGTTGCTTGGCGAAACCGCGAAGATTTCCTGGCAGGAGCTCGCGCCCTTCTTCGCCCGCGGCAACCTGCTCAAGGTCGCGGCTTGCGCCGATCTGGTGGAGGTCGCGATGGGCGTTGCCGAGGACGACCGGACCAAGGTTGCCGGCTGGCTGGCCAGTGGTGATCTGAGCAAGGTCGACGAAAAGCTGGCGCAGGATTTCCACGATCGTGACCCGGAACTCTGGGCGGTGGTGATCGCGCCCTGGGTGCTGGTTCAAGAAAGAGTTCGAAAAGAGTCCGTGCACTGACACAGGGCGATTTCCAATTCGAAAAGGCCGGCTAGACTGTCGGGATTCCATAGAAGGAGATTCGCCATGTTCGAACCGGGCCATCTGCATCTCCAGTCCCTGCCGGGGCTGGGGGCGCAGGAGATCGACGCTCACATCAACTATGAAGTCCGCAAGGATGTGGAAAAAGGCACCATCGTCCACTTCACCATGAAGGGCGAGATCGACGGTAATTCCTTTACCGAAGAGTGGGACATGCCCAAGGAGCAGGCCTTCAACTTTGCCAGCGATGCCACCCGCATTGCGCAGAAGCACGGCCTGCACCCGCGCTTTGGCTCGATGGTGCGCAACCACAAGGAGTACGACGCGATGTTCGAGGACATCCGCCAGAAACTCGGCACCAACCCTGGCGACCCGATCGACCTCGACAAGGTGATCCACGGCGACTCGTAAGCGACGCATTCCGTAAAAAGCCCGGCCATGAGCCGGGCTTTTTATTGCGCCTCATCTGCCGCAGGACTCAGTGGCTCACCCAGCGCTGCCGCGCCCAGGCGCTGAGGCTGTCGACGCACAGCACCAGCAGCAGCATGGCGATGATCACTGTGGCCGCCTGGGCCTGCTGGAACAGGCTGAGGCTGAAATACAGCATCTGCCCCAGGCCGCCTGCACCGACGAAGCCGAGCACGCTGGCCATGCGGATGTTGTTCTCCCAGCGATAGAGCATGTACGCCACCAACTGCGGCCAGACCGCCGGAAGGGTGCCGTAGGCGAAGGCGGCGACGCGTCCGCCGCCGGCCAGGCGCACGGCTTCCGCCGGGGCGGTCGGGGTATTTTCCAGCGCCTCGGCGAACAGCCGGCCGAGCACGCCGCCGGTGTGCAGTGCCAGCGCGAGCGTGCCGGCGTTCGGGCCGAGCCCGGCGGCCAGCACCATCAGCGCGCCCCAGACCAGCTCCGGCACCGCGCGCAGGGCATTCAGGAACAGCCGCGAAAGACTTTGGGCGATACGCCCGAAACGCCCGGCCGCCGGTAGCGCGAGCAACATGCCCAGCAGCGCCGCAAGCAGGGTGCCGATGGCGGACATCGCCAGGGTTTCCAGGGCGCCGCGACCGACTGCCGTGAGGTGCGTGGCGCTCAGGTCCGGCGCGAGGAAGTCGCGGCCGTAGTCGAGCATCTGGCCGAGGCCGCGCGCGTCGAACAGTCCGCCGGTGTCCATTTCCAGGTAGGCAAAGGACGCGCCGATGGCGAGCAGGATCAGCAGCAGCCAGCCCAGGCTGCGCAGCAGGCCGGTCATTCGAGCCTCCCGCGCAGGAAGCGGCTGAGCAGGTCGGCGCCCAGCACCAGCACCAGGAAGGTCAGCAGGATGCTTGCCACCTCGCCCCCGGCGAACATGCGCAGCGACAGGTCGATCTGCTGGCCGAGGCCGCCGGCGCCGACGAAGCCCATCACCACCGAGGCGCGGATCGCGCACTCCCAGCGGTAGACGGTGTAGGAGATGAGTTCCGGCGCGGCCGAGGGCAGTACGCCGTAGGCGAAGGCCTGCAGCCGCGAACTGCCACCCAGCAGCAGGGCGCGGGTCGGGCGCGGGTCCACCGATTCGAAGATTTCCGCGTAGACCTTGCCGAGCATGCCGCCATAGGTGATGGCGATGGCCAGCACGCCAGCGGTGGGGCCCAGACCCACGGCGCGGACGAACAGCAGCGCCCAGACGATTTCCGGCACGCTGCGCAGCACGATGAGCAACCCGCGCACCGGCCAGCGCAGCGCCCGCGCCCACCAGGCCGGCAGGCCACCGCGGGGCAGGGCGGATATTGACAGCGCGCGCGTCGCCAGCAACGCGGCAGGGAATGCGATCAGCCAGGCCAGCGCCATGCCGGCGGTGGCGATGGCCAGGGTTTCCAGGGTGGCGCGGCCGAGCAGGGCGAGGAATTCCTCGTCGTGGGCCGGCGGCCAGAAACCGCCGAGGAAGTTGGCCATGGTCCGCGCGTTGTCGCCGCTGAACAGGCCGCCGATATCCAGCTCGGACAGGCGCAGGCCCGGCCACAGCAAGGCCAGGGCGAGCAGGGTGAGCAGCAGGCGCGGCAGCGCCGCCGGGTCGCGCGGCGGGCTCTTGGAAAGCGCGGGGTTCAGCATCGCGGAATCTGCACCACCAGCGGTTTGCCCACCGGCGAGGATGCGTCCTGCTGGCCGAGCTGCTCGTTGGCGTAGAGGGCGCGCAGGTCCTCGGGAGTGACGTTCTCCGCCGCCTTGTCGAAGGCGATGCGACCGTCGCGCACGCCGACTATGCGCGGGAAATGCTCCAGTGCCAGGTCCACCGCGTGCAGGCTGGCGAGCAGTGTCACGCCACGGTTCTGCGCTTCACGGGTGAGTACGCCGAGGGTATGGCCGGCGAGCACCGGGTCCATGGCCGAGACGGGTTCATCGGCCAGCAGCACTTCGGCCTGCTGGTACAGCGCGCGGGCGATGCCGACGCGTTGCAACTGGCCGCCGGAGAGCTGGTCGCAGCGCTCGAAGAGCTTGTCGCCAAGGTCCAGGCGCTGCAATTCGCTGCGGGCGCCAGCGCTGTCGACGGGGTAGAGCAGGCTGGCCAGGCTTTTCCACAGCGGCCACTGGCCTAGGCGGCCGGCGAGCACGGCGGTGACCACCCGCTGGCGCGGTGGCAGCGGCGGAGCCTGGTGCACCAGGGCAATGCGCGAGCGCAGGCGCTGGCGCGCAGGACCACTCAGCGCCCAGGGCTGGGTGCCGAGCAGGTCGAAATTGCCGGAAGCGGGTTTCAGTGCGGTGGCGAGGATGCGCAGCAGCGTGGTCTTGCCGGCACCCGACGGGCCGATGATCGCCACCCGTTCACCGGCAGCGACGCTGAGGTCGATACCGGCGAGCGAGCGCTGGCCGTTGGCGTGGATGTGCTCCACGCCGGTCAGTTTCAGGGTCACTTCAGCAGGCCGGCGGCGCGCGCCGATTCCTCGATGCCCTTGTAGTTGTCAGGCTGGGTCTCGATGAAGCGGCTGGCCGCCTGCAGGTCGAGGATTTCCTTGTCGCGCGGCTTGCTCGGGTCAAGGGCGAGGAAGGCCTTCCTGATCTTCTCGGCCAGGGCCGGGTCGAGGTTGCCGCGCACGGTCCAGTTGTAGTCGTAGTAGGTCGGGGTGGTGGCGAAGACCTTCACCTTGTTGGTGTCGACCTTGCCGCTGTCCACCAGCTTCTGCCAGACGGAGGCGTTCAGCACGCCGGCGTCGACCTTGCCGGCCTGGACCCAGGCGACGGTGGCGTCGTGGGCGCCGGAATAGGCCACGCGGGAGAAGAACTGCTCGGGCACCACGCCGTCCTTCTGCATGAAGTAGCGCGGCATCAGGCTGCCGGAAGTGGACGACACGGAACCGAAGGCGAAGGTCTTGCCCTTGAGGTCCTGGATCGATTTCACGTTCGGGTCGGCAGTGATGAATTTGCTGGTGAACTGCTGGTCCTGCTCGCGCTGTACCAGCGGGATGGCGTTGCCGGTCTTCAGGCGCGCCTGGACGAAGGTGAAGCCGCCCAGCCAGGCCATGTCGAGGCGATCCGAAGCCAGGGCTTCGACCACGCCGGCATAGTCGGACACCGGGATGAACTTCACCGGCATGCCCAGTTGCTCTTCCAGATAGGCACCCAGCGGCTTGAACTTGCGCAGCAGTTCGGTGGGGGCTTCATCGGGAATGGCCGAGACTTTCAGTTCTTTCGGCGTGTCGGCGTGGGCGAAAACGGCGGACAGGGACAGGGCAAAACCGGCGGCGAGCGCCAGGGAGCGTTTCAGCATGGGGAGAGTTCTCCGGTTCAATGGCGGAAAAAACTCCGGGAGTATAGTGGCGGCGCATCTGTTTGGCAGCTGGCACGTCGTCCGCCGGGTCAACTTCGCGCCTGTTAGAATGCCGCCTCCCCGTGCCCGTCCTGCTGTCGAACTGGAGATCACCCCATGTCGTCCCCTTTGCCATCCCTCGCCTTTGCCGGTCTCGGCCTGATGGGGCTCCCCATGACGCGCCGCCTGCTCGCCGCGGGCTATCCGCTGGCCGTGTGGAACCGCTCCGCCGGCAAGCGTCAGCTGCTGGCCACCGAAGGCGCTACGGCCGTGGAAACACCCGCGCAGCTGGGCGCCAACGCCGAGGTGGTGATGCTCTGTCTGGCCGATACCGCCGCCGTGCGCGAAGTGGTGTTCGGCGCCGGCGGCATTGTCGAGAGCGCCCGCGCCGGCCAGGTGCTGGTGGACTTCTCCAGCCTCGAACCGGCCGCCACCCGCGAGATGGCCGCCGAGCTGGAAGCGCGCACCGGCATGCGCTGGGTCGATGCGCCGGTTTCCGGCGGCACGCCAGGCGCCGAGGCCGGCACCCTGGCGATCATGGCCGGCGGTCGCGTCGAGGATATCGAGCGCGTGCGGCCGATCCTCGCCCACCTCGGCCAGCGCCTGACGCGCATGGGGGATGTAGGCGCCGGGCAGGTGACTAAGGTGTGCAACCAGATGATCGTCGCCTGCAATGCCCTGGTGATCGCCGAAGTGGTGGCGCTGGCGGAGCAGTCCGGCGTCGATGCCAGCCTGATCGCCCCAGCACTGGCCGGCGGTTTCGCCGATTCCAAGCCCCTGCAGATCCTTGCCCCGCAGATGGCCGAGAGCCGCTTCGAACCGGTGAAATGGCACGTGCGCACATTGCTCAAGGACCTGGATACCGCCGTCAGGCTTTCCCGCGAGGAAGGCTCGGCCACGCCCATGAGCGGCCTTGCCGCGCAGCTGATGCGCCTGCATGGCAGTCAGGGCAATCTCGAACGCGACCCGGCTACCCTGGTCGAGCAATACCGTCAGCCAAAGGAATTCCCCGCATGAAACTCTGCGCCAACCTGTCCCTGCTGTTCACCGAAGTCCCGCTGCTGCAGCGTATCGACGCCGCCGCCAAGGCCGGTTTCGAGGGCGTGGAGATCCAGTTTCCCTACGACGTCCCCGCACAGGACCTGAAAGCTGCACTGGACGAAGCCGGCCTGCCGCTGGTGCTGATCAACCTGCCGGCTGGTGACTTGATGCAGGGAGGTCCCGGCATCGCCGCCGTGCCGGAACGTGCGGCGGAGTTCGAAGCGGCGCTGGCCAAGGCGCTGGACTATGCGCGCATCGTCAAGCCGCAGCACATCAACGTGCTGGCCGGCCGGCTGGTCGAGGGGCAGGAGCGCGAGGTCGCGCTGCAGACCCTCGCCGAGCGCCTGCGCACCACCTGCGATGCCTTCGCCGGCAGCGGCACCGACGTGCTGATGGAAGCCATCAACTGCCACGACATGAAGGACTTCCTGCTCAACACCCCCGAGCACCTGCAGGACATGCTCGAACGCGTGGCGCGGGAAAACCTGCGCGCGCAGCTGGACCTCTACCACATGACACGCATGGGCCTGGAACTGGTCGATTGCATCTACGCGCTGATGGGGCAGATCGGCCACGTGCAGTTCGCCGACTACCCCGAGCGCGGCGAGCCGGGCTCGGGCGAGATGGAGTTCGCAGTACCGCTGCAGGTACTCGACGATGTCGGCTACGACGGCTGGCTGGGCGCCGAGTACCGCCCCACCGGCACCACCGCCGACTCCCTGCGCTGGCTGCCGCGCTGGCGCGCCGGCAAGTTCGACTTCTGAGCCTGGATCACGGCCCTCAGGCCTGGCTGCGCAGCAGCGCCGAGTCGCTGTCTTCGCGGTAGGCGTCGAGGAACTCCACCAGTGCGGAGAGGGGCAAGGGCCGGCTGAACAGGTAGCCCTGGGCGAGCTCGCAATGGTTGTCGCGCAGGAACGCCAGTTGTTGCGCGTGCTCCACGCCCTCGGCGATCACCTTAAGGTGCAGCTTCTGCGCCATGGCAATGATGGCCTGGGCGATCTCGCTGTCACGCCGTGATTGCGGCACGTCGCGGATGAAGGAACGGTCCACCTTCAGCGCATCCAGCGGCAGCTGGCGCAGGTAGGACAGTGACGAATAGCCGGTGCCGAAGTCGTCGATGGACAGGCTCACGCCCAGATCGCGCAGGCGATTGAGCAGCGGGATGGCCTGGCTGATGTTTGACATCACGGCGTTCTCGGTGACTTCCATCTCCAGGTAATGCGCGGCGAGGCCGGTGTCGGCGAGGGTCTGCTGGACCTCATCGACCAGCCCCTCGCGGCCCAGGTTGCTGGCGCAGCAGTTCACCGCCACCCGCAGGTCCTTGTAGCCCAGGTCGTGCAGGCGGCGCAGGTCCTCGCAGGCGCGGCGCAGCACCCAGGCATCCAGCGCGCCGATCAGCCCGTTGGCAGTCGCCAGCCCGATGAAGCGATCCGGTGCCAGCAGGCCGTGGGTCGGGTGCTTCCAGCGCACCAGGGCTTCGAGCTGCTCCACTTCGCCGTGGTCGATGCGCAGGATGGGTTGGTAGTAGAGCACCAGTTCGTCGTCCCACAGTGCCTTGCGCAATTCCTCTTCCAGCTGAAGTTCCTGGGTCGCCTTGGTTTTCAGGTGCGGACTGAAGAAATGCGTGGCATTGCGGCCGTTGCCCTTGGACTGGTACAGCGCTAGGTCGGCGTGCTTGAGCAGTTCCTCGGGCTGCTCGCTGTCGTTGGGGAAGAGGCTGATACCGACGCTCATGGTCATCACCAGGCTGCGCCCGGCAATGCTGATCGGCTCCTTCATGCGTTGCATCAGACGCTGGGCGAGGATGCGCGCTTCGTGATCTTCGCCAAGGTCCGCGAGGATGCAGAACTCGTCGCCACCAAAGCGCGCCAGCAGGTCTGTGCTGCGCAGCGCGCTGCGGATGCGCTCGGAGACGATGCACAGCAGTTCATCGCCAGCGGCGTGGCCGAGGGAGTCGTTGACCCGCTTGAAGTGGTCCAGGTCCAGCAGGATGACTGCCATCCCCTGGGCCTTCTGCCGGTTGCGTTGCAGGCGGGCCTCGAACTCGTCATTGAGTGCGTTGCGGTTATGCAGGCCGGTGAGGCCGTCGAAGCGCGCCAGTTTCTGCAGCGAGGCGTTGGCACTGTCCAACTGGTTGAGCAGTGCGTTGACCCGGCTCAGCTCGCTCACCTTGCTTTCCAGGCTGTCCTCGATCCAGGCCGCCCAGAGCCCGGCCAGCACCACGGCCAGCGCCAGCAGGCCGACCATCAGTCCGAGCTGGATGGCGTTGTTGCGCCCCAGGTCTGCTACCGGCGCTACCCAGCTGGGCAGGGTCAGGGTCAGTGCGGCCATGCCGGTGAAGTGCATGCTGGAGATGGCTCCGCCCAGCAGCAGGCTGGCGAGTATCTGGTAGATCCACTGGCGGCCTGCCGGCTGGCGATTGAGCACCGGCGCCAGTACCAGCGCGACGAAGGCCACCAGCACGGCCATCAGCACCGAGAGGGTGACCAGCAGCGGATCGTAGTGCTGCATCGGTGGTGACTCGATGGCGGCCATGCCGGTGTAGTGCATGCCGGCGATGCTGGCGCCGATGCAGCAGGCGGCCAGCAGATACTGCAGCGGGCTCAGCCCGGCGTGGGCGAGCAGGCGCATGGCAATCACGCAGATGGCGACGGCGATGAGCAGCGAAAGCAGCGTCAGGCCGCCTGAGAAATGCAGTGGCACCGAAGCGTGGAAGGCCAGCATGGAAACGAAGTGCATCGACCAGATGCCGCTGCCCAGACAGATGCCGCCGACCCATTGCCAGCGGTGTGCGTGTTGCGGAGCCCGGACCATCCTCGCCGTGATGTTCAACGCGACGAAGCTGGCGACGCAGGCAATCAGGATGGCCAGCAGGACCAGTCCGGGGTTGTGAGAACACTCCAGCAGCACAGCATCGGGTACGGCGTCCTGGTGCCAGTCCATGGGCGGGATGCTCCGGATGTCGGGGAGGAGGCAGATTGATATCACTTTGCTTCAAGTCTAGGAAGCCAGGATGACGCTGCAAGGAACTCGTTGAATTTTCGGTGTAATGCCGGAAGGTGCGCGACGTACGGTAGTACCAGGTGGTCTGCCTGTCCCGGATTCGACCACTGGCCGAAAGCTTGTAGCCAACTTGACACTTTTTTGACTAACTGCCCGCTAGAGTTGCGCCGCCGGCCGGCAGGGTCGGCCATCCCATTTCCTATCCGACTATCGATGTAAGGAGTGCGCTCGATGTCCGAGGGCAAGCGCCGCCTCTTCCCCCAGGTCAGTTCCGCGCGGCTGGTCCTGCTGTTCTCGCTGGCACTGGTGCTGTTCTACAACTTCGCCACCTGGCGGGCGCTGAACAGCCTGGTGCCCATGGAAGGCCTCTGGGGCGTGGCGTTCTTCGCCTCGTTCGGCTTCTTCCTGTGGGCGGCCTTCACCCTGCTGCTGACCCTGGTGTCTTTCCGCCCGCTGCTCAAGCCGGCATTGACCCTGGTGGCGCTGGTGTCGGCGGCCGCGGCGTACTTCATGAACTCCTACGGTGTCGTGATTGATACCGTGATGGTGCAGAACGTGGTCGAGACCAACCCCGGCGAAGCCGCTGCGTTGTTCAGTGCACGCATGTTCGGTTACCTGCTGGTGCTCGGCGTGCTCCCGGCGGCGATCATCTGGCTGACGCCGGTGCGCTACAGCCCGTTCTTCCGTGGCCTGCTGAACAAGGTGCTGGTGATCTTCGGCTGCCTGGTGGTGGTCGCCGTCTGCGTGGGGACGTTCTATTCCACCTACGCCCCGGTGTTCCGCCAGGAAGAGAAGCTGACCCACTTCATCAACCCGACCAACTACATCTACGCGGTGAGCAAGTTCACCAAGCAGCGCCTGGGCATCAAGGAAAACCTGGTGGTGCAGCCCATCGGCGAGGACGCAGTGATGCCGCGCAAGGTGAGTGCCGATGGCCGCAAGTCGCTGATGATCTTCGTAGTCGGTGAAACCGCCCGCGCGGACCACTTTTCCCTCAACGGCTACGCCCGCGACACCAACCCGGAACTGAAGAAACTCGACATCCTCAACTTCACCAACGTCAGCTCCTGCGGCACTTCTACCGCGGTGTCGGTGCCCTGCATGTTCTCCAGGTTCCCCCGCGAGGACTACAGCGACAAGAAGGGCAAGACCAACCAGGGCCTGCTGGACATCCTCCAGCGCGTCGGCGTGTCGGTGCTCTGGCTGGACAACAACAGCGACTGCAAGGGCACCTGCCTGCGCGTGCCCAATCGCGATATTCCGAAGGACCAGCCCGGCCCGTTCTGCGACGGCAAGAACTGCCTGGACGAAGCCCTGCTGCAGAACCTGCAGGCCTACATCGACGGCCTGAAGGACAACGCCATCATCGTCCTGCACGCCGACGGCAGCCACGGCCCGGAATACTACGAGCGCTATCCCAAGTCGCTGGAGCGCTTCACCCCGGTGTGCCGCACCAACCAGCTGGGCAGTTGCAGCAGCGAGGAGCTGGTGAACGTCTACGACAACACCATCCTCTACACCGACTTCTTCCTGTCCAGGGTGGTCGAGTTGCTCAAGCAGAACCAGGAGCGCTTCGACACCTCGATGGTCTATGTGTCGGACCACGGCGAGTCGCTGGGCGAGAATGGCGTCTACCTGCATGCCGCGCCCTATGCCATCGCCCCGAAGGCGCAGACCCACGTGCCCATGGTGATGTGGTTCGGCAGCGGTGCGCTGGGTGGCATGGGCGTGGATCGCGGTTGCCTGGAGAAGAAGGCCGACGGTGCCGAGCTGAGCCACGACAACCTGTTCCACTCGGTGCTCGGTCTCTACGGCGTGCACACCAGCCTGTACCAGCCGGACCTGGATATCTTCCACTCCTGCAAGCGCGACATGACTGCCGCGCAATGACTTGAGGGCCGGCCTGAACGGCGGCCATGAAAAAGGCCCTGCGGCGAGAACCGCAGGGCCTTTTGTCTTTGCGTGGGCTGTTACTTCTCGCGAACCAGCAGCACCGGGCGGTTGCTGACGCGCAGCAGGCCTTCGGCCACGCTGCCCAGCATCAGTCGGCGCACGCCACGGCGGCCGTGGGTGCCCATGACGATGATGTCGGCCTTGGAAGCTTCGGCCTCGACCTCGATGCGCTCGGCGATCTCTTCGCTGGCGCGTTCCTGGCAGACCCGCTCGAAGCTGGTTTTCACCGGGAACTCGGCGACCTTGTCCTTCGCCTTGGCGAGGATGTCATCGGCAGCCTTCAGCGCGGCTTCGCGCAGCGGCTCCGGGTTGTAGTACACGGCGTAGTCGGGCAGATGGCGCAGCGGGCTGTCGACGATGGTGATGACCCGCAGCTCGCCGCCGCTCAGCTGGGCCAGCTTGGCCGCTTCGACCAGGGCACGGTCGGAAACCGGGCTGCCGTCCACCGCTACCAGAATGCGCTCGTACATGATGTGTTCCCTCAATGAGTGGCTTGGTAAGGAAACTCTATCCCCCCATGGGTGAGATTCCCTTGCGCAGCGTCAATGGTAGTCGGTGTGTCCGATCGTGCCGGGAATAGAGCGGCGTAACGGGGTGTTTCGAAGTCGGCCGGCGCGCCGGCCAGGCATGAAAAAAGCCGCCACCGGTTGCCCGGTGGCGGCTTCTTCATGGCGCGATGGCGGGGATCAGCCTGCGACCAGTACGCGGATCGCTTCCAGGCGCAGGGAGGCCTTGTCCAGCAGCGCCAGGCTGTCGTCG
Source organism: Pseudomonas sp. PDM17 (assembly GCF_014851985.1). Classification (NCBI taxonomy): domain Bacteria; kingdom Pseudomonadati; phylum Pseudomonadota; class Gammaproteobacteria; order Pseudomonadales; family Pseudomonadaceae; genus Pseudomonas; species Pseudomonas sp. PDM17. Next base: position 501,742 of record NZ_JACVAT010000001.1, read on the forward strand.
CGCTGCTTGCGCAGGGCGTCCAGCTCGCTGTCGCGGACGCTGGGGTTGACGGCCTTGAGCGCGGTCAGGCGCGCCAGTTCCTCGTCCAGGGTCGCGGTCAGCTGCTGGCGGGCCGCTTCGACGCGCTCGGCATGGCGCGGGGTGATCTTGGTCTCGGCCTGGGCGAACTGCTTGGCCAGCACATCACGCTGCGCCTGCACGAACTTGTTGGCGCTGGCGCGCGGCACGCTTTCCAGCTGGTCGTTCAGGGTCTCGAAGGACACACGCGAGGACAGGTCGTTGCCGTTGGCGTCCATCAGGCAGCGCAGCGCCACCGGCGGCAGGAAGCGGCCAAGCTGCAGCTTGCGCGGCGCCACGGCTTCGCTGACGAACAGGAGTTCCAGCAGCACGGTGCCGGGCTTGAGCGCCTTGTTCTTGATCAGCGCCACCGAGGTGTTGCCCAGCGAGCCGGACAGCACCAGGTCCATGCCGCCCTGCACCATGGGGTGTTCCCAGGTGAGGAACTGCATGTCTTCGCGGGCCAGGGCCTGGGCGCGGTCGTAGGTGACGGTCACGCCTTCGTCGTCGCCCAGTGGGAAGCTGGCGTCGAGCATCTTCTCGCTCGGGCGCAGGATCAGCGCGTTCTCGGAGTGGTCCTCGCTGTCGATGCCGTAGGTGTCGAACAGGCGCTCCATGTAGATCGGCAGGGCGAACTGGTCGTCCTGCTCCTCGATTTCTTCCACCAGCGCCTCGCCCTCGCCAGCGCCGCCGGAGTTCAGCTCCAGCAGGCGGTCGCGGCCGTTGTGCATTTCGGCTTCCAACGCTTCGCGGGCGGCGGTGCCTTCGGCCAGCAGGGCCTCGAAGGCGTCGTCGTCGCCGCCGTCCAGCAGTTCCACCAGACGCGGGCCGAAGCGATGCTGCAGGGCGTTGCCGGTGGGGCAGGTATTGAGGAAGGCGTTGAGTGCCTGGTGGTACCACTGGAACAGGCGTTCCTGCGGACTGTTCTCCAGGTGCGGCACGTGGATCTGGATGGTGTGCTTCTGGCCGATCCGGTCGAGGCGGCCGATGCGCTGCTCCAGCTGGTCCGGGTGGGCCGGCAGGTCGAACAGCACCAGGTGATGGGCGAACTGGAAGTTGCGGCCTTCGCTGCCGATTTCCGAACAGATCAGCACCTGAGCGCCGAATTCTTCATCGGCGAAGTAGGCGGCGGAGCGGTCGCGCTCGAGGATGCTCATGCCCTCGTGGAACGCGCTGGCCGGGATGCCGGACTTCACGCGCAGCGCGTCGCCCAGGTCCAGGGCGGTCTCGGCGTGGGCGCAGATCACCAGCACCTTGTACTGCTTGAGCATCTTCAGGGTGTCGATCAGCCAGTCGACGCGCGGGTCGAAGCGCCACCAGCGGGCGTTCTCGTCGCCGTCCTCGGCCTGGGCCTGGAAGCTGACTTCCGGGTAGAGGTCCGGGTGCTCGCCCAGCGGCAGTTCCATGTACTCGATCGGGTTGGTCAGCACGTAGGGATGCAGCTGGCGCTCCGGGAAGCCCTGCACGGCGGCGCGGGTGTTGCGGAACAGCACGCGGCCGGTGCCGTGGCGGTCGAGCAGCTCGCGTACCAGGCGGGCGCGGGCGTCTTCATTGCCGGCCTCGACGCTGGCCAGCAGCTCGTCGCCCGCGCTGCCGAGGAAGCCGTGGATGGCCTGGCGAGCGGCGGGGGAGAGGCTGCCCTGGTCCACCAGCTCCTGCACCGCTTCGGCGACCGGGCGGTACTGGGTGCTTTCGGTGCGGAAGGCTTCCAGGTCGTGGAAACGGTCCGGGTCGAGCAGGCGCAGACGGGCGAAGTGGCTGTCCAGGCCGAGCTGTTCCGGGGTCGCAGTGAGCAGCAGCACGCCGGGGATGACCTGGGACAGTTGCTCGACCAGTTGGTATTCGGGGCTGGCCTGTTCCGGATGCCACACGAGGTGATGGGCTTCGTCGACCACCAGCAGGTCCCACTCGGCGGCGAACAGCGCGTCCTGGGCCTTCTCGTCCTCGCGCAGCCACTCCAGTGCCACCAGGGCCAGCTGGGTGTCTTCGAAGGGGTTGCTGGCATCGCTCTCGACGAAACGCTCGCGGTCGAACAGCGCGACTTCCAGGTTGAAGCGCCGACGCATTTCCACCAGCCACTGGTGCTGCAGGTTTTCCGGCACCAGGATCAGTACGCGGCTGGCGCGGCCGGAGAGCAGCTGGCGATGGATCACCAGGCCCGCTTCGATGGTCTTGCCCAGGCCCACTTCGTCGGCCAGCAGGACGCGCGGCGCCATGCGGTCGGCGACTTCACGGGCGATGTGCAGCTGGTGCGCGATGGGTTGCGCGCGGGCGCCACCCAGGCCCCAGAGGGATGACTGCAGCAGACGGGTACGGTGTTCCAGGGTGTGGTAGCGCAGGCCGAACCAGGACATCGGGTCGATCTGCCCGGCGAACAGGCGGTCGCTGGCCAGGCGGAACTGGATGAAGTTCGACAGCTGGGTTTCCGGGACGGTGTGCTGCTCGTTCTGCGCGGTGATGCCGTGGTAGATCAGCAGGCCGTCGATCTCGTCCACTTCGCGGACGGTCATCTTCCAGCCTTCGAAATGGGTGATCTGATCGCCCGGGGCGAAGCGCACACGGGTCAGCGGCGCATTGCGCTCGGCGTACTGGCGGGTATCACCGGTGGCGGGATAGAGCACCGTGAGCATGCGGCCGTCCAGCGCCAGGATGGTCCCCAGCCCGAGTTCCGCTTCACTGTCGCTGATCCAGCGTTGACCGGGTTGATACTGCGCCATGGACACCTCCCAAAAAAAGCCGGCTATGGTACCGGAACGCGCAGCGTTCAGCGATGGCCGTCGGCACCTCCGGTCGCCCGAATCATCGGCAAGAGCAGTTGGAGGCACGCACTCATCGCGAATCGTGGAAAGTGTAGCGAGGCGCACTCAAGTCTGTAGTGCTCCGGCCGATAGCCTGACCAGAGGACTTGTCAGCGCACTTCTCCACAGGGCTTGCCCCCAGGAACCATCGATGCTGCCGCCCATTCCCCATAGTCTGGCACCCGTCACTGCCCAGCAGGACGTGCCCAAGCCGCGACCGGATGTCGCTCCGGTGACGCCGCCTGCACCCAGCGCGGGTAATGCCGGCGTGGAGCTGGAGCGTCGCCCTGACGAGCAGGCGCTGCGCGAGGAATACCAGCGCCGGCGCAAGCGTCGCCAGCTCGCTGACGGTACACCCGAGGGCGAGGCGCTGGAGGAACTGGAGGAAGTCGAGGAACTGGGCGAAGACGTGCAGGCCGCCCAGCGCAAGGGGCTGTGGATCGATGTCGAGGTCTGACGCGGCGGGGGAGTAGACTGGCCCCATTGCTGAGTACCTGAGCTTTCCATGCTGTTCGACGACGCCCCGATCCTTCTCCCCGATGCCGAGCTGCGCCTGGTCCCCGACTGGTGCCCGCCGTCGCGCGCGGCCCAGTGGCTGGAGCAATTGCTCGAACAGACGCCCTGGGAACAGACCATCGTGCACCTGCACGGGCGCGATTACCCGGTGCCGCGCCTGGTCAACTGGTACGGCGATCCCGAGGCTTTCTATACCTATTCCGGCCAGACCCACGTGCCGCTGCCCTGGACGCCGCTGCTGGCGGAAATCCGCTCGGCGGTGGAACAGGCCGCCGGCCAGCGTTTCAACGGCGTGCTGCTCAACTACTACCGCGATGGCCAGGACTCCATGGGCTGGCACAGCGACGACGAGCCGGAACTGGGGCGCAACCCGGTGGTGGCCTCGCTGAACCTTGGCGGTACGCGGCGCTTCGATCTGCGGCGCAAGGGGCGAAACACAATCGAACACTCCATCGAGTTGTCCGGCGGATCGCTGCTGGTCATGTCTGGCGCGACACAGCATTATTGGCAACATCAGGTTGCCAAGACGCGCCGTCCGGTTGCTCCGCGCCTGAATCTGACTTTCCGCCTGGTGCACGCCCTGCCATGAGCAACGACGACAAGCTGATCGACTTCACCGCCGAGCGCGACAAGCGCATCCACGACGTGCACGAAAAGCGTCTGCAGGACGTGCGCAAGGCCTTCGAGCAGGCGCTGCCGCTGGGCAAGCCGCGCAAGAAGGGCAAGAGCAAGCCCAAGAAACGCTGATTTACCCCCTCCCAGGGCCGCAAGGCCCCGCTCTGCGCGGCTTCCCGCCGCACCCGACACCCTCCGGAACTTGACCTGCGTCAGTGCTCCGGCCCTCCCCGGAAAGCGCCTGGTCGACCATTGATCCAGGTCAATTGGTCCCGCCCGGCCGCCGGTAATCTGCACACATCCCCAGACGATGTAGGCAACAGGAGGCCAGCATCATGTTCATCGACGAAGTGGTTCTCGCAGGCGTCCTTACCGTTGGCCTCATGGTTCTGTTCTTCGGTGGGGTCGGAATTTTCATCTGGAAGGACAGCCACAAGAAGGGCTGATCCTTACGGATACACAGAGCACGCAAGGCACTTCGGGCGACTTAGGTCGCCCGTTTTTTTTGCCTCGACGAAAGTCGGGATGACATATTGTTAGCCTGCTAATAATATTATCGACAACGATTCCGTCATCCCCGTTGCCGGCTATCTTTAAGCGATAGATCCGGATCCTTTCGAGAGACCGCGTGCGACCTACGCTACAGGCATTCCTCGCGCCGGATACGCTGGCGCTGAAATTCGCGATCAAGACCCTCCTGGCCGGCGGCCTGGCGCTCTGGTGCGCCTTCCGTTTCGACCTGGAGCAGCCGCAGTGGGCGCTGATGACGGTGTTCATCGTGTCCCAGCCGTTGTCGGGGATGGTCGTGGCCAAGGGCATCTTCCGGCTGATCGGGACCCTGATCGGCACGGTCATGTCGGTGGTGATGCTCGCGCTGTTCGCCCAGACGCCCTGGCTGTTCCTGCTGGCCATCTCGCTTTGGCTCGGCCTCTGTACCGCCGCTTCCACTTCCCTGCGCAACCACGTCTCTTACGCGTTCGTGCTATCGGGCTATACCGTGGCGATCATCGGTCTGCCGGCAATCAGTCACCCGCTGGATGTCTTCGACCAGGCTGTGGCGCGCAGTACGGAAATCTGCCTGGGGATTCTCTGCGCTTCGGCGGTCAGCGCCATCCTCTGGCCGCGCCGCGTCGAGGCCAACCTGGACAAGCAGGCCCACGCCACCTGGCTCACCGGCATGCAGGCCGCGCGCAGTGAGATCGATGCCGACGCGCGGCAGATAAAGGGACTGCTGCAGGCGCTGGGCAAGATCGTCGAAGTCGATGTGCAGCGTGACCACGCCTGGTTCGAGGGCTACCGCGGGCGGATGCGTTCGCGTGCGCTGCGGATTCTTTCCCGCGACCTGCTCAGCCTGCTGCGCACCGCACGCGGTGTGGCCCGCCAGCGCAGCGTGCTGGATGCCGAGGACCGCGCGCGCCTGCAACCCTGGTACGAGGAGCTGCGCGCTACCCTGGAGGACCCGCAAGTCGACGCCATGCGCTCGCTGCAGGAACGGTTGCAGGAGGCCGGCCTGAATGAAAGCTACTCCAACGACCTGCGCTACTGCCTGACCCGCTGCGCGCTGCTGCTGCTCAAGGCGCTGAACTCGGAGAAGACCATGCGCGCGGTGGCGGACGGGCGGGTGGACGATGTCGCCACCGGCACCCTGTCCTGGCACCGCGACTGGCTCATGGCGCTGTTCTATGGCCTGCGCAGCGCGCTGGCGCTGCTGGGCATGTCGGCCTTCTGGATGGCCACCGCCTGGCCGGCGGCTACCGGCGGCATGTTGCTCGCGGCGGTAATCTGCAGCCTGTTCGCCAACCGCGACAACGCCGTCACCATCGGCCTGGGCTTCCTGCGCGGCATCCTCTACGCGATTCCGGCGGCCGCCATCGTCAGCCAATGGCTGCTGCCACAGTGGAACGGTTTCCCGCTGCTCTGCCTGGCGCTGGGCGTGCCGCTGTTCTTCGCCCTGCTGGGCATGGCCACGCCGGCGCTGGCGGGTACGGCGACATCCTTCTCGATCCACTTCATCACCCTGGTGGCGCCGAGCAACGTGATGAAGTACGACCTGGCCAACCTCCTCAATTCGGCGCAGGGCATCGTCATCGGCGTCGGCTTCGCCGTGCTGGTGTTCCGCCTGCTCACGCTGCCGGCGGACTGGCTCAACCGGCGGCTGATCCAGGCCACCTGCGAAGACCTCGGACGCCTGACCCGGCGGCCGCTGGCCGAAGCCGAGAGCTGGTTCGGCGGGCGCATGGCCGACCGCCTGATCCGCCTGGCGCGGCACTACACCCTGTTGCCGAAGGAGGAGCAGCGGCGCTGGCAGGATGGTCTGTTGGCGCTGGACCTGGGCAACGAGCTGATCCATCTGCGTTCCTGCCTCAGCGGCGCCCAGGGGCAGTTGCGCAAGCGGCGCGACCAGTTCCTCGGCGCGCTGGGCAGCGTGCTGGAAAAAGGCCCCGGAGGCGGGCGCGAGCAGCGCCTGGAAAGCCTCTGCCCGCCTCTGGAAGAAGCCCTCGCGCACGATCTGCAGGGCGACAACGAACCCAACCGCCTGGCCCGTGCCGCGCTGGCGCAATTGCGCCATACCTGGCGCCAGTGGTGCCGTCTGGAGGACGCCAATGGGACTGCATGAGTTCGGCTGGGGCGGAGTGTTCCTGAGCCCGCTGTTCATCTATGCGGTGCTTGCCCTGGGCCTGACGGTCGTATTGCGCCTGCTGCTGCAGGCCACCCCCTTCGGGCGCTGGATCTGGCACGAGGCGCTGTTCGACTGCGCGTTGTTCGTGCTGATTCTCTGCGCCATCACCTGGGCGCTCAGCGCAGCGCCTTGAGAGGAGAAGCTGTATGCGCGGATACCTTCGCGTAACCGTCACCATCGTCCTGGTCATTGCCGCCGTCCTGGCCGGTACCTGGCTGTGGCGCTACTACATGCTGTCGCCCTGGACCCGAGATGCGCGCGTGCGTGCCGACGTGGTGGTGATAGCTCCGGACGTTTCCGGCTGGGTCACCGACCTCGCCGTGCAGGACAACCAGCAGGTCAAGGCTGGCGACCTGATCATGCGCATTGACCACGAGCGCTACGCGGCGAACCTGGAGCAGGCCAAGGCCCTGGCCGAGACCCGGCACCAGCAGTACCTGCTGCGCGTGAGCGAGGCTTCGCGGCGCAGCAAGCTGGGCATCGCGGCGATCAGCGCGGAGGACAAGGAAACCGCGCAGATCAATGCTTCCATCGCCAAGAGCGAATACGACGAGGCACAGGCCCAGGTGCGCCTGGCACAACTGAACCTGACTCGCAGCGAGATGCGCGCCCCGCGCGACGGGCAGATCACCAACCTGCGGCTGGCCCAGGGCAACTATGTGCAGGCCGGCCAGGCGATGATGGCGCTGGTGGATCAGAAGTCCTTCTATGTCACCGCCTACTTCGAGGAAACCAAGTTGCCCGGCATTCGCATCGGCCAGCCGGCGCGGGTGGTGCTGATGAGCGGCGACATCGCCATCGAAGGCACGGTGGAAAGCATCAGCAGCGGCATCACCGACCGCAACGCGATCCCCGACAGCCAGCTGCTGGCCAACGTCGAACCGACCTTCAACTGGGTGCGCCTGGCCCAGCGCATCCCGGTGCGTATCCACCTCGACAAGGTGCCCGAGGGCGTACATCTGAGCGCCGGCATGACCGCCAGCGTCACCGTAAAACCGTGAGCGGGGCGTCTGCCCGCTCGCGCTGCAGCCAGCAGGACAAGGACGCGCAGAAGATCGACGCGGTGACCAGCGAGACGCCCACCCAGGGCGTCCAGGCGATGCCGGCCAGGCTGATCACCGCACCGCCCAGCGCTGCGCCGAGGGCCACGCCCAGGTGCATGGCCGAGGTGTTCAGCGCCACCCCGGCGCTGCCGCTGACCGGGTCGCTGGCCAGCAGGTAGCTCTGCACCGCCGGCGAGATCATCCAGCTGATGGTGCTCCAGACCATCAGCGCACCGAGCAGCAGCCACGGGTGGCCGAGGCTCAGCGGGATTGCCAGCATCGCCAGGGCGAACAGCGCCGGCACCACCAGCAGCGCGCGGCGATGGCCGAGGTGGTCGCTCAGCCAGCCGCCCAGGTAGCCGCCACCGATGGCCGCCAGGCCGATCAGCAGCAGGGTGAGCGCGATGCCCTGGCTGTCGGTGATCCCGGCGACCTGCTGGAACCACGGGGTGATGTAGGCGAACAGGGTGAAGTGCCCGCCCAGCAGCAGGATCGACACCAGTTGTGCCAGGTTCAGCGCCGGGTTGCGCAGCTGGCGCTGGTAGGCCGCGCCATTGGCCGGGCTATCCAGTGTGCGGCGGGGCAGGGCGATCCGCAGCAGCGCGGCCAGCGGCAGCGAGTAGAGGGCAATGGCGGCGAAGATCCAGCGCCAGCCGAACCCGTCATTGACCAGCACGCCGGCCGGCACGCCGAACACCAGCGAGCCGCTGATGCCCATGAAGATCAGGCCGATGGCGCGCCCGCGCTGGACCGGCGGCGCCAGCTCCACCGCCAGCAGGCTGGCCTGCATGATCAGCAGCCCGCAGCAGGCGGCCATGCCGATGCGCATCAGCAGCAGCGAAACGTAGCCGGGACTCAGCGCAGCGCCCGCGTTGAACGCGGCGAATACCAGCAGGGTGATGACCAGCAGCCGGCGGCAGTCGGCGCCACGGGTGAGCCAGCCGAGCAAGGGCGCGGCGATGGCGAAGCTCAGGGAGAACAGGCTGGTGAGCTGCCCGGCGAGACTGAGGGAGACGTGCAGATCGGCGGCGAGCGAGGGCAGGATGCCGGTGAGGATGGCCTCGGCGAGGCCCGCGGCGAAGGTGCAGAAGGACAGCAACAGCAGTCGAAGGTCCATGGCGGCTCCGATTCCCGGTGAGGGGTTTCGGGCACGAAGCCTTCGGTTATCCCAAATGGATGTGGTGTGACGGGGGCAGGGTAGTCGAGGGAGAAACTGTATACAAGTTTCCGGGGCCGGACGGCCGGCCCCGGAACGCGCCTCAGCCGATGGTGATCGGCGGCAGGGCGGGCAGTTCGATGTTGAGCTTCTCGGTCGGCGCCATGACTTCGGCCTCGCCTTTGACCACGGCCTTGCCGTCCTGATTGAGCACGGTGGTGCTGATGCGCACGCGGTTCTTCGGCAGTTTCTCCAGCACTTCCAGCTCTACTGTCAGTTCGTCGCCGAGCTTCACCGGGCGGGTGAAGCTCAAGTTCTGGCCGAGGTAGATGGTGCCCGGGCCGGGCAGGGTGGTGGCGATCGCTGCGCTGATCAGCGCGCCGGTGAGCATGCCGTGGGCGATGCGCTCCTTGAACTGGGTGGTGGCGGCGTACTCGGCGTCCAGGTGTACCGGGTTGCGGTCGCCGGAGACCTCGGCGAACAACTGGATGTCACGCTCGGTGACGCTGCGCTGGAAGTTGGCCTTCTGGCCGACTTCGAGTTCTTCGTAAGGGACGTTCTGCACGGAAGTCATAGGGGCTCCTCGGTTCTCTCGACCTGCGGGACGGGGCAGTGCGCCGCCAGCCAGTCGATCAGGTTGCGGGTGACCTCGTCGCGGTTGCTCTCGTTGAACAACTCGTGGCGAGCGTCGGGATAAATCTTCAGTTGGACGTCACGAACCCCGGCCCGGGTCATCGCCTGGGCAAGATCGTTCAGGCGCTTGCCCTGGCTCACGGGGTCGCGCTCACCGCCGATCACCATCACCGGCAGGTCGCTGCGGATGCGCGACAGGTGCTCGACGGGCGTTATATCCGCCAGACCGCCGAGCAGGTCCACCCATAGCTGGTTGCTGCAGCGGAAGCCGCAGAGCGGATCGGCGACGTATTTGTCGACTTCAACGGGGTCTCGGCTGAGCCAGTCAAAGGCGGTGCGGTTGGGTTTGAAGGCCTTGTTGAACGAGCCGAAGGACAGGAAGTCGATCACCGCGCTGCGCCCCAGCGGGCCCTGGCGCCAGCGCTCGAAGCGGGCGATCACGCGGGCGCTCTTGTACAGCCCTACCGGCTGGTAGTTGGAACCGGACAGCACCGCCGCCTTCACGCTGGCGCTGTGTTGCATCAGGTAGGCGCTGCCGATGTAGCTGCCCATGCTGTGGCCGAGCAGGATGATCGGCAGGTCCGGGTGTTCCTCGCGCACATGCTGATTCAGGGTATGCAGGTCGCCGATCACCTTGCCCCAGCCCCCACGGTCGGCGTAGTGGCCCAGCTCGCCGTTCTCGGCGGTGCGGCCGTGGCCGCGCTGGTCGATGGCGTAGAGGTGGTAGCCGGCTGCGTTCAGCGCAAGCCCCAGGCGCTCGTAGCGGCCGGCGTGCTCGGCCATGCCGTGGGACAGCATCAGGGCGCCGCGGGACGGGCCTTCCGGCGCCCAGTGGCGGGTGTAGAGCGGTGTCTCGTCGCTGGCGGCAAGCCAGTAGGCGGCGTAGGGCATGGGGTCCATCCTGTTTCTTGTTCGTCGATTCTTATTGGAATGGGGCCATGGAGCGGGCCAGACGGGGCGATTCTGCCACGCCGGGACATCTCCTGTATGGATTGCCGACAGCACACGGTCGTTGTCGTGTAAGTCCCGTCCTAGGCGGCCGTCGGCTCTATCCCGCGCCATGCCGGGATGGTGGCGCAAGATTCACGCAGTCTATGACGCCGCCTGGAGTCTTTGCGATGACCAAAGGAACTGCTAGCTTCCGTCGAATGACCGCAATGACGGTTCGGTTTCGCTCAGGTATGAGGACAAGAATAAATGCAACCTGATTTCTGGAACGACAAACGCCCGGCCGGCGTGCCCAGCGACATTGACCTGACCGCCTACAAATCGGTGGTGGAAGTCTTCGAGCGCTCCTGCAAGAAATTCGCCGACCGTCCGGCCTTCAGCAACATGGGCGTGACCCTGACCTACGCCGAGCTGGACCGCCTGTCCGCCGCCTTCGGCGCCTACCTGCAGAAGCACACCGATCTCAAGCCCGGCGACCGCATCGCCGTGCAGATGCCGAACATCCTGCAATACCCCATCGCCGTGTTCGGCGCCCTGCGCGCCGGCCTCATTGTGGTCAACACCAACCCGCTCTACACCGCCCGCGAAATGCGCCACCAGTTCAAGGATTCCGGCGCCCGTGCGCTGGTCTACGTGAACCTGTTCGGCAAGCTGGTGCAGGAAGTGCTGCCCGATACCGGCATCGAATACCTGATCGAGGCGCAGATGGGCGACCTGCAGCCCGCGCTCAAAGGGCTGCTGGTCAACACCGTGGTCAAGCACGTGAAGAAGATGGTGCCGGAGTACAACCTGCCCCAGGCCGTCTCCTTCAAGGCCGCCCTGCGCCAGGGCCGTGGCCATGGCCTGCAGCCGGTCAAGGTCGGCCTGGAAGACATCGCGGTGTTGCAGTACACCGGCGGCACCACCGGCGTGGCCAAGGGCGCCATGCTTACCCACGGCAACCTGGTGGCGAACATGCAGCAGGTGCACGCCTGTCTGCAGCAGCACGGCCCGGACGGCAAGCCGCTGATGCAGGTCGGCAACGAGGTGATGATCGCGCCGCTGCCGCTGTACCACATCTATGCCTTCACCGCGAACTGCATGTGCATGATGGTCAACGGCAACCACAACGTGCTGATCAGCAACCCGCGCGACATTCCCGGCTTCATCAAGGAGCTGAAGAAGTGGCGCTTCTCCGCGCTGCTGGGCCTGAACACCCTGTTCGTCGCCCTGATGGACCGCCCGGAATTCAAGGAGCTGGACTTCTCCAACCTGAAGGTCACCAACTCCGGCGGCACCGCGCTGGTCACCGCCACCGCTGAGCGCTGGAAGGCCATGACTGGTTGCACCGTGGTGGAAGGCTACGGCCTCACCGAAACTTCCCCGGTGGTCAGCACCAACCCCTACGGTGATGCCGCGCGCCTGGGCACCGTCGGCCTGCCGGTGCCGGGCACCGCGCTGAAAGTCATCGACGACGACGGCAACGACGTCGGTCTGGGCGAGCGCGGCGAGCTGTGCGTGAAGGGCCCGCAGGTCATGAAGGGCTACTGGCAGCGCCCGGACGCCACCGCCGAGGTCCTGGATGCCGAAGGTTGGCTGCGCACCGGCGACATCGCGGTGATCGACCCGGACGGCTTCACCCGCATCGTCGACCGCAAGAAGGACCTGATCATCGTCTCCGGCTTCAACGTCTACCCCAACGAGATCGAGGACGTGGTCATGGCCCACCCGAAAGTCGCCAACTGCGCGGCCGTCGGCGTGCCGGACGAGAAATCCGGCGAGGCCGTGAAGCTGTTCGTGGTGGCCCGCGAGGGCGGTGTGACCGTCGAGGAGCTCAAGGCCTACTGCAAGGAAAACTTCACCGGCTACAAGGTGCCCAAGCACATCGTGCTCAAGGATGCCTTGCCGATGACGCCGGTGGGCAAGATCCTGCGCCGCGAGCTGCGCGAAACCGCCTGAGGCGAGCGTGAATGAAAAAGGGGGCTGATCCACGATCAGCCCCCTTTTTTATGGGTGACGGATTGTTGGCCGGGGCCGCTCAACCACCACAGCCGCCGCAGCAGCCGTCTTTCTTGCGCAGGATTTCGTAGAGATCGTCCTTGAGCTGCAGCTTCTGCTTCTTCAGCGCCTCGATGGCGTCGTGGGAGGCAGGGGTGATGCCGGCTTCCATGTTCTTGATCTCCTGGTCGAGATCGTTGTGGCTATGGAAGAGCCTGGCGAAATGCGGGTCTTCAGCTTTCAGGCGGGTAATCTTTTCGCGGTATTCGGGAAACATGAGGGTTCTCCAGGAGAGTGCACCAGCACTTTGCGAGATCCCGACCCGGAGAGTGTTGAGGCAGATCATTGAAGACGCCGCGTGGGGCAGGGCGAAATCGCCTGATCGAACTCCGACGATATACCCTGTCACGGCGACCGGTCCGAGGAGCACTTTCCGTTCTTTTTTCCGGTTTCATTTCTCTGAAATCCACTTTGTCGGACAATCCAACAAGGCTGCGAGCCTTCTGGCACGGGCTTTTCCGACGAGTGGAGCGATGGTGACCAGAAAGCCTGTCTCTGGTCATTTTTCTTACTGACAAGGCTGTGTTTGGTGCTGGTCGCTGTTTCTCAAAGCTGATAATCTCGGCCCGCTTTTCGCTCCCCGAGCAGGGGAAAGCGACATAAACACAACAAAGAACCGCGAACGCGGTAAAGATGAGCTGTTGCTTAGGAGTGGGCTTCCATGACCGACAATTTCTGGAAGGACAAATACCCAGTGGGGATCGCTGCCGAGATCAACGCTGACCAGTACCCGAACATCCTCGCGGTACTCAAAGAATCCTGCCAACGTTTTGCAGACAAGCCTGCCTTCAGCAACCTGGGCAAGACCCTGACCTACGGTGAGATGTACAAGCTCTCCGGGGACTTCGCCGCCTACCTGCAACAGAACACCGATCTCAAGCCCGGCGACCGCATCGCCGTGCAGCTGCCCAACGTGCTCCAGTACCCGGTCGTGGTCTTCGGCGCCATGCGCGCCGGCCTGGTCGTGGTCAACACCAACCCGCTTTACACCGCGCGGGAAATGGAGCACCAGTTCAACGACTCCGGCGCCAAGGCGCTGGTGTGCCTGGCGAACATGGCGCACCTGGCCGAGGAAGTGCTGCCCAAGACCGGCATCCGCAACGTCATCGTCACCGAAGTGGGTGACATGCTGCCGCCGCTCAAGCGCTTCATCGTCAATTTCGTGGTCAAGAACATCAAGAAGATGGTTCCGGCCTACAACATCCCCAATGCGCAGAAGCTCACCGATGTCCTGGCCAAGGGCCGTGGCAAGGCGGTGAAGGAAGTCTCGCCGCACAACGACGACGTCGCCGTGCTGCAGTACACCGGTGGCACCACCGGCGTGGCCAAGGGCGCGATGCTGACCCACCGCAACCTGGTCGCCAACATGCTGCAGTGCAAGGCACTGATGGGCGCCAACCTCAATGAAGGTTGCGAGATCCTCATCACCCCGCTGCCGCTGTACCACATCTACGCCTTCACCTTCCATTGCATGGCGATGATGCTCACCGGCAACCACAACATCCTGGTGACCAACCCGCGCGACCTGGCCAGCATGGTCAAGGAACTCTCGCAGTGGAAGTTCACCGGCTTCGTCGGCCTGAACACCCTGTTCGTCGGCCTGTGCAACAACGAAGGCTTCCGCAAGCTGGACTTCTCCGCACTGAAGCTGACCCTCTCCGGCGGCATGGCCCTGCAACAGGCCGCTGCCGAGCGCTGGAAGGACGTCACCGGCTGCGCCATCTGCGAAGGTTACGGCATGACCGAAACCAGCCCGGTGGTCTCGGTGAACCCGTTCCAGAACATCCAGATCGGCACCATCGGCATCCCGGTTCCGTCGACCCAGTGCAAGGTCATCAGCGATGACGGCCAGGACCTGCCGCTGGGCGAGCGCGGCGAGCTGTGCGTCAAGGGCCCGCAGGTGATGAAGGGCTACTGGCAGCGCCAGGAAGCCACCGACGAGATCCTCGACAAGGCCGGCTGGCTGCGTACCGGCGACATCGCGATCATCCAGGAAGACGGCTACATGCGTATCGTCGACCGCAAGAAGGACATGATCCTGGTGTCGGGCTTCAACGTGTACCCCAACGAGCTGGAAGACGTGCTCGCCACCCTGCCGGGCGTGCTGCAGTGCGCCGCCATTGGCATCCCGGACGAGAAGTCCGGCGAGGCGATCAAGGTCTTCGTGGTGTCCAAGCCGGGCGTCACCCTGACCAAGGAGCAAGTCATGCAGCACATGCACGACAACCTCACCGGCTACAAGCGTCCCAAGTCCGTGGAGTTCCGCGACAGCCTGCCGACCACCAACGTCGGCAAGATCCTGCGCCGCGAATTGCGCGACGAAGAGCTCAAGAAGATCAGGGCCTGAGCCGATAGATAAGAAACCCGCCGCAAGGCGGGTTTTTTGATGGGGCAAGGAAGCCATGTCCCTTATCTGCCTGAGGTGAACGCCTTGAACACTGCCCTCCGTTTGCGCGCCAAGGTCCTGCTCCTGGCCATCGTGCCGATCCTCCTCCTGACCCTGCTGTTGTGTGCCATTTCCACCGTTGCCCTGAAGCAGCTGGCGAGCCAGCAGGAAGCGCAGATCCGCGAGAACCTCACCCAGGACCGCGAAGCCCAGTTGAAGAACTTCGTCGACGTGGCGCTGGCTGCCGTCGGCCCGGTCTACCAGGCCGCTACCCAGGGTGATGCCCAGGCGCGCGAACAGGGCATCGCGATCCTCAAACGTCTCGAATACGGCAAGGGCGGCTACTTCTGGGGCTACGACACCCGCTCCGTTCGCGTCTTCCAGGGCACCAGCGACGAGCGCCTGGGCGAGGACTTCAGCACCTATCGCGATCCCAATGGCGTCTACGCCATCCGCGAACTGGTGGCGGCGGGCCAGAGTGGCCAGCATTACGTGCGCTACAGCTTCACGCTGCCGGGCGGCAACGCCATCGTGCCGAAGATCGGCTATGCGCACTTCCTGCCCAAGTGGAACCTGGTGTTCGGCACCTCGCTTAACCTCGACGACGTCGAGCGTGAAGTGAAGGAGGCCGGCGCCGCCTTCGACGCCAAGATCGACAACCTGCTGCTGCTCATGGGCGGCGCGGCGCTGGCGCTGCTGGTGGTGATCGGCGTGCTCGCCGGGCTGTTCAGCCGCACCATCGTCCAGCCCATCGTGCAGGTGCGCGACAACCTCGACGACATGGCCGCCGGAGACGGCAACCTGACTCACCGCCTGAACCTCGGTCGCCATGACGAGCTGGGCGAGCTGGCCGGCTCGTTCAACCGCTTCGTCGAGAAGATCCATGTGCTGGTCCAGCAGGTCGCCGGTACCACCCAGCAGTTGTCCGGGCTGGTGGGCGACGTGGCCCACCAGGCGCAGCGCTCCGAGCGCGCGATGGATGGCCAGCGCCACGAGACCGACCAGGTCGCCACCGCCATCAACGAGATGACCGCCGCCGCCCAGGAAGTGGCGCGCAGCGCGCAACAGGCGGCCGATGCCGCCCAGCAGACCGATCGCGAAGGCCAGGCGGCCAAGCGAGAAGTGGACCTGTGCGTCGCGCAGATCAACGACCTGGCGGGCGAGGTGCGCAGCAGCAGCGACTCCCTCGACACCCTGCGCCAGGATGTTCAGGGCATCGTCGGCGTGCTGGAAGTGATCCGCTCCATTGCCGAGCAGACCAACCTGCTGGCGCTCAACGCCGCCATCGAAGCCGCCCGTGCCGGCGAGGCCGGACGTGGTTTCGCCGTGGTCGCCGACGAAGTCCGCGCCCTGGCCAGCCGCACCCAGCAGAGCACCGGGGAAATCCAGCAGATGATCGACCGCCTGCGCGGCACCACGGAAGGCTCGGTGAGTGCCATGCAGCGCGCCAGCGACATGGCCGAGCGCACCCGTGGCCAGGCGAACCAGGCCGGCCAGTCGCTGGATGCCATCGCCCAGCTGATCGGCACCATCAACTCGATGAACGCGCAGATCGCCAGCGCCGCCGAGGAGCAGACCGCGGTGGCCGAGGAGATCAACCGCAGCGTGCACCAGATTGCCGGGGGCGTGGACAGCGTGGCGGACGACGCGGCCAAGGGCGCGCGCACCGCGACCGAACTGAACGGACTGGGAGAGCGCCTGCGCCAGCTGGTCGGCCAGTTCCGCATCTGATCCGGCGGGGCGCAACGCCCCGCCAAACCGGGTCGCCAAGCAATCGGATTGGCGGCCCGTGCCGGTCTTTTGCGACAATTCCCGAATTGTCGCCATGACAGCCCATTCCAGGGACCGGCTCCGCACCTGCTCGCGCCGCTCCCGCCTGATGCCCGCGAAGCCGATGACCACAGACAGTACGCCGACCCCCGAACAGCTCCTGCAGCGCATGGATCACGCGATGATCCGCGACCGCCATCGCCTGCGCCGGCAGCTCCACGAACTGCGCAAGCACCCCGACGAGGCCAAGCTCGCCCAGTGGGCCGAGCGCTTCCAGGCCTCCTGCGCCAAGGCCGAGGCGCGTCGTGCGAGCATCCCGAAGATCCGCTACGACGACAGCCTGCCCATCGCCGCCAAGCGCGACGAGATCAAGGCCGCGCTGGAAAAGAGCCAGGTGGTGGTAATCGCCGGCGAGACCGGCTCGGGCAAGACCACCCAGCTGCCGAAGATCTGCCTGGAGCTGGGCCGCGGCACCCACGGCCTGATCGGCCACACCCAGCCGCGCCGGCTGGCCGCGCGCAGCGTGGCCACCCGCGTCGCCGAGGAGATCGGCACGCCGCTGGGTTCGCTGGTTGGCTACCAGGTGCGTTTCGAAGACCAGAGCGACGACAGCACACTGATCAAGCTGATGACCGACGGCATCCTGCTGGCCGAGACCCAACATGACCGTTACCTCGAGCGCTACGACACGATCATCGTCGACGAAGCCCACGAACGCAGCCTGAACATCGACTTCCTGCTCGGCTTCCTGAAGACCCTGCTGCACCGCCGGCCGGACCTGAAGCTGATCATCACCTCGGCGACCATCGACCTGGAACGCTTCTCCAAGCACTTTGGCGATGCGCCCATCGTCGAGGTCTCGGGGCGCACCTACCCGGTGGACACCTGGTACCGTCCGCTGGCGGCGGAAGTGGACGAGGACGGCGAAGCGCTGTTCGACGACCTCTCCGTGGACCAGGGCATCCTCCGCGCGCTGGACGAGATCGCCGCCCACGAGCGCGAAATCGGCAAGCGCCCCGGCGACGTGCTGGTGTTCCTCCCCGGCGAGCGCGAGATTCGCGACGCTGCCGACATGCTGCGCAAGGCCAACCTGCGCCATACCGAGGTGCTGCCGCTCTATGCGCGGCTGACGCCGGCCGAGCAGCAGAAGATCTTCGCGCCGATGCCGGGGCGCAAGATCGTGCTCGCCACCAACGTCGCGGAAACCTCGCTGACGGTGCCGGGCATCCGCTACGTGATCGACAGCGGCACCGCGCGGATCAGCCGCTACAGCTACCGCGCCAAGGTCCAGCGCCTGCCCATCGAAGCCGTTTCGCAAGCCAGCGCCAATCAGCGCAAGGGCCGTTGCGGCCGGGTCGAACCGGGCATCTGCGTGCGCCTGTACAGCGAGGAAGACTTCAACGGGCGCCCGGCCTTCACCGATCCGGAAATCCTGCGTACCAACCTCGCGGCGGTGATCCTGCAGATGCTGCACCTGCGCCTGGGTGACATCGAGGCCTTCCCCTTCATCGAGCCGCCGGACGGCAAGGCGATCAACGACGGCTTCACCCTGCTGCAGGAGCTCTCGGCGGTGAACCGCGAGGGCCAGCTGACGCCGCTGGGCCGCCAGCTGGCGCGCCTGCCCATCGACCCGCGGCTGGGCCGCATGCTGCTGGAAGCGGCGCAACTGGGCAGCTTGCCGGAAGTGCTCACCGTGGCCAGCGCGCTGTCCGTGCAGGACCCGCGCGAGCGGCCGATGGACCGCCAGCAGGCCGCCGACCAGGCACACGCGCAGTGGAAGGACCCGGACTCGGACTTCGCCGCGCTGATCAACCTCTGGCGCGGCTTCGAGGAGCAGCGCCAGGCGCTGGGCTCCAACCCGCTGCGCAACTGGTGCCGGAAGAACTTCCTGAATTACCTGCGCCTTCGCGAGTGGCGTGATGCGCACCGCCAGCTGACGCTGATCTGCCGTGAGCTGCAGCTGCCCTTCGGCTCCAAGTCGGAAGGCGCCCAGCGCAAGAGCGAGCCCGCTCGCGAACAGCCCAGGCAGCACGACAACCGTGGCCGCCAGCCGGTCGCCAAGGCGGACGAGCCAAAGGCCCGCGACATCGACTACGCCGCCGTGCACAAGGCGATCCTCTCCGGCCTGCTCAGCCAGATAGGCCAGAAGGCGGAGGAGGGCGATTACCTCGGCGCGCGCCAGAGGCGTTTCTGGATTCACCCCTCCAGCGTGATCGGCCGTAAGAAGCCGCAGTGGATCATGGCCGCCGAGCTGGTGGAGACCACCAAGCTGTTTGCCCGCATGGTCGCGAAGATCGAGCCGGACTGGCTGGAGCCGCTGGCCGGGCACCTGGTGAAGAAAAACTACCTGGAGCCGCACTGGGAAAAACGCCGTGGCCAGGTGGTGGCCTACGAGCAGGTCACCCTCTACGGCCTGATCATCATCGGCCGTCGCCCGGTGAACTACGGCCCGATCGACGCGCCGGTGTCCCGCGAGATGTTCATCCGCGAGGCGCTGGTGCGCGGCGAGATCAACAGCCGCGCCAAGTGCCTGGCAGCCAACCGCCAGTTGCTGGAGAAGCTCGACGAGCTGGAAGCCAAGGCACGCCGGCGCGACATCCTCGCCGACGAGGAAACCCTGTTCGCCTATTACGACGAGCGCCTGCCGGCAGACATCTACCAGTCCGCCAGCTTCGAGAAGTGGTACGAGCGTGAGCACAGGCAGCAGCCGGACCTGCTGATCATGCGCGAGGAAGACGTCCTCGCCCGCGACGCCAGCGAAGTCACCGCCGGCCTCTACCCGGACCGCCTGCGCCTGGGCGACCTGCAGCTGCCGCTCACCTACCACTTCGAGCCCGGCCACGTGCGGGACGGCGTGACCGTGCGCGTGCCGGCTCCGCTGCTGCCGCAGCTGCCCGCCGAACGCCTGGAATGGCTGGTGCCGGGGCTGCTGGAGGCCAAGTGCATCGAGCTGGTGCGCAGCCTGCCGAAGGCGATCCGCAAGAATTTCGTGCCGGTGCCGGACTTCGTCCGCGCCGCGCTGGGCAAGATGGTCTTCGCCGAGGGCGGGTTGTCCGAATCCCTCGGCCGCGAGCTGCAGCGCATGACCGGCAGCCGCGTACCGGAAGAAGCCTGGGCGGAGGCCGAGACTCAGGTGGAAAGCCACCTGCGGATGAACATCGAAGTGGTCGACGCCCGTGGCAAGTTCCTCGGCGAAGGCCGCGACCTCGTTGAACTCACCGCGCGCTTCGCCGAGGCCAGCCAGGCCGCGCTGGCGATCCCGCAGGCGGACAAGCCGCAGAAGCCGGTGGAAGCCAAGGGCTTTGGCGAAGTCGCGGAGAAGCTCCAGCAGAAGGTCGCCGGGCTGTCGATGACGGTCTACCCGGCGCTGGTGGAAGAGGCCGGCGTGGTGAAGGAAAACCGTTTCCCGACCCAGGCCGAGGCCGACTACCAGCACCGCCGCGCCCTGCAGCGCCTGCTGCTGCAACAGCTCGCGGAGCCGGCCAAGTTCCTGCGCAGCAAGCTGCCGGGCCAGACCGACATGGGCCTGCTCTACCGCGAACTGGGCCGCGTCGAGTCGCTGGTGGAGGACATCCTGCTGGCCAGCCTGGAGAGCGCCATTCTCGACGGCGAAAGCAACCTGCCGCGCGATGGCGCCGGGCTCGCGTCGCTGGCCGAGAAGAAGCGCGGCGCCTGGACCGAACACGCCGAGCGCATCGCCCGTCTGACCCTGGAAATCCTCAAGCTCTGGCACGGCCTGCAGAAGCGCTTCAAAGGCAAGGTCGACCTAGCCATGACGGTGCCGCTGAACGACGTGAAGGGGCAGCTGGCCAAGCTGGTCTACCCAGGCTTCGTCCGCGATACGCCGCTGGAATGGCTGAAGGAATACCCGCGCTACCTGAAGGCGGTCGAGCAGCGTCTGGACAAGGTCGCCGGGCAGGTCCAGCGCGACCGCGTGTGGAGCGGCGAGATGGCCGGCTACTGGGAACAGTACTCGGCGCGCCTGGCCAAGCACGCCCAGGAAGGCAAGCGCGACCCGGAACTGGTGATGTACCGCTGGATGCTGGAGGAATACCGCGTCTCGCTGTTCGCCCAGCAATTGGGGACGAAGGTGCCGGTGTCGGACAAGCGCCTGTCGAAGCAGTGGAGCCAGGTCGAGGCCTGACCTGTGGAGTCCCCTGTAGGAGCGCGCCATGCCCGCGATTCGCGCGCATGGCGCGCTCCTACAGGAAATATTCCGAGGTCAGTCGCGCTTGGGGATGTTCAGCCCGCGCTGCACCGCCGGCCGTGCGAGGAATTTCTCCAGCACACGCTTCACGTTGTGGAAGCTGTCGAAACCCACCAGATCGCCGGCCTCGTAGAAACCGACCAGGTTGCGGATCCACGGGAAGGTGGCGATGTCGGCGATGGTGTAGCGTTCGCCCATGATCCAGTCGCGGCCTTCGAGGTGGCGGTCGAGCACGCTCAGCAGGCGCTTGGACTCGTCCACGTAGCGCTGCAGCGGGCGCTTGTCCTCGTAGTCCTTGCCGGCGAATTTGTTGAAGAAGCCGATCTGGCCGAACATCGGGCCGATCCCGCCCATCTGGAACATCAGCCATTGCAGGGTTTCATAGCGGCCGCTGGCGCCGGGGGCGATCAGCGAGTCGGTCTTGTCGGCGAGGTAGACCAGGATCGCGCCGGACTCGAACAACGCCAGGGGTTTTCCGTCCGGGCCGTTGGGGTCGAGGATCGCCGGGATCTTGTTGTTCGGGTTCAGCGAGAGGAATTCCGGGGACATCTGGTCGTTGCGCTCGAAGCTGACCAGGTGCGGCTCGTAGGGCAGGCCGAGCTCTTCCAGCATGATCGACACCTTCACGCCGTTGGGCGTGGGCAGCGAGTACAGCTGCAGGCGGTCAGGGTGTTCGGCGGGCCATTTGCGGGTGATGAGGAACGCGGAAAGGTCTGACATGCATACTCCGGTCAGGTGAGCGGGATCTTGAGTCGGCCCTCAGGATAGCCCTCCGCGCGGCCACGGTCATGACCCGTGCGCGACAAACCGGTATGGTGCGGCCCTTAGACAAGCAACCGGCCCCCGACGCGGTCACCAGACAAGGAACCCAGCATGAGCCTGCAAGGCACTTACGATCCGCAGAACATCTTCGCCCAGATCATTCGTGGCGAGGCCCCCTGCTTCAAGCTGTACGAGGACGACGACGTGCTCGCCTTCCTCGACCTGTTCCCGCAGTCCTACGGCCATGCCCTGGTGATTCCGAAGAATTCCCCGGCGCGCAACATCCTCGAAGTCGACCCCGATGCACTGGCCAAGGTGATGCGCGTGGTGCAGCGCCTGACCGGTGTGATCGTCGAGGAGCTCAATCCCGATGGCGTGCAGGTCGCCCAGTTCAACGGCGCGCCGGCCGGCCAGACGGTGTTCCACATCCACGTGCACATCGTCCCGCGCTATGCCGGCGAGGGCCTGGGCATCCACGCGGCGAACAAGGCCGATGCGGGGGAGCTGGAGAAGCTGCAGGCGCGCCTCGTTGCCCGCCTGAACGGCTGAGGCGCACCCGGGCTGGCGGTTACTCGACCGCCGGCTTGATGTCGAAACCGGTGCGGTTGTCGCTGACGATGCGGAAGGCGTTGTTGCCGCCCGGCTCGAGCGGCACCAGCAATTCACGGCGCAGCATGGCCTTGCTACAAAGGCCGTCGCCGTCCTTGTCGCCGATGATGCCGACCACGTGCTTGCCCACCGGCACGTGGAAGCTGGCCGACTCACCCTTGCCGATGCGCGCGGCTATCTCATGGTCGATGGTGAGGGCGACGAAGCAGCCGCCGCCAATGTAGCCCACGTCGCGGGTGACATCGACCTGGACGCTGTCCTTGCCCGGTTGCTGGTAGGCCAGCAGGCGGTCGGTGGGGACGGGTTGGACTTCATCGCTCTGGTACGAAGCACAGCCGGAAAGCGCGAGCAGGGACAGGACGGCAAGGATCGAACGCATAGACTTCCTCCATGGACAATGCAGCCTAGGCTAGCCCATCCGACCGGTTTCCGTCGGCTGGGCTACGCGCTGTGGGAAATTGGAGTAGTCTTCAGCACATGTGATTCGGGCTGGAGTGCCCGAGTGCCGCCATTCAGGCCGATCCGCCGGGCGGTCGAGCCAAGGAGCAGGGCTGATGCACCGCAACAGCGATCCCGACCATCTGTTCGACTCCAGTGCCGGACCTACCGGGCTGGAAGAGGCAGACCATCGCCTGCTGATGCGGCTGATCTTCGGTTGCACCGGGGCGACCCTGGGGCTGTTCTCGATCCTGCAGTACCTCGCTGGCAATCTCTGGTTGGCTGGCGCTGAACTGGTCACCTGCGGGCTGCTGCTGTGGGCGGCGCACCGGCTGCAGCGTGTGCGTCGGCTGGTGCCGTGGATCATCGCCTACCTGCTGCCGACCTTCTGTTTCATCCTCTACATCATCGTCATGCCCAACGCCTCGGCGTCGGCCTTCGTTTGGGTCTACCTGATGCCGGTGATGGCCTACCTGCTGCTGGGCAAATGGCGTGGCTTCCTGCTCGCCGTGCCGTTCATGCTGATCGCCACGCTGATGTACCTGCACGCCAACCACCTGCGCCTGGATGCACCGGGGCTGATCGACATCGGCAACGGCATCTTCTGTGGCGTGCTGGTGATTGCCTTCATGCACGTCTATGAAGAGCGCCGCGCTGCCGCCTACAAGCAACTACGGCACCTGGCGCTGACCGATGCGCTGACCGGCGTGGCCAGCCGCGAGAGCTTCCAGCGTGCGCTGAGGCGCTGTATCCAGGAGGCGGCCCGCTATGAGACACGGCTGGTGCTGGTGGTGCTGGACGTCGACCACTTCAAGAACATCAACGACCAGTGGGGCCACGATGCCGGCGACAAGGCATTGCAGCACCTGTGCAACCGCCTGCGCCACCGCCTGCGCGCCACCGACCTGATCGGCCGGCTGGGTGGCGAGGAGTTCGGCCTGTTGCTGCCCTTCACCGATCGCTTCGACGCCAAGCCGCTGGTGGAATCCCTGCGCCGCGACATTGACGAGGCGCCGCTGATGTACCACGGAGAGCGCATCGAGATTTCCGCCACCTTCGGCCTTGCCGAGTGGCCGGGCGACGGTCTGGATGCCGATGAGCTTTACCGCTGCACCGACCGCCGCCTATATCGCGGCAAGGCCGAGGGGCGCAACCGGCTGGTCTACAGCGACCCCGCCTGAGCGCGCTTCGCTACCAGCGGCTCGGTGAGGCGCGCATAGGCCGTGCGTACCTGGCGCGCCATCTTCCGCTCCACCCATTCGTAGCTCAGCCAGGACAGCAGCAGGATCGCCGGTACGGCGACGCTCAGCGTCTGGTAGGGAGTCAGGCCCAGCCGCTCATGCAGCCAGTAGGCGGCCAGCCAGAGCACGATCACGTGCAGCAGGTACACCGAATAGGACCAGTCGCCCAGCGCATGCAGCACTTTGCTGCGCTCGAACAGCGGCTCCAGTGCCACGCACGCGGCCAGCAGAGCGGCGGCGGGCAGGCCCCAGGTCAGCAGGCGCCAGGGGTGATCGGCGGGGAACGCCGCGATAGTCGTCACCGCCAGGGCTGCCGTCACCAGTGCCAGCGGGCGTGGCCAGTTCAGCCAGCCACGCCGGTACAGCGCCGCCAGGCCCAGGCCGAGGAGGAACTCGAAGATGATCGGATTGCGGTAGAAGTTGCTGAGCCAGGGTTCGCGCGCCAGCACCTGCGCCACCAGCAGCACCAGGGCGGTCACCAGCCAGGGCCGCCAGCGCTCGGCGACCAGGAAGGAGAGGGCGAACAGGCCGTAGAAAAGCATCTCGAAATTCAGCGTCCAGCCCACCGGCAGCACCGGGTACAGGCCGAAACCACCGGGATTTTCGCTGGGGATGAACAGCAGCGAGAGCAGCAACGACTTGCCGCCGACGCCGTAGATCGGCATCACGTCGGCGAAGGCGTAGATGATCAGGGCGGTGATCGCCGTGTACAGCCAGTACGCCGGGGCGACACGGGCCAGGCGCTGGACCAGGAAGGTCACTGGTGACATCGGCCGGCCGGCACTGGAGAGGTGGATCACGAAGCCGCTGAGGACGAAGAAGATGTCCACCCCGACCTGGCCACGGGTGGAAAGGAGCTTGCCGCCGAGGCTGTCGGCGCGGAAGTCGAAGAACACTTGCATGAAGTGATGGAACACCACCAGCCAGGCGGCCAGTGCCCGCAGTGCCTGAAGCGAAACCAGCATGGGTGGGCGAGTCCTCCGTCGGTGGATAAAAGAAAGAGGCGCGACTTTGCGCGCCCCTTTCCTCGACAGTCGGGTGTCGCCGATCGTTCACCGGGCCTGCTGGACGGTCGCGGCCGGCATCGCCGGCTCACGTTCCAGGCGCAGGCACAGCAGCGCCGTGATGATGGCCGCCACCGGCAGCGCGGCGCCGACCCAGGGCAGCGCGGCGAGGCCGGGCCCGTGGTCGATGGTCATGCCGCCGAGCCAGGCACCCAGCGCATTGCCCAGGTTGAAGGCAGCGATATTGAAACTGGCCGCGACACTCTGGCCGGCGCCGTGGGCCTTCTCCAGCACCCACATCTGCAGAGGCGGCACGGTGGCGAACCCGGCGGCGCCGAGCAGAGCGATGAAGATGACCACGGCAACCCGGTTTTCCAGCGCGAAGCTCATCAGCCCCATGACCACCGCCAGCGCGACCAGGCTGCCGAGCAGGGCGGGCACCAGTTTGCGGTCGGCGAGCTTGCCGCCCAGCAGGTTGCCCAGCACCAGGCCGCCGCCGAACACCAGTAGCACCGGCGACACCGCACTTTCGGAGAAGCCGGCGAGACGGGTCAGCAGCGGCGACACGTAGCTGAACACGGTGAACACGCCGCCGAAGCCGAGCACGGTCGTCAGCAGGCCGAGCAGCACGGCCGGGCGCTTCAGCACGCGGAAGTCATCGCGCAGCTTGCCGGCGGCCGGCGGTGCGCTTTGGCGCGGCAGGTAGATCGCCAGGATCGCCAGGGCCAGCACGCCGATTCCGGTTACCACCCAGAACGCCGCACGCCAGCCATAGAGCTGACCGAGCCAGGTGCCCAGCGGTACGCCGAGGATGGTGGCGACAGTGAGGCCGGTGAACATCAGCGCGATGGCCGAGGCGCGGCGTTCGGCCGGCACCAGGCTGGTGGCGACCACCGAGCCGACGCCGAAGAAAGTGCCATGGGCGAAGGAGGTCAGCACCCGCGCTGCCATCAGCGTGGCGTAATCCGGCGCCAGGGCACAGGCGAGGTTGCCGAGGGTGAAGATCACCATCAGCCCGAGCAGGGTGCGGCGTTGCGGCCAGCGCGCGGTGAGAGCTGTGAGCAGCGGCGCGCCGAGCACTACGCCCAGCGCGTAGCCGGAAATCAGCAGGCCGGCGGCGGAGATGGACACGCCGAAATCATGGCCAACCTCCAGCAGCAATCCCATGATCACGAATTCGGTAACGCCGATGCCAAAGGCACCGGCGGTCAAGGCATACAAGGCAATGGGCACGTGGGCTCTCCCGGATGATTCGTAGAATGGCTGCCACCTTATCCCCGTGCGAATTACTGATATAGACTGCTTGTAAGCAAATCACCTATGAATTGAATTCAATATGGCCCGCCCTGACGTCAACCGCTTCGGCGAAATGGAAGTGTTCATCCGCGTGGTGGAAACCGGGGGTTTTACCGCCGCCGCGCAGCAGTGCGGGATGACGCCCTCGGCAGTGAGCAAGCTGGTGGCGCGCCTGGAAGATCGCCTTGGTGCGCGGCTGTTCAACCGTTCCACCCGGCGCCAGCAACTAACGGCTGAAGGCGCGGCGTTCTACGAACGCAGCCTGCGCATCCTCGCCGATCTGGACGAAGCCGAGCGCGAGGCTTCGGTCAGCGCCGAGCCGCAGGGCAGGGTGCGCATCAGTTGCAACCTGCCGGTGGGCCGGCAGTTCCTGATCCCGGCACTGCCGCTGTTCTTCGAGCGCTATCCGGGCGTCAGTCTCGACCTGCAACTGACCGATGAAGTGGTGGACCTGCTGGAAGTGCGTGCTGATGTCGCTGTGCGCAGCGGCCCACTGCGGGACTCGCGGTTGGTGGCGCGTTCGCTGGGGGAGTCCGGACACAAGATAGTCGCCGCGCCCGAGTATCTGGCGCGGCACGGTGCGCCGCAGCATCCGCGCGAGCTGGGCGAGCACAACTGCGTGGGTTTCAGCTACCGCCGCGTCGAGCCGGACTGGCCATTCCTGGACAAGCCGGCGGATGCCCCCGAACCCAGCGGCAACCTGCTGGCCAGCGACGGCGACAGCGTGCGCCACCTGGCGCTGGCCGGGTTGGGCCTGGCGCGTCTGGCAGAATTCCAGGTACGCGAGGATATCGCTGCCGGACGGCTGGTGGCGGTGCTGGAGGACTTCAATCCTGGCGACCGCAAACCCATGCACGCGCTCTACCTGGGCAAGCCGGGTCACCTGCCGGCGCGAGTGCGCGCGGTGCTCGACTTCCTCGCCGAGCACGTGCGCATCGACTGACTCAGGCGGCTTAGAGCAGCGCCAGGGTGTCTGCCGCGCCCATCATCTTTGCCGCGGCCAGCGCCGTCAGGCCGCTGGCGTCGCGGGCCTCGCGGTCGGCGCCGTGTTCCAGAAGGCAGCGCACGATCTCCGGGCGATTGAACATCGCCGCCATCATCAATGCGGTCTTGCCATCGGGGGAGACGCCTTCCACCTGCGCGCCCCGGCTGAGCAGCAGGCGCACCATCTCCAGATCGCCCTTGAAAGCGGCCCCGGCCAGCGGCGTCTGCCCGGCGTTGTTGCGCAGGTCCGGGTCGGCGCCGTGGTCGAGCAGCACGCCAACGGTGTCGTGGTGGCCGTAATAGCTGGCCAGCATCAGCAGGCTGTCGCCCTTGTGGTTGCGCAGGTTGGCCGGCAGGCCCTGCTGCAGCAGTTCGGTCAGGCGCGGGGTATCACCCTGGCGGGCCAGGTCGATCACCTGGTTGGCGAATTCCAGGGTCTGTTCGTCCATTTCCGGGCGGTTCGCGGCACTCATCCTGAAGTCTCCTTGGCAAAGTCGGGAATGCACTGAAGGATAAGGACTGGCGCGCTTCGGCGCGCCAACACTGTGCCTATGGTGACGGTGGAAAATTTCAATCCGTTGCTCCAGGGCAGGCGTGGCGTGATTTATGTCCATGATCTTGCGCAAATGCCGCCCTCGCACGGCGACTTTTCGGCGAAAATTGCAGCATAATCAGCGATCAGCGGTTGCACCTGGGGTGAAACCGCAAACCGCCGGGCGGGCAAAGGTGCCCACCGTCGGTGGGAGTGGCACACTGCCCTGTTGCGGGGATCGCCATCCCTAAGCCTTCGCGCCAGGACGCGGAGCGACGAATATCCAGTGCCGGCCAATGGGCGGGCACCTTGATGCCTAACCTTGCCGCCCGGCCCGGCGGCGCAGATTGAGAAGAGGATTGACCGTGCATAAAGTCGTGATCAGCGGAACCGGCCTGTATACCCCGCCGTTCAGCATCTCCAACGATGAACTGGTGGAATCCTTCAACAGCTACGTCCGCAGTCACAACGAGCAGAATGCCGAAGCCATCGCCAGGGGCGAAGTCGAAGCGCTGTCCGAGTCCAGCTCGGCGTTCATCGAAAAGGCTTCCGGTATCAAGAGCCGCTTCGTGGTGAACAAGGAAGGCATCCTCGATCCGCAGCGCATGGCGCCGCGCATTCCGGAGCGCTCCAACGAAGACTGGGGCATCCTCTGCGAGATGGCGACTGCCGCCGCCAAGCAGGCCCTGCAGCGTGCCGGCCGCACCCCCGAAGACATCGACGGGGTGATCGTCGCCTGCTCCAACCTGCAGCGCGCCTACCCGGCCGTGGCCATCGAAGTGCAGGCTGCCCTCGGCATCCAGGGCTTCGGCTACGACATGAACGTCGCCTGCTCCTCGGCCACCTTCGGCATCCAGGCCGCCGTGAACAGCGTGCAACTGGGCCAGGCCCGCGCGATCCTCATGGTCAACCCGGAGATCTGCACCGGCCACCTGAACTTCCGCGATCGCGACAGCCACTTCATCTTCGGCGACGCCGCCACCGCCGTGGTCATCGAGCGTGCCGACCAGGCCACCAGCGAGCACCAGTTCGACGTGGTCAGCACCAAGCTGCTGACCCAGTTCTCCAACAACATCCGCAACAACTTCGGCTTCCTCAACCGCGCCGCGGAAGAGGGCATCGGCAGCCGTGACAAGCTGTTCGTGCAGGAAGGCCGCAAGGTGTTCAAGGACGTCTGCCCGATGGTGGCCGAGCTGATCGGCGAGCACCTGGCGCAGAACGACATCCCGGTCAGCGACGTGAAGCGCTACTGGCTGCACCAGGCCAACCTGAACATGAACCTGCTGATCACCCGCAAGCTGATCGGCCGCGATGCCGAGGCCCACGAAGCACCGGTGATCCTCGATACCTACGCCAACACCAGCTCCGCCGGTTCGGTCATCGCCTTCCACAAGTACCAGGACGACCTGCCCGCCGGCTCCATCGGCGTGCTGAGCTCCTTCGGCGCCGGCTACTCCATCGGCAGCGTGATCCTGCGCAAGCGCTGATCGTGCCCGCCGACGACAGCGAGCTGTTGTCGCGCCTGCTGGCCGGTGACCAGCAGGCCTTCCGCACCCTGGTAGCCACCTACCAGGGTGCGATGCGCGCCGTGGCCATTGCCATCATCGGCGCCGCCCATGCCGATGAAGTGGTGCAGGATGCCTGGCTGGCCGCCGTGCGCAACCTCGATGGCTTCCAGGGGCGCTCCAGCCTCAAGACCTGGCTGCTGACCATCACCGCCAATACCGCCAAATCGCGCCTGCGCAAGGTCCGCCGCGACGTTTCGCTTGACGACCTGCCCGCGCCCCACGGCAGCCTCGACGAAACCCGCTTCGCCGCCGACGGCCACTGGAGCCCGGCGCCGCTGGCCTGGCACGAGGACTCGCCCGAAGCCCTGCTGGCCGAGGACGAACTGCGCCTGTGCCTGGAAAAGACCCTGCTCAGCCTCTCCGAACTGCAGCGCAGCGTATTGCTGCTGCGCGAACGCCAGGGACTGGAGTTGGAAGAGATCTGTAATCTGCTGGAGGTTTCGCTCTCTAATGTCCGGGTGCTGCTGCACCGTGCGCGACTGAAGGTGTTTGCCACCGTGGAGCACTTCGAGGAGACCGGGGAATGCTGACCTGCAAGGAACTGGTGGCACGCTCCAGCGACCTGCTGGACGAACAGCTGGGCTGGCGCGAGAAGTTGGCGCTGCGCCGGCACCTCCTGCTGTGCCGCAACTGCCGGCGCTATCTGCGACAGATGCGTCTGGCCCAGGCCACCCTGCGCCTGCTGCCGGACCCGCCGCGCCCCGACTCGGAACGCCTGGCCGACCACCTCGCCGAGCTGCGCCGCGACAGCTCGCGGCGCTGAATCATTCGGACCTGTGCAGTCGGCGCGGGATGAACACCTCGTAGCGTTTGCCGGATACGTCCGTGCGATGACGGTCCTGCAGCCGAATCCTCAGCCCAGACTTTGCGCTCGCCACGCATCCAACCCGCCCGACAGTGCCCACGTCCGCGGGTGTCCGAACGCCTGCAGCCGCTCCGCCAGCATCGCCGCGGAAAGCTCGTGGGGACAGGCGCAATAGATCACCACGTCCTTGTCCTCCAGGCTGCCACGCAGTTCGTCCAGCGCCCCGTCCAGGCGGAAGGCGATGGAGCCGGGAATCGCCTCGTCATCGAACTGCGCACGCACATCGAGAATCAGCGGCGGCTCGCCAGCGTCCAGGCGCGCGCGCAGCTCGTCGACGCTGATGCGCGGAATCCGCGAGGTGCGTTTGAGCAGGCTGAAGCGCTGCCAGAGCTTCCAGACGATGAACAGCGCGAAGGCGCCGAGCAACGCCGCGACGCCGACGCTGGCGTACTCGGTGAGCAGGTCGAGGATGCGGTCCACCGCGCTGCTGAAAATACTCCCGAGCAGCAGCGCGGAGCCCGCCCAGAGTGCCGCTCCGGCGCAGTCGTAGGCGAGGAAGCGCGGCAGCGGCGTACGCGTCATGCCGGCCATGGTGGTGGTCAGCGCGCTGGCCCCGGGGAGGAAGCGCGAGATCAGCAGCGCGCGCGGGCCGACGCGCAGATAGAAGCTCTGGCTCTGACGAATGCAGCTGTCCGGCGACAGCGAAACCTTGCACACGCTGCGCAGCATGAAGCCGCCATAGTGCCGCCCGGCGCAGAACCAGATCAGGTCGGCGATCAGGCAGGCGCAGACGGCCACTGCCAGTGCCTGGCCCAGCGGCACGCCGCTGCCTTGCAGCGCCAGGGCGCCGGCGACGATCAGCGCCGGGTAGGCCGGGATCGGCAGGCCCAACTGCTCGAGCAGGACGTTGAAGAACAGCAAGGTGAGGCCGTGCTGCTGGATCAGGGGTTGCAGTTCGTGCATGGGAAAGCCTGAGCGGGAACGGTCTTCCTGGGGAAGTCGACAGCATACCGGTAAAGCGGACTTCAGAAAGGCCTGAAGGCCTAGTGGGACATGGCTTAGGATCTTTATGCCATAAGGAAATCAAAAGTTCCTTTGTAATAAAAGTTTTATCTACGAGCAACTGATCTGAAATAACCCCTCGCCAAGATTCCCAGCAACACAAACGGGGGCCGCCAGAACGGCCTGTGCGAGTCCTTGGGGGGCGCGCAGCAGCCAGGCACTCGGCGTGTTCAACGCAAATACCATTAAGGGGAATCTTCGATGATCCGTAAGCACTTCGCCGGTTACGCCGCCACTGCCCTGGCACTGGCCGTTTCCGCCCAGGCTTTCGCAGGCACAGTCACCACCGATGGCGCCGATATCGTAATCAAGACCAAAGGCGGTCTTGAAGTCGGCACCACCGACAAGGAATTCAGCTTCAAGCTTGGTGGCCGTCTGCAAGCGGATTACAGCCGCTTCGATGGTTTCTACACCAAGAACGGCAACAACGGTGACGGCGCCTACTTCCGCCGCGCCTACCTGGAACTGGGCGGCACTGTCTACAAAGACTGGAAATACCAGATCAACTACGACATGTCCCACAACTCCGGTAACGCTGACAACGGTTACTTCGACGAAGCTTCCTTCAGCTACACCGGCTTCAGCCCGGTCACCCTGAAGTTCGGCCGCTTCGACCCGGACTTCGGTCTGGAAAAAGCTACCAGCTCCAAGTGGGTCACCGCCACCGAGCGTACCAGCGCCTACGAACTGGCTGACTGGATCAACACCCACCAGGACGGCATGGGTGCCCAGGTTGGCGGCGTCGTCGCCAACATGGCTTACCTGGACGCCGGCGTTTACGCCAAGGACGCCGACGACACCGACGGCGACAGCGTCAAGCAGTTCAACTTCCGCGGCGTGTTCGCTCCGCTGAACACCGACGGCAACGTCCTGCACGTTGGCGTGGACTACGCCTACCGTGACCTGGATGACACCGCCTTCGACTCCCGCATCCGTCCGCGTCTGGGCATGCGTGGCATCGCCACCAACGGCGGTAACGACGCTGGCGACAACGGCAACCGCGCTACCTTCGGCGGCGCCACCCTGAGCCCGGCCGGTTCCTACAAGGACGACTCCACCTGGGGTGCTGAATTCGCCTACGCCATCGGCCCGTTCTCCGCTCAGGCCGAATACCTGAAGCGCAAGCTGAAGGCTGATGCCGACGCTTACGAAGACATCAAGGCTGACGGTTACTACGGCCAGCTGGCCTACACCATCACCGGTGAATCCCGCGTGTACAAGCTCGATGGCGCCAAGTTCGACACCATCAAGCCGTCCAACAAGGAAATCGGTGCCTGGGAAGTCTTCTACCGTTACGACCACATCAAGGTTGATGACCCGAACGTGGTCGTGGCTACCGCCACCCGCGACGTGGGCGACACCAAGGCCAGCACCAACACCATCGGTGTGAACTGGTACGCCAACGAAGCCGTGAAGGTCTCCCTGGACTACGTTCACGTCAGCACCGACGGCATCCGCAATGCCAACGGCGACGACGACGGCAACGGTGTCGTGACCCGTCTGCAGTACGTGTTCTAAGAACGACCGCTCTACCGTTTGACTCCTTTGTGTAAACCCCGCCTCGGCGGGGTTTTTTTATGGGAGTTGGACAGTCAATCTGTAGGAGCGAGCTTGCTCCTGCAGGGGTTGCCTCAGCGGAAACCGGGCCCCGCTGGCCGTCGGCGGAATTCGAACTCGAGCAGTTCATCGAACGGATTGCCCATTTCCAGCCGCGTCCAGCCCAGCTTGATGAGGAAAGCCAGTGCCGTCGGGTTGTCCGGCCTCACGCTGGCCCGCCACAAGGGGCTGCCCTGCAGTTCCGGCCGGCTCATCACCAGCGTCATCACCGCGCGCCCGACACCCGAGCCGCGTAACTCCGGGCGCACGGCAAGATCGGTGACGAAGTAGTACGGATGCGCCGCGGTGGGCAGGCAAACCCCCACCACCGCGATCAGTTGGCCGCCACGCAGAATGCTGTACTGGGCCTTGTCCGCATCCTTCAGCACCTGTTCCAGCCAATAGCGATCCATCGGGCCCAGTTGTGCATCGAGCAGCGGATCCTTGAACCAGCTTTCGTACGGCGGGATGTCACCCAGCTGGAAAGGGCGAATCTGCATGCGGGCGCTCTCCGGTGCAGCTTTGGGAAGTTTCACACTCGCATCTGCTGGGCGATTGCGTCAATCGACCCTGAGCGCTCGCGTCATTGAGGCCGCGCGCAGCCAGCACCTACCCTGCGGGCACTCAACCCACCGGGAGTCGACCATGCTGCGCAATCACTTCGAGACCGAGCACAACCTGTTCCGCGATGCCTTCCGATCCTTCCTCAACAAGGAGGTGGTGCCTCACCAGGAGGAATGGGAGGAAGCCGGCGTGGTGGACCGCAGTGTCTGGCGCAAGGCGGGGGAGATGGGCTTCCTGCTGCCCTGGGCGGAAGAGGAGTACGGCGGAACCGCTCTGAAGGATTTCCGCTACGAACAGATCATGTGTGAGGAACTGGCCGCCATCAACGAGCCGGGCTTCATGATCCCGCTGCACTCGGCGCTGTGCGGTCCCTACATCGCCGAGTACGGCAACGCCGAGCAGAAGGCCCGCTGGCTGCCGGGGATCATCCGTGGCGAAAGCATCCTGGCGGTGGCGATGACCGAGCCGTCCGCTGGCTCCGACCTGGCCGGCATGCGCACCACGGCGGTGGACAAGGGCGACCACTTCGTCCTCAACGGTTCCAAGGTGTTCATCTCCAACGGCCTGCTGGCGGACCTGGTGATAGTCGCGGCCAAGACCGACCCGGCGAACAAGCACGCCATGGGCCTGTTCGTGGTCGAGCGTGGCATGGAAGGCTTCGAGCGAGGGCGCAACCTGAAGAAGCTGGGCATGAAGAGCCAGGACACCGCCGAACTGTTCTTCAACAACGTGAAAGTGCCGAAGGAGAACCTGCTGGGTGATGCCAAGGGCGGCTTCTTCTACCTGATGAACATGCTGGCCCAGGAGCGCCTGACCAACGCCTGCGGCGCGGTGGCCGGCGCCGAGGCGGCGCTGAACGCGACCGTCGACTACGTGAAGGAGCGCAAGGCCTTCGACCGCCCGGTGGCGCACTTCCAGAACACCCGCTTCAAGCTCGCCGAGATGCGCACGCAGATCGACGTGGCACAGGTCTTCACCGATCGCTGCGTGATGGACCACAACCAGAAGAAGCTCACCCCCGAAGTGGCCGCGGAGGCCAAGCTGTTCACCACCGAGCTGCTGTGCAAGGTGGTCGATGAAGGCGTGCAACTGCACGGCGGCTGGGGTTACATGTGGGAGTATCCGATCTGCAAGATGTACGCGAACGCGCGCATCCAGCGCATCTTCGCCGGTACGTCGGAGATCATGAAAGAGATCATCAGCCGCGGCATGAAGCTCTGAGGCGCGGCGCCCACGCATCGTTTGAGCGAAACAGGAGTACCCATGAACGGCCCGCTCGCCTCACTGAAGATCCTCGATTTTTCCACCCTGCTGCCGGGGCCGTTCGCCTCGCTGCTGCTGGCCGACATGGGCGCCCAGGTGCTGCGCGTGGAATCCCCTTCACGCATGGATCTGGTCCGCGTTCTGCCGCCGCATGTGGACGGTACCTCCGCCAGTCACGCCTACCTCAACCGCAACAAGCGCTGCATCGCGCTGGACCTGAAGCAGGCCGAGGCGGTGGAGGTGGTGAAGCAACTGGTGCAGGAATACGACATCGTCCTGGAGCAGTTCCGCCCCGGCGTGATGGACAAGCTGGGCGTGGGCTACGAGGCGCTCAAGGCGATCAACCCGAAGCTGATCTACGTATCGATCACCGGCTACGGCCAGACCGGGCCGCTGCGCGACCGCGCCGGGCATGACATCAACTACCTGGCCCTGGCCGGCGTCGCCAGCTACACTGGCCGCCGCGAGAGCGGCCCGCTGCCGCTGGGCGTGCAACTGGCGGACATCGGCGGCGGGTCGCTGCACGGCGTGATGGGCTTGCTCGCGGCGGTCATCCAACGGCAGCAGACGGGGGAGGGGCAGCAGGTCGATGTGAGCATGACCGACTGCGCCTTCAGTCTGCATGGCATGGCTGGCGCGGGCTATCTCGCGGCGGGGGTGGAGCCGGAGATGGAAGGCCTCGCGCTCAATGGCGGCAGCTTCTACGACTACTATCGGACCCGCGATGGCCGCTGGTTCTCGGTGGGTAGCCTGGAGCCGCAATTCATGCAGCAGTTCTGCGCCGCCATCGGTCGCCCGGAGCTGGCTGCGCGTGGATTGTCGCCCAGGCCGGAAGAGCAGCAGGCGCTCAAGCGCGAGATTGCCATCGAGTTCGAGAAGCACGATTTCGCCCAGTGGCAGGAGCGCTTCGCCGCGCTGGATGCCTGCGTCGAGCCGATGCTGTCGCTGGCCGAGGCGGTGGAGCATCCGCAATTGATCGAGCGCGGCGTGGTCACCCGGGTGCCCAACGGCATGGGTGGCGAGCAACGGCAGATGGCTTGCCCGATCCGTTTCTCCGCTGGCCTGCCCGAGCCGCGCCATATTGGCGCTGCGCTGGGGGCGCATACGGCAGAAGTGATGGCGGAACTGGGTTATACCGACGAGCAGGTCGCAGCGCTAAAGGTCGCGAAGGTCATTGCCTGAACCACCTCACTCGCGGCGGGTTTCACCGGTGAAGATCAGCGTCGCTCGGCAGCGCCGACAGTAGTAGCGGCGGCCCTGGGCGACCAGGTTGTGGCGCTGGGCGGAGAAGGGGAATTCATTGCCTTCGCCGCAGTGGCAGCGATACAGGTAGCGGGTGGAGCGGCGGCGCTTGATCTCGTAGGTATGGCAGCGATCGGGGGGCAGGCCGTAGATGCCGCGCATGATCAGCTGCCATTCCTCGCCATGCGGGCGAATGCGCGGGCCGAACATCTGGTGGGCAATCAGGTGCGCCACTTCATGGGCCACGGTCTGCTGCAGGAAGTGTTCGTGGTTTTCCCGGTACAGCTGCGGGTTGAAGCGCAGCAGGTTTTCATCCAGGTGGGCGACGCCGGCCTTCTGGCCGCGTAGCCGGAAGCTGACTTCCGGGCGGGGAAAGCGCCGCTGGAAGAAGGCTTCGGCCTGCTGGTAGCAGGCTTCGACGCGAGCGTTGAGCTGTTCAGGCATACAGTAGTTCTCCGACGGGGGCAGATTATGCCGCAGTCGGAGCACGGGTGGAGGATTTCTCGCGGCCACTCGTCCGGGGTGCAGGTTCAGGCAAGCCGGGCGAGTTTCAGGCAAGCACGCAAAAGAAAACCGGGCCGCTGGGGCCCGGTTTTCCGTTCGTGTCGCGCAATCAGGTGTATTCCGGGCCGACGCCGCTGCCCCAGAGGATGACCGACAGGGCCATCATCGCCACCAGCACCACCAGTCCCACCGCCAGCACCGAGCTGGAGAACAGGAACCCTTCATCCTTGTGAATGTTCATGAAGGTCGGGATGCCGACGTAGAGCAGGTAGACGGTGTAGCAGATCGCGGCGGTGCCGATGATCATGCCCAGCCACAGGTGCGGGTAGAGCGCCGCCAGGCCGCCGATGAACAGCGGGGTAGCGGTGTACGCGGCGAAAACTATGCATTGGGTCAGCGATGGCGATGCGTCGTAGGTACGTGCCATCCAGTGAATGAAAGCGCCCATGATGGCGACGCCGGCGAGCATGGCGATGTAGGTCATGATGGTCAGCTGGATCGCACTGGCAGCCGTCAGCTTGACCGGTCCCGCATTGCCTAGAACCCAGCCGACCTGCGTGGTGCCGATGTAGGCGGAAATGACCGGGATGGCAGCGAGGATCAGGACGTGCGTCAGGTACATGTGGCTGATGGATTCTTCTTCGCCACGGATGTCCTGCCATTCCTGATCGGGATGGGTGAAGAGCCCCCACACATGATGGATCATGTCAGCATTCTCCTCTTCTTATAGAAGGTCGCCCCCCAGCGAGGCGCCGAATGCGCGTAGCCAGCGTCATCCGGTGCCCGGCCGACCTATGCGACCTTAAGTCGCAGTATAGGAATGGCTGCAGACCACGTCGTCCGTGGGGTTAGAGCAAATGGAAGTTTCACGGGCGGCTGTAATAGCGCTCCAGAATTTCCATGGCCTTGTTGATCGACTGCAGGCGCGTCGTGCTGCCGCCCCGGTCGGGGTGGTGCTGGCTGACCAACTGGCGGTAGCGCAGCTTGATCAGCGCGTAGTCCACCGGGCCGTCTTCCAGTTCGAACAGGGCCAGCGCTGCGGCCTTTTCCTCGTTGCCCTGCATGCGCGTCCAGAAGCTTTCCAGCAACTTCTCCACGTCGCGCTCGGTGGTTTCCTTCAGGTGTTTCTCGTCGAGGTAGTAGGCGCGCAGGGTGTCTTGCTCGCCGAGTGCCTGCACACCGCTCACATAAGGAGAGAGACGAATCTGCAACGGGCCGATCTCCAGGTGCGCGGCGTTTTCCTCCCAGAGCCGGTCGCGCAGACGATACAGCGCGTTGAACACCAGGAAATGGGTGCGGAACAGCACCAGCTTGTCGGTCAGTGGCAGGTTGGGCACATGGGTGGAATGCCGAGCCTTCAATTGCTGGATCAGCAGGAACTCGGAGATTCCTTCAGGCGCTTCCCGCAGCAGTTGCAAGAGCTGGTCTGTCAGGTCGAGGGAAGGGTCGAGATCGGGTGTCATGCTGTCAGATTAGCAGTAGCCCGATAGAGGGGCTGGGGTACGCGTCGCTTTGCGCGTAAAATGACCGGCTTTTCGTCTTGCCCTTCGGATTCCAGAGCACCATGGCCAGCACCCTTTCGGTCAACCAGAACAAACTGCAGAAACGCCTGCGCCGCCAGGTTGGCGAAGCGGTCACCGACTTCAACATGATCGAGGACGGTGACAAGGTGATGGTCTGCCTGTCCGGCGGCAAGGACAGCTACACGCTGCTGGACATCCTGCTGTACCTGCAGAAGGTGGCGCCGATCCAGTTCGAGATCGTCGCGGTGAACATGGACCAGAAGCAGCCGGGCTTCCCCGAGCACGTGCTGCCGGCGTACCTGGAGTCCGTCGGCGTGCAGTACCACATCATCGAGAAGGACACCTACTCGGTGGTGAAGGAGAAGATCCCGGAGGGCAAGACCACCTGCTCGCTGTGCTCGCGCCTGCGCCGTGGCACCCTCTATACCTACGCCGACGAGATCGGCGCGACCAAGATGGCGCTGGGGCACCACCGCGACGACATCCTGGAAACCTTCTTCCTTAATATGTTCTACGGCGGCACCCTCAAGGCCATGCCTCCCAAGCTGCTGTCCGACGATGGCCGCAACGTGGTGATCCGTCCGCTGGCGTACTGCAATGAGAAGGACATCGAGGCCTACTCGGTGCTCAAGGAATTTCCGATCATCCCGTGCAACCTGTGCGGCTCGCAGGAAAATCTGCAGCGGCAGGTGGTCAAGGAAATGTTGCTGGACTGGGAGCGCAAGTCGCCGGGCCGCACCGAAATCATGTTCCGCGCCCTGCAGAACGTGGTGCCGTCGCAACTGGCCGATCGTAACCTGTTTGACTTCAACAGCCTGCGCATCGACGAGAGCGCCACCCCGCGCTTCCTCGACGTGATGAACCTGTAAGACCTTGCAAGGACGCTCGATGCGCGATTACCAGTGGCTGTACGAATACTGCCTGAATCGCTTCGGCTCGGTCGAAGCGCTGGAAGCTCGCCTGCCACACGCCAGGTCGCCAGCGGAGCTGGCGGCGGTCGGCGATGATCGTTATCTGTCGCTGATCAGCCTGCGCATCTTCCGCGCCGGGCTCAAGCACAGTCTGGTGGACGCCAAGTGGCCGGCCTTCGAGGAAGCCTTCTTCGGCTTCGATCCGGAGAAG
Organism: Pseudomonas sp. PDM17; assembly: GCF_014851985.1. Taxonomy (NCBI): domain Bacteria; kingdom Pseudomonadati; phylum Pseudomonadota; class Gammaproteobacteria; order Pseudomonadales; family Pseudomonadaceae; genus Pseudomonas; species Pseudomonas sp. PDM17. Next base: position 540,703 of record NZ_JACVAT010000001.1, read on the forward strand.
GTCGTGCTGATGGGCGGCGAGCGCCTGGAAAACCTGATGCAGGACACCCGGCTGATCCGTCACCTGGGCAAGCTCAAGAGCGTGCCGCGCAATGCCCAGTTCGTCCTCGACATCGCCCGCGAACACGGCAGCTTCGGCAGACTGATGGCCGACTGGCCCTCCTGCGACATCGTTGGTCTGTGGAAGCTGCTGGCCAAGCGGGGCAATCAGTTGGGTGGCATGTCCGCGCCGAGATTCCTGCGCATGGCCGGCAAGGACACCTTCGTTCTGAGCAATGATGTGGTCGCGGCGCTCAAGGCCCAGGAAATCGTCGACAAGACGCCGACCAGCCTGAAGGACCTGGCGCTGGTACAAACTGCGTTCAATACGTGGCAGGAACAAAGTGGCCGTCCGCTGTGCCATATCTCGATGATGCTGTCGTACACGGTCAACCACTGACGCGCGGCCCGGCCGCGGAGGAAGGGCGCATGGATTCGGCCATCGAACGCACCGGCGCGGCACTGGCTCGCGCCGAGCGCATCCTGGTGATCACCGGTGCAGGGCTCTCCGCCGATTCGGGAATGCCGACCTATCGCGGCCTGGGCGGTCTTTACAATGGACGCACGGCAGAAGGGATACCCATCGAGGTGGCGATCTCCGGTCCAATGCTGCGAAAGGATCCCGCGCTGTGCTGGAAATACCTGGCGGAACTGGGCAAGGCCTGCCTGAATGCGCAACCCAACGCCGGCCACGATGCCATCGCGGAACTGCAACGGCTCAAGCCGGAGTGCTGGGTGCTGACGCAGAACATTGATGGCTTCCACCGCCGCGCCGGCTCGCCCCCGGAGCGGCTGATCGAGATCCATGGCGAGCTGGCGCCGCTGTACTGCCAGTCGTGCGGATTGGAGAGCACCGAACTGGCCGGACATCTGGATGCCCCGCTACCACCGAAATGCGCGCGCTGTGCAGGCGTATTGCGCCCGCCGGTCGTGCTGTTCGAAGAGATGCTGCCGGAAGAGGCGATCGACACGCTCTATGCGCAATTGCGCAAGGGATTCGACGCCGTTCTGCTGGTAGGAACCACTGCGAGCTTTCCCTATATCATCGAGCCGGTGCTGCGCACGCGGGATGCGGGAGGCTTTACCGCCGAGGTAAATCCGGGTCTGACCGACCTCAGTTCGGTGGTCGAAGAAAGAATGGTTGGTCGAGCCTTAGACATTATGCCGCGCCTGCTAAGTCACATTCCTCGATAAAAAACTTGCATTGCCCCCATTGAGCGGGCAAATTAGCCCGCTAATAAATGGAGCTAATGAGACACGGTCGTGCCCATGCTTAAACGCTTAGCACCCCTCGTGCCCATGAGTTTCGTTCTGCTGCTGGCAGCTTGTGCCAGCCATTCGCCGGAATCGCAGCCGAACCAGGTCGCTTCAGTGCCTGCTACTCGAGCAGCGTTCCAGGTCAATCAGCACAACATAGCGCTGATGAATGAGTCGCAGGACGAGGGGGCCAAAAACGATAACGGCAGTTCGACTGCCCATGTATCCGACATTCTGGACCGCGCGTTTTCGCTGATCGGTACTCCCTACCGCTTTGGTGGGAAGTCGGAGCGGACCGGCTTCGACTGCAGCGGCTTCGTGGGCTATCTGTTCCGCGAAGAAGCAGGCATCAGCCTGCCGCGCTCCACGCGTGAGATGATCAACATGGACGTCCCGCTGGTCTCGAAAGCAGACCTGCAGCCGGGCGACCTGATCTTCTTCAACAACCGTGGTCGTGGTCGAGTCAGCCACGCCGGCATCTACATCGGTGACGGACAGTTCATCCACTCCGCCAGCCGCCGTGGCGGTGGTGTGCGGGTGGATAGCCTGGACGAGAGCTACTGGCGCTTGAGCTACATGGAAGCCAAGCGTGTACTCGAGCCCGGCTACGAGCCGAAGACGGTGACCCGCTGAACTTAAAGTTTCACTTTAAGTATTGCGCTCAAGTTACTGTTGGTACAAAGTGATGGCACTCCTTGACGGGATGCCATCACATGCTCGTTCCTCAGCGCATCATTCTCCTTGCTGCTCTCGCTTCGCTGGCCGCCTGCGCCAGTCGCACTCCGCCGTCGCCGCCTCCGGTGGTGAGCGCGCCCGCTGCTCCCGTCTACAACACGCAGGCTGCTGACGATGTCCTGATCCGTGCCATTGGCCTGGTCGGTACTCCGTATCGCTGGGGCGGCAACACGCCCGACGGCGGATTCGATTGCAGCGGTCTGATCGGCTACGTCTACCGCGATGCCACCGGCCTGATGCTGCCGCGTTCTACCCGCGAGATGATCACCCTGCGCGCGCCCACCGTCGGCCGCGAGTCCCTACAGAGTGGCGATTTGGTGTTCTTTGCCACCAGCGGTGGACGTGGCGTCAGCCATGCGGGTATCTATGTCGGGGAAGGGCGCTTCGTTCATGCGCCCAGAACGGGCGGGACCGTACGCCTGGACAGCCTCGACAGCGCCTATTGGCAGAAAGCCTTCCTGGAAGCCAAGCGCGTCCTTGCCGTGCAGAGTCTCGCCCTCCATCCCTGATCCTCAGGAGGGCCCATGACCACCCGCACGCTGAACCTGGACGACTCGCTTTACCAATACCTTCTCGACGTTTCCCTGCGTGATACACCCGTCAAGGCGCGCCTGCGCGCCGAGACCGCCAGTCTGCCGATGTCCCGTTGGCAGGTCGCCCCGGAGCAGGGGCAGTTCCTCGCCCTGCTGGTCAGTCTGACCAACGCCAGGCGCGTCCTCGAGATCGGCACCTTCACCGGCTATAGCGCTCTGTGCATGGCCGAGGCTTTACCTGAGGGTGGCCATATCCTCTGCTGTGATCTTCCCGGTGAGTACAACGATATCGCCCGAGGCTACTGGCGTGACGCTGGCGTCGATTCGCGCATCGAACTGCGCGTCGGGCCGGCGCTGGCCACGCTGGAAGCCCTGGTGGCAGGCGACCAGCAAGGCAGCTTCGACCTGGTCTTCATCGATGCCGACAAGGCCAATTACCCTATCTACCTGGAGCATGCCCTGACCCTGCTGCGTGAGGGTGGCCTGGCCGTCTTCGATAACGTGCTGTGGAGTGGTCGGGTGCTGGAGACGAATCCGGAAAGCGCGGACACGCGGGCGATCCAGCAACTCAACCTGGCGCTGAAGATGGATGAGCGTGTGGATTACTCGCTGGTGCCGATTGGCGATGGCATGAGCCTCTGCCGCAAGCGCAAATGATATTCCTTGAGTGTTGAGTTGCTGCGTCTCGCCATCACCTGTCTGGGCGTTCCGAGTGAGTGGCTCTGTCGTCTTCGCGAAGTGGCGGATTGCGGTGCCTTTGGAACTGCAGGTGATTCGGGTATCCTCTGCTGTTTTCTGGCGTCATGCCGGATGGATAGCGGTCGTCTGATCCTGTGTAGGTTGGACGAGGCGTAGCCCTCTCGAGGGATCATTTGCGAATTGCAGGGGCAGGGATGGAACATTTCAGTGGGGCACCGGGTTTTGCGGTTTCCTCTAATAGCAAAGAGCCAGCGGTGACCGGAACTGGTATGGATTACAGCTTGAGCAAAGTGGTAGTGATACTGCCTGCCTACAACGAAGAACAAACAATTGCAGGCACTATCGCGGACTTTCATGATGCCATGCCAAGTGCAGAAATATGGGTGATCAATAATCGATCTAAAGACGCCACTGAGTCTATTGCCAGAAAAGCACTAGCAGACCGCAACTGCCGTGGTGGTGTGATAAACGAAGTTCGCCCAGGGAAAGGTAATGCGGTAAGACGTGCCTTCCTGGAAGTCGACGCCGATGTTTATGTTCTTGCAGATGCTGATCTCACCTATCCCGCCTCGCATATATCGGATCTGATTGCTCCGATTCTCAATGGCGATGCCGATATGGTTGTAGGCGACCGGCATACTTCCGGTCACTACGCGGCGGAGAATAAACGGGCATTCCATGGATTTGGGAATAGGTTGGTTCGTGACCTGGTAAACAAGTTATTCAATGGGGATCTTGCGGATATCATGAGTGGATATCGCGCTTTCAGTCGTCGCTTCGTCAAGAGCTATCCAATTCTTGTCGAAGGATTCGAGATTGAAACTGATATGACGCTGCATGCGCTTGATAAGCGCTTCCGTATTCTGGAAATTCCGGTCGACTATCGTGATCGTCCCGAAGGGAGTTTTTCTAAGCTAAGCACGTTCAGAGACGGATTGCGGGTGTTGAATACTATCAGCAGTATCTTGCGATATTACAAGCCGCTCACGTTCTTTGGGTTCGCTGCACTGTTCTTCATGGTAATGGGCCTTGTGTGTGGAATCCCGGTCCTGCAGGACTGGATAAGCATGCGCTACATCGAACATGTTCCATTGGCAATTCTTGCAACGGGGCTTGAAATGGTAGCGCTGCTTTTGGCTGCCATCGGTCTGATTCTCGACTCTATCAATCATCAGGATAAGCGGAATTTCGAGCGGGAAATGTTAATGCAGAGCAGAAAGAACTGAATCGACGTCTGGTGATCGTGTGATGATTGTCAATCGTCTGGAGATCATGCGCTTTGTCGTGGTCGGTGGATTCGGTTTCTGTATTGATGGTGGACTGCTGACGCTGTTGATGTCGCAGGGAATGGATGTAATGCCAGCGAGGGCCATATCGTTCTCGTTGGCAGTGAGTTTTACCTGGTTGCTGAATAGAGTTTGGACGTTCTCGAGTCCAGAGCGGATGAGTAGCAGATTTGAGTATGTCCTGTACTTTTCCGTTCAGGTTCTGGGGGCGCTGATCAATCTGTCGGTCTTCTTTGTGCTCATGCGAGAGTTTCCTGGTTTGAAGGCGATTCCGATACTTCCATTTGCAGTTGCGTCCGGCATTGCCATGTTTTTCAACTTCTTTGCCTCGAAGTTCATTGTTTTCAAGGTTCGATAATTTTCGTTGATGACCCCAGAACGTGTGCTGGTGCTTGCGGCGGTTTCAGGAAGTGCTAAAGGAGATAGAGTTTGAAACGTTTTGCCCGAAGTATGGATGTCTGGCTGCTGCTGCTTTTTTCAGGTGCTGCTGCGCTTTACACGGCTTGGAGAGGGCAGGATCAGAACTGGGACCTGCTCAATTACCATTTCTTCACCGGGTATTCGTATTTTTCTGGCCGAGCTTCCGATATAGCAGCTGCAGGGCTTCAGACCTTTTTCCATCCGGCAGTCAATGTAATTGCATACCTGGCTTTCTCCGGCCTTCCATTCCCCTATAGCGCGTGGGTTGTGTTGTTGGTGCAACTGCTCAGCTTGCCGGCAGTTGTTGTTATTTCCAGACAGCTGTCCACTGCGATTGGTCTGCGCAAGGAGTCTGCTAGCCGATATCTCGCGTTGCTATTGTGCTTTCTTTCTCCTGTCTGGATTAGTGAGCTGGGGACGTCGTTTTTCTCGTCCACGACGACGCCCCTGATACTCTGGGGGATGTGTCTGCTTCTATCTGAGGGTCAAAGACCAGTACTTCGGTGGTTGCTCGCTGGTGTGATGTTGGGGCTGGCTGTTGGGCTGAAGCTGACCAATGCTCCGTTTGTGATTGCGGCCACCGCATCTGTCATGATTCTTGCTGGCGGCATGGGGCGGGCATGTCTTCGTCCATTTCTGGCGTATTCGGTCGGTGGGATAGCGGGCTTCCTGCTGACCGCTGGATGGTACTGGCACTTGTGGGTGACTTGGGGGAGTCCCGTCTTCCCCTTGTACAACAATATCTTTCACTCGCCCTATTACGATTTAGTCAGCTTTCGCGATATGCGCTGGATTTTCAATAGCTTTGGGGAGTTCCTTCGTTTCCTCTACCAAGCGGCGTTTGGGACCGGCAAGACCTCAGAGGTTCCATTCGCAGATGCGCGCTTTTTGATCGCAGCCTTGTTGTTGCCCCTTGCTTTGTGGCGTCGCGCAGGTGGACCTATAAAGGCTCCCGGCAAGGCAGTGTTGATATTCTTCCTGGTTGGTTTCGCACTTTGGGCTTTTGCTTTCGCCTATCAGCGTTACCTGATTCCGGCAGAACTTCTTTTCGGCTTGGTTATTTGGGTGCTAGTGGTTCAGGTGGTGCGAGGAGAGCGAAATGTTCTGATTGTGATGTGCTTGCTGTTTGTTGGCACTATCGCCTTGGTCAAGGTCCCGAACTGGGGGCACGGGCATATTGAGAATGACGCAGCTCGCCCTTTCGACGTAAGCATTCCTGAGTCGATCACGGCAACACCAGCCCGCTATCTGGTTCGAGGGGTGCCCGTTTCATACATCCTGCCTTCATTGAACCCGCAGAGCCGCTTCTTTGGCCTCTCGTTCTCTCCACAAGTGGACGAACTGATTTCAAGCGAACTGCAGAAGCCATCCGCTCTCCCTGTGCGTGTCCTGATGAATGCGCAAGCGGCGGGATTTGGGCGTGAATGGTTGAACAGTCTCAATCCGAGCAAGGAGCCGGGCTGGTTGGACTGCACAGACTTTTGGACCCGCATTGATCGATATTTCATCTGCGAATTCAAGCCGAAGGACGTTGTCCCTATGGCAAGGGTTTTGGTTGCCGATATCGATTACGCCAATCTGCGAAACTCCCATGTTCGAGGTGTTCTTTCGGAGAAGGGGCTCAGCATCTACGAGCCTTGGGGGCGATGGAGCGATGGTCAGCAGGTGCAATGGGGGCTGGCTAATTGCGTTCCCAAAGGGAGAGTTCGGGTGGAACTGGAGGCAAACGCTTTCGGGCCTAATGTTGATCAGCGTTTCCAGGCCTTCCTTGGGGAGCAGGTAGCCAATTTCACTCTGAAAGAAGCCAGGCAGAATGTAGTTATCGAGTTCGATAACGAACAGGATTGCGCCACTACGCTGAGCGTGACTATTCCGAAAAGTACTTCGCCGCAGGAGTTGGGGATGGGCGGCGATGGGCGGAAACTAGGGATGGCAATTGTTCGTGTGCGGGTGTCTGCTGCGCAGTGAAAGACGGAGCCAAAGGTAGGCTTCGCTTACCTTTGGCTCGCCCACTTTAGATCAGGCAACATCCACCAGGATCACTTCGCTGTCTTCCAGCGCCGTGACCTTCACCACCACCTCGTCGGCGATGGCGGCACCGTCGCGGGCCAGCAGTTCGACGCCATTGACCTCGACCTTGCCGGTTGCCGGTACCAGGTAGGCGCGGCGACCGTCGCCCAGTTCATACTCGGCGGTCTGGCCGGCCTTCAGGGTGGCGGCGACCATACGGCCTTCGGCACGGATGCGCAGGGCGTCGGCGTCGTTCTCATAGCCGCTGGCCAGGGTCACGAAGCGCCCGGCGCGGTCGCCCTTCGGGAAGGGTTTGGCGCCCCAGGACGGCGTGCCCCCGCGTACCGAGGGGATGATCCAGATCTGGAAGATCTTGGTGACATCCTTCTCCAGGTTGTACTCGGAGTGCACGATGCCCGAGCCAGCGCTCATCACCTGCACATCGCCCGCTTCAGTACGGCCCTTGTTGCCCAGGCTGTCCTGGTGGGTGATCGCACCCTGGCGGACGTAGGTGATGATTTCCATCTCGCGGTGCGGGTGTGGCGGGAAGCCGGTGCCGGCGGCGATTTCGTCATCGTTCCAGACGCGGAGGTTGCCCCAGTCCATGCGCTCGGCGTCGTAGTATTCGGCGAAGGAGAAGTGGTGCTTGGCGTTGAGCCAGCCGTGGTTGGCGCCGCCGAGTTGCTGGAAGGGTCTGCGTTCGATCATGACTTAGTCCTCGTGGGGCGCGGCTGGCCGGTGGGCCAGTCCGCGCGGTTCATGGGACTATCTTCTCTCGCACCTGATCGATAAAAAAGCGCAAATATCGGCGTATATTGATCGAATAATTTGATTTTATTCGGCTGCGCGCTTCTCGCCTTGATCGAGGAACTTGCTGAGGAACTGGCGGGTGCGTTCTTCCCTGGGGTGAGCGAACAGCGCCTTGGCGTCGCCCTGTTCGACGATCACGCCCTTGTCGATGAAGATCGCCCGGTTCGCGACGTCGCGGGCGAAGCTCATCTCGTGGGTGACGATGACCATGGTGCGCTTTTCCTGGGCCAGGCCTCGGATGGTGGCCAGGACCTCACCGACCAGTTCCGGGTCCAGCGCCGAGGTGGGTTCGTCGAACAGGATGACGTCTGGTTGCATGGCCAGGGCGCGGGCGATGGCGACGCGCTGTTGCTGGCCGCCGGAGAGACGCTTGGGGTACGAGTCCTCCTTGCCGGCCAGGCCGACTTTCGCCAGCAGCTGGCGGGCGCGCTCGATGGCCTGGGCGCGCGGCTCCTTCTTCACGATGATCGGACCTTCCACCACGTTCTCCAGCGCGGTGCGGTGGGGGAACAGGTTGAAGTTCTGGAAGACGAAGCCCACGTGCTGGCGCAGCTTGCGGATCAGCCCCTGCTGGCCGCTGAGCGGCCTGGATGCGTCGATGAGGATCTCTCCGACCTTGATGGTGCCTCCATTGGGCGCCTCCAGCAGGTTCAGGCAGCGCAGCAGGGTGGTCTTGCCCGAGCCGCTGGGGCCGATGATCGCGACCACTTCGCCGGCCTCGACGGTCAGGTCGATGCCCTTGAGCACCTCCTGGCCGCGGAACTGCTTGGTCAGCTGGCGTACTTCGATCATGCGTCGTGCTCCTGGTCATGACGGTTGACCCGGTCTTCCAGGCGGTTCTGCAGGTGCGACAGGATGCTCGCAAGGATCCAGTAGATCAGCGCGGCAGCGAGGTACATGGTGAAGACCTCGAAGGTGCGTGCAGTAATCAGCTGGGCCTGGCGGAACAGTTCCGGGACCTGGATGGTGGCGGCCAGGGCGGTGTCCTTGACCAGCGAGATAAAGCTGTTGCCCAGCGGCGGCAAGGCAGTGCGCGCGGCCTGCGGCAGGATCACCCGGCGCAGAGTCTCGGCGCGGGTCATGCCGATACTGGCGGCAGCTTCCCACTGGCCCTTGTCGATTGAGCCGATGGCGGCGCGGAGGATTTCGCAGACGTAGGCGGCCATGTTCAGCGAGAAGCCGATCAGCGCCGCCGGCAGCGGGTCAAGTTCGATGCCGGCCTGGGGCAGGCCGTAATAGATCATGAAGAGCTGGACCAGCAACGGCGTGCCGCGGAAGAACGACACATAGATGCGCGCGATCCAGCGTATGGGGGTGAAACCGTACAGACGCATCAGCGCCAGAACGAATCCGAGCAGCAGTCCGAAGAACATGCCGCCTACGCTGAGGACTACCGTGAAGACCGCGCCCTTCAACAGGAAGGGCGCGGAATCCAGCGCAAGCTGCAGGCTTTCTTCGATCATTGGGTGACGTCAGCCTGGAACCACTTCTCCGACAGTTTTTTCAGCGTGCCGTCGGCCCGGAACTTCTCGATGGCCTTGTTCAGCGCCGCGAGCAATTCGGGGTTGCCCTTGCGCAGGGCGATGCCGGCTTCCTGGCGGGCGAAGGGGGCGCCGGTCAGCACCATGGCGCCCTTGGTCTTGTTGACCATGTCGAAGGCCGCCAGGCGGTCCACCAGGATCACGTCGATGCGGCCGCTGCGCAGGTCCTGGAACTTGGTCGGGTCGTCTTCGTAGGTACGCACGTCAGCCTGCGGCACGTGTTCGCGCAGCCACTGTTCGTAGTTGGTGCCCAGACCCACGCCGACTTTCACGCCTGCCAGTTTCTCCGGCGCGTCGTACTTGCCTTCGTCACCCTTGCGCACCAGCGCCTGGATGCCGGAAACGGTGTAGGCGTCGGAGAAGTCGTACTTCTTCTTGCGCTCCTCGGAGATGGTCACCTGGTTGATCACCAGGTCCAGGCGCTTGGATTCCAGCGCGGCGAGGATGCCGTCCCACTTGGTGGGCTGGAGCTTGGCGGTGACACCCAGTTCCTTGGCGATCAGGTGGGAGAGGTCCACTTCGAAGCCGGCAAGTTGGCCGTTCTCGTCCTGGAAGCTGAAGGGTGGGTAGGTGCCCTCGAGGCCGACGCGGACTTCGCCTTTTGACTTGATCTGGGCGAGCAGGTCGTCGGCGGCCTGGGCCTGGCCGAAGAGGCTGGCGCCGAGGGAGAGGGTCAGGCTGGCAAGCAGGAAATGACGTCGTAGTGCGGAGAAGGTCATGGTGGTCCCCGTTTTTGGTGTTTTAAGCAGGTTAGTCAACGTGTGGCGACTATATGGGCAGAATCGTTATGCAATAAAATAATAAAAAATTACATACCTAGTTCTGATTATCAGCCTGTCCACTTTGCCGGATGGTAAGCAAATAGCGCCGGCGAACCGCCGGTGTGCAGGAACAGGATAGGCCCGGGTTTTACGAAGCGATCACGGCGAATGCCGTCGAGCAATCCGGCCATGGCCTTGCCGGTGTAAACCGGGTCCAGCAGCAGGCCTTCCTGGCTTGCCAGCAGTTGCACCGCCTCCAGCGTGCCGGCATTGGGTTCGCCGTAGCGCGGGCCGAAGTACTCGTCCCACAGTTGTACCTTCGGCAGGGCCTGCGAGTCGCGGCCGAGCAGTTCCAGCGTGCGCTCGACGAGCCCTTCGACCTTCGGCCGTTGAGTCGCGTCGGTCCGCGAGACGGTTACGCCGATGACGTCCAGTTCCGGCAGGGCGTCGGCCAGGGCGATCGCCAGGCCCGCATGGGTGCCGGCGCTACCGGAGGCGAGCACCACGGCGGAGAATTCCTGGCCACTGCCATGAATTTGCTCCGCCAGTTCCAGCCCGGCGCGCACGTAACCCAGGGCGCCCAATGCATTGGAACCGCCGATGGGCACGATGTAGGGTTTGCGACCTTCGTGGCGCAGGCGCTCGCCGGTTTGCGCCAGCATCTCGTCCGCGGTATCGAGGTTGGGTACGAGTTCGACTTCGGTGCCGAACAGGTCCAGCAGCAGGCGGTTGCCGTTGCTCAGGTAGTTGCGGTCATCGGTGCCGATGGGGTTTTCCAGCAAGGCCACGCAGCGCAGGCCGAGCTTCGCCGCGACGGCGGCGGTCTGGCGTACATGGTTGGACTGGATCGCCCCGGCGGTAACCAGCGTGTCGGCGCCGGCCTTCAGGGCATCGGCGGCGAGGAATTCCAGCTTGCGTACCTTGTTGCCGCCCAGGGCGAAGGGCGTCGTGTCGTCGCGCTTCACGTACAGCTCGCGGCCCAAGAGTGTGGACAGCCGCTCCAGCTTGTCCAGTGGGGTTGGGCCACCCACGAGGTCGAGGCGGGGGAGGCGGGCGAGGGCGTTGCGAATACCGTTCATGGAACTCCTCACGTGGAAGGTGGCGAGAATAATCGTTTGATTCTGGGCGTGTCAGTGCTGAATCAGCGGCCGTTCCAAAAAATACGCCGCGATGGGTGGTGGCCTTTTAGCACCCCTGTTGGCTCTGGATTTTTGCTGTACCAAATAGGGCACGGTGTGTCGGATTAAGGTGAAATTCGGTGTAGCATCAAGAGCTTCGCCCTCCATGAGGGAGGCTCGCTTTCTTCCAAGGGTACACATGGTTTCCACGACTGAGCCGCAGCGAAAACTGATCATTCAGATTCCCTGCTTCAATGAGGCAGACTCCCTGCCGGTCTGCCTGGCCGAGCTGCCGCGTGAAGTGAGTGGGTTCACCCAGGTCGAATGGCTGATCATCGATGATGGCAGCAGCGATGCGACGATCGAGGTAGCGCGGGCTCACGGTGTCGATCATGTAGTGCGGCATGCCGGCAACAAGGGCCTGGCGCGTGCGTTCATGTCCGGATTGGACGCCTGCCTGCGTCTCGGGGCGGATGTGATCGTCAATACGGATGCCGACAATCAATACTGCGCGGCCGATATCCCCGCCTTGACCTTGCCGATTCTCGAACATCAGGCCGATCTCGTCATCGGCGCAAGGCCAATCAGTGCGATCGAGCATTTCTCCCCGGTGAAAAAGGCCCTGCAACGGTTGGGCAGCTGGGTGGTGCGTGTCGCCAGCAAGACCGATGTTCCGGATGCCCCGAGCGGTTTCCGGGCGATCAGCCGGGCCGCTGCGCAACGGATGATGGTGTTCAGCGATTACACCTATACGCTGGAAACAATCATCCAGGCGGGGCAGAAGAACCTGACGGTGGTCTCGGTGCCGATCCGGGTCAATGCGGACCTGAGGCCGTCCCGACTGGTAAAGAGTATTCCGTCGTACATTCAGCGCAGCATTGTCACCATCATCCGGATTTTCATCGTCTACCGTCCTTTCCGGTTCTTCGGCAGCATTGGCATCGCACTCTTTTCGGTGGGCGTGCTGATTGGCCTGAGGTTCCTCTGGAAGTATGTTTCCGGCGACGGAGAGGGGCATGTTCAATCGCTGATCCTGGCCGGGGCGTTGTTGGGAATGGGGTTCCAGACCCTGCTGATCGCTTTCGTGGCGGACCTGCTGTCGGCCAACAGAAAGCTCCTGGAAGATGTGCGCGTCAAGGTAGCCGAGCTGAGCAAAGATGACTGACGAGACGGGTTTCAAGGCGCTGCGCGGAGCGCTGGCGGCAGGCCTCCAGAAGGAGACCTCATGGGCATCAAGGTAGCTGGCGGCGTTCGGGAGAACGGCGTTGTCGTTGGTAATGCCTATGACAAGTACGGTTCCCGGAACTGGCTGGTCAAGCGGATCATGGCCGGTTTCGAATTCGCCCTGTCCGGCCTGGTGGAGCGGGCGGCGCCAAAGTCGATCCACGAAATCGGCTGCGGTGAGGGGTACTGGGTCTTGCGCTGGCTCGAGGAGGGGCGTCAGGCCAGGGGGTGCGACTTTTCCACCCATGCTATCGACCTTGCCAGACAGAATGCCGACGCGCGGGCGCTCGATTCCGAGCGTGTCTTCGACGTCAGAAGCATCTATGACTTGCAGTCCGCGGAGGATTCCGCCGATCTGGTTGTCTGTTGTGAAGTGCTTGAGCATCTGGAGGATCCCGACGCCGGCATGCGCGCTCTGCAGCGCGTGGCGACGGGCCACCTGATTCTGAGCGTGCCCCGGGAGCCGCTCTGGTGCGTTTTGAATCTTGCTCGTGGAAAGTACATCGGTAGCCTGGGCAATACGCCGGGCCATCTGCAGCACTGGTCCGCCCGTGGTTTCGTGAGATGGGTCGAGCAGTATTTCGAGGTCATCGAGGTCCGCTCGCCATTGCCCTGGACCATGCTGCTCTGCCGTCCCCGCCGCTGAGATGGCGTTCTCCTGGCGCAAGCTGCTGCACTGGGGCGGCAGTTTCCTGGCTGTGCTCAGCCTGCTGTTCGTGGCTCTGCGCCTCAGGCAGTACGGTACTCAGTTCGATCCGGCGGCAATCTCTTTCTCGCACTGGTTGATCATTGCCGGGCTGGCTCTGACCTACGCGCTGGCCAATGGGCCGCTCGTGCTGGCCTGGCACTGCCTGTTGCGGCGCTTTGATATCCGCGCGTCCCGGCGCTGGGCGGTCAGGGCTTACGGGCTCTCGCAACTGGCCAAGTATCTGCCGGGGAACATCCTCCATGTCGCTGGCCGACAGGCGCTGGGGATGGCCGCGGGTTGGCCGGGCCGCGGGCTGGCCAAGTCCATCGCTTTTGAGCTTGCGCTACTGGCGGGGGCGGGCGGGTTGTTCGTTGTCTTGCTGGTCCCGGTACTTTTACCCGCGCTGCCCTGGCTGCTGGGGCCGGTGATCTGGTGCCTGGCCGTTGTGCTCGGAATGTACGGCGTGTATCGCTTCCTGGGCCGGGACGGAGTCCTGGCGCTGGCATGGCAGATTCTGTTTTTGCTGATCTCCGCGTCGATCTTCGTGGCGCTGGTGGAGCTGACCGCTTTGCAGACCGTACTCCCTGCCCATGAATGGCCCATTGTTGCGGGGGCCTTCGTCGTAGCCTGGCTGGTCGGGCTGGTCACGCCTGGCGCACCGGCCGGCGTCGGCGTGCGGGAGTTGGTCCTGCTGGTCGTACTCAAGTCTATGGTGGCTGAAGCGGACTTGCTCCTGGCGGTGGTGCTGGGGCGAGTGGTGACGGTCTGCGGGGATCTGCTGTTCTTCTGCGCTGCGTTGGTCGTGCGGGATCTGGATTCAGGAAAGCATTGATGAACTGGTTGTCCAAGAGTGGTTTCAGTCGGTACCTGGTGCTGTGCCTTGCAATAGCCTTTGTGTGCCTGTTGAACAATGCCGTGCCGGGCCTTCTGACCCCGACGCTGGGCCAGGCTGTCTGGACCACGGGGTTCGCCCAGTCGTTGGCCAATCATGGGCTGGGCTCGCTATATGCCCAGGACATTGGTGTACCCAGCAGCGCTGCCATTGCCTTCGGTCTGGCCGGCGCCTGGCCGGTGAACATCCTGTTGCGGCTCGGGCTGCAGCCCGCCGATGCCTATTCGATGATGGTCGCGCTCTGGCTGATCGTGGCGTTTCTGGCCGCGCGACAGATTGCGCTGCGATTGGGTTGCACGCCAAACCTGGCCACACTGGGCGCGGTGGTGTGGGCGACCCAGCCGGTCATTTGGGCACATGCCGGCTATAGCATGCTCTCCCTGGGAATCGCGCTGCTTCCTTTCTATTTCTGGTCGCTGATGCGCCTGCTAGATACCACAGTCAAGCCTTTGGCCGGTGCTGCGGGGTATCTGGTTGCGGCCTTCATTGCGGTGTTCATGGACGGATACACCTTTGTGATGTTCGCCGTCGGCTCCAGCCTCGCACTGTGCTACGCCTTGGTTTTCCAGGTGCTGCCGCGCGCCAGGGTACTCTTCTGGGCGATGCCTGTTCATCTCGCAGGCTTCGCGTTGGCCTATTGGTCCTACACCCGCTACGTCGGAGTTGCCGAGTTTTCCAAGTCGCCGCTTGAATTCTTCCGGGGGTGGGGGCTGGATCTGAGCTACCTTGTCGCGCCCAGTCGAGGCGTCTTGTGGATTCCGGATCTCCTGGGCCTCAGTGAGTATCGTTCTGCCGAGCGCTTCTATGGCGATGTATCGACCTGGCAGACCACCTTCGCCTTGCCATTGCTGTTGGCCGCAGGAGTGGCAACAGCTCTGTCTCGTCGTCGCCGGGCATTGACCGTGACGCTGATTGGCGCACTGCTGTTGGCCTACTATCTGGCGCTCGGGCCTTCGCTCAAGGTTCACTCGATCAAGCCGCAGGGTGTGCCGGACCAGCGCGCCGAAACACTTGCGCCCTTGATGCCGGCAGAGCGCGCACTCGCTCCGACGGGGACCGCCTGGGTCTGGGAGCATTTGCCGGGCTTCAATTCCATGCGCGCGGTTTATCGCTGGGCTGCGCTGGGTGTTTTTGCTGCCTGGCTTCTCCTCATGCTGCACGCGCCAGGCATGCATAGGCGCCGCCTTGGCTGGGTATTGTTGGGCAGCCTGACCCTGCTCAACCTTCCGCACATGATTGCGCATTGGCGATGGGGAGAGGACTCTCGCTCTATGTTCGCCCTCATGGACGGGCAGATGGTCGAGCCGCTGGGCAAACAGCTGCGTCCAGGGGAGTTGGTGGCCTTTGTCCCCTGGGGCAACGATTTCATGGCGAATTACGTGGCGTCCAGACTCAAGGTTCGCACTTTCAACATTGGCGGCGACAAGAACCTTGAAAAGGCCTACCAGCGGTGGCCCCCGGCGTTTCAGGGCATGGGCGCAGGGGCTCCAGCCGCTGTGGATGTCGAATCGCTGACTCGCCTGCTGCTGACAAAAGATGCGGACGCGCTCGTATTCCCCTACATCGACATGCTCTGGGCGGCGCATCTCTGGCCCTGTCTCGAGCAGACCAGCATGCGCCTTGCTGTGGAGCAGAGGGCGGACCTCGAACTGGCCCCCCACTTCTCCTGCCCTGCGGATATCCGACAGCAAAGGCATGATCTCGTGCAGCGGCTGGCCCAATCGCCCTGGCTGCAGGTCGAGGACGGTGAATGGTTCGCCACCGTACGCCTGAAGTCTCCCGCTCAGATGCAGCAGGCGCTCGGCCAATGGGCAGAGAAGATCCAGTTCCCCATCGTGATTCGTCAGGGATTCAGTGAGCTGGATTCCATGCTCGCCGCGGGATGGTATCCGGTGGAGTCCGGACATGTCTGGTCCGGGAGCAAGGCTCGCTTGCAGCTGCCGATTCCCCGCGGTTGTCAGGACCGTCTTTGTGAATTCCAGCTCACCCTGGGGGCATTCGCCGCCAGTGCGGACAGGCACGTAGGAGTCAGCTTGAGGCAGAGTTGCCGTGGTATCGACTGGAGCGAGTCGCACCGGAGCGTCACTCCTGACCCGCGGATCTACAGTGTGCCGGTTTGCACCGAAGGTTCCGTGCAGAGTGTCTGGGTCGAGGTCGACAAGCCTGAGTCGCCTCAGCGGCTTTACGGCTCCCAGGACGTCCGGGTGCTGGGCGTCTCCCTGACGCGCATCGAATTGCATGAAGTGAAGTAAAGGCGTAACGGAGTTTTCCACCGCGGCGCCTCCCTGCAGCAGTAGGTGCCGTTGTCTGCAAGGGCTGTGAATCAATGTGCGGACAGCGGCGCGGCGAACCGCTACGCTCCACGCTCAGATCCGGAAGCCATAACCGGGCGATAACGAAAACAGGAAAACCAGGGCGGGAAATCCGATGACATCAGCAGTACCTTCACGCGCTTCGCTGCAACGCTGGACGCTTCAGCTGCTCGGCGCACTGGCCCTGATACTGGGGCTGAGTAGCCCGGCGCTGGCCGACCGGGTGATTCCTTCGGGGATGATGGTGGGTTTCGTCGACAGTGCGGTTTATCCGGTGATCACCCTCAAGCGGCCGAAGCCGAGCCTGCTGCGCCAGGTGATCACCATCGGGTTGTACCAGAAGACCATCAGCTATCCGCTGTCGGTCAGCATCCGCATCCGTGATGAGGACAACCGCTTCATGGTCTACGGCATGCTGCCGAAGATCGCCGGCAAGTTCGTCGGTATCAAGATGGGCCTGGATAGCCGAATCAGCCAGATCTGGGTGATGACCGAAGCCGAAGCGACCGAGTACGTGACCCGCCCGGACACGCTGTTCCCGCCGAGCTGATGGCTTTGCGTGCCGGTTGAAGGCCCGGCCCGCGCCGTTCGTGCGGGCGGGCAGCCGGCAGAGGGCGACTTCGGCTATCATGTGCACCGATTCAAACCTTTCAGAACCGGTCTACCCATGACGTCCTCTCAGCAGCCGCCCCGCGACGAAAGCGCCGACAACGCGCAGGAACAACCCAAACTCTCCCTGGCCGAGCTGGCCAAGGCCGCACTGGCTGCGCAGCAGCAGGCGAAAACCGCCTACCAGCATCGCAAGCCTCACGACCAGGCCGAGTACCGCCCGCCGCACCCGCGCGGCTCGCGTCGCTCGATGGGCAAGCGCTGAAGTAGCCTCTCGTCTGAAACACCGTCAGCCGGCGCTCTTGTGGGGGCGCTGGCTGAACTGCGGCGACCGGTATCGGTCGTATCCGCATCGGCCTTGCCATGCTGGCTGGCCATTCCCGCTCTCGCGAACCCGTCACGGATAGACACCTGCGCCCTATGCCCCGGCAGAAGGGGCGCCTCGCGTCCAAGGAGAATCCATGAAAGTCCTCGTTCCCGTCCTTTCCCTGCTGGCCCTCGCCGGCTGCATCACCATGACCGGCAATTACGAAGTCAGTGCCCGTGACGAATCCGGCAAGGCCCTGAGCAACGGCAAGTTCCTCGCCCATGGCAGCGGCATCTATACGGTGCGCAACTCACTCTGCTCGGTCTATCCGAAGGCCATCGTCACCATCAAGGACGTGGAAACGGATCAGGAGCTGGAAGGCGAAAGCCCCTACCACTGTCGCTGAGCCCTCTTACGGGGCAGGCGGCGTGAACTTTTGCTGCTGCCCCTGCTGCAACGTCCACTCCACCACCTGCGCGGAAAGCTGGTCGGCCGCCTTGCCGAAGGCGCTGACCACTTCGGGCACCTGCTTGCCGTCAACCGGCTGGCGGACCTCGAAGGTGTGCGAGGCAACGATGCGCTGGCCGAGGGTGCGCACCAGGCGCGCGTCGTAGCGGATGTGGATCACCGGCTGGCCGTTCTGGTACTCGCTCTGGAAGGCGCGCAGCTCGCCGGTCAGGTCGAGGTCGGCCTGCAGGCTGGCTTCGTCGCTGCTCAGGGCGTGTACGCTGCTGTTGGCGGTGAAGGCGTCGAGCAGACGGTCACGCAGCAGGCCCGGTGCACGGTTGCTCCAGCGCGCGCCCTGGTAGCTGCTCAGCTGGTTGCCCTGCGGGACCACGGCGATGCGGTTGCTGTCCAGTGCCAGGCTGGCGTTGGGGGCGCTGACGCGCAGCGACCAGTTGACCGCCGCATTGCTGCGCGCGGGTTGCTGGGTGGCGGGCAGCAGGTAGAAGTCCGGGCTCTCCGCTTCCGGGAGGATCGAGCAGGCGCCCAGCAGGCTGACCAGGGCGGCGACACCGAGCAGGCGGGGAAGGGCGGTCATGGCTGGAACTCCTTGTTGCGCTCGCGGCCGAGCAGGTAGCCGGTGGGGTTCTCCTGCAGGCGGCGGGTGACGCCGCGCAGGTCTTCCAGGGTGGAGCGCAGTTCGCGGATCGCCGGGCCGATCTCGCCCAGGCCATTGAGGCCGCCATTCACCGAGTCGTAGTTGCTGCCCAGCAGTTGTTCCACGCGCTCGCTGCTGGTGCGCAGGGAGGCGAGGGTCTTCTGGGTGTCGTCGAGGATGTCCTGGCCCTTGCCGCCCAGGGTCTGGTTGGCCCGTTCGAGCAGCTGGCTGGCGTTGGCCAGGGTGATGCGCGCCTGCTCGCTGGCGGCGGCCAGTTCCTTGAAGGTCTGGCGGATGTCGTCGCGTTGCTCGGCTACCACGCCGGTGGCCTGGTCGATGTGGTCCAGGGTGCGGCTGATGCGGTCGACATTCTCCTGGGAGAACATGCGGTTCACGTTGTTGATCAGGTTGTTGATGTTGGTCGCGATGTCCTCGCCGTTGGCCAGCAGTTTGGCGAAAGGCGAAGGGATGGTCTTAATCACCGGCACCTCGCCGTCCTTGCTGGCCAGCGGTGGGCTGTCCTGGGCGGCGCTGGAGAGCTGGATGATGGCCTGGCCGGTGACGCCGGTGAGGGCCAGCTTGGCGCGCGTGTCTTCGCGGATCGGTGTGCTGTCGTAGACGCGGATGCGTGCGCGGACCTTGCGCGGGTCGTTCGGGTCCAGGCGCAGGGACACCACGTCACCCACGCGGATGCCGCTGTACTGCACGGTGCCGCCCTCGGACAGGCCGGTCACCGCCTCGTTGAAGATCACGTCGTAGATCTTGTACTTCTGGTCGTTGCTCGACTGCGCCAGCCACAGAGCGAAGAGCAGCGCGCCGATCGACACGACCAGGGTGAACAGGCCGATCAGCACGTGATGGGCACGGGTTTCCATTCAGTTTTCCTCCCGCAGGTGTTCGGTGGCCTGCAGCGCAGCACGGCCGCGCGGGCCGTGGAAGTAGTCCTGCACCCAGGCGTCGTCGGTCCGGGCGACCTGCTCCAGCGGCCCCACCACCAGCACGCGCTTCTGCGAGAGCACGGCGACGCGGTCGCAGATGGTGTAGAGAGTGTCCAGGTCGTGGGTGACCAGGAACACCGTGAGGCCGAAGGCGTCGCGCAGGGTCAGGATGAGTTGGTCGAAAGCCGCCGCGCCGATGGGGTCGAGGCCGGCGGTGGGTTCATCGAGGAACAGGATGTCCGGGTCCAGCGCCAGGGCGCGGGCCAGGGCCGCGCGCTTGACCATGCCGCCGGAAAGCTCGGCGGGGTATTTGCCGCCGGCGTCCGGCGGCAGGCCGGCGAGGGAAATCTTCACCTTGGCCATGAACTGCGCATCGGCGCGGGACAACCCGGCATGCTCGATCAGCGGCAGGCAGATGTTTTCGCTCACGGTCAGCGAAGAGAACAGCGCGCCATTCTGGAACAGTACGCCGAAGCGCCTTTCCAGCTTCGAACGCTCGAGCGTGGACAGCGCTGGCAGGTTCTGCCCGAACACATGCACGCTGCCTTCGCTGGGCTGGCGCAGGCCGATGATGCTGCGCAGCAGCACTGACTTGCCGGTGCCCGAACCGCCGACCACGCCGAGGATCTCGCCCTTCATCACGTCGAGGTCCAGATGCTCGTGCACGGCATGGGTGCCGAAGCGGTTGGCGAGGTCGCGGACGACGATGATCGGTTCGCTCACCAGCCCATCTCCATGAAGAACAGTGCGAAGACCGCATCCAGCAGGATCACCACGAAGATCGACTGGACGACGCTGGAGGTCGTGTGCTCTCCCACCGACTGCGCACTGCCGCTGACGCGGAAGCCTTCCAGGCAGCCGATCACGGCGATGATGAAGGCGAACACCGGGGCTTTGACGATGCCGACCAGGAAGTGCTGCACGGCGATATCGTTCTGCAGCATGTAGAGGAACATGCGCGGCGAGATATCCAGGGCGAGGGCACAGACCACGCCGCCGCCGAAGATGCCGGAGATCATCGCCAGGAAGGTCAGCATTGGCAGGGTCAGCAGCAGGGCCAGCACCCGCGGTAACACCAGCAGTTCCACAGGGTCCAGGCCCAGGGCCTGGATGGCGTCGATTTCCTGGTTGGCTTTCATCGAGCCGATCTGCGCGGTGAAGGCACTGGCGGTACGGCCGGCAAGCAGGATCGCGGTGAGCAGCACGCCGAATTCGCGCAGGAAGGAGAAGCCCACCAGGTCGACGGTGTAGATCTGTGCGCCGAATTTCTGCAGCACCGTGGCGCCAAGGAAGGCCACCACCGCGCCGACCATGAAGGTCAGCAGGGCGACGATGGGCACGGCGTCCAGCCCGGTTTCCTCCATGTGCGCGGCCAGCGAGGTGAGCCGCCAGCGTCTTGGGCGCAGCAGGTTGCGCAGGAGCGTCTGCAGGGTCAGGCCGATGAAGCCGAGCAGGCCGACCAGGTGCTCGCGGAAGGTCAGGGTGGCGATGCCGATGCGTTCCAGCACGTCGACCAGCGCGTTGCCCGGCTCCGGCGCCTTTTCGTCCAGGCGGCACTGGGTGATGGCGCTGCCGACGGCGCGCAGCAATGCCTGGCGTTCGGCGGAGAGGTTGCGGGCGATCTGTTCCAGCTGGCTCATGCGCGCGCCGCCGATGATCTCGGCGAGCAGGGCGGCGCCGGCGGTGTCCAGCGCGCCGAGGCCGGCGAAGTCCAGCGCGGCGGGGGACTCGGCGTGACGCTGGGCGGCTACCTGGGCTTCCAGCGCGGAGAAATGCGCGAGCGTCCAGTCGCCGCTGACGTGCATCAGCGGTGGGCTGGCGGAGGTGTCGAGCTGAAGCTGGCCGGGCTGGGCGGTCATCGTCATGGTTCGCATTCTAGCGGAGTTACACAGTGCCATGATTGGACAGGTGTGTCGCATTGTAGAGCGGCCGCCTGCTGCTGGGACAAGCCCGGCGATATCCTGTTCAATTGACGCCCCAGGTCGCCAGCCACTAAGCTGCGCGCCTGCTTCAGGTGCTCCCGGCGCAAGCCGCGAGTGAAACAGGGAAGCCGGTGAAATCGATGCGCAATCGACCATTCCGGCGCTGCCCCCGCAACGGTAAGCGAGCTTCGAACCGCAGACAGCCACTGTGCCACGGCATGGGAAGGCGCGGTTCATCGACAGCCTCACGGCGTCACTCGCAAGCCCGGAGACCGGCCTGCTGCATCGCATGGCATCGCGGGAGGCGCTGCCGACGTCGGCGCTGCGCGCCGCGCGTTGCCGTCCTCCGCCTGCCCCGACTGGTCAGTGCCGCGCGGGTGAGAGCGGCGGAGAATCCTTCAGGTGAAATCCCTATTCCCCAGGTCGACAGCCTCTGTGCTGGGCGACCTCTGCCGCATGGCGCTTCTGCGCGCCTGTGGTTCATCCCTGCCTGTTCCATTCCTCGTTCGCTGCCACCCGGCCGGCAGCCTGACGCCTGCGCAATTCGTTTCAGGAGCAACCACCCATGACTGAATCCCCGGAAAAGGACGAGCGCCATCGCTCGCGCATGCAGCGCAAGAAGGCAGTGATCGACGAGAAGATCGCCCAGGCCCAGGGGGAGCGCGGCGTGTTCCTGGTCAACAGCGGCAACGGCAAGGGCAAGAGCAGCTCGGCCTTCGGCATGGTCGCCCGCGCACTGGGCCACGGCATGAAGGTGGGCGTGGTGCAGTTCATCAAGGGTGCCGCGACCACGGGCGAGGAGGCGTTCTTCCGCCGTTTCCCCGAGGAAGTCAGCTTCCATGTGATGGGCGAAGGCTTTACCTGGGAAACCCAGGACCGCCAGCGCGACATCGCCAAGGCGCAGTTCGCCTGGGACGTGGCGCGCCAGCTGCTGGCCGACCCCGAAGTCGGCCTGGTGGTGCTGGACGAGGTGAATATCGCCCTCAAGCACGGCTACCTGGAGCTGGACACCGTGCTGGCCGATATCGCCGCCCGTCCGCCCATGCAGCATGTGGTCGCCACCGGCCGTGGCGCGCAGCCGGCGATGCTCGAGGCCGCCGACACCGTGACCGAGATGGGCCTGGTGAAACACGCCTTCAAAGCCGGCATCAAGGCGCAGAAAGGGGTGGAGTTCTGATGCATCCCGTTGTGGCGGAGCGCGTCGTATGACCTCGCGCCAATGCCCCGCATTGCTGATCGCCGCCCCCGCTTCCGGGCAGGGCAAGACCACCGTGACCGCCGCCCTGGCACGCCTGCACACACGCCTCGGGCGCAAGGTGCGGGTGTTCAAGTGCGGCCCGGACTTCCTCGACCCGATGATCCTCGCCCGAGCCAGTGACGCGCCTGTCTACCAGCTGGACCTGTGGATGGTCGGCGAGGAAGAGAGCCGTCGGCTGCTGTGGGAGGCCGCCGGCGAGGCCGACCTGATCCTCATCGAAGGCGTGATGGGCCTGTTCGACGGCTCGCCGTCTGCGGCCGACCTGGCGCGGCGCTTCAATGTGCCGGTGATGGCGGTGATCAACGGCCAGTCCATGGCGCAGACCTTCGGCGCCATGGCCGTTGGCATGGCGACCTACCAGAGCGACCTGCCGTTCTCCGGCGTGCTCGCCAACCGTATCGGCAGCCAGCGTCACCGCGACCTGGTGCGCGACAGCCTGCCGGAGTGGATTCGCTGGTATGGCGCGCTGCCGCGCGATACCGAAGTGGAACTGCCCAGCCGACACCTCGGCCTGGTGCAGGCCGACGAGCTGGCTGACCTCGACGCCCGCCTGGACGCCGCCGCCGATGCCCTGGCGGCCAGCGCCAGTACCGAGCTGCCGCTGCCGGTGAGCTTTGCCGCGCCCGAGCCGCGCGGCGAATCCTCCCGCCTCGATGACGTGCGCATCGGCGTGGCGCGGGACAACGCCTTTGCGTTCCTCTACCAGGCCAATCTCGACCTGCTGCGTGCGCTGGGTGCCGAGCTGGTGTTCTTCTCGCCGCTGCGTGATGACGCGTTGCCGGAAGTGGACAGCCTCTACCTGCCCGGCGGCTACCCGGAACTGCACCTGCAGGCGCTGGCCGGGAACCGCGCCATGGCCCAGGCCATCCACGCGCATCACGAGATGGGCAAGCCGATCCTCGCCGAGTGCGGCGGCATGCTCTATCTGCTCGATGCGCTGACCGATGTGGCTGGTGAACGCGCCGCACTGCTCGGCCTGCTGCCGGGCGAAGCGCGCATGCAGAAGCGCCTCGCCGCGCTGGCGCTGCAAGCGGTGACGCTGCCCGAAGGCACCCTGCGCGGGCACACCTTCCACCATTCGTTGCTGGACAGCAGCGAGGAGCCGCTGGCCCGTGGCGTCTGCCCCAACGACAAGCCGGTGGCCGAAGCGGTGTTTCGCCGCGGCCGGCTCACCGCCTCCTACATCCATTTCTACCTGCCGTCCGACCCGGACGCCGCAGCCGCCCTGCTGAGACCATGACCGAGCACGCCTACAGCCTTGAGGAGCGCGCCGC
Source organism: Pseudomonas sp. PDM17 (assembly GCF_014851985.1). Classification (NCBI taxonomy): domain Bacteria; kingdom Pseudomonadati; phylum Pseudomonadota; class Gammaproteobacteria; order Pseudomonadales; family Pseudomonadaceae; genus Pseudomonas; species Pseudomonas sp. PDM17. The sequence continues at coordinate 564,437 of NZ_JACVAT010000001.1, forward strand.
GCTCTATCGCGCCATTGCCGAGCGCCGCGACATGCGTCATTTCAGCGGCGGCGAGGTGGCGCCCGAACTGCTCGCGCGCCTGCTCGAAGCCGCGCACCAGGCACCCAGCGTCGGGCTTATGCAGCCGTGGCGGTTCATCCGCGTCACCTCGCGGGATCTGCGCGAAGCGATCCATGGGCTGGTGGAGGCGGAGCGCGTGCGCACCGCCGAGGCACTGGGCGAGCGTTCCGACGAGTTCATGCGTCTCAAGGTCGAGGGCGTGCTCGACTGCGCCGAAGTGCTGGTGGCCGCGCTGATGGATGGCCGCGAAGCGCACGTCTTTGGTCGCCGTACCTTGCCGAACATGGACCTGGCCTCGTTGTCCTGTGCCATCCAGAACCTCTGGCTGGCCTCGCGCGCCGAGGGCCTGGGCATGGGCTGGGTATCGCTGTTCGACCCCGCCGCGCTGGGTGAACTGCTCGGCCTGCCAGTGGGCGCCGAGGCGGTGGCGGTGATCTGCCTTGGCCCGGTCAGCGAGTTCTACCCGGCGCCGATGCTGGCCCTGGAAGGCTGGCGCCAACCGCGCGCGCTCAGCGAGCTGCTGTACGAGAACCACTGGGGAGAACAGCCATGAGCCTGGCCCTGCTGAGCGTCCTCGGCGTGGTGCTGGATGCCCTGTTCGGCGAGCCGAAACGCTGGCACCCGCTGGTGGCCTTCGGGCATCTGGCGGACCGGCTGGAGCGGCGCTTCAACCGCTCCCGCGCCGACGCCGGCAAGGACACCCCCGGCCTCGGCTGGCGCAGCCACGGCGTCACCGCCTGGATCATCGCCGTCATCCCGCTGACCCTGCTCGCGCTGCTGCTCAGCCTGCTGCCCTATGTCGGCTGGGTCGTGCAGGCGCTCGCGCTGTACGCCGCGCTGGGCCTGCGTAGCCTGGACGAACATGCCGAGCCGGTGGCACTGGCCCTGCGCGCCGGAGACCTGAACGAAGCGCGCCTGCGCGTGGGCTACATGGTCAGCCGCGAAACCGCCGAACTGGACGACACCGCCGTGGCCCGCGCCGCCACCGAGTCGGTGCTGGAGAACGGTAGCGATGCGGTCTATGCCGCGCTGTTCTGGTTTGCCGTGGCCGGTGCGCCGGGCGTGGTGCTCTATCGCCTGAGCAATACTCTCGACGCCATGTGGGGCTACCGCAACGCGCGCTTCGAACGCTTTGGCTGGGCCGCGGCGAAGATCGACGATGTGCTCAACTACATCCCGGCGCGCCTGGTGGCGTTCACCTACGCGCTGCTCGGCCACACCCGTCTCGCCCTGCGTTGCTGGCGCGCACAAGCGCCGCAGTGGGACAGCCCCAACGCCGGCCCGGTGATGGCGACCGGTGCGGGCGCCCTGGGGGTATCGCTCGGTGGTTCCGCCCGTTACCACGGCGAACTCCATGAGCGCCCACAGCTGGGCGAAGGCCCGGCGCCGACCGCCGCGGACATCTGGCGCGCGCTGGCCCTGGTACGTCAGGGCGTGCTGCTGTGGCTGGTGGTCATCTTCATCCTGGGAGTGCTCTGATGCTCGAACATGGCGGCCGGTTGCGCAAAGCGGCGCAGCAATACGGCATTCCGCTCTCCGAGTGGCTCGACCTGTCCACCGGTATTTCGCCCTGGCCCTGGGCGCTGCCCAGCGTGCCGGCAGCCGCCTGGATGCGCCTGCCCGAAGACAGCGACGGCCTGGAAGCCGCTGCGCGCCGCTACTACGGTGCCGAGAAGCTGCTGCCGCTGCCCGGCAGCCAGGCGGCGATCCAGTTGCTGCCGCGCCTGCGCCGGCCGGGCAAGGTCGGCGTGATCTCACCCTGTTATGCCGAGCACGCCGAGTCCTGGCGCGCCGCCGGACACATCCTGCGCGAGGTCAGCGACCAGGAGGTCCCTCATCACCTGGAGCGCTTCGACGTGCTGGTGGTGGTCAACCCGAACAACCCTACCGGTCGGCGCATCGAGGCCGGCGTGCTGCTGGAGTGGCACGCGCGTCTGCAGGAACGCGGCGGTTGGCTGGTGGTGGACGAAGCCTTCATGGACTGCACGCCCGAGCATAGCCTGGCGCCCAGCTGCGCGAGCCGTCCGGGATTGATTGTGCTGCGCTCCTTCGGCAAGTTCTTCGGCCTCGCCGGGGCACGGCTGGGCTTCGCCTTCGCCGAACCGCGCCTGCTGGATAGTCTGGCGAAACTGCTCGGCCCCTGGTCGGTGAACGGCCCGACGCGCTGGGTCGCGCAGGCCGTGCTGGGCGAGTTCCAGGAGCAGATCCAGCGGCGCCGCGATCTGCATGAGGCGAGCCGGCATCTGGCCGGGTTGCTCGGCGAACATGGGTTCGCCCCGCAGGGCGGCACGGCCTTGTTCCAGTGGGTGGTCTCCATGCGCGCCCACGCGCTGCGCGATCACCTGGCGCGCCAGGGCATCCTCGTGCGCCTGTTCGAGACGCCCGGCAGCCTGCGCTTCGGCCTGCCGCCGGACGAGAAGGACTGGGAACGCCTGGAGCATGGCCTGCGCACCTTCAACCAGATGGAGAGCCTGCGTTGAGCACGCTGATGGTGCAGGGCACGACGTCCGATGCAGGCAAGAGCACGCTGGTGACGGCGCTGTGCCGCTGGCTGCGCCGTCAGGGCGTGGCCGTGGCGCCGTTCAAGCCGCAGAACATGGCGCTGAACAGCGCGGTGACCGCCGACGGCGGCGAGATCGGCCGCGCCCAGGCGGTTCAGGCGCAGGCCTGCCACCTGGCGCCGCACACCGACATGAACCCGGTGCTGCTCAAGCCCAACAGCGACACCGGCGCCCAGGTGATCATCCACGGCCGCGCGGTGACCAGCATGAACGCCGTGGCCTACCACGACTACAAGCGCGTGGCGATGCAGGCGGTGCTTGAATCCCACCAGCGCCTCAGCGCGCAGTACCCGGTGGTGATGGTGGAGGGCGCGGGGTCGCCGGCGGAGATCAACCTGCGCGCCAACGACATCGCCAACATGGGCTTCGCCGAGGCGGTGGACTGCCCGGTGATCCTGATTGCCGACATCGATCGTGGCGGCGTGTTCGCCCATCTGGTCGGCACCCTGGAGCTGCTCTCCGAGAGCGAGCGGGCGCGGGTAAAAGGCTTCGTCATCAACCGTTTTCGCGGCGACATCGCGTTGCTGCAGAACGGCCTCGACTGGCTGGAAGAACGCACCGGCGTGCCGGTACTCGGCGTGCTGCCGTACCTGATGGACTTCCACCTGGAAGCCGAGGACGCCATCGATACCCGTCAGGCCGCCAAGACCGGCGAGCACCTGCGCGTGGTGGTGCCGGTGCTGCCGCGAATCAGCAACCACACCGACTTCGACCCTCTGCGCCTGCACCCGCAGGTCGAACTGACCTTCGTCGGCCCCGGCCAGCCGATCCCGCCGGCGGACCTGATCATCCTGCCCGGCTCCAAGAGCGTGCGGCCGGACCTGGCCTACCTCCGTGCCCAGGGCTGGGAAGAGGCGATCCGCCGTCACCTGCGCTACGGCGGCAAGCTGTTGGGCATCTGCGGCGGCTTGCAGATGCTCGGCCGCAGCCTGGCCGACCCGCACGGCCTGGAAGGCGCGGCGGGGGAGAGCGACGGTCTCGGCCTGCTGAACTTCTGCACGGTGCTGGAGCCGGAGAAGCAACTGCGCAACGTCAGCGGCCAGCTGGCGCTGGAAGAGGCTGCGGTGAGTGGTTACGAGATTCATGCCGGCGTCAGCGAAGGCCCGGCGCTGGCGAACCCGGCCGTGCGCCTGAGCGATGGCCGCAGTGACGGCGCGTTGAGTGCCGACGGCCAGGTGATGGGGACTTATCTGCACGGGCTGTTCGAGTCCAGCGCATCCAGCTCGGCGCTGCTGCGCTGGGCGGGGCTGCGCGAGGTGCAGAGCATCGATTACCACGCCCTGCGCGAACGCGACATCGAGCGCCTGGCCGATCAGGTCGAGGCGCATCTGGATACGGAAAAATTGAGTCGGCTGTGCGGACTGTAGGGCGGATGACCGTTCGCGGTTATCCGCCGTTTCGTCTTGCCAATGTTTCGGCGGATAACGCCGGGGGCGTTATGCGCCCTACGGCTGAGGCGGAGGTGCGCGATCCGAACGCCACCATCGCTCCGCGTAGGATGGGTGGAGCGGAGCGATACCCATCAATTCCCTGCTGCGATGCGATGGGTATCGCAGGCTCCACCCATCCTACAGGGACGTCGTCATTGCGGAGAGTCCATGCTTGAACTGATCCTCGGCGGCGCCCGTTCGGGCAAGAGCCGCCTGGCCGAACGCCTGGCGGCGGAAAGCGGACTGCCGGTCACCTACATCGCCACGGCCCAGGCCGGCGACGGTGAGATGTCCACGCGTATTCTCCAGCACCGCGAGCGCCGCCCCGAACACTGGGGCCTGGTGGAAGAACCGCTGGCTCTGGCCGACACGCTGGAGCGCCTGGCGGCGCCGCAGCAGTGCGTGCTGGTGGACTGCCTGACCCTGTGGGTCACCAATCTGCTGATCCATGAAAACGGCTGGCGCCTGCGCGGCGAGATCGACGCGCTGCTGGAAACACTGCCGCAACTGCCCGGACGCATCATTCTGGTCAGCAACGAAACCGGGCTGGGCGTGGTGCCGATGGGCGAACTCAGCCGCCGATATGTCGACGAGGCCGGCTGGCTGCACCAGTCCCTGGCCGAGGTCAGCGAGCGTGTAGTGTTCACCGTCGCCGGCCTGCCCATGGTGTTAAAGGGGGAAGCGTTATGAGTCTGCAATGGTGGCTGCAAGGCACCCAGCCGATCGACCGTGTGGCGCAGGACAAGGCCGCCGCGCGCCAGGACCAACTGACCAAGCCGCGCGGCGCGCTGGGCCGGCTGGAAGTTGAAACCATTCGCCTGGCCGGCCTGCAGGGCCGCGAGCGGCCAACTCTGGAACACATCTGGATCGCCCTGTTCGCCGGTGACCACGGCGTGGTCGCCGAAGGCGTGTCGGCCTACCCGCAGGCGGTGACCGTCGAGATGCTGCGCAACTTCGTGCGCGGCGGTGCGGCGATCAGCGTGCTGGCCCGCGACCTCGACGCGCGCCTGGAGGTGATCGACCTCGGTACTGCCACGCCGCTGGAGCCGCTGCCGGGTGTGCTGCATGTGATGGTCGGAGCCGGCACCGCGAACTTCACCAGGGAACCGGCGATGACCGCCGCCCAGTGCCTGATCGCCCTGGAGTCCGGCCGCGAGTCCGTGCGCCGAGCGCAGCAGGCCGGTGCGGAGCTGTTCATCGGTGGCGAAATGGGCATCGGCAATACCAGCTCGGCGGCGGCTCTGGCCTGCGCCCTGCTGGACGAACCGGCGCAGGTGTTGGTCGGCCCCGGTACCGGGCTGGATTCGCGGGGCGTTGTGCGCAAGGTCGAGGTGATCGACCGCGCGCTGGCGCTGCACCGCGCCCACTGCGACGAGCCCTTCGAGGCCCTGTGCCGTCTCGGCGGTTTCGAGATCGCCGCGCTGGTGGGCGCCTACCTCGCCTGCGCACAGAAAGGTATTCCGGTGCTGGTGGACGGCTTCATCTGCACCACCGCCGCGCTGTGCGCCACTCACCTCAACCCCGGTTGCCGGGACTGGCTGCTGTTCGCTCACGCTGGCGCCGAGACGGGGCACAATCGCGTGCTGGCCGCGCTCGACGCGCAGCCATTGCTCGACCTCGGCCTTCGCCTGGGCGAGGGCAGCGGTGCTGCGCTGGCAGTGCCGCTGCTGCGTCAGGCGTGCCGGTTGCACAGCGGCATGGCGACTTTCGCCGAGGCAGCGGTGTCGGATCGTCCAGCATGACACTGCGCCTGGAATTGCTGCGTCACGGCGAGACCGAACTTGGCGGTGGCTTTCGCGGCCGCCTGGACGATGCGCTGACCGAAACCGGCTGGGCGCAGATGCGCGGCGCGCTGGGCGATGAGTGCCGCTGGTCGGTGCTGGTCAGCTCGCCTTTGCAGCGTTGCGCGGCTTTCGCCGAGGAGTTGGCGGCGCGCCATGGCTTGCCGCTGGGCTTCGAGCCGGGCCTGCAGGAGCTGGATTTCGGCCAGTGGGAAGGCCTTTCGCCAGCTAAGCTGATGGAGAGCGATGCCGCGGCGCTGGAGCAGTTCTGGAACGATCCGTACGCCTTCCCTCCGCCCGGTGGCGAGGCCATGGGCGACTTCGAATCCCGCGTCTTCGCGGCGCTGCAGCGCCTCTACCAAGCCCACGCCGGATCGTCCGTGCTGGTCGTCACCCACGGCGGTGTGATGCGCCTGCTCGGCGCGCTGGCCAGCGGCCTGCCGGCCAGGCGTCTGCTGGAAGTGGTGGTGGCCCACGGCGAATGCATGGCGCTGGACGTGACCCGCGACGGCGACGGCTGGCGCATCCACAAGGCAAGCAATTGATGAACGACCCGCACCGGGACCGCGAGCAAGAGGCACCCGAGCCCGCCGAGCAGAGCGGGGCGGACGTGCACGCCGCCCACCTCAGCGACTGGCTGCTGCCGCTGGTGGCATTGCAGTTCCTCACCCGACTGCCGGTGCGCCTGGGGCATATGCCGACGCCCGAACAGTTTGGCCGTGCCACCTTGTATTACCCGCTGGTGGGGCTGCTGATCGGTGCCGTCTTGTTCGCCATGGGCGAGTTGCTCAGTGGCGTGCACCTGCTGTTGCAGGCGGCGCTGATCCTGCTGGTGTGGGTAGCTTTCAGCGGCGCTCTGCACCTGGACGGCCTGGCCGATTCGGCCGACGCCTGGATCGGCGGCCTGGGTGATCGCGAACGTACCCTGGCGATCATGAAGGACCCGCGCTGCGGCCCGGCGGCGGTGGTCGCGCTGGTGCTGTTGCTGCTGCTGAAGTTCGCCGCGATCACCGCGATCCTTGGCAATCACCAGCACTGGGGTTTGCTGCTGGCGCCCTGGCTGGGGCGTTGTGCGCTGCCGCTGCTGTTCTTCACCACCGGCTATGCGCGCAAGGGCGGGTTGGGCCAGGCGCTGGCCGATCACCTGCCGCGCGGCGCGATGCCGTGGATGCTGGCGGCCAACGCGGCGCTGATGGTGCTGGTGGGCCTCACCGGCCTGCTGGCGCTGGTGGTCGCGCTGGTGGTGTTCGTCTGGTTGCGCAGCCGCTTCATCGCCCGCCTGGGCGGTACCACCGGGGATACCGCCGGGGCGATGCTGGAGATGATCGAGTGCGCCGTGCTGGTGGCCTTGGCGCTCTGATCTCGCCTTGTCACGAGCCTGGCCTGGACATCCTTGTAGGATGGCGTGGAGAGCAGCGATACCCATCACTGCTCATGCGCCGACCACGTGGGTATCGCAAGCTCCACTCATCCTACGTTCTCGATACCCTGCGCCGCCGGAGCAACCCTGTAGGAGCGAGCTTGCTCGCTCCTACAAAAAGCGCATGCGTCAGTCGAAGGCGAAATGCTCCGTCTTAAGCCCCATGATCGACCGCACCGGCTTCGCCATCGCTGCCGCATGGCCCTTGGCGCGGGGCAGCAGGCGGGCGAAGTAGAAGTCGCTGGTGGCGATCTTGGCCTTGTAGAAGTCGCTCGACTCGCTGCCGCCCTGACGCAGGCGCTTGCGAGCGGCAGCTTCCTGCAGCGCCCAGGAATACGCCAGCGCGGCGTAGCCGGAGAACATCAGGTAGTCGTGGCTGGCGGTGCTCACCAGGTCGCGCTGCTTGCGGGCGGTCAGGGCGATGCGCAGGGTCAGCAGGTTCCACTGCGCGCAGAGCTTGAGCAGCGTGAGCGCGCGGCCGCGCATGGCCGGCTCCTGCTTGAGCAGTTCGACGGCAAACTTCGCCACCTGCCGGGTGAAGTCGCGCACGGCCTTGCCCTGGGTCATCAGCAGCACCTTGCGGCCGAGCAGGTCCAGCGCCTGGATGCCGGTGGTGCCCTCGTAGAGCGTGGCGATGCGCGCGTCGCGGACGATCTGCTCCATGCCGTGTTCCTTGATGTAGCCGTGGCCGCCGAACACCTGCATGCCGAGGTTGGCGCTCTCCAGGCCCAGCTCGGTCAGGCAGCCCTTGAGGATCGGCGTGAGGAAGCCGAGCTTGTCGTCCCAGCGGTCGTACTCGGCGTTGTCGTTGGTCAGCAGGCCCTGGATCATCTTGTCGGCGTACTGGGTGGCCAGGTAGATCAGCGCGCGGCCGCCCTCGGCCACGGCCTTCTGGGTCAGCAGCATGCGGCGTACGTCGCCGTGGTGCATCAGGCTGTCGGCGATCTCGCCCGGCTCCTTGGTGCCGGAGAGGGCGCGCATGGAACGGCGCTCACGGGCATAGGCCAGTGCGCCCTGGTAGGCCAGTTCGGCGGTGGCGACGCCTTGGATGGCGGTGCCGATGCGCGCGCTGTTCATGAAGGTGAACATGCACTCCAGGCCCTTGTTCGGCTCGCCGATCAGGTAGCCGGTGGCGCCGTCGAAGTTCATCACGCAGGTCGCCGAGGCCTTGATGCCCATCTTCTTTTCCAGCGCGCCGCAGGTCACGCCGTTGCGCGGGCCGAGCGCGCCGGCAGACCCGCTGCTTTGGGAGGGTAGAAATTTCGGCACGATGAACAGCGAGATGCCGCGCGTGCCTTTCGGCGCATCGGGCAGTCGCGCGAGGACGATGTGCACGATGTTCTCGGTGAGGTCGTGCTCGCCGGAGGAGATGAAGATCTTGGTACCGGTGATCGCGTAGCTGCCGTCGGCGTTGGTTTCCGCGCGGGTCTTCACCTGGCCCAGGTCGGTGCCGCACTGTGGCTCGGTCAGGCACATGGTGCCGCCCCAGCGGCCTTCGGTGAGCGGGGTGAGGTAGGTGTGTTTCTGTTCCTCGGTGCCGTGCTGCATGACGGTGTTCATCGCGCCCAGCGACAGGCCCGGGTACATCGAGAACGGCCAGTTGGCGGTGCCCAGCATCTCCTGCTTGAGCGCGCCCAGGCTCATCGGCAGGCCCTGGCCGCCATATTCCACCGGGTGCGACAGGCCCTGCCAACCGCCGGCGACATAGGCGTCGTAGGCTTCCTTGAAACCCGCAGGCGTGCGTACTTCGCCGTTCTCCAGGTGGCAGCCTTCCTCGTCGCCGCTGTGGTAGAGCGGGGCGATCACTTCCTCGCAGAGCTTGGCGCACTCGCCGAGGATGGCGTCGACCATGTCCGGCGTGGCTTCGCCGCCGTTGACCAGGTTCTGGTAGTGGCTGGGGAAATCGAAGACCTCGTTGAGCAGGAATCGGGTGTCGCGCAGCGGAGCTTTGTAGACGGGCATCGGGGACCTCGGACCGTGATGCGCCCCGTCGAAAGCGCGGGGCTGGCTGGTCGCAGTTATACGGCCGGCTCCGCAGGATGCCCTTGGCTGCACCAACGCCTCGCACTGGCAGTTGGGACAATAGGCCAGATGGGGCAATCGACCAGAAGGGACAATCAGTCGCGCTGGCCATTGACCGAGCAGGAGTTGCGGGTATATACACGTATCCATGCTGACGACCCAATGCCTCTGCACCAAGCTGCGCCGCTCGGCCCGCGCCGTGACCCGCGTCTACGACGATGCCCTGAGGGGCGTCGGGCTGACCACTGCGCAATTCTCCCTGCTGCGGCACCTGTCGCGGCTGGAGCAGCCGAGCATCTCCGAGCTGGCCGATGCCATGGGCCTGGACCGCAGTACGCTGGGGCGCAACCTCAAGCCGCTGGAGGCCGATGGCCTGGTGAAGCTGGAAGAGGGCGAGGACCTGCGCAACCGTATCGTGGCGCTGACGCCAGCCGGGCTCGAGCGCATCGTGCGCGGTCGCGATGCCTGGGATGCGGCGCAGCAGGATGTGGCGGCGCACCTGGGCGATGAAAAGCGCCGTCAGCTGGAAGCCTTGCTGGATGAACTGGCCGCGCTGGAGAGCTAGCGGCGGCCTGCGTGCTGTTTAGAAGAACGAACAAAAGCGGGTATATACCCGTGCAGGAGCAACTGATGTCGAAGCTGTCGCGCACAGGGTTCTGGATACTGCTATCCGGCGCCCTGATCCTCGCCCTGTCCCTGGGCATCCGCCATGGCTTCGGCCTGTTCCTCGCGCCGATGAGCGCCGAATTCGGCTGGGGGCGCGAGACCTTCGCCTTCGCCATCGCCCTGCAGAACCTGATCTGGGGCATCGCCCAGCCGTTCACCGGGGCCATCGCCGACCGCTTCGGCGCCATGCGCACCGTGCTGGTGGGCGGCATCCTCTACGCCGTCGGCCTGGTGCTGATGGGCTATTCCGACTCGGCCTTCAGCCTTTCCATGAGTGCCGGCCTGCTGATCGGCATCGGCCTGTCGGGCACGTCGTTCTCGGTGATCCTCGGTGCAGTCGGCCGCGCGGTGCCGCTGGAGCGCCGCAGCATGGCCATGGGCATCTCGGCCGCCGCCGGTTCCTTCGGCCAGTTCATCATGCTGCCGGGCACCCTCGGGCTGATCGGCTGGCTGGGCTGGTCCGCTGCGCTGCTGGCGCTGGGCCTGCTGGTGGCCTTCATCGTGCCGCTGGCGGCGCTGATGCGCGACAAGCCGCTGCCCATGCAGGGGCACGAGCAGACTCTCGGCGAGGCGCTGCGCGAGGCGGCCGGGCATTCCGGGTTCTGGCTGCTGTCCCTGGGCTTCTTCGTCTGCGGCTTCCAGGTCGTGTTCATCGGCGTGCACCTGCCGGCCTACCTGGTGGACCGCCACCTGCCCGCCACCGTCGGCACTACGGTGCTGGCGCTGGTCGGGCTGTTCAACGTATTCGGCACCTACCTCGCCGGCTGGCTCGGCGGACGCATGAGCAAGCCCCGGTTGCTCACCGGCCTGTACCTGCTGCGCGCGGTGGTGATCGTCGCCTTCATCTGGGCGCCGCTGAGCGTCTGGACGGCCTACGCCTTCGGCATCGCCATGGGGCTGCTGTGGCTGTCCACCGTGCCGCTCACCAACGGCACGGTCGCCACGCTGTTCGGCGTGCGCAACCTGTCGATGCTCGGCGGCATCACGTTCCTGTTCCACCAGATTGGCGCCTTCCTCGGCGGCTGGCTGGGTGGCTACGTGTATGACCACACCGGCAATTACGACCTGGTCTGGCAGGTTTCCATCCTTCTCAGCCTGCTGGCCGGCCTGCTCAACTGGCCGGTACGCGAGCGCCCGGTCGAGCGCCCGGCACTGGGGGCTGCGTGAAGCGCCCGGTGGTGATCGCACTGGTGCTGGGCCTCGGCCTGGCCCTGGCCGGTCTCGCCTGGTGGGGCTGGCAGCGTGGCGGGCTGGCGCTGATGCAGCTCGGAATGGGCAGTTGCTGATGTCCGGCGCGCGGGGTAGCGTGGCCTGATCACCGGAGGATTCCCACGATGCGCCCACGTCTTTCCCTGCTCGCCCTGACCCTGCTGCTGCCGATGGCCGCACAGGCCGCCGACTGCCCGGCGCTGCTCAAGACCCAGGGCGAGTTGCCCAAGCTGCGCTCCAAGGACAGCCTCGATCTCTGCGAACTGTACGCCGGCAAGCCGCTGCTGGTGGTGAACACCGCCAGCCACTGCGGCTTCACTCCGCAGTTCAAGGGCCTCGAGGCGGTCTACCAGCAGTACAAGGGGCAGGGCCTGGAAGTGCTAGGCGTGCCCTCCGACGACTTCAAGCAGGAAGACGCCGATGCCGCCGAGACCGCCAAGGTCTGTTACGGCAACTACGGCGTCACCTTCAACATGACCTCGGTGCAGCATGTCAGCGGTGACGAGGCGATCCCGCTGTTCAAGGACCTCGCCCAGCAGGCCGACCAGGTGCCGCGCTGGAACTTCTTCAAGTACGTGGTGGACCGCCAGGGCAAGGTGGTGGCCCAGTTTTCCAGCCTGACCAAACCGGACGATCCGCAGTTGCAGGCGGCGATCGAGAAGGCTATCGCCAGCCAGCCCTGAGGCGGAGCGACGCGCCATGAAGCCGGGCCCATGCCCGGCTTTTCCTTGCGCCAGAGCGGCGGAAGTGAAATTTCCTGTTACAGGTTCGACGCTGGAGTGCGACAATTCGGGCCCGGCGGCACTGCAATTGGCCGTCGATGTCATGGATACGATTCAGGAGATTCACCCTATGGATGGCAAAGCCCTCTTCCTGGCTGCCTTGCTCGCACAGGCTGTCGCCGCCCCGGCGTTCGCCGCTCCCGCCACCTCCAACCAGAGCGAAGCCCCCGCGGCTGCCGCTGCTCCCGCCGCCGCCGAGTCGGACGAGGAGATGTCGCCCGAGACCTTCGTCGCCAGCCTGCACTTCCAGAAGGGCAAGGTGGTGGTCGGCGACAACCTCGCGACCTTCGACCTGCCGGACAATTTCGTCTTCCTCGACGGCAAGGATGCCGAGCGCGTCCTCGAAGCCTGGGGCAACCCACCCAACGACGAGCCGCCGCTGGGCATGCTGATGCCGGCCGGCGTGTCGCCCTTCGACGCCGAGTCCTGGGCGGTGACCGTGCAGTACGAGGAGAGCGGCTATGTCTCCGACGAGGATGCGGCGAAGATCGACTACGCCGAGATGCTCAAGGACATGCAGGACGACCTCAAGGAAGCCAACCCGCAGCGCGAGCAGCAGGGCTTCGAGGCCATCCAGCTGATCGGCTGGGCCGCGCCGCCGCGCTATGACGCCGCAGAGAAGAAGCTGTACTGGGCCAAGGAGCTGCAGTTCGGCGACGCCAAGGAACACACGCTGAACTACAACATCCGCGCGCTGGGCCGCAAAGGCGTGCTGGTGCTGAACTTCGTCGCGGGCATGGAGCAGCTGCCGGAAATCGAGAAGAACGTCAGCAAGGTGCTGGCGATGACCGAGTTCAACCCGGGAAGCCGCTATGTCGACTTCAACCCCAGCGTTGACAAGGTCGCCGCCTATGGCCTGGGCGCGCTGATTGCCGGCAAGGTCGCCGCCAAGGTCGGCCTGTTCGCCACCCTGCTGGTCCTGCTGAAGAAGCTGTGGATTCTGCCGGCGCTGGCCATCGGCTGGATCGCCCGCCGCTTCAAGCGCAAGCCGTCGAGCGAGGGCTGATTCGACGGCCCGGGTTTCGAGGCATAAAAAAGCCGGGCATTGCCCGGCTTTTTCTTTGGTCCTGAAGGATCAGCCTTTCTCGCCCTGGACGGCCTTGCCGCCCACGGTGCCTTCCTTGAGCATGATCTGGTATTCCTTGCCGTCGGACTCCTGCTGGTACAGGCGCACGAGGAGGAAGTCCCAATCCTTGGCGAACCAGAGGATGGTCTTGCGGTTGCTCTTGGTGGGGTCGCGCACGCGCTCCACCTTGATCGCGGTGATCAGGCCGGCCTGGGTGCGGACCTTTTCTTCGCCGAGCACGCGGAAGTCGTAGGTATCGGTATCGGTACCCTCGATCACCTGGTAGCTCATGGCCTTCTTGCCGACGGCCACGTCATGCTGCAGCGCGAGCTGGTAGGTGGACTTGTCCAGCTGGCCCTTGTTCAGCGGCTGGCGTACCTGGTCGCCACGGTCGCTGCCCAGCACCTGCTTCTCGGCCCAGTCGAAATCGAGCTCGGTCTGCTTGTTCTTGCCCAGGCCTTCGCGGGCCCAGCGGTAGGTCAGTGGCAGGTAGGTGTCGTTCTCGACCTTGAACGTGCTGGTCTCGGTGAGGCTGGCAAGCAGCATGGACGCCTTGAAATCCAGTTCCCAGCGGCCGCCGTCGCCTTGCTTGAGGCTGCGGGAAGCGGTCCCGCTGATCGGCATCTGTTTCCAGTCGGCGGTGTAGCTGGCCTCGAACGGCTTCAGCTCGAAAGCCTGGGCCGGCAGGGTCAGTACAGCCATCAGGAACAGCAGGGCTCTACGCATCACGAATCTCCTAGGTTCGGTACGAATGGCCGGATGCGGGCAGAAGCTCCCCATCCAGCGTGGCGCCATGTTCACCCAGCCTGACTCGGCCTTCGGCGAACCAGCGCATGGCCAGCGGATAGATCACATGTTCCTGCACGTGAACGCGCTGCGCCAGCGTTTCCGGCGTGTCGTCAGACTCTACCGGGATTGCCGCCTGTACGACCAGCGGACCGCCATCAAGTTCCTCGGTGACGAAGTGCACGCTGCAGCCGTGCTCGGCGTCGCCAGCCTCCAGCGCACGCTGGTGGGTGTGCAGGCCCTTGTACTTGGGCAGCAGGGACGGATGGATGTTCAGCAGACGCCCCTGGTAGTGACGCACGAAGTCCGCGCTGAGGATGCGCATGAAGCCGGCGAGCAGCACCAGATCGGCGTCGAAGCCGTCGATGGCCTGGATCAGCGCGGCGTCGAAGCTTTCGCGGTCGGCGTAGGACTTGTGGTCGAGGAAGCGAGTCTCGATGTTGGCCTTTCGCGCACGCTCCAGGCCATAGGCGTCCGCGCGGTTGGAGATCACCGCGCGGATCACCGCCGGCGTATCAGCGCCGGCGAGACTGTCGATCAGGGCTTGCAGGTTGCTGCCGGAGCCGGAAATCAGCACCACGACATTGCAAGGTGTGGACATCAGTGGCCTTTCAGGTTGTTCAGGACCACGCGCTCGGCGTCAGCGGCGCAAGCGTCGATGCGGCCGATGACCCACGGCTGCTCGCCGGCGTCACGCAGGGCCTTCAGGGAAGCCTCGACCTGATCCTGTGCAACGCAGATGACCATGCCCACGCCGCAGTTCAGCACGCGGTGCATTTCGGTCTCGTCGACGTTGCCTTTTTCCTGCAGCCAGTCGAAGACCGCCGGGCGCTGCCAGCTGGCCACGTCAACCACGGCCTGGGCGTTGTCCGGCAGAACGCGCGGGATGTTGTCCAGCAGGCCGCCGCCGGTGATGTGGGCCATGGCCTTGACCGCGCCGGTCTGCTTGATCAGCTGCAGCAGCGGCTTCACGTAGATGCGGGTCGGGGCCATCAGTAGATCGGCCAGGGGCTGGCCGTTCAGCTGGGTGGATTCGATGTCGGCACCGGAGACTTCGATGATCTTGCGGATCAGCGAGTAGCCGTTGGAGTGCGGGCCGGAGGAGGGCAGGGCGATCAGGGCGTCGCCGGCGATCACTTTCGAGCCGTCGATGATCTCGGACTTCTCTACCACGCCGACGCAGAAGCCGGCCAGGTCGTAGTCTTCGCCTTCGTACATGCCCGGCATCTCGGCGGTCTCACCGCCGACCAGGGAACAACCGGCCAACTCGCAACCGGCGCCGATGCCGGTAACCACGGTGGCGGCCACGTCGACATTGAGCTTACCGGTGGCGTAGTAGTCGAGGAAGAACAGCGGCTCGGCGCCGCACACGACCAGGTCGTTGACGCACATGGCGACCAGGTCCTGGCCGATGCTGTCGTGCTTGTTCAGGTTCAGCGCCAGGCGCAGCTTGGTGCCGACGCCGTCGGTACCGGAGACCAGTACGGGCTGCTTGTAACCGGCCGGGATTTCGCACAGAGCGCCAAAGCCACCCAGGCCGCCCATGACTTCCGGACGCGCGGTGCGCTTGGCGACGCCTTTGATGCGTTCGACCAGGGCTTCGCCGGCGTCGATGTCCACACCGGCGTCCTTGTAGCTCAACGAGGGTTGCTTGTTGCTCATAAATCCAGGCCTATAGAAGGGATGATTCGTCTTGCCGCCGGGTGCGCCGTTCGCGCTTCCCGGCCTGCGCGGGAGGCGCGGGATTTTATCAGGCTTGCCCGGCAGCGGCCATCTCGCGCTGTTGCCGCTGGCCGGACGGCTGTTTAAGGTATAGGCCTTCCTTGCCAGCTCGTTGCACGCTGGCATCTTCGTTTTTGCCGCGAGAGCCCGCCATGCGCCTGACCGCCCGCCTGTTGATCCTCTGCCTGTCGCTGTTCAGCCTGCCGTCCTTCGCTGAAACGCTGGGCAACCTGTACCAGGTGCACGAACCGGTCGCTTCCCAGCAGCCGGACGAGCGCAATGCCGGCCTGACCCGTGCCCTGCAGACCCTGGTGCTGCGCCTGACCGGCAACGCCAGCGCCGCACAGAGCCCGGCGCTGGCCGGCTACTTCAAGGACCCGCAGCAACTGATCAGCCAGTACGGCTTCGAGAACGGCCCGCCCATGGCGCTGGTCGTGGACTTCGATCCGACCGCCACCGACAACGCCCTGCGCCAGGCCGGTCTGCCGGTCTGGGGTGCGAGCCGGCCGAGCGTGCTGGCCTGGTGGCTGAATGAAAGCGCCAACGGCAGCAGCCTGGTGGGCGACAGCCAGGAAGCCTCCGCCCCGCTGAACCGTGCGGCCCAGCGCCGCGGACTGCCGCTGCGCCTGCCGATGGCCGACCTCAGCGAGCAGCAGGTCGGCACTGCCGAGAACCTCAATGCCGCCCAGCCTGACGCTCTGAAAGCTGCCTCCGAGCGCTACGGCGCCGATGCCCTGCTGGCGGTGGACGCCAAGGAAGCCGACGGCAAGTGGACCGCCACCTGGCGTGTGTGGATGGGCGACGGCCGTGAACAGGGCCAGGCCCAGGGCGATACCCCGGACGCGCTGGCCGATGCGGTGATGCTCGGTGTTTCGCAGCGCCTGTCGCAGCGTTTCGTCGGTTCGGCAGGCACGGCTTCTGCCCAGGTCCTGCAGATCGAGGGCGCCGACCTGGCCCGTTACGCCGAAGTCTCGCGCCTGCTGGAGCCGATGGGCGCCAAGCTGGTGGAAGTCCAGGGTAACAAGCTCGTCTACCGCGTGACTGCCAGCGCCGAGCAACTGCGTGCGCAACTGGCGCTGGCCCGCCTGCAGGAAGCCCCGGCCGAGCCGGCGCAACCCGCGGTCGACGCCAATGGCCAGCCGGTGCCGAACGCAGCCGTTCCGGCCCAGAACACCCTGCGCTTCCACTGGTGACGAGCGCTACGGGGGCGGGCAAAGTCCCGCTTCCTGGCGTCGGTGGCTCTGAGTCGCACGTGGTAGCTGCGTTATCCTTCTGATTTGGATAAACTTTCAGTCACCAAGGCCCACCCCAAGCGATTGAAGAAACGCCGGCCCGGCATGACTCCTATGCAGCTCCCACTCAGCGTACGTCTGCGCGATGACGCAACGTTCGCCAACTACTACCCCGGTGCCAACGCCGCGGCGCTCGGCTATGTCGAGCGACTGTGCGAGCCCGAGGCGGGGTGGACGGAAAGCCTGATCTATCTCTGGGGCGCCGAGGGCGTGGGCCGCAGCCACCTGCTGCAGGCTGCCTGCATTCGCTCCGAGCAGCTGGGTGAGCCGTCGGTCTACCTGCCGATGGCGGACCTCGTGGCCTACGGTCCGGAAATCTTCGACAACCTGGAACAGCGCGAGCTGGTTTGCCTGGACGATCTTGATGCCCTGGCCGGCAAGCGTGAGTGGGAAGAGGCGCTGTTTCACCTGTTCAACCGCCTGCGCGATTCTGGCCGCAAGTTGCTGCTGTCTGCCTCGGTGTCGCCGCGCGAGCTGGGGGTGAAGCTGCCGGACCTGAAATCCCGCCTGACCCTCTCGCTGATCTTCCAGCTGCACCCGCTGACCGACGACGAGAAGCTGCGCGCCCTGCAGCTGCGCGCTTCGCGCCGGGGTCTGCACCTGACCGACGAAGTGGGACGCTTTATCCTTACTCGCGGCGCGCGCAGCATGCAGTTCCTCTTCGACCTGCTGGACGAACTGGACAAGGCCTCGCTGCAGGCCCAGCGCAAGCTGACCATTCCCTTCCTCAAGGAAACCATGGGCTGGTAAGCCCCGGTTTCCTCGATTCGCGGTTTCCGATCAGGCGCTCGTCGCTTCCTGTTGTGGCTCCTGGCCTTCGCCCGCCAGTTTGCGGTCGTACTGGAAGCGCCAGCGCGTGTACATCAGCGCCGAACAGAACAGCGACACGCTGAGGATGATCTCTGCCCAGCCGAAGATGGCGTGGTTGGGATCGAAGGCGTTGAGCACGCCGAGGATGAAGTACAGGTTGATCACGTAGCACGCCCAGGCGTGGCCACGCGCGCTGCCAATCAGGATCCCCGGCGCCACCACCAGCAGCGGCAGCAGCTTGAAGCCGAGGAAGGCCCACGGTACCCAGTGCGCGCCACCGTGGGCGTCGGCAAACAGCACGTCCCAGATGACGATGAGCAGAATCAGCCCGATGAAGCTGCCGAGGGCGACCGCGCGGCTGGCGGCCAGCCGGGGTTTGAGCCATTCCATGGGCGGCAGCGGTTTGTTCTTGCGGGCCATTCAGCTCTCCAGTTTGCGGGCAACTTCGGCCAGGCGCTTGCCCAGCGCGCGGCACAGGGTGATTTCGTGTTCGTCCAGGCTGCGCTTACCGTCGGCTGTGGCGAAGTGGCTGGCGCCGTAGGGCGTGCCGCCGCCGCGGGTTTCCAGCAGGGCGGGCTCGCTGTAGGGGATGCCGGTGATGAGCATGCCGTGGTGCAGCAGTGGCAGCATCATCGACAGCTGGGTGGTCTCCTGGCCGCCGTGCAGGCTGGCGGTGGAGGTGAACACAGCCGCCGGCTTGCCCACCAGGCCACCGGTCAGCCACAGGCTGCTGGTGCCGTCGAGGAAGTACTTGAGCGGCGCGGCCATATTGCCGAAGCGGGTCGGGCTGCCGAGGACGAGGCCGGAGCAGTCCTTCAGGTCATCCAGGTTGGCGTAGAGCGCGCCTTCGGCCGGGATATCCGGGGCGACGGCTTCGCATTCGGTGGAAACCGCCGGCACCGTGCGCACGCGCGCTTCCAGTCCGCCCTGCTCGACGCCACGGGCGATCTGCCGCGCCATTTCGGCGGTGGCGCCGTGGCGGCTGTAGTACAGGACCAGGATATAGGGAGTGCTCAAGGCAGGATCTCCAGTACCTTCTCCGGCGGACGGCCGATCACTGCCTTGTCGCCAACGATGACGATCGGGCGCTCGATCAGCTTGGGATGGCTGGCCATCGCCGCGATCAGCTGGTCATCGCCCAGTGCCGGGTTGGCCAGGTCCAGTTCCTTGTATTCGTCCTCGCCGGTGCGCAGCAGCTGGCGTGCGCCGATGCCCAGCTTGCCGAGCAGCGCCTTGAGTTCGGCGGCGCTGGGCGGGGTTTCCAGGTAGCGCACGATGGTCGGCTGGAGACCGCGCTCTTCTAGCAATTCGAGGGCGCCGCGGGATTTGGAGCAGCGCGGATTGTGGAAAATTGAAATCTGGCTCATGTGCCGGGACTCGCAAGGCCGATGAAGTGGCGGCTATTCTAACCGCCTCCTCGGACTGGACTGAACCGCTGTCGTTCGCCGCGATCTACGAGGACGGATTTTTCAGTGCAGCCAAAGGACACTTCATGCACGAACGCTTGCAGGGCCTGGTCGAATTCGGCCGCTATCTGGTCCAGCGCTTCCTGGCCGACAAGGCGCCCAACAGCGCAGCAGCCTTGACCTACACCACGCTGTTCGCGGTCGTTCCGATGATGACTGTGACTTTTGCCATGCTCTCGGCAGTTCCGGCCTTCGAGGGCATGGGGGAGCGCATCCAGCTGTTCGTGTTCCGCAACTTCGTGCCATCCACCGGCGAGGCGGTCGAGGCCTACCTGCGCAACTTCACCGTGCAGGCGCGGCATCTGACGTGGCTGGGCGTGGCTTTCCTCGCGGTCACGGCCTTCACCATGCTGGTGACCATCGAGAAGGCTTTCAATGCCATCTGGCGTGTGCGTCAGCCGCGCCGGGGCGTGACTCGTTTCCTGCTGTACTGGGCGATTCTCAGCCTGGGCCCACTGTTGCTGGGCACCGGTTTCGCCGTGTCCACCTACATCACTTCGCTGTCGCTGCTCTCCGGCCCCCATGCGCTGCCGGGCGCGGCGATGCTGCTGAAGTTCATGCCGCTGCTGGCCAGCGTGGCGGCCTTCACCCTGATCTACGCGGCAGTACCCAATGCGCGGGTGCCGTTCCTTCACGCGCTGGCGGGAGGCGTCTTCACCTCGATCCTGTTCGAGGCGGCCAAGTCGCTGTTCGGCTTCTATGTGAGCTTCTTCCCTGGCTACAAGCTGATCTACGGCGCCTTCGCCACCGTGCCGCTGTTCCTGCTCTGGGTGTACCTGTCGTGGCTGATCGTGCTGTTTGGTGCCGAGCTCGTCTGCAACCTGTCCTCGACCCGGCTCTGGCGCCGCCGCGCCCTGCCGCGCCTGCTGGTGATCCTTGGCGTGCTGCGGGTGTTCTTCGACCGTCAGCGCCACGGCCTGCCGACGCGCCTGGTGCATCTGCACCGCGCCGGTTGGCTGCTGCCTGAAGACGAGTGGGAAGAAGTGCTGGATTTCCTCGAGGGCGAGCAACTGGTCTGCCGTGCCGGCTCGACCACCGCGGCCTGGGTGCTGTGCCGCGACCTGGGCAGCTACAGCCTGCATCACCTGCTCAACCGCAGCCCCTGGCCGCTGCCTTGCCTGGAGGCGCTGCCGGCGGAGCTGGATGAGCCCTGGTACCCGGAATTACGGGAAACGCTGGCGCGCTACCAGGCGGATCGTCAGGCGCTTTTCGGTGACAGTCTGGCGAAATGGTTGAAGCCGTCACATTCCGAGTGACGCAAAACGTCAGTTTGCGGCGAATCTGATGCTTTGACAGCTTTGTACCACTTCAGAAATGCGCCATTTCTGGCTATTTCAGAATTGGCACAGTTCTGGCTATGGAGGATTCAGGACACAGGAGTCCTTCAGAAGTTCCTCCAAGGCCAGCGAATCCATGAAAAAAGACCAGAACAACGTAGTGCACCTGCATCAGCGCGATCTGACGAGCGCCCTGGAGCGGTTGAATAGAATCACTGGTCTGCAGTTCAGCAGCTGGCCCGAATCGCTCCTGCCGTCCGTCTCGCAAGAGGCCGCCGAACCCGCTGCAGCCGAGTCGTCGGACGACGACACGCTGGTACGTCAGCTGGGCTGAATCTTCACAGGCTGGTGGCTACCGGACGTGTTGCGCCGGCCTGCTGTTCCACCGCCTGCATGAAGACTTCCTCGGCGATTACCCGCGACAGGGGAATGGCCGCGCGCAGCTTGATCTGCGCGTCCTCGATCCGCTGGGAGAACACCAGGCGCGCCACGCCAGACAGCAGGATGCGGCTCTGCTTGTTGATCGTGCCATGGTCGATCACCACTTCCCGGCTGCGCTCGCCATCGCGGTAGCTGAGCAGCAGCGTCACCGGCAGGTCCGCCACGCCGGGCAAATGCAGCCAGACCGCGACATTGAAGTCGGCCAGGCGTCCCCCGTTGGCCGCATTGGCCGGCCGTGCGCTGGCGACAATATGGCTGGGAACCTTGCTGACAAGCTGGTCTGTAGGCTGCATCGGGCTGTCCTGTCGATGGAGGCTGGCGTACTTGGCGCCAGTCGCATTCTGAAGGCCGCTGAATAGTCGGCGAACGAGAGTCGTCCCGGAAGTCAGGACGAACGTTCGAATTATAGGGAGGAGGCTCCCAGGCATTCCGGGCTTACTGCCGATCTTGCCTGTGACATTTCTCCCAAAATCGACAATCAGGCCAGGCGCAGCGGGTGGCGAGCTACCAATGGCGTGCTGAGGTTGGCGACGGGCAGCGGCAGGATGGTCTGGTTGTCGAAGCTGGCCAGTTGCAGCCACAGGTTCTCACCTTCGACGAACTGCCCCTGGGCTACCCAGAGCCCGTGATACCAGCCGTTGCCCGGTTCCGGCGTACTCTGCAGGACGCCGGGGTGACGCTGTGCGTCAGGCGCGCGGCGCAGCCAGACCGGACGGGGAAGTCCCTTCAGGTAGCGCAGGCCGAGGTGCAGTCCATCGTTGTTGAGGTGCCGCCAGCGCACCACCGCAAGGGTTGGCGTGCCGCCGTTGCCGGGAATCAGCAGCAACTGGCCGACCGGCAGCTGCCCGGCCTGCTGGCCGGTGCAGAGGATGCGGGCACCGCCTGCGCTGGCGTCCATCAGTGCCGCTTCACGGCAGGGACTGGTCGAACTGTCCAGCAGGTGCTGCTGAATAGCCGGAAGGCCGACGACTACGCGGCAGGTGCCCTTCTGTTCGGCACGCTCATGACGGCGCGTCTGGTGTCCAAGCCAATGCTGGCGGACGCGCTCCAGCAGCACGGCCTGGTCCAGGCGACGCAGTGGCGCCGGGTCGTGCAGGGCAATCAGCAGGGCGCCCAGTTCCAGTCGGCGCAGTTGATCGGCCGGCGCGTCAGCAGCCTGTTCGACTGCAAGGCAGGGCTCGTCCGAGCCAAGGTCGACGACGAAGCCTTCCTGTTCCTCATCGTCCCAGGGCAGCAGGCGGCCCAGCGCGGCCAGCGGCGCCAGGGCTGAGAACAGCTGGGGGGCTTCGCCTTCAGTCAGGTGGAACGGGTTGCTCAGGGCCAGCAGCAGGATCTGCTGGTACAGCCCGCGCAAGGTGCCGGCAGGAATCGGGTCGAAAGCCGCCGCCACCGGTTCGTCCAGGCACTCCTGATGCTCACCGATCCAGTACAGAAGGTGGCTGTCGCGCCACAGGCTGCCCGGTGGCTGCTGGTATTGCTGGTAGTGACGCAGCAGGGCCTGGGCGAGGAAGTGCTGGGCCATGTATAGGCACCAGGCCATGTGCGGCCGCGACGGCTTGCGGCCGTGCAGGATCTGCAGCAGCAGGCGCTTGAAGCCGGCGGCGAGTTCGCTGCAGAAGTGTACGAAGAGCGCTGGCGGCACCTTTTCCTGGCGAATCAACCGTTCGTAATGCCGGTATTCTTCGCTGAGGCTTTGCAGGGCGCGTTGTCTTTCCAGTAAGGTCAGCGCGCATCGGTTGAGGCGGAACAGCGTGCCCAGCGCCTTCTGCAGACCTTCCTGCAGGGGCTGTTGCCGCGATTCCTGGAGCCTGACCGCCAGGTTGCTCATTGCCTCGGCGTCTTCTTCGAGGATGTCCGGCACCTCCAGGCGCAGGGCATCGAGCATCATGACCACCCCGCATACACGAGGATTGAAGGCATGGGAGTGCGGCTCCGTATTGTGATTGGCTTGATGGCCGGCCTGATCCTGGCCGGCTGCTCGGCGGACTATGGCACCGATCAGCATGGACAGAAAGTACCCGCTGCGAGCGTAGATGGCCAGTGGCTAGTTATTAATTACTGGGCGGAATGGTGTGCGCCGTGTCGCAAGGAGATTCCCGAGCTGAATCATCTGGCGCAAGAGGGCAAGGCGAAGGGCTTCCGGGTGCTGGGGGTGAACTTCGACGGGCTGCGCGACGCGGACCTGGCGAAGGCCTCGCAGGACCTGGGCGTGCAGTACACCGTACTGGCCGACGACCCCGCGCCGCGCTACAGCCTGCCGCGCAGCGAAGCGCTGCCTGTAACCTACATCATCGACCCTGAGGGCAAGATGCGCGAGCAGTTGCTCGGCGAGCAGACCGCCGCCGGCCTGCAGGCGCGACTGAGCGCATTGCGAGAGGAGAAACAGTGATGGCGAGGGTCTGTCTGCACGGCTACATCAGCGGCAAGGTGCAGGGCGTCTATTACCGCCAGAGCACCCAGGAACAGGCAGATCGACTGGAGATCGATGGCTGGGTGCGCAACCTCGAGGACGGGCGCGTCGAGCTGTTGATCGAAGGTGAGGAGGATGCGGTGCGCGAGCTGGAGAAGTGGCTGGCGCGCGGCCCGGTGAAAGCCAAGGTGACTGCGGTGGAGCTGCAGCCGATGACACCCCAGGGCATCACCGGCTTCATCGTTCGCCGCTAGCCGTCAGTTGCTGACGCCGGGGTCCGCCGCCAGGCGACCGGCGTCGGTCATCAGGCTGTGGAGGAATTCCTTCTGCAGCTCCGGATCGTTGCGGGTCAGCTCGATCAGGCTCTGTTCCAGTTCGCTCGCCTCCTCTTCCAGGCCGAGGTCGGAGAGGCGCTTCACCCGGTGTACCCAGTGGTGCACGTCGTCACCTTCCAGGTCGTCGTAGATCAGTGCGTGGGCTTCCTGCAGCTTGCCGCGCAGGGAGCGGCTGACCAGCAGGCTGGCATCGGCGCGGGTATCGTCCGAAGGGTCCTGGACGCTGAACTGCAGGCGGCCGATGCGGCTGACTTCGTCGTCGCTGAAAGGGCCTTCCAGCAGGTTCAGGCGCAGCACGCCATGGCGGTCGGTGAGCAGCTCCTGGGAGTTCTTCCCAGCCGTGACGGTCACCGGGCGCTCCGACCAGGGCAGGCTGGAGTATTCGGTGCGCTTGTCGCGCTGCTTCTCGTCGATCGATGCCAGGTTCTGCTCGGCGCGGCCGTTGGATTCGACGTTCATGAATGGGTTCATGCCGTCTATGCCATAGCGAATCCAGCCGCGGGTGACGCTTTCGGGCAGGTTGCCGAGAGCGAACACGTTGACCACGTTGGCGCCGATGCCGCCGACGAAGGCGACGATGCCGAGCGGCATTTCGTACACCTTGCGCCAGCCTTGGTACGGCGTGTAGCGGTCGTAGCGACGGGTGACCTCGAACTCGGTGACTTCAAAGGTCTTCTGTTCCTGCACGCGAATGCGGCGCTGCGGCAGTTCCAGGGTGCCCGGCGTGCCCACGTCGATCTGCAGGCTGTGGTCGAGCAGTTTCCGCTCGACTCGCTCTTCATGCTCGCTGCGTTGCGACAACTGGTTGGCGCAGCCGCTCAGCAGGAGGCTGCCGCACAGGGCGGCAGCCGCGAGGCTTGTGGTACTTCCGGTGGACATCGCTCTGCTCAGTTGCGGATCTTGGCCGTGATGAAGGCTTGCAGGTCGGACAAGGCGACAGGCTGCGACTCGGTGTCACGGCGGCCCTTGTATTCCAGGGCGCCTTCGTCCAGGCCGCGCTCGCTGACGACGATGCGGTGCGGGATACCGATCAGCTCCATGTCGGCGAACTTCACGCCGGGGCTGGTCTTCTTGTCGCGGTCGTCCAGCAGCACTTCGAAGCCAGCGGCGGTGAGGTCTGCGTAGAGCTTGTCGGTGGCGGCGCGCACGGCTTCGTTCTCGTACTTCATCGGCACGATGGCGATCTGGAAGGGCGCCAGGGCGGCCGGCCAGAGGATGCCGCGGTCGTCATAGTTCTGCTCGATGGCGGCGGCGACCACGCGGGATACGCCGATGCCGTAGCAGCCCATGATCAGGGTGACCGGCTTGCCGCTCTCGCCCAGTACGGAGAGCTTCATGGCTTCGCTGTACTTGGTGCCGAGCTGGAAGATGTGACCGACTTCGATGCCGCGACGGATGATCAGCGTGCCCTTGCCGTCCGGGCTCGGGTCACCCTCGACGACGTTACGCAGGTCGGCGACTTCCGGTACCGGCAGGTCGCGTTCCCAGTTCACGCCGAAGTAGTGCTTGTCGTCGACGTTGGCGCCGGCGGCGAAGTCGCTCATCAGGGCGACGGAACGGTCGATGATGCAGGGCAGCGGCAGGTTCAGCGGGCCGAGTGAGCCGGGAGCGGCGCCGATGGCGGCCTTGATGTCCGCTTCGCTGGCCATCTGCAGGGGGCTGGCCACCAGCGGGTGGTTGCCGGCCTTGATTTCGTTGAGCTCGTGGTCGCCACGGACGATCAGGGCGATCAGCTTGCCTTCCTCGGCGGCGTGCACCACCAGGGTCTTGATGGTCTTCTCGATCGGCAGGCCGAACTTCTCCACCAGGGCGGCGATGGTCTTGGTCTCGGGGGTGTCGACCAGGCGCAGCTCTTCGCTGGCGGCGCCACGAGCGGTTTCGCGTGGCAGGGCCTCGGCCTTCTCGATGTTGGCGGCGTAGTCGGTGGATTCGCCGAAGACGATGTCGTCCTCGCCGGAGCCGGCCAGTACGTGGAATTCATGGGAGCCGCTGCCGCCGATGGAGCCGTTGTCGGCCTGCACGGCGCGGAAATCCAGGCCCAGGCGGGTGAAGATCTTGCTGTACGCGCCGTACATGACGTCGTAGGTCGCCTGCAGCGAGTCCTGGCTGGCGTGGAAGGAGTAGGCGTCCTTCATGATGAACTCGCGGCCGCGCATCAGGCCGAAGCGCGGACGGATCTCGTCACGGAACTTGGTCTGGATCTGGTACATGTTGATCGGCAGCTGCTTGTAGCTGTTCAGCTCGTTGCGCGCGAGGTCGGTGATCACCTCCTCGTGGGTCGGGCCGACGCAGAAGTCGCGGTCATGGCGATCCTTCAGGCGCAGCAGCTCGGGGCCGTACTGCTGCCAGCGGCCGGATTCCTGCCACAGCTCGGCGGGCTGGATGGCGGGCATCAGCACTTCCAGGGCGCCGGCGGCATTCATCTCTTCGCGAACGATGGTCTCCACCTTGCGCAGTACCCGCAGACCCATTGGCAGCCAGGTGTAGAGACCGGACGCCAGCTTGCGGATCATGCCGGCGCGCAGCATCAGCTGATGGCTGATGACGACCGCATCGGAAGGGGTTTCTTTCAGGGTGGACAGCAGGTACTGACTGGTACGCATCTTTGGCCGTTTTGTCGGTTGCGAAGGGGAATATAGGCTGGGCATTGTACGGTGCAGGTCTGGCTGCGTACAGGGCGCGGCGGGCGGAGACGGAGGAGTGGCGTGAGTCGATTGAATGCAGCCCAGGTACAGGCGTTCATCCGTGCGGGATTGCCCATGGCGGACGAGATGGATTTCCGCATCGATGCCCTGGAGGGGCGCAGTGCCTTCGCGCGGATCCCCTTTCATGGAAAGCTGGTGAGGCCGGGCGGAACGGTGTCCGGGCCGACCATCATGGCGCTGGCGGACGCGGCGATGTACGCGGTGATCCTGGCGCAGCTGGATAACGTCGAGATGGCCGTTACTTCCAACCTGAATATCAACTTTCTCAGCAAGCCGAAGCCGGAAGACCTGTTGGCCGAGGCGAAGATATTGAAACTGGGGCGGCGGCAGGTGGTTTGCGAAGTAGCTGTCTACTCGGTCAGCAATCCGCAGGAGTTGGTCGCCCATGTCACCGGCACTTATGTATTGCCGATGTAACAGATACGTTCAAAGTTG
Organism: Pseudomonas sp. PDM17; assembly: GCF_014851985.1. NCBI lineage: Bacteria > Pseudomonadati > Pseudomonadota > Gammaproteobacteria > Pseudomonadales > Pseudomonadaceae > Pseudomonas > Pseudomonas sp. PDM17. Next base: position 591,113 of record NZ_JACVAT010000001.1, read on the forward strand.
TAGGTAAGTTGCAATAAAAAAGCCCGGCAGAAGCCGGGCTTTTTAGTTACCTGCAGTTCGTTCTGGATTACAGAACGGACAGCGGGTAGTCGATGATCAGGCGGAATTCATCAACGTTGCCTTCAGCCTGGTCGGCGTTGGCGCGGTGCCAAGCCTGACGAGCGCGGAAGGACAGGTCTTTTGCCGGGCCGCTCTGGATAACGTATTTGGCTTCCAGGTTGGTCTCGCGATGTTTGCCGTCCGGACCATAGCCGTAGTTGGCGTAGGGGCTGGTCGGATCGATCTTGTCGCCGTCGATGTCCTTACCGTAGATGTAGCGGCCCATGAAGGTCAGGCCCGGAACACCGTACTCGGCCATGTTCAGGTCGTAACGGCCTTGCAGGGATTTTTCACCCGGGCCGTTGAAGTCGGAGTACTGAACGGAGTTGGCGAGGAAGATCGAGTCGCCGCCGGCGTTGTTGTCGCCGATGCCGATGTAGTCGAACGGAGTGTTGCCGTTCACCTTCTGGAAGGCCAGGGTCAGGGTGTGCGCGCTGATGGTGTAAGCAGCGGCCAGCGAGAAGGTGTTGTTGCTGATGTCACCCAGCTTGGCGGAGCCAGCATCGGTAGTGCGGTAGTAGTTGAAGTCCAGGCCGAGGGACTGATTGTCAGCGATCGGCAGGGTGTAGTTCAGGTTGACGTAGTACTGGTTCCACAGGTCTTCGACCTTGGCGCCGTACAGAGAAGCCGAGAGTTGGTCATTGATGGCGTATTTGCCACCCAGGAAGTCAGCGCTGTTGGCGGTAACGCCACCGTACTGGGACCAGATCTCACCGTCACGGTTGGTGGTGTCCTGGCCAGTACCGGAGTAGAAGTGACCGCCTTCCAGATCCAGGCCGTCGATTTCGCTGCTCATCAGGCTGAAGCCGCTGGCGGTTTGCGGCAGCAGGCGGGTGCCGCCTACAGCGAACACCGGAGCGGTGGGCTGCATGTCGCCGAATTTCAGTTCGGTCTTGGAGATGCGGATCTTGACAGCTGCGCCGGCCTTGCCGAAGTCGTCAGCCTTGTCGCCGTCATCGTGAACCGGCAGGTTGCCAGTGCCGCCGTAGCCGCTGCCACCATCGAGTTTCAGACCCAGGTAGCCGAAGGCGTCAACACCGAAACCAACGGTGCCTTGGGTGAAGCCGGAGTTGTAATTGGCCCAGAAACCTTGGGTCCAGTCACGGGCATCGGTGGCGCCGTCTTTCTTGTTGCGATTGAAGTAGTAGTTGCGAACCAGGAAGTTCAGGCTGCTGTCTTCGACAAAGCCTTTAGCGTCAGCCTGATTGCCTACGAAGGGCTCGGCCATTGCCAGTTGTGTGCTGCCTGCAGAAACGGCCAGGGCGATGGCGCTCCACTTCATCACTTTCATTGTGATTGCTCCTTTGGTTTTGAAATTATTCGCCATCACTAATGCCGCGGTGACGGCTCTTTCTTTTTTTGTCGGCGCTAACTTATAGCACGCGTGTTCAGTTGGCGATAGTTGCCCAAATGAACACACAAAATCTTTACGGGACTGTCGCAAAGCTGCATGACGCATGTCGCATTCAAGCAGTTCTCATGTTGCAAAAAGAGATTGCCCCCTGATTGCTTCATTGATGCTTCAGTCCTTGTGGTTCTCTATTCCATTGACCACGTCTTAAGTTCCCTCGCCTCCGCGTCCACTTCTCGAGTTGGGGTGGCCGTCGGTGCGTTGTCCTTGCCTCTAGCAACAACCGTGCACAAATGCCCGGTGCTGCCTTCACAGTGTTCGTCTTGCGACGCGTTGACGCATTTCACGGCTTCCGTTGGGGATTTGCAACATCCGCGAGCACGCATGTCGTTTTCTGGCATCCCGTAGTTGTAGCTGTTTAAACGATTTTTCGCTGCGGATTGCCGTGATTGCCGTGCAGATTCCTGCACGCGCCTGTTGTCGGGATATGCCAATCCGCGTCATGCGCGATCCTGGTGCGGCGCTGCAAAGGGCGTGCTCCGGGACGATGCGTCGGTCGGGCATGTTCGCCGGAAGGGCTCTCTAGTATTCTTCGCGCCCTTCGGCTCCCCCGTGGAGCTAGGCTTAAACAAGGCTCGTCGAACAGGAGAGGTCTTATGTTCGCCCTGGATTCCCGTCTCCAGCAGGACACCGTTGCGCTGGGTGATTTCCCGCTGAGCAGCCTGCTGTTGATGAATGACTCGCAGTACCCGTGGTTCATCCTGGTTCCGCGTCGCGAAGACGTCAGTGAGATCTTCCAGCTGGATTCTGCCGATCAGCAGCAGTTGTGGCGCGAGGCGACTCAACTGGCGGAAGTGCTCAAGGATACTTTCGACGCGGACAAGATGAACGTGGCCAATCTTGGCAACGTCGTCAGCCAACTGCATGTGCATGTGATTGTGCGCAAGCAGGATGATGTCGCCTGGCCGGGACCAGTCTGGGGCAAGCACCCGGCGGTTCCCTATAAAGAAGAAGAACTGGCGCGGGTGCGCGAGAAACTGCGCATGGCGCTGGGCGATGGCTTTCGCTTCAGTCAGGAGTGAATGATGGATCTGGAGACTCGAGTGATGGACCTGGAGAGCCGGCTGGCCTTCCAGGATGACGCATTGCAGACCTTGAGCGACGTGGTCTACGAGCAGGAGCGGGTGATCGAGCGCACCCGCCTGCAGATGCAGGCGCTGCTCAAGCGCCTGGAAGACCTGCAGGGCCAGGTTGGCGTCGCGGAAGATGACGCTCCGCCGCCGCACTATTGAGCCGCGCTGTTAATAGGTGCAGAAATGAAGAAGCCCGCCGATTGGCGGGCTTTTTCATGGAGCTGTGAATCAGCGGCGGTTGGGCAGGGCGGCGATCACGTCTTCCGCCTGCAGGCCCTTGTCGCGCTGGACTACCGAGAACTCCACGCGCTGCCCTTCGATCAGGATGCGGTGGCCCTCGCCGCGAATGGCGCGGAAGTGGACGAAGATGTCCTCGCCCGAGTCGCGGGAAATGAAGCCGAAGCCCTTGGAGGTGTTGAACCATTTCACGGTGCCGGTTTCGCGGTTCTCGCCGAGGAAGGTTTCGATGGGGGCGTGGGGACGTGTCGGGTTCAGGTTGGCGGCCCATTGCAGCACGACTGCGCCGGCCAGGCTCAGCAGTGGCAGCACGATGGCTGGCTGTTCGCCGATGAAAGGCAGCGGCGCGAGCAGGATAAGCACCTGCAGCACCACGGCCAGGACCACCAGGGCGGTGGCCAAGCCTTGCAGGGCTGAAGGCTGTTTCAGGTGGCTGCCCGGCGCGAGCAGGAGGCTGGTCAGGCCGAGCAGGGCCAGATAGATGGCATCGCTCTGTTGCAGATAGGGCAGGGCATCACTGCGCAGACTCGGGATAAGGGACAGCACGAGTGCGGCGACGCCCGTCACGAGATGGACGATCTTGAGCATGGCTACGGATTCACCTTGAGCGGGTAACGAAAAAAGAAGCAGCCGTCCCCAGGTGCGACGCCGGAAAGGAAAATGAAAGCGTGCTGGGCGGCCTATGCGCGAAACGCACGGCGGTTATTTAACAGCAAACCACTTGCCTTCTCAAATCAACCGCTTAGGCCATTCGTAGAGTGAGAGAAGCCCGTCGGGAGTGGCGGGCCTCCTTATATAAGGAGAGTTCACTCGGCGAGCAGGCTGCGCAGCATCCAGGCGGTCTTCTCGTGTACCTGCATGCGCTGGGTCAGCAGGTCGGCGGTCGGCTCGTCCGCCGCCTTGTCGGCCAGCGGGAAGATGCTGCGTGCGGTGCGCACCACCGCTTCCTGGCCTTGTACCAGCAGGCGGATCATCTCCTGGGCGTCCGGCACGCCTTCCTCTTCCTTGATCGAGGACAGGCGCGCGTAAGCGGCGTAAGTGCCCGGCGCCGGGAAGCCCAGGGCGCGGATGCGTTCGGCGATGCTGTCCACGGCCAGGGCCAGTTCCGTGTACTGCCCCTCGAACATCAGGTGCAGGGTGTTGAACATCGGTCCGGTGACGTTCCAGTGGAAGTTGTGGGTTTTCAGGTACAGCGTGTAGGTGTCGGCCAGCAGTCGGGACAGGCCTTCGGCGATGGCGGCGCGATCCTGTTCGGCGATTCCGATGTTGATTTCCATGGTGATCTCCTCATCGTTGGCAGGGGTGATTCAAAAGCATTGGATTCGAGGCTAACACCGGGGTGGGGGCGAAGCTCTTGGTCTATATCAAGGCAATCGATTGAGCTTTTCTATTAAAGGGCTGTGCGCCTGGCTGGCTTTTACGTCGCCGGAGCCTGGCTGCAACCTGCGGATTTTTCAGGCTATAATCCGCGTCTTTGCCGCGGGACGCGGGCCCGTGGCAGTGTGATCAGTCAAGGTGCCCCATGCCGATTTACGAGTACCAGTGCCAGTCCTGCGCGCATCAGCTGGAATCGCTGCAGAAGATCAGCGATGCGCCGTTGGTCGATTGTCCGGCCTGCAAGGCTCCCGAATTGAAGAAGATGTTGTCGGCTCCGGGTTTCCGCCTGGGCGGCAGCGGTTGGTACGAGACTGACTTCAAGACCGGAGCGAAGAAGAACCTCGCCTCCGGCGATGCCTCAGCGGCCTCTCCGGCCACCGGTTGCGGTGGTGGCGGCTGCTCCGCCAGCGAATGAGCGGTTCCCTAGAATTCAAGACTTTCGAGAAGCGAAACACACCATGATGCGCAGCCACTATTGCGGCCAGTTGAACGAGAGCCTGGACGGCCAGGTAGTCACTCTTTGCGGTTGGGTTCACCGTCGCCGCGACCACGGCGGGGTGATCTTCCTCGACGTGCGTGATCGTGAAGGTCTGGCCCAGGTGGTATTCGACCCGGATCGCCTCGAGACCTTCGCCAAGGCCGACCGTGTGCGCAGCGAGTACGTCGTGAAGATCACCGGCAAGGTGCGCCTGCGCCCTGAAGGCGCGCGCAACTCGAACATGGCTTCCGGCGCCATCGAAGTGCTGGGTCACGAACTGGAAGTGCTGAACCAGGCCGAAACCCCGCCGTTCCCGCTGGACGAGTACTCCGACGTGGGCGAGGAAACCCGCCTGCGCTACCGCTTCATCGACCTGCGTCGCCCGGAGATGGCCGCCAAGCTGAAGCTGCGTGCGCGCATCACCAGCAGCATCCGCCGCTACCTGGACGACAACGGCTTCCTCGACGTGGAAACCCCGATCCTCGGTCGCCCGACTCCTGAAGGCGCGCGTGACTACCTGGTGCCGAGCCGCACCTACCCGGGGCACTTCTTCGCCCTGCCGCAGTCGCCCCAACTGTTCAAGCAGCTGCTGATGGTGGCCGGCTTCGACCGCTACTACCAGATCGCCAAGTGCTTCCGCGATGAAGACCTGCGTGCCGACCGTCAGCCGGAATTCACCCAGATCGACATCGAAACCAGCTTCCTCGAAGAAAGCGACATCATCGAGATCACCGAGAAGATGGTTCGCCAACTGTTCAAGGAAGTGCTGAACGTCGAGTTCGATGAATTCCCGCACATGCCGTTCGAAGAGGCCATGCGCCGCTACGGTTCGGACAAGCCCGACCTGCGGATTCCGCTGGAACTGGTCGACGTGGCCGATCAGCTGAAGGACGTCGAGTTCAAGGTCTTCTCCGGCCCGGCCAACGATCCGAAGGGCCGCGTTGCCGCCCTGCGCGTTCCGGGCGGTGCGAGCATGCCGCGCAAGCAGATCGACGACTACACCAAGTTCGTCGGCATCTACGGCGCCAAGGGCCTGGCCTACATCAAGGTCAACGAACGCGCCAAGGGCGTGGAAGGCCTGCAGTCGCCGATCGTGAAGAACATCGCCGAGCCGAACCTGAACGAGATCCTCGATCGCGTTGGCGCGGTCGATGGCGACATCGTGTTCTTCGGCGCCGACAAGGCCAAGATCGTCTGCGACGCCCTGGGCGCGCTGCGCATCAAGGTCGGCCATGACCTCAACCTGCTCACCAAGGAGTGGGCTCCGATGTGGGTCGTGGACTTCCCGATGTTCGAAGAGAACGACGACGGCAGCCTGACTTCCCTGCATCACCCGTTCACCGCGCCCAAGTGCACCCCGGAAGAGCTCGAGGCCAACCCGGCCGGCAAGCTGTCCCGTGCCTACGACATGGTGCTCAACGGCACCGAGCTGGGCGGCGGTTCCATCCGTATCCACGACAAGTCCATGCAGCAGGCGGTATTCCGCGTGCTGGGCATCGACGATGCGGAGCAGGAAGAGAAGTTCGGCTTCCTGCTGGACGCCCTGAAGTACGGCGCACCGCCGCACGGTGGCCTGGCCTTCGGTCTGGACCGTCTGGTGATGCTGATGACCGGCGCGGCCTCTATCCGCGAAGTCATCGCCTTCCCGAAAACCCAGAGCGCCGGCGACGTCATGACCCAGGCTCCGGGCACTGTGGATGCCAAGGCCCTGCGCGAGCTGAATATCCGTTTGCGCGAGCAGCAGAAAGCCGCCGAGTAAGTCGATCCAGATTGCCGTGGCGCCCGCAAGCCGGGCGCCGCGTGCGAAGCAAACAAGCGATACGGAGTGAGTTATGGCTGGTCATTCCAAATGGGCCAACATCAAGCACCGCAAGGAACGTCAGGACGCCAAGAAGGGCAAGATCTTCACCAAGCTCATCCGTGAGCTGACCGTCGCTGCCAAGCAGGGCGGGGGGATTCCGGCGGACAACCCGCGTCTGCGCCTGGCCGTGGACAAGGCGCTGACTGCCAACATGACCCGCGACACCATTGATCGCGCCATCCAGCGCGGCGTGGGCTCCAGCGAAGCGGACAACATGGCCGAGCTGACCTACGAAGGTTATGCACCCAGCGGCGTGGCGATCATCGTCGAAGCGATGACCGACAACCGCAACCGCACCGCGGCCGAAGTGCGTCATGCCTTCAGCAAGTGCGGCGGTAACCTGGGTACCGATGGTTCGGTGGCCTACATGTTCGAGCGCAAGGGCCAGATCAGCTATGCGCCGGGCGTGAACGAGGAAGCCCTGATGGATGCCGCGCTGGAAGCCGGCGCCGACGACGTGGTGGTCAACGATGACGGTTCCATCGATGTTTTCACCACCTTCGCCGACTTCATCTCGGTCAATGAAGCGCTGACCGAAGCCGGTTTCAAGGGCGACGACGCCGAGATCACCATGATCCCGTCGACCACCGCGACCCTGGACCTGGACACCGCACAGAAGGTCCTCAAGCTGATCGACATGCTCGAGGACCTGGACGACGTGCAGAACGTCTACTCCAATGCGGATATCCCGGACGAGGTGATGGCCCAGCTGGGCTGATCCCTCCACCGGCGCTGGTCTGAAGCCGGAAGCGGGAGTGGTCGTCAGCGGCGCCTCCCGCTTCCGGTTTTTGTTATCTGAAGTACAGGTTACGGAAAAGGTTTGATCGGACGGACATGACCCTGATTCTCGGTATCGACCCAGGTTCACGAATAACCGGCTTCGGCGTGGTGCGCGACACCGGTCGTGGCTGCGAGTACGTGGCATCGGGCTGCATCCGTACCGGCAACGGCGAACTGTTCGAGCGCCTGCAGATCGTCTTCCGTGGCGTGCGCGAGGTCATCCAGACCTATCAGCCGACCATGATGGGCATCGAGCAGGTGTTCATGGCGCGCAACGCCGACTCGGCGTTGAAGCTGGGGCAGGCGCGCGGCGCGGCGATAGTCGCTGCGGCGGAAGAGGGCTTGCAGATCGCCGAGTACACGGCGAGCCAGGTCAAGCAGGCGATTGCCGGCACCGGTGGTGCGGACAAGCAGCAGGTCCAGATGATGGTCATGCACTTGCTCAAGCTTGTGCAGAAGCCGCAGATCGACGCCTCCGACGCCCTGGCCATCGCCCTGTGCCACGCGCACACCCGGCAGAGCCTGGTGCCGCACGGCCTGGTAGGCGCCCGCCGGCGTGGCGGACGCTTGCGCCTGTGATATCCGGAAAAACATTGAGCAAGGACAAACACCCGTGATTGGACGCCTGCGTGGCACCCTGGCGGAAAAACAACCGCCGCACCTGATCGTCGATGTGAATGGCGTGGGCTACGAGCTCGAAGTGCCGATGACCACCCTGTATCGCTTGCCGAGCCTGGGCGAGCCGGTGACCCTGCACACCCACCTCGTGGTGCGCGAGGATGCCCACCTGCTCTACGGCTTTGCCGAGAAGCGCGAGCGCGAGCTGTTTCGCGAGCTGATCCGCCTCAATGGCGTGGGCCCGAAGCTGGCGCTGGCGCTGATGTCGGGGCTGGAAGTCGATGAGCTGGTGCGTTGCGTGCAGGCGCAGGATACTTCCACCCTGGTGAAGATTCCGGGCGTGGGCAAGAAGACTGCCGAGCGACTGCTGGTGGAGCTGAAAGATCGCTTCAAGGCGTGGGAAAATATTCCTTCCATCGCGCCACTGGTGGTGGAACCCCGACTGGTTGCCGCAGTCTCAAGCGCCGAGTCCGATGCGGTCAGTGCGCTGATCGCCCTGGGCTTCAAACCCCAGGAGGCGAGCCGCGCCGTGGCCGCCGTGCAGGAGGAAGGCTTGTCCAGCGAAGAACTCATCCGTCGTGCCCTCAAGGGCATGGTCTAGGTAGCCATCGATGATCGAAGCCGATCGCCTGATCTCCTCTGTAACCGGTCGTGACCGCGAAGAGCAGCTCGACCGTGCCATCCGCCCGCTGAAGCTGGCCGACTACGTCGGTCAGCCGGTGGTGCGTGAACAGATGGAGTTGTTCATCCAGGCGGCCCGTGGGCGCCAGGAGGCCCTCGATCACACGCTGATCTTCGGCCCGCCCGGCCTGGGCAAGACCACCCTGGCGAATATCATCGCCCAGGAGATGGGGGTTTCGATCAAGAGCACCTCCGGCCCGGTGCTGGAGCGCCCTGGTGATCTGGCGGCGCTGCTGACCAACCTCGAACCCAACGACGTGCTGTTCGTGGACGAGATTCACCGCCTCTCGCCCATCGTCGAGGAAGTGCTGTATCCGGCCATGGAAGACTTCCAGCTGGACATCATGATCGGCGAGGGCCCGGCTGCGCGTTCGATCAAGCTCGATCTGCCGCCCTTCACTCTGGTGGGGGCGACCACTCGCGCCGGCATGCTAACCAACCCGCTGCGTGACCGCTTCGGTATCGTGCAGCGTCTGGAGTTCTACGGTGTGGACGACCTGTCCAGCATCGTCGCCCGTTCGGCGGGCATCCTCGGTCTGGAGATCGAGCCGGCGGGCGCCTACGAGATTGCCCGGCGCGCGCGCGGTACGCCGCGGATCGCCAACCGCCTGCTGCGGCGGGTGCGGGATTTCGCCGAGGTGCGCGGCACCGGCCACATCAGCAGCGATATCGCCGACAAGGCGCTGAACCTGCTGGACGTGGATGAAAGAGGCTTCGATCACCAGGATCGCCGCCTGCTGCTGACCATGATCGACAAGTTCGACGGTGGCCCGGTGGGGATCGACAACCTCGCGGCGGCCATCAGCGAAGAAAGACACACGATTGAAGACGTGCTGGAGCCCTATCTGATCCAGCAAGGCTATATCATGCGCACACCTCGGGGGCGTGTAGTGACCCGGCATGCGTACCTGCATTTCGGCCTGAATGTGCCGAAGCGGATGGGGGAGGGGACGACATCGGATCTGTTTGTCCCTGAAGATGGTAATTAATTGCATTTGTAGACGATTGCCGATTGGCAAAGTCTTTACTTGGTTCTAGAGTATGCGCGCGCAACACGGGGGTCAGCCGTTCCAGCAGCGGTATCGGGTCTATTACGAGGACACCGATGCCGGCGGCATCGTCTACTACGTCAACTACCTCAAGTTCATGGAGCGGGCTCGTACCGAGCGGCTGCGTGATCTGGGCTTCGCCCAGTCACAGCTGGCGGGGGAGAACCTGCTTTTCGTCGTTCATTCGGCTGAGGCGCGCTATCACGCGCCGGCCCGCCTGGATGACGAGCTGCTTGTCAGCGTCGAGGTGGAGGAGTTGAACCGTGCGAGCCTGAAGTTTCGTCAACAGGTTCGACGGGCGTCGGATTCGACCTTGCTCTGCGAGGGGCGATTCCTGGTGGCGTGCGTGCGGGCGGACAACCTGAAACCCCGCGCTATCCCAGATGTGTTGCGTGCGGCATTTGCCGGCAGTCCGGACACCCTTTCAGCAGGAGATTAACGTGGAACCGAACGTCGTCGACCATACTTCCATGTGGAGCTTGATCAGTAACGCCAGCGTCGTGGTACAGCTGGTGATGCTGACCCTGGTGGCCGCATCGGTCACTTCCTGGATCATGATTTTCCAGCGCAGCAACATGATGCGCTCGGCGAAGAAGGCCCTGGAAACTTTCGAAGAGCGCTTCTGGTCGGGCATTGACCTGTCCAAGCTCTATCGTCAGGCGGGCAGCAACCCCGATCCGGATTCGGGGGTCGAGCAGATCTTCCGTGCCGGCTTCAAGGAGTTCTCCCGTCTGCGCCAGCAGGCTGGCGTTGACCCGGATGCGGTGATGGAAGGCGTATCCCGCGCGATGCGCGTCGCCATTTCCCGTGAGGAAGAGAAGCTGGAAACCAGCCTGCCGTTCCTCGCCACTGTTGGTTCCACCAGCCCGTACATCGGTCTGTTCGGCACCGTGTGGGGCATCATGAACTCCTTCCGTGGCCTGGCCACCGTGCAGCAGGCCACCCTCGCCACCGTGGCGCCGGGTATTGCCGAAGCACTGATCGCCACCGCCATCGGCCTGTTCGCGGCCATCCCCGCGGTCATCGCCTACAACCGTTTCGCCGCCCGCTCGGAAATGCTCATCGGTCGCTACTACACCTTCGCCGACGAGTTCCAGGCGATCCTGCACCGCAAAGTGCACACCAGCGACGATTGATCGACGACCAAGAGGTAAGCCGTCATGGCAAGAGTTCGTCACAAGCGCAAGCCGGTCGCGGAAATGAACGTGGTGCCCTACATCGACGTGATGTTGGTACTGCTGGTCATTTTCATGGTGACCGCGCCCATGCTCAACCAGGGCGTCAAGGTCGACCTGCCCAAGGTTTCCAGCGAAGCGCTGCCGCAGGATAACGATTCCCGCGTGCTCACCATCTCCATCAAGGCCGACAAGACCTACTACTGGAACATGGGCTCCGAAGTGGACCCGGATCAGGGCAAGGCCAGCCAGACTGCCGTTGACCTCGACCAGCTGGTGACTGCGGCTACCGCGATCATGGCGCAGAACAGCAGTCAGGGTAAGAAAGTCCAGGTCTTCGTCCGTGGGGACAAGGCAGTCGACTATGGCTCTGTCATGGCCGTCATGGGCGGTCTGCAGAAAGCCGGAGTCGGCAACGTCGGTCTGATTACCGAGGCACCAGGTAGTTGATGCACCAGCTCGAGCGCTCTCAATCGGAAGGCTACTTCTGGCCAACGGTCCTGGCCGTGGCCCTGCATGTCCTGATCTTCGCCATGCTGTTCGTCAGCTGGGCCAGTACGCCTGAACTGCCGCCTTCGCGGCCGATCGTCCAGGCTACGCTGTACCAGCTGAAGTCCAAGAGCCAGGCGACCCAGCAGACCAACCAGAAGATAGCCGGCGAGGCGAAGAAGACTTCGGCCAAGCAGTACGAGCAGGAGCAGCTCGAGCAGAAGAAGGCTGAGCAGCAGGCATTGGCTGCTGCGAAAGCCGAGGAACAAAAGAAGGCCGATGCAGCTCAAAAGGCTGCAGATGCCGCCGAGAAAGCCGCTGAAGCCAAGAAGGCAGACGACGCCAAGAAGGTGGCCGATGCTGCCGCAGCCGCCAAGAAAGCGGCTGAGGCCAAGGCTGCCGAGCAGAAACAGCAGGCGGATATCGCCAAGAAGAAAGCCGAGGAAGAGGCCAAGAAAGAGGCCGCTGAAGAGGCGAAGAAGAAAGCTGCCGAGGAGGCCAAGAAGAAGGCCGCCGAGGACGCGAAGAAAAAAGCCGCCGCGGATGATGCCAAGAAGAAGGCTGCCGCGGTCGAGGCTGCGAAGAAGAAGGCTGCTGCAGCCGCTGCCGCAGCCCGCAAGGCCACGGAAGACAAGAAGGCCCAGGCGCTGGCCGACCTGCTGTCCAACGACACGCAACGGCAACAGGCCCTGGCCGACGAGCAAGGTGACGAGGTGGCGGGCAACTTCGACGATCTGATCGTCAGCCTGGTGAGCCAGCAGTGGAGTCGTCCTCCTTCAGCTCGTAACGGAATGAGCGTAGAAGTGCTGATTCAGATGCTGCCGAGCGGAGCCATCACCGGCGTAAGCGTAACCCGCTCCAGTGGTGACAAGCCGTTCGACGATTCGGCGGTGGCAGCGGTCAAAAACGTGGGCCGTGTTCCCGAACTGCAAAAACTGGATCGTGCCACTTTCGATAGCCTGTATCGTCAGCGCCGAATGGTCTTCAAACCGGAGGATTTAGATCTGTGAGTACCCTGATTCGCTTCGCGCTCTTCGCCCTGGCCCTGGTGGCCGGCGCAGCGCAGGCCGCCGACCCGCTGGTGATCTCCAGCGGTCGTGACTCGGCCGTCCCGATTGCCGTGGTTCCGTTCGGCTGGCAGGGCGGCAACGTCCTGCCCGAAGACATGTCGAACATCATCGGCAGCGACCTGCGCAACTCCGGTTACTTCGAGCCGATCCCGCGCCAGAACATGATCAGCCAGCCGGCCCAGGCCAGCGAAGTGATCTATCGCGACTGGCAGGCCCTCGGTGCGCAGTACGTCCTGGTCGGCAGCATCGTCCCCAGTGGCGGCCGCCTGCAGATCCAGTACGCCCTGCTCAACGTGGCGACCCAGGAACAAGTGCTGACTGGCAGTGTGGGTGGCACCACCGACCAGCTGCGCGACATGTCGCACTATATCGCCGACCAGTCGTTCGAGAAGCTCACCGGCATCAAGGGGGCGTTCTCCACCAAAATGCTCTACGTGACCGCAGAGCGCTTCTCGGTGGACAACACCCGCTACACCCTGCAGCGCTCCGACTATGACGGCGCCCGCCCGGTGACCCTGCTGCAGTCGCGCGAGCCGATCCTCTCGCCGCGCTTCTCGCCCGATGGCCGTCGCATCGCCTACGTGTCCTTCGAGCAGAAGCGTCCGCGCATCTTCATGCAGTACGTCGACACCGGGCGCCGCGAGCAGATTTCCAACTTCGAAGGCCTCAATGGCGCCCCGGCCTTCTCGCCGGACGGCAATCGCCTGGCCTTCGTGCTGTCGCGTGACGGCAACCCGGAAATCTACGTGATGGACCTGGGCAGCCGCCAGCTGCGTCGCCTGACCAACAACTCGGCGATCGACACTGAACCCTTCTGGGGCGCGGACGGCTCGACCCTGTACTTCACCTCGGACCGGGGCGGCAAGCCGCAGATCTACAAGATGAACGTGAACTCGGGCGCTACCGACCGCGTGACCTTCATCGGCAACTACAACGCCAACCCGAAACTGTCGGCGGACGAGAAGACCCTGGTCATGGTTCACCGCCAGGACGGTTTCACCAACTTCCAGATCGCGGCGCAGGACCTTCAGCGCGGTAATCTCCGGGTACTTTCCAACACCAACCTGGATGATTCGCCCACTGTTGCGCCAAATGGCACGATGCTAATATATGCCACCCGCCAGCAGGACCGGGGCGTGTTGATGCTCGTGAGCATCAACGGACGTGTTCGGTTACCGCTACCCACCGCTCAAGGCGACGTGCGCGAGCCTTCCTGGTCCCCTTACCTGAACTGACGGTTGCCAACTGTTTCAAATTTATACACTGGGGTTCATTAGGAGTTACATGATGGAAATGCTGAAATTCGGCAAATTTGCCGTTATCGCCCTCGCCATGGCTGTTGCCGTCGGCTGTTCGTCCAAGAAAGGCGATGCTACTGGCGAAGGCGCCAATGGCGGCGTTGATCCGAACGCTGGCTACGGCGCAAACAGCGGTGCCGTTGACGGCTCCCTGAGCGACGAAGCCGCTCTGCGCGCTATCACTACCTTCTACTTCGAGTACGACAGCTCCGACCTGAAGCCGGAAGCCATGCGTGCCCTGGACGTACACGCCAAGGACCTGAAAGGTTCCGGCCAGCGCGTAGTCCTGGAAGGTCACACTGACGAGCGCGGCACCCGCGAGTACAACATGGCTCTGGGCGAGCGTCGTGCCAAGGCCGTTCAGCGCTACCTGGTACTGCAGGGCGTTTCCCCTGCTCAGCTGGAACTGGTTTCCTATGGCAAAGAGCGTCCGGTTGCCACTGGCCACGACGAGCAGTCCTGGGCCCAGAACCGCCGCGTTGAGCTGAAGAAGTAAGACCTGATGCCGATGCGCCTGCGTTTTCTGACCTTGATCGCATGCGGACTGCCCCTCATGGCGGCAGCCGCGGTTCCGGTACAGGACGGTAATGGTGGCTACGCCAGCACACCGCCCTCGGGTTATGGCACCGCAGGCGCCGATGGCGCCTACGCCGGAGGCGGGATGACTACTCCCGTCTCCGGTCAGGCTCAGCTGTTCATGCAGCTGCAGCAGATGCAGGACGAGATGTCCCGTCTGCGCGGTATGCTCGAAGAGCAGCAGAACCAGATCCAGCAAATGAAGCAGGAAAACCAGGAACGCTTCCAGGACATCGACAGCCGCCTTTCCAGCGGTGCAGGTGCGGGAGCGGCCGGTGCTGCTGTTCAACAGGATTCCTCCGCTGCCGGCGCCAGTGCCGGAGCTGCCGCTGGAGCTGGTGTTGCTGCCGCCCAGCAACAGCAGCCCGCTGCCAGCAGCGAGCCGGGTGACCCGGCAAAAGAAAAGCTTTACTACGACGCCTCCTTCGACCTGATCAAGGCGAAGGACTTCGACAAGGCCAGCCAGGCCTTCGGCGCCTTCCTGCGCAAGTACCCGAACAGCCAGTACGCTGGCAACGCACAGTACTGGCTCGGTGAAGTGAACCTCGCCAAGGGCGACCTGCAGGGCGCAGGCCAGGCTTTCGCACGTGTCAGCCAGGCTTACCCGAGCAGCGCCAAGGTGCCGGATTCGCTGTACAAGCTCGCCGATGTCGAGCGTCGCCTGGGCAATACCGACAAGGCCCGTGGCATCCTTCAGCAGGTCGTGGCCCAATATCCGGGTACTTCCGCCGCCCAGTTGTCCCAGCGTGATCTGAAGAATCTGAAGTAAGCTCCCGTTCCATCTTGTGAAAACCCGCGCTAGTCGCGGGTTTTTTCGTTAGAATTCCCGCCCCCGGAAAGCAACAGTGGTTTCAGCTCGGCTGATGTCTGCTGTGTCCGGGATTGCCGGGCGCCCAGCGAGCGCGCCCACGACTCCAACGCAACGGAGGCGGATGGTCTGTGTAGCCGTCACGCCCGTGGCTGATATGCAACAGACCCTGCGCATTACCGAGATTTTCTACTCGTTGCAGGGGGAGACGCGCACCGCCGGCTTGCCGACTGTGTTCGTTCGCCTGACCGGCTGTCCCCTGCGCTGCAATTACTGCGATACCGCCTATGCCTTCAGTGGCGGCGAAATCCTGTCCCTCGACGCCATCCTTGACCAGGTTGCCCGGTACCGCCCGCGCTACGTCTGCGTGACCGGCGGCGAACCCTTGGCCCAGCCCAATTGCATCCCGCTGCTCGAGCGCCTGTGCGATGCCGGCTATGAGGTTTCGCTGGAAACCAGTGGTGCGCTGGACATTGCCGCCACCGACCGCCGTGTCAGCCGCATCCTCGACCTGAAGACTCCGGGCTCCGGGGAAGGGGCGCGCAATCGCTACGAGAACATCGGTGAGCTGACTTCCAACGATCAGGTGAAGTTCGTTATCTGCTCCCGCGAGGACTATGACTGGGCGGTGTCCAAGCTGATCGAGTACCGCCTGGAGCAACGGGCCGGCGAGGTGCTGTTCTCGCCCAGCCACCGCGAAGTGAACGCGCGTGCGCTGGCCGACTGGATCGTCAGCGACAACTTGCCGGTGCGCCTGCAGCTGCAGTTGCACAAGATTCTCTGGAACGACGAGCCGGGCCATTGAGCGCGGAGGAGACCTTCTCATGTCCATCAATCCATCCATGACCGACAAGAAAGCCGTAATCCTGCTCTCCGGTGGCCTGGATTCCGCGACCGTGGTCGCCATGGCCAGGGCC
Source organism: Pseudomonas sp. PDM17 (assembly GCF_014851985.1). Taxonomy (NCBI): domain Bacteria; kingdom Pseudomonadati; phylum Pseudomonadota; class Gammaproteobacteria; order Pseudomonadales; family Pseudomonadaceae; genus Pseudomonas; species Pseudomonas sp. PDM17. Next base: position 607,110 of record NZ_JACVAT010000001.1, read on the forward strand.
GAAGGGTACGACTGCTACACCATGAGCTTCGACTACGGCCAGCGTCACCGTGCCGAGCTGCAGGCAGCCGAGCGCGTGGCGCGCCAGCAGGGAGTGATCGAGCACAAGGTTATCGGCCTCAACCTGAATGGCATTGGCGGCTCGGCGCTGACTGACAGCAGCATCGACGTGCCCGAGGCACCGGGCGAAGGGATTCCGGTGACCTACGTGCCGGCGCGCAACACCGTGTTCCTGTCCCTCGCTCTGGGTTGGGCGGAGGTGCTGGGCGCTCGGGATATCTTCATCGGCGTGAACGCCGTGGACTATTCCGGCTACCCGGATTGCCGCCCGGAGTTCGTCGAAGCCTTCGAGCGCATGGCCAATCTGGCGACCAAGGCCGGCGTGGAGGGTGACGGCTTCCGTATCCAGGCGCCACTGCAGTTCCTTTCCAAGGCGCAGATCATCGAGGCGGGCATCGCCCGGGGCGTGGATTACGGCCTGACGGTTTCCTGCTATCAGGCCGATGATGAGGGGCGTGCGTGCGGTAAATGCGACAGCTGCCGACTGCGTTCCGAGGGCTTTTTGGCCGCGGGAATTTCCGACCCTACGCGGTATTTCTGAAAAAAGTTTTCGAAGGGTGTTGTTTTTGCGTTAGAAATCAGTATTATACGCCCCACGTTGGGTCGTTAGCTCAGTCGGTAGAGCAGTTGGCTTTTAACCAATTGGTCGTAGGTTCGAATCCCACACGACCCACCAACATGTAAGACAAAAGCCCCGTGATCGAAAGGTCACGGGGCTTTTGCCATGTGCCGGAAAAAGTCCGCCATATGGCCATCCACGGTGCACCGCGTCGTAAGGTGGTGGTGATAAAATCGCCGGCATAATCAGACCGTGCCTGTTGAGGTTTTCACACGATGTCCCAGATTTCCGAACGCCTGCTGGTCCAGGCCCATCTGTCGGCGAAGCAGCCGCGGGTGTTGAGTGCGCAGGAAGAGGCTGACTACCGTGCGGCCATCGCCGCCGAGCTGAAGGCGCAGAACGCCGTGCTCGTTGCGCACTACTACTGCGACCCGGTGATCCAGGCGCTGGCCGAAGAGACCGGCGGCTGCGTTTCCGACTCGCTGGAAATGGCCCGCTTCGGCAACCAGCATTCGGCGCAGACCGTGGTGGTGGCTGGTGTTCGCTTCATGGGCGAGACCGCAAAGATCCTCAACCCGGAAAAGCGCGTGCTGATGCCGACCCTGGAGGCGACCTGCTCGCTGGACCTGGGTTGCCCGGTGGAAGAGTTCTCCGCTTTCTGCGACCAGCACCCCGAGCGCACCGTGGTGGTTTACGCGAATACCTCGGCGGCTGTGAAGGCGCGCGCCGACTGGGTGGTGACGTCCAGTTGCGCGGTGGAAATCGTCGAGCACCTGATGGATAACGGCGAGCCGATCCTCTGGGCGCCGGACCAGCACCTGGGCCGCTACATCCAGCGCGAGACCGGCGCCGATATGCTGCTCTGGGACGGTGCCTGCATCGTTCACGAGGAGTTCAAGGCCAAGCAACTGGAGGACCTCAAGGCGATCTACCCGGACGCCGCGATTCTGGTGCACCCGGAGTCGCCGGAAGCGGTGGTGGACCTGGCCGATGCCGTGGGCTCCACCAGCCAGCTGATCAAGGCCGCACAAACGCTGCCGAACAAACGCTTCATCGTCGCCACCGACCGCGGCATTTTCTACAAGATGCAGCAGCTGTGCCCGGACAAGGAGTTCATCGAAGCGCCCACTGCCGGCAACGGCGCGGCTTGCCGCAGCTGTGCGCACTGCCCTTGGATGGCCATGAACACCCTGGAGCGTACCCTGGCGTGCCTGAAGGAAAGCTCGGGTGAAATCTTCGTCGACCCGGCGTTGATTCCCAAGGCGATCAAGCCGCTCAAGCGCATGCTCGACTTCACCCAGGCGGCGAAGCTGAAGCTGGCGGGCAATGCCTGATGCGCTGGCGTAAATGAAAAAGCCCGGCCAATGCCGGGCTTTTTCATGGGTGGGAGAAGGGCTCAGCGGCCCATCATTTCCTTGAGGACACGCTCCTGGTCGCGGAACTCCTGCTGGCGGGCATCCAGGCGTGCGGCCAGGGTGAAGTTGCCGCCGGCGCGACGCTTGGCGAAGTCCAGCTGCTCGATCGCCTGCTTGTAGTCGCCGGTGAGCGCGTAGTACTCCGCGCGGGCCTGGTACACGCCAATGGCGTTGCCGCTCAGGGTGCAGGCATCGGCGAGGCGGTTCCACACGTCCGGGTCCAGCGGGCGGCGCTGGGACAGCTTGAACAGTGTCTTCTCGGCGTCGGCGGCGCGGTTGGTCTTCATCATCAGGTCGGCGTTGGCCTGGATCAGCGGGTAGCTGTCAGGGTACTGGCCGAGCATCTTCTGCACCCGCGCCTGGGCGTCGGGCAGCTTGTTGGCGGTGATGTCGAGATCGGACATGGCCAGGTTGTAGCTGATGTCGTTGGGCGCCTTGGCCAGCAGTTGCTGGAGGTTGCTGCGGGCCTCGTTCAGCTGGCCGATCTTGGTCTGCGACAGGGCAAGGCCGTAGCGAGCGGCGTCGTTCTTCGGGTCTTCGTCGAGCTGCGCGCGGAACTGCTTGCTGGCCATGCCCGGGGTGTCCTCGAACATCTGCTGGACGCGGGCGCGCATCAGCTCATAGCGCAGCGAGTCTTCCTTGCCGCCCTTGGGGTATTGCTCGGCGCGGTTGCGGGTGTCGGCGATACGAGATTCGGTGACCGGGTGAGTCAGCAGGAATTCCGGCGGCTTGCCCTCGTAGCGGTACTGGCGGGCCAGGCGCTCGAACATGTTGGGCATGGAGCGCGGGTCGTAGCCGGCGCGGACCATGGTGGCAACCCCGACCCGGTCGGCTTCCTGTTCGTTCTGCCGGGAGAAGCGCAGCTGGTTCTGGATGGCCGCGGCCTGGGTGCCGGCGATGGCGGCGATACCGGCGTCACCGGCGCCTGCGGCGGCGGCGACGATGCCGGCCAGCATGGCGGCCATCACCGGAATCTGCATGCGCTGCTGCGCCTCGATGCCGCGGGCGAAGTGACGCTGGCTCAGGTGGCCGAGTTCGTGCGCCAGTACTGCGATGTACTCGCCTTCGGTCTGGGCATAGATGAACAGGCCGCCGTTGACGCCGACCACGCCGCCAGGGGCGGCGAAGGCGTTGATCTGTTTGTCTCGGATCAGGATGAACGCCAGGCGGTGGTCCTGCAGTTCGCTGGACTCGGCCAGGCGGTAGACGCTGGACTCGACATAGTCCTTGAGTTGCGGATCGTTGAGCGTGTCGACCTGATTGCGCAGCATGCTCAGCCAGGCGCGGCCGAGCTGGAATTCCTGCTCCGGGGAGACGATGGACGAGCTGGCGTCCCCCAGGGAAGGCAGGTCGTCCGCCAGGGCCGGCATGGCGAAGGCGATAGCGAGCGACAGCAGGGCAGGGCGGAGTACTTTCATGTACACGAGGCTCGTTCCGAGAAAGGCTCTACTTTAGCCGCAGGCTAACGCCTATGCCTAGTTTGCAGGGCGGAAGTGCGGCGCAATTCGAAACGGGTATTTCCGCTTCGCTTCCGTTTTAACCCCCCGAGGCTGACGGCTTGATTAATGATCGACGTCCTGGCCGGGCCTGGTTACTTTTCCAACGCTTTCGGTATTCTTGGGCGCCCTGACTGGAGTTCGTTTCGATGTCCGATACCACGCCATCCGTCCCCGTCTGTGACGCGGAGCTGGACGCCAGCGGTCTCAATTGTCCGTTGCCGCTGCTCAAGGCCAAGCTCGAGCTGAATCGCCTTCCCAGCGGCGCGGTGCTCAAGGTGATCGCCACCGATGCTGGCTCCCAGCGCGACTTCCGCGTTTTCGCCGATCTTGCCGGGCACTCGCTGCTGCATGAAGAGGTCGAAGCCGGCGTCTATCGCTACTGGCTGCGCAAGAAGTAGCCCCCGATCGCGGGTAACCGCGACGTTACCCCATTCGTTTCGCAGGTTTCGTTGATGCTCAAGGTTTTGCAGGACTGGATGCAGCGCTATTTCTCCGACGAGGAGGCGATAGTGCTGGCGGTCATTCTCGGACTGGGATTCACCGTCATCCTGGCCTTCGGCGGGATGCTCGCGCCGGTGCTGGCGGCGATGGTCATTGCCTTCCTGATCCAGGGCATGGTCGGCGTGCTGGAGCGCCTGCGCGTGCCACACCTGTTCGCGGTGTGGCTGGTCTATTCGTTGTTCCTCGGGCTGCTCGCGGTGTTCCTGCTGGTGCTGGTGCCGCTGCTGTGGAAGCAGCTGTTCACTCTGTTCAACGAGCTGCCTGGCATGCTCGGCGAGTGGCAGGCGACCCTGCTGATGCTGCCCGAGCGCTACCCGGACATGGTCACCGAGGAGCAGGTGCTGCACACCGTCGAGGCGGCGCGCAGCGAGCTTGGACAGTTGGGCCAGTGGGCACTGACCTTTTCCCTGTCGGGGCTGCCGGTGGTGGTCAACATCATGATCTACCTGGTGCTGGTGCCGATCCTGGTGTTCTTCTTCCTCAAGGATCGCCGCCGGTTCTACCACTGGTTCCGTCGCTACCTGCCGCGCGAGCGCGGGCTGATGAAGCAGGTGTGGAACGAGATGAACCAGCAGATCGCCAACTACATCCGTGGCAAGGTCATCGAGATATTCATAACCGGCGTGGCGACCTACATCGCTTTCGCGGTGCTGGGGCTCAACTACGCGGCGCTGCTCGCGCTGCTGGTCGGCCTGTCGGTGGTGGTGCCTTACATCGGCGCGGTGGTGGTCACCGTGCCAGTGGCGATGATCGCGCTGTTCCAGTGGGGCTGGAGCGACCAGTTCATCTACCTGATGGCCGCCCACGCGATCATCCAGGCGCTGGATGGCAACGTGCTGGTGCCGCTGCTGTTCTCCGAAGCGGTGAACCTGCACCCGGTGGCAATCATCTGCGCGGTGCTGCTGTTCGGGGGGCTGTGGGGCTTCTGGGGCGTGTTCTTTGCCATCCCGCTGGCGACCCTGGTGAAGGCCGTGCTGGATGCCTGGCCGCGACAGCCGCCTTTGGAACCGCAAGTCAGCCCGATGATGTAAACGAAAAAGGCCGCTGATCAGCGGCCTTTTTCATTGAAGCTGGCTCAGCGGATTACGGGTTCAGCTCTTGAGCGGCGGCGAGCACGGCGTCCACGTGCCCAGGCACTTTCACGCCGCGCCACTCCTGGCGCAGCACTCCCTTGGCGTCGATCAGGAAGGTGCTGCGGTCTACGCCCATGTATTCCTTGCCGTAGAGCTTCTTCAGCTTGATTACGTCGAACAGCTGGCAGACAGCCTCATCCTTGTCGCTGATCAGCTCGAAGGGGAAGCACTGCTTGGCCTTGAAGTTCTCATGGGACTTGATGCCATCGCGGGAGACGCCGAACACCAGGGTGTTGGCCTTGGCGAAGTCCTCGATCTTGTCGCGGAAGCCCTGGCCTTCGGTGGTACAGCCGGGGGTGCTGTCCTTGGGGTAGAAGTACAGGACGATCTGCTTGCCCTTGAGTTCGGACAGGCGGAATTCGACGCCGCTGGTGGCCGGGGCCTGGAAATCGGCGACGGGCTTGTTCAGTTCGACTGCCATTGGGATTTTCTCCTTGGGAGCATCCTTACGGATGCTGCGGACGCCAGGGTTCGATCAGCGCATCCAGGTTCAGCGCATCGGCGAAGTCGAGGAACTGATCGCGCAGCCAGCTGATCTGGGTGCCGGCCGGCAGCGTCACGGTAATGGTGGCGTTGAGCATGCTGGTGTTGGTGTGCGGCGCCTGGTAGGTGTCGCAGGTGAGGTTCTCCAGCTCGATGTTGTGGTCGATGAAGAACTGGCACAGCTCGTTGAGGATGTCCGGGCGATAGACGGCGCTGACATAGGCCACGTAGGGCAGGGCCTGGGCGCGGGTAACGTGGACATTGCTGCGGGTGACGCTGAGGGTGAAGCCGTGGCGCTTGGCCAGGGGCGGCAGGCCGCCTTCCAGACGGGCCAGTGCGTCCCAGCTGCCGGAGATCTGCAGGATCAGTGCGCTGAACTCGCCGTGACGGGTCAGGCGGCTGCTGACCACCGAGCAGCGGTTGTCGACGCAGGTGCGGCACAGCACGCTGGTCAACTCCATCGGGTTCGGGCCCAGAGCACTGATCAGAAGGAATTGTTCACGAGGGTGAGAGGTGGACATGCAGCTTTCCTGGGAGTGGCGGCCAAGCGGGCCGCATCGACAAAGGAGAAAGGGTAGCGAAAAGCGCCGATGAGGGGAATGTCTGACCGCTCGCGGGTCGCTGCGTCACCTTGTGCGTGGCCGGTGGCGACAGTACCATTACGGCTTTCTTTTTCCGGCAGGAGCGGTTGCATGATTGCGGGCAGTATGGTGGCGCTGGTCACCCCCTTCGATGCTCAGGGTCGACTGGATTGGGACAGCCTCGCCAAGCTGGTGGACTTCCACCTGCAGGAAGGCACCAATGCCATCGTAGCGGTCGGCACCACGGGTGAATCGGCCACTCTGGACGTGAACGAACACCTGGACGTCATCCGTCGCGTCGTCGACCAGGTCAACGGCCGTATCCCGGTCATCGCCGGTACCGGCGCCAACTCCACCCGCGAAGCCGTCGAGCTGACCGAGGCTGCCAAGTCTGGCGGTGCCGACGCCTGCCTGCTGGTGACCCCGTACTACAACAAGCCGACCCAGGAAGGCCTGTACCAGCACTTCCGCCACATCGCCGAAGCCGTGGCCATCCCGCAGATCCTCTACAACGTGCCGGGCCGTACCGCCTGCGACATGCTGCCCGAGACCGTCGAGCGCCTGTCCAAGGTACCGAACATCGTCGGCATCAAGGAAGCCACCGGCGACCTGCAGCGCGGCAAGGAAGTACTGGATCGCGTCGGCAAGGACTTCCTCGTCTATTCCGGTGACGACGCCACCGCCGTCGAGCTGATGCTGATGGGCGGCAAGGGCAACATCTCGGTGACCGCCAACGTCGCCCCGCGCGCCATGAGCGACCTCTGTGCCGCCGCCATGCGTGGCGATGCCGCCGCTGCCCGCGCCATCAACGATCGCCTGATGCCACTGCACAAGTCGCTGTTCATCGAATCCAACCCCATCCCGGTCAAGTTCGCCCTGCACGAAATGGGGCTGATTCCAGAGGGCATCCGCCTGCCTCTGACCTGGCTCAGCCCGCGCTGCCACGAACCGCTGCGTCAGGCCATGCGCCAGACCGGCGTCCTGGCTTAAGGAGCTCCCTCGCATGAAGCGACTGGCAGGACTGACTGCGCTCGCCCTGGTTATCGGCAACACCTCCGGCTGCGGCTGGCTGTGGGGCCCGGAAGGCTACTTCCGCGACCGGGGTGACGATTACCTCAACGCCCGCGAAACCGCACCGATGAAGGTGCCCGAGGGCATGCAGAGCAAGCAGCTCGACCCGCTGCTGCCGATTCCGATGAACGTCGCCACCAGCACCGAGAAGGAAGGCGAGTTCGAAGTGCCGCGTCCGCAGCCGCTGTCCGGCGCCGGCGAAGTCAGCGACTTCAGCCTGCAGAAGAGCGGCGACTCGCGCTGGCTGGTTGCCCAGCGTCCGCCGGCCGAAGTCTGGCCGGTCGCTCACCAGTTCTTCCAGGACAACGGCTTCTCCATCGCCAACGAACGTCCGCAGACTGGCGAATTCAGCACCAACTGGCAGCCGCTGTCGCAGCTCTCCGCGCCCCTGGCGCGTCGCCTGAGCAGCCGTGTGTCGGGCGTCGAGCCTGACAGCGAAGCGCGCGTTCGCGTGCGTATCGAGCCAGGCGTGCAGACCAACACCAGTGAAGTCTACGTGCTGAGTGAAACCCGCCCGGCCGGCAGCACCGCCACTGGCGATTGGCCGACCAAGCCGGCCGTGCCGAGCCTGGACGCCGCGCTGCTCGACGAAATGATCGCCAGCATGGCCACCAGCGCCGAGAAGGGCGGCTCCGTCTCCCTGCTCGCCGCGCACTCGGACTACGACACCCCTGGCGCTGTCCAGCTGAACAATGACGGCAGCGGCAACCCGGTGTTGACCGTCGATTCCGATTTCGACCGTGCCTGGGTCAGCGTCGGCCGTGCGCTGGATCGTGCCGACATCCGTGTCGACGACCTCAACCGCAGCCTGGGCGTGTACTACGTCAACATCGCCGAAGGCGCGAAGAAGAAGGACGAAGACAAGCCTGGCTTCTTCAGCCGCCTGTTCGGCGGTGGTGAGAAGACCAAGGAAGAAGAGGACGCCAAGGCCCAGCGCTACCAGGTTCGCCTGACCAGCGTGAGCAACACCGTCCAGATCACCGTCGACAAAGACATCAACACCTCCGCACCGGCTGACGTGGCGCAGGGTGTGTTGGAAAAACTCCAGGAGAGTATGCGGAATGCACTTCGCGGTCCTGGGGAGCGGAAGCCGGGGCAATTCGGCCTTGGTGAGCAGTTCTGACACCCGGATACTGATCGATTGCGGCTTCCCGCTGCGTGAAACCATCCGCCGTCTGGCACGCCTGGGCGTAGAGCCCGGGCAGCTGGACGCGGTACTGGTCACGCACGAGCACTCCGATCACATCAACGGCGTCGAACTGCTGGCCCGGCACCATCGAATACCCGTGTACCTCAGCGCCGGCACCCTGCAGGGAATGCGCAAGCCGGTGACACCGGCGGGGCTGCTCAAATGCGGCGACCGCCTGGTACTGAAAGACCTGGAAGTCACTGCGGTGAGCGTCTCCCACGATGCGCGGGAACCCCTGCAGTACGTGTTTTCCGATGGCCGGAAGCGCTTTGGCCAGCTCACCGATCTGGGAGCCGCCACGGCGCAGGTGCTGGAATGCTATCGTGGCCTCGATGCGTTGATCATCGAGGCGAATCACGATACCGACATGCTGGCCCGCGGTCCGTATCCCTACCCACTCAAGGTCCGTGTAGGCGGCCAGTGGGGACATTTGAACAACCGGCAGGCCGCCGAACTCGTGGCCCAGCTGGGCTGGGAAAGCTTGCAGCACCTGGTGCTGGCGCATCTCAGCGAAAAGAACAACTCGCCGCAGCTGGCCCGGCAAAGCTTCGTCGACACCCTCGGGTGCGACCCGGACTGGCTGCAGGTAGCCGATCAGCATTCTGGACTCGACTGGCGCACCATCGCCTGAGCCCACCCCTTAAGCAAGCGGAGCCCATCATGGAAAAACGCGAAGAACTCTATCGCGGCAAGGCCAAGTCGGTTTACACCACCGATGACGCCGACCGCCTCGTCCTGCTGTTCCGCAACGACACCTCGGCGTTCGACGGCAAGCGCATCGAGCAGCTTGATCGCAAAGGCATGGTGAACAACAAGTTCAACGCCTTCATCATGCAGAAGCTCGAGGCCGCCGGCATTCCGACCCAGTTCGACGCCCTGCTGTCGGACAACGAAGTGCTGGTCAAGAAGCTCGCCATGATTCCGGTCGAGTGCGTCGTGCGCAACTACGCTGCGGGCAGCCTGGTGCGCCGTCTGGGTGTGGAAGAGGGCCTGCAGCTCACTCCGCCGACCTTCGAACTGTTCCTGAAGAACGACGCCCTGGGTGACCCGTTCATCAACGAATCCCACGTCCAGGCCTTCGGCTGGGCGACCCTGGAGCAACTGGCCGAAATGAAGGCCTATTCCTTCAAGGTCAACGAAGTGCTGAACAAGCTATTCGACGACGCCGGCCTGCTGCTGGTGGACTTCAAGCTCGAGTTCGGCCTGTTCCACGGCAAGATCGTTCTGGGCGACGAGTTCAGCCCGGACGGCTGCCGCCTGTGGGACAAAGAGACCCGCAAGAAGATGGACAAAGACCGCTTCCGCCAGGGTCTGGGTGACGTCATCGAAGCCTACGAAGAAGTCGCCCAGCGCCTCGGCGTACCGCTCTGATCCCACCCGTGCACGCAAGCGTCTGATACCACGCGAAAAAATCCTGAATAAGGGCTTCGCCTTCAGGCTTCAAGCTGGTATCATGCGCGCCGCACGGAGAGATGCCGGAGTGGCCGAACGGGACGGATTCGAAATCCGTTGAACTGGCAACAGTTCCTAGGGTTCAAATCCCTATCTCTCCGCCATTACATATGGCCGAAGCCCCTGAAATTCCTAGAATTTCAGGGGCTTTGTCTTTTCTGCGTCCGGAAAATCCCCGCCCTTCGCTCCATTACCCGCAATACCCATCCATCTTCTGCCGATTCCCCTCCGTGGGGTTCGCCTGGTACTGCTGCCGCCAGAACTGGCACGGCGCGCTGTTGAAGCGCTTTTCCTGCTCCGATTTCTCCACTTGTCGATTCTGCTGTTCCTGCGTGGCCTGCTGGCGTTGCAGGTACTGCCGGAACATCTCTTCGTTACTGCGCGCTGGCGGGGGACTGGTCGAAGTTTCCGCAGATGGTTGCGCGAGGCGGGTGACGACGGCGGTCGGAAGGTCGGGCCAGATCAGCCAGGCGGTGGCGGCGACGGCCAGGCAGCCGAGCCAGATGCCGGCGGCTATGGCGAGGGTGAGTTTCCAGAATCCGAGGGTGGGCTGCGACATGGGCTGAGGCATTGGCTGGCTATGCCCCACTGATAACTCATCCGAGCCCTGAAGGGAAAGGGGCAAGCCCGCGGCGCTGGGGCGTCGCGGGCGGGTGCTCACTTCGGAGCGGCGGCAGACTCGTAGGCTTCCAGGGCGCGCAGGGAGTAGATGTAAGCGGCGCCGGCATTAAGGGAAATGGCGGTGGCCAGGGTCTGGGCGATCTCGGCTTCGGTGGCGCCGGCCTTGCGCGCGGCTTCGGCATGCACGCCGATGCAGCCGTCGCAGCGGGTGGTGATGGCCACGGCGATGGCGATCAGTTCGCGGGTCTTGGCATCCAGAGCGTCGCCGTCAGCGGCAGCAGCTTCCAGGGCCTGGTAGGCAGCGATCATCTTCGGGTGTTTCTTGCCCAGGGCGCCGAAGGCTTTCTTCACGGCGGGGACGTACTCGGACCAGTTGAACAGCATGGTGCTTCTCCTTGAGGCCGGGAGGGATGGGGTGTGGCCTTGAAGCTTAGTCTGTGTCAGCCGGCGTGCGGTGTATTGTCTGTTCCGCTCAGATTTTTCATCGATGCGCTCGGTTTCTACAGAGCTTTCGCGCGCATGGCCTGTCAACAGGCGTCGAGGATTTCGTAGCGTTGGCGGGCGCTGCCGGTGCCCACTTCCACCTCGTCTCCGGGATGGCGGTGGAGCAGGGCGTTACCCAGCGGTGCGCGGGTAGTGATGACGAGGATTTCGCAGCCTTCGAAGTGCACCTTGAGGCCGGCGCCATCCGGGCCGATGAAGACCCAGCGCTGCTGGTCGTGCTCGTTGACCAGCTGCACCAGAGCGCTGGTCTGTATGCCCTGTTCTTCGTCGAAGTCGCGCAGTTGCAGGTTCTCGAACAGCGCCAGGGCGTGGCGGATCTCCTCCACGCGGCGCGACTGGCCGGCGGCGAGGTAGGCCGCTTCCAGGCCGAGGGTGTCGTACTTGTTCTCGGCGATGTTCTCCTCATGGGTCGCGGTTTCGTGGGCCGTCTGTGCGGCGCGCACGGCGATCTCCAGGTCTTCGGCGAGGCGGGCGAGGATCAGTTGGTAGGCGCGTTTCTTGTCCATGGCGACAGGCTGGAAATAAAGGCGCCTATCCTAGGGGCTTTGCCAGGCCGTGCGAAGGAGCTTTCAAGATTTTCCTGTGGTGGCCGATACATCGGCTGAATTCCCGGAACAAAGGACATCCGGCATGAGTCTTTCCATCACCCCTGCCATCCAGACTTTTGCCACCCAGCTACGGGTGGCAAGCGATGCTGGTGCATCGGCTGGAACTGCCAATGAAAGCGCCGGCAGCAATACCGAAAGCCCGCGTCTGCAGGCTGGCGGCACGGCACCGAGCGGCAAGAGCAGCAAGAGTTCCGGCAGTTCCGGAAGCTCCAGCACGGCGGTCGAGCAATTACAGAAGCGCCTTAAGGAATTGCAGAAGCAGTTGCAGCAGGAGCAGCGCGAGCTGGCCGAGGCGCAGCAGCGTCATTACTCCTCGGAGGCCGAGCGGACCGCTGCGCTGATGGCGCTGCAAAGCCGCATCGCCAGCACCAGCGCCGCCATGCAGCAGACTGCTGCTGCGCTGGCCGAGGCGATCCGCAAGGCCGGTGGCAGTGGCGCCGGCTCGATGGTCAGTGCCAGCGCCTGAGGTGAATCAGTAACCGCTGAGGATGTTGACGATCACGCCGCTGGCAATGGCGACCAGAATGTAGTCGCCGTTGACGTACAGCCAGCGATGGTCGCGCGGCGGGGCGTACAGGTGGCGAGCGTGCCAGTCGGTGACCCAGTAGCGGTCGCCGCGATAGTTCGGCTCCACGACCACACCGCGGCGCCAGTCGCGATGAGGCACCGGCATGCCGGCCTGCGGACGGAAGTCCGGGTTGCGATAGGCATGGGCGTTGTGCTGGACGGGGCGTGCCTGCTGGTTGTAGCCGCCCTGTGGCGCGCGCTGCGGCTGCGGCTGCTGGTGCTGCTGTTGCGGCCCGCGGTTGTCCTGCCGGTTCGAGCCGTTGTTCGGGCCATTGTCCGGACCAGGGCCGGGCTGGGCGAAACTGGCCAGCGGGCTGCCAAGCATCAGGGCAGCACAGAGCAGGGCGACGGACTTCTTCATGGTGTTCTCCTGGCGCAACCGCAACGGCGGTGCGTATTTCAGCTTTCATCGTCCCGGACGATCCGGGTATTTCATCTGACCGCAGTGCTGCGTCAATGAGTGCCAAGGCTAAGTAAATGTCTGGTAAAGAGTTTTTCCAGTTTGTCAGCTTGTGGATACAAAGCCGGGCATGAGTCGCCGGCAGACGGCTGCGTCCTTTCGTCTTTGTGCGTCTTCAGCATTTAATGGTATGTTTGCAGCAAATGCACTGGATGGAGTTTCGCCATGAGCGCTCTGCTGAAGGAAAACCCGGTCGCCGATGCCGTCCTGGCGAAGGCAGTACTGACTGCCCGCGAACACCTGGCAATGACCCAGCAGGAACTGGCTGCCATCGTCGGTGTGGACCGCAGCGCAGTGAGTCGCTGGAAGCAGAACGGCCTGCGCGTGGACAGCAAGACCGGCGAACTGGCGCTGCTGCTGGTGCGCATTTACCGCGCTCTGTTCGCTCTGTTCGGCGGCAACCATGAAGACATGCGCCACTTCCTGCGCACCGAGAACCGCCACCTGGGTGGCGTGCCGTTGCAGTTGATGGAGCAGGTGCAGGGCCTGGTCGCGGTGGTCGAATACCTGGACGCCATCCGGGGCAAGGTCTGAATGTCCTTCGCAGCCGGCGCCCGTCTCTGGGCGAAGTATGAGGATTGGGTCGTCGCTCCCATTCGTGGGCGACTGGTACGTCTGGTGGAGAGCCAGGGCCAGGTCGCGACGTTGCAACTGGTGGACACCCTGGAGGAGCAGGCGCTGCTCGAGGAGTTGCTGGAGACCAGCAAACCGCGCATGCCGCCACCCGCCGAGCCGCTGCACTATCTATTGAAGACACCGTTCCGCTATCCACCGCTGCGCTGGGGCTCGCGCTTCGGCCGGCGGCATGAGCCGAGCCTGTTCTATGGCGCGCTCAAGCTGGAAACGGCCATGGCGGAGTCAGCCTTTTACCGCTTCGTCCTCTGGGAAGGGATGGCGACGCCGCCGCCCAGTGGGCGAATCCTTTCCGAGCATGCTTCGTTCGAGGCGCGTTTCCAGGTGCAGAAAGGCGTGCGCCTTCATCTGCCGCCGTTCCGTGAGCACGAGGCGCTGCTCGACCCGCAGGATTACAGCGTCACCCAAGGGTTGGGTAGCGCCATGCGCGATGCGGGTGTGGAAGCGTTCGAGTATCGCTCGGCGCGTTGCCCGCAAGGCGGTATCAATGTGGCGTTGTTCGTTCCTGCGGCGTTTACCGAGAAGCGTCCGCGGAACCTGATGCCGTGGCTGTGCGAGACGACTTCCGAGTACGTCGCCTTCAAGCATGCCCAGGTGCCCGACAGCCCGCGACTGTACCGGCGTGAGCAATACCTGGTGGATGGCAGGCTGCCGCATCCGGCCTGACCGTTCATCGTTTTGCCACTGTCGTGTCATGGTGAGCGGTGTATGTTTCGGGATGGCCAAGCAGGGAGCGCCAGACCATGGATATACGGATAGCCGTCCATCCCAGCGATGATCGTCGCTGGCGCGTGTACCTCAACCAGTTCTTCTACGACTGCAACAGCCGCAGTGCTGCCGAGCGCATTTATGCGCGGGTCAGCGCCGCCGAGCGGCAGTCGATTCAGCTTCCCGAACCACCCCGCATCGTCCGGCCGCAGCGACTGCCGCGCCGGCAGGTTCAGATCGCATGAAATTCTCCGGGTAACGGCGTCGGAAGACGGAGCTTCCGGCGCGCGCGTCGCCTGTGTTGAATGCACTGTCTGCCTGAGAATACTTCCTATCCACTGCCCTGAAACGGGGCGGTCGGCTGCTGCGTGGCGCGCACTTGTGCACAATGCTGACGCACTCTGTCAAGTCCCCGAAACATTGCAGTTGGCCACCCCGTGAATTTCCTTGCGTTTTTTAACTTATTGAAAAATAAAGGAAATTTCTATTGGTGAAAAAATCACCAATCTGTCACACGGCCCCAGTTCACTGGGGGTATGGGCTGTTTTAAGCAAGTTCTCCACTGAGTTATCCACAGCTTCTGTGGATTGTCCCGAGCGCTTGCTCAGGAGCCTTGTTCCAGGGCCTTTACAGCGGACGAGGGCTCATCGCGCGGGTGACTGTTAGACTGGCGCGATCCATTGCCACACCCGGAGCTCTGCATGCCCCTCGATCTTTCCGCTCTGTTGCTCGGTGCGCTCGCCGGATTGCTGCCCATGGCGGCGCTTGCCTGGCGTCTGCAGGCGCGCAGGGTGGAGGTGGAGCAGGAGGCAACCCTGTTGCGCGAGCGCCTGGCCACCGCGCAACTGGCACAGGACGGGCTGTCCGCCCAGGCCGAGGCGGATCGCGAGGCCTTCCAGCGCCTGAGCGGCCGGCATGGTGAGCTCTCCGCCGAGGCAGCGGCATTGCGTCGTGAGGTCGAACTGGGCAAGGACGAGCGCGCGCGCCTGGGTAACGCCGAGCAGGACTGGCAGGCCGAGCGTGCCGACAAGGAAGTCGAACTGCGCCGACTCTCCGCCGAGCATGCGGCACTCTCGGCCGAATTGCGTGAGCAGCAGGAGAACCACCAGCAGCGCCTGGGCGACCTGCAAGCGGCGAAGGATGACCTGCGTGCGCAGTTCGCCGAGCTGGCCGGGAAGATCTTCGACGAGCGCGAGCAGCGCTTTGCCGAGTCCAGCCAGCAGCGCCTCGGGCAGTTGCTCGACCCGCTGAAGGAGCGCATCCAGTCCTTCGAGAAACGCGTGGAGGAGAGCTACCAGGCCGAGGCCCGCGAGCGCTTCTCGCTGACCAGGGAGCTGGAGCGCCTGCAGCAGCTGAACCTGCGCCTGGGCGAGGAAGCCACCAACCTGACCCGCGCACTGAAGGGCCAGAAGACCCAGGGCAACTGGGGCGAACTGGTGCTCGAGCGGGTGCTGGAGCATGCCGGCCTGGAAAAGGGCCGCGAGTACGAAACCCAGGTCAGCCTGCGTGCGCCGGACGGCGAGCGCTTCCAGCCTGACGTGCTGATCCGCCTGCCTGGCGACAAGCAGGTGGTGGTGGACGCCAAGGTCAGCCTGACGGCCTACCAGCAGTTCATCGCCGCTGATGACGACGTGATTCGCCAGCAGGCGCTCAAGGCGCACGTGCTGTCGCTGCGCAGTCACGTGAAGGGCCTGTCCGACAAGGATTACCGTCGCCTGGAGGGCCTGCACAGCCTCGATTTCGTGCTGCTGTTCATGCCGATCGAAGCGGCCTTCTCGGCGGCGCTGCAGGCCGAGCCGAACCTGTTCCAGGAGGCCTTCGAGCGCAACATCGTGATCGTCAGCCCGACCACCCTGCTCGCGACCCTGCGGGTGATCGACAGCCTGTGGCGCCAGGAGCGGCAGAACCAGAACGCCCGCGAGATCGCCGAGCGTGCCGGCGCGCTGTACGACAAGTTCGTGCTCTTCGTGCAGGACCTCGACGAGATGGGCACCCGCCTGCAGCAGCTGGACAAGACCTACGCGGCGGCGCGCAACAAGCTCTGCGAGGGGCGTGGCAACCTGATCAGCCGCGCCGAGCAGGTGAAACTGCTTGGCGCACGGGCCAGCAAGAGCCTGCCGACAGACTGGCTGGAGCGGGCACTGAGCGATGATGCGCCGCTGGTGGAAGAGGGCGAGTAACGCGGGCCTGCGTTATCGCCTGAACACTTGATCCTCCCTGCTGCAGGAGCGGCCTTGCCTGCGATCGCGCGCATGGAGCGTTCCTGTGGGGATAGCCGGTCACGAATATGCGCCGCAGGCAGCCCCTCAGAACAGCGAGTAGGGCTTGCCCGCCGTTCCATCAGCGAAGCGCCGCAGCCGGAAGGCATGCAGGTCCATTCCGGCTTCGCCCTTGTGAATCCACTGGCTCATCAACTGACCGACGATGGGCCCCATGGCGAAGCCATGGCCGCAGAAGCCGGTGGCGATCAGCAGGCCGGGCACTTCCGGCGGAGCGTCGAGCACCGGGATGCCGTCGGGCAGCACGTCGATCAGGCCGGCCCAGCTTTCCACCACCTTCACATCGCGCAGCGCCGGGAATGCCTTGGCGAGATTGGTCTGTGCCTGGAAGACGCGCGAGGTGTTCGCTTTCACCTGCGGATCACGCTCGCCGAGGACCGGGCCGTTCACGCTTCTTTCCGAGCCGGGCAGGCGCTGGCGCAGGTCGTGGAACAGCGCGCCATTGAGCTTGAAGGAGAAGCCCGCGCGGTGTTCCGGCAGGTGCGGCAGGTAATGTCTGGCATCGCGCAGATAGTCGAGATTCAGGTCGATGTCGGCCTGGGTTTCGTCGGCGAGGTTGATGCTGCCGTCGGCACGCTGGCGGAAGCCGATGCCGTGGCCGATGAAGCTCTGCGCGCCGACATCCGGGCCGGGGCTGGTGCGCGAGACGGTGCAGCGCACGGCCTGTTGCGGCAATGTCAGTCCTAGGCTCTGCACCAGGCGCCAACTGCTGGCACCGGCGCAAACCAGCAGCTGTCGGGTTTTCACATAGCCGCGCTCGGTCTGCACACCGCAGATGGCGCCGGCTGCGCGATCGATTCCAGTGACGCCGCAGCCTTCGACGAACACGGCACCGCGCTCGATGGCCCGCAGTGCATAACCCGGAGCGACGCGGCGTGGCTCGGCCTGGCCGTCGTTGGCGGTATAGAGCGCGCCGCGGGCGGGATCGCTCAAGGCTGGCATCAGTTGTGCGACTTCCGCGCGGCCCAGCAGCCGGGTGCCGAGCCCGAAGTTGGCGGCGACCTTCAGCCAGTCCTCGTACTTGTGCTGCTGCTCCGGCGTTTCAGCCAGGTACAGACAGCCACCCTGACGCCATTCCAGCGGCAGTTGCAGCTCCTCTTCAAGACGTTCCCACAGCGGGATCGCCGCCATCATCAGCGGCACTTCCGCCGGATCGCGCGCCTGCTGGCGGACGAAGCCCCAGGCGCGGGTGGACTGCTGGCTGGCGAGGCCGGTCTTGTCCAGCACCAGCACGCTCAGGCCAAGGCCGGCGAGCTGCCAGGCGGTGGCGCAACCCATGATGCCGCTGCCGGCGATGATCACGTCCACCTGCTCCGGCAGACGCTCCACGCGGGAGGACAGGGCGGAGTGAAGCGGGTAGGTTCCCATTGGCATACGCGGCATCCCTGAATCGAGTAACGGATGCCGCAGTATGCGATCGGCGCGCGCCGCGCATCCACTGCGCGGGCGCGCCGGCAGGCCTTACGAAGCGCGCGCGGCCCGGTTGGCTGCCGGCGAGCGGGCGAGGTAGTCCAGCGCTTCCTGGGTATTGGCCTCGTGGTCCGGGTGGTACCAGGGCTTGAAGTAGCGCAGGAAACTGGTGGCTACCGAGCTGATCTTCGGCAGCACGCCGGACTTCGAGCCGTCGCGCCAGATCGCCGCAAAGGAACGCGGCCGGGCGAGGCTCGGGTCCTGGCGCGACAGGGTTCGGGTGCCGAAGGCGAACAGGTAGATGATCAGCGGCCAGACCACGAACATCCACAGCTGGCGGCTGACGAAGGTCCCGCCCAGGTGTACGTGCAGGTCGTGCGCAACGTTGCGGTGCTCCACCTCTTCGGCGCCGTGCCAGCGGAACAGGTCCAGCAGCACCGGGTCGGCCTTGGCGCGGTCCAGCGCGTCGGCCTCCAGGATCCACTTGCCGAGTACGCAGGTGAAGTGCTCCACCGCCGCGACGATGGCGCAGCGCTGGCCGATCCACCAGCGCTTGAGCCAGGCCGTGCGATTGAACAGGGTAAGGCCCAGCGGCGTATCGCTGAGCAACTGCTCGAACAGGTAGTCCATGACCTTCAGGTAGCGCGTCGAGTCGATGCCGTGGTGGCTCAGGTAGCGTTCCAGCGCGCCGTTGTGGGCGCGGGCATGCATCGCCTCCTGGCGGATGAAACCCTGCACGTCGTCGCGCAGACGGCCTTCCTTCACGAAGGGCAGGGCCTTGTTGTACAGCCGGCAGAACCACAGCTCGCCGGCCGGCAACATCATGTGGATGACGTTGACCACGTGCGAAGCCTCGGGCTCGCCGGGAATCCAGTGCAGGGGCGAGTCGCTGTAGTCGAACTGCACCTTGCGTTGCACCAGCTTGTGATGAGGGTTGTTCATGGGGATTCTCAGGCAGTCAGGTTGAGGCGGGCGAACAGGCGCGACAGCCAGGGCATGAAGCGCCATTGCAGGGCGCCCAGATGCACTTCGCTGCCAACCTTCACCACCGGCTGGTTGCGTTCCACTGCGCGGGTGATGCGTTCGCCGACGGTGTCCGGGCTGAGCCGGCGCCGACGGTAGAAGCGCTGTACCTTGGCGCGGTGTTTCGCCTGTTGTTCGTCATCCAGTCCGGCGAAGCGCGTGGCCTGGACGATGCCGGTATCGACGAAGCCCGGGCACGCCGCGCTGACGCCGATGCCATTGCCCGCCAGCTCGGCGCGCAGGCACTCGCTGAGCATCAGCACCGCCGCCTTGCTGGTGGCGTAGGCCGGGTAGTTGCGTGACGGCGCGAAAGCCACACCGGAAGCGACGTTGACCAGGTGCCCCGGCTTGCCGCTCTCCACCATCTGCTTGCCGAACAGCCGGCAGCCGTCGATCACGCTCCACAGGTTGATGCGCAGCAGGCGCTCCCATTCCTCCGGGGTGGTCTTGAGCATCGGCCCGGCCATGCCGATGCCGGCGTTGCTGACCACCACGTCGGGCACGCCGAGGCTGCTCTTCACCCACTGTGCGAAGCGTTCCATGGCGGCGCTGTCGCCCACGTCCACGTAGTAGCTGTAGGCGCTGGCCCCCACCGCGCGGGCCAGTTCGGCGCTGCGCTCGGCGGCGGCCGGGTCGATGTCCGCTGCCAGTACGCTGGCGCCGCGTTCGGCGAAGCTCAGCAGGGTCGACCGCCCGATGCCGCCGCCGGCGCCGGTGACCACCACCAGCTTGCCGGCGAACGGGCCGGCGCCAGGTTTCAGCGCGGCGCGCTGCAGTTCCGGCGTGGCTTCGCCGCCTTCGATGTGGCTGACGAATTCGTCGATCCAGCCGCCCAGGCGGGCTGGTTCGGCGAGCAGTTGCCAGTGCCCGGCAGTGACGTCACGGCGCCACAGGCGCGGCGCCCACAGCGAGAGTTGTTGGAACAGTTGCTGGCCGACATAGCGGTCGCGGGTCGGCACGATGAGTTGCACCGGCACCTCGGTATGGCGCTTGCGCGGCTTGAAGATCGAGGTGATGAAGTTGGCTCGGTAGAGCTTCACGCCGTGCTCGCCGTCGCTGGCCTGGTGCGGGTTGCGTGCCGGGTTGCGGATGCCTTCGACCTTGCGCAGGTACTGCGGCCAGGCCTTGGCCGCGCCGAAGCGCCACGACAGAGACGGCAGCAACGGCAGATGGAAGTAGTAGATGTACCAGGAGTGCAGCAGTTGGCTGGCCATCTGCAGCAGCGCGCGCGGCGTCTTGCGGCGCAGGCGGTCGCGCATCCAGAAGCCGACGTGATCCAGGCAGGGGCCGGAGACGCTGGTATAGGACGCGATACGGGCGCGCAGCTGCGGATCGGTGACGCTCTCCCAGGTCTGGATCGAGCCCCAGTCATGGGCCACCAGGTGCACCGCGCGCTGCGGGCTGACCGCATCGAGCACGGCCTTGAGGTCCTGGCTGAGCAGTTCCAGGCGGTAGTCGCGGGTCTTGCGCGGCTTGTCCGATTCGCCCGCGCCACGCACATCGTAGGCGACCAGCTGGTAGCGCCCGGACAGGCGGCGGATCAGAGGCAGCCAGACTTCATGGTTGTCGGGATAGCCATGGACGAACAACACCATCGGCAGGTGCGGCTCACCCCAGCGCCATACGGCCAGGCGTACGTTGCCCGATTGCACGTCGAGGCGCTCCGGCGTCGGCAGCGTTTTTTCCAGCATCGCGTTCATGCCACCTCCTGCCGCGCCGGGGCGCTTATCAGACCGCGGGCGATCCAGCGGCGCACGTGAGGCAGGTCGTCGTCCAGCCAGTAGACGTCGTCGTCGGTGACCACCAGCAGCTCTTCGAACTTGGCGCCCACGCCGCGCAGGCCCAGGTGCGGCTCGACCGCCCAGAGGCCAGGTGTCGGGGCGTGTTGCGAGCGGTCGTTGCTCGACCACAGCGGCGACCAGCCTTCGCGGCGGCCGGTGATCAGGGCGTTCTTCATCAGCGTGGCGATGTTGCGTACGCCGAAGCGCGCCAGCGACGGGCCGCTGTCCCGCGCGCCGAGTTTTTCTACGCGGTGGGCCAGTACTTCGAAGGGGTAGGCCTTGTGCCGCGGCAGGGTACCCTGGCGCTGGCAGAGACGGTCCACCGACTGGCTGACTTCGGCCAGGGGCAGGCGTTGGCGCACCTGTTCGACGATCAGGTTGCGGTGCGCCAGCAGGTCGTCCATCAGACGCTCCACCAGCAGGTTGTGGCCCAGCGCGCCGGAGTAGCCGACGTCGGCGGTGTAGGCGCCCAGGGTCGGCGCGCAGTCGAGGATGAAGGGCATACCTTCCTCCAGGCGCTGCTTGCCGGGGTAGAAGGCCAGGTTGAAGCCGCCCAGGTGGCGCAGGCCGTCGAAGCCCTTGAACGAGGTGCGCGGGCCGAACCAGGCGAAGGGCTGGTGGAACCAGTCGCGTACGCCGTGATCGAGCAGCCAGGTTTTCATCAGGGCGGCGGTCTCGCGCTCGCTGATGCCCGGGCGCAGTTCGCCGGCAATGGTTTCGCAGCAGCGGTAGGCCAGTTGCTGAGTCTCGCGGAAGTGCCGCAGGTCTTCGGGGGTCAGATCTTCGGGAGTAGACCCCCACGCGCCTTGGGACATGACTTTCTCCAGGCTGGTTATTGTTATCGTGACATTGAACAATGTCACAATCGATGCTGACCCATCGGCGGGCGTTGCGCCATGCCGTGCGCGCCGGACCCTGAGTGTTACCGGAGCGCGGAGCCGCTGGCGGCGCGGGTTGTGGAAGGGCGGAGGATTTGCGGTGGGTGCAGGTCCCGTCTTTGGTTGGGCTGCCGGGCTGTGCGGCGGATCACTTTGGGACTAGTGCTTTCGATTGTTCTGAGGGCGCAACGGTGACTATCATCCGCGCCATGAGCACACCCCTGAATCTGCTGCAGCGCCTGCTGCAACGCCCGGACGACGCGCCCTCCGCGGTGGAGGAAGAGCGCGAGTACACGGTGGATGAGCTGGCCCGCGAGGGCGGCACCACGGTGCGCAACCTGCGCGCGTATCAGGATCGCGGCCTGCTGCCGCCGCCCGAGCGCCGTGGCCGCGCCGGGGTGTATTTCGCCAGCCACCTGCGCCGGCTACGGCTAATCAACCGCCTGCTGGAGCGCGGCTACAACATAGCCAATATCAAGGAGCTGCTGCAGAGCTGGGAGCATGGCCACGACCTGGACCATGTGCTCGGCCTCGACGAAGCCATCGTCGGCCCGTGGAACCTGGAGTCCGCTGGCAGCATCGAGTTCAGCGACTTGCAGGCGCTGTTCGGCGATGAGCTCAATGACGCGGTGATCGATCAGGCGCTGGCGCAGGGCCTGCTGGCCTTCGATGGCGAGCGCATCAGCATTCCCAGCCCGCGTCTGTTCAATGCCGGCGTCGAGCTGTACCGCGCCGGTATTCCGCTGGCGTCGCTGCTGGATCATCTGGCGGTCTTGCGGACCGACACCGAACACCTGGCCGCCGGAATCGTGCAACTGGTGGTGACCCATCTGGTAGACAAGCCCGGCGCCGACCTGCTGCCCGGCGCGGCGGACCTCGAGCGCCTCGCCGAAGTCTTCCAGCGCCTGCGGCCGGTGGCCGAACAGGTGGTGCTGGTGGAGCTCGCGCGCGGCCTGAAGCGCTCGGCCAACGAGATGCTCGGCGAGCGCGTTGGGGAGATCCTCCGGCGGCTGGAAACGCCGGAGTAACGCCTCAGGTCCGGCCGGCCACCTCGGCCAGTTTTCCACGTAGCCAGCGCCGCGCGGGCTCGTCCTCGCTGGTTTCCGACCAGATCTGCACGAAGTCGAAAGGCGCCAGTTTCAGCGGCGGCTCGAAGCTCGCCAGGCCATGGCTTTCGAGATCATCCGGGAGCATCCGCGCGGCGATGGTCAGCACCAGGTCGGTGCCCGCCAGCAGGCTGGGCGCGACGCTGAAGTGCGGCACGGTGGCGGCCACCTGACGGCGCCGGCCGAGTTTTTCCAGGTGACTGTCGATCTCTTCCGCCGGGCTCTGTTGCAGGGCGACCCGCAGGTGCGGGGCAGCCAGGTAGTCGTCCAGATCCAGGCGCTGTCTTTCGCCCAGGGTTTCCCTCGAGCACAGGCAGACGAAGCGTTCCTCGAACAACTGCTGCACACGCAGCCCTTCGGGCAGCATCGGGAAAACCCCGAGAGCGCCATCCAGCTCGCCGCTCGCCACCTGCTCAGCCATGCCCACCCGCGAGGCCTGGCGCACGTCCAGGCGAATGCCCGGCGCTTCTCGGCGCAGGAGCGGCAGCAGGACCGGCAGTACCACCCAGGTGCCGTAGTCGGACATCCCCAGGCGTAGTTCCAGCTCGGCGCTGGTCGGGTCGAAGTCGTCGCCCAGCACCAGCCGGCGCACGCCGCCGAGGATTTCCCGCAGCGGCCCGGCCAGCTCGAACGCGCGGCGGGTCAGTTGCATCTGGTTGCCGGCGCGCACCAGCAACGGGTCGTCGAGGAGGTTGCGCAGGCGGTTGAGCGCATGGCTCACCGCCGGCTGCGTCATCGCCAGCCGATCGGCCGCGCGGGAGACGTGGCGCTCGTCCAGCAGCGCATCGAGGATCACCAGCAGGTTGAGGTCGATGCGGCGCAAGTCATGAATCGAGCGCATCTGTGCTGTACCGTTCATTCATTTCCATGCGCAGGATGGATAGCAGAAGCTTAAGGCACCGACAAGAAACGGAGGAAAGTCGATGTCGAAACTGCTTCTTCTGCTGCCTGCCATTGGTGTGGGCGCGCTGGTCGCCCTGCAGGCCGGCAGCAATTCCCTGCTAGGTCGCCAACTGGGTCATCCACTGAGTGCCAGCCTGACGTCCCTGGGCGTAAGCCTGGCGGCGGTGATCATCGCGCTGCTGGCCTTCCGCGTGCCGCTGCCGCCGGCGGCAGGCATTGCCGCCACCCCCTGGTGGGGCTGGCTGGGTGGGCTGTTTGGCGCGGCTTACCTGACGGTCGCGGTAATGCTGGCGCCGCAGCTGGGTGCGGCGACTTTCCTGGCCTGCGTGGTGGCGGGGCAGATGCTGATGTCGGCGTTGTGCGACCAGTTCGGCTGGGCCGGTTTCCCGGTGCGGCGGCTGTCACCCGAGGGCCTGCTGGCCGTCGGGCTGATCATCGCCGGGGTGGTGTTGTTGCAGTGGCGGGGGAGGGTGGTTTGAGGCTAACTCGGAGCTGGCCGGCAGGACCCTCTCCCCAGCCCTCTCCCTTCAGGGAGAGGGTTAGGGAGAGGGAACTAAGCCAGCGCCGAGAACCATCACCGCAGGCTCAAATGCCGACTCAGCAACGCCCGCAGCGCCGCCGGCTTCACCGGCTTGGGCAGGAAGTCCAGCCCCGCCGCGTGGATCTGCGCCACCAGTTCGGGGCGGGCGTCCGCGCTGATCACTACGCCTGGAACCGGCTCACCCAGGCGGGTGCGCAACCAGGCCATGAGGTCGGTGCCCAGCTCGCCGTCGTCCAGGTGGTAGTCGATCAGAGCCAGTTGCGGGCGTGCATCGCCTTCAAGCAACGCTTGGCATTCTTCTCGGCTACGCGCGGTGAGCACGCGACAGCCCCAGCGGGTCAGCAGGCTGTTCATGCCGGTGAGGATGCTGTCTTCGTTGTCGACGCAGAGCACCTGCGCGCCATTGAGCTGTTCCGGGGTTTCCACCTTGTGCCCGTTGAGCGGCGCCGGAGCCGGCTGGCGCGCCAGCGGCACGCTGACGCTGAACACGCTGCCCTTGCCCGGCCAGGAGCGTACTTCCAGGCGGTGGCCGAGCACCTTGCACAGTCGATCGGCGATCGCCAGGCCGAGGCCCAGGCCTTTCTCGGCGCGAGTCTGGTGGCTGTCCAGGCGTTTGAATTCCTCGAAGATCACCTGCAGCTTGTCCGGCGGGATGCCCGGACCGTGGTCCCAGACTTCCAGGCGCAGGTGCCCGGCCTCGCGGCGAACGCCGAGCAGCACGTGGCCCTTGGCGTAGCGGAAGGCGTTGGTGAGGAAGTTCTGCAACACGCGGCGCAGCAGTTTGATGTCGCTTTCCACGCGCAGCTTGCTGCCGCGCACATGAAAGTCGATGCCGTGCTCCTGGGCCAGGACGCGGAACTCCACGCCCAGGGTGTCGTACAGGTTGCTCAGCGGGAAGGCCGCGACGTCGGCGCTGACACGCCCTCCCTCAAGACGCGAGATATCCAGCAGGTCGGTGATCAGGTCTTCCGCCGAGCGCAGCGACGAGTCCAGGTGGCGCACCAGTTCGGTGGCCTCCTCGGGCAGTTTTTCCTGGTGGGCGAGAGCGGCGGAGAATAGCCGCGCGGCGTTCAGTGGCTGCATCAGGTCGTGGCTGACCGCAGCGAGGAAGCGCGATTTCGACTGGTTCGCCGCCTCGGCCGTGCCCTTGGCCTCGGTGAGCGCCTGGTTGAGCTGCGACAGCTCGAAGGTGCGCTCCTGCACGCGCTGTTCCAGACCTTCGTTGGCGTCCTTCAGGCCCTGTTCGGCGTCGCGGTAGTTGGTGATGTCGGTGAAGCTCATGACGAAGCCGCCGCCGGGCATGGGGTTGCCGATCAGCTCGATCACCCGGCCGTTGGGGAACAGCCGCTCGGAAGTGTGCGGCGTGCCCTGGCGCATCCAGTACAGGCGCTTGGCGACGTGCAGGTCCGGATCACCCGGCCCGCAGAGGTTGCGCTCGGCGTTGTAGCGGATGATGTCGGCGATCGGGCGGCCGACGTAGATCAGCCCGTCCGGATACTCGAACAACTCGATGTAGCGGTGGTTCCAGGCCACCAGGCGCAGCGACTGGTCGACCACGCTGATGCCCTGGGTGATGTTCTCAATGGCGCCCTGCAGCAGCGCGCGGTTGAACTGCAGCACCTCGGAGGCTTCGTCGGCGATCTTCACCACGTCCTCCACCTGCATCTCGCGGCCTTCGATGGCGGCCTTCACCACGGCGCGCGCGGAGGAGGCGCCGAGTACGCCGGCGAGCAGGCGCTCGGTATGGGCGATCCACTCGTCGTTGGCGTTCTGGCTGGGGGTGAAGCCCTTGCCCTGGCGGTAGGCGAAGCGGATGAAGCTCTGCCGCGCGCGCTCCTCGCCGACGAAGCGGGCAGCGAGCATCAGCAGGTCTTCCAGCTGTACCGCGAGCATCGAGCGCGAGCTGAGTTTCTGGGAGATTTCCTGGCCGATGAAGCGGCTGGCCTGCCAGTGCTCGGAGACGCGGGTGCGGGAGAACACCGAGACCAGCCCGAACAGCGCGAAGTTGCCGATCAGCGAGAGCAGCACGCCCAGGGTCAGTGGCTCGATGGACAGGCCGAACGGGCGGCCGGCGAGCCACGCCAGGCCGGGGAAGGTCTGCAGCGGCCAGCCCAGGCCCTTGGCGACTACCGGCAGTACCAGGGTGTAGGCCCACAATAGCGAGCCGGCGGCCAGGCCGGCGAACACGCCTCGGCGGTTGGCCTGCTTCCAGTACAGCGCGCCGATCATCGCCGGGCCGAGCTGGGCGATGGCGGCGAAGGCGATCTGGCCGATGGTGGCCAGGCTCGCGGTGGAGCCCAGCAGGCGGTAGCTGACGTAGGCCAGCAGAAGGATCAGCGCGATGCTCACCCGGCGCACGGTCAGCAGCCAGTGGCGGAACACCTCGAAAGGCTGCTCGGCTTCGCCTTTGCGGCGCAACAGCCAGGGCAGCAGCATGTCGTTGGAGACCATGGTGGACAGCGCCACGCTGGCCACGATCACCATGCCGGTGGCCGCCGAAGCGCCGCCGATGAAGGCCAGCAGCGCCAGCGCCGGATGCGCCTCGGCCAGCGGCAGGCTGATCACGAAGGAGTCGGGCATCACGCCGGCGGGCAGGTGCATCTGCCCGGCGAGGGCGATGGGCACCACGAACAGCGCGGCCAGCACCAGGTAGATCGGGAACACCCAGCGCGCCAGGTTGAGGTCGCGCGGCTCGATGTTCTCCACCACCAGCACGTGGAACTGGCGCGGCAGGCACATGATGGCGGTCATCGCCACACCGGTCTGCAGCAGCATCGCCGGCCAGTGCACGGTCTCCTTCCAGTACTCGTTGAGCTGCGGGGCGACGCGCGCCTGGTCGACCAGGTCGCCGAAGCCGTCGTAGAGACCGTAGGTGACGAAGATGCCGACGGCGATGAAGGCGGTGAGCTTGACCAGCGACTCGAAGGCGATCGCCAGCACCATGCCGCGGTGGTGCTCGGTGACGTCCAGGTTGCGGGTACCGAAGACGATGGTGAACAGCGCGAGGATCAGCGACACGATCAGCGCCGTGTCCTGGGCGCGGATGCCGGTGGAGTCGGGGCCGGCGCCGATCAGCAGGTTGACGCCCAGGACGATGCCCTTGAGCTGCAGGGCGATGTAGGGCAGCACGCAGACCACGCAGATCAGCGCCACCACGACCGCCAGCGCCTGGGACTTGCCGTAGCGCGCGGCGATGAAGTCGGCGATGGAGGTGATGTTCTCCTGCTTGCTGATCATGATCATCTTCTGCAGCACCCACGGCGCGAAGAGCATCAGCAGCACGGGGCCGACATAGATCGGCAGGAAGGACCACAGCTGGTCGGCGGCCTGGCCGACGGCACCGAAGAAGGTCCAGCTGGTGCAGTAGACCGCCAGGGACAGGCTGTAGACCCAGGCGCGGACGCGCGGCGAAAGTGGGGCGCGACGGCGGTCGCCATAGAACGCGATGGCGAACAGGACCGCCATGTAGAGCAGGGCGACCGTTGCGATCAACCCACTGGACAACGACATGCTGACTCCGGAAGTGAACTGGCTCCCCCGCAGGAGCACTGGCAGCAGTTTCGCACCAAAGTCCGGAACTGTCAGACGCCTGCTACCAATGTCTCAGTGGTGCTGTGTCGCGGCTCACACTTGAGGGCGGAGCGCCGGGCTGGTAGCTTGCCGGCCTTTTCGCGGTCCGTCTGTCGTGCGCCTGCCGGCGCGCGGCACTTCAGCGGGCCGCTACGCTCTGATGTGAGCGAAGATTTCGCGTCGTGTTTCGAGGAGGACGCCATGTTCAGACCGTTACCCATCACCTTGCAGCGCGGGGCCCTGCGCCTGGAGCCGATGGTGGAGGCCGACGTGCCGGACCTGGTGACGCTGGCGGAGCAGAACCGCGACGTCCTGCAGTTCATGAGCGCGCCGGGGCGCCCGGACTGGTACCGCCAGGGCCTGGCCGATCAGCGCGAGGGCCGTGCCCTGCCGCTGGTGGTACGCCTGGGCAACCAGATCGTCGGCACCACGCGCTTCATGGATTTTCTCCCGGCGCTGCCGGCCTGCGAGATCGGCGCCACCTGGCTGGATCAGGCCCAGCACGGCAGTGGTCTCAACGCCACCATGAAGTACCTGATGCTGCGCCACGCCTTCGACAGCTGGAAGATGGTCCGCGTGCAGTTCAAGACCGCCGCCAGCAACGAGCGCTCCCAGCGTGCCATCGAGAAGCTCGGCGCGGTGCGCGAGGGCGTACTGCGTAACCACCGGCGCCTGGCCGGCGGGCGGCTGGACGACACCATCCTCTACAGCATCACCGACCAGGAATGGCCGCAGGTGAAGGCCGCACTGGAAGCCGGTTTCAACGGCTGAGTGATACTCTGTTCGCGGCTTCAAAACCCCTCTCCCCATGGGATAGGGCTGGGGTGAGGGCGCGCACAGGCACAGAGGTGCCAGCAATGGCTCGGCGTTTAGATCATTCCAGGGCGGAGTAGTGCATGGCAGAACACGACGCGAGCGGCGAACGCACCCGCTTCTGGCGCGCCCAGGAGCTGGGCGGCGTCGAGCTGCTGCACGCGCGCTACATCGAGCAGGTGTTCTCGCCCCACGTCCATGAAGGCTTCGCTTTCGTCATGATCGAGCAGGGCGCACAGCGCTTTCACCATCGCGGCGCCGAGCACTTCGCCCCGGCCGGCAGCGTGGTGTTGATCAACCCCGACGAGGTGCACACCGGTTCCAAGGCCGACGAGGCCGGCTGGCGCTACCGCGGCTTCTACCCGGAGCTGGCGCAGGTGTCGGGCGTGCTGGAGGAGCTGGAACTGGGCGGAGGCGGTACGCCGTCGTTCGATGCCAGCGTGGTGTTCGATCCGGAGCTGGTGCAGGCGCTGTTCGCTGCCCACCGCCTGGTGGATTCCGACGCCACTGTGCTGCAGCGCCAGACCTGCTGGCGCGAGGCGCTGTTGCTACTGTTCCAGCGCCATGCGCGGATTCCCGAGGCACCGCCAGCGGGCAAAGAGCCCGTGGCTGTGGCTCGCGCCCGCGAGCTGCTCGGCTCGCGATTGATGGAGCCGCCGTCGCTGGAAGAACTGGCCGCCGCCGTCGGGCTGTCGCCTTTCCATTTCGCCCGCGTGTTCCGCAAGGCCACCGGCTTGCCGCCCCATGCCTGGCTCAAGCAGCGCCGGCTGGAGCAGGCGAGGGCGTTGCTCAAGCAGGGCTGCATGCCGGTGAACGTGGCGATGCAGCTGGGCTTCGCCGACCAGAGTCACCTCAGCCGGCAGTTCAAGCAGGCCTATGGCGTCGGCCCCGGCGAATACCGCCAGGCCTGTGCGCGGTCTTTCCGTCCCGTCTGATTTTTCCGGCGTCGTTATCGGCCAGAGCCCGCCACCGAAGGGCTGCTGGCCTATTGCCGTGGCTGATGAACAGTCGTTCGAGATGCCGAAAAGAGAATCTGAGTCAACCGGAATATTTTGTCATTTGCGATACATTTGCATTTACAAAATTTACAATCAGTTCTAATTTCCCGCCCCTTCACGAAGTACCCGGGGAGGGGGAAGCATGTCGCACGTTCGTTCGTGGTCGCGCCTGGCGATCGCCGTAGCCCTGGCCACGCCGCTGCTGCCAGCGCAGGCCGAGGAAGAGACCAAGGAGCTGGAGACCGTCACCGTGGTCGGTGACTGGCTTGGCGAGGCCGATCAGCAGGTGGTGCAGAACCACCCCGGCGCACGCACCGTGGTGCGTCGCGAGCAGATGATCGAGGAAGGCGCGCAGAACGTGCGCGACGTGCTGCGCGGCATTCCCGGCGTGCAGGTGCAGGACAACAACGGCACCGGCGGCAGCGATGTTTCCCTCAACGTCGGCGTGCGCGGCCTGACCTCGCGCCTGTCGCCGCGCTCCACCGTGCTCATCGATGGCGTCCCCGCCGCCGTGGCACCCTACGGCCAGCCGCAGCTGTCGATGTTCCCGCTGTCGGTGGGCAACCTCGACAGCGTCGACGTCGTGCGTGGCGCCGGTTCCGTGCGTTATGGACCGCAGAACGTCGGCGGGGTGATCAACTTCGTCACCCGCGCGATTCCCAAGGAATTCTCCGGCGATGTCGGCAGCACCGTGGAAACCGCTTCCCACGGCGGCTGGAAGAAGCTCTACAACGCCTTCCTCGGCGGCACCGCCGACAACGGCATGGGCGCTGCGCTGCTGTACTCGGGCGTGAAAGGCGCGGGCTACCGCGACAGCAACGACGCCACCGATATCGACGACGTGATGTTCAAGACCCACTGGGCACCCACCGACGCCGACGAGTTCTCCGCCAACTTCCACTACTACGACGGCAGCGCCGACATGCCCGGCGGCCTGACCCAGGCGCAGTTCGACAAGGACCCGTACCAGTCGGTGCGCGACTACGACAACTTCACCGGCCGTCGCAAGGACGTCTCGTTCAAGTACAAGCGGCAGATCGACGACCTCACCCAGGTCGAAGTGCTGACCTACTACAGCGACAGCTTCCGCGGCAGCACCATCGCCAACCGTGACCTCAAGACCCTGGCGTCGTACCCGCGCGACTACCACACCTTCGGTATCGAGCCGCGCGTGTCGAAGATCTTCATGGTCGGCCCGACCACCCAGGAAGCGAGCATCGGCTACCGCTATCTGAAGGAAGCGATGCACGAGCGCGCCAGCCAGGTCGCCCTGATCAACAACATCCCGACCACGCTGCCGACTCCCGGCGGCGACGGCCACACCTACCAGGACCGCACCGGCGGCACCGAGGCGAACTCCATCTACCTCGACGACAAGATCGACGTGGGCAACTGGACCGTCACCCCGGGCATCCGCTTCGAGCGCATCTCCACCGACTGGCACGAGCGCCCGGTGATCGACAACAAGGGCAAGCCGGTCCAGGAAAAGAACCGCAGCAAGGACTACAACGAGCCGCTGCCGGCGCTGGCGGTGATGTATCACCTGTCGGACGAGTGGAAGCTGTTCGCCAACTACGAGACCTCCTTCGGCAGCCTGCAGTACTTCCAGCTCGGCCAGGGCGGCAGCGGCAACGACACTGCCAGCGGCCTGCAGCCGGAGAAGGCGAAGACCTACGAAGTGGGCACCCGCTACGACAACGGCACCTGGGGTGGCGAGGTCACGCTGTTTTACATCGACTTCGACGACGAGTTGCAGTACATCAGCAACGACGTGGGCTGGACCAACCTGGGCGCCACCAAGCATCAGGGCATCGAGACCTCGGCGCACTACGACATGGCTGCGCTCGACCCGGTCCTTGCCGGCCTGACCGCCTACGGCACCCTGACCTACACCCGCGCGACCTACGAAGGCGAGATCCCCGGCTTCAAAGGCCGTGACCTGCCGCTCTACTCGCGCCAGGTGGCGACCATCGGCCTGCGCTACGAGCATGACCGCTGGACCTACAACTTCGACGGCTTCGCCCAGTCGAAGCAGCGTGCGCCCGGCCCGACCACCAACTCCAACGGCAGCTTCACCGGCGACTACATCACCGAGCCAACTGCCGACGGCCAGTACGGCAACATCCCCGGCTACGTGCTGTGGAACGCCCGCGTGGGCTACGACTTCGGCCCGCAGGCGTCGAACCTTAAGGTTGCCGCCGGGGTGAAGAACCTCTTCGACCAGATGAACTACACCCGCTCCAGCGACAACAACGCCGGTATCTACCTCGGCGAGCCGCGCACCTTCTACGTGCAGGGCAGCGTCGGCTTCTGAGGTCATCCCGGTTGATTGAAAAGCCCGTCCTTCGAGACGGGCTTTTTCTTGCACGGATTGCACGGTTCGAATGGATTTGTGCGGGAAATGTGGCTTTTCTTCACGCTGTTGCCGTCATATCCGTGCTGTCATTCCGGCTCAAGGCCGCTACGCAGGTATACAAGGACGATGTCTCAACACTCGCAATTCGCCCTGCTGGGCACCAAGCGATTCCTGCCCTTCTTCATCACCCAGCTGCTGGGTGCGTTCAACGACAACATCTTCAAGCAGTCGCTGATCCTGGCGATCCTCTACCACCTCACCGTCGGCGGTGACCGCAACCTGCTGGTCAACCTCTGTGCGTTGTTGTTCATCCTGCCGTTCTTCCTGTTTTCCGCCCTGGGCGGACAGTTCGGCGAGAAGTTCAACAAGGACGCGCTGATGCGCGCGCTGAAGCTGGCCGAGATCGTGATCATGGCGGTGGGCGCCGCGGGCTTCGTGTTCGGCAGCCTGCCGCTGCTGTTCCTCGCGCTGTTTGCCATGGGCACCCACTCGGCGCTGTTCGGTCCGGTGAAGTATTCGATCCTGCCGCAGCACCTGCGCGAGGACGAACTGGTCGGCGGCAACGCCCTGGTGGAAATGGGGACCTTCCTCGCCATCCTCTGCGGCACCATCGGCGCCGGCGTGCTGATGTCGCGGCAGGACTACGCCGCCGGCGTCGGCATTGCGGTGGTGCTGGTCGCCGTCTGCGGTTTCCTTGCTAGCCGCAACATCCCCCGGGCGGCCGCTGCACTGCCGGACCTGAAGGTCGACTGGAACATCTTCCGCCAGTCCTGGAGCATTCTCCTGCTCGGCCTGCGCCAGCGTCCGGCAGTGTCGCGCTCGCTGGTGGGCAACTCCTGGTTCTGGTTCCTCGGCGCGGTCTACCTGACGCAGATCCCGACCTATGCCAAGGAGCTGCTGCACGGCGACGAAAGTGTGGTGACGCTGATCCTCACCGTGTTCTCGGTGGGTATCGCGCTGGGCTCGATGCTGTGCGAAAAGCTCTCCGGCAAGAAGGTGGAGATCGGTCTGGTGCCCTTCGGCTCCATCGGCCTGAGCCTGTTCGGCATCCTGTTGTGGTGGCATTCAGGCGGTTTCCCGCAGGGTGAGCAGCCCTACAACTGGCTGGCGGTGCTGGAGCATTCGCAGTCCTGGGCGGTGCTGGCGGATATCCTTGGCATCGGCATCTTCGGTGGCTTCTATATCGTGCCGCTGTACGCGTTGATCCAGGCACGCACCGAGGAGGACAAGCGTGCACGGGTGATAGCCGCCAACAACATCCTCAACGCGCTGTTCATGGTGGTCGCGGCGATCGTCTCGATCCTGCTGCTGTCGGTGGCGAAGCTGACGATCCCCGAGCTGTTCCTCGTGCTCTCGCTGATGAACGTCGCGGTGAACGTGTACATCTTCAAGATCGTGCCCGAATTCACCATGCGCTTCCTGGTTTGGCTGCTGACCCACTCGATGTACCGGGTCGACCACCGCAACCTCGAAGCCATCCCCGACGAAGGCCCGGCCGTGCTGGTGTGCAACCACGTATCGTTCGTCGACGCGCTACTGATCGCCGGTTCCGTGCGTCGCCCGGTGCGCTTCGTCATGTACTACAAGATCTTCCGCATCCCGGTGCTCAACTTCATCTTCCGCACCGCGGGCGCGGTGCCTATCGCTGGGCGTAACGAAGACGCCGAGACCTACGAGAAGGCGTTCGCCAAGGTCGCCGAGTACCTGCGGGAAGGGGAATTGGTATGCATCTTCCCCGAGGGCATGCTGACCCTGGACGGCGAGATGAACGAGTTCCGTGGCGGCGTGGAGCGCATCATCGAGGAAACCCCGGTGCCGGTGATTCCGATGGCGCTGCAGGGGCTGTGGGGCAGCTTCTTCAGCCGCGATCCGCAGAAGGGCTTCTTCCGTCGCCTGTGGTCGCGTGTCTGCCTGGTGGCCGGCCAGCCGGTGGCGCCGGAGGAGGCCCAGCGCCTGGCGCTGCAGGAGCAGGTCGCCGTGCTGCGTGGTGCGGCGCGCTGATCCTGCTCGCCGCAAAGAAAAAGCCCCGGCAATGCCGGGGCTTTTTCATGGGCGTGTCGCGGTTCAGATAACCTGAACTTCGTCAGCCTGCAGGCCCTTCTGGCCTTCAACCACAACGAAGGAGACCTTCTGGCCTTCCTGCAGCGATTTGAAGCCGGTGCCCTGGATGGAGCGGAAGTGCACGAAGACATCGTTGCCGCTTTCCGGAGTGATGAAGCCGAAGCCCTTGGCGTCATTGAACCACTTGACGGTGCCGGTCTGACGATTCGACATGGAAATACACCTTGAACAATTGAATATTGTTTTGCGGAAAAGTCCGCGCTCGTCCTGAGTTGCAAGGTGCAGTCGAAGCCGGTTGGCGGGGCGTGGCCCCGCCTGGTCACGAGCCACAGTGACCCAAGCAAACACAGTGGCCCGCAGCATACCGACAAATTTTCGGGAAAGCGACAGCCCGCCGGTATCGAGAACCGATACAGCGTCAGTGGCTCAATTTCAGGCCGACCAGTCCGCACAGGATCAGCGCAACGCTGAGCAGGCGTACCGGCGCCATGGACTCGCCGAACAGCACGATGCCGACGATGACGGTGCCCACTGCGCCGACGCCGGTCCAGATGGCGTAGGCGGTGCCCAGCGGCAGATTTCTCATGGCCAGGCCAAGCAGGCCCATGCTGGTGATGATCGCCAGCACGGTCAGAGCGGTCGGTATCGGACGGGTGAAACCTTCGGTGTATTTCAATCCGACGGCCCAGGCGACTTCGAACAGGCCGGCGACGAACAGAATGATCCAGGACATGGAGCTCTCCAGACGGTGGATGGTATGGAGGGCCGTCCCCGCTGGAGCACCGGAAGGTGGTGAGGTCGTCCTCACAATGTGCAGTATTTTGCACAAAACCGGTGCGCCGGGCAAGCCGGCGCCGGTTTTCTGCCCTATTGCGGGGCTTTTTCCCGGACCGATGGCTCGTCGGTCATGCGGCGGAACCAGGTGGAAAGCGTCGCGCCGGAGATGTTGTGCCAGACGCTGAACAGTGCGCTGGGCACTGCCGCCAAAGGCGAGAAGTGTGCGCTGGCCAGGGCCGCGCCAAGGCCGGAGTTCTGCATGCCGACTTCCAGCGCCAGAGACTTGCGCTGCGCCAGCGGCAGGCCGAAGACCTTGGCGGTGAAGTAGCCGAGCAGGAAGCCGAAGCCATTGTGCAGGATCACCACTGCCATGATCAGCAGGCCGGATTCGGCGATCTTCGCCTGGCTGGCGGCGACCACGGCGGCGACGATGATCACGATGGATATCACCGAAATCAGCGGTAGCACGTCCACCACGTGACGCACCCGCGCGCCGAGCAGGCGCTGGGCAGCGAGGCCTAGGACGATGGGCACCACGACGACCTGCAGGATCGACCAGAACAGTGCGCCGAAGGAGACCGGCAGCCACGCCGAGGCCAGCAGCCAGATCAGTGCCGGGGTGAGCAGCGGGGCGAGGAGGGTGGTCACGCCAGCGATGGCCACCGACAGCGCCAGGTCACCGCGCGACAGCCAGGTCATCACGTTGGACGCGGTGCCGCTGGGGCAGCAGCCGACCAGGATGACGCCGACGGCGATTTCCGGCGGCAGGTGCATCAACTGGCAGAGCAGCCAGGCCATGCCGGGCATGATGACGAAATGGGCAATCACCCCGAGGGTGACGCGCCAGGGATGCCGGGCGACTTCGGCGAAGTCCTCGACCTTGAGCGTCAGGCCCATGCCGAACATCACCACGCCGAGCATGGGCACGATGGCGACGGTGAGCGGGGTGAACAGGGAGGGAACGAAGAACGCCAGGATGGCGAAGAGCAGCACCCAGAGGGCGAAGGTGTTGCCCATGAAGCGGCTGAGCAGGATGAGAGCACGCATGGGCCGTCCTTCTTTTTATGTGGGCCTTGTTGTGTTGTCAGGCGCCGCGCGGACGCGGCGCCTGCCGGGGCATCAGATGCCTTCGGGCATCGCCTCGCCACCGAGTGCTTCGATCAGCGCCGGGATGAACTCGGCGAAGGTCAGCATCATCAGGGTGAAGCTGGCGTCGAGCTGGCCGAGGGCATCTTCGCCACCGTCCTGTTCAGCCTTCTCCTGCAGCATGTCTTCGAAGCGCAGGCGCTTGATCGCGACCTTGTCGTCGAGGACGAAGGACAGCTTGTCCGACCAGGCCAGGGACAGCTGGGTGACCAGCTTGCCGGAGGTCAGGTGCAGCTGGATTTCCTCGCTGGTCAGGTCCTGGCGCTTGCAGCGCACCACACCGCCGTCTTCGTGGGTATCACGCAGCTCGCACTCATCGAGGACGAAGAAGTCGCCGGCGGCTTCCTGGGTCTTCACCCAGTCGGTCAGGGTGGCGGTCGGCGCGGTCTTCACGGTCAGCGGGCGAACCGGCAGCGAGCCCAGGGCTTCGCGCAGGGTCGACAGCAGGTCTTCGGCCTTCTTCGCGCTGGAGGTGTCGACCAGGATCAGGCCGAGGCTCGGGGCGATGGCGGCGAAGGTCACCGAACGGCGGATGAAGGCGCGCGGCAGCAGGGTCTGGACGATCTCGTCCTTGAGCTGGTCGCGTTCCTTCTTGTAGACCTTGCGCATCTGCGCAGCTTCGATCTCGTCGACCTTCTCCTTGAGCGCGTCACGCACGACGCTGCCGGGGAGGATGCGCTCTTCCTTGCGCGCGCTGACCAGGAAGAAGCCCTCGCTGGCATGCACCAGCGGGGCGTCCGGGCCCTTGCCGAAAGGCGCGGAGAAACCGTAGGTAGTCAGTTCCTGGCTGGCGCAGGAGCGCGCCGGCTTGCTGGCCAGGGCTTTCTCCAGGGCATCGGCGTCGATCTGCAGATCCTGGGTGAGGCGGTATACGAGCAGGTTGCGGAACCACATGAGGGGCTAACTCCTGGACACAAAGGATGCATTATTCCGTTCGGCGCGGTTCAGGCCAACCCCGTTTCGTCATTCGCACTCTTCATCTAAGCCTTTGGAACATCTGAAAATTTTTTTCATCCGGGGGCTTGTCAGGTGCAAATGTCCTCCGTAGAATGCGCCCCACTTCGAGACGAAGGGTGATTAGCTCAGCCGGGAGAGCATCTGCCTTACAAGCAGAGGGTCGGCGGTTCGATCCCGTCATCACCCACCACTCGAGGTCCGACGCAGCGGTAGTTCAGTCGGTTAGAATACCGGCCTGTCACGCCGGGGGTCGCGGGTTCGAGTCCCGTCCGCTGCGCCACAATTCGAAAAGCCCTCAGGTAGCAATACCTGAGGGCTTTTTCTTTGCCTGCCTTTTTTATCGGCAACGGGCTTTCCTGTGAAGCTTCCCGTCGAAAGTTGCTCGTTTCGATCACAGCGATTCCGTGCTGGCCGTCTGACTTATCCTGTTAATTTTCTTATAAGTTTGCTGTGGGAACTTCTCCCCCGGTAGTGGTTCCTATTGCCCATAGCCACTGGCCACGAGCGCCTGATAAGCTCGCGGCTTCATTACTTCAGCCATGACGGCGCAAAGACAAGGATTCAGCATGAAACAACATCGGTTGGCGGCAGCGATCGCGCTGGTCGGCCTGGTTCTCGCGGGCTGCGACAAACAGGCCGCCGAAGTGGAACTCAAGACTCCTGCGCAGAAAGCCTCCTACGGCATCGGCCTGAACATGGGCAAGAGCCTCGCCCAGGAAGGCATGAATGACCTGGATTCGAAAGCCGTCGCCCTGGGTATCGAAGACGCCGTTGGCAAGCAGAAGCAGAAGCTGACCGACGAAGAGCTGACCGAAGCCTTCACCGCCCTGCAGAAGCGCGCTGAAGAGCAGGTCGCCAAGAAGAATTCCGAGGCCCTGGAAGCCGGCAAGAAATTCCTCGAGGAAAACGGCAAGCGTGAGGGCGTGGTCACCACCAAGTCCGGCCTGCAGTATGAAGTCGTGAAGAAAGCCGACGGCGCGCAGCCCAAGGCCACCGACGTCGTCACCGTTCACTACGAAGGCAAGCTGGTCGATGGTACGGTCTTCGACAGCTCCATCCAGCGTGGCAGCCCGATCGACCTGCCGGTTGGCGGCGTGATTCCGGGTTGGGTCGAAGCCCTGCAACTGATGCACGTCGGCGAGAAGATCAAGCTCTTCATCCCGAGCGAGCTGGCCTACGGCGCCCAGAGCCCGAGCCCGACCATCCCGGCCAACTCGGTCCTGGTGTTCGACCTGGAACTGCTGGCCATCAAGGACCCGAACCAGCCTGAAGCCGAAGCTCCTGCCCCGGCCGCGGAAGCGCCCAAGCAGTAACTGAGTACCTTCGTACCAGAGAAAACGCCCCGTTACCCACGGGGCGTTTTCATTTGTGCTGGAAGCGCTCTGGAACGCTGCGCTGACCGCCGGGTCTGAAAGGGAGTAACCTTGGGGCCGGTGTTACCCTTATGCACATATTTGACGCAGATGAAACAATGTCCTCCCCTTGACATTGGTAAGCCCATCGCTTAGCTGCAACTGCATGATTTTTAACGCATTTACAGGGCTGAACAAAAAATCGCCGATCTGTCTGCAGCCCTCATGGCTCGGGCGTTTTGGCGATATCGAGGGTGGCTTTCAACAGAGTTATCCACAGGAAAGGTGGATAACCTGAACCTGCTTTGTACGAACTTTCCTATCGAGGTGAATCGATGAAAAAGCCTCCGGGATTTGACCGTTTCCTGAAGCTCGCCAGCCGTTTCATCGCTGGTGGGAGATTGCCGGCGCTGCTGTTCGCGGTGTCGCGCAAGAGTGGCCGTGTCAAGCTGGCCAAGACCGATCTGAAGCTGCTGCAGGAGTTGCTGGTGGCCTGGGTACGCGGCGATTACCGCGGCATCAGCTCCCAGGCGCTGGTCTCGGTAGTGGCGGCGCTGTTGTACTTTCTCTCGCCGGTGGATCTGGTGCCCGATTGGCTACTGGGCGTCGGTTTCCTCGACGACCTGGCGGTGCTGGCCTGGGTGATCCGCCGCTGGCAATCGGAAATCGACGCCTTCAAGGTCTGGCGCGATGCGCAAGGCGTGGAAGCCCGCGAAGCCCTGAAGCAACTACCGCCGCCGGAAGCGATTCAGCGTCTCTGACGCAACCGCGCAGTCTGTTGGCCAAGCAGGCGCTGGATCGAGCCGTCACTGACCATCGCCTGCAGTACGGCATCCAGTCGCTCGGCGGGTAGCGGTAACGCCGGGCCGTACGAGCAGTAGATCGAGTAGCGTTGCACATTGCTGCTATTGATCGCCACGGGCAGTTCATGGTGCTGCGCGAGGAGGAATTCCAGCGGGCGGCGCATCTCGATCAGTGCGTCCAGGCGATGGGCTTCGAGCATGTGCAGGCGGGTATCCAGGTCGCGCACGTCGGCGCGCTTCACACGGCCTTCGGCGAAGGCCTGCATGAGCGGGGCGGGGTAGACGTAGCCCAGGCTGGTGCCGATGCGGATGTCGTGCAGCTGCGCGAGATTCTCCACCGGTGGCGCGTCCGCACGCTGGGCCAGGGCGTCTTCTTCCTCGAACAGGCTCGGCGACCAGTGCAGCCTTTCCGGCGCCTTCATCCACTGCGGATTGTTGATGCACAGCAGGTGGATCGCGCCCTGGGCGAGGGCCGGTTCTGCGCGCTTGTCCGGCGTTTCAACGAAGCGAACCTCGAGCCCCAGGCGCTGTCCGACGCTTTCGCCCAGATCGCGGATGAAGCCAGGAGCCAATTCATGGTCGATACTTTCTGCGTAGGGCATGCCGTTGCTTGGCGAATAGCCCCAGCGCAGTTCCTCGGCGCCACACAGGGCGCTGGCCAGGCATAGGCAGAACGGAAGGAAGCGCTGCAAGTCGGTCCCCATGTCTGGTGGCGAGAAGCGGTGCGCAGTATAGCCGGCACAGGCACGCATCAGGCTGTTAAGATGGCCGCCTGCAAGGAGTGTTGTCATGAACGTTCAAGTCATCATGCGTGACGGCGAAGCGGAGTACGCCGTGGTTCCCTGGGGCGAGTACCAGGCCCTGCTGGCTGCCGCCGGCCGGGGAGTCGCCCAGGTCGTCAAACCCGTTGCCCCCCCGGCATTCGACGAGAAGCCGGACTGGAAAGCACTGCGTGAAGCTCGAGGCTTGTCCATTGAGACGCTGGCGCGTTCGGTGGGTATCAGCCCGTCCTACCTGGGACAGATCGAGAACGGCGAACGCGAAGCCAGCGACGCCATCCAGCATGGCCTGCGTCGTGCCCTGGGCACTGGGGAGTCCGCTTCTTGAGCGTGCAGATCAGTCGCAAGCATTGGGAAGGCCTGCTCGGCGAGCTGGAAGACGCCCGCCGCCAGCGCCATCTGCTCACCTACCGCGCGCTTATCGAGCGCCTGCAATTGCCGACCCCGGCGATGACCGTGCTGACCGCCGCGCTGGAACACCTGGCTGCGCTGGATGCCCGCGGTGGTCGTCCGCTGCGCAGCTCGCTGGTGATCAGTCAGGGCGCCAGCCGCCTGCCTCGCACCGGTTTCTTCGAGTATGTCGAGCGCCTGGGGCGTTTCTCCGGCGCCCCGGACGGCCCCGCTGCCGCCGGCTGGCATGCGGCGGAAGTCGCGCGCGTCTTCGAGTTCGAGTACCCCGAGGAACTCTGACGTGGCGACACCCCGCGAGCTGTTCTGGCGCCTGCGAGCGCGGTTGAGTTACGCCCTGGCGCGACGCCTGATGGGCTGGCCGTGGATGGTTCGCCAGCCGCGTTCCTGGGCCTGGATGCAGGGCCAGTTTTCGCGCATGGCCGCTCTGGGAGATGTTGGGGCGCAGAGCTTCTACGGACATCTGCTGCTGTTCCGCGGACAGGGTTTTGGCGCTCGCGAGGAAGGGTTGCGTCTGCTGCGTCTCGCTGCGGCAGAGGGTGACCACAAGGCGGCCTACCAGGTAGGTGTGCAAGCGCTCAAGGGTGATACCCGCCATGCCGCTGATGCGCAGGAAGCCGCACGTTACTGGGGTCAGGCAGCCGAGGCGGGCCACCCGCTGGCGGCGCGCAAGCTCGGCGAGTTGTATCGCAGCGGCGGCCCCGGGCTGGAGCCCGATGATGCCCAGGCCGAGCACTACGAAACGCGCGCCCGAGAGCTGGGCCTCTGATTCACTCGGCCGTGAGGATGTGCAGGCTGTAGCCGGGCATGTTCTTCGCGTGGCGCTTGGCCTCCGAGGCCAGCCCGGCCAACTGGCTGGCATCCAGGCGCTGCCCGGCGCCGCTCTTCACGTGCACCACGCCAATCGACAGTGACAGCAAGGGATATTCCTCGCGCCGCCCCTGGCGGTTGTGCGCGACGAAGCAGCCTGCGTCCAGATGCTCGCGGCTATAGAAGCGCCGGCACTGTCCCTGGAAATCCTCCAGCAGGTGATTGAGGCGTTCGCGCCAGTCCTGCGTGCCCAGCACCAGCATGAAGTCGTCGCCGCCGATGTGGCCGACGAAGTCCCGCGTCGGGTCCACCCGCTCGCCCAGGCACTGCGCCAGGCACAGCAGGACTTCGTCGCCGCGCGCGTAGCCGTAGAGATCGTTGAAGGGCTTGAAGCTGTCGATGTCGACGTAGCACACCACGGCCTCGCGGCCCTGTTGCAGCAGGCGCGCCAGGCACTGCTGGATGGGCACGTTACCCGGCAACAGGGTCAGTGGGTTGGCATGCCGGGCCTGGCGGATCTTCTGCTCGGTAATCAGCTTGAGCACGTCGATCACCCGACCCAGGCCGAGGTAGCGGCCGTTCAGGGTGATGATGAAGTCTTCCTCGATGCGCTGCCGCGCGCGGCTGGTGAGCAGGCGGCTGACCTGCTGCAGTGACTGGCTGCGCTCCACGGCGAGGAAGTCGTCGCTCATCAATCGGCTGATCGGCTTGCGCGCATACAGCTCCGGCGCGAAGGGCTTGAGCAGCGCGTCGGCCAGCGCGTGCCGGTGGACGATGCCTACCGGCTGGTCATCGCGGTCCAGCACGGCCAGGGAGTTCAGGTTGGCCTGGGCGCGGAACGCTTCCAGCACATCGCCGATGGGCGTGCTGTCGCGCACGGCCGGTTGCTCCAGCAGCAGCGGCTCGAGGTCGGATTGATCCTCGGCGAGCAGCGTGCCGGCGTTGTCGACTTCCGGAAGCAGGCCGCGGGCGTCACGCGGCGGTGTTTCGTTGGGTCGCCCGAGCAGGTAGCCCTGCACCAGGTCGACGCCCATCTCCGAGAGTACGGCCAGCTCTTCCGGAATCTCGATGCCTTCGGCAATCACCTGGGCACGGGAGGCATGGGCCATCTTCAGGATCGAGCCGACGAACTCGCGCTTCACCGCATCCAGGTGGATGCCTTCGATGAAGTGGCGGTCGATCTTCACGTAATCGGGGCGTAGTTCGGACCACAGGCGCAGGCTGGAATAGCCGGCGCCCAGGTCGTCCAGGGCAATGGAGAAGCCCATGGCGCGGTAGTGGTGCAGCGCGGTATCGAGGAGGCTGAAGTCTTCGATGGGCGTCTGCTCGGTCAGCTCGATCACCACGTCGCTGGGCGAGATGCCGAAGGTCTGCAGCAACTGCAGTGTGCGGCCGGGCTGGTGGGTCGGTTCCAGCAGGGACTCCGGGGACACGTTGAGGAACAGCTTGCCCTCCAGCTTCAGGTCGCGGAAGCGTGCGCAGGCCTTGCGCCGGCAGAGCAGCTCCAGCTGGCTGAGGCGGCCGCTGCTGCGGGCGATGCTGAACAGCGGCAGGGGCGAGTGCAGGGGGCCGTTGGACGGGCCGCGGGTGAGGGCTTCATAGCCCACCAGACGCCTTTCCGAAAGCGACAGGATGGGCTGGAACAGGCAGTGCAGGTCGCCGTGAGCGAGGATCTGGTCCAGCGCGCTCAACTGCTCGGTGACGGTCATGACGGTTCTCGGTGGCTGTAAAAAGCAAAAGGGCCGGTTTCCCGGCCCTGTGCATTTCACGACAGCGTCATGACTGTTTGATTACATCCGATCAGTGTTTGGCGACCTGGGAGTCCAGATTAAGGTAGTCGATCAGGATGTGCCCGGACTCGGTGAGGTAGGCGTCGTCCTGCGGCTTGGTCTTGTCCTCTTCCGGCAGGGCGTTCTCGTCTTCCTTTTTCAGCTCCTTGAGCGGCTCCTGGCCCTTGGATTTGCGCAGGGCATTCTCCATGGCCAACTGGCGGTTCTCGATGCTGGTCTGCTGGGCGCGACGTTTGGCTTCGTTGAGGCTGACAGTCTTCTCCTTCATCAGCTCCTGGGCCAGGGCGAGACGCTCGCGGGCGTAGACGAAGTCCGCGTTGTGCTCGGTGCGCGCGTCGTGACGGGTGCGCAACTGATCGAGGAACGGCTTGAACGGGTCGGCCTGGGCCTTCAGCGCGGGCTTGATGGTGTCCCACGGCATGGAGTCGGGCAGGGCGCTTTCGCCGATTTCCTTGTCGTCGACGATGGACGGGTAGGCGATGTCCGGGATCACGCCCTGGTGCTGGGTGCTCTGGCCGGAGACGCGGTAGAACTTGGCCAGGGTCAGCTTCAGCTCGCCATGATTGAGCGGCTGGATGGTCTGCACGGTGCCCTTGCCGAAGGTCTGGCCACCGACGATGAGCGCGCGGTGGTAGTCCTGCATGGCGCCGGCGAAGATCTCCGAAGCCGAGGCGGACAGGCGGTTGACCAGCACGGTCATCGGGCCGGTGTAGAAGGCCTTGCCCTCGTCATCGTTGAGCACGTCGACACGGCCGTCGCTGTTGCGCACCAGCACGGTCGGACCCTGGTCGATGAACAGGCCGGTCAGCTCGGTGGCTTCCTGCAGGGAGCCGCCGCCGTTGTTGCGCAGGTCGATGACGATACCGTCGACCTTGTCCTTCTGCAGTTCGGCGATGAGCTTCTTCACGTCGCGGGTGGTGGACTTGTAGTCCGGGTCGCCAGCGCGGTAGGCCTTGAAGTCGAGGTAGAACGCCGGCACGTCGATGATGCCCAGCTTGTAGTTCTTGCCTTCGTGGTCGATGGTGATTTCCGACTTCTTCGCTGCCTGGTCTTCCAGCTTCACCGCCTCGCGGGTGATGGTGACGATCTTGCTGGTCTGGTCGTTCGGCGCGTTGGTGGACGGGATCACTTCCAGGCGGACCTGCGAGCCTTTCGGGCCGCGGATCAGCTTGACCACTTCATCCAGACGCCAGCCGACCACGTCGACCATCTCGCCCTTGCCCTGGGCGACGCCGATGATCTTGTCGGAGGTGGCGATCTGCTTGCTCTTCTCGGCGGGGCCGGCCGGTACCAGGCGCACGACCTTGACGTAGTCGTTGTCGCTCTGCAGCACGGCGCCGATGCCTTCCAGCGAGAGGCTCATGTTGATGTCGAAGTTTTCCGCGCTGTCCGGCGACAGGTACTGGGTGTGCGGATCGTAGGTCTGGGCGAAGGCGTTGATGTAGGCCTGGAAGATGTCTTCGCTGCGGGTCTGCTCAAGGCGCATCAGCTGGTTCTTGTAGCGCTTGGTCAGCTGTTCCTGGATGGCCTTGTTGTCCTTGCCGGCGATCTTCAGGCGCAGGACTTCGTCCTTCACCTTCTTGCGCCACAGGTCGTCGAGCGCGGCGCTGTCTTTCGCCCAGGGCGATTTCTCGCGGTCGATTTCCAGCGATTCGTCGGTGTTGAAGTCCATCTTGTCGACGCCCTTGTTCAGGGTGGCCAGGGCGAAGTCCAGGCGCTCCTTCAGGCGGTCGAGGTGACGCTTGTAGATGGTGAAGCCGGGCTCCAGTTCGCCGCTTTTCAGGAAGTCGTCGAACTGGGTGCGCCAGGGCGCGAACTGGTCGATGTCGGCGGCGGTGAAGTACATGCGCGCCGGGTCGAGTGTCTTCAGGTAGCTGTCGTAGATTTTCGCCGAGCGCTCGTCGTTCAGCGGCGGCTTGTTGTAGTGATGGCGCTTGAGCAGCTCAACGATGTTGAGGCTGGCGATCACTTGATCCCGGTCGGGCTGCAGGCCGTCCCAGACGTTCGGGCTGGTGGTCGCCGCGAACGAGGAAAAGGCAGTTGCGCCGAGGATGAACAACAGGGCGGTACGGGGCAAAAAT
This sequence comes from Pseudomonas sp. PDM17, assembly GCF_014851985.1. Taxonomy (NCBI): domain Bacteria; kingdom Pseudomonadati; phylum Pseudomonadota; class Gammaproteobacteria; order Pseudomonadales; family Pseudomonadaceae; genus Pseudomonas; species Pseudomonas sp. PDM17. The sequence goes on from NZ_JACVAT010000001.1 coordinate 651,775, forward strand.
CGCTTCATGCTGATTCGACTGATCGCGGAGTTATGACGCATATTAGGCCTTAATTGGCGGCGCCGGGTTCAATCGCAGGTGAATTCGGCGCGAAGAAAGGGCCCGACCTTACGGATCGGGCCCTGCGAAGTCACTATGGAGGCAGCGTGAACGCATTGCAAGGCATCGAAGGGCGAGTGGAGTGGGCCGAGCGCCCGAACCCGACTTGCGCACAGGGACAGATCCGCATCCAGGTCGCCGCCGCGGGACTCAACCGCGCCGACCTGTTGCAGGTGGCCGGTCTCTACCCACCGCCGCCGGGGGCGAGCGACATCATTGGCCTGGAATGTTCGGGTGTGGTGACCGAGGTCGGCGCGGGCAGCACCTGGCAGGTGGGCGACCGCGTCTGTGCCTTGCTGGCTGGTGGTGGCATGGCTGAGGAAGTGGTGGTGGACGAGCGTCATGCGCTGCCGGTGCCTGCGAGCCTGAGCCTGGCCGAGGCCGCCGCGCTGCCGGAGGTGTACGCCACGGCGTGGCTGAACCTGTTCATGCTCGGTGCGCTGCAGCCCGGTGAGAAAGTCCTGCTGCACGCGGGCGCCAGCGGCGTAGGCTCGGCCGGTATCCAGCTGTGCAAGGCCTTTGGCAGCCCGTGCTGGGTGAGCGTCGGTTCGGCCGACCGTCTCGCCTATTGCGAGGGCCTCGGCGCCGAGGGCGGCGCCCTGCGCGGCGAGAGCCTCGAATCGCTTCGGGATTTCGCTCCCTTCGATGTGATCCTCGACCCTGTTGGGGCGAACTACGCCAAGCTGGACCTGGAAATCCTCGGCCGCGACGGTCGATGGGTGGTCATTGGCCTGATGGGCGGTCGCAAGGCTGAACTGGACCTGGCCCTGCTGCTGGGCAAGCGTGTCCAGCTGATCGGCTCGACCCTGCGTTCGCGCGACGCCGACTACAAGGCGCAGCTGATCGCCGAGCTGGGGCAGAAGGTCTGGCCTCTGTTCGAATCCGGCAAGTTGAGCCCGCAACTGGAGCGCACCTTCCCGGTCCGCGACGCGCAGAGCGCGTTCGATGCCCTGGCGAGCAACCAGGTGCAGGGCAAGGTGGTGGTGCTGATCGACGAAAGCCTGAGCTGATCAGGCGCTTGGCGCAGGGAGCGCAGCCATGAGCGAGACAGGGATGTCGCAAAGCAGGATCGGCAATGCTGCCGGTCTCTGGTCATTGCCCGAGTGGCTCAACACGCCCCTGCGGATGCTGACGGTTATCCTCGGTGGCGCGACGGGCGCGCTGGGCATGGCCCTGAGCATGCTCTCGATGCCCGCCGAGCCGGTGTGGATCGTCCCCGGTCTGCTGCTCGGCTTCGTGGCCATCTACCAGTCCATTTTCGTGCATGAATTCGGACATCTCTTGGGCGCCCGCCTGGGGGGAATGACGGTGATGCGCCTGCGCGTCGGCCGCTGGGATTTCCGCATGCGGCGCCGAGGCTGGACATTCAGCCGGCAGCCGAAGCACCCGCAGAAGCTCGCTGGCTATGTGATGGCTTTCGCCGACCCGCGTGGTCCCTGGCGGCGCCAGCATGTCTGGTTCAACGCCGGGGGGCCGTTGGCGAACCTGCTCGTGGCAGGGCTCGCAGGACTGGTTTCGCTGGCGCTGAAGGACGGCCCTGTGCAGGGCCTCCTGCTCGCGGTGGCGGCGACCAATGCCTGCATGGGCGTCGCCAATCTGTTGCCGGTACAGGGCAAGCTCAGGCAGGTCAGCGATGGCTTGTGGATGCTGCGCTGGTGGCGCGGGATGGATGCGGCGCACCCGCAACTGGCCTTCGCGCGCCTGATGGGGCTGTCCTGCTCGGGGCTGTGTGCGGATCAGATGCCCGAGGCGGAGCTGCAGCTGCTGGAATCCCAGGAGTCACCGATGCCGCTGGTGGCACTCTACATCCGTCTGCGTGCGCTGCAGATCCAGGGCCGCTGGCAGGAGGCCGCCGCGCTGGATTCATCCTTCCAGGTGCAGCGCAATGCACTTCCTGATGCGCTGCAGAAGGTGCTGTACGACATGCTCAGGTTGATCAGCGCCGAGCTGGCATTCGCTCAGGCCGTTGCGTCTGGAAGTGTGCTCGGCCTGTTCGACGAGTTGTTGCCACAGCGCCTGCAGCGCGAGTACGCGAGCATCTGGGCGCGCTGTCTGGCAGTACGCGCTGCGGCGGCGGGGGATCAACAGGAGTTTCGCCACCAGCTTGAGCGAGCAGTGGCCTTTGCCCGGCTATCACCGGATCTCTCGCAGGAGACGGAAGAGCTGCGCATGCAGAAGCATCTGCTGGAGCTGTTGCCGGCCTGACGGTTCAGGCAGACCGGCGCGCCGGGTTCACTTCCAGTTCAGAACGTCCCAGCCCATCTTCTGCGCGTGCTCCAGCAGCACCGGGTCGGCGTTCACCACGTGCGGTTTGCCCACCAGCTTGAGCAGCGGCAGGTCGTTGCGCGAGTCGGAGTAGAAGTGCGCTTCGGCCAGCGGGCTGTCGTCGCCCTCCAGCAGGTCGAGCAGGCGCAGCACCTTGCCTTCGCGGTAGGTCAGCACGCCCTCGGTGCGGCCGGTATAGTGGCCGTTGAGCACTTCCAGGTCGATGGCCAGCACTTCGTCGATGCCGATGCGTTCGGCGATGGGCTGCACCAGGTGCACGCCCGAGGCGGAGATCACCAGCGGACGGTCGCCAGCCTCGCGGTGGCGGGCGAGGCTGGCGCAGGCATCGGTGTGGATCAGGGGCTCGATCACGTCCTCGACGAAGGTTGCCACTTCCCGCTCGATCTCATCCACGCTGCGCCCGGCCATCGGTTCCAGGGCGAAGGCCATGTAGTCCTCCATGGGCAGTTTGCCCTGCGCGTACAGCGCCATCAGTTCGGCGTCGCGCTTGAGGAACGACTCCGCGTCCACCCAGCCGAGATCGGCCATGCGCTGGCTCCACAGGCTCGCGCAGTCGCCGTCGATCAGGGTGTCGTCGAGGTCGAATATCACCAGGGCCATCAGGCCACCTCCCGAATGCTTTCAAGGTCGATTTGCAGGCCGAGCTGGGTGCCGGCCGGGTACAGCCGCTCGGCGCTGCGATTGAGGACGTCCACGGTCAGCTCGACGCCACTGGCGTCGACCCGGTAGCGGATCACGTTGCCCAGCAGGCTGTGGGAGAGTACCCGAACCGGGATGCCTTCGCCCGGCTCCACGCTCAGGCGCAGGGACTCGGGGCGGATCGCCACCTGCTGGCGGAACGGCCGGTCGAGCAGCTTGGTTGCCTGGGCGGCGTCGAGCAGGTTGTAGTTGCCGATGAAACCGGCGGCAAAGGCGTTTTCCGGCGCGGTGTAGAGCGTCTCGGCGTCGCCGCTCTGGACGATGCGCCCGGCGTTCATCAGCACGATGCGGTCGGACAGCGTCAGGGCTTCTTCCTGGTCGTGGGTGACGAACACCGTGGTCAGTTTCAGCTCCTGCTGGATGCGGCGGATCTGCTCGCGCAGGTGCTTGCGGATGCGCGCGTCCAGCGCTGACAGCGGCTCGTCGAGCAGCAGCAGGCGCGGGCGGGTGACCAGCGAGCGGGCCAGGGCGACGCGCTGGCACTGACCGCCGGACAGCTGGTGCGGATAGCGCGCCGCCAGCGGGCCGAGCTCGACCATCTCCAGCGCCTCGCGCACGCGCTGGGTTGACTCCGCAGCCGGCACCTTCTGCATGCGCAGGCCAAAGGCGACGTTCTGCTCCACGGTCATGTTGGGGAACAGCGCGTAGCTCTGGAACACCATGGCGATGCCGCGCTTCTGCGGGCTCCTGGGCACGATGTCCTCGCCGTCCAGCAGGATGCGCCCGCTGTCCACCGCAGTGAGGCCGGCGATGCAGCGCAGCAGGGTGGATTTGCCGCAGCCGCTGGGGCCGAGCAGGGTGACGAACTCACCGCGTTCGGCGGCAAAGTCGATGTCCTGGAATACTGTGGTGCTGCCGTAGCTCTTGTTCAGTGTCTCGACGCTGAGGAAGCTCATGTCTTGTCCTTGTTAAGTCTGTTCGCCGCCCAGGTGAGCAGCAGGACGAAGAGGAAGTAGGAGACCACCACCGCGCTGGTGTAGTGGCCGCTGCTGTTGCGCATGTTGTTGAGGAACACCTGCAGCGTCTCGTAGCGGGTGCCCACCAGCAGGTTGGCGAAGACGAACTCGCCGATGAGGAAGCTGAAGGACAGGAACAGCGCGACCATCAGGCCCTTGCGCAGGTTCGGCAGCACCACCAGCAGGGCGGCCTGCCAGGTGCTGGCGCCGAGCAGGTGGGCGGCGTCCATCAGGTCGTGCAGGTTGATCGCCTGCAGGTTGTTGCTGATCGCCCGGTACATGAAGGGCAGGGCGATGGTGAAGTAGCAGCCGATGAGGATCCACGGCGTGCCGACGATGGGCACCGGGCCCGAGGCGTAGAGCTGCAGCAGGCCGACCGACGACACTACCGGCGGCACCGCGAAGGGCAGCAGGATCAGCACGTTCATCAGCGCGTCCAGGCGCGGGAAGTAGTAGTGGATGACGAACATCAGCGGCAGCACCAGCACCACGCTGAGGATCAGCGCGCCGAAGCACACCAGCAGCGACTGGCCGAAGGCGACGAGGAAGCGCGGGTCGCTCCACAGGGTCAGGAACCACTTCAGGGTCAGCCCGTCCGGCAACACGCTGGCGCTCCACGAGGTGGCCAGCGAGTAGAGCAGGGTGGCGGCCAGCGGCACCAGCAGGATCAGGAACAGCGCATAGACCACCACGCGGTGGTACAGCGGACTAGCGTTTCTCGACATGGTAGCTCCGGCGCAGCAGCCACTGGTGGGCCAGGGTAATGATGCTCATCAGGCCGACCAGCACCATTGCCAGCGCGCTGGCCATGTTCGGGTCGAGGAACACGTCGCCCGAGACCAGCCCGGCGATGCGGATCGGCACCACGTTGAAGTTGCCGGTGGTCAGCGAGTAGACCGTGGCGTAGGCGCCCAGCGCGTTGGCCAGCAGGATGACGAAGGTGCCCAGCAGCGCAGGCGTCAGCACCGGGATGCCGATGTGCCGCCAGAACTCCCACTGGCTGGCGCCCAGCAGCGCGGCGGACTCGCGCCAGTCTTCGCGCAGGGCGTCGAAGGCCGGGTAGAGCAGCATCACCCCCAGAGGAATCTGGAAGTAGGTGTAGAGGATGATCAGGCCGGTCTTCGAATAGAGGTTGAAGTCCTCGATGATCCCCGCCTGTTTCAGCAGCAGCGTGATGGCACCGTTGAAGCCCAGGATGATGATGAAGGCGAAGGCCAGCGGCACACCGGCGAAGTTGCTGGTCATGTTGGCGAAGGCCATCACGAAGTCGCGCAGCTTGCTGTCCACCTGGCGCAGCGAGTAGCTGCCGAGGATGGCGATGGCCAGCCCGATCAGGCTCGACCAGACCGAAATCTCCAGGCTGTAGCGGATCGCCTGCAGGTAGAACGGCGAACCGAAGATTTCGCTGAAGTTGCCCAGGCCCCAGCCGTCGCCGGTGCGCACGCTGTTGATCATCACCCACAGCAGTGGCGCGAGCTGGAAGGCGAAGAAGAACAGCGCGAAGGGCAGCAGGCAGAGCAGGGCGAAGAGTTTTCCGGTGTTCGATCTCATGCCTTGAGCAACTCCCGGCAGACCGGTTTGTCGTGGGCGGCGCCGAGGATCTCGCACAGCGTGCCGCAGAGTTCGATCTGGCGCGGGCGCGCCTGGTCATCGAGGCTGAACGCCTCGCCGAAGACGAACAGTGGCACTTCGCGCTCCTCGGGGAGGATGCCGCCGTGGCTGCGGTCGTCGTTCATGCCGTGGTCGGCGGTGACCATCACCTGGTGGCCGGCGGCCAGCCACTGGTGCAGGTACTCGGAGAGGATGATGTCGACGTGCCGCGCGCTGTTGCGGTACTGCGGCGTGCCCAGGCCATGCTTGTGGCCGGCGTCGTCGATGTTCATCGGGTGCACCAGCAGGCAGTTCGGCGCATGTCGGCGGCGCAGCGACTCGGCATCGGTGAACAGGTGCGAGTCGGGGTAATGGTCCGTCCAGTAGAAGTGGCCGTGCTGGATCGGCAGGGACTCGTCGTCGGTATGACGGTCGCGCGCTGGGTCGAAGGGCGTGCGGTTGTACAACTCGCTGACCCAGTTGTACGCCGCGGCGGCAGTCGTCAGGCCGGCATCGCGGGCGTAGTGGAACAGGCTGCGCTGGTTGGACAGGCGCGACACGTCGTTGTGCAGAATACCGCTGTCGATGGGGCGCACGCCGGTGAGGATGCATTCGTACAACGGGCGGGACAGCGAAGGCAGCTCGCATTCGAGCCGGTAGAGCTGGCCGCGTCCGGCGTTGCACAGGGCCTGCAGGTGGCCCATGCAGTCGTGGGCGACGCTGTAGTTGAGGCCGTCGAGGACGACCAGGATGACGTCGTGGCGCATGGGCGGGGCCTTCGTTGGAACGCGGCCGCCCCGGTGCGAGCCGGGGCGGCTGGGCGTCATTGCATGTTGATGATGACGTTTTCCTGCCACAGGCGCGGCAGACGCTTGGAGGTCTCTTCCCAGGCCTTGGGGTCCTTGATCGGCTGGGCTTTGGCGTACTGCTCGTTGGGCAGCAGCTTGGCCTTCACGTCATCCGGCAGGGTCAGGTGCTCGGCGCGGATCGGCCGAGCGTTGCCCTTGGCCAGGTTGATCTGCCCGGCATCGCTGAAGATGTACTCGCGGGCCAGCTTGGCGGCGTTCGGGTTCTTCGCGTATTTGTTGATGATGGTGGTGTAGCCGGAGATCACCGAGCCGTCGGAGGGAATCAGCACCTCGAAGCGCGACGGGTCGATCTGGTCGCGGTAGCTCAGACCGTTGAAGTCCCAGACGATGCCGACTTCCACTTCACCCTTCTCCAGGGTGTTGATCACCGGGTTGGTCAGCGACAGGCGGCCCTGCTTGGCGAGCTGGGCGAAGAATTCCATGCCCGGCTTGATGTTCTTCTCGTCGCCGCCGTTGGCGATGCTCGCGGCCAGCACGCCGTTGACGGCCTGGGCGGCAGCGCTGACGTCACCGATGGTGACTTTGTACTTGCCCTTGAGCAGGTCGGCCCAACTGTGCGGGACGTCCTTGACCAACTGCTTGTTGACGATGAAGGCGATGGTGCCGGTGTAGGCGAGCGCCCAGTGGCCGTCCTTGTCCTTGGCCCAATCCGGCACCTGGTCCCAGGTGCTGGGCTTGTACGGTTGGCTGACGTCCATCTGCATGGCGATGGGGCCGAAGGCGGCGCCGACGTCGCCGATATCGGCGCTGGCGTTTTCCTTCTCGGCCTTGAATTTGGCCAGCTCCTGGGCCGAGCTCATGTCGGTATCCATGTGCTTGAGACCGTACTTGCTTTCCAGATCCTTCCAGGTGTCCTTCCAGTTCGCCCAGCTGTCGGGCATGCCCACGCTGTTGACCTGGCCTTCCTTGCGGGCGGCGGCTTCCAGCGATTGCAGATCGGCGGTGGCCGCCATGGCGAGGCCGCTGCCCAAGGCAATGGCCGATCCCAGCAGTGAAGCAAGCAAGCGTTTCATTCGGTGCTCCTTCGGATGACGTTCAGTGTTTTCAAGCGTGGTCTAGATCAGCAAGACGCAGGCCAATCTAAGCGGGGCGGATGACAGTTTGATGTAAGCCCCAGGCGCGCCGGCCCGGCCTTGAGCTGCCGGCAGGTCGTAGGGGAAAAGCGTAGACCATCGCCAATGCGTTGATCCGCCTGGTCTACGCTGGTGTCGTTAACTGGCATGGGCACTGCTTGCAAAGGCATTGTCACGGGACGGTCATCGGGCTTTCCTAGGATGGCCGCACCCCGTCGAGGGAAAGAAATGCCCTGTTCTGGGGCTGGACTAGTCCAAAAGAGGGAAACGAATGCGCGATACGGCGCTACCCACGGTTACTGCGATCTGCCGCGCACTGATCGAGCAGATCGACAGCGGCCTGCTCAGCGCCGGCGGCAAGCTGCCGGCCGAACGCAAGCTGAGCGAGCTGTTCGACACCACGCGGATCACCCTGCGCGAGGCGCTGGGGCAACTGGAGGCCCAGGGGCTGATCTACCGCGAGGAGCGTCGTGGCTGGTTCGTCTCGCCGCCGCGGCTGCTGTACAACCCGCTGGTGCGCAGCCACTACCACGCCATGGTGGAAGGGCAGGGCCGGGTGCCGGAAACCGAGGTGCTGTCGGCCCGGCAGATTCCTGCCAGCGCGGCGATCTGCGAGCTGCTGGAGCTGCCGGCGCTGTCCAGCGTCTACCAGGTCCGCCGGCTGCGGCGGGTGGATGGACGGTTGGTGCTCTATGTCGAGCACTACCTCAACCCGGCATACTTCCCCGGCATTCTCGACAGCGACCTGACCTGCTCACTCACCGAGTTGTATGCCAGTCGCTATGACATCCGTTACGGCCGCGTGCGCTTCGACATGGTGCCCACGGCCCTGCACGGCGAGGCAGCCAGCGTGCTGCGCGTCGCCGAGGGCAGCCCGGCGCTGCGCATCACCCGCATCAATGGCGACCAGCATGGGCGCATCATCGATTGTGACCTGGAGTTCTGGCGACACGATGCGATCCACGTCAGCGTGGAAGTGCCGGATTGATTGCAGGAGCGGATCGCTGGAAGAAGAACGCCCGGCTTTTGCCGGGCGTTCGGGTCAGGGCAGGTCGGCGCTGTCGTAGAAGGCGCTGAGCACCTTGGCCAGATAGTGCAGGTCCTGGCTGCCGGCCAGCTCACGGATGGAGTGCATGGCGAAGGTGGGCAGGCCGATGTCCACGGTGCGCACACCGATCTGGCTGGCGGTGATCGGGCCGATGGTGGAGCCGCAACCCATGTCGCTGCGGGTCACGAAGCTCTGTACCGGCACCTCGTTCTCCAGGCACAGATGGCGGAAGAAACCGGCGGTCTCGCTGTTGGTCGCGTAGCGCTGGTTGCTGTTGATCTTGATCACCGGCCCGCCGTTGAGCTTCGGGCCGTGGTTGCCGTCGTGCTTGTCGGCATAGTTCGGGTGTACGCCGTGGGCGTTGTCGGCAGAGACCAACAGCGAGCGCTGCACGGTGCGGGTGAAGGCGTCGCCCTCTGGTAGCAGGCGGCGTAGAACCTGCTCCAGGAACGGGCCGTCGGCGCCGCAGGCGGAGCAGGAGCCAACTTCCTCATGGTCGGTGCAGACCAGCACGCCGCTCTGCTCGTCGTTGCTGCCCAGCAGGGCCTGCAGGCCGGCGAAGCAGGACAGCAGGTTGTCCAGGCGCGCGCCGGCGATGAAGGCCTGGTCGAGGCCGATCACGGCGGCGCGCTGGGTGTCGTAGAAGCTCAGCTCGTAATCGAGGATGGCGTCGGCGGTGATGCCGTGCTCCAGCTGCAGCTGTTCACCGAGCAGGTCGCGGAAGTCACGGGTCTCGCCGGCGGCGACCTGGGCGAGGATCGGTGGCAGTTCGGTCTGCGCGTTGATCGACCAGCCCATGTTGGCTTCGCGGTTGAGGTGGATCGCCAGGTTCGGGATCACCGCGATGGGAGCCCTGAAATCGATCAGCTTGCTCTCGACCTTGCCGGCCAGGCGGAAGGTGACGCGGCCGGCCAGGGACAGGTCGCGGTCGAACCAGGGGGCGAACAGCGCGCCGCCATAGACTTCGACGCCCAGCTGCCAGTAGCCGTTGCGCACCAGCTCGGGGTTCGGCTTGACGCGCAGGCAGGGGCTGTCGGTGTGCGCGCCGACCAGGCGCAGGCCGTTCTCCAGCAGGGGCGCAGTGCCGAGCTTGAAGGCGATCAGCGAGGAGTCGTTGCGGGTGACGTAATAGCGACCACCGGCTTCGGTGCGCCAGGCGTCGCGCTCGTCCAGGCGCTGGTAGCCGGCCTCTTCGAGACGAAGGGCGAGGGCCTGGGTGGCGTGGAAGGGGGTGGGGGAGGCCGCGAGGAAATCGATCAGGCCCTGGTTGAGTTCTGTACGCATGGGTAACTCCGGACAGCGAATGGCCGGAAGTTTAACGTAAATGCACGAATCTGCGGCCTGGGGACGGGGTGTCGGGCGTACAACCGTTTACGGTTGCACGCCGATCAGAGAGCGGTCAGAACGGCGCGGGCGACTCGAAGCGCAGGCGCTCGCCGGTCTGCGGATGGGTCAACGCCAGCATGCTGGCGTGCAGGCACAGGCGGTCGCGCAGCTCCAGGGCTTCGCCTTCGGCATACAGGCGATCACCCAGCAGCGGGTGGCCGATGCTCAGCATGTGCACGCGCAGTTGGTGCGAGCGGCCAGTGATCGGCGTGAGCTCGACGCGGCTCCAGTTGCCGTGGCGCTCCATGACGCGCCAGAAGGTCAGCGCATGGCGGCCCTGCTCGAAGTCCACCACGTGGCGCGGCTTGGTCGGCGGGTCGTAGCGCAGCGGCGCTTCGATGCGACCGCTGTCCAGCTCGGGTTCGCCCCAGCACAGTGCGGTATAGGCCTTCTCGGTCTCGCGGTCGTGGAACTGGCGGGACAGCTCGCGGTGGCTGTCGGCGTCGCGGGCCAGCACGATCAGGCCGGAGGTTTCCCAGTCCAGGCGGTGGACGATGCGCGCTTCGGGGTAGCCGTTCTCCTGCAGGCGGGTGATCAGGCAGTCCTTGTTGTCGTCCGCGCGGCCGGGCACGGAGAGCAGCAGGGTGGGCTTGTTCACCACCAGGAGGGCGGCGTCCTCATGGACGAATTCGATCTGGGAAAGCGGCATGGAAGCTCGTACGCGAAAGTAAGTGGGACAGAAACGACTGCGGCGGCCGAAGCCGCCGCAGATTCACCCGGGCCGGATCAACGCTCCGGCAGGGTGATGTTGAGTTCCAGGATCGAACAGCTGCCCTGGTTGGCCAGCTCGACCTGGACTTGTTCCTGGTCGATGGGCACGTATTTGCGGATCACTTCCAGCAGGTCTTTCTGCAGCTGCGGGAGGTAGTCCGGTTGCGAACGGTTGCCGCGCTCATGGGCGACGATGATCTGGAGTCTTTCTTTCGCGATCGAGGCGCTGTTTTGCGCTTTCCGGCTGCGGAAGAAATCTAAAAGGCTCATTCACGTCCTCCGAACAGTCGTTGCAGGAATCCTTTCTTCTGCACGTCGAGGAAACGGTGGGGCATTTCTTTGCCCAGCAGTCGCTCGACGGCGTCGCTGTACGCCTGGCCGGCATCGCTTTCTTCGTCGAGGATGACCGGTACGCCCTGGTTGGATGCCTTGAGCACCGCCTGGGATTCCGGGATCACGCCGAGCAGACGGATGGCCAGGATTTCCTCGACGTCCTCGACGCCGAGCATTTCGCCCTTGGTGACACGCTCGGGGTTGTAGCGGGTCAGCAGCAGGTGTTCCTTGATCGCGTCCTCGCCTTTCTCGGCGCGGGCGGATTTGCTGGCCAGCAGGCCGAGCATGCGGTCGGAGTCGCGGACCGAGGACACTTCCGGGTTGGTCACGACAATCGCCTCATCGGCGTAGTACATGGCCAGGTGGGCACCTTTCTCGATGCCGGCCGGGGAGTCGCAGATCACGTAGTCGAAGGACTGCTTGAGTTCTTCGATGACCTTGCCGACGCCTTCCTGGGTGAGCGCGTCCTTGTCGCGGGTCTGGCTGGCGGCCAGCACGAACAGGTTCTCGAGGCGCTTGTCCTTGATCAGGGCCTGGGTGAGGGTCGCTTCGCCGTTGATGACGTTGACGAAGTCGTAAACCACGCGGCGTTCGCAGCCCATGATCAGGTCGAGGTTACGCAGGCCTACGTCGAAGTCGACGATGACGGTCTTGTGGCCGCGCAGGGCCAGGCCGGTGCCGATGGCTGCGCTGGTGGTGGTTTTACCGACGCCACCCTTACCGGAAGTGACTACGAGGATCTTGGCCAAGGTGATTCACCCCAAAGAAAAAACGAAGAATTCTGGTCCCTGAAAGTCGCGGCAGTATCCGTTAAAGGCGGGTGATGTTCAACACGTCACCCGACAGGCTGACGTGCACCGCCTGCCCCCATTGCGGACTGCGTCGAAGGTCTTCGGCGACCTTGTAATTACCAGCGATGGACACGAGTTCCGCGGCCAGTTGCTGGCAGAAAATCCGCGCGCTGGTGTCGCCCTTGACACCGGCCAGGGCACGACCGCGCATCGGACCGTACACATGGATATTTCCGTCGGCGAGAAGTTCCGCACCGGGGCTGACGGGAGCCAGAACGATCAGGTCGCCGCCGGCGGCATAGATCTGCACGCCGCCGCGTACCGGGGTGGTCACCAGCTTGGTCGGGCGGACGACCGGCGCCGGCGGCTCGGCAGGCTTTTCCGGGGCCGCTTGCGCAGCGGCTTCCTGCGCTTCGGCTGTTGCCTCTGCAGCGTCGTCGACCGTCTTCTCGGGTTTGGTCTCGGCGGGTTGCTCAGCCGGCTTCTCCACGCTTTTGTCGGCCTGCACGCCAGCGCCGGCGGCCTGCTCGACCACCTTCTCGGAGAGCTTCTCGCCACGCGGGCGACGGACTGGCGCGGCGCCGGTCACCTGCGGGACGGCGTCCTTGGGTTCGACCGCTCGCTCGCGGGATGAGCCCGACGGCGGCAGCACGGGAATGTCGAACATGGTGGCCAGGCGGATATCTTCCTCGCGGCTGGCGCGCACTGCCAGGGTGCGCAGGCCGTGGCGGCGGCAGATGTCCAGCACGCCTTGCAGGTCGAGCTGGCCTTCGCCGTCGGGCAACTTGTCCAGCGCCAGCACCAGCGGGGTGTCGCGGAAGAAGTTGGGCGCCTGGGCGACCTTGTCGGCGAGCTGGCGGTCCAGACGAGGCAGGTCATTGTGGGCCAGTTCCAGAACGGTGACGGCCAGCATGCTGCCCTTGAGCTGGAATACGGGATCGTGGTCGAGAAGGTCAGCTTGGCTCATGGTCGGACTGCGTCATCAAAATGGTTGGACTTATAGCGGACCGCCCCGGCAGCCGCAAGCGTGGCCGATTGCTAGGCCACGCGGGAGGCGCGGGACGTATCGGCAAGGTAGAATGTCGGGCTTTGATCGTCACCGGAAAGTTCCATGGACCGCCCCACCTTTCGCCGTGAGTTCCTTCATCCCCGCCACTGGCCGCTCTGGCTCGGTCTCGGCGTGCTCTGGCTGGTGGTGCAGCTGCCGTACCCGGCGCTGCTGTCTCTGGGTCGTGCGCTGGGCGCGCTGATGTACCGCGTGGTCGGCAGCCGCCGGGCGATTGCCGCGCGCAACCTGGAGCTGTGCTTCCCGGATCTCTCCGCCGCCGAGCGCAAGCGCCTGCTCAAGGCAAACTTCGCTTCCACCGGCATCGCCTTCTTCGAGATGGCCATGAGCTGGTGGTGGCCGAAGGCGCGGTTGGCCAGGCTCGCCCATATCGAAGGCATCGAGCACCTGAAGAAGGCCGAGGCCGAAGGCAAGGGTGTGATCCTGATGGCCATGCACTTCACCACCCTGGAGATCGGCGCGGCATTGCTCGGCCAGGTGCAGACCATCGACGGCATGTACCGCGAGCACGACAACCCGGTGTTCGACTTCGTCCAGCGCACCGGCCGCGAGCGGCATAACGCCGACGCCACCGCCATCGAGCGCGAAGATGTGCGCGCCATGCTCAAGGTGCTGCGCGCCGGCCGCGCCATCTGGTACGCGCCGGACCAGGACTACGGCGCCAAGCAGAGCCTGTTCGTGCCGCTTTTCGGCATCCAGGCGGCCACCGTTACCGCCACCACCAAGTTCGCCCGCCTGGGCCGCGCGCTGGTGCTGCCGTTTACCCAGTCGCGCCTGGCCGATGGTTCCGGCTACCGCCTGACCATCCACCCGCCGCTGGAAGACTTCCCCGGCGAGAGCGAAGAGGCCGACTGCATCCGCATCAACCAGTGGGTAGAGAGCGAGATTCGTCGCCAGCCCGAGCAGTACCTCTGGGCGCACCGCCGCTTCAAGAGCCGCCCCGAGGGCGAGCCCAAGCTCTACGACAAGAAGAAGTAACGCTCCGGCGGGCTACGCTGGAAACGACGCGACAAGGACTTCTGCCGTGACCGACTCCGCCACTCCTCCCGCCACTCCCGCAAGATCATCGGCCGTCACCGGCCTGATCCTCTCCGGCGGCGGCGCGCGGGCGGCCTACCAGGTCGGCGTGCTGGCTGCCATCGCCGAACTGTTGCCGGAGGGGGCGGAGAATCCCTTTCCGGTGATCGTCGGCACCTCCGCCGGCGCCATCAATGCCGTCGGCTTGGCCTGCGGGGCGTTGTCCTTTACCGGTGCGGTGGAGCGGCTGACCAAGGTCTGGAAGGGCTTCCGCACCGGGCAGGTGTACCGCGCCGACTGGCCCGGCGTGTTCAGCCAGGCCTTCAAGTTCCTTGGCCACAGCCTGCTGGGGCTGGGCAAGCGCGAGCCGGTGGCGCTGCTGGACAGCACGCCGCTGCGCTATCTGCTCGAACGTGAGCTGGACCTGTCCGGCATCGCCGCCGCTGTGCGTCGGCGCAATCTGCGTGCGGTGGCGGTTACTGCCTTCGGCTACGAGTCCGGCCAGGCGGTGACTTTCTACCAGGGCCGCGCCACCATCGATCCCTGGCTGCGCCACCGCCGCATCGGCGTGCCGACGCGGTTGCAGATCGAGCACCTGCTGGCCAGTTCGGCGATACCGCTGCTGTTCCGCCCGGTGAAGATTCTCCGCGAGTTCTTCGGCGACGGTGCGGTGCGCCAGCAGGCGCCGATCAGCCCGGCGCTGCACCTGGGTGCCAATCGTGTGCTGGTGATCGGTGTCAGTGGCAACCCCACGGTCGGCAGCGCCAACGAGCTGGTGGCCAACTACCGCACGGGCCAGCCGCCGAGCCTGGCGCAGGTGGGCATCCACCTGTTGAACAGTACCTTCATCGACAGCCTCGAAGGCGATATCGAGCTGCTGCACCGGATCAACTTCCTCAGTTCACTGGTGCCCGAGGAAGCTCGCCGTGCAACGCTGGGGCTGGCACCGGTGGATGTGCTGCTGATTTCACCGAGTCGGCCGCTGGACGAGATCGCCGCGCAGTACCGCCACGAACTGCCCAGGCCGCTGCGCCTGTTTCTGCGTGGGCCGGGCGCGACCAAGGCGAGCGGGGCGGGTGTGCTCAGCTACCTGCTGTTCGAGCCAGGGTACTGCAACGCTCTGATCGAACTGGGGTACCGCGACGCCATGGAAAAGCGCGCGGAAATCGCGCGCTTTCTGGGAATGGAAGACTGGTCGCTGTAAACCGCAGACGTCTGTAACAGCGGACCTTGTCCGCTGATCGCGGGCATGGCCCGCTCCTGCAGGGGCCGGCGAGGCTTCAGACGGCGAAGACACCATCGCGGTAATCGCGCAGGGCCTGCTCGATCTCCTCGCGGCTGTTCATCACGAACGGGCCGTACTGCACGATCGGTTCATTGAGCGGTTTGCCGGCCAGCAGCAGGACGCGTGCGCCCTCGTCGCTGGACAGCTGGATCTCGTCGCCCTGACCGAGGCGCACCAGGCGGTTGGTGGCGACGGTTTCGTCACCGCGCTCACCAGGCACCTTGAGTGATCCTTCGTAGACGTACAGCATCACCCGATGGCCCGCCGGAATGCGCGGAGCCACGGAGGCGCCTGCCGGCAGCACCAGGTCGTAGTAGTGCGGTTCGGTGCCCGGTCGTTGCACGGCACCCTCGGTGACGGTCTGGCCGTCGTCGAAGCGCCCGGCGATCACGGTCACACCAACGCCTTGCGCGGTGGTCACGCGGGGCACGTCCTCGGGTTCGATGTCGCGGTAGCCGGCCGGGGAAAGCTTGTCCTTCGCCGGCAGGTTCAGCCACAGCTGGAAGCCGCGCATGGCGCCTTCCACCTGCTCGGGCATCTCGCTGTGGATGATGCCGTGGGCCGCCGTCATCCACTGCACGCCGCCGGGCTTGAGCAGGCCGGTGTTGCCCAGGTGGTCTTCGTGACGCATGCGCCCTTCGAGCATGTAGGTGACGGTCTCGAAGCCACGGTGCGGGTGGGCCGGGAAGCCGGCGATGTAGTCGTCGGGATTCTGCGTGTCGAACTGGTCGAGCATCAGGAACGGATCGAAGCGTTCGATGCCGGGGCCGCCGATCACCCGGGTCAGGCGCACGCCGGCGCCGTCGGAGGCCGGGTGGCCGATGTGCTGGTCGATCACGGTACGTAAGCGGGTCATGGGGACCTCCTTGATCTGTGAATGGAGATCATCCTAGTCCCAATTGATGGATAAATGGTTGCGAGTTTTTCAGTCTAACTATCGATGAATTCGATGCTTATTCGGAAAGAAAACCGCCGCCCGAAGGCGGCGGTTCCGGCTTACTCCTGGATCTGCAGGCGCCGGGCTTCGGTGTAGAAGTAGCGCAGCTTTTCGTACTCGAACGGCGTATTCATCTGCCCGTAGCGGAAGCTGTTGCTGTAGCGTTTGTTGACGATCTCCAGCACCGGCAGCTCCCAGTACTCGCGACTGAGGTCGGAGTAGTCCAGGTAATTCACTTCGCGGGCGGCGATGAAGTCGGTGACCAGGCCGCCGGTGTCGCGCAGGTTGGACGGGCCGAGGATCGGCAGCATCAGGTACGGGCCGTCCGGTACGCCCCAGTAGCCCAGGGTCTGGCCGAAGTCTTCGCTGACCTTGGGCAGGCCCATGGCCGTGGCCGGGTCCCACAGGCCGCCGATGCCCAGGATGGTGTTGAACAGCAGTCGCGCGGTGCTGTTCGCCGCGCGCTCGGGCTTGAGTTGGGCGACGCTGTTGAGCAGGGTCGGCACCTCGCCCAGGTTGCTGAAGAAGTTGCTCACGCCGGTGCGTACGAAGCGCGGGGTGACGTACTCGTAGCCGTTCACCACGGGCAGGAACACCCACTCGTCGAAGCGGTAGTTGAAGTGGTAGACCCGGCGGTTCCACGACTCCCAGGGGTCGTAGACGTTGAGGGCGTCGAAGGTGGCGCGCTCGAACTCGCGCTGGTCGAGGCCGGGGTTGAACTTCAGCGCGTCCAGCGGGTGCTTGAAGCCGTCCTCGTCCGGCACCATGTCGAAGGCGGTGGACGTCGGGGTCTTTATGGGTTGCGGCGTCTCGGCCTGGGCGAGGCCGCAGGCCAGCAGCAGGGCGAGAGTCCAGGAATGGCGAAGTGGCATGGAGTCAGTTCCCTGTCTGCGCGGTGGCGATGCCGGTGGCCGTGGCATCCTGTCCCTTGAAGAAGTCGAGCATGTCCTGGGCGTTCACGCGGTAGTTGAGGTTGCCGCAATGGCCGCCGCGCGGATAGAGCGTCAGGCGGTCGCCGAAGGTGCGACGCAGGAAGCCGATGTCGCCCGGACCGAGGATGACGTCGTCGGCGTTGTGCATGACGGCGATCTTCGGGCTCTCCTTCAGGTAATCCTGGACGCCGTACAGGCTGACCTGGTCAACCAGCTGCGGCAGGCTGCCGCCGTCGTACTTGGCGCGCCACAGCGGCATCAGCTGGTCGGTCATGTAGCACTCGAAGTCGCACTGCATGGCGCGCTTGAAGAAGGGCGTCAGGCTGGTGCCTTCGGTGATCGGGTACTTGGGCGGGGTGATCAGGCCGCGGCGGTTGATCAAGTCCGAGGTGAAGGCGATGTCGGCTGAGGAGAAGCGGAACACCGCGCCGATCAGCATGGCCATCTCTTCGTTGGAGAGGTGCTGCTTGGACTGTTGCAGGTCGAAGAGGAAGGCGTCGTTGAGGTCGACATAGCCTTTCTGCTCGAAGTAGCGCGTCAGCTTGGCCAGCACCACCTGGTAGAAGGTGTTGGTGTCGTTGATGCCCTTGACGTGGGTCTGCACCAGCTTGTCGAGGTTGCTCACCGAGGTATAGAGGTTCACCGGCGGGTTGAGCAGCAGCACGCGCTTGAAGTTGAAGCTGCGGCGGGTTTCGTCGAGCTTGCTGACGAAGGCCGCGTGCAGCGCGCCGAGGCTGTAGCCGGTCAGGTAGTAGTCGCTGACGGGCAGGTCCGGATGCTGCGCGCGCACGGCCTGCATGACCCGGTACAGGTCATCGGCGTCGTCGGGCGTGTAGCCGGGCGTGGCGACGCGGGAGGCGCCGACCATGAAGTCCCAGCTGGTCGGCGAGGACAGTTGCACCACGTGGTAGCCGGCGTTGTAGAACAGGCGCTTGAGGTACTCCGGCGTAGTGCTGGAGTAGTGGGCGCCGGTGCCGGCGATGATGAACACCAGTGGTGCTTCGTGGTTCTGCCAGGCCAGGCGGTAGTGCAGTTTCTTCACCGGCCAGAAGTTGCTCGGCAGCTCATGCTCGCGCTCCGGGCGCAGCTTGAGCGCGTAGTCCGACTGGCGGATGTCGTCATCCGTCGGCAACTGCGGGCGCAGTTCCGGCGGGGTGGTGGCGATGGTCGCCTCGAACGGGTTGAGCAACGGATAGCCGTAGCTGGCCTGATCCACATCGCGGGCGAAAGCGGGCCCGGCGAGCCCCAGTGCGAGGCCGCCGATCAGGGCGGCCACGCGGCGAAGAAATGTCATGGTTCGGAGTCCTTTCAAGAGGAGGCCAACTCTAGGGTGACCGGGCATTAAGACCAGCACATTTCCTACAAGTGCGATATGCGTTTCAGCCCTTGCGCGCCAGGTCACGCAAGGCGTCGCCGGTTAGACGATAGACGGTCCATTCGTCCTGTGGGCGCGCGCCCAGGCTGCGGTAGAAACCGATGGCGGGTTCGTTCCAGTCCAGTACCGACCATTCCAGGCGTCCGCAATCGCGCTCCACCGCCAGCCGCGCCAACTCGGTCAGCAGTGCCTTGCCCAGGCCGGCGCCACGGGCAGCGGGGCGCACGTAGAGGTCTTCGAGGTAGATGCCCGGCTGGCTCAGCCAGGTGGAGTAGTTGTGGAAGAACAGCGCGAAGCCCTGGGGCTCGCCGTCCACTTCACCGATCAGCACCTCGGCATAGGGGCGCGGGCCGAACAGGTGATCGTGCATGCGCTGGGCGTCGGCCTTCACTTCGTGGACCAGCTTTTCGTAGTCGGCCAGTTCGCGGATCAGCTCGAGGATCAGCGGGATGTCGTCAGGGGCGGCAGGACGCAGGGTGGCGCGGGGCATGAAAATATCCTTGTGCTGCGAATGCTTCGGAGCATGCCCAAAGCCCCGCGCCGCTGGCAACAGGACGCTTCAGAAACGCTCCAGGCTTTCCAGCCAGATCAGCTCACAGGCGCCGGCGCCGGTGTCCTCGCGGGTCAGCGAGCTGACCCAGCGCCAGCCGTCGTCGCCTTCCACGCGCACCAGCTTGCCGGACAGGCGTACGTGCTCCCCGGCGGTGACCTGGGCCAGGGTGCGCGCCACGCCGTCATTGGCCGGGATCATGTGCATGTTGGCGGCGTGAGTTTCCAGCTCGCGGCGGGGAATCGGCAGCTTGTCGGCGTGCCAGTAGAACCAGCGGTTGCCCTGGCTGATGCGGATATCGGCGAGTACCTGCGGATTATCCATCGGTCCCCAGCCCAGCGCGAGGTCGGTGGGCGAGAGTTCGGCCTCGCGGCCCAGTCGGTAATCCTCGCGGCCTAGCACGCGGGCCTCGATGCTGAAGTCCTGTAGCGGATAGATGGAATAGCGCTCGACGCGGAAGCCGCCAGCAGACAGGACCTGGCTGTGCTGCTGCGGTGCGTGGGGGCGTTCGGTCGGCCACAGCCACCAGAAGCTGGAGGCCGCGCAGACCAGCAGGAACAGGGTCGATCGCTTCATCGAAGGCTCCGTGGGTGAAGGAAGTTTAAGCAGGCTTTGGCCCCTCTTGCATCGGCCCCGGCGCTGGTTATGCTGGGCGCCGATTTCCTGCCTCCCGGAGTAGTGGCGCCATGTCCCGACGTTTGCCCCTGATCCTCCTGCTGCTTGCCCTAGCGCTCTGGCTGGCCGCCAGCTATGGCTTGCGTTTCGGGCTGATGGAGGACAGTCGCTGGGTGGGCATCTGCGCCGAGGAAGCCATGCGCTGGGAGTGCAGCGCGCGCTCGCAACTGGGCTGGGCGATTCATTTCGGCGTGTTCGGCAAGTTGGCGCTGGGGCTTTCGCTGCTGGCCTTCTTCGTGCCACGCCAGGCGGGCTGGTGGCTGGCGGTACTGGCCATGCTGGTCACGCTGCCGGCGCTGGTGCTCTACAACGCCGGGCTCGCCGTCTTCGCCGTGGTGCTGGCCGGGCTGCGCCTGGTGCGCGCACCGGCCCGCTGACTCAGGCCTTTCGTTCGGCCGGGCGTATCCCGCGCCACAGCGCGCCCAGCAGGAGCAGGCTTACCGCCGCCCAGCCCATTGCCTGAAGATTGCTCAGGCCTTCCAGTGCCAGCTGTGCGGGAATCCCGACGGCGATGATCAGTGCCAGCAGCAGCGCTTCGCGGCGCGGGGCGGAAACCGGGCGGCACAGGTAGACCAGCGCCGGGAACAGCAGGGCCGCGCTGGGAAAGCTGCGATAGCGCGCATCGAAGACCATCCCGAGCATCAGCACCGCGCCGGCGAAACCGGCGGTCGCCAGCCACAGTCCGGCGCGGCGCTGCAGGGCGTCGAACGCCTGCGAGCGCCAACCCGCGCGGGCCGACAGCGCCAGGCTGACGTGCAGCAGTACCAGCAGGTTGAGGCCGGCCAGCGCCGCCGCCCAGAGCCATTCGCCCCAGAAGCGGCTGGTGATCACCGACAGCTCCAGCCAGAGGCCGATGCAGCCGGCACCCAGCGCGCCGGCCAGCGGCAGCAGGAAAGCACTGCGGGCAGAGGCTGGGCGGCCGCCCACCAGCAGGGCACCGAGCAGGATCACTCCGGAAAGCCCCAGCCACTGCGGCCAGCCCGGCAGATTGCTGACCGGCCCGGCGAGCACGCCTTTTTCCTCTCGGTCGGCGCTGAACAGACCCCAGTAGCCGCCCACCGCGCCTTCGCTCTGGCGCTTCCAGGGTTGGTCGAAGGCTTCGATCAGGTTGTAGTGCCAGCCTTTCTCCTCGGCCATATGCACGAAGCCACGGATGAACCGCGCCTCGTTGACCCGGCTGGGCAGGGCGGTCTCGCGCTGGCGGCCTTCGCTGGGCCAGCCGGTCTCGCCGATGAGGATGTCTTTGGGGGCGAACTCGCGGCCGAAGTCCTCGCGGATCTTCGCCACATGGGCGAGGGCATCGTCGATGCCGCTGGGGTTGTCTTCCCAGTAGGGCAGCAGGTGGATGGTGACGAAGTCCACCGCCGGGGCGATTTCCGGGTGCTGGTGCCAGAACTCCCAGACATCGGCGTAGGTCACCGGCTGGCGCACCTGGGCCTTCACCTTGTGGATAAGTCCGGCCAGGTAGCGCCCGGTGACCTCCTTGCGCAGCAGGGTCTCGTTGCCGACGATCACCGCCTGCACCACGTCCGGGTACTGGTTGGCGGCCTTGATCAGCGCCTCGACTTCACGTTCGGTATCCACCGGGTTGGCGTTGACCCAGGCGCCGAGCATCAGCTTCAGGCCGTGCTTGCGGGCCAGCGCCGGGATGCCTTCCAGGCCGGTCATGGAATAGGTGCGCACGCAGTCGAAGCGCGTCGCCAGCAGGGCCAGGTCGGCATCCATCTGCTCCGGGCGCAGCACGAAAGGCTGGTCGAAGGGCGACTGGTCCTTGGCGAACGGGCTGTAGGACGCGCACTGCAGCTTGTGCGTGGGCGTGGCCGCATCGGGCAGGACCACCGGTTTGCCCAGGCCGTACCAGAGCCCGCAGAGGGCGATCAGGGCAAGCAGCAGGGCGAGGCAATAGGGGAGGAGCGGAAAGCGCGAGGACTGTGGCATGGGAGCACGCGAACCGTGGCGAGGCGCGCATCTTAGCAACGCCGTCGGCCGCCGTCAGTGCCCGCGCGGGGCACTCAGGCGTGGCGGTGAATCCAGTGGGGCGTCGGCGCCGAATCGACTGCGGCGCTGCCCTCGATGCGCTTCCAGAACTTCTCGTGGAAGTGGAAGCCCACCGCGTTGCACAGCGGCTCGACCACCGCGACCAGCCCGCCCACGGTGATGCTGCCGGTCAGCGCGTAGGCGACGCTGAAGGCGATCATGAAGTGCATCAGAGTGAAGGTGACGGTCTTGAGCATGGTGGCGCTCCTCCAGTCGAGAATGATTCTCCGTTGCTGAAAGACTACTGCGGGGGAACCCCGCCGGGTAATCGAGCCTCTGTATGGAGGCGATAGGCCGGCAGCGGGGTCGTGGTTGGAATGGCGCGGTCGTGGATGGACGGGTTCTGTCGCGGATCGGACCGTTTGGCGTCGCTCTCAGAGCAGTTCGCCATCAGGGTGCGCCGATCATGAAGGGGCGGCCAAGACCGCGAAATGCGCCGGGTTCGCCCAGGCGCGCCGATAAAATCACGGGGAGAAAACCATGCGAATGATGCGACGCCTGTTGGGCCTGGGCGCAGGGCTGGTGCTGTCGGCGGCTGCCGGGCTGGCCGGTGCGGCGGCCAAGCCGGAAATCACCATCGGTTACGTGGACGGCTGGTCGGACAGCGTGGCGACCACGCACGTCGCCGCCGAGATCATGCGCGAGAAGCTCGGCTACCAGGTCAAGCTGATGCCGGTCGCCGCCGGGATCATGTGGCAGGGCGTGGCGCGCGGTAAGCTCGACGCCATGCTCTCGGCCTGGCTGCCGGTCACCCACGGCGCCTACTACGAGAAGATGAAGGACAAGGTGGTCAACCTGGGCGTGAACTACCCGGGTGCGAAGATCGGCCTGATCGTGCCGGAGTACGTGAAAGCCAACAGTATCGAAGACCTCAATGCGCAGAAGGATGACTTCGGCGGCCGCATCGTCGGCATCGACGCCGGCGCCGGGGTGATGCTCAAGACCGACCAGGCGATCAAGGACTACGGCCTGGACTACAAGCTGGTGGCCAGTTCCGGCAGCGGCATGATCTCCGAGCTGACCCGCGCGGAGAACGACAAGAAGGCCGTTGCGGTGACCGGCTGGATTCCGCACTGGATGTTCGCGAAGTGGAAACTGAAGTTCCTCGAAGACCCGAAAAAGGTCTATGGCGACGAGGAGCACGTGGATAGCGTGGCGAACCCGGCGCTGGAGAAGAAGGCACCGGAAGTCTGGGCCTTCCTGAAGAAATTCCAGTGGAAGGACGGCCAGGAAATCGGCGAAGTCATGCTCGCCGTGCAGAACGGCGAGAAGCCGGAAGTCGCCGCCAAGAAATGGGTGGAGGCGCACCCCGATCGCGTGAAGGAATGGCTGTAAGCAGCTAGATCGAACTGACACGCGCCACAGAATAATCCCCCGCGAACCTCCGGATTCGCGGGGGATTTTTTTATTTCACAGCGTCTATTCCGGGCTTGTCCGCGAAGTCTGGCTAAACGCTACGACTAAAGTCGTCTGGAGCCCTTGCAGCGCTCAAATAAATTAGGGATCGACGACATCCGCGTCATCCCCGCTGTGAGGACAAGAACAAAATGAACGACAGCATCTACCAGCGGATTGATACCAATCCGCGCTTCAAAGAGCTGGTGGCCAAGCGCGAGCGCTTCGCCTGGCTGCTCTCCCTGATCATGTTGAGCCTGTACGTGCTCTTCATCCTGCTCATCGCCTTCCAGCCGCAGCTGCTCGGCGCGAAGATCAGTGCCGATTCGTCCGTCACCTGGGGCATCCCCATGGGCGTCGGGCTGATCCTCTCGGCCTTCGTGCTCACCGGCATCTACGTGCGCCGCGCGAACGGCGAATTCGACCGCATGAATCAGGAAATCCTCAAGGAGGCCCAGCAATGAAAGGCCGAATTTCTGCGGCCCTCGCTCTGGCCGCGTTCGCACCTGCACTCTGGGCTGACGCCCTCACCGGCGAGGTACAGCGCCAGCCGCTGAACGTCTCCGCCATCGTCATGTTCGTCGCCTTCGTTGGCCTGACCCTGTGCATCACCTACTGGGCCTCCAAGCGCAGCAAATCCGCCGCCGACTTCTACACCGCCGGCGGCAGCATCACCGGCTTCCAGAACGGTTTGGCAATCGCCGGTGACTACATGTCCGCCGCGTCCTTCCTCGGCATTTCCGCGCTGGTGTTCACCTCCGGCTACGACGGCCTGATCTACTCCATCGGCTTCCTCGTCGGCTGGCCGATCATCCTCTTCCTGATCGCCGAGCGCCTGCGCAACCTGGGCAAATACACCTTCGCCGACGTGGCGTCCTACCGCCTCAAGCAGAAGGACATCCGCACCCTGTCCGCCTGCGGTTCGCTGGTGGTCGTGGCCTTCTACCTGATCGCGCAGATGGTCGGCGCCGGCAAACTGATCGAACTGCTGTTCGGCCTGAACTACCACGTCGCGGTGGTGCTGGTCGGCATCCTGATGGTGCTCTATGTGCTGTTCGGCGGCATGCTCGCCACCACCTGGGTACAGATCATCAAGGCCGTGCTGCTGCTCTCGGGCGCCACCTTCATGGCGATCATGGTGCTCAAGCACGTCAACTTCGACATCAGCACCCTGTTCTCCGAAGCCATCAAGGTCCATCCCAAAGGCGAGTCCATCATGAGCCCCGGCGGCCTGGTGAAGGACCCGATCTCCGCGTTCTCCCTGGGCTTCGCGCTGATGTTCGGCACCGCTGGCCTGCCGCACATCCTGATGCGCTTCTTCACCGTCAGTGACGCCAAGGAAGCCCGCAAGTCGGTGTTCTTCGCCACTGGCTTCATCGGCTACTTCTACATCCTGACCTTCATCATCGGCTTCGGCGCGATCCTGCTGGTCAGCACCAACCCGGACTTCAAGGACGCCACCGGCGCCCTGCTGGGTGGCAACAACATGGCGGCCGTGCACCTGGCCGATGCCGTCGGCGGCAGCCTGTTCCTGGGCTTCATCTCCGCCGTGGCCTTCGCCACCATCCTCGCGGTGGTTGCCGGCCTGACCCTGGCCGGCGCCTCGGCCGTGTCCCACGACCTGTACGCCAGCGTGCTGAAGGGCGGCAAGGCCAACGAGAAGGATGAACTGCGCGTCTCGAAGATCACTACCGTGTGCCTGGGTGTCGTCGCGATCGTGCTCGGCATCCTGTTCGAGAAGCAGAACATTGCCTTCATGGTCGGCCTGGCCTTCTCCATCGCCGCCAGCTGCAACTTCCCGGTACTGCTGCTCTCCATGTACTGGAAGAAGCTGACCACCCGCGGCGCGAAGATCGGCGGCTGGATGGGCCTGATCACCGCGGTGGTACTGATGATCCTCGGCCCGACCATCTGGGTGCAGATCCTCGGCCACGAGAAACCCATCTACCCGTTCGAGTACCCGGCGCTGTTCTCCATGGCCGTGGCCTTCATCGGTATCTGGTTCTTCTCCATCACCGACAAGTCGACCGCTGCCGACGAAGAGCGCGCGCGCTTCTTCCCGCAGTTCATCCGTTCGCAGACCGGCCTGGGTGCCAGTGGCGCAGCCGCCCACTGATAGCCTGAGCTAACCTGCCGGGGCCGGGGGTGGAAACACCTCCGGCCCCGCTTTTTTGACAGGGATGGATGACGGATGTCCGACGATTTCAACTTCGCCTCGCCACCCTTCGACCAGCTTCGCCCGCTGGAGCGCGAGCAACTGCGCGACGCGCTGAGCGTGGGCTACTACACGGTCGACGAAGTGCTGCTCGAAGCCGGTGCGCCGGTGCCTTGCCTGTTCGTGCTGATGAAGGGCGTGATCGAGGAACGCGGCGAAGACGGCAAGCTGTTCGCCCAGTATGGCGCCGAGGACCTGTTCGACGTGCGCGGGCTGTTCTCCGGCAGCAGCAAGCACCGCTACCAGGCGGTGGAAGAGAGCATCGTCTACGAACTGCCGGCGGCGGTGTTCCACCAGTTGTGCACGGACAACCCGCAGTTCGCCCGCTTCTTCCGTGCGGACCTGGCCAGCAAGCGCCAGCTGGAGCGCCGTGATGGGCAGAACCTGGCCGAATTCATCCTCACCCGCATCGCCCCAGAACACCTGTTGCCCGCCATCGAAGTCGAGCCCGGCCTGCCGCTGGGCGATGCAGCGCGCCTGCAACTCAGCCGTGGCGCGGACGCGCTGCTGGTGCGCGAGGATGGCGCGCTGGGCATCGTCACCCGCACCGACCTGATGACCGCGCACTTTCGCGACGGCTTCAGCGAGGCACAACCCATCGGCCCGCTGGCGCACCGTCCGCTGAGCCATGTCGAGCTGGGCGATTTCCTCTTCGACGCGATGATCCTCATGACCCGCCAGCGCATCGAGCGCGTGGCGGTGTGCGAGGAGGGCAGGGTGGTCGGTCTGCTGCACCTGACCCAGGTGCTCAGCCTGTTTTCGACCCATTCCCACGTACTGGCGCTGAGGATTGCCCGTGCCGAGAGCGAAGCTGAGCTGCGCGCCGCTGCCGAGACCCTGCACACACTGATCGCCACTCTGGCGGGCAATGGCATCCGCCTGCGCTTCATCATGCAATTGGTCAGTGCACTCAACGAGCAACTGCTCGAGCGCCTGTTCGAACTGCAGGTGCCGCCGGTGCTGCGCGGCCGTTGCTGCCTGCTGGTGATGGGCAGCGAAGGACGTGCGGAGCAACTGCTCAAGACCGACCAGGACAACGCGCTGATCCTCGACGACGGCCTGCCGGTGGAGCAGGGCCTGTTGTTGATGCAGCGCTTCTCCGCCGCGTTGCTGGAGTTCGGTTACCCGCCGTGTCCCGGCGGCGTGATGGCCAGCCGGCCGGAGTGGTGCAAACCCTTGTCCGAGTGGCAGCGCGAGTTGCGCGAGCTGCCGTTGCAAGGTCGCCCCGAACAACTGATGCGCCTGTCGATTCTCGCCGATGCCTGGCCGGTGGCAGGCAACCGGAGGCTGTTCGACAGCCTGCGCGACTGCCTGTACGAGCTGGCCGGCGACAGCAGCCGCTGGATAAGCGACCTGGCCCTCCCCGCGCTGCAATTCGATACGCCGCTGACTTTCCTCGGCCAGCTCAAGACCCAGGATGCTCACCTGGACGTCAAGCGTGGCGGCATCTTCCCCATCGTCCACGGCGCACGCGTGCTGGCCGTGCGCGAAGGGCTGGACGAGCGAGGCACCCTCGGCCGCCTCGCCGCGCTGAAGGCGCTCGGCGTGCTGGATGAGTCGCTGGTCGACAACCTGAGCGAAGCCTTCGAGCTGTTCCTCCAGTTGCGCCTGCGCCAGCAACTGGACGGTCAGTGCGACGGCCGCGAACAGGGGCTCGATGTTTCCCGTCTCAGCCGCCACGAGCGCGACCTGCTGCGCTTCGGGCTGCACACGGTGAAGAAGTTCAAGCAGAGCCTGACCCGCCAATTCCACCTGGAGACCCGATGAACGCCTGCGTCGTTGCCCCCGATCCGCACTGGTCCGCCTGGCGCCGCCGTCTCTACTGGTGGCGGCACGACCCGGCGGAAGCGGAAGAGCTGGTGTCGCTGGACCTGGAGACCACCAGCCTCGACCCGCGCAAGGCCGACATTCTCAGCATCGGCGCGGTGGTGATCCGGCGCGGCAAGCTGATTCTCGGCGAGCGCCTGGAGTTGCTGGTGGAGCCGCCGCCGTCGCTGGACGGCGAATCGATCCGCATCCACAAGCTGCGCCGCACCGACCTTGAAGGGCAGTTGCCGCTGGTGGAGGCGCTGCGCCAGGTGCAGGCGTTCATCGGCGAGCGGCCGCTGCTGGGCTACTACCTGTCGTTCGACGTCGCGGTGCTGCGCCGGCACTTGCAGGAACAGTTCGGCGCGCGGCTGGACAACCCCCGCGTGGAGGTCTCGGAGATCTACCACCGCAAGATGAGCCGGCGCTTTCCCGACCTGCACCTGGACCTGCGCTTCGATACCCTGGCGCGCAATCTGGATATCCCCATCGAAGGCCGCCACACCGCCATCGGCGATGCGCGCACCGCCGCGCTGATGTTCCTGCGCCTGCGCAAGGGCTCGCTGCCCCGCGACCTGAACTGACTCTGGCGCGGGCAGATTCTTTGAATCTTCCGCGCACCCTCCCGGTCGGACATTACAAGCGCTGGCCAATCGCAACACCGCGAGCCATCGCCCCTCGTCGACTGAAAGAGGAGAGACGATATGGGACTCGGGACCATCCTGTTGATCATCCTGATCTTGATGCTGATCGGCGGTCTGCCGGTCTTCCCCCACTCGCGCAACTGGGGCTACGGCCCGTCCGGTGTGATCGGCGTGGTGCTGATCGTGCTGCTGGTGTTGTTGTTGCTCGGGCGGATCTGAGCCAGTTGCAACCCCTCACCCTGACCCTCTCCGCAAGGGAGAGGGCTGGGGCGAGGGGGGAAACCCTGGCGCCGAGGCAAGGAGAAAACCTGATTCCCTCGGCTTTCGTCACAGCGCCGATACGCCACAGGGTGATTCGTCGCACAGCCCTCGTGGGGCACCTGTACTAACATACTGGGCCTTTGCCATCAGGGAGACGTAGGGATGCTGGGCGTTGTACTGGTTGTGCTCGGCGTGGTGTGGTTGCTCGTTCAGTGCGGGCTGGGCCTGCCGCCGCTGGCCGAAGCCATGACCCTGGACCCGGTGGTCAATCCGGATCGCTATTGGCAGTTCGCCTTCCTCGGCCCGGCCCTTCCCGTGGCGCTGGGTGTCTTCATGCTGCGCTACCGCATCAGCGGCTTCGCCCAGTTCAAGCGCGAGCGCATCAACTGCGCCGCCCATCTTCTGGTCTCCGCTGGCATCGCCCTGGTGCTGGGCAAGCTCTGCGTGCTTCTCCAGGCCTGATCGCGCAACCCGCGAAGCGCTAGTGCGCCGGCGGTTTGCCAGGGGCATTCAGCGCCCTGATTTCGCCGCTGATAGCGGAAAGCCTTGGTTACACTTCGGTCCACAGTCGTCGACAAAGCGTTGTCGATGACCCGTCCCGAACAAGACAAGAAAAGGCAGACCTCCCCTATGCAAAATCGCATCATGATTACCGGCGCCGGTTCCGGCCTCGGACGCGAAATCGCCCTGCGCTGGGCCCGCGAGGGCTGGAAGCTGGCGCTGGCCGATGTCAACGAAGCAGGCCTGCAGGAAACCCTCAAGCTGGTGCGCGAGGCCGGCGGTGACGGCTTCACCCAGCGCTGCGACGTGCGCGACTACAGCCAGCTGACCCAGCTGGCGCAGTCCTGCGAAGAGAAATTCGGCGGCATCGACATCATCGTCAACAACGCCGGCGTCGCTTCCGGCGGATTCTTCAGCGAACTGTCGCTGGAAGACTGGGACTGGCAGATCTCGATCAACTTGATGGGCGTGGTCAAGGGCTGCAAGGCCTTCCTGCCGTTGCTGGAGAAGAGCAAGGGGCGCATCGTCAACATCGCCTCCATGGCCGCCCTGATGCAGGGCCCGGCGATGAGCAACTACAACGTGGCCAAGGCCGGCGTGGTGGCACTCTCGGAAAGCCTGCTGGCCGATCTCAGCCTGGTGGACGTGAAGGTCCACGTGGTCTGCCCGTCGTTCTTCCAGACCAACCTGCTGGATTCCTTCCGCGGTCCGAGCCCGGAGATGAAGACGCAGGTCGGCAAGCTGCTGGAAAGCTCGCCTATCAGCGCCGCCGACATCGCCGACTACATCCACCAGGAAGTGGCCCGCGACGTCTTCATGATCCTGCCCCACGAGCAGGGCCGGATGGCCTGGCAGATCAAGCAGCAGAACCCCCAGGCGATCTACGACGAGATGGCGAAAATGGCGGAGAAGATGCAGGCCAAGCGTCGCAGCCTGTCCTGATTTTCATTCCCGAATTGCCCCCTTTCGGTGCAACGAAAGAGAGGGCTTGCCCAGGCCGGTGCAAAGGGTTAGTTTTAGTCACCGGCCTGCCTGGCTGATGTACGTTGGACCCCGGTGAAAGCCCCGCTCATTTCGCGGGGCTTTTGCTTTTTCGGGCTACTGCGCAGCTGCGGGGATTCGCGCTTTGCGCGATGCCAGGCCTGTGTTAGAAGGCTTGCGTGTCATTGAAGGAAGAACCCGCTTGCACTGTGAATCCATCGTCTATGGCTGCATCCGCGACTGGCCCGGCGACTCGATGGAGCGCCGCCTGCGCCGTGCCGCCAACCGCAAGGTGCTCGACAGCCTGCCCATGGGCGAGGCTTGGCCGTTCCTGGGCCGCGAGATGTTCAGCCGCTGCGAGACCGAAGGCGCGGGCCTGTACCAGTCCCAGGTGATCCATTTCGGCGCCAGCTACCAGACCATCGAGTACGAGTGGAAACTCTGGGTCGAACAGTTCGAAGCCCTGCTGCGTCGCCTCTACTGGGCCAGCGCGGTGGTGCACCTGGAAACCGAAGTCAACGGCAGCCACACCTTCCGCTGGGAGTCCGAGAACGGCTTCCACAGCCCCCGCGAAGGCGAGCTGAAAGTGCGCTGCGCCTGGGAACGCGAGGGCGGCCTGCGCGGCTGACCGACGCACTTCCCGTCACGGAAAGAACCCCATGATCAACTACCTCTGGTTCGTCCTCGCCGCGTTCTGCGAGATTGCCGGCTGCTACGCCTTCTACCTGTGGCTGCGTCTGGACAAGAGCGCCCTGTGGATAATTCCCGGCCTGCTCAGCCTGACGGTCTTCGCCCTGCTGCTCACCCGCGTCGAGGCGAACTACGCCGGACGGGCCTATGCCGCGTACGGCGGCATCTACGTCGCTGCGTCGCTGTTCTGGCTGGCCTTCGTCGAGAAGAGCCGTCCGCTGTGGAGCGATTGGATAGGTGTGGCGCTGTGCGTGATCGGCGCCAGCGTGGTGCTTCTAGGGCCGCGTCTGGCCCCTTGAGCTAAACGATTCGCCCTCCAGCATTCGGCGGATAACGCCGTTGGCGTTATGCGCCCTACGCAGACCCAACCGGGCGCTCCGGTCCCACCGCTGAGCTTCATCGTAGGATGGGTGGAGCTTGCGATACCCATGCTGTGGGTGCGCGCAATCGATGGGTATCGCTGCGCTCCACGCCATCCTACGTGGTGTTCATTGAGGTGCTCCTGGGCCGGTGCTTCAGTCCTCCAGCCACTCCTTCGGCACTTCGCTTTTCAGCATCAGCTGGCACTGCTGGCTTTCCGGATCGAAGACGATCACCGCCTCGCCGCGTTTGAGCGCATGCCGCGCACGCTCGACGCGTACGTCCAGCGGCGTGTCATCGCCGTTATCGGTGCCTTCGCGGGTGACGAAGTCTTCCAGCAGGTTGTTCAGGGTGTCGGCTTCGATCAGCTCGAAGGGAATCAGCATGGCGGGCTACTCGGGAATCGCACTGGTGAATCGCAGCGCGGGATTGTAGTCCCGTGCTGCGCCGAGTGCAGCTTCAGTTCTTTTTCCCGTCCTTGCCCTTGTCGCTGCTCCGGTCAGAGCCATCGCCGCTGTCGATCAGGTCGTCCACCGGCGGCACGTGGGTGGTGCTTTCCATGTGCACCGGATGTTCCAGCTGCTTGCTGAAGCGCTCCAGCGTGCCTTCGCTGGGTTCTGCATCGCTGTCGAACACCGGCGGGCTGAGCATGTAGGCCGTCAGCAGTTTCGCCAGGGCGGCAAGGCTGTCGATGTGGGTGCGCTCGTAGCCGTGGGTGGCGTCGCAACCGAAGGCCAGCAGGGCGGTGCGGATGTCATGGCCGGCGGTGATCGCCGATTGCGCATCGCTGTGGTAGTAGCGGAACAGGTCCCGCCGTACGGCGACCTCATGGCGTTCGCCGAGGCGCAGCAGGTGACGGGAAAGATGGAAGTCGTAGGGCCCGCCGGAATCCTGCAGGGCCACGCTCACCGCGTGCTCGCTGGAGTTCTGCCCCTCGGCCACCGGGGCGATGTCGATGCCGACGAACTCACTCACGTCCCAGGGCAACGCGCCGGCCGCGCCGGAGCCGATTTCCTCGGTGATGGTGAACAGCGGGTGGCAGTCGATGGGCGGCACCTGGCCGCTTTCCACGATGGCCTTCAGCGAGGCCAGCAGCGCGGCCACGCCGGCCTTGTCGTCGAGGTGGCGGGCGCTGATATGGCCACTTTCGGTGAATTCCGGCAACGGGTCGAAGGCGACGAAATCACCGATGGCCACGCCCAGCGATTCGCTGTCGGCGCGGCTGGCGGTGTAGGTGTCCAGGCGCAGTTCGACGTGGTCCCAGCTGATCGGCAGGGTGTCCACGGCGGTATTGAAGGCGTGCCCGGAGGCCATCAGTGGCAGCACGCTGCCACGGAATACGCCGTTCTCGCAGAACACCGTGACGCGGCTGCCCTCGGCGAATCGGCTCGACCAGCAGCCCACCGGCGCCAGTGCCAGGCGGCCGTTGGGCTTGATCTCGCGGACGATGGCGCCAATGGTGTCCAGATGCGCCGAGACCGCACGGTCCGGGCTCTTGCGCCGGCCCAGCAGGGTCGCGCGGATGGTCCCGCGGCGGGTCATCTCGAAGGGTACGCCGATCTCCTCCAGCCGCTCGGCGACGTAGCGCACGATGGTGTCGGTGAAGCCGGTGGGGCTGGGGATGGCGAGCATTTCCAGCAGCACACGCTGCAGGTAGTTCAGGTCCGGTTGGGGCAGTTGGGTCATGCCGGGGCCTCCACGTTGGGGTGTGGCTGGTCACGGTTGTCGCGATGCAGCAGTTCGCGGCTCAGCGGGAACAGCAGGTCGACGAAGCGCTCGGCGACGGGTTGTGGCTCATGGTTGGCCAGGCCGGGGCGTTCGTTGGCTTCGATGATCACGTACTCCGCCTGGTCGGCCTCGGTGACCAGCAGATCGAGGCCGGTGACCGGAATCTCCAGCGCCCGCGACGCGCGGATGGCGGCGTCGGCGAGCGCCGGGTGCAAGCGCTCGGTGACGTCTTCCAGGGTGCCGCCGGTGTGCAGGTTGGCGGTGCGCCGCACAGCCAGGCGCTGGCCGCTGGGCAGCACGTCGTCGTAGCTGAAGCCGGCGGCGCTCAGGGTGCGTTCGGTTTCGCCGTCCAGCGGGATGCGGCTCTCGCCGCCGGTGGCGGCCTGGCGACGGCGGCTCTGCGCCTCGATCAGCTTGCGGATGCTGTGCCGGCCATCACCGATCACCTCGGCGGGGCGGCGGATGGCGGCGGCCACCACTTCATAGCCGATCACCACGATGCGCAGGTCCTGGCCGGGGTGGTAGCTCTCGAGGATCACCCGGGTGTCGAACTGCTTCGCGTGGGCGATGGCGTCCTCCACTTCTTCCGGCGTGCGCAGGTCCACGGCGACGCCCTGGCCCTGTTCGCCGTCCACCGGCTTGACCACCAGCGCGCCGTGGTCCTCGAGGAAGGC
This sequence comes from Pseudomonas sp. PDM17, assembly GCF_014851985.1. Lineage (NCBI taxonomy): Bacteria > Pseudomonadati > Pseudomonadota > Gammaproteobacteria > Pseudomonadales > Pseudomonadaceae > Pseudomonas > Pseudomonas sp. PDM17. Next base: position 684,745 of record NZ_JACVAT010000001.1, read on the forward strand.
GGCATTCTCCTGCACGCTGCCCGCCAGCCGCTGCTGCGGCTGGCGCAGGCCGGCGCGGTCGAGGGCGCGGTGGGTGAGGGTCTTGTCCTGGCACAGGCTCATGCTCACGGCGCTGGTGAGGTCGCACAGCGACTCGCGGCAGCGGATGCGCCGGCCGCCCTGGGTGAGAGTGAAGAGGCCGGCGTCGGCATCCTGCACCTGCACCTCGATGCCGCGCCGATGGGATTCGTCGACGATGATCCTGGCGTAGGGGTTGAGCCCTTCCTCAGGGCCGGGGCCAAGGAAAAGCGACTGGTTGATACCGTTCTTGCACTTCACCGCGAAGGTCGGCAGCTCGCGGAAACGCAGCTTGCGGTACAGCGACTTGGCCTGCTGGTTGCCGTGCAGCACCGACAGGTCCAGGTACGCCAGCCCCCGGCTCATGAAGTGCTCGATCAGGTGGCGCACCAGCGCTTCGCCGACGCCGGGCCGGCTGGACTGCGGGTCCACCGCCAGGCACCAGAGGCTGGAGCCGCCTTCCGGGTCGCGGAAGGCCTTGGCGTGGTTGATGCCCATGACCGTGCCGATCACCGTGCCGGTCTCGGCGTCCTCTGCCAGCCAGTAGGCCGGGCCGCCCTGGTGGCGCGGGGTGACGTTGGACGGATCGACCGGCAGCATGCCGCGCGACAGGTACAGGCGGTTGATTGCCGCCCAGTCGTCATCGCTGTGCACGCGGCGGATGCGGAAGCCGCGGAAGGGGCGGCGCGCCGGGCGGTAGTCGGTGAACCACAGGCGCAGGGCATCGGAGGGGTCGAGGAAGAGTTGTTGCGGGGCGTGGGCCAGCACCTGCTGCGGCGCGGCCACGTAAAGGGCGATGTCGCGTTCGCCGGGTTGTTCGTTGAGCAGCTCGGCGGCAAGCTTGTCGGGGCTGGAGAAGGTGTGGCCGATCAGCAGGCGACCCCAGCCGCACTGCAGGATCAGCGGGCCGTGGCTTTCCGCGTGGTCACCGGCGAAGCGCGCCTGCAGGCGCTCGTAGGTCGGCGTCTGGCCGCGCAGCAACCTCTGGTTGTGAGGATGGGGCAGGTTGGAATGGGGTTTCATCTTGCGCTCCCTGATAAGGCTTCTGTCCTGGGCTGAAGGAAAAGGCAACGCCGCACGAGGCGGCGTTGCCGAGCCGAGGGACTGTTGTTGCTTTGCGCGAGCCGCGTTGCTGCGCCAAATCGCGCCAGGCTAGACGCGGGACGCCGGCAATGGTCATTCCCTTGCCTAGTCCCGCAACGACGCATGGCGCGATTTGCCGCGCAACCCGATGGGCCAGCCCGTCTATTGCGCAGCAAGACGTGATGCGTTGGCTGCTGGAACCACCGCACTTCCGCTTCGTGCCGGGCGCTGCGTAATGGGCGGCGCTGGCGTGGCCGCAGCGAAGCATCAACAGTCCCTCATAGGCCTTGTTCCGTCAGCCAGAGGTTGAGGGCCGCCAACTGCCACAACTTGGAACCACGCAGCGGGGTGAGGTCGCTCGCCGGGTCGCTGAGCAGGCGGTCGAACATCGCCGTCTCGAACAGCCCCCGGTCCTGGCTCGGGTCCAGCAGCAACTCGCTGACCCAGGCGCGGGTATTGCCTTGCAGGTGCTTGAGACCTGGCACCGGGAAGTAACCCTTGGGCCGGTCGATCACTTCGCTGGGGATGACCTTGCGCGCGGCGGCCTTGAGCACCTGCTTGCCACCGTCGCCGAGCTTGAAGCGGGACGGAATGCGCGCCGACAGCTCCGCCACGCGGTAGTCGAGGAACGGCACGCGCGCCTCCAGGCCCCAGGCCATGGTCATGTTGTCCACGCGCTTGACCGGGTCGTCGACCAGCATGATGGTGCTGTCCAGGCGCAGTGCCTTGTCCACCGGGTCATCCGCGCCGGCCCGGGCGAAGTGCTCGCGGACGAACTCGCTGGCCACGTCCTCCACCCGCAGGGCTTCGCGCACGGTGTCCAGGTACTCGCCGTGAGTGCGGTCGAAGAAGGCTGCGCGGTAGGCCTGCAGCGGGTCCTTGGCGCCGGCCACCTTCGGGTACCAGTGGTAGCCGGCGAACAGCTCGTCGGCGCCCTGGCCGCTCTGCACCACCTTGCAATGCCTGGAGACTTCCCGCGAGAGCAGGTAGAACGCGATGCAGTCGTGGCTGACCATCGGCTCGCTCATGGCGCGGAAGGCTGCCGGCAGCTGCGAGATCACTTCCTTCTCGTCGATGCGCAACTGATGGTGGCGCGTGCCGTAGCGCTGGGCGATCAGGTCGGAATACTGGAACTCGTCGCCACGTTCGCCGCCGGCATCCTCGAAGCCAATGGAGAAGGTCAGCAGGTCCTCGACGCCGGCCTCGTGCAGTAGGCCGACCAGCAGGCTGGAGTCCACCCCGCCGGAGAGCAGCACGCCGACTTCGCGGGCGGCACGCTGACGCACGCTCACGGCATCGCGCAGGCTGCTCAGCAGGCGGTCTTCCCAGTCGTCCAGGGTCAGCTCGCGCTCGTCCGGCAGTGGCCCGTAGTCCAGGGTCCACCAGCGCTGGCGCTCGGTGTGACCGTCGGCGTCGATGGTCATCCAGGTGGCCGGCGGCAGTTTCTGCACCTCGGCCAGCAAGGTACGCGGCGCGGGGACCACGGCGTGGAAGTTGAGGTAGTGGTTGAGCGCCACCGGGTCCAGCGCCGGGTCGATGTCGCCGCCCTTGAGCAGCGCCGGAAGGCTGGAGGCGAAGCGCAGGCGCTTGCCGGTCTGCGACAGGTACAGTGGCTTGATGCCGAGGCGGTCGCGGGCGATGAACAGGCGCCGTTTGTCGCGTTCCCAGATGGCGAAGGCGAACATGCCATTGAGGCGTGGCAATAGTTGTTCACCCCAGGCGTGGTATCCCTTGAGGAGTACTTCGGTGTCGCCTCCGGAAAAGAAGCGGTACCCAAGGGCTTCCAGCTCGCCGCGCAGTTCGGGGTAGTTGTAGATTGCCCCGTTGAACACCAGCGACAGGCCCAGCGAGGTGTCGATCATCGGCTGACCGGAAGCTTCGGCCAGGTCCATGATCTTCAGCCGCCGATGCCCCAGGGCCACCGGCCCTTCGCTGTGGAAGCCCCAGGCATCGGGACCTCGCGGGGCGAGGTGATGGGTGATGCGTTCGACCGCGGCAAGATCCGCAGCCTGTTTGTCGAAACGTAACTCTCCAGCTATTCCGCACATTTCCTTACCGGTACTCCGTTGGGGATGAAGTGGGTGGCGCCTCACGGACGCCTTAGGGGATGACCCGTCGATCTGGCGAGAGTTCTATCTGATTTCATTGAGAAAAAATGACGGAGCAGCAGGTGGACTGAGATGGCCGAGAGCAAGACTGCGATGCGCAACGCCCACGCACTCTCCATGTTGCAGGCCCTGAGACGGCTGCAGCAGGCGGCGGAAGTGCACTCCAAGAGCCTGGGCCGTGACGGCGAACTGACGCCGCTGCAGTTGCTGATCCTGCAGGTGGTGGAACTGGAGGGGGAGATAACCGCTGGTCAGTTGGCGCGGCAGGTGGCGCTGTCGCAGTCGTCCATTTCCAGCGCGCTGACTCGCCTGGAAAGCAAGGGCCTGCTGACCCGTCGGCGCGACGACGATGACCGCCGCAAACAGTGGCTGAGCCTGGAAGCGGTCGGCCGGCGTGCGCTCAGGAATGGGCCGACGCTGTTGCCCGAGCACGCACTGGAGCGTTTCGCCGGGCTGCCCGAGTGGGAGCAGCATGCCATTCTCGCCGGACTGCTGCGGGCGGCCGAGCTGTTCGAGACGCCGGGAGCCGCGGCCGAGGAAGAAGAGTTCTAGGGCCCTGTAAGGGCTGTCAGCTCATCAGCTTCTGCGCGGCCAGCGACAGGCTGACCGCCACCAGCATCAGCGCGAACAGTCGCTGTAGCGTCGCGCCACCCAGCCGTACCGCCAGGCGATTGCCGAACAGCACGCCGAGCGCACCGCCTGCCGCCAGGCACGCCAGCAATGGCAGCGGCGGCTGTGCGTGGGTGAGGTAAAGCAGGAAACCACCACCGGACACCAGTGCGATCACCGCCATGGAGGTCGCCGTCGCCGCCATCATCGACAGCGGTGTGAACCACAGCAGCCCCGGCACGATCAGGAAGCCGCCGCCCACGCCCATCAGACCGGACAGCAAACCCACCGCCAGGCCAACACCCAGTAGCGGCCCGTTACGCATCGGCGTGTCGCAGGTGCGTGGCTGGCTGGAGCCTTGCCACATGCGCCAGGCCGACCACAGCACCAGTAGGCAGAAGCCGACGATCAGCCACGCGTCCGGCACGTACTTGCCCAGCCACTGGCCGACGGCGTTGCCCGGCCAGCCGGTGATCACCAGCCAGAACAGTGGCTTCCACGCCACCTGGCCCTGCCGTGCGCGCGGCACCGCACCAATGGCGGCGGACAGTGCGACAGCGCCGAGGCTGACGCCGATGGCATCGTGCAGTGGCAGATGCAGGCTGAGCAGCAGGGGTAGCGCCACCAGGGAACCGCCAGCGCCAGTCAGGCCCAGCAGCAGCCCGAGGATCAGGCCGATGGCGGAAGATTCAAGCAGCAGTGCATCCATGTCGGTGGTCCGCTCTGGAAGCTGGTCGCGGCCCTGTCGATGGACCGCGAGGTGTTCAGGAGTTCTTCTGGCCGCGCACGACATCGCGCAGCAAGAAGCGATTGGGGTGGCAGGCCTCGGCCACGGCGCGCGGAAGTGGCAGCGGTTCGCCGTCGATCCAGGCCGCCAGCAGTTCGCCGGCCAGCGGCGCGGTGACCAGCCCGCGTGAGCCATGGGCACTGTTCAGGTACAGGCCGTCCAGCCAGGGGCAGGGCGTCTCCGGTACCTGGCGCGCATCCTTGCCGAGCACCGCGTAAGACTGGGCGAAGGCTTCGCGATCCGCCAGCGGGCCCACCAGCGGCAGGTAGTCCGGGGTGGTGCAGCGGAAGGCGGCGCGGCCCTGCAGCGTGGCCGGGTCGAGCTGGGCTATGTGCATCCGCTCGCTCAGGTCTGTGGATATCTCCGCCAGCAGGTCGAGGTTGCCCAAGTGTTCTTCCAATGATGGCTCGGTATCGTCTCGTTTGAATTCGAAACTGGCGCCCAGGGTGTGCTCGCCGTGACGCGGCGGGGCGACGTAGCCTTCGGCGCAGACCACGGTACTCAGCGAGGCGCTCTCGGCGGTGGCTGGCACGCGGGTGATCTGCCCGCGAATGCGCTTCATCGGCAGTGATTCGGCGCCTGCGAAGCGGCGCACTTCGGCGGCGGTGGCGAGGATGGCGACGGGCGCGCCGGCGAGCTTCTGCTCGCCGCTCCAGGCGCTCCAGCCATCGGCTTCGCGTTGCAGGCGGACTTCCTCGCCGGTCAGCACGCGGATATTCGGATGCGCTGCGAGATGCCGACACAGTGCGGGCGGATGCACCCAGCCGCCTTCGGGATAGAACAGCCCGCCGGCCGGCAGGCCGATGCCGGCGATGGACTCCGCCTCAGCCTTGTCCAGCTGACGCAGCAGGGTCGCCGGAAAGGCATCGGCCAGCTTGGCCTGGCGCTGTGTCTCGGCGTCATCGAAGCCCAGTTGCAGCACGCCGCAATCGGACCATTCCTCGCCTTTCTGCAGACGCCGGATCAGCCGCCGCGTGTGCCCGAAGCCGCTGACGATCAACCGCGACAGTGCGGTGCCGTGGGCGGACAGCTTGAGGTAGAGCACGCCTTGCGGATTGCCCGACGCTTCTTCGGCGAGGCCTGCGTGACGCTCGATCAGCGTCACTTTCCAGCCCCGCGCGGCCAGGCTGGCGGCGCTGGCGCAACCGGCCATGCCGCCGCCGACCACCAGCGCTTCCCGAGGGCCTTTGGGGTGAGCGGGACGGCTGTACCAGGGCTTGCCGGCCGGCTGTTCGACACCGAGGAATTCGCCCTGGGACATCTCCCATTTCTTGCCGAAGCCCAGGGTGCGACGGATCTTGAAGCCGGCCGCGCCCAGCCCGCGCCGGACGAAGCCGGCGCTGGTGAAGGTGGCAATGCTCGTGCCCGGCCCCGAGAGGCGCGCGAGCTCGGCGTAGAGCGCGTCGTTCCACATCTCCGGGTTCTTCGCCGGGGAGAAACCGTCGAGGAACCAGGCGTCGATGCGCGCGTCCAGCTCGGGCAAGGTTTCCAGCACGTCGCCCACCAGCAGGGTCAGCACCACGCGGCCCCCGGCGAAGACCAGGCGCTGGAAGCCCGGGTGGATCGCCACGTACTGCTCCAGCAACTGCCCCGACAGATCCGCCAGCTCGGGCCAGAGGGCGAAGGCGCGGCGCAGGTCGTCCAGCGCCACCGGGTACTTCTCGGTACTGACGAAGTGCAGCCGCGCATCGCTCGGCGCCTGCTCTTCGAACAGCTGCCAGGCGCAGAGGAAGTTCAGCCCGGTGCCGAAGCCGGTTTCGCCGATGCACAGGCGTCCGCCAGCGGGGAGCGCAGCAAAGCGCTCGGGCAGGTGGTTGCCGTTGATAAACACGTGATGCGTCTCGGCGATCCCCGAGACGGGGGAGAAATACACGTCGCCATAGACGCGGGAGGTCGGCTGGCCGTTCTCGTCCCAGTCGATCTGGGCGCTGCTGATGTCTGGCATGTGGGGGCAGGGTTGTGAAACGAAGCCGGCAGTTTAGCCGATCCGCCGCGCAGACAGCCTGCGTCACATCCGCTACCTTTTACTCACTTCGAGACAAGGAGAGGTGCATGTTCGAATCCGCCGAGATCGGTCATTCCATCGACAAGGAAACCTACGAGAAGGAAGTCGCGGTGCTGCGCGAAGCCCTGCTCGAGGCGCAGTACGAGCTCAAGCAGCAGGCGCGCTTCCCGGTGATCATCCTGATCAACGGTATTGAGGGCGCTGGCAAGGGCGAGACGGTGAAGCTGCTCAACGAGTGGATGGACCCGCGCCTGATCCGGGTGGAAAGCTTCCTCCTGCCCACCGACGAGGAACTCTCGCGGCCGCCGCAGTGGCGCTTCTGGCGCCGCCTGCCGCCCAAGGGGACGACCGGTATCTTCTTCGGCAACTGGTACAGCCAGATGCTGTATGCACGGGTCACTGGCGAGATCAAGGACAGCCAGCTCGATGGCCTGATCAGCGATGCCGAACGCTTCGAGCGGATGTATTCCGACGAAGGCGCGCTGATCTTCAAGTTCTGGTTCCACCTTTCCAAGAAGCAGCTCAAGGAACGCCTCAAGGCGCTGGAGAACGACCCGACCCGCAGTTGGCAATTGAGCGAGATCGACTGGAAGCAGAACGAGGTCTACGACAAGTTCGTGCGCTACGGCGAGCGCGTGCTGCGCCGCACCAGCCGTGACTATGCGCCCTGGTACGTGGTGGAGGGCTCCGATGAGCGCTACCGCAGCCTGACGGTCGGCCGCACCATCCTCGAAAGCCTGCAGGCCGCGCTCAAGCGCAAGGACCGCCCGACCCCGCAGCCCCATGCCGCGCCGCTGGTTTCCAGCCTGGACAACAAGGGGCTGCTGGATGCACTTGATCTGGGCCTTTCGCTGGACAAGGACCAGTACAAGGAACAACTGGCCAAGGAACAGGCGCGCCTGGCCACGTTGATGCGCGACAAGCGCTTCCGCAGCCACTCGCTGATCGCCGTGTTCGAAGGCAACGACGCCGCCGGCAAGGGCGGCGCGATCCGTCGCGTGACCGATGCGCTGGACCCGCGCCAGTACCGCATCGTGCCGATCGCCGCGCCCACCGAGGAGGAGCGTGCGCAGCCCTACCTGTGGCGCTTCTGGCGGCATATTCCGGCACGCCGGCAGTTCACCATCTTCGATCGTTCCTGGTATGGCCGCGTGCTGGTGGAGCGGGTCGAAGGCTTCGCCAGTGACGCCGACTGGCTGCGTGCCTATGCGGAGATCAACGATTTCGAGGAGCAGCTGGCGAACTACAACATCGTGCTGGTGAAGTTCTGGCTGTCCATCGACCAGGAGACCCAGCTGGAGCGCTTCAAGGAGCGGGAGTCGATCCCCTTCAAGCGCTTCAAGATCACCGAGGAAGACTGGCGCAACCGCGACAAGTGGGACCTCTACGTGGACGCGGTGGGCGACATGGTCGACCGCACCAGCACCGAGATCGCGCCCTGGACGCTGGTGGAGGCCAATGACAAGCGCTATGCGCGGGTGAAGGTGCTCAAGACCATCAACGACGCGCTGGAGGCGGCTTACGCCAGTTCGAAGAAGGGCAAGAAGGACTGACGTTTCAGAAGTTTTTTTGTAGAAGCGAGCTTGCTCGCGAACCAGCCCCGCTCAGTGCTTCCCTGCAGGAGCGGGCCCTGCCCGTGAGCCGCCGGCCTACCCGCCGTTCTTCTGCGAAGGCTTCGGCGCCCCGACCAGCCGCCCCATCGCGCCGGCAATGCCCATCTCCCGTAGCACCTGCAGCTCGCCCTCGGTCTCGACCATCTCCGCGATCAGCGGCAGGTCGATGCTGTTGGAGGCGCGGTACATGGCTTCGATGAACAGGCGCTTGTCGTTGTCCTGGTCGATGGCGCGGATGTAGCTGCCGTCGATCTTCAGGTACGCAAGGCCCAGGCGGGTCAGGTTACCGATCAGGCTGAAGCGTCCGCCGAAGTGCTGCAGGCCCAGCTTGGCCCCGACGTCCTGTACCGACTGGGCGAGCTTCTCCAGCTCGGCCGGCGGCGGCAGGTAGCGTTCGTCCACTTCCAGGGTCATCAGTTGTGCTTCCTGCGGGTGGGCGCGGAGGATTTCGAACAGCTGGCGCAGGGGCTCGGCGCTGCGCACGGTTTCTGCCGACAGCGACAAGGCCAGCGGCGCCGGTTGCTGGGCGAGGTGGGCGAGGGCATGTTCGAGCATGGCCAGGTCGAAGCGCGCGGACCAGCCGAAGCGTTCGATCCACGGCAGGAACTGCCCGGCGGCGACGGCCTCGCCCTTGGGATCGAGCAGCCGCGCGAGGACTTTCTGGTGCAGCAGTTCGCCCTTCTCGGCGCAGGCGCGCACGGGCTGGAACCATAGCTGTAGCTTGCCTTTCTGCAGGGCGTCGTCGAGCCACTCGCGCCAGGCTCGGGAGTCCTGCGCGGGCTGGCCGCCGGAGCTGTCCAGGCGCTGCCAGGGACGGTCCGGCGAGGACTGCGATTGCGCCAGGGCCTGATCCGCGCGGGACAGCACGCTGGCCGCGGATTCGCCGGGGCGGAAGGCCGCGAGCCCAAGGTGCGCCACCGGCTTGCAGTCGCTGGCGCCGGTGCCGCGCAGGTTCTCCAGGGCGGCGCTGAGCTGGTCGGCCAACAGTTCGGCGCTGGCGCTGTCGACGCCAGGGGCGAGCAGGGTGAACTCGCCGCCACGGCTGCGGGCGGCAAGCCAGTCCGGGGTGCCGTGGGTCTCCCGCTCACGCTCCAGCAACTCGGCAACATCGCGGATCAGCGCGTCGGTGCGCTGCCCGCCCAGGCGCTGGTTGAGCCCGGCCAGGTCGTTCAGGCGCAGCAGCAGCAGATAGCCGGCGGCGTTCTGTTCGCTGGGGGACAATTGCGCATCCAGCCGCGCGTCGAACAGGCGGCGGTTGGCCAGGCCAGAGAGGCTGTCCTGGTAGGCCTCTTCGCGCAGTTTCTCGCTGCGGGTGGCTTCCTCGGCGAACAGCGCCTTGAGCTTGTCGACCATCTGGTTCATCGCCTGCACCACACGCTTGAGTTCGGGAGTGCGTGGCTCCTTGGGCAGGGTGAGGAATTCGCGGCGGGTGATGGCGTGGGCCTGCTGCACCATCTGGTCCAGCGGCTTGAGCTGGGTGCGCAGCAGCCAGCCGCCGAGGATGGCGCTGACCAGCCCGCAGGCCAGCAGCCAGGCGAGGCTGCCCAGCGCGCCGTCCCACAGCTTGGCCAGGGCGAACTGCGGATGGCTGACCACCTCGACCCGCGCGGCCTGTTCCCAGCCGCGCATGATCAGCGCATCGCCGCCCTGGGCCTTGAGGTTGACCAGCTTGGCGAACCAGCCCGGCACCTGCTGGTTCTGCGTGTCGCTGTCGCGTTCGACTATCACCTTGCCCTCGGGAATGCTCACCACGCGGATGGTGGCGAAGTAGCCGGAATCGAAGATCGAGCTGACCATCAGCTCGATCATCGCCGGGTCGTCCACGTGCGGGGTGAGCGACAGCCCCAGTGCGGTGGCTGCATCCTGGGCGTGGGAGCGCAACTGGCTGATCATCTGCTCGCGAGAGCTTTCCAGGCTGGCGGCGAAGCTGCCGGCGAAGGCCACCACGAGGAACAGGCAGATCGCCAGGAACAGTTGCTTGAGCAATGACATGCCGGGTTTCTCCTATCGCGTCTCGTCGAGGTCAAGGCCCTCGGCGCGCATCTTGGTCAACAGGTCCTGCCAGCGCGACAGCTTCTTGCTGTCGCCAGTGCGCTTGCCGCCGCCAGGGCCGGGCAGCCACAGCCCCTCGGCGTTGAAGGCGTAGACGGGCAGGAGGTCCTTGCGCTGGGAGGCGGGCTTGATCTGCGGGATCAGGTTGTCCAGCACCAGCGGTTCGGCAGTGGGGGAGGCGTAGTAGGTAAGCACCATGTGCGCCTGGTTCTGCTGCAGCGCCTTGACGTAGGTGATGCGCAGCTTGTCGCTGGCGACCCCGAGGCGGCGCAGCGTGACGAACTTGGCGATGGAGTAGTCCTCGCAATCGCCGGCGCCCTTGTAGAGGGATTCCACCGGTGTCGCCCAGTAGTCCTCCTGGTGCCAGACGGTGCGGTCGTCGGTGAATACCAGGGCGCCGTTGAAGAAGGTATTGACCGCCTTGAGCTTGGCGCTCTCGTCGAGGTTCTCACTGTCCTGGATCAGGCGTCCCCAGGATTCGATGCGGGTCTTGGCGGTGCCGAGGTTGCCGTAGCGCTGCTCGGCGTTCTTCAGGATGGTGTCGAAGTTCCAGGCGGCGCCGGCGGTCAGCGCGAGGAGCGCGAGCAGCAGCACGCCGGCCCGCAGACGCAGCGGGCTGGCGAACAGCCAGAGGGCTCCTCGGGGTGGCTGCATCGCCAGCGCTCCATGTGGGATGTGTGGAGTCTAGGCGCTCTTCGAAAACTTGCGCTGGCGTATCGCCATGGGGCGAGAAGGCCCGTCGTATGGGCCTTTCGGCGAATCTGACAGGATTGTCATTTAAGGGTCAGCGTGCGGTCCTGCGCTCTGGCTTATAACCCCAGGATGAGGCCGCTGTGGCCGAACCAGACGCAGGAGAGCGGGATGCAGGGGCAACGGCGGGTTTGGCTGGCAGCAGGGTTGCTGGGGGTGACGGCGCTGGGGGCTGGCATCTGGGGCTTTGCCGGCCGGCACGAGGCCCCGCAGGCGGCGGCCCAGCCAGCCGGCGTGCCGGTGACCCTGGCGCGCGTGGCCCGCGAGGACCTGACGCAGAACCTCGACGGCGTCGGCACCGTCACCTCGCTGCACAGCGTGCTGGTGCGTCCGCAGGTCGAAGGCCAGCTCACCGCGTTGCTGGTGGAAGAGGGGCAGATGGTCAAGGAAGGTGAACTGCTGGCGACCATCGACGACCGCGCCATCAACGCCGCGCTGGAGCAGGCAGAGGCGACCCGGCAGAGCAACCAGGCGCAGCTGCGCATCGTCGAGCAGGACCTGGCGCGCTACCAGACGCTGAGCCAGCGCGGCTCGATATCCCGCCAGACCCTGGAACAGACCGAAGCCGAGGCGGCCCGCCTGCGCGCCACCCTGCGTGGCAACCAGGCCACCATCGACGCCGAGCGCGTGCGCCTGTCCTACACACGCATCACCTCGCCGGTTGCCGGCCGCGTCGGCATCCGCAACGTCGACGTCGGCAACCTGCTGCGCACCAATGACAGCAGCGGCCTGTTCACTGTTACCCAGATGTCGCCGATCTCGGTGGTCTTCGCCCTGCCGCAGGAAAGCCTGCCGCAGCTGCAACCGCTGATGAAGGGCGATTCCCCGGTGGTCGCGCGCAGCCGCGACGGCGGTCAACTGCTGGGCGAGGGCCATCTGCGCAGCATCGACAACCAGGTCGCCAGCAGCACCGGGACCATCCGCGTGCGTGCGGTCTTCGACAACAAGGACGGCCAGCTCTGGCCGGGGCAGTTCGTCGCCATCGACCTGCAGTCCGGCGTGCTGCGCAACGGCCTGGTGTTGGACAGCCGTGCCGTGCGCCGTGGTCTGGACGGTGCCTTCGTGTTCCGCATCGAGGATGGCAAGGCGCAGAAGGTGCCGGTGCGCATCGTCCAGGAAGTGGATGGCCGAACGCTGGTCGAAGGCCTCGCGGCGGACGATGAAGTGGTGCTCGACGGCCACTCGCGCCTGACTCCCGGCGCCCGCGTGGAGGTGCAGGGCGACGTGCAGACCCTGGCCCGCCGGAGCGAGCCGTGAGCGTGCGCGCCGGCATGTCCGGCTGGTGCGTGCGCCACCCCATCGCCACCTGCCTGCTGACCATCGCCTCGCTGCTGCTCGGCCTGCTGGCGTTCTTCCGCCTCGGCGTGGCGCCTCTGCCGCAGGTGGACTTCCCCACTATCCAGGTGCAGGCGCTGCTGCCCGGCGGCAGCCCGGAGACCATGGCGTCTTCGGTGGCGACTCCGCTGGAAGTGCAGTTCAGCGCCATCCCCGGCATCACCCAGATGCTTTCCACCAGCGCCCTGGGCTCGACCACCCTGACGCTGCAGTTCGACCTGGAAAAGAATATCGACGTCGCCGCCCAGGAGGTCACCGCCGCGATCAACGCCGCCGCCGGGCGCCTGCCGGCGGACATGCCGAACCTGCCGACCTGGCGCAAGATCAACCCGGCGGACAGCCCGATCATGATCGTCCGGGTGAATTCCGAGCTGATGCCGCTGATCGAGCTCAGTGACCTTGCCGAAGTGCTGCTGTCACGCCAGCTCAGCCAGATCAGCGGGGTCGGGCAGATCTTCGTGGTCGGACAGCAGCGCCCGGCGATCCGCATCCAGGCGCAGCCGGAAAAGCTGGCTGCGTTCCGCCTGACCCTGGCCGACCTGCGCCAGTCGCTGCAGTCGGCGAGTATCAATCAGGCCAAGGGCGCGCTGTTCGGCGACGGCCGCGTGTCCACCCTGGCGGCCAATGACCAGCTGTTCAGCCCCGGCGAGTACGGCGACCTCGTGGTTGCCTACCGCGCCGGCGCGCCGGTGTTCCTGCGCGACCTGGCGAAGGTGGTGAAGGCGCCGGAAGACGATTACGTGCAGGCCTGGCCGGATGGCCGCCCCGGCGTGGCACTGGTGATCCTGCGCCAGCCCGGCGCGAACATCGTCGAGACCTCCGATGCCATCCAGGCCGAGCTGCCACGCCTGCGTGAAATGCTGCCGGCGGGCGTCGAAGTGGAAGTGCTCAACGACCGCACCCGCACCATCCGCGCCTCGCTGCATGAAGTGGAGTTGACCCTGCTGTTGACCATGGCCCTGGTGGTGCTGGTGATGGGGCTGTTCCTGCGCCAGCTGTCGGCGACCCTGATCGTCGCCACCGTGCTGGCGGTGTCGCTCAGCGCCAGCTTCGCGGCCATGTACCTGCTGGGCTTCACCCTGAACAACCTGACATTGGTGGCGCTGATCATCGCCGTGGGCTTCATCGTCGACGACGCCATCGTGGTGGTGGAGAACATCCACCGCCACCTGGAGCAGGGCAAGGACCGGGTACAGGCGGCGCTGGCCGGCGCCTCGGAGATCAGTTTCACGGTGGTGTCGATCAGTTTCTCGCTGATCGCCGCGTTCATCCCGCTGCTGTTCATGGGCGGCATCGTCGGGCGGCTGTTCCGTGAGTTCGCCGTCAGCGTCACGGCGGCCATTCTGATTTCGGTGGTCGCTTCGCTGACCATCGCGCCGATGCTCGCCTCGCGTTTCATGGGGGCGCCCCATCACCATAAAAGCGGGCACGGGCACGACGACGGAGGCATCGCCGGTTGGTTGCTGGCGCGCTACGCCAAGGGGCTGGACTGGTCGCTGCATCACCAGCGCACGGTGCTGGCCGGCTTCGTGGTCTGCGTGGCCATCGCGGTGGGCGGCTACGTCGGCATTCCCAAGGGCTTCTTCCCGTCCCAGGACACCGCCTTCGTCTTCGGCACCACCCAGGCCGCCGAAGACATCTCCTATGCCGACATGGCCGAGAAGCACAAGCAGCTCGCCGAGATCGTTGCCGCCGACCCGGCGGTGCAGAGCTACAACCACGCCATCGGCATCACCGGCGGCAGCCAGAGCCTGGCCAACGGGCGCTTCTGGATCGTGCTCAAGGACCGTGGCGACCGCGACGTCTCGGTGGACGAGTTCATCAACCGCATCCGGCCCAAGCTGGCCAAGGTGCCGGGTATCGTCCTCTACCTGCGTTCGGCGCAGGACATCAACCTCGCCACCGGGCCGGTGCGCACCCAGTACCAGTACGCCCTGCGCAGCAATGACAGCGCGGCGCTGGCGCAGTGGGCGGATCGCCTGACCCAGCGGTTGAAGGAGGAGGGCGGCCTGCAGGATGTGTCCAACGACCTGCAGATGGGCGCCAGCGTCACCTCGCTCGAGATCGACCGGGTAGCGGCGGCACGCTTCGGGCTGTCCGCTGAGGACGTCAGCCAGACCCTCTACGACGCTTTCGGCCAGCGCCAGGTCGGCGAATTCCAGACCGAGGTCAACCAGTACAAGGTCATCCTCGAACTGGATTCGCGCCAGCGTGGCCGCGCGGAAAGCCTGGCGTGGTTCCACCTTCGCTCGCCGCTGACCGGCGAGATGGTGCCGCTGGCGGCGGTGGCGCGGGTCACGCCGGCCAAGTCGGGGCCGCTGCAGATCAACCACAACGGCATGTTCCCGGCCGTCACGCTGTCCTTCAACCTGTCACCGGGCGTGGCCCTGGGCGACGCCGTGAATCTGGTGCAGCGGGCGCAGGCGGAGATCGGCATGCCGTCGAGCATCAGCGGCGAATTCCAGGGCGCCGCGGCAGCCTTCCAGAGTTCGCTGGCGAGCCAGCCGCTGTTGATCCTCGCGGCGCTGTTTGCGGTCTACGTGATCCTGGGCGTGCTCTACGAGAGCTTCGTGCACCCGCTGACCATTCTTTCCACCTTGCCCTCGGCCGGCATCGGCGCGGTGTTCCTGCTCTGGGGCTGGGGCCTGGAGTTCTCGGTGATGGCGCTGATCGGCCTGGTGCTGCTGATCGGCATCGTCAAGAAGAACGGCATCCTGATGGTCGACTTCGCCCTCGCCGCGCAACGCCAGCGCGGGCTGTCGCCCTACGACGCGATCCGCGAGGCGTGCCTGGCGCGCTTCCGGCCGATCATGATGACCACGCTGGCCGCGCTGCTGGGGGCGATCCCGCTGATGATCGGCTTCGGCACCGGCTCGGAACTGCGCCAGCCGCTGGGCGTGGCGGTGGTCGGCGGGCTGGTCTTCAGTCAGGCGCTGACTCTGTTCAGCACACCGGTGGTTTACCTGGCGCTGGACCGGCTGTTCCATCGCCAGCAACCTGCAGCGGCCGCGCTGGGAGGTGCGGTATGAGGAGCGGCTGGGTAGCATGCCGGACTGCGGGCGTCACGAACGGAGGGCTGGCATGCGCGTACTGATTGTCGAAGACGAGAGCAAGACCGCCGACTACCTGCAGCGCGGGTTGAGCGAGCAGGGCTTCACCGTGGACGTCGCCAGCAACGGCATCGACGGCCGGCACCTGGCGCTCAATGGCGAATACGACGTCATCGTCCTTGACGTGATGCTCCCCGGCATCGACGGCTACGGCGTGCTGCGCGCCCTGCGTGAACAGCGCCAGACGCCGGTGATCATGCTCACCGCCCGCGAGCGTGTGGAAGACCGCGTGCGCGGCCTGCGCGAGGGCGCCGACGATTACCTGATCAAGCCGTTCTCCTTCCTTGAACTGGTGGCGCGCCTGCAGGCCCTGACCCGCCGTGGCGCACACCTGGAAAGCGCGACGCAGATGCGCATTGCCGACCTCGCCATCGACCTGGTCAGCCGCCGTGTGCAGCGCGGCGGCACGCGCCTGGAGCTGACCGCCAAGGAGTATTCGCTGCTTTGCGTGCTGGCCCAGCGCAGTGGCGAAATCCTTTCCAAGACGGCCATCGCCGAGCTGGTCTGGGACATCAATTTCGACACCGACACCAACGTCGTCGAGGTCGCCATCAAGCGTCTGCGCGCCAAGCTCGACGGGCCCTTCGACACCAAGCTGCTGCATACCATCCGGGGCATGGGCTACGTGCTGGAAAGCCGCACCGCCCAGGAGCGTGAGGCGTGAGGGGGCTATCGCTATCCACGCGGCTGGCCGGCATGTTCGCCGGCGCCGCGCTGGGCATCTTCCTGCTGATCGGCTCGGCCCTCTACTGCGTGCTGGACGGGCAGATCGAGCGCCTGCAGCGCTCGGAGCTGGATACCCGCTTCAACATGGTCGCGCGCATGCTCGACAAGCCCGACCTGGCCGAGCGCTGGCCGCACATGCAGCTCAAGCTCAACACCCTGAGCCAGGAGTACCAGCTGATCCGCTTCTGGATCGACAGCGACGACTCGCGCTTCCGCTACGGCCAGCCCAACGACGCGGTGCGGCGGATGCTCGGCAGCGGCAACGGCTACGCCGAACTGGAACTGCCCGGCCACGATTCGCCGCTCAGCGCCCGCGTCGGCGTGCTGCCCGCCAGTGGCTCACGCCCGGCGCTGGTGCTGCTCGCGGCGATCGACAGCGTGGCCTTCCAGCATGCCCGCCACGCCACGCTGATTACCCTGTTCGTGCTGTCCGCGCTGGGCATCGCCCTGGCGACGCTGTGCGGGCACTGGATAGCGCGGGTCGGCCTGCGGCCGGTGCGCGAACTCTCCGCCGAGGCGCGGCAGATCAGCCCGAAGCAATTGTCCCAGCGCCTGCGCCTGGACGGCTTGCCGACGGAATTGTCGGCGCTGGCCGGTGCCTTCAACGAGGCGCTGGATCGGCTGGAGCAGGCCTACCTGCGCCTGGAGTCGTTCAACGCCGACGTCGCCCACGAACTGCGCACGCCGCTGGCCAACCTGATCGGCCAGAGCCAGGTGGCGTTGTCCCGCGAGCGCAGCGCGCAGGATTACGAAGAGGTGCTGCAGTCCAATCTGGAAGAGCTGGAACGCCTGCGCGCCATCGTCAACGACATGCTGTTCCTCGCCCGCGTCGATCAGGGTGGGCTGGCGGCCGAGCGGGTGGAAACCTCGCTGGCGGCTGAGGTGGCGACGACCGTGGATTTCCTCGAGGTGATCTTCGACGAGCAGGGCGTGCAGGTGAGCCTGCGCGGCGACGCACGGGCCTGCGTCGAGCGGGCGCTGGTCCAGAGGGCGGTGACCAACCTGCTGTACAACGCCGCGCAGCACACCGCGTCGGGTGGTCGTATCGAGGTGCGCCTGAGCGGCGAGCGCGGCGCCGCGCTGGTGGAAGTCAGCAACCCCGGCGAGCCGATCAACGCCGAGCAGCGCGCGCGCCTGTTTGAGCGCTTCTACCGCGCCGACCTGGCCCGCGCCAACAGCCAGAGCAGCCACGGGCTGGGGCTGTCCATCGTCAAGGCGGTGGCGAGCATGCATGGTGGCTCGGTGTTCGTGCGCAGCGAGGGCGGCATCAACACCTTTGGCTTTACGGTGGATGCGGTGGGGGCGGTGGTGGTGAGTCGCCTGGATGAAGGTGGGAGCGTGGGGGAGGTGGTGTCGGTCTGATGGTTCGGCGCGTGTGGCGTTGCCCTCTCCCTAACCCTCTCCCTGAAGGGAGAGGGGACTGTCCGGTGCGCTTTGAAAGCTCGGCGTTGTACGGCTGACTCCGCGTAGCCATCTGCTCCAAACGGCTCCCTCTCCCTTCAGGGAGAGGGCTGGGGAGAGGGCGCTCGCCCGGGCAGAGGACTCAATCCAAGCGCCGGGTCTTGGTCCGAATCAGATAGATAGTCACCAGCGTCGCACTGGTCAGCATGAACGCCCAGGCCCAGGGGCGTTGCACCACGAAGCCGGAGATCAGGATGCTGCACCACATCAGGCCGATGGCGTAGACCTTGCCCTTGAGCGGGATGCCTTCGCCGTCGAGGTAGTCGCGGATCCACGGGCCGAGCTTGGGGTGGTTCACCAGCCAGTCGTAGAAGCGCTGGGAGCTGCGCATGAAGCAGGCGGCGGCGAGCAGGAGGAAGGGCGTGGTGGGCAGCACCGGCAGGAAGATGCCGATCACGCCCAGGGCCACGCTGAGCCAGCCGACGCCGAGCAGGCAGTAGCGAACCCAGGCGTGGCGGCTCTGGCGGATTTCTCGTGGCATCGACTGGCGCGAAGCGAGTCCGGAGCCGCGTGGCGCAGCTCCGGTGGCGGATCAGTGAGTGCGCGGCTTCAGCAGCGCCGGCTTCTCTTCCGGCGCCTGGCACAGCAGGAACAGGTTGGTCAGCAGCTCCGGGATCTGCGCGACCATGTCGTCCACCAGCCCGCGGTCGCTGGCGATCTCATCGAACTCGGGCTGTTCGTCGAACAGGCCGGAACCGACCATGATCGGCAGCAGCAGCTCGCTGACTTCTTCCTCAGCCTGTTCGAACCAGATGGCCTCGCGCAGGAACACGCCTTCCATGAAGCCGATGCACCAGCCGCGGATGTCGGAGTCGTCAGGCTGGTCGCCCAGGTAGGGTTCGCAGGGCAGCTCCAGCTCCTCGTCACCGGCCATCTGGCGGATGATGTGCGCCTTGAGCTGGACCAGGGTGGATTCGATCTCGCTGCGCTCTTCCTCGCTGCGGTAATGCGGCGGTTCGGCGAACAGGGCGTCGATCCACTCGCGCTCCGGCACTTCCTCCGGGCAGATCGCCAGCGCGGTCAGGTAGCCGTGTGCCGCCACGTAGTCCAAGGCTTCCTCGTGCAGATCATCGGCATCGAGAAAGGCTTGCAGGCGGGACAATTGGTCGGCGAAGGACATCGGGTACTACCTCGGAGGTGATCGGTCCCGAATTGTAGTCTTTCCGCTGGCCGGCGGCAAAAGCCAAATGCCCGTGCAGCCCGCGCCGACGCAGGGCTCGGACGCAGAGCTCGGACGCATGTGGCGGATTTTTCCGCAGTTTCCCGGACAAGGTGCCGGCCGCAGCGGGATCGCTTGCGTATAATGCGCGGCTTCATTCGGAGTCCCCCATGCTCGAACAGGCCCTGCGCATCCTCAAAGACGTTTTCGGTTACGACGCTTTCCGCGGCAATCAGGCGCGGATCATCGAGCGCGTGGCCGGCGGCGGCGATGCGCTGGTGCTGATGCCCACCGGTGGCGGCAAGTCGCTGTGCTTCCAGGTGCCGGCGCTGCTGCGCGAGGGCCTGACGGTGGTGGTTTCGCCGCTGATCGCGCTGATGGAGGACCAGGTCGCCACGCTGGACGAACTGGGCGTGCCGGTGGCGGCGCTGAACTCCTCGCTGAGCCCCGAGGCCCAGCGCGAAATCGCCGACCGCCTGCAGCGCGGCGAGATCAAGCTGCTCTACCTCGCCCCGGAACGCCTGGTGCAGCCGCGCATGCTGGCCTTCCTGCAGCGCCTGGAAATCGGCCTGTTCGCCATCGACGAGGCGCACTGCGTATCGCAGTGGGGCCACGACTTCCGTCCTGAATACCTGCAGCTGGGCCAGCTCGCCGAGCTGTTCCCGCATGTGCCGCGCATCGCCCTGACCGCCACGGCGGACATGCGTACCCGCGAGGAGATGATCCAGCGCCTGCACCTGCAGGACGCTGAGCAGTTCCTCTCCAGCTTTGACCGGCCGAACATCTTCTACCGCATCGTGCCCAAGGAGCAGCCGCGCAAGCAGCTGCTGGGCTTCCTGAGCGAGCGGCGCGGCGACGCGGGCATCGTCTACTGCATGTCGCGCAAGAAGGTCGAGGAGGTCGCCGAGTTCCTCTCTAACCAAGGCTTCCCAGCGCTGCCTTACCACGCCGGCCTGTCCAACGACCTGCGCGCCTATCACCAGAAGCGCTTCCTCAACGAGGAAGGGCTGATCATGGTCGCCACCGTCGCCTTCGGCATGGGCATCGACAAACCCAACGTGCGCTTCGTCGCGCACCTGGACCTGCCCAAGAGCCTGGAGGCGTACTACCAGGAAACCGGCCGCGCCGGTCGCGACAGCCTGCCCGCCGACGCCTGGATGGCCTACGGCCTGCAGGACGTGTTGCTGCTGCGGCAGATGATGCAGAACTCCGAGGGCGACGAGCGCCACAAGCGCGTCGAGCGGCACAAGCTCGAAGCCATGCTGGCACTGTGCGAGGAAACCCGCTGCCGCCGCCAGGCACTGCTGGCCTACTTCGACGAGGTGATGCCCAACCCCTGCGGCCACTGCGACATCTGCGTCGATGGCGTGGAAACCTGGGACGCCACCGAGCCCGCGCGCCAAGCCCTGTCGGCCATCTACCGCAGCGGCCAGCGCTACGGCGTCGGCCATCTGGTGGACGTGCTGCTGGGCAAGGACACCGAGAAGGTGCGCAGTGTCGGGCACCAGCACCTGGCGGTGTTCGGTATCGGTAAATCCCGTGGCGAGGACGAGTGGCGCACGCTGTTCCGCCAACTGGTCGCCCGTGGCTTCGCCGACGTGGATGTCGACGGCTTCAACGGCCTGCGCCTGACCGAGGCCTGCCGTCCGCTGCTGCGCGGCGAGGAGACGTTAGCCCTGCGCCGCGATCCGAAGCCGCAACGCAGCAAGTCCTCCTCTTCCGGCGGCGCCAGCCCGGCCAGCCAGCTGGTACGCCAGGAGGAACGCGAGATGTGGGAAGCCCTGCGCACCCTGCGGCGCAAGCTGGCGGAGGAGCACTCGGTGCCGCCCTACGTCATCTTCCCCGACGCCACCCTGCTGGAAATGCTCCGCAGCCAGCCCACCACGCTGTCCGCCATGGCCCAGGTCAGCGGCGTCGGCGCGCGCAAGCTGGAGCGCTACGGCCAGGCCTTCCTCGATGTCCTCACCGAGTCGGACACGGCGCCGGACACCCCCGCACCGGTCACCGACCTGCGCCACGAACTGGTGACCCTGGCCCGCGCCGGCATGACCCCCGCGCAGATCGCCCGGCAGCTCGATTGCAGCGAGAAGAACGTCTACAGCCTGCTGGCCGAGGCCATCGGCCGCCAGCAGCTGACCCTGGAGCAGGCGCTGGACCTGCCCGAGGAACTGCTCGGTGAAGTCCAGGATGCCTTCCTCGACGAGGACGGCGAACTGCCGCCGGTGAGCGCCATCGCCGAGCTGTTCGAAGGCCGCGTGCCGCTGGGCGTCCTGCATTGCGTGCGCGCCGCCCTGCAGGCCGAGCTGGAAGTCTGATCGCGTCGAAGTACGGCGTTACAGATGAAATATCAATGTGCCAGCAACGGCGCCTTTTCCTACCAGTCCTATCTGTCAGTACGGATCAGTTTCGGAGTGACAGATGGCGAGCTGGGTGCGGGTAGTGGCGGGGCTGCTGGTCGTCGGGCAACTCAGTGGATGCGCCAGTGGCGGCGGACTGACCGAGGGCGGGAAGAACGCCTTGATCGGCGTTGCGGCGGTCGCGCTGGTGGCGGGGCTGGTCATCATGTCCAAGGACGATGACGACGACGATCGTGATTGCCGCAAGCGCCATGGGCATTCGGATCGCCGTTACTGCAACGACTCCTACTACGGCCATGACCGTTACCGGAACTCCCGGGACGATCGCTGGTGAGTGGGCTGCC
The DNA here is from genome assembly GCF_014851985.1 of Pseudomonas sp. PDM17. Classification (NCBI taxonomy): domain Bacteria; kingdom Pseudomonadati; phylum Pseudomonadota; class Gammaproteobacteria; order Pseudomonadales; family Pseudomonadaceae; genus Pseudomonas; species Pseudomonas sp. PDM17. The sequence goes on from NZ_JACVAT010000001.1 coordinate 706,301, forward strand.
CGTCAGTTTCGTGACGGGGCAAAACGACAAACTTGTGACGCACGTCCCGAACGGCTATGGTGGCACTTAGACCTCCACGAGAAGAGGTGAGCGTGCCACAACAACAAAGCTGGCTGGACGACGTTCGTTCCAATGCCTATGCCGAACAGCTCTCCCGGGGCTTTCGCCGCCTGCGTTTCGAACCCGACCTCGAGACCCAGTACCGCCATTACCTGCTCGAAGACAGCTTCGATCTCAAGCGCACCGCGCTGACCATCGGCGTGCTGATCTGGCTGGCGCTGGCGGCCATCGACTTTCTCCTGATCCGGACTGCAGAACACTGGGACATGCTCGCCGTGCGCATCGGCGTGCTGGTGCTGCTGAGCGTCTGCGGCGGGCTGATCCTGCAGCGCCGGCACACCCAGCTGCTGGTGCCGCTGAGCCTGGCCTGCATCCTCAGTGTCGGCATCGGCGCGGCGGCCGTGGCCGGCATCGCCCACACCGTGGACCAGAGCTATCCCTACGAGGGCCTGTTGCTGGTCAGCATGGCGGCCTACTTCCTGATCGGCCTGCGCTTCGCCGAGGCGGTGGGTAGCGCTTCGGTGATCCTGCTGGCCTACGTGGGCTTCGAGCTTTACGCGGGGTTGCCGCTGCCCAAGCTGATCAGCAACGTGGTATTCCTGCTGCTGGCCAACCTGGTCGGCGCAGTGGGCTGCTACCTGCTGGACTACAAGTCCCGCCAGCACTTCCTCATCAGCCGCCTGCTGAAGGTCATGGCCGAGCACGATGCCCTGACCGGCCTGCACAACCGCCGCAGTTTCAATCGCCAGCTGGAGCGCCTGTGGCGCCAGGCTCAGCGCGAGAGCGTGGGGCTGGCGCTGCTGCTCTGCGATGTCGATCACTTCAAGGCCTACAACGACCGCTATGGCCACCAGGCGGGCGACGGCGTGCTGCAGCGCATCGGCGAGGTGCTGACGGCCAGCGCACGGCGCCCGCTGGACATGGCTGTGCGGCTGGGGGGCGAGGAATTTGCCGTGCTGCTCTATGGCGCCAGCGAGCGCGAAGCCAGGGAGCGCGCCGAAGTCGTGCGCGAGTCGGTGCAGGCGCTGGGCATCGCTCACGAAGGGTCGCTGACGGCGGACGAGGTGACGCTGTCCATTGGCGTGTCCTGCCTGTGGCCGGAGACCGGCCACCCGCTGCGCAGCATCTACGAGCATGCCGACCGTGCCCTTTACGAAGCCAAGGCGTTCGGACGCAACCAGGTCGTCGCCTGATGGCCCATTCTGTCCCCCGAGCTGGCGCCGTGCGTGACTGCGGCGCGCGCAGGCGCGGTGCTAGCATGCGCCGCACCCCGTCACCGAGCCCGCGCCCATGCAGCAGCTGATCCAGCCCAACGGCCAACCGCACTACGGCATCTTTCCCGGCACCCCGGCGACCATCAACTACCGTGATTTCGACTTCCGCTCGCCGATGGGCCGCCGCCTCGGCGCATTGAGCAAGTGGCGCAGCTTCCACCAGTTCCAGTACTTCGGCCTGATCAGCCCGACGCTGATCGGCGGTTGCGCACTGGCGGATGTCAGCCTGCTCACTATCGGTTTCGTTTACCTCTACCACCCCGAGAGCGGGCGGATGATCGAGCGCCAGTTCAAGTGCCCGTTGGGCATGGGGACGAACTTCTCGCAGGCACCCAACGACGGCGTCTGTGAACTGCGCCAGGGGCGCAACCTGCTGCGCCTGGAGAACAGCTCCGCACCTTTCGAGAAGCGTCTGCTGGTCGAGCTGGACGACGGCACTCGCATCGACGCGCGCTTCAGCGAGGAGCAGCCGGCGTTCCAGCCCATGAGCCTCTGCACGCCAACGGCGGTGAACGGCTGGGTCTACGCGCGCAAGGTGGCCGGCGTGCAGTGCCACGGCGAGGTGCGCAGCGCGCTGGGCAACTACGACCTGCGCGAGCTGGATGCCTATGCGCACCACGACTGGTCCGCCGGCTACATGCGCCGCGAGACGTTCTGGAACTGGGCCTGCCTGTCCGGCGAGACGCAAGGGCGGCGCCTCGGGCTGAACCTGTCGTGCGGCGTCAACGAGACCAGCTTCACCGAGAACTGCTACTGGCTCGACGGCCAGTTGGTGAAGGTCGACACCGTGCGCTTCGAGTTCGACCGCGACCATCCGCTGCAACCCTGGACCATCCGTTCCTACGATGGCCAGGTCGAACTGCGCTTCGAGGCCCACGGGCTGCACCAGGAGCGCCTCAACCTCGGCGTGCTGGCCAGCAACTTCAAGCAGATCTTCGGACGCTTCAGCGGCGTGCTGCGACCGGCGGGACAGGCCGAGTTGCGCATCGACAACCTGTGGGGGTTCGTCGAAGACCAGTACGCGAAATGGTGAGATAGTGATTTACACCCTGCGACAATCTGTCATTGTACGGGCTTGATTAGCTGGCTAATAATTAGTCAAATCAATTAGCCGTCCAACCTCCTACCGTACGCAGCACAATGTCAGACAACGATAAGCACTATTTCGGTACCCAACTGGCCCAGGCTTCGCGTGCATGGCGGGCCGAACTCGACCGCCGTCTCAGCCACCTCGGCCTGTCCCAGGCTCGCTGGCTGGTGCTGCTGCACCTGGCCCGTCACGCCGCCGCCCCCACCCAGCGTGAGCTGGCCCAGTCGGTCGGTGTCGAGGGTCCGACCCTGGCGCGCTTGCTCGATGGTCTCGAAGCCCAGGGGCTGGTCCGTCGCCAGGCAGTCGCCGAAGACCGCCGCGCCAAGCGCATCGCTCTCACCCCCAAGGCAGACGTCCTGATCACCGATATCGAGAACATCGCCGCCGCCGTTCGCAACGAAGTGCTGGCAGGGATATCGGAAGAGGAAATCGCGCTGTGTCAGAAAACGCTCAGTCGGATTCTCGGCAACCTCGAGCGAAACTGAGCAATTCATCACGTTATTCGGGTAAAGTAGCCATTTTTCTGGCGGTCCTTTGCGGGGCCGCTGGCCATTCGCTATCCACCCCTTAACCATTCGCCGGTTTTTCGACGATTTATCTTGACCAAACCCTGAGCACCACCTAATCCGTGATATCAGACGGCCTGTACCCTGCAAGGTACAGAGGAGTGGTGCGTTGCGGTCTGCAGTCCGGCATGGTTCCAGTGTGTGGACAGGTTCAACCTGCCGCTTTAGAGCGGTCAGGGAATGGCGTGCAGACCCGGACAATGGGATGGGGTTATGGCTCGAATAAATAGAATTCCGCTGACGCTTGCCGCACTTTCGGTTTTTGTCTCCGCTCACGCGAATGCCCTTGGGCTCGGCGATATCACGCTGCACTCCGGGCTGAACCAGCCGCTGGATGCCGAGATCGCCCTGCTCGAAACCGGCGACATGACCTCCGACGAACTCATAGCGAAGCTCGCGAGTCCCGCTGACTACGAGAACGCTGGTGTCGACCGCTTCGTGTTCCTGCAGAACCTGCGCTTCACCCCGGTGATCCGCAATGGTCGTGGCTACATCAAGGTGGTGTCCACGCAGCCGGTGCACGAGCCTTACCTGAATTTCCTGATTGCCGTGGAGCGCCCCAACGGTCGCATGCTGCGCGAGTACACCGTGCTGATCGATCCGCCGGAGTACAGCGCCAACCGCAGCGTGGCCGCCAATGTCGCGGCGCGCGACGTCGCGCTTTCGCGCTCTTCCGGTTACCGCCCGGACGCCTACCGCCCGGAGCCCGTGCGCCGCGCGCCGGCACAGCCGCCGCTGCCGGCGGGTGATGGCCGCTACACTACGGTGCGCAATGACACCCTGTGGAAGATCAGTTCGCGCCTGACGGGCAGCGGCGCTTCCCGCGCGCAACTGATGGACAGCATCGTCGCGCTGAACCCGCAGGCCTTCGTCAATGGTGACCCGCACCGCCTGAAGGTGGGCCAGACGCTGATCCTGCCGCAGGGCCAGGAGCACGCCGGCAGCGCCAGCACGGCCTTGGCGCCGCAGCCCGCTTCCACCGCTCCAGCGTCGGCCGCCGAGCAGTCTGCAGTCGCACCGCAGACACCTGCCACTGCTACGGCCAGTACTCCGGCTCAGGCCCAGGGCAATGCTGCCGCACCGGCAGCGCCGGCCGCAGATGCCAGCGTCGCCAAGGTGGAGGCCGACCTGCTCCTGGCCAATGCCCAGCGCGACCAGATGAACCAGCGCATGGACGATCTGCAGAAGCAGCTGGTATCCCTCCAGCAGGCCCTGCAGAGCCGCGACCAGCAGGTGCAGTCGCTGCAGGCCGAGCTGGATCGCCGCCAGGGCGCGGAAGCCTCGGGCAATGCTCCGGCAGCCAATGCTCCGGTGGCTGATGCACCGACCAGCAACGCCCCGACCAATGCCGTGCCAGCCGCTCCCAGCTCTGTGGCGCCGGAGCCGCAGAACAACCCGGCCCCGAGCGTCGCTCAGCCGGCAACCCCGGCGCAGGATGCCCAGGGCTCCGGTTTCAACTACTGGCCCTGGCTGGGCGCCGGCGCCCTTGGTGCGCTATTGGTCGGCCTGCTGTTCGCCCGTCGCAAGCGCGAGGAAAAGCCGGTCGAGATGCCGCCCCTGCGCGCGGCCGTGCCCGAGCCGGTGAAGCCGCTTCCGGAGGTCAAGCCGCTGGCTGCTGCTGTCGTGGCTCCGGTACCCACGCCGCATCCGGTGGTGGTCGCCACCCCGGAGCCGGGCGTTGCCCGCCTGCCCGCTGCCAGCGCGGACAGCCTGGAAGGCGCGGATATCTACATCGCCTACGGCCGCTTCACTCAGGCCCGCGACATGCTGCGCAAGGCCGTCAACGCCGAGCCGAATCGCCGCGAGCTTCGCATGAAGCTGCTGCTGGTACTGGCCGAGCTGGGCGACGTGGCTGGCTTCCATGAGGAAGAGCACGGCCTGGTGGCCGCCGGCGGTGACCAGAAGCAGATCGACCAGCTCAAGTCGCGCTACCCGGCGATGCTGATTCGCCCGGAAGACACCCTGCAGCCGCCCACCGGCGAGACGCTCACCGACTGGGACGACCTCGAACTGGGCGAGCCCGTGGCCACTCCCGTGGAGCAACCCAGGGCTGCGCAGGACCAACCGGACTTCGCGATGAACCTCAGCGACCTGTCGCTGGACCTGGACTGGGACAAGCTCGACAACCCCTTCGACTCCACCAAACAAGGCAAGGCTGCTGCACCCAAGGTCGCACAGGAAGTGCCGTCGGACTTCCGCAGCAATCTGCACGAGCTGCCGGAAATCACCGAGCTGGATCTGGGCGAGCACGGCGAGATGTTCGGCCATGGCAGCAAGACCATGGGCGTGGAGGAGGAGCTGACCTTCGACCTGCCGGATGATATTGGCCACGAGCACGACGAGCTGCTGGCCAGCCTCGACCGCGCCCGCCAGTGTATCGACCAGGGCAACCTGGAGGAGGCTTACGGCATCCTCAAGCAGGTGATCGCCAGCGGTGACTCCAAGGCCAAGGCCGAAGCGCGCGAGCTGCTGGCACTGATTGCCTGAGTCTCACCACGTATGAAAGAGCCCGGCACTTGCCGGGCTTTTTCATACCTGCAGGATATCGCTCCCGCCATACCCTGTAGGAGCGGGCTACTGAGCGCATGCCTCAGAAATTACGCCCCAGGTTGATGTACACCGCGTGCTCGCTCGCATCGTTCAGGCCGTAGCTGAAGGACAGCGGCCCCAGCGGCGTCTCGAAGCCCATCAGGATACTGCCGGCGTTGACGTAGCCGGTGTCGTAGCTGTTGTCGTTGTTCCATACCCGCCCGCGCTCCAGGCTGCCGCCCAGGTAGAAGGGGAAGTCCAGCGGCAGGAAGGAGCGCTCGGTCATGCGCCGGTAGTAGATGACCCGCCCGAGGCTGTAGTTCTGCCCGGCCAGCGCGTCCTGGCGATAGCCGGAGAGCTGCCGCGCGCCGCCGAGCAGGAAGCTCGACACCACCACGTCAGCGTCGTCGAGGGTACGCCCGTAGCCGCCGCCCAGTACCCAGGTGTTCGGGCCGCTGCTCAATGCCTTGTCGAGCTGGAATTCCCACTGCCGATAGCGGTCGTCGTCGCCCAGGGAGGGTGTGTGCTCGCGGAAGGACGTCTGGATGTTCTCGCCCTCGCGGGGGAAGTCGACGTTGTCCATGGTGTCGAAGGAGTACTGCAGCTGGGCGTAGCCCTCGGTGAAGTGGAAGTCCGGCAGGTCCTGCTCGCCCACGCGCACGTCGGCCTTGCCGAAGGCCTGGGCCACGCCGAGGCGGAATTCACCGTTGTTGGCGATCTGCCGGCCCAGGTTGAGGCCGTAGCCGTAGCGCTCGAGCCGGTACTCGGCAATCGGGTCGTCGTTGTCCGTGGCCTCGACGTTCTGTGCCTCATTGAACACGTACGGAGCCACGAAGTAGCGCGAGCCCACGTCCAGCGGCTGGTAGAACTCGCTGTAGAGCTCCTGGCGGTCGCCGATCTGCAGGCGCGTCAACCATTCCGCGCCGAGGCGATTGATGCCGTTCATGCGGTAGCTGCCGCCGACGTTGAAGGTGCTGTCGCCGCGCAGGTCGTCGGAGAGGTTCAGGCCCAGGCGCAGGTAGTCGGTGCCGCCGCGCTTTCCGTACGCGTGGATCACCAGCACGTTGTCGGACTTGCCGTCCGCGCCTGGCTTGTTGTGCACCACGCGGTACTGCACCTGGTCGAAGTAATCCAGGCCGTAGAGGGTGCTCATGTCACGCTGCAGTCGCTCCAGGTCCAGGTGCTCGCCCAGCGGTTGGCGGATGTAATGGAGGATGACGTCGTCGCTGACCTTGGAGTTGTTCTCCACTTCGATCCGGTCAATCACCGGTTGCCGCTCGCCCGGCGCGCGCGCTTCGGTGAGTGCTACCGCCTCGGCGTCGGCGGGCTTGCGTAGCGTCGCCAGGCGCGGGGCGAGGATGCTGGTGGCGCGGTAGCCTGCGTCGATCAGTTGCGGCACGCGGCCGAAGTCGGTGGAGCTGTAGCCGCTCAGGGGCGGCTGCACCAGGATGTCGCTGGACTTCAGGGTGGCCAGCTGCGCTTCGGAGTTCTTGCGGGTCATCAGGGTGACGGACTGGTTGAGCATGTCCACCACCGTGGTCAGCTGCTTGCGGTCCAGCAGCGGGTTGCCGATGTCGACCACGATGACCACGTCGACGCCCATCTGCCGCGCCACGTCCACCGGGATGTTGTCGACCATGCCGCCGTCCACCAGCAGCTTGCCGTTGACGTCCACCGGGGCGAACACCGCGGGGATCGACATGCTGGCGCGGATCGCCTGGGGCAGGTGACCCTTGCTGAACACCACCTTCTCGCCGGTGGAGATATCGGTGGCCACCGCGCGGAAGGGGATCGCCAGCTGGTCGAAGTTGCGCGTATCGCTGGTGTGTACCAGCAGGCTCTCCAGCAGCATCGACAGGTTCTGCCCCTGGATCGCGCCCAGCGGCAGGCCGAGGGTGCCGTCGTCGCGGAAGCTGAGCTTCTGCTTCACCAGGAAGTCGCGGTCGTCCTGCTTGCGGCGGAAGGGTACGTCAACCCGGGGCGGCGAGTCGGACAGCGCCTGCTTCCAGTCCAGCCCCAGAGCCAGCTGTTCCAGTTCCCTGGGCGTATAGCCCGCCGCGTACAGGCCGCCGATCACCGCGCCCATGCTGGTGCCGGCGATGGCGTCGACATGGATGCCCTGTTCGTCCAGCGCCTTGAGCACGCCGATGTGCGCCAGGCCGCGCGCCGCGCCGCCAGAGAGGACCAGGCCAATCTTCGGTGGGGTATTCGCCGCCAGGGCGCCGAGGGGAAGGAGCAGGAGGAGGGCGAACAGCAGTCGGCGCATGAAGAGAAGAGTCCGGTAGGGCGTTTCAGACCGGTATTATAGGTTCGCGTCCTACAGCAGAGTCTGATTCATGTCCGAAGCCAAAGCCGAAATCGTCATCACCTATTGCACCCAGTGCCAGTGGCTGCTGCGCGCCGCCTGGCTGGCCCAGGAGCTGCTGAGCACCTTCGGCGACGACCTGGGCAAGGTCAGCCTGGTACCGGGCACCGGCGGGGTTTTCCAGATCACCTGCGACGGCGAGCCGATCTGGGAGCGCAAGGCCGACGGCGGTTTCCCCGAGGCCAAGGTGCTCAAGCAGCGGGTGCGCGACCGCATCGATCCACAGCGCGATCTGGGCCACAACGACCGCTCCTGAATCCGAGCGGTACCGCCCGGCAGATTAATTCGATAGCTGGCTAACTTCTTTGCTTCATATCAAAAGGAGACTTGTGTCTCGCTTTTAGGCTGGTGGCATCCATTCTCCGCAAAGGATGCCCGCCATGAGCATCATCGTCACAGGTGCAGCCGGTTTCATCGGCAGCAACCTCGTCAAGGCGCTGAACCAGCGCGGCGAGACCGACATCATCGCGGTCGACGACCTGACCGAAGGCGACAAGTTCGCCAACCTCGCCGACTGCGACATCAGCGATTACCTCGACAAGCGCGATTTCATCGAGCGCTACGCCCGCGGTGACTTCGGCGTGGTGCGCGCGCTGCTGCACCAGGGTGCCTGCTCCAGCACCATGGAGCGCGACGGGCGCTACATGATGGACAACAACTACCGCTACAGCAGCGAGTTGCTGGACGCCAGCCTGTCGCTGGGCGTGCCGTTCCTCTACGCCTCGTCGGCAGCGGTATACGGCGGCGGCCATGAGTTCCGCGAGATGCGCTCCTGCGAGAAGCCGCTGAACGTCTACGGCTATTCGAAGTTCCTCTTCGACCAGCGCGTGCGCAAGGTGCTGCCCACCGCTCGCACCCAGGTTGCCGGTTTCCGCTACTTCAACGTCTATGGCCCGCGCGAGCAGCACAAGGGCCGCATGGCCTCGGTGGCCTTCCACTGCTTCAACCAGTTCCGCGAGACCGGCAAGGTCAGGCTGTTCGGTGACTACGGTGACTATCCGGCCGGCGGCCACCTGCGCGATTTCGTTTCGGTGGAGGACGTGGCGAAGGTCAACCTGCACTTCCTCGACAACCCCGAGCGCAGCGGCATTTTCAACCTCGGCAGCGGCCGCGCCCAGCCGTTCAACGACGTGGCCCTGGCGGTGATCAACACCCTGCGCGAACAGCAGGACCTGCAGCCACTGACCCTGGACGCGGCGATCCGCGCTGGATTGCTGGAGTACACCGAGTTCCCGGACGAGCTGCGCGGCAAGTACCAGTGCTACACCTGCGCCGATATCGCCTTCCTTCGCGAGGCGGGCTACCGCGCACCGATGATGGGCGTGGAGGAGGGTGTGCAGCGCTATTGCCACTGGTTGCTGAAACAGGACTGATACCGCTTGTATCGGGCTTTTTACCCAGTCTTTACCGACTGCTGACACTGCGCGGGGGGCGGGCGCGAGACAATTCTCACCACGAACGGCGGGCGGTGGATCGCCCGTGACTGGAGGTGAAATGAAGCTGTCCTCGCGCATCGCGCTCAGATCCGTCGCCACGCTGCTGGCCCTGAGCCTGTCGGCCACCGCCATGGCAGGGCCCCATGGTGGGCCGGGCGGCCCGGGACCGGGTCCGTACCATGGCTGGGGCCCAGGGCATGGCTATGGCCTGCCGGATTACGCGCGGGAAGTCTGGATCGGCAGCATGCTCTACTTCGTCGCCGCCGGAACCTACTACCTGTGGAACGCCGACCGCCGCCAGTACGTCGCGGTGGAAACGCCGCCGGCCGTGCAGGCTGCCCCGACCACCAGCTACGAAGTGATCGCCTATCCCGCCAGCGGCCAGTCACCAGAGCAGCAGAGCCGCGACCGCTACGAGTGCCACAGCTGGGCCGTCGGCCAGAGCGGTTTCGATCCCGCCGCCGCCACCCAGGCGCCGCCGGCGGGTCAATCCGACACCTACCGTCGCGCGCTGGGCGCCTGCCTGAGCGGGCGCGGTTACAGCATCAACTGATTCCCCGGCGCCTTATCCACAGGCGCCACACCGAACAGGCCGCCACGCAGGCTGTCGTGCGATGAATCCTTGGCATTCCCTCCCCGGGGCAAGGTTCGAGTTTCGCGCGCTGCGCGGCGGCCTTCTTTTTTGTCTCTCGCTCCTACAGAAAAGCCAGTCTGTGGGATTAGTGCGATCCGCGTGCGCTGAGGAAGGTTGCGAAGATGATCAGCACGCCGCCCGCCAGCATGCGCAGGCTTGGTTCTTCGCCAAACAGTACGCTGGCGAAGGCGATGCCGTAGACCGGCTCCAGGGCGAAGATCACCGCCGCCGTGCGCGCCTTGATCAGCCGCAGGCTGGCCACGAACAGGCTGTGGGCGACGCCGGTGCAGAGTACGCCCAGGGCGACCAGCCAGAGCCAGTCCATGCCGCGCACCGAGGGCAGGTCGAGAAGCACCAGCGGCAGCAGGCAGACGATGATCGTCAGGTTCTGGCACAGCGCCGCCTGGATCGGGTCGATGCCGCGCACGCTGACCCGGTTGGCCAGCGACAGCAGGGCGAACAGCAGGCCGGAGAGGGTGCCCCAGAGCAGGCCAGCGGTGGCGCCGTCGCGCAGGTCCAGGGTCGGCGTGACCATCACCAGACCGATGCACACCAATGCCACTACCAGGTACTCGCCCCTGCGGATGCGCTCGCGGAACAGCAGGCCCTCCAGCAGCACGGTGAAGGCCGGGAAGCTGGCGAAGCCGAGGGTGGCCACCGCCACGTTGCCCACCTTCACCGCGAGGAAGAAGGTCAGCCAGTGCGTACACAGCAGCACGCCGCCGCCCAGCAGCATGGCGGCCTGTTTCAGCGTGGGGCGCTTCTGCTGCCGCAGGTGCCCGGCGAACACCGCCGCCAGAGACAGCGAGCCGAACAGTGCGCGGCCGAAGACGATGACCAGGGGGCCGGCGAGGATGAGTTTGCCGAAGATGCCGGACAGCCCGAACATCAGGGCGCCGATGTGCAGGCCGATCAGGGCGCCGCGGGGAGTGAGTTCAGTAACGCGCTTCATGCCTGAGCTCCCGCCGACTGTCGTGGCGGGGCCTTGTCTGGAAAGAGGAGGGCGCGCCAGACCAGCCGGCGCGCGGTGGAACGGGGTCAGGCCAGCCGCGCGCCATTGGGCAGCGACTTGTCGAAACCGGCCAGCACCACTTTCTCGTCGCTGTCGTAAGCGCCGGTGACCAGCACTTCCGAGCGCACGCCGGCGATGGATTTTGGCTCGAAATTGCACACGCACAGCACCTGGCGGCCAATCAGCTCGTTGGCGTCATAGTGTGCGGTGATCTGCGCGCTGGACGTCTTGATCCCCAGCGGGCCGAGGTCAACCTGGAGGATGTAGGCGGGTTTGCGCGCCTTGACGTTGGGTTCGGCCTGGACGATGGTGCCCACGCGCAGTTCGACGCGCTCGAAATCCTGCCACTCGATGGTGTCTGCCGACATCGCTGCTCCCGCTGGTTTGCCCGGTTTGTCTGGTTCGATGGCCGGCAGTCTAGGCCGTGGGCGCGCAGCTGTCTGTCGCGCGGCTAGCGGGAATTGTCGCGCGACTGCTGACGCAGTTGGCGCGGGGTGGTGCCGAACTGGCGCACCAGGGCGGCGGTGAAGGCGCTCTGCGAGGCGTAGCCGACCTTCGCGGCAATCTCGCCGACCGACTGGTGCGAGCCGCGCAGCAGGTCGCGACCCAGTTGCAGGCGGCGCTGGCGCACGTAGTCCATCGGCGTCTGCCCGGTTTCGGCGAGGAAGCGCGCGTGGAAGCGCGCGGCGGATAATCCGGCGAGCCGCGCCAGGTCGGCCACCTGCAGCGGGTGTGCGGCATGCCGGTCGATGTAGCTGTCGAGGCTGGTCAGCGGCAGTTGCGCCGGTTCGTCGATGCGCTGCTGCCCGGCGGCGAGACTGGCGAGCAGCAGGATGGCGCCTTGGCGCGCCAGCACCGGGTCATGCAGCGAGCTGCCGGCGAGCCAGTGCACCAGCTGCGCCTGGTCGTTGCTGAGCAGGCGCTGGCCGGGGGTTTCCAGCAGGCGGCGACCGGCATCGCTGTGCAGGCCGAGGCCGCCGAGCAGATCTTCCTCGTCTTCCAGGTCCACCACCAGGCAGCGGCTGCCATCGGGGCTGGCGCAGGCGTGGTGCTCGTCACGCGGGACCACCGCGAAGGTCTGCCGGGTTACCAGGCTGCCGCGACCGCCCACTTCGAAATCCAGGCTGCCGGACAGGCCCAGCACCAGCTGCGCATGGCTGTGGCTGTGGGCGAGGTGGTCATGGCTGTAGTGGCGCAGGGAGAGAATCTGGCTCATGCAAGGCTGCTTTCGTGCTGGCGGGCAGGCTGACAGTCTAGCGCGCCGCGGGCTGTAACGGGACTGTCGCGAGTCGGTCACTTTCGCTTCACCGCGCCGGTCGACACTCGGAGAAACCCCACTGGAGGTCGCCGACGATGAGCAGCGCGCAACGCATGACGCCGACGAAGAAGCAACGGGTGCGGACCCTGTGGATATCCGATGTCCACCTGGGCACCCGCGATTGCCAGGCCGAGCACCTGGCCGGCTTCCTCAAGCGCTACCACGCCGACCGCATCTACCTGGTGGGCGACATCATCGATGGCTGGAAGCTACGCGGCGGCATCTACTGGCCGCAGGCGCACACCAACGTGATCCGCCGCCTGCTGACCATGAGCAAGCGCGGCACCGAGGTGATCTACGTCACCGGCAACCACGACGAGTTCCTGCGCCGCTATTCCTCACTGCTGCTGGGCAACATCCGCCTGGTCGACGAGATCGTTCACACCACCGCCGACGGCCGCCAGCTGCTGGTGATCCACGGCGACCAGTTCGACGTGATCACCCGCTACCACAAGTGGCTGGCCTTCCTCGGCGACTCCGCCTACGAGTTCACCCTGACCCTCAACCGTTGGCTCAACCACTGGCGCAGCCGCTATGGCTACGGCTACTGGTCGCTGTCGGCGTACCTCAAGCACAAGGTGAAGACGGCGGTGAACTTCATCAGTGACTTCGAGGAGGCCATTGCCCATGAGGTGCAAAAGCGCGGCCTCAATGGCGTGGTCTGCGGGCACATCCACCATGCGGAAATCCGCCAGATCGGCGAGGTGGAGTACCTCAACTGCGGTGACTGGGTGGAGTCCTGTTCGGCGCTGATCGAGCACTGGGACGGCAGCATCCAGCTCTATCGACTGGCCGAGGAGCAGGCGCGCGCCGAGGAACCCGTGGTGGTCGAGTCGGCGGCATGAGGCTGCTGATCGTCACCGATGCCTGGCTGCCGCAGGTCAACGGCGTGGTTACCAGCCTGAAAGCGCTGGTGGCCGAGCTGGAAGGGCTGGGCCACGTGGTCGGCCTGCTCTCCCCGCAGGACTTTCGTCACCGTCCGTGCCCGAGCTACCCGGAGATCCCGCTGGCGTGGGACCTGTGGAAGGTAGGCGAGAAGATCAGCGGCTTCGCTCCCGATTGCGTCCACCTCGCCACCGAGGGCCCACTGGGTTGGGCCGCGCGACGCTGGCTGGTGCGCCGGGGGCTGAGGTTCAGCAGTGCCATCCATACGCGCTTTCCCGAATACGTGAACACCCGTTGGCCGTGGCTGCCGCTGGGCTGGGGCTATGCCTTCCTGCGGCGCTTCCATGCACCCAGCGCAGCCGTGCTGGTCAGTAGCGAGCGCATGCGTAGCACGTTCGCCGATCACGCCTACGCCAACCTCGCGCTCTGGCGCAAGGGTGTGGACCTCCAGCGTTTCCAGCCGGGGGTGAGCGCACCGCTGGACGAGCCGGTGTTCCTCTATGTCGGCCGGCTGGCGCAGGAAAAGAACCTCGAAGCCTTCCTTGCCCTCGACCTGCCGGGGCGCAAGCGCGTGGTGGGCGATGGTCCGCAGCGGGCCGCGCTGGAAGCGACTTATCCACAGGTGGAATTCCTTGGCTATCGCCACGGCGACGAACTCGCCGAGGCCTACCGCAGTGCCAGCGTGCTGGCCTTCCCGTCGCTGACCGACACCCTCGGCCTGGTGATGTACGAGGCGCTGGCGTGCGGCACGCCAGTGGCGGCGTTCCCGGTGGCGGGGCCGCTGGATGTGCTGGAACAGGGTGTCACCGGAGTGATGGACGCCGACCTGCGCAGCGCCTGCCTGCGGGCACTGGAACTGGATCGCCAGGCCTGCGTGCAGTGGGCACGGGGGCAGACCTGGCGGGCATCGGCGCAGGAATTCCTGGCGCTTCAGGTGCGCTTGTCGGAGATGCCGGTCAGTGACGATCCGGGCTACGTAAGCGGCTGATCAGAACAGCTGGCGGTCGTGGTCCAGGCTCTGATCTACCAGCCACTTACCGTGGGCAATGGACGCGTGCTGGGCCTTTTCCAGGTCCGACATGAAGGCGTACTCAACCGGCAGCGTCTTGCGCCTGGTGGTCTGCCCGTCCGGGGCGGTGATGTGGCAGCCGGCGGCCCAGGGGGTTGGCAGGCCGGGGTGTTCGACGACATCGGCAGTGATGGTGTACTTGCGGTACTCGCATTGCATCAGGCTCATGGGGCGTCCTCCTGGCTGTTCACCAACGGCCCATGCAGGGCGGATGGCGAGCGGATCGGTGCCGGCGTCATGCGCGGGCAAGCCTCGTTAACCCCCAACATAGACCACTGGGGCAGGCCATTGGCCGGATACCGACGAACGCGAATGTCACCTTTGCCGGAGATTTCCCGGCCGAATCTTCCCAATGCCGGCGCACCGCGCCAGACTGTCGGCCATGCCAATCCAGACCCTTTCCCGCCTCACCGAAGTCGACGCCCGCCAGTGGGACGCCCTGTTGCCGGAAGCCCAGCCGTTCCTGCGTCACGCCTTTCTCTGTGCGCTGGAGGAAAGCGGCAGCGTCGGCGGCCGTACCGGCTGGAAACCGTCCCATCGCGTGCTGCTGGCCGACGATGGCCGCTTGCTGGCCGCTGCGCCGGCCTATCTGAAAAGCCATTCCTACGGCGAGTACGTGTTCGACTGGAGCTGGGCGGATGCCTGCCTGCGCGCCGGCATCCCCTACTACCCCAAGCTGCTGGTGGGCATTCCCTTCACGCCGGTCGGCGGCGCTCGCCTGCTGGGTGCGCCCGAGGCGGCGCTGAGCCTGGTGGGCGCGCTGGTGGGTGAAGTGGACGAAGGGCATTGCTCCGGCGTGCACGTGAACTTCACCGATACCGCCGCCGATGCATTGCTGCGCGATGCCGATGGCTGGCTGGAGCGCCTGGGCTGCCAGTACCACTGGAGCAACCGCGGCTACCGCGACTTCCAGGATTTCCTCGACGCGCTCAGCTCGCGCAAGCGCAAGCAATTGCGCAAGGAGCGCGAGCAGGTCGCCGGGCTCGGGCTGGACTTCGTCTGGATGGAGGGGCGCGAGCTGTCCGAGGCGCACTGGGACTTCGTCTACGCCTGCTACAGCAGTACCTATGAGGTACGCGGGCAGGCGCCTTACCTGAGCCGCGCGTTCTTCAGCCTGATCGGTGAGCGCATGCCCGAGGCGATCCGCGTGGTCTTCGCCCACCAGAATGGCCGGCCCGTGGCCATGGCTTTCAGCCTGCTGGACGGCGACACGCTGTACGGCCGCTACTGGGGCTGCCTGGCGGAGTTCGACCGGCTGCACTTCGAAACCTGCTTCTACCAGGGGCTGGACTTCGCCATCGGCCATGGCCTCAAGCGCTTCGACGCCGGAGCGCAGGGCGAGCACAAGCTCATCCGTGGCTTCGAGCCGGTGATCACGCGCTCCTGGCATCGACTCGGGCACCCGGGGCTGCGTGACGCGGTGGAGGAGTTCCTGGTGGGAGAGAGGGCGGGCATCCTGGCTTACGCCGAAGAGGCCCGCGCGGCGCTGCCGTATCGGCAGGATTGACGCCTGTTGGCCGGCTCTGGGAATTCCCTGTAGGAGCCGGCCCTGTCCGCGAAGCGCCGGCAGGGCCGGCGTCCCGCGAGCGCTAACGGTCTACTCCGGCTTCGCCTCGCCTTTGCCCGGCAGCATGCGCACCAGCGTGTTGTCGCGGCTGATGTAGTGATGGAACAGCGCGGCCAGCGCGTGAATACCGATCAGCCAGTAGCCGAGCACGGCGATGGTCTCGTGCCAGTACTTCACCTGCTTGGCCAGGTCCGGGTTCTTGTCCACCAGGTGTGGCAGCTCCAGGCCCCAGAACGGCACCGGCTTGTCGGCGGCGCTGAGGATGATCCAGCCGGCCAGCGGCAGGCCGATCATCAGGCCGTAGAGCGCCAGGTGCGCGAGCTTCGCCAACACCATCTGCCAGGCCGGCGGCGCCGGGACGATCGGCGGGGTGGGGTAGATGAAGCGGCCGATGATGCGCAGCCAGACCAGCACGAAGACGCTCAGGCCGAACATGAAGTGAAACTGGGAAAACAGCGCGCGGGTGTCGCTGCCTTTGGGAAAGTTGGTGCGGTACTCCATGCAGAAGTACGTGGCGGCGATCAGCACCAGCATGATCCAGTGCAGGGCAATGGACAGGCTGCCGTAGCGCGACGGGGACTTGGACAGGCTCATGACGGTTCCTTGTGTGGCTCTTTTTCGTACGCCGCGTTCTGACGACGGGGCTGTCAATCTGAGCATAGAGCCTTAAGCGTGCCTGAAAAACCGTTAAGCCAAAGTGAAAGGGCCGCAATGTGCGGCCCTTTTGATGTCGGTCAGCCTTCGTCGTCGGCTGACTGGCGGGAGCGGATGGCGTTCACCAGCCGCTTGGCCAGGGCCGGGTAGTCCTCGTCGAAGTGGTGGCCGCCGGGCAGTTGCAGGTTCTCGCCCACCGACTGCGGTTGGGTGCAGCCGCTTTCGTCCTTCTCTTCGATACCGTACACACAGAGCACTTTCGGCCCCGGCAGACGAGCCATTTCCGGGCCGGTGGAGGCTTCCTGGCCGGCCTTGCCGAGCCAGCCCTGCACTTCGATCTCGAAGCTGCCGCTGCGGGCGAAGGCCAGCAGGATCACCGAGCTGACGTCTTTCTTGGCGTCCGCCGGCAGGCGGTTGTAGATCGCCGGCAGCACGTCGGCGCCGAAGGAATAGCCAGCCAGCACGAAGTGCTTGGCGCCCCATTTCTCGCGGTAGTGCTGCATCAGCAGGGCGAGGTCGGCTGCGCTCTGTTCCGGGGTCTTGTGCTCCCAGAAGTAGCGCAGGGCATCGACGCCCACCACCGGATAGCCCAGCTCGGCCATTTGCGCCGCGACGTCGCGGTCCAGGTCGCGCCAGCCGCCGTCGCCCGAGTAGAACAGGGTGACGGTTTCCGACGGCTTGGCCGCCGGGACTTCCACCACCGGCACGTTGTCGCCACCGCCTTGTAGCTGCTGTCGCAGTTGGTCGGCTAGGACCTTGGGCAGCGGCGTGTCGTAGTCGGTGATTACCGTCTCTGCGTTCTGCAGGTTGCGGGCGAAGCGCGCACTGGCGTCGTCCGGGTTGTCGTTCCAGGCAGCCACCCAGTGGCCGTGGGCGGCAGTCGTCGGCAGCGGGGTGGCGGCGCAGTCGGGCTTTTCCAGGGAGAAACCGACCGACAGGGCCTTGGCCTTGTCGTCGGTCTGCCCTGCGAGCCAGCGGAAGGCCCAGGCGCTGCCCGGCCCGATGCCGGCGACCAGAGTCGGCTGGCCGTCGAGCAGCTCGCCGGCAGCCTTGATGCGGGCCTGCTGGGTGGCGCAGTCCTTTTCCGGGAGGACGAACTGCACCACGCGGGCGCCGCTGTCGTGGGCCAGGGCCAGCAACTGGCCGTCGTCGAGTTTCTGGTCGGCCTGCACGGCCAGCAGTACACGGGCGTTCGGTTGCTTGCTGGGGATGGCCAGCGCGACGGCGCTGCCGTCGGCGAGTTGGCGGTGTTCGAGGGAAGCCTGGGAAGCCGGGCGGCTCCACAGCAGCAGACCCACGGCGATGATGACCAGCAGGAGGAGGGCGAGCAGGTGTCGCCAGCGTCGTTTCAACATATCAGCGTTTTACCAATCCACTCAGGCCGCCGGCGATGAGGGCGGCCGTATCGGCCAGGGCCACCAGCGGATCCAGTCCGGCGGGCACGGCCAGGTAACGGGGTTCCCAGTCGGGCTGGAACTTGTCCTTGAAGCGCCGCAGCCCCTGGAAATTGTAGAACTGCTCACCCCGGCGGAAAACCAGCGCGCCGAGACGTTGGGTCAGCGGGGCGCCACGGCGCGGCTGCAAGCCGGCCAGGGGCACCATGCCGAGGCTGAAGCGGGTGTGCCCGCTCTCCTTGTAATGCAGGATCAGGCCGAGCATGAGGAATTCCATGGTCAGCTTGGGGGCGTCGGGGGCCACGCGCATCAGGTCGATGCTCGCCAGCTCCTTGCCGGAGGTTTCCAGCAGGTTGGCGAAGGCCACGGCGCGGCCCTGGAAGCGGACCACGACGACGCGGAAATAACGCAGGTATTCCGGGGTAAAGCGGCCCAGGGAGAAGCCCTTCTCGCGGACGTTCTTGCCGCCCAGCCAGGCATCGGAGATGGCGCGCAGTTCGTCCATCGGCGCGTTGCCGGCGTCATGGAATTCCAGGCTCAGGCCGTCGCGCTGGCCACGGTTCCAGGTGTAGCGCAGGTCCTTCATCTCCTTGCCCTTGCTCTCCAGGTCGAAGCGGCGCAGATCGACCCGCGCCTCCTCGCCGAGCTTGAGCGCGGTCAGGCCGATGTCCATGTACAGCGGCAGGTTTTCCGCGCGAACCTGGTAGAACACCGGGCGCGCATGGTGCAGGTCGCAGAGGTCGCGGAACTGCCAGATCAGTTCGGCGCGGGCCTGGGCCGGGCCGACCGGGTCGAACAGCGCCACCAGGCTGCGGCCACGGCGGGCGTACATCAGGAAGGCGTCGTTGCCCTCGTGGAACAGCAGCGCCTTGTCGCCGGACAGGGCCAGGCCGCCGTCGGGCTGCGCGGAATTGGCCAGGATGCCGGCGGCGGTGTCCAGGTCCTCGCGGGTCGGTGCATGGATGGCCGGCGGCGCGGTGCGCAGCAGCCAGTACAGCGCCAGCGCGGCCAGCAGCAGGCAGCTGCCCAGCGCGGCACGCAGGCCACGCGGGGCGTCGGCGTCCAGGGCGAACTGCCACCAGAGTTCGTGGCTGTAGGGCACATCCTGGTAGGCGAACAGCAGCAGCCAGATAGACGCGGCGATAACGCAGGCAGCGGCGCCCAGGTACAGCGGCGAGAAGGGCAGGTCCATCAGGCGGCTGCGGCGGTAGAAGGCGCTGCGGAAGATGACCAGCAGGGCGGCGGTGAAGCTGAGGATCAGCGCTTCTTCCCAGTCGAAGCCCTTGAGCAGCGACAGCACGGCGCCGGCGATCAGCAGGCCGATGGTCAGCGCCCAGGCGGCGGAAAGGCGGCGCCGCAGGCCGTGGGCGAGCAGCAGGCAGAGCACGCCGATCAGGCTGGCGGCCAGGTGCGAGGCATCGATCAGGCGGTGCGGCACGAGGAAGCCGACTTCGTCCAGGCGGGTGTCGATGGACGGCGTGGCGCCGGAGAACAGCAGCACGACGCCGGAGATGAACACCAGCAGGGAAAGGATCTGCGCGGCGAAGCCGGAGGTGATGCGCACTGCCTGTTTGGCCACCAGTACGCGCCGGGCTTCGAGGAACAGCAGCCACAGACAGGCGACGATCAGCGGCAAGACCACGTAGATCAGGCGATACAGCAGCAGTGCGGCGGCCAGCGGCGCCGCGCCCAGCTGGTTGGCGAAGGCCGCCAGCAGCACGGCTTCGAACACGCCGACGCCGCCCGGCACATGGCTGAGCACGCCAGCGGCCAGGGCAATCAGGTAGACCAGCAGGAAAGCGCCGAAGGGCGGAGCTTCCGGCAGCAGCAGATAGAGCACGGTGGCGGCAGCGGCCACGTCCAGCGCGGTGATCAGCAGTTGCAGCAGGGAAAGGCGCAGGCCCGGCAGGCGCAGGGTGCGGCGGCCGAAGCGAACCAGATGGCTGTCGGGCGAAGGCTGTTCCGGCAGGCGACGGCGTTCGACGGCAACCACCAGCAACAGGCAGAGGGCGATGATGCCCAGCGCCAGCACTGCCACCAGCCATTCCGGCAGGTGCAGGGCCAGGGATGCGTCGGAGAGGTCGCTCAGCGCGGCGAGCGCGGCCAGCACCGGCAGCGCGCAGCCCAGCGACAGGCTGGCGAACAGCGTCATCAACGCTACGTCGCCGGCGCCCAGCCCCTGGCGGGCATAGAGGCGATAGCGCACCGAGCCGCCGGAGAGCATCGACAGGCCCACGGCGTTGCCGATGGCGAACGCGGAAAAACCGCCGGTCAGCAGCGCCGGGACGGGCAGCTTTACGCCTGCGAAGCGGCTGGCCGACCATTCATAGCCGAGCAGAAAGATGAAACCGACCACGGTGGCGGCGAAGGCGCCGAGCAGCGAGGTGGTGGGCACGTCGAGCAGGGCGTCGTGCAGGGAGTAGGCGTCGATGTCGCGCAGCAGGTGATAACAGGCGATCAGTGCGAGGCTGAACAGCACCAGGGTCACGCCCAGGCCGAGTGCCTGGCGGTTGGCGTTCACCCAGTTGAGCCAGGTCGCTCGGCGGGGAGCGTCTTCGGCGGCAGGGGTATCGGGTGTGGCGGGGTTGGCGCTCATCGGGCACCTCAATCGATTTAGCGCGACAGAGTAGGGGCACTGACGCGAATTCCCAAGTCCCCGGAAGAGTATTTTCCTGATCCGTGAGACGCCACCCGTGGGCGATCATTTTTTGCGCACAACGAAAAAAGCCACTCCTAAGAGTGGCTTTCTTCTTGATGTCTGGTTGCGGGAGCAGGATTTGAACCTACGACCTTCGGGTTATGAGCCCGACGAGCTACCAGACTGCTCCATCCCGCGGCGGCAATTCTACGGATATGAAGCCTTGTGTCAAACGATATTTCGTTTTCGATCAATAATTTAAACGCGCGTAAACGAAAAAGGGCCACTCCGGAGAGTGACCCTTTTTCTGTGTCTGGTTGCGGGAGCAGGATTTGAACCTACGACCTTCGGGTTATGAGCCCGACGAGCTACCAGACTGCTCCATCCCGCGGCGGCCATTCTACGGATGTGAAAGGTCTTGTCAATCGATATTTCGCTTTCGATCAATAATTTAAATCGCGCGCAAACGAAAAAGGGCCACCCCGAAGAGTGACCCTTTATCTGTGTCTGGTTGCGGGAGCAGGATTTGAACCTACGACCTTCGGGTTATGAGCCCGACGAGCTACCAGACTGCTCCATCCCGCGTCGGCCATTCTACGCCGTTGGCCCGGTGTGTCAACGAAAAATGGGGAAAAGTGATTTTCTATCAGATATTTAGCTTCGGCGAACGGCAGCAGGGCAGTTGTCCGCAGGCGGGGTTTTCCTGGACGTGGATAACCGAAGCGGCGGCGTTTTGCATTACCATGACCGGGTTTTCCGCCGCCTTTTCGGGCGGCTTCCGATGGTGATGCAGGCGCCTTCTTCGTGACTCGGCAGAGAAAGATCATCCACATCGATTGCGACTGCTTCTACGCCGCCATCGAGATGCGCGACGACCCCAGTCTGGCAGGCAAGCCGCTGGCGGTGGGCGGGTCGCCGGACAAGCGCGGCGTGGTCGCGACCTGCAACTACGAGGCTCGCGCCTATGGGCTGCATTCGGCCATGGCCATGCGCACGGCGGTGAAGCTGTGCCCGGACCTCACCATCGTGCGCCCGCGCATGGATGTCTATCGCGAGACTTCGCGGGAAATCCACGCGATCTTTCGCGACTACACCGACCAGATCGAACCGCTCTCCCTGGACGAGGCCTATCTCGACGTCAGCGACAGCGAGCGCTGCGGCGGCAGCGCCACGCGCATTGCCCGGGAGATTCGCCAGCGAGTCTGGGAAACCCTGCACATCACGGTGTCCGCCGGGGTGGCGCCGAACAAGTTCATCGCCAAGATCGCCAGCGACTGGCACAAGCCCAACGGCCTGTTCGTGGTCACGCCCGACGAGGTGGACGGTTTCGTCGCCGAACTGCCGGTAAAAAAGCTGCATGGCGTAGGCAAGGTTACCGCCGAGAAGCTGGCGCGTCTGGGTATCCGTACCTGCGCGGACCTGCGCGACTGGTCGCGTATCCAGCTGGTCAAGGAATTCGGCAGTTTCGGTGAACGGCTCTGGGGCTTGTCGCGGGGCGTCGATGAACGTCCGGTGCAGGTGGACAGCCGCCGCCAGTCGATCAGCGTGGAGAACACCTTCGACCAGGACCTGCCGGACCTGGCGGCCTGCCAGGAGGAATTGCCGTCGTTGCTGGGTGAGCTGGAGCGGCGCATGACGCGCCTGGACACCAGCTACCGGCCGGGCAAGCCGTTCATCAAGCTGAAGTTCCATGACTTCACCCAGACCACCCTGGAGCAGGCAGGCGCCGCGCGGGACCTGGAAAGCTATCGGTTACTGCTGGGGCAGGCGTTTCAGCGCGGTAACAAGGCGGTGCGGCTGATCGGCGTGGGCGTGCGCCTGGTCGATCTGCGCGGCGCCCACGAGCAGCTCACGCTCTTCTAGCGCGGGCGAAAACGCCTCAGCCTTCGGGCCACATGCGCATGGCGCGGCCGGAGACCGGCCACAGGCGCAGCTCGCCTTCTTCGGTGATATCCCAGCGCTGCACTTCGCCAAGCATCTTGAGGAATTGCTGTTCCTGCTCCATCACCAGGTCGGCGCACAGCTTGCGAGTGGCGCCGGGCTGGCCGAAGGTCAGCTGGTCGCCTTCGAGCTTGTAGCTGGCGAACCAGTGGTTGCAGCCGGCGCTGCCGTAGGCGCGGCCGTTGCCGTCCAGGGTCAGGCTGATGTGCGTGTAGTCGATCAGCGGGTGCTCACCGACCCATTCCACGCGGTAAGTCTGCTCCGCTTCGGGAACCGGCTTGCTGGCGCAACCGGCCAGGGCCAGCGCGGTGCAGGCGCTGGCGATCAGGGCTTTCATGCAGTCTCCTTGCTCTGGCAATCCGGGCAGAGGTGGCGGTTGCCGACCTTGGCCCATCCGAGTTCGGCGATGCGCTGCTCGGCGGCGGGCTGCTGGGCAGCCTTGCCGAGGGTGGCATCGACGGCGAATTCGAAATCCAGTGTAGCCTCGCAGCCGTCACAGTTGACCTTCCACTCGTGGATACCCAGTTCACGGAACACCGGGCCCTTGGCCACGGCCATCCACTGCCCAGGCGGGTTGATCAGGTGGCGGACCTTTTCCACTTCCAGCGTCATGCTCAGGCTTTTGCTGCCCTTGAGGCTGACCAGTATGGTGTCGCCGGCCTTGATCGAGCCACCGATGCCGGTGACCTGGTAGCGGCCCGGAGTCAGCGCGCGGCACTCGTTGAGGGTGAATTGCGGGTTGAGCAGGGTGTAGCGGAAATCGTGCTGGGCCATGGGTCCTCCGGGAAAGCGCGGCATTCTAGGGCGCGTGGCGTGCGGATGCGAGCGCCTTCTGCTCAGTTTTTCACCAGGTTGACCGGATCGCCGGCCTGCCAGGCGGCGATGTTGGCCAGCGTGGTCTGGGCGATTCCGGCCAGCGCCTCGCGGGTCAGGAAGGCCTGGTGCGCGGTGATGATCACGTTGGGGAAGGTGAGCAGGCGCGCCAGTACGTCGTCCTGCAGCGGCTGGTCGGAGCGGTCGGCGAAGAAGATGTCGGCTTCCTCTTCATAGACGTCCAGGCCGAGGTAGCCGAGCTGGCCGCTTTTCAGCGCCTCGATCAGCGCCGGGGTGTCGACCAGCGCGCCGCGGCCGGTATTGATCAGCATCGCGCCGCGCTTCATGCGCTCCAGGCTTTCGGCGTTGATCAGGTGCCTGGTGGCCTCGTTGAGCGGGCAGTGCAGGCTGATGATGTCGGACTGCGCAAGCAGGTCGTCCAGCTCGACGAAGCGCCCGCCCAGGGCCTCGACGGCGCGGTTGGGGTAGGGGTCGTAGGCCAGGATATGGCAGCCGAAGCCGCTCATGATGCGGGCGAAGACTTCGCCGATCTGCCCGCTGCCGATGATCCCGACAGTGCGCCCGTGCAGGTCGAAGCCAGTCAGGCCGTGCAGGGAAAAATCACCTTCGCGGGTGCGGTTGTAGGCGCGGTGCAGGTGCCGGCACAGCGCCAGGACCAGTCCTGCGCCATGTTCGGCCACGGCGTGGGGCGAATAGGCCGGTACGCGCACGACGGCAAGACCCAGCGCATGGGCGGCGGCCAGGTCGACA
Organism: Pseudomonas sp. PDM17; assembly: GCF_014851985.1. Taxonomy (NCBI): domain Bacteria; kingdom Pseudomonadati; phylum Pseudomonadota; class Gammaproteobacteria; order Pseudomonadales; family Pseudomonadaceae; genus Pseudomonas; species Pseudomonas sp. PDM17. Next base: position 730,317 of record NZ_JACVAT010000001.1, read on the forward strand.
TGGTTGTAGCCGGCCGAGCGCAGGGCGATCAGTTTCGTGCCGCCGGCCGCCAGGTGCTCCAGCACCGGGCGCGACAGGTCGTCGTTGACGAAGGGGCAGACCACCTCGAAGCCCATGGCCAGGGCGACGGTGTCCTCGCGCAGCTGCGCCTGCTGGAAATGCAGCTCGAAGCCGAGGCCATGGTTGGCGGCGAGGAAGCTCTCGCGGTCGTAGGTCTGGTTGCTGAACAGGATGATGCGCATCGATTGAATTCCGTCTTCAGTGCGTCTGGCCGGCTTCGGTTTCCAGGTGGCCCTCGGTCGCCTGTGCCAGCTCGGCCATGGCCTTGTCCAGCTCATCCAGCGCAGCGGGGCCGTCCGGATCGTTCTGCTTGAGCAGCGTCTCGGCGCGCTGGCAGGCCGCGCGCAGCATCGGCACGCCGCAGTAGCGGGTAGCGCCGTGCAGGCGGTGGATGCGTTCGAGCAGGGTGTTGCGGTCGTTGCGCTCGCGGGCCTGGCGGATCACCTGGCGGTCGGCGGACAGCGAGGCGAGCAGCATGCCGAGCATGTCGGCGGCCAGCTCCGGTTTGCCGGCGGCCAGCCGCAGGCCTTCCTCCGGGTCCAGCACGCTGAGGCCTTCCAGGGAGGACTGGGCCTGGCGCGGACGCTCGTCGCGCGGCTCGCCCAGCGCCAGGCCGGTCCACTTGAGGATCACCTGGACCAGTTGGCGCTCGTCGATCGGCTTGGTCAGGTAGTCGTCCATGCCACCCTGCAGCAGGGCGCGCTTCTCGTTGGCCAGGGCATGGGCGGTGAGGGCAATGATCGGTACCGGGCTGACTTCGCGGTCGGCTTCCCAGAGGCGGATCGCCTCGGTGGCCTGGCGGCCGTCCATGATCGGCATCTGTACGTCCATGAACACCAGGTCGAAACGCTCGCGCTGCACCGCCTCGACGGCGGCAAGTCCGCTGTCCACGGCGACCACCTCGGCGCCCATGTCGGTCAGCAGGGTCTTTACCAGCAGCAGGTTGGCCGGGTTGTCGTCGACGCAGAGCAGGTGCGGCGTGCGCTCGAGCCTGCCGTTGACGTTCTTGTCCTTGCGCGCCGGCCGCAGGTGCAGCAATTCATTCAGTGCCTGCTGCAGCTTGCGTGTGCAGGCAGGCTTGCTCTGCACCTGGGCGTCGGGCAGCACATCGTTGTAGTGCGCCTGTTCGATGGTCGGGCAGAGCACCAGGCTCTTGCAGCCGTGCTGTTCCAGTTCGCGGATGGACTGGCGCAGCGCCTCTGGCGGGTGATCGGCGGCGGTCACGCCGAGCAGCGCCAGGGTGATCGGCGCCTTGTCCGACGGCCCGGCCAGCAGGGTCTTCTCCAGCGTGACGAGGTCAGGGAACTCGGTGACCTCCAGACCGCAGTCTTCCAGTTGGTGGTGCAGCGCGGTGCGCGTCAGTTCGTGGGGCTCGTACAGCGCCACACGCAGGCCGCCGGCGAGGGCGTGCGGCAGGTCGTCGCCGTCGTCGCGGGCCTTGGGCAGGTTTAGGCTGATCCAGAACTCGGAGCCATCGCCGGCGCTGCTTTCCACGCCGATCTCACCGCCCATCTGCTCGATCAGGCGCTTGGAAATGACCAGCCCCAGGCCGGTGCCGCCGGCCTGGCGCGAGAGGGAGTTGTCCGCCTGGCTGAAGGCCTGGAACAGCGCGCGCAGGTCGGCGTCGGTCAGGCCCACACCGGTGTCCTGCACGCTGATGCGCAGTTGAGCGCGGTCGTCGCTCTCGTCCTCGAGCATCGCGCGTACGGCGATGCTGCCGTCGTGGGTGAATTTGATGGCGTTGCTCACCAGGTTGGTCAGCACCTGCTTCAGCCGCTGCGGGTCGCCCACCAGCTGCAGCGGGGTGTCGCGGTAGATCAGGCTGACCAGCTCCAGCTGCTTCTCGTGGGCGGCGGGGGCGAGGATGGTCAGGGTGTCCTGGATCAGCTCGCGCAGGTTGAATGGGATGTTCTCCAGCACCAGCTTGCCGGCCTCGATCTTCGAGAAGTCGAGGATCTCGTTGATGATCCCCAGCAGGCTTTCGGCGGACTTGTGGATGGTGCCCAGGTAATCCTGCTGGCGGCTGGTCATCTCGCTCTTCTGCAGCAGGTTGGTGAAGCCGAGGATGCCGTTGAGCGGGGTGCGGATCTCATGGCTCATGTTGGCGAGGAACTCGGATTTGATCCGGCTTGCCTCCAGGGCCTCCTTGCGCGCGAGGTCCAGTTCGATGTTCTGGATCTCGATGGTCTCCAGGTTCTGCCGCACGTCCTCGGTGGCCTGGTCGATGTTGTGCTGCATCTCTTCCTGGGCGCTCTGTAACGCCTCCGCCATGCGGTTGATGCCGCCGGCCAGTTCGTCCAGCTCGTGACTGCCCAGCGCCGGCAGGCGGGTTTCCAGGCGGCCTTCCTTGAGCTGGGCGACGCCTTGGGCGATCTGCCCCAGAGGCGCGTTGATCGCGCGGCTCATGCGCAGGGCGAGGAGGGCGGTGACGGCCAGGCCCGCGCCGATCAGCAGCAGGCTGGTGAACAGGCTGCGGTAGCCGCGCAGCAGGGTGCCGTGGTGCGACAGTTCCAGTTCGACCCAGCCCAGCAGCTTCTCGGCGTCGTCGTCGGGGTCGCCGGACAGGCTGCGGTGCTTGCCCAGTACCGGCAAGAGGAAGTGGGTGGTGTCCAGGTTGCTTGCCATGCTCAGGTGCGAGCCGTCCCCACTGGGCATTGGCGTCAGTATGCTGGGGCCGGCGTGGACGAGCTTTTCCCGGTCCGGGTCAAGGAAGGTCACGGCGCGCACGTCGGGCTGGTCCAGCGCTTCATTGGCGATTCGCGCGAGCAGCTCGTTGTTGTGGTTGGCCATGGCCGGGGCGGACAGCGGCGCCAGTTGCTCGGCGATCAGTTGCCCGCGCTCGATCAACTGGGCGTGCATGTCCGACAGCTGCACCCAGGTGAAATAGCCGCCCAGCACCAGCGCCAGCAGGCTGGTGGGCAGCAGGGTGAGCAGCAGTACCCGTCCCTTGATGCCGAGATCCTTGAACACGCGCTTCCTCCGATGCGTTTATCCCCGGCAGTGTAGCGGTTCAGACCTTCGTCGGAAGCCCTTTGCCTTGCCGGGAGCGCGTGGAATCGTGAATACTTCACGCAATTGCTAATCACTCTTATTTGATATGAATGCCATCGCTTCGTCCGGCCTGCGCCTGCTGACCATCGAGGACGACCCGACTCTGGGCGCCCACCTGTCTTCCCATTTGAGCGAACGCGGCTTCGCGGTCACCTGGTGCCAGGACGGCGACGAAGGCCTGGCCCAGGCGCGCGGCGGCGACTACGACCTGGTGCTGATGGATATCATGCTGCCCGGCACCGGCGGCCTGGACATCCTCCGCACCCTGCGCCGGGAGCGCGCGGTGCCGGTGATCCTGATGTCCGCCCTGGGCGCCGAGCAGGACCGTATCGCCGGCTTCTCCCAGGGCGCCGACGATTACCTGCCCAAGCCTTTCAGCCTTGCCGAACTCAGCGTGCGCGTGGACGCCGTGCTGCGCCGGGTGGCGCTGGAGCGTGGCAGCCAGTCGCTGAACAGCACGCCTGCGTCGACCGGGCTGCAGATGGACCCGCAGAAGGACGACGTCGGCCTTGATGGCCAATGGGCCGGCCTGACCGGCACCGAGTACCGCCTGCTGGAAACCTTCCTCGGCAGCCAGGGCGAGACCCTGAGCAAGCCCTTCCTTTACCAGCACGTGCTGCATCGCGCCTTCACCGCCCACGACCGCAGCCTGGACATGCACGTCAGCCACCTGCGCCGCAAGCTGCAGGCCATCGGCTATATCCGCCACACGCTGCATACCGTGTGGGGCAAGGGCTACGTCTTCGCCGAGGCCGAGGACTGACATGCCCGGCCGCCACTCGCTGTTCTGGAAGCTCGCCGTCGCCCTCGTGGTGCTGTGCCTGTCGGTGATCTGGCTGTCCTGGAACTGGGGCAAGCAGATGGAGCGCGACAGCTACTTCCTGTCCGAGGCGGCTCGGCAGGTGCTCGCCGGCTACGCCGACGAGGCCCAGCAAGCCTGGCGTACCGGCGGGGCGGCGGGCATCGATGCCTGGCTGGCGCAGATGAAACAGCGCGAGCCGGTATGGATGGTCGTGATCGATGCCCGTCTGCAATCGCTGGGCACGCAGCCGCTGCCCATGGAGGACGTGGCGCACCTGACGTTCCAGCGCGGGCTGGACTGGCCGGTAAGCTCGCGCTCGGTGAACCTGCCGTACATCGGTATTCCCTTCCCGGACGAACCAGGCGCTGGCCGGCTGGTGGTGCAACTGCCGCAGCGCTACCTGCCGGGCGGCCTGAGCTTCCTGCGCCAATCCATCAGTCATGCGCTGGTGCCGACGATCCTTGCCCTGATGCTCTGTGGGCTGATCTATCGCCGGCTGGTACGCCCGCTCGGCCGTCTGCGCGAACACGCCAACGCCTTGCAGGCGGATGACCTCGGTTCGGTCGCCGGCCCGGAACTGATCGCCCGCCGCGACGAACTCGGCGAGCTGGGCCGCGCGCTGGACCACATGGCCGAGCGCCTGCGCGGCCACGTCGGCCTGCAGCGCCAGTTGCTGCGCGACCTGTCCCACGAACTGCGCACGCCCCTCAGCCGCTTGCGGGTCGCCGGCGACAGCCCGATCAGCGAAGCCGCGTTGCGCCAGCGTGTCGAGCGGGAAGTGGAGGTAATGCAGCGCCTGGTCGCCGATACCCTGGAACTGGCCTGGCTGGACACCGAGCGCCCGCGAGTGGAGCTGGAAGAGATCGACCTGCGCTCGCTGTGGGACCTGCTGGTGGACGACGCCCGCTTCGAGGCGGGCTGGAGTACCGAGCGCTTCCTTTATCAGGTGCCGGCGGATTGCCGCGTGCGCGGCCATCTCAACGGTCTGGCCCAGGCGCTGGAAAACCTGCTGCGCAACGCTATCCGCCATTCACCGGAACACGGTCGCATCCGCCTGAGCGGCCGGCGCGAGTCCGGCGGCTGGCACCTGTGGCTGGAAGACGATGGCCCGGGCGTGGCGGAAAGTGACCTGGAGCGCATCTTCCTGCCCTTCACCCGGCTCTCCGATGCACGTACCGGGGAAGGCTTCGGCCTGGGCCTGAGCATCGCCCGCAGTTCGCTGCGCATGCAGGGCGGCGAACTCTGGGCGGACTGCGCCGAAGCGGGGCTGCGCGTGCACCTGCGCCTGCCCGACGCGGCGGCGGCCTGAGGCGGACACGGGCCCCTGTACACGGCTTGTTAGGAAGTTTCGTATGGCGGGGCGGCTTTTGCCGGTATCATAGGGCGCCCTGTTCCAGATCCGAGTGCTTCCATGACTGTGCAGTACCCGACTATCGCCGATTGCGTCGGCCATACCCCGCTGGTGCGCCTGCAGCGCCTGGCCGGGGAAACTTCCAACACCTTGCTGGTAAAACTCGAGGGTAACAACCCCGCGGGTTCGGTGAAGGATCGTCCGGCGCTTTCGATGATCACCCGTGCCGAACTGCGCGGCGACATCAAGCCCGGCGATACGCTGATCGAAGCCACTTCCGGTAACACCGGCATCGCCCTGGCGATGGCGGCGGCGATCAAGGGCTACCGCATGATCCTGATCATGCCCGACAACTCCACCGCCGAGCGCAAGGCCGCCATGACCGCCTACGGCGCCGAGCTGATCCTGGTGACCAAGGAGCAGGGTATGGAAGGCGCCCGCGACCTCGCCGACCAGATGGCGCGCGAAGGCCAGGGCAAGGTGCTCGACCAGTTCGCCAACGGCGACAACCCGATCGCCCACTACCATTCCACCGGCCCGGAAATCTGGCAGCAGACCGGCGGTGAGATCACCCACTTCGTCAGTTCCATGGGCACCACCGGCACCATCATGGGTGTGTCGCGCTACCTCAAGGAGCAGAACCCCAACGTGCAGATCGTCGGCCTGCAGCCGATGGAAGGCTCGGCCATCCCCGGCATCCGCCGCTGGCCGCAGGAATACCTGCCGAAGATCTTCGACGCCACCCGCGTCGACCGCGTCGTCGACATGCAGCAGAACGAAGCCGAGGACGTGATGCGCCGCCTGGCCCGCGAAGAGGGCATCTTCTGCGGCGTGTCCTCCGGTGGTGCGGTGGCGGCCATGCTGCGCCTGTCGCGCGAACTGGAAAACGCGACCCTGGTGGCGATCATCTGCGACCGTGGCGACCGTTACCTGTCCTCGGGCGTGTTCGACTCCAACTGACATGGCCAAGCAGAGATCCGGCCTGCGCTTCCAGCCCAGCGGCGGAGCGCGCAGCCCTGCGGTACCGGTGGGCAAGAAGCAGCGCCTGAACATCGAGCGCCTGGCCCACGACGGCCGCGGCATCGCCCACATCGACGGGCGCACCTGGTTCGTCGACAACGCCCTGCCGGGCGAGTCGGTGGAAGCCCGCGTGCTGTCCGCCCGCGCGCAGATCGTCGACGCCCGTAGCGAACGTATCTTCACTGCCGCCGCCAACCGCCGCACCGAGCCTTGCCCGGTGGCCGGCACCTGTGGCGGCTGCAGCCTGCAGCACCTGTCCCACGCCGATCAGCTGGCGCTCAAGCAGCGCACCCTGGCGGAGCAACTGGAGCGCTTCTCCGGCCTGGTCCCGCAAGAGTGGGCCGCACCGCTGGTCGGGCCGGAGTTCGGCTACCGCCGTCGCGCCCGCCTCGCCGTGCGCTGGGACGTGAAGGCCAAGCGCCTGGACGTCGGCTTCCGCGCCGCTGCCAGCCAGGCCATCGTCGCCTTCGACGACTGCCTGGTGCTGGTGCCTGAGCTGCAGGTCCTCGCGCGCGAGCTGCCGGAGCTGCTGCGTGGCTTCGCCAAGCCACAGTCGCTTGGCCACGTCGAACTGTTCCACGGTACTTCCAGCGCGCTGCTGCTGCGGCATATCGAACCTTTGTCCGATAGCGACCGTGCGCGACTGCTGGAATTCTGTTCGGCACGGGATGTGCAGCTGTGGTTGCAGGGTGACGGCGAACCGACGCTTTGCTCCGATGCTGCAGAAAACAGTGGGAACCGCGAGCTCGGCTTCCGGCTCGAAGCCTGGAATCTGACCCTGGCCTACCGTCCCGGCGACTTCGTTCAGGTGAACGAGCCGGTGAACGAGGCGATGGTCGCCCAGGCGCTGGACTGGCTGAAGCCGGGCAGCGAGGAGCGCGTGCTGGACCTGTTCTGTGGCCTGGGCAACTTCGCCCTGCCGCTGGCGCGCCAGGTGCGCGAGGTGGTGGGCGTGGAAGGTGTGCAGACCATGGTCGAGCGTGCCGCCGCCAACGCCCGGGCCAACGGCCTGGTCAATACCCGGTTCCATCAGGCGGACCTGACGAAACCGCTTGCCGACGCCCCCTGGGCGGCGGAGGATTTCACCGCCGTGCTGCTCGACCCTCCGCGGGACGGAGCCTTCGAACCGGCACGGCAGATGCATTCACTGGGCGCGGAGCGGGTACTCTATGTGTCCTGCAACCCGGCGACCCTGGCGCGTGACGCTGGCGAGCTGGCCCGACAGGGCTATCGTCTGAAGCGCGCCGGCATTCTCGACATGTTCCCGCAGACGGCCCATGTCGAGGCCATGGCTTTGTTCGAGGCAGGCTAGGACGGCCTGCGCAATCCGACCGGCTCAAGCAAGAAAGGCCGGCGCAGTGAGCGGTGTGTTGTGGCGCACCGTGGGGAAGGGTAGACACGATGGTACAGGTGAGAGCGCACCAGCCGGTCAACACCGACGGCAGCATCAATCTCGAGGCCTGGCTGGACCATGTCCAGACCCTGGTCCCGGTACTGGATCGCAAGGTCCTGCTGGAAGCCTGCGAGTTCGCTCGCGAGGTGGAAGACAGGGCTGTCAGCACGGCTGACAACTCCTGGGCGGATGGCACCTCCAGCTTCCAGACAGGCCTGGAGATCGCCGAGATCCTGGCGGACCTCAAGCTCGACCAGGAATCGCTGGTCGCCGCGGTGATCTACCGTGGCGTGCGCGAGGGCAAGGTCAAGCTCGAGGACGTGGCGCAGCGCTTCGGCCCTGTCGTCGCCAAGCTGATCGAAGGCGTGCTGCGGATGGCGGCGATCAGCACCAGCCTCAGCCCGCGGCAGTCCCTGGTGCTCGGCACCCAGGCGCAGATCGAGAACCTGCGCAAGATGCTGGTGGCGATGGTCGACGACGTGCGCGTCGCGCTGATCAAGCTGGCCGAGCGCACCTGCGCGATCCGCGCGGTGAAGAACGCCGACGAAGAAAAGCGCATGCGCGTTGCCCGCGAGGTGTTCGACATCTACGCACCGCTGGCCCATCGCTTAGGCATCGGTCACATCAAGTGGGAGCTGGAGGACCTGTCCTTCCGCTACCTCGAACCCGACCAGTACAAGCAGATCGCCAAGCTGCTGCACGAGCGCCGGCTGGACCGCGAGCAGTACATCGCCACCGTGATGCAGCAGCTCAAGGACGCCCTGGCCGCCACCGGCATCAAGGCCGACCTCTCCGGCCGCGCCAAGCACATCTATTCCATCTGGCGGAAGATGCAGCGCAAGGGCCTGGACTTCAGCCAGATCTACGACGTGCGCGCCGTGCGCGTGCTGGTGCCGGAAATGCGCGACTGCTACACCGCGCTGGGTATCGTGCACACCCTCTGGCGGCACATCCCCAAGGAATTCGACGACTACATCGCCAACCCCAAGGAAAACGGCTACCGCTCGCTGCACACCGCGGTGATCGGCCCCGAGGGCAAGGTGCTGGAAGTGCAGATCCGCACCCACGCCATGCACGAGGAAGCCGAGCTCGGCGTCTGCGCGCACTGGCGCTACAAGGGCACCGACGTCAAGGCCAGCTCCAACCACTACGAAGAGAAGATTTCCTGGCTGCGCCAGGTGCTGGAGTGGCACGAGGAACTGGGCGATATCGGTGGCCTGGCCGAGCAGTTGCGGGTAGATATCGAGCCCGACCGGGTCTACGTCTTCACCCCCGACGGCCATGCCATCGACCTGCCCAAGGGCTCCACTCCGCTGGACTTCGCCTATCGCGTGCATACCGAGGTCGGGCACAACTGCCGGGGCGCCAAGATCAACGGCCGCATCGTGCCGCTCAACTACAGCCTGCAGACCGGCGAGCAGGTGGAAATCATCACCGGCAAGCAAAGCGGGCCGAGCCGTGACTGGCTGAACCAGAACCTGGGCTACGTCTCCACCTCGCGAGCGCGGGCGAAGATCGTCCACTGGTTCAAGCTGCAGGCGCGCGACCAGAACGTCGCCGCCGGCAAGGCCATGCTCGAACGCGAGCTGGGCCGTCTGGCGCTGCCGCCGGTGGACTTCGAGAAGCTCGCCGAGAAGGCCAACTACAAGACCGGCGAAGACCTCTTCGCGGCCCTGGGCGCCGGCGACCTGCGCCTCGCCCATGTGGTCAACTACGCGCAGCAGCTGGTCGAGCCCGAGCGCGGCACCGAGCAGCTGGAACTCATCCCGCGCAAGCCGAGCAAGATCGGCCACGGCAAGCGCGGCGACATCCAGATCCAGGGCGTCGGCAACCTGCTCACGCAGATGGCCGGCTGCTGCCAGCCGCTGCCGGGCGACCCGATCGTCGGCTACATCACCCTCGGCCGCGGCGTCACCATCCACCGCCAGGACTGCGCCACCGCGCTGCAACTGGCCGGTCGCGAGCCGGAGCGGATCATCCAGGTCAGCTGGGGCCCGGTGCCGGTCAGCACCTATCCGGTGGATATCGTCATCCGTGCCTACGACCGTTCCGGCCTGTTGCGCGACGTCTCGCAGATGCTGCTCAACGAGCGTATCAACGTGCTGGCGGTGAACACCCGTTCGGACAAGGAAGACAATACCGCGATCATGCGCCTGACCATCGAGATCCCCGGTCTCGATTCGCTGGGCCGCCTGCTGGCGCGCATCTCGCAGCTGCCCAACATCATCGAGGCGCGGCGCGACCGCGGTGCGGGTGCCAAGGATGCATAAGTTCGACGACCTGCTGTACCTGATGGCCCGGCTGCGTGACCCGCAGCACGGCTGTCCCTGGGACCTGAAGCAGAGCTACGCGACGATCGTTCCGTACACCCTCGAGGAAGCCTACGAGGTGGCCGATGCCATCGAGCGCGGTGACTTCGACCACCTGCGTGAGGAACTGGGCGACCTGCTCTTCCAGGTCGTCTACTACGCGCAGCTGGCGCGGGAAGAGGGGCGCTTCGAGTTCGACGCGGTGGTGGATGGCATCACCACCAAGCTGATCCGCCGCCACCCTCATGTGTTCCCCGACGGCGACCTGTACGGAGAGTCCGACCCGGCGAAACTGGCGGAAGCGGCGGTCAAGCAGCGCTGGGAGGAACTCAAGGCCGAAGAGCGTGCCGCCAAGGCCGCCGAGCCGGTGCAACTGTCCCTGCTGGACGACGTACCCACCGCCCTGCCGGCGCTGAGCCGCGCCGCCAAGCTGCAGAAGCGCGCCTCCCAGGTCGGCTTTGACTGGGCCGACGCCCTGCCGGTGGTCGACAAGGTCCGCGAGGAGCTGGATGAGGTGCTCGAGGCGATGGCCGGCGGCGATACCGAGGGCCAGGCGGAGGAAGTGGGCGATCTGCTGTTCGTGGTGGTCAACCTGGCGCGCAAGCTCAAGGTCGACCCGGAAACTGCCCTGCGCGCCGCCAACGCCAAGTTCGAGCGCCGCTTCCGCTACATCGAGACAGCCCTGCGCGACCAGGGACGCACCCTGGAAGACAGCAACCTGGAAGAGATGGACGAGTTGTGGGGCGCTGCCAAGCGTGACGAGAAGAACCCGCTCAGTTGTGGATAAGTTCTTTCTCCCATAAAAAAGCCCCGCAATCGCGGGGCTTTTTTGTTCTTCGTAGGAGCGTCAACGCGAGGCGCGCTCCTTCAGCCAAACAGCCAGCGCAGGATCAGCACCAGCAGCAGCACCGCCAGCACCGGGCGGCCGATGCGGTAGGCCTTGGGATAGGCACGTTTGAACACCTTCACCTTGCTGCCCACGGCGTTGCCGATGCGGATCAGCACCGAGTAGGCCTGGTTGATTCCGCCGACGCGCTCGCCCTCGACGTTCTGCGGCGCTGTTGCGCGCCCGAGGAAGGCGCTGACGCGGCGGTTGATGCGGGTCAGCAGCGGCGACTTGAGTGGACGCTCGATATCGCAGAAGAGGATCAGACGCGATTCGTCCGTCTCGTTCTTGACCCAGTGGACGAAGGTCTCGTCGAACATCACGTCCTGGCCGTCGCGCCAGGCGTAGGGCTGGCCATCCACGAAGATGCGGCACTCATCGGAGTTCGGCGTGGCCAGGCCCAGGTGGTAGCGCAGCGAACCGCCGTAAGGGTCGCGGTGCTTGTTCAGGTGGCTGCGCGGCGGCAGGCGGGTGAACATCGCGCCCTTGACGTTGGGGATGCTGCTCACCAGTTCCACGGTCTTGGGGCACAACTGCTGCGCCGAGGGCAGGGGGCCGTCGTACCAGGTCAGGTAGAAGCGGGTCCAGCCCTTCTTGAAGAAGGAACCGAAGCCGGCCTCGTTGTTGTTCAGGGCGTCGCGGATGTAGCCCTCGTCGAACAGCTGCTCGGCTTCCTCGCGGATCATCTGCCAGTTGTCGCGCAGCTTGTCGAGTTCGGGGAAGCGCTCGCGGTCCAGGTAGGGCTTGGAGGGCACGCTGGAGTTCAGGTACATCAGCGAGTTGTAGGGAGCGAACCAGGCGGAGTGGTTCACGACCTGGCGCAGGAAGGGCAGCCGCACCTTGCCGCGCAGATGCACGTAGAGAATGGCGACGAGGAAGATGGCCAGTACCGCGAGAACGATGAGCTTCAGCATGGAGGTTACGAGTCCGCTCCAGATGAGTGATTTCGAGCCAGGCACTTGCGCTGCGCTGGCACAGGCCCGAGGATTATACCCCCTGAGGACGATCCCGCCGCACCTATGCGTTGGTCTGGGATTTGTCCTGCATCACTATGGGCTGTTGGAGAGCCTTGATTCATGAGCATGTCATTGCGTGACCAGTTGCTGAAAGCCGGCCTGGTCAACGAGAAGCAGGCCAAGCAGGCCGGCAAGCAGAAACAGAAGCAGCAGCGCCTGGAGCACAAGAACCAGGTGGCGAAGGACGACAGCCAGCGTCAGGCGGCCCTGCAGGCCCAGGCCGAGAAGCAGGCCCGCGACGCCGAGCTGAACCGCCAGCAGCAGGAGAAGGCTGACAAGAAGGCCAAGACGGCACAGATCAAGCAACTGATCGAAGGCACGCGCCTGCCCAAACTGGAGTCGGACGACTACTACAACTTCGTCGACAACAAGAAGGTCAAGCGCATCGCGGTCAACGACATGGTCCGCGACAAGCTCAGCCGCGGCAGCCTGGCCATCGTCAGCTACGACGGCCGCTACGAGATCGTGCCTCGCGATGCCGCACTGCGTATCCAGGAGCGCGACGAGCGCCGCATCATCGTCCTCAGCGAGCCCAGCGGCGAGCCGGACGAGGACGATCCGTACAAGGATTACGTGGTGCCCGACGACCTCATGTGGTGAGGACGTTGCGGCCGCTCAGCCGGCCGCCTGCAGCTCCACCCTTCCGAACAGCGCCTGCGCCGACAAGGGCGTGATGGCGTGCAGACGGTCCAGCCGGAACTCCCGGCTGGCATCGTCCACCTGCACCTCGAGGAACTCCTCCAGCACTCCGCCCGCGGTCCTTCGCGTGTGCGTGGTGAAGGCCTGGGCGTCGAACGCCAGGCCGTCACGCAGCTCGATACGCAGCCAGTAGCGGTAGAGGCAGGCGATCTCCAGATAGTCATGGAGATCGCAGTGCAACGGCTGGTAGTCGCTCATACCGCCCGGCCTTATTTCAGGTCGGCCAGGGCGGCGCCGAAGTTCAGGTGCAGCACCTGCCCATCGACCACCAGCGCCGGTACGGATTTCACCCCGGCAGCCTCGGCTTCGGCCACGCGCGGCGACTGCTCGCCCAGGTGCACTACTTCGACTTCGCGGTTCAACAACGGCAGCAGTGCGCGCTCGGCCTCGACGCAGACGGAGCAACCGGCATGGTAGTAAACAGCTTTGCTCATGATCCTTCTCCTGATTGATTATGTATCGATTCGATACCAATTCAGTCTGCGTGTGAAAAGAGCCTTCTGTCAAACTGGTTTTTGATCGATACTATCTATCGGAGGGATCAGCCCATGACCGATACGACCCTGTACGACTACCTCGAACGCATCGCCAGCCTGATGCGCGCCTGGGCCCGCGAGCAGCCGCTGATGGCCGATCTGCAGCCGATCCAGCTGAGCGCGCTGAACTACCTGGCGCGTTGCAATCGCTATTCGAACACGCCGCTGGGCGTGACGGACTTTCTCGGGCTGACCAAGGGCACGGTGTCCCAGTCGCTGAAGGCGCTGGAGGCCAAGGGGCTGATCGCGAAGCGTCCGGATGCGCAGGACCGCCGCAGCGTGCACCTGGAGCTGACGCCGGAGGGCAGGGGGCTGATCGATGCGCTGGCGCCGCCTGCTTTCCTGCGCCACGCCGAAGAGTCGCTGGGGGAGCGCAGTGGGTTGCTGGTCGAGTTGCTGCGCGAACTGCTGGCGACGGTACAGCGCCAGGAGAACGTGCCGGGGTACGGCCTGTGCCGCACCTGTCGCTTCCACCAGAAGCTGGATGACGGCGCGCTTTGCGGGCTGACGGGGGAAAGACTGGAAGCGCGTGAGGGTGAGCTGATCTGCCGCGAGCACGCAGCGCCTGACGAGGCGGCCTGAGCCGGCTCGCTCTTACAGAAAGGCCACAGCACAAATCACGGCCATGAAAAAGCCGGGCATCTGCCCGGCTTTTTCATGCCGCAGAAGTTATCAGAAGCGATAGGTCATCTGCGCGGTCAGGCCGTGGGCGCTGTTGTCGTACTTGGCGCTGTAGGCCGGCTGCAGTTGCAGACCCGCCAGTTCCTGACCGTCCGGCTGGTTTACGCCGGCGGTGGATTCCCACAGGTAGGCGTAGGCGACGTCGAAGGTCATATCGGCGTTAGGCGAGTAGCCGGCGCCCAGGGTGAAGATCTTGCGATCGCCCACCGGGATACGCACGGTGCGGTGCTCGTTGGTGGTCGGCGAAGGATCGTAGGCGAAGCCGGTACGCAGGACCCACTGGTCGTTGAACTGGTAGGAGGTACCGATCGCGGCGGACCAGGTGTCGTGCCAGCTCAGGTCTTCGCCGATGGTGTCGAAAGCGGCCAGCGGGGCGCCGGTGTTCTGCACCTCGATGGACTTCAGACGGCTCCAGCGCGTCCAGGTGGTGCCACCGTAGACGGTCCAGCGGTCATCCAGCTTCTGGGTGATGGACAGGTCCAGGGACTCGGGCAGGGTGATGTCCAGGCTGGCATCCATGCGCGAGTCGAACAGGCCGGCTGGCGAGTTGGACACGGTGGTGTGACCTTCGAGCTCGTACTTCACCTTGGAGTGGTAGGTGGCGCCGATGGAGGTGCTGTCGGTCGGGGTGATCAGCAGGCCGACGTTGAAGCCGGTGGCAGTGTCGTCGCCCTTGATGCTGATCTTGGTGTCGCCGCCGTTACCACCCAGGGCGCTGTTCAGGCCACCGGTGTTCAGGTAGTTCTCCAGCTTGCCGTCGATACGGTTGATGGTCGGACCGAAGCCGACGGACACCACGTCGTTGAACTTGTAGCTGATGGTCGGCTGGACGGTGATCACCTGGACCTTGCTGTAGGAGCCGTGGGAACGGCCCTGGAAGCCACTTTCGTAGTCGTTGATGATGCCGTACGGCACGTAGATGCCCAGGCCGACGCTGACCTTGTCATCCAGCGGGGTGACGAAGTAGCCGAACGGAACGGCGGCCAGCGGAACGGAGTCGCCTTTGTTGGAGCCGGAGGCAGTGCTGTTCGCGTCGCTGATATCGTCCTTGGCAGAGACAACGGCCAGACCGCCGCTGACTTCAGTACGCTTGAGCTTGGACATGCCGGCAGGGTTGCCGTAGATGGTGCTGGCGTCCAATGCCGAGGAAGCGCGGCCCGCGTAGGCGGTACCGGCGCCGCTGGCGCTCTGCTCGTTGATGGCGATGCCGTTGGCAAGCACCTGAGCGGAGGCAGCGCTGATGGTCAGTGCGAGGGTGGTCTTAAGCCATGTTGTTTTCATTGTAAGAGCAACTCCTGTGTTTATCGGCGCGCAAGCTACCAAGATTCCCGGGTCTTGGGTAGTGGTCGGCAGGCGCTCTACCTTGGGCTTCGGGGCTCAAACGAGCGTTCCATCTGAATGATGTCCGTTCGTCGCTGTATGTAAATAATTTCTGACCGATTGGTCACCATCGGAATGAGAGATACTCAGGCGACTCGACTGAAATTTCCGACGTAGCTGTGCCACGCGTCGACGAAGTCGTGGAGGCGTCCGTGAGGGTGGAAAACCTGGCGCCAGATACGGGCCAGTTCCATAGGGTCGTCCGCCAGCGGCAGGGGCAGCTGTTCCGCCTCCACCAGCATCCAGGCAATGGCTGTGCTGTAGCGCAGGTTGACCGTGAGTTCGAGGTGCGGCGCGTCGAGGAAGGCATGCTGGCTGGCCAGCCCTCGCACGCGGCTGGCCAGCTCGGGGTCCAGCGCCAGGAATCCATCCCAGAGCGTCTGGTGCCGCTGTTCACCAATGCGATACAGCCCGTGACCATGGCTGTCATCGAGGGCGCTCCCCAGCGCCGACTGACAGGCCGCTGCCCCCAGCAGCAGCGATTCGGCCGCGACACTGTGACGCCCCAGATAATGCAGGGTGGGGCGAATCACATACTGGCAAAGATCATTCGCGGCGATTCCCATGACATCCTCGTCATCAATGACCGGCGGGGCTGGGCGTCTTGGCAGCTTCTGATGATTATCCTCGGCCCCGCCGGAAGCGGACTTAGCCGCTCGAATTGAAGTGTAGTGCGATGAAGATGATGTAAAGGCCTGTTTTTAAACTGTTTCGTCGGCGCAGCTTTCGTTCATATTCCTTCTGGCGATTAGATGCTTGGCGGTAACTCCGGCATCGCAGAGAGCTTTTCCTCGGCCTCTTCGTGGCCCTGGTCCGCCGCCTTCTGGTACCAGGCACGCGCCTGTGCGGGGTTCTTCGCCACGCCGCGCCCTTTGGCGTAGCTTTCGCCCACCTCGTACTCGGCGTCCACATCACCCTGTTCGGCGGACAGCAGATAGAGGGCGAACGCCTTCTTGTAGCTGCGGGTTACGCCCGTGCCGTTCTCGTACATGATTGCGAGGTTGTACTGGGCATCCTTGTCGCCCTGGTCGACGGCCTTCTGGTACCAGTACACCGCCTTGGTCGAGTCCTGCTCCACGCCGTCGCCATTGTCGTAAGCGTTGCCGAGGTTGTACTGGGCACAGGCGTGGCCCTGTTTGGCGGCTTTCTCATACCAGTAGGCGGCTTTCTCGTAGTCCTGGTCGTACTCGTCGCTGCCGGCGTCGTACTCCAGGCCGAGGCTGTACTGGGCACTGGCATGGCCGGCCTTGGCGGCATTCACCAGGTCTTCGCCGTAGAGGTCGGACCACTGGTCCTGGATGGCACAGGGCGTTGCTTCAAGCGCGTCGGCGTACAGCGGGGTGGCGCTGCACAGGCCGAACAGCAGGCTGGCGAGCAGGGTCTGGCGGATGCGCGAAGGCATGGGATCACTCCTTTGAAGAATGGGCACGAGTCTGACCGATGCCCTGACACCTATCCATAGGAACGGATGGCGCCGGTGTGAAGCGCCTTCCGTTTTTTCCGCCAGAGCGGGGAGATCAGTCGCCCTTTGCCACCGGGCGGCGGGCATCGGTGATCCATTCGCTCCAGGAGCCGGCATACAGGCGACCCAGCGGGTAGCCCGCCAGGCTCAGGGCGAACAGGTTGTGGCAGGCGGTGACGCCGGAGCCGCAATAGGCCACCAGGTCTTCGGCCGGGCGTCCGCGCAGCAGGCCGGCGAAGCGCTGGTGCAGGTGTTCCGGGCGCAGGAAGCGGCCGTCATTGCCGAGGTTGTCGGTGAAGGCTGCGCACTGGGCGCCGGGAATGTGCCCGGCGACCGGATCAATGGGTTCGACCTCGCCACGGAAGCGCGGCAGGCCGCGGGCGTCGATCAGCGGCAGTTCGGCTTTGCCGAGTTTCGCGGCCAGTTCACTGGCGCTGATCAGCAGGCTGTTGTCCGGCTCGCCCTTGAAGTCGCCGGGGCGCAGCGGCGTTTCGGCGGTCGTCAGGCGCAGGCCGGCATTGCGCCAGGCGGTCAGGCCGCCGTCGAGCAGGTACACGCCCTCGCTCTTGCCCAGCCACAGCAGCAGCCACCAGGCGCGGGCGGCGAATGCGCCGGGGCCGTCGTCATACAGCACCACTTCGCTGTCGGCGTTCAGGCCCCAGGCACGCAGGTGTTCCTGCAGATGCTGCGGATCAGGCAGCGGATGACGGCCGGTGACACCCGGAATCACCGGGGAGGAAAGGTCCCGGTTGAGGTCGGCGAAATGCGCGCCGGGGATGTGGTTCTCCTGGTAGCTGCGTGCGCCGTAGGCCGGGTCTTCGAGGGCGAAACGGCAGTCGAGCAGGACGAGATTCGGGTCATCGAGGCGGGCGGCCAGTTGCTCGGGCGTGAGCAGGCGGGCTTGGGTCATGGGCGCGTTCCTGTGTCGTGACGGGGCTTGGGCGCATCATAAGGCTTGTACGATGAAAAGTTGGTGGGAGTTGGCGAACATGCACGACCAGCAATCGGCACCGCGCAAGGCGGGCCCGCTGCGCGTCGCCCTGGTGGGACTGGCGACCGTTCTGATCACCCTGGGCTACAGCGTCCGGGTCCTGGCGCTGGGCGCCATCGGCCGGTTGCGCCGCGCCAAGGTCGACGGCTTCACCCGCGACTGGTCCGGTAGTCTGCTGCGCCTGACCGGCGCGCGCATGAGTCGCCATGGAGCGGTGCCTGACTTCGGCGACGGCCGTCGCTACATGATCCTTTGCACCCATTCCAGCTTCTACGACATCCCGGCGATCTTCGTGACCATGCCCGGTTCGATCCGCATGCTGGCCAAGCGCGAGCTGTTCGCCGTGCCGGTGTGGGGCGCCGCCATGCGCGCGGCGGAGTTTCCGTCCATCGACCGGCACAACCGTCACCAGGCGATGGCTGACCTGGCGAAGGCGCGGGAAATGATGGAGAGCGGCATCGTGCTCTGGGCCGCGCCCGAGGGCACGCGCTCCAGGGATGGCAAGCTGCAGCCGTTCAAGAAGGGCTGCTTCCGCCTGGCTCAGCAGACCGACGCGATCATCGTTCCGGTGGCGATCCGTGGTATCCAGCAACTGCTACCGGCGGGCGGCCTCAAACTGAACCTCGGCATGCCGGTGGAGGTGCATGTCGGCGCACCGATCGATTCCACCCGGTTTACTGAACACGGCGTCGATGCGCTGATGGGCGAGGTGCGCGAGCGCATGCTGGAGCTGCTGGAGCCCGCCGCTGCGCCCGCACCGGCGCCTGCCCTGAAGGAGCAGGCGCCGGCCTGAGGCGCCCTGGGAGCCGGCGCCTTTCAGTGGATCGGCAGCCGGCCGATGCGGTCGTTCTCCAGGCTGCCCAGGTAGAGCACGCCGTTCACCGGCTTGGCCGAAGTCACCATGCGCAGGTGCTGGCCGCTGGTGTCATGCAGGCTGCGCACGATCTCGCCTTTCTCGTTCACCTGGATCACCAGGCCGTAGGGCACCGGCTTGGGTAGCACGGCGCGCGGTAGCTTGGTGAGCTGGCGTTTCAGCCAGGGCATCTGCTGGATCATGTCGGCGTCGGCCTTGCGCGGCGAGGGCAGGGCCACCCAGAAGGTGCCGCTGCGGTCGCTGGCAAGGTTGTCCGGCAGGCCCGGCAGGTTGTCGATGAAGACCTCGTGTTGTCCGGCCTTCTCGCCCTTGAGCCAGTAACGGGTGATGCGGTAGCGGTAAGTTTCGTTGACCAGCACGAAGTCCTCGTTCTGCGACAGCGCCACGCCATTGGCGAAGTACAGGTCCTTGAGCAGCGTTTCGGTCTTGCCGGTGGCGGGGTCGTAACGCAGCAGGCGGCCGTGGGGGCGGGCTTCGAGCAGGTCGAGGATGTAGTCGGGCTGGTGGAAGCGGCTGGACGCGTCGCTGAAATAGATGCGGCCATCGCTGGCAATGTCCAGGTCGTCGGTGAAGGCGAAGGGAACGCCGTCAGCCGAATCGGTCAGCACGCGGATCTTGCCCTGCGGGTCGATCTCCAGCAGGCCCTTCCAGGCGTCGGCGACGATCAGCTTGCCGTTCTTGTCGAAGGCCAGGCCCAGCGGGCGGCCGCCGGTCTCGACGAAGGACTCGGCCTTGCCGTCGGCGCCGATGCGCACGATGCGCCCGTCATCCAGCCCGGCGAAAACCCGGCCCTGGCTGTCCACGGCGGTGTCCTCCGGGCCGACGATCTGGCCCTGGGCGAGCAGTTCGGCTTTCATCAGGGTGTCGTTGGGTTCCATCACGCCGGTCATCGGTGGCGCCTTGGGCGGCGTCCAGGCCAGCGGGTCGATGGGGCTGGGCGTGAGCGCCAGGTAGACCGCGACGGCTACGGCCAGCAGGACGAGCAGTCCGAGAAGCTTTTTCATGCGCAAGCTGCCTTCTTGTTGTTGTGGGCGGGGCAAAGCGTAGAGATTGCCATGCAGTTGTCACAGACCGATGGCCGAGTGGAATGCTCGCACATCATGCATCTCTATATACTGCGCGCACCGAAACGAAGGAGATGTTCGTGACTGTCCTCGACATTCAGTGGATTCGCGACGATGCCACCCTGGAGCGCAAGTGCCAGGACTGGAAAGAACTGCCTTACCTCGCGCTCGATACCGAGTTCATGCGTGTCGATACCTTCTACCCGGCTGCCGGGCTGGTGCAGGTGGGCGACGGCAGCGGCGTGTGGCTGATCGACCCGCTGCTGATCCGCGACTGGTCGCCGTTCGCTGCCGTGCTGGAGTCGCCGGTGGTGGTCAAGGTGTTCCATGCCTGCGGTGAGGACCTGGAAGTCTTCCAGCGCCTGACCGGCAGCCTGCCGCAGCCGCTGTTCGACACCCAGCTGGCCGCCGCCTACCTGGGCATGCCGCATTCCATGGGGTACTCCAAGCTGGTGCTGGAAATCCTCGGCCTCGACCTGCCCAAGGACGAAACCCGCTCCGACTGGCTGCAGCGCCCGCTGACCGACATGCAGGTACGCTATGCGGCCGAGGACGTGCAGCACCTGGCCGAGGTCTACGTGAAGCTCGCGCCGCGCCTGAGCGACGAGAAGCTGCAGTGGCTGCTGGCTGACGGCACCGACCTGACCAGCAACCAGAGCCGCGTCAGTGACCCGCAGGAGGCCTACCTCGACGTCAAGCTGGCGTGGAAGCTGGGTCGCCAGCAACTGGCCGTGCTACGCGAACTGTGCGTCTGGCGCGAGGAGCAGGCGCGGTTGCGCAACAAGCCGCGCAACCACATTCTGCGCGAGCACACCCTGTGGCCACTGGCGCGCTTCCAGCCGGCCGACAAGGTCGCCCTGGCGCGCATCGACGACATGCACCCGCGCACCGTGCGCCAGGACGGCGACACCCTGATCGCACTGATGGCCCACGCGGCAAAGCTGCCCGAAGCCGCCTGGCCGCAGACCCTGCCCGAGCCGCTGCCGCGAGAGATCACACCGGTGCTGAAGAAGCTGCGTGAAGTCGGCCAGAAGGAAGCCGAGCGTCTGGAGATGGCGCCCGAGCTGATGCTGCGCAAGAAAATCCTCGAAGCCCTGCTCAAGACCGGCTGGCCCAATGGCCCTTACCAACTGCCTGATTCGCTGCAAGGCTGGCGCCGCGAGCTGATGGGGCAGGCCCTGCTGGACAGCCTGGCTGTCCAGACCCCCGAATAACGCGGCCCATTACCCAACGCGGCCCACTCCCAACGCGGAAAGTCCCGACATGAAACGCATCTGCTCCATCTACAAGAGTCCGCGCAAGAACGAGATGTACCTGTACGTCGACAAGCGCGAAGCCCTCAGCCGCGTGCCCGAGGCACTGCTGGTCGCCTTCGGCGCGCCACAGCACGCCTTCGATCTGGTGCTGAGCCCCGAGCGCCAGCTGGCCCGCGAAGACATCAACGTGGTGCTGGAAAACATCGAGAAACAAGGTTTCCACCTGCAGATGCCGCCGGCGGAGGAGGAGTACATCCAGCACCTCCCAGAGGAACTGCTGCGCCGAAACGACCCGGTCTGATCCGGACCGCATCGTCACTCCCTTCAGGCCGCGTATTCGCCCAGTGCTGGCACTGTGCAAATATGCGGCCTGAGCGCATTATGCAGGGGTAAAAAGGGTTCAACGGAGCGGAACGCTTGGTCTCTGGCTGTGTCTATAGCCGCCTGACTTCCCTAGAACTGACGACGATTTCCCCAGGGAAGCTCCCTTGAAGCGAGTCCAGATGCGCCAGCCGGAAAAACTCCACCGTTCGAAGCGAAAGGCCTGACCATGCGCCTGCTCGTACTCGATCGCGAACACGCCCTCTACGCCGCCCTGCTGATGGCGGCCGAGCCCCGGTTGACGGTGATCTCCGGCAACAACCCCGACACCCTGGCGGAAGCGGCGGCCGAATGCCCCGTGTGGCTCGGCGAGCCGACCCTGGCGGCGCAACTCTTGCGCCAGGGTGTGCACCCGGTCTGGATCCAGTCCAGCTGGGCGGGCATCACCCCGTTGCTGGCCGACGACCTCCCCAAGGATTACGCCCTGACCCGCGCCGTCGGCATCTTCGGCCAGGTCATGACCGAATACCTCCTCACCTACATGCTCGCCCACGAACGCCAGTTCCTTGGCCGCCTGGCCAGCCAGGTCGGCGTGCAGTGGGACGACCGCGCGCCCGGCAGCCTGAGTGGCCGGCAGATACTCATCGTTGGCACCGGCGAGATCGGCCAGGCCGTGGCACACATGCTGGCGCCCTTCGGTGTGGAACTGGTTGGCGTGGCGAAGAACCCGCGTTCGCTGGTGCCCTTCGGGCGCATGGGCGGGCTGGATGACCTGCCGCGCCTGGCCGAGACCGCCGACTACGTGATCAACCTGCTGCCCGACACGCCGGAAACCGCGGATATCTTCAACCTCGCGCTGTTCCAGCGGATGAAGCCTACCGCGCTGTTCCTCAACGCCGGGCGTGGCACTTCGGTGGTGGACGCGGACCTGGTCGCGGCGCTGGAAGCCAACCAGCTGGCCGGTGCGGTGATCGATGTCTGCCGCCAGGAGCCGCTGCCGACTTCGCACCCGTTCTGGCACACGCCGCGTCTGCTGCTGACCGGTCATACCGCCGCGCCGACGCTGCCAAGCCTGCTGATCGACCTGTTCCGCGACAACCTCACGCGCTTCTGGGCGGGGCAGGCCATGCGCGGCGAAGTGGATTTCTCCCGCGGTTACTGACCGCTGCGGACATGAAAAAGGCCCCATCCGGGGCCTTTTTCTTTTGGCTTTTCTGCAGGAGCGGGCCATGCCCGCGACCACGCGCATGGAGCGCTCCTGCAAGGGGTATTGCCCGTCAGAGCGAGAAATCACCCTCGGCCACGATTTCCGCCAGCGGACGGCGTGCATTGGGCACTTCGCGGGCCTGCAGGCTCTCGGAGAGGATCGACTTGTCGCCCAGCTTGCCGATGGCGATCACCGCGTGGATTTCATGGTCCGCCGGGACCTTCAGCTCCGTGCGCGCCAGTTCGCGGTCGAAGCCGGCCATGCCGTGGGTGTGCCAGCCCGCCAGGCTCGCCTGCAGGGCGAGGAAGCCCCAGGCCGAGCCGGTGTCGAAGCTGTGCCACAGGGCGGGCTTCTCCTCGCTGGAGCCGGGCGGGGCGAAGGTGGTCTTGGACAGCACCACCACCAGCGCCGAGGCGTGCTGCGCCCAGCCGCGGTTGAACTCGCCCAGCAGGTTCAGGTAACGCTGCCAGTTCGGCGTGTCGCGCAGGGCGAAGAGGAAGCGCCAGGGCTGCGAGTTGAAGGAGGACGGCGCCCAGCGCGCGGCCTCGATGAAGCTCAGCAGGGTCGCTTCGGGAATGGCTTCGCCGCTGAAGGCGCGGGGCGACCAGCGATTGATGAACTGCGGGTCGATCGGGTGCTCGGAAACGCGAGGGTTGGCGCTCATGGTGGCTCCTTGAAGGGCGTGGAATCTGCCGATGGTGCCGTGGTCGGCCGGGCATCGCGGTGGGATCGGGCGGTTGGCGGGTCTCGCGGCGCTGGCAGAAGGCAGTCGGAGCGGGCCCGTGGGGCGATCAAACTAACCAGCGCGGCCCGCTCTGGCAAGCGCTGCGCGGTCAATGGTCGCCTGCGCTTGGCCTGCGCGCACGACGGGCTTAGACTTTGCGCCCCGTGAAATTGCCCCTGACTAAAAAATGGCCGCCAAAGTCGAACCCTTCTGGAAACGCAAGACCCTCGACCAGCTCGATCAGGAAGAGTGGGAGTCGCTGTGCGACGGCTGCGGCCTGTGCTGTCTGCAGAAGCTGGAAGACGAGGACGACGGCACCGTCTACTACACGCGCATCGCCTGCAAGCTGCTGGACCTGAAGACCTGCCGCTGCACCGACTACGCCAACCGCCGCGCCAGCGTCCCGGACTGCATCCAGCTCACCCCGGCCCAGGCCGACGAGTTCCAGTGGCTGCCGCCGACCTGCGGCTACCGCCTGGTGTCCGAGGGCAAGGACCTGCCGCTGTGGCACCACCTCGTCTGCGGCGATCCGGACGCGGTGCACCACGAGCGCATCTCCCAATCCGGGCGCATGCTCGCCGAGGGCTCGGTGCCCGAAGACGACTGGGAAGAGCACCTGATCTTCCGCGCTGGCTGATCCTTCCGTCAGCAGCGGCCCCCGTGGCATGCTGCGCGTCTGCCGTCCCGGAGCCGCGCCATGCCCAGCCTCGAAAGCCTCAGCCTGTTCTTCATCGCCACCCTCGCGCTCAACCTCACGCCCGGGCCGGACATGCTCTATGTCGCCTCGCGTTCGGCTGCACAAGGCACGGCGGCGGGCCTGATGTCGACCCTCGGGATCGGTGCCGGCTGCGTGGTGCACATGCTGGCCGCGGCGTTCGGTCTTTCGGCGCTGCTGATGATGTCCAGCGTGGCTTTCGGTGTGCTCAAGTGGCTGGGCGCGCTCTACCTCGTCTGGCTCGGCGTGCAGCTGATCCGTGGCGCCTGGCGCGAGCAGAAACGCACCGAGCTCGAGCCCGCGCGCTTGAGCCGGGTGTTCCTGCAGGGCATGCTGGTCAACGTGTTCAATCCCAAGGTGGCGCTGTTCTTCCTCGCCTTCCTGCCGCAGTTCGTGCCCGCTGGCAGCCCGAACTTCGTG
Organism: Pseudomonas sp. PDM17; assembly: GCF_014851985.1. NCBI lineage: Bacteria > Pseudomonadati > Pseudomonadota > Gammaproteobacteria > Pseudomonadales > Pseudomonadaceae > Pseudomonas > Pseudomonas sp. PDM17. Next base: position 754,535 of record NZ_JACVAT010000001.1, read on the forward strand.
CTGCAGATTCTCTGCCTCGGCCTGCTGTTCAACCTCGGTGGTTGCCTGGTGAACGCCGTGGTCTCGGTGGTCGCCGGACGGGTCGGTCATCGCGTGGGCAGCAACCCGACCTGGCGGCGCTGGCAGCAGACGGCCTCGGGCGGGCTGATCGTCGCCATGGGCGTCGGCCTGGCTGTCAGCAGCCGACGCTGAGGGCATTCAGGCCGGCGCGCGCAGCCAGTAGCAGGCTTCCTCGCCGGTCAGCGGCTCCTCGACATCCGGTAGCTCCACGCGTTTTTCCCACAGCGGGAACCAGCGGTCGTCCTTCACGTCGTCAATAGTGGCCGGGCGCACCTTGGCGCGGAAGCGCCTTTCGCAGGCGCCCCACTGCACGTAGTTGACCTGCGCCTCGATCAGGCTCACGGCGTTGGCGCCGCCGCGCGCGTCGGGGAAGCAGAGCTGCAGGTGGTCGTCTTCCCAGAAGCAGATTTCACAAATTTCGTACGACCCCGGAGGGTCGCCGAAACTGAAGTAGCCGCAGCAGGGGCAGGTGTAGAGCATCAGGCGTTGCCTTCGATGCCCAGCACCTTGAGCAGGAAGGCGTATTCCAGCGCCACGTCCTTCAGGCCCTGGTAGCGGCCACTCATGCCGCCGTGGCCGGCGCCCAGGTCGGTCTTGAGCAGCAGCAGGTGCTCGTCGGTCTTGCTGACGCGCAGCTTGGCCACCCACTTGGCGGCTTCCCAGTACTGCACGCGGCTGTCGTTGTAGCCGGCGACCACCAGCAGGGCGGGGTAGTCCTGCGCGCTGACGTTCTCGTAGGGCGCGTAGGCGCGGATGCGGGCATAGACCTCCGGCTCCTGCGGGTTGCCCCACTCGTCGTACTCGGTGACGGTCAGCGGCAGGTCGGGGTTGAGCATGCTGTTGAGCACGTCGACGAAGGGCACTTCGGCGATGGCCGCGGCAAACAGCTGCGGGCGCTGGTTGAGCACCGCGCCGATCAGCAGGCCGCCGGCACTGCCGCCGCTGATCGCCAGCTGCGCCGGGGTGCTATAGCCGTGGCGGAGCAGGTGTTCGGCACAGGCGATGAAGTCGCTGAAGGTGTTCTGCTTGTGCTCCAGCTTGCCGGCGCGGTACCAGGCTTCGCCCAGTTCGCCGCCGCCACGCACGTGGGCGATGGCGAAGACGAAGCCGCGCTCCAGCAGGCTCAGGCGGGCGTGGGAAAACCAGGGGTCGAGGCTCTCGCCATAGGCGCCGTAGCCATAGAGGTAGAGCGGCGCCGGCTTTCCGCGGGCGATGTCTTCCAGCACCTCGCGGCGGCCGACCAGGCTGATCGGCACCTGCACGCCGTCGGCGGTGTCGGCCCAGAGGCGGCGGCTTTCGTAGGCGTCGGCGTCGAACGGACCTTCCACCGGGGTCTGCTTGAGGACTTTCTGTTCGCCGCTGGCGAGGTCCAGCTGGCGGATCTGCGCCGGGCGGTTGAGCGCCTCGTAGCGCAGGCGGATCACCGCGCTGTCGAACTCCAGGCTGTCTTGCACGTAGAGGTTGTAGGCGGCGTCCGGTAGGTCGACGCGGTGCGCCGGCTGGTTGTGCGGGTGGACTTCGACGATCGGCAGGCCACCTTCGCGCAGGCTCAGGGTGAGGGCGCTGGCGCTCAGGGTCAGGCCCTCGAGCATCACGTCGTCGCGGTGCGCCACCAGCTCGATCCAGTGCGCGCGGGTCGGCTGCGTCTCGCTGGCATGGTAAAGGGCGAAGTTGATGCCGGTCTGGTTGCTGCGGATCAGCCAGGCCCAGCCGCCCTCAAGGCGACCGTGGTCCGGGTAGTACTCGTGGCCTTCCTCGCGCGGCGCCAGGCAGACGAACTCGCCCTTGGGCTCGTTGGCGTCCAGCACCCAGGCTTCGCTGGTGGTCTTGCTGTTCAGCAGCAGAATCAGCTGGCGCTCGGAACTGGCGCGGTAGCAGTTGAGGAAGAAGCGCCCGTCGGGCTCCTCGAAGATCAGCTGTGCGCCGCTTTCGCCCAGGCAGTGGCGATAGAGCTTGTGCGGGCGGTGGGTGTCGTCCAGCTCGCCGAAGAACAGGGTGCGGTTGTCGTTGGCCCAGGTGAGGCTGCCATCGCAGTCGTCGAAGGGCAGGGCGGTAACGCTGCCGTCAGCCAGATCCTTCACGTAGAGGGTGTATATCTCGTCGCCGCTGGTATCCAGGCTGTAGGCCAGCTTCGAATGATCGGGGCTGATGCTGAAAGCGCCGACCGACAGGAAGCCGTCGCCGGCCAGCTCGTTCGGGTCGAGCAGCAACTGCTCGGCGCTCTCCTCGACGGTCAGCGAACCATCGGCCGGGCGCGGGCTGCGGTAGTGGCGCGGGTACTCGTCGCCGGCGGTGGTGCGCTGGTAGTAGAGCCAGGGGCCCCAGGGCGTGGGCAGCGACAGGTCGGTCTCGCGGATGCGACCCTTGATCTCCTGGAACAGGGTTTCGCGCAGTTTCGTCTGAGGAAGAAGTCGATCTTCCAGGTAGGCATTTTCTGCTTTCAGGTAGTCGAGGACGTCCTCGGCGTCGCGGTTTTCCAGCCAGGCATAGGGATCGGCGGCGGCTTCGCGGCGGGCGATGGGGGGCTGACGGTCGGTCATGGCGGTTCCTCGGGGACGGCATGGATGACGCCCGGCTGCGCACCCATGGGGAAAAGCAGCTATCATACGCACCCCTCTGTCGACACCGCACGTACGCACGCGCATGAACGAACACGATTACACGCTTGCCTGGGGCGCTTATATCGCCGCCGGCCTTGGCCTGACCCTGGTCTGGTTCCTGATGACCGGCTGGATGTGGCGCTGGCTGCGCGAACCCCTGCGGGTGATCGTCATCGTCCTGCTGTTCACCCCGACTCCGGTGGACCCGGCGAACAATCTGTATGCCCCGGCAATCGCCATCACCGCGCTGGACGTGGTATTCAAGGTCGGCAACAACGCCTGGCGCGCCGTCTCCGACCTCGCCTTGGTGCTGCTCGCCGCGTTCGGCCTGTACCTGCTGTTCGTGCTGATCCGCTGGCCGCTGGAGCGTTCGCTGAAGAAGCGCCGCCAGGACAAGGAAGCGGAAGACGAGCCGACCCTGCGCCAGCTGATGCAGCCTGAGCTGATCGAGGGCGTGGACGCCCACCCGAGCGAGCGGCGCGACAACCGTGCGCGGATCGAACCGCGCCTGTAGACCAACCTTGCGTCCTGCCCCGCACGCGTCCAGCATGAACTGAACGGCCTTTCGAGGAGTTCCCATGGACTGCGTGTTCTGCGCCATCGCGGCCGGTCGCGTGCCGGCCCGTACCCTCTACGAAGACGACCATTTCATCGTGCTGCTGGACATCTACCCGCTGCGCCCCGCGCACCTGCTGCTGGTGGCCCGCGAGCACGCGACCTTCCTGCACCAGCTCTCCGAAGCGGCGCAGCAGGACCTGATCCCGCTGGCCGAGCGCATGGAGCGCGTGCTGCGTCGTGCCGGCTACGGGCGGGTCGGCATCAACCTGCTGGTCAACGACGGCCCCGCGGCTAACCAGCACGTCGAACATTTTCATCTGCACCTTATCCCGCGTGAGCTGAACGACCTGCCGGCCCTGCTGCTGCGCGCGCTCACGCGGTTCCTGCCGCTGGGGCGGAAAAGGATGCAGAATCGCCTGGAACGCGAGCTGCATAAGCTGCGCGAGGCACTGATGGAGGAGAACTGATTCATGTGCGAGTTGCTCGGCATGAGCGCCAACGTCCCGACGGACATCGTCTTCAGCTTCACCGGGCTGATGCAGCGCGGCGGCGGCACCGGCCCGCACCGTGACGGCTGGGGCATCGCCTTCTATGAAGGGCGCGGTGTGCGGCTGTTCCAGGACCCGTCCGCCAGCGTCGATTCGGAAGTCGCGCGGCTGGTGCAGCGCTACCCGATCAAGAGCGAGGCGGTGATCGGTCACATCCGCCAGGCCAATGTCGGCAAGGTCTGCCTGTCCAACACCCACCCATTCGTACGCGAAATGGGCGGGCGCTACTGGACCTTTGCCCACAACGGCCAGCTCGCCGACTTCCATCCCGAGCCCGGTCTCTACCGCGCGGTGGGCGACACCGACAGCGAAGCAGCCTTCTGCGACCTGCTCAACCGCGTGCGCCGTGCCTTCCCCGAGCCAGTGCCGGTGGAGGTGTTGCTGCCCACCCTGGTCACCGCCTGCGCCACCTACCGCGAGAAGGGCGTGTTCAACTGCCTGCTCAGTGACGGCGACTGGCTGTTCACTTTCTGCAGCACCAAGCTGGCCTGGATCACCCGCCGCGCGCCATTCGGGCCGGCACGCCTGCGCGATGCCGACGTCACGGTGGACTTCCAGTCGGAAACCACACCCAACGACGTGGTGACGGTGATCGCCACCGAGCCGCTGACCGACAACGAAAACTGGACCCTGATGCAGGGTGGCGAATGGATGCTCTGGTGGCGTGGCGAGATCGTTACCCAGGGCCGCATCTGATCGGGACGTGAAGCATTCCCGGAATGCCGGTGCGGCAAACGGGAGAATCCGGCGTTGCCTTGCACATCCATAAGAACGAAGGGGAAAAGAATGCTGCGCAGCTACGTACGCATGGTGCTGTTTGCGCTGGGGCTGATGGTCGCGGTCCAGGTGCCGGGCTTCATCAAGGATTACGCGCAACGCGTCGACGCCCATCGCATCGAGGCGACTCAGGCGCTGCAGGGCTTCAAGGACACATCGGGGCAGTTCTTCAAGGGTGACCTGAGTGCCCTGGTGGCGCATTACCGCGGGAGTGCCGACCCGGTCTTCCAGCGTGACGCCGACAACATCGAGCGCCTGATGCGCCGTGCCCAGCTGTTCGAGAACGAATGGCAGGCCCTGCAGGGTCCCTGGTACCAGCGCGCCCTGCACATGGTGACGGCGCCAAACCATGAGTTGCTGCAGGAAACCTACGAGAACTACCGCTACCAGGTGGTGCTGGAGCCCGAGGCCATTGGCTGGGCCCTGGCCGGCGGGCTGCTGCTGGCGTGGATCGCCGAGGTGCTGATGGCTTCTCTGGCAGCCCTGGTTGGTCTGGGGGATAACCGTCGCGCCTCGCGGCGGCACTGGAACTGACGGTTTTTCATAAGGGCGCGCTCCAGCAGGAGCGCGCCTGACTTGGCCTAGCGCGCCAGCGCTTCCTCCGGCGATTCGTGGCGGCGGTAGGGGAACACGTCGATCACTTTCCCCGCGCGAATCTGCTCCTGCAGCCCCTTCCAGTAATCGGCGTCGAACAGGTTGCCGTGCAGCTTGGCGAACTGCCGTCGCAGCTTCAGGTCGACGAACAGGAAGCGCGGGAACTCCTCGGGGAATACATCCATCGGCCCCACCGAGTACCAGGGCTCGGAGGACATCTCGTCTTCCTCGTAGCGCGCTGGCGGGATGTGGCGGAAATGCACCTCGGTGAGGTAGCAGATCTCGTCGTAGTCGTAGAACACCACCCGGCCGTGGCGGGTGACGCCGAAGTTCTTCAGCAGCATGTCGCCGGGGAAGATGTTCGCCGCCGCCAGTTGCTTGATCGCCAGCCCGTAGTCCTTCAGCGCTTCTTCCACCTGCGCCGGCGTGGCGTGTTCCAGGTAGATGTTCAGCGGGGTCATGCGGCGCTCGGTCCAGCAGTGACGGATCAGCACCACGTCGCCTTCGAGCATCACGGTGGAGGGCGCGACGTCCAGCAGCTCGGCGAGGCAATCGGGGTCGAACTTGCGTACCGGGAAGCGGAAGTCGGCGAACTGCTGGGTGTCGGCCAGGCGCCCGACTCGGTCATGGTTCTTCACCAGCTGGTACTTCTGGATCACCGTGGCGTGGTCCACGGTCTTGGCCGGGTTGAAGTTGTCCTTGATGATCTTGAACACGGTGTTGAAGCCCGGCAGGGTGAACACGCTCATCACCATGCCGCGCACGCCGGGGGCCATGACGAAGCGGTCGTCGGTGGTCGCCAGGTGGTTGATCAGCGCGCGGTAGAACTCGCTCTTGCCCTGCTTGTAGAAACCGATGGAGGTGTATAGCTCGGCGATGTGCTTGCCCGGCAGCAGACGCTTGAGGAAGGCGACCATCTCCGCCGGCACCGGCGCGTCGACCATGAAGTAGGAGCGGGTGAAGGAGAAGATGATCGAGACTTCCGCCTCGTCGGTGATCACCGTGTCGAACTGGATGCCGCGCCCTTCGTGATGCACCAGCGGGAACACCAGCGGCCACTGCTCCTCCGGGGTGAACAGACGGCCCACCAGGTAGGCGCCCTTGTTGCGGTAGAACACCGAGCCGATCAGTTCGATGGTCAGGGTCGGGTCCTTGCACACCCAGTCCGGCAGGTTGGTGTGCAGCAGGCTGTCCATACGTTGCAGGTCGCGTTCGCGGTCGTCGTAGTCCACGGCGAAGCGGTAGTCGTCGAAGATGCTTTCCAGCGCCTGGCGCAGCTGGCCGCCGGGGCGGTAGATGCGCGTGTGCGGGTCGCGCGAATGGGCGCGCAGCGATGGCCGTGTGGTGTGCACGAACATCGTGCCATCGCTGATGTTGTCGTGGCTGAACAGGCCGCAGAAGATCGAATTGAACCAGGTTTCCGCCAACTCATCGTCCAGCCGCGGGTCGATCAGGGTGATGTAGGCACTCTTGGCGATCGGCCAGCGCTCCACGTCCACCAGGTCGATGCCGGCCATGGCGCGGGTCAGTCTGCCCACGGTCTCGGCGACCATTTCCTCGTACAGCTCGATGCGTTCGGCGGAGGCGAGCTGGGCTTCCTGCCACTGTGCCTGTTCGAAACGCGCGGGCGCACCGGCGGTAATCTGGTGGAACTTCGCGCGGTAGTCGTCGAAGCCTTCGAGGATCAGGGTCGCGATCTCGGTCGCCGGCCAGTGCTGAGCCATGGGAGCGCCTCTGCTGGGTTCTGGTGCAGCGAGCTTAGCCATGGGAAACGGTGAGGGAAAGGGCGATTTCGCCGGAGGATCGTGGCGCTTTTCGGTGAAATTAGCGCGTATGCTGGCCGGCCACGCTCTTGGATAAAGAGCCCTGGAAAGCCCCTTCGGCAAGGAGCCGGCACGCAATGGAAGACTTTCGCATCGAGCGCTGCACCGAGCAGCACATCAATGGCCTCGCGGCCCTCTACAACGATCCAGCAGTGGCCCGTCAGGTGCTGCAGATGCCGCACCAGGCGCCGGATCTGTGGCGCAAGCGACTGGTGCTGGACGACGAGCGCCGCATCACGCTGATGGCCATGCACCAGGACCAGGTGATCGGCAGTGCCAGTCTTGAACAGTTTCCCCGCGTGCGTCGTAGCCAATGCGGCAGCATCGGCATGGGGGTCGCCGTAGCCTGGCAGGGGCGCGGAGTCGGCACGCGGCTGCTGGCTGAACTGATGGAAGTGGCCGACAACTGGATGGGCCTGCGTCGCGTCGAGCTGACTGTCTACACCGACAATGCGCCGGCCATCGCGCTGTATCGCAAGTTCGGCTTCGAGGTGGAAGGAACGCTGCGCGAATTCGCCCTGCGCGACGGCGTTTACGCCGACGTGCTGAGCATGGCCCGTCTGCGTCGCATCTGACAGTGGACTTTGAAAGTCAGCTATGGATGGATGGTGTTTGCCACCGGCGTAGGCTGGTGGCTTACCTGCCCTGGAGCTTTTCGCGATGAATCCCGCTGCTCTGCTGAATATGTTCGGGCTGGCCGCCATCTGGGGTGCCAGCTTCCTGTTCATGCGCCAACTGGTGCCTGCCATCGGCGTGATGCCGACGGCGTTCTTCCGTGTCGTGCTGTCGGCCATCGGGCTGGTCGTGATCATGCTGGCCCTGCGCACGCGCTGGGCTTTCCGCGGCAAGCTGGTGCGTCTTCTGCTGATCGGCGTGATCGCCTCCGGCATCCCGGTGCTGATGTACAGCCTGGCGGCGCAGTTTCTGCCGGCGGGGTATTCGGCGATCTTCAACGCGACCACGCCGCTGATGGGTGTGCTGATCGGTTCGCTGTTCTTTGGTGAGGTGCTCACCGGCGGCAAGGCTCTCGGCGTGCTGCTGGGGTTGGCGGGCGTGGCGGTGCTGACTCGCGCCGGGCCTGTGCCCTTCGACTCCCAGGTGCTCTGGGGCGCCGCCGCTTGCCTGGTGGCGACGACCTGCTACGGCTTCGCCGGGTATTTCACCAAGCGCTGGATCAACGACCAGGGCGGCCTGGACTTCGCCGTCTCTGCCCTGGGCAGCCAGGCGGGCGCAACTCTGTGCCTGTTGCCTTTCTTCCTCGGCACGAGCCTGGACATGCCGCTGGCGCCGCTGGCCGACCCGAAGATCCTGCTGGCGCTGGCCGGGCTGGGCTTCCTCTGCACATCCTTCGCCTACGTCCTGTACTTCCGCCTGCTGGCCAGCATCGGCCCGCTGAAGACCATGACGGTGACCTTCCTGATTCCGCCGTTCGGCGTGTTCTGGGGCGTGCTGCTGCTGGATGAGTCGCTTTCCTGGGCGCACCTGCAGGGTGGTGTGCTGATTGCCCTGGCGCTGTGGCTGGTACTGCGCCCGGCGCCGCAGCCGAAGGCCGAGGCAGCCAACTGAGCGAAGCGCAGGCGAGGAACGATCCTCGCCTGCGTCCATCGGGGTTGGCTAGCGGTTATCCACAGCCTGTGTCGACTTGGATTCACGTGCCGGGGCTGCCGGGCGGAAGACCAGCATCAGGCCCAGCACGATCAGTCCCATACCTAGCAGGCCAAGCGCAGACAGGCGATTGCCGAACACCGCATAGTCCATCAGTGCCGTGACCGCCGGCACCAGGTAGAACAGGCTGGTGACGTTGACCAGGTTGCCCGCTGCGATCATCCGGTAGAGCAGCACGGTGGCCAGTACCGAGACCATCAGGCCCATCCACAGCGCACTGAGGATGAACGCGGCGTTCCACTCCACGTGCAGCGGCTGGAAGGGCGCGACGCCAATGCACAGCGCGAGCCCGGCCATGTACTGCAGGGGCAGGGTCCCCAGCGGGTTCTCGCGGATGTTCTTCTGCAGGATCGAGCCGCCGGTGATCGATAGCAGCGCCAGCAGGCAGCAGGCCAGGCCCGCGAAGGTCAGGCCTGACAGTCCGATGCTCTGGTAGACCACCATCACCAGACCTATCAGCCCGAGCGCGAGGCCGCCCAGTCGCGGCGCCGAATGCCGGCGTTCGAGCAGGAAACTGGTCAGCATCGGCTGCACGCCCAGCACGGTGGCGATGACGCCGGGGGTGACGTGCAGGTGCAGCGCCATCAGGTAGAAGATCGGGTAGATGCCCAGCATCACCAGGCCGGTGAGCACGGCGTGGCGTATCTGTTTGCGCTCGCGCGGCCAGCGCAGGCCGATCAGCGGCGAGAGGATCAGCAGCGCCACCAGCGCGGTGCCGAAGCGGGCGATGAGGAAGACCATCGGCGAAGCATGGGCCAGGCCCCACTTGCTGATGATGGCGGCGCTGCTCCACAGCAGCACGAACAGGGAGGTGCTGGCCAGGGCGACCAGGGAGGAACGGTTGAGCGAAATCATGCAATGCACCTGTCGTCAGGCAGATCACGACCGGCCATCAATGGGCCGGACACAGACCGGGCGCCGCGTCAGTTGAGCGCGGAAAACCAGGCGATGGAAAACGCGTGTGGCGTCAGAAGCTCACGCCGGGTGGCGGGTAGGCCGCACCGGGAGGCGGAGGCGACGCGACAGCGACGACAGGGGGCGGAGGAGGGCAGGCCGCGCCCGCACCCGCGCCGCAGGCCGGGGAGGCTGCAACGGTGATTGCCGGATCGGGCAATGGGTATCGGGACATGGAAGGCGAACCTGTTCAGTGGGGCATCATCTGTGCTGCGTGGGCTGACTATAGCGGCCCGGATCGCCGCTGGCGAGCCCTGTGCGAGTTGCGCGGCAAAGCGCGACTTGCGCGACGAAAACGACAACGCGCGGCCGGGGCCGCGCGTTGTCAGGCAAGGGTGACGCTTACTTGCCGGTCTTGATGGTGTTCCAGGTGCGGGTACGAACGCGGTCGATCTTCATCGGCATGGATTCGAGGGCGAACAGCTTGGCCATCTTGTCCTGCGGCGGGTAGATCGCAGGGTCCGCCTTGATTGCCTTGTCCACCAGCGGGTCGGCGGCCAGGTTGCCGTTGGCGTAGTGCACGTAGTTGCTCACGCCGGCCATGACTTCCGGGCGCAGCAGGTAGTTCATGAAGGCATAGGCAGCCTTCTCATCCGGTGCGTCGTTGGGCATGGCGACCATGTCGAACCACAGCGGCGAGCCTTCCTTCGGCGTGGAGTACTGGATTTCCACGCCGTTCTTGGCTTCCTTGGCGCGGGTGGCGGCCTGCAGGATGTCGCCGGAGAAGCCGACGGCTACGCAGATCTCGCCGTTGGCCAGGTCGCTGACGTACTTGGAAGAGTGGAAGTAGCGGATGTACGGACGCACCTTGAGCAGCGCTTCCTCGGCCTTCTTGTAGTCATCCAGCTTCTGGCTGTGATGCGGCAGGCCCAGGTAGTTCAGGGTGATCGGCAGCAGCTCCGGGCCGTTGTCCAGCACCGCTACGCCGCACTTGGCCAGCTTCTCCATGTACTCGGGCTTGAAGAAGATGTCCCAGGAGTCGATCGGCGCGTTGTCGCCCAGCACTTCCTTGATCTTGGCCGGGTTGTAGCCGATGCCGGTGGTGCCCCACAGGTAGGGGAAGCCGTGCTCGTTGCCCGGGTCGTTCACTTCCAGTGCCTTCATCAGCACCGGGTTGAGGTTCTTCCAGTTCGGCAGCTGGCTCTTGTCCAGCTTCTTCAGCGCGCCGGCCTGGATCTGCTTGGCCATGAAGTGGTTCGACGGCACCACGATGTCGTAACCGGATTTGCCGGTCATCAGCTTGCCATCGAGGGTCTCGTTGCTGTCGTAGACGTCGTAGGTCGCCTGGATGCCGGTTTCCTTGGTGAAGGTCGGCACGGTGTCCGGGGCGATGTAGTCGGACCAGTTGTAGATCTTCACGTTATCGGCCTGGGCGGCGCCGGCGGCAACGGAGAGGGAGAGTGCGAGGGTGGAGAGCAACGGGGCGGAAATTTTCATTCTTGTGTTCCTGACAACGGTGCGGAAAGCCCGGGCCATCCGCGAAAGATGGGCGACGCTTCGTCGCGGGCTGCGCAAGAATTAACCATTTTGCCGGAACATGGCGAGGGGCCATGGCTGCCTGCGGGTCCGCAGACAGCGCACGTGTCACGTACGAGACTTGGGCCGCACCGATTCGGAACGGCAGGTAGGAATCCGCCCCGCAGAGGGGCGGAATAGAGCTTACTGGACCAGTTCCTGGTCCTCGAACAGGCCGTCGAAGAGCATGGTGGAGAGGTAGCGCTCGCCCGAGTCCGGCAGCACCACGACGATGGTCTTGCCCTGCATGTTCGGCTCTTCGGCGAGCTTCACCGCGGCGGCCATGGCGGCGCCGCTGGAGATGCCGCAGAGGATGCCTTCTTCCTGCATCAGGCGCAGGGCCATGTTCTTGGCGTCTTCGTCGGCGATGGTGGCGACGCGGTCGACCAGGGACAGGTCGAGGTTCTTCGGCACGAAGCCGGCGCCGATGCCCTGGATCTTGTGCGGGCTGGGCTTGATCTCTTCGCCGGCCAGGGCCTGGCTGATCACCGGCGAGGTGACCGGCTCGACAGCCACCGAGAGGATCGGCTTGCCCTTGGTGTTCTTGATGAAGCGCGACACACCGGTGAGGGTGCCGCCGGTGCCGACGCCGGCCACCAGCACGTCGACCGCGCCATCGGTGTCGTTCCAGATTTCCGGGCCGGTGGTCTTTTCGTGGATCGCCGGGTTGGCCGGGTTGTCGAACTGCGCCGGCATGAAGTACTTCGCCGGGTCGCTGGCGAGGATTTCCTCGGCCTTGGCGATCGCGCCCTTCATGCCCTTGGCCGGCTCGGTCAGGACGATCTCGGCGCCCAGGGCCTTGAGCACCTTGCGGCGTTCCAGGCTCATGGAGGAGGGCATGGTGAGGATCAGCTTGTAGCCACGGGCGGCGGCGACGAAGGCGAGGCCGATGCCGGTGTTGCCGGAAGTCGGCTCGACGATGGTCATGCCCGACTTCAGGCGGCCGCCGGACTCGGCATCCCAGATCATGTTGGCGCCGATCCGGCACTTCACCGAGTAGCCCGGGTTGCGCCCTTCGATCTTGGCCAGGATGGTGACGCCGCGCGGGGCGATGCGGTTGATCTGGACCAGCGGCGTGTTGCCGATGGACTGCGCGTTGTCGGCGAAAATGCGGCTCATGATGCGTTCCTTAGGTTCGGAGCTGTGCAGACCCAGCAGCCTATGCCCGGCGGGCTTCGTAGTCCAGTCGGCGCACCCGCCTCACTCGGGCTGCGCGTCGCTGAAGATGGCCTCGATGGGCAGGCCGAAGACCCGGGCTATACGAAAGGCCAGCGGCAGGCTGGGGTCGAACTTGCCACTCTCGATGGCGATCACGCTCTGCCGCGAAACCTGCAGTTGCAGGGCCAGGTCCTGCTGGCTCCAGCCGCGTTCGGCGCGCAGTGCCTTGAGGCGATTCTGCATGGTTGCTCCTTTCTCGGATCGGTCAGGCGAAGCGCCGGCGCAGCAGCACCACGGCAACGCCGTAGGCGGCCCAGAACAGCGGGAAGGCGAGGATCACCGGGAAACGCGGCCAGGCGGCGTACTGCTCCAGAAAGCCCCAGGCGCTGAACAGCCCGACCACCGTGCCGCCGGCCAGCATCGCGGCGCGGGACAGCAGGAAACGCAGGAATTCGTCCGGCTCGCTGCGCAGGTAGCGGTCGAATACATAGAGCATCGCCAGCAGTGGCAGCGCCGGAGAAGCGGCGGCCAGGACGCGCAGGGCATAAGGCAGCTTCTGCAGGTCCAGCCCCCAGCTGATCAGTGCGACCAGGGCGGAGTAAATGAACATGAGGGCGGCGCAGGACAGGGTGTAGCGGCGCAGGGCGGGATTCATCGCGGTCTCCTTGTGATGTAAAGCGAACTTAACATCGGGATTTCTTCGATGTAAAGTAAACTTGTCATCGACAGGCCATTTGCGATCAGTCATCCCCTGACCCGCCATTCAATGACTGAATGCCGCGTCTGCGTTCACACTCGCCTCGGCTGCGCGGTATAGTCGCAGCTTGTCCGACCATTCGCCCGGCCCGGCAGAGCGCCCGGCCCGCATCGTTCGAGGATTCACCGATGAAGTTCGAAGGCACCCAGTCCTACGTCGCCACCGACGACCTCAAGCTGGCGGTCAACGCCGCCATCACCCTGCAGCGTCCGCTGCTGGTGAAAGGCGAGCCGGGCACCGGCAAGACCATGCTCGCCGAGCAGTTGGCGGAGTCCTTCGGCGCCAAGCTGATCACCTGGCACATCAAGTCCACCACCAAGGCCCACCAGGGCCTCTACGAGTACGACGCGGTCAGCCGCCTGCGCGACTCGCAGCTGGGCGTGGACAAGGTCCACGACGTGCGCAACTACATCAAGAAGGGCAAGCTCTGGGAGGCCTTCGAGGCCGAAGAGCGCGTGATCCTGCTGATCGACGAGATCGACAAGGCCGACATCGAGTTCCCCAACGACCTGTTGCAGGAACTCGACAAGATGGAGTTCTTCGTTTACGAGACCAACGAGACCATCAAGGCCAAACAGCGCCCGATCATCATCATCACCTCGAACAACGAGAAGGAACTGCCGGACGCCTTCCTGCGCCGCTGCTTCTTCCACTACATCGCCTTCCCCGACCGCGAGACCTTGCAGAAGATCGTCGACGTGCACTACCCGAAAATCAGCGGCACGCTGGTCAGCGAGGCGCTGGACATCTTCTTCGACGTGCGTAAGGTGCCGGGCCTGAAGAAGAAACCTTCCACCTCCGAGCTGGTGGACTGGCTGAAGCTGCTGATGGCCGACAACATCGGCGAAGCCGTGCTGCGCGAGCGCGATCCCACCAAGGCCATCCCGCCGCTGGCCGGAGCGCTGGTGAAGAACGAGCAGGATGTGCAGCTGCTGGAGCGCCTTGCCTTCATGAGCCGCCGCGCCAGTCGTTAATTATCGGGCTGCTGAGCGTCGGCCATGCTGCGTTGGAATCAGACTCGGAAAGCCACTTGTGGCTAACGCACTTTAGTGCGGCCCCGTAGGGGCGAGCGGAGCGAGTAATGCTCATTTACAGTCGTAAACTCCGCTTCCTCGTCTGATTCCGCCTTGCCTGGCTCTAGCTCGCAAGCCCTTGCACCGAGTGCAAAAGGAGCATCGCTCCTGCATCAATGAATCAACGAGGGTGCAGCCATGCTGCTCAACCTGTTCAACGAAATGCGCGCGGCCAAGGTGCCGGTGTCGGTGCGCGAGCTGCTCGACCTGATCGATGCGCTCAAGCACCGCATCGTGTTCGCCGACATGGACGAGTTCTACTACCTCGCCCGCACCATCATGGTGAAGGACGAGCGCCATTTCGATAAGTTCGACCGGGCCTTCGGCGCCTACTTCAAGGGCCTGGAAAAGCTCGACGACCACCTCAAGGCACTAATCCCCGAAGAGTGGCTGCGCAAGGAGTTCGAGCGCCTGCTGACCGACGAGGAGCGTGCGCAGATCCAGTCCCTGGGTGGCCTGGACAAGCTCATCGAGGAGTTCAAGAAGCGCCTGGAAGAGCAAAAGGAGCGCCACGCCGGCGGCAACAAGTGGATCGGCACCGGCGGCACCAGCCCGTTCGGTTCCGGCGGCTTCAACCCCGAGGGCATCCGCGTTGGCGACGCCGGCAAGCGCCAGGGCAAGGCCGCCAAGGTCTGGGACCAGCGCGAGTACAAGAACCTCGACGACCAGGTCGAGCTGGGCACGCGCAACATCAAGATCGCCCTGCGCCGCCTGCGCAAGTTCGCCCGCGAGGGCGCAGCGGAAGAGCTGGACATCGACGGCACCATCGACCACACCGCCAAGGATGCCGGGCTGCTCAATATCCAGATGCGCCCCGAGCGCCGCAACACCGTGAAGCTCCTGCTGCTGCTGGATATCGGCGGCTCCATGGATGCCCACGTGAAGGTCTGCGAGGAGCTGTTCTCGGCCTGCAAGACCGAGTTCAAGCACCTGGAGTACTTCTACTTCCACAACTTCATCTACGAGTCGGTGTGGAAGAACAACCTGCGCCGCTCCAGCGAGCGCACCGCCACCTTCGACCTGCTGCATAAATACGGGCCGGACTACAAGGTGGTGTTCGTTGGCGACGCCGCCATGGCTCCGTACGAGATCACCCAGGCCGGCGGCAGCGTCGAGCACTGGAACGAGGAGGCCGGCTACGTCTGGATGCAGCGCTTCATGGAGAAGTACAAGAAGCTCATCTGGATCAACCCGTACCCGAAGGACACCTGGAACTACACCGCCTCCACGGGGCTGGTGCGCGAGCTGGTGAAGGAACAGATGTTCCCGCTGACCCTGAGCGGCCTGGAAGAGGGCATGCGCTTCCTCTCGCGCGGTTGAGTTCCTCCACGTTTGAGTGCCAGGACGGTGCACCCGCACCGTCCCGGTGTCCGCGAAGGTAACCCTGCAGCCGGGCGGGAATTGCCCCTCCCGGCGTCGAAAGCCCCGCCCCGTGGGGATCGATACGGCCACGCTGGGTGGCCGGCATGCAACTTGCCTCACCCTGACCTGCGCCGGCCGCGGTAACATCCGCTGGCGCGCCGTAGCGTCTACGATGGGCATCGAATGAATCCTCTGACCTTCTCCCGCTCCACCTGGCTCAACTCCCTGCACATGACCTCGCTGACCGTCGCGCTGATGGAGTCCGAGGGGCACAGCCGCGAGTCCATCCTCGAGGGCAGCGGCATCACCGGCGACGACCTGCTCGACCTGCGCCGGCTGGTCAGCCCCTGGCAGGAGCAGCAGGTCTTCGGCAATGTGCAGGGCCTCGCTGGCGAGCCGGCCCTTGGCCTGCGCCTGGGCGTGCGCACGCGGATCACCGCCTACGGTCTGCTGGGTTATGCGCTGATCTCCGCGCCGACCCTGGGCGAGGCGCTGCGCATCGGCCTGAGCTACCCGGTGCTGCTGGGCACCTACTTCCACCTCGCGCTGGAAGTGGACGGCGACATGGCCTGGTTGGTCGCCACCGGCTACGGCGAAGAAGAAGAGCTGCGCCCGTTCAATACCGAGCTGTGCCTGGGCTCCCTGAAGGTGGCCTGCGCCGACCTGCTCGGCCAGCCGTTGCCGCTGGTGCGCGCTGAGTTCGATTACGCCGGCCCGGCCGATCGCCGCGCGGCCTACGCCACGCTGTTCGGCTGCCAGCTGGAATTCGATTGCGCTCGCAGCGCCATCGGCTTCCCGGCGAGCTGGCTGAACATGCGCCTGCCGCTGGCCGACGCAGTGACCCACCGCGAGATGCTCGAACAGTGCCGCCGGCAGAACATCGACCTGGCCGCGCGCCGCGCCTGGCTCGACAAGGTCCGCGCGATCCTCGGCGAGCGCCTGCAGGAACCGCCGGGCCTGGAAGAGCTGGCGCGCCGCCTGAACTGCTCCTCGCGCAGCCTGCGTCGCCACCTGCAACAGCAGCAGACCAGCTACCAGCAACTGCTCGATGAGCTGCGCTTCGCCCGCGCCAAGGAACTGCTGCAGGACGGCGACATGCCGATCTACCGCATCGCCGAGGAGCTGGGCTTCAGCGAAACCGCCAGCCTGCGCCACGCCTTCCAGCGCTGGAGCGGCCAGCCGCCTAGCCACTTCCGTGCGTAAAGATGCGCATGAATTTCGCGCGAAATTGTCGCAGATCAAGGATCAGGTCGGTCTGACAGGCATAGCCTTCAGGGATCCCACAAGGAAACCCTCGAGGGCCTGATCATGGCCAAGAAATTCCCGCTCAATCCTCCGCACCCCGAGCGCATCTGCTGGGGCTGCGACCGCTATTGCCCGGCGACCAACCTGGCCTGCGGCAACGGCGCGGACCGCACCATGCACCCGGCCGAGATGCTCGGCGATGACTGGTACCAGTTCGGTGACTGGGGTATAGAGGCGCCCAACACGATTCCCACTGTGCAGCTGGAGCCCGCCAGCTAGCACGCTCCGCGCCGTGGCGGCGCCGGAATGAAGAAAGCGCGCACTCCCTCCCCGGAGTGCGCGCTTTCGCGTCATCAGCCCTTGGCGGGAGTGATGCCGTAGATCTTCTGGAAGCGGGCGATCAGGCTGACCGGCTTCTTCTCTTCCTTCTGCATCAGGTAGACCACACGCTCGCCGTTGGGGCCGCTGGCGATTTCGGTGTGGCGGAAGATCGGTTCGCCCAGGCCGTTCATGTCGACCATGTCGCCGTAGCGCTGGGCCACGTAGATCACACCTTCCTGACGGATCTCGCCGTAGAAGCCGGCGGCCGGCGGCAGGCTCTGCTTGTAGAACTGGTAGGAGGCGATCTTCTTCGCGTCCTTGTCCTTGTCCTCGGCGCGCACGACCAGCACAACGTTCTGGCCGAACTTGTCCTTCTCGCCGACTTCCTTGGTGTAGGTGGTCTTGCCGGTCACGATGTAGTCCCGGTAGACGGTGGCGTCATCGAACAGGTAGAGGGTCTCGTCGGTGCGGACCAGGTACCAGTCGTCGTTGTTGGGGGTGGCTTCCTTGCTGGCGACCGGAGCCTGAGCGGCGCAGCCGGCGAGGGCGGCGACGAGCAGGGCGAGAGATGCAGCTTTGTTGGCAGTCTTTTTATTGAACATCTTTGGGGGCTTCCCTGGGTTGAAAGCCTGCGAGTTTCAACGGGTCGCATAACGGATTGATGACGGCAAAATGACGAATTGTTTCCGTGCTACAGCGCCCGTATTCCGGGCGCTGTAGCCGATCAGGGAGGCATTACGGGCGGGCTTCGAGGATCAGGTTGAACGGCGTTTGCGCCGCGCGGCGGAAGCGGCTGAAACCGGCTTGCTCGAACACCTTGCGCAGGCGTGCTTCGCCAGCCTGAGCCCCCAGCCCCAGCCCGACTTCCTGGGACAGCGAATTGGGCGTGCAGATGAAGGTCGAGGCGGCATAGAACAGCCGGCCGACCGGGTTCTGGTTGTCATCCAGGTGGTCATTGGCGAAGGGCTCCACCAGCAGTACCGTGCCGTCCGCCTTGAGCGCCTGGCGCGCGTGCTGCGCGGCGCCCACCGGGTCGCCCATGTCGTGTAGACAGTCGAAGAAGCAGATCAGATCGTAGTCGTTGCCGGGGTAGTCCTTGGCGCTGGCGCGCTGGAAGCTGGCACGCCCGCCGACTTCTGCCTGACCGGCGCGCTGGTTGGCCACGTCGATGGAGGGCTGGTGGTAGTCGAAGCCGACGAAGTTCGACGCCGGGAAGGACTGCGCCATGACGATGGTGGAGGCGCCGTGGCCGCAACCGACGTCTGCGACCTGAGCACCGCGTTCGAGCTTGCCGACCACTTCGTCCAGAGCCGGCAGCCACTCTGCAACCAGGTGCGCGCGGTAGCCGGGGCGGAAGAATTTCTCGGTGCCGGAGAACATGCAGGGGTGGTGATCGCCCCAGGCCAGGCCGCCGTCGCCGCGCATGGCGGCGACCAGCTTGTCCTTGTCGTGGTAGAGCGCCGCGACCACGGAGGCGCCACCGGCGACGTACACCGGCGAGTCCTCGATGGCCAGCGCCATGGCCTGTTCTTCGGGCAGGCGGAAGTTGCCGTCCTGGTGCTCCATGTAGCCGGAGGCGGCATGGGCGCTGAGCCATTCGCGCAGCAGGCGGGCATTGCAGCCGCTGCGTTCGGCCAGTTGCGCCGGGCTCAGCCACTGACCGTCGGCCATGGCTTTGTAGAGGCCCAGTTCTTCGCCCAGGATGATGTTGGCGAGCATCGCCGCGCCACCCATGTCGGTGACCAGCTTGCCCATGAATTCGTTGAGTCTGGCTTCGTCCATTGCGCGATCTCCCGTGCGCCGCAGCGGGGAGGCCCGGCGGCAACCGAGGAAGGAAGGCGGCAGGCGGCGATGCCGGATGCCGCGACGGGCGCCGGCCAACGGCGGGCACGGGACGCTGCAGGCGCAACGACGGCTCCCGCGCGGGACTGTTGCGCAAAGGCCGGCGAGGCGGCTGCCCCGCTGGCGTAACCCCTTCATTCTACGGCGGCGGATTCGGCCCGGTATCGTCGCCGACTTGTGGTGTTGCCGCTTCGTCGGCGGGCTCCGCGCGCGCCAGTTGCGGCCGCTGCAGGATCAGGTTCTGCGGTGTGCTCAGGCTGATGCCGGCCTCGCGCAGGCCGCTGAAAATGGTGAACAGCAGGTCGCTCTTGGTCGAGTACACCGCTCGCGGGCTGCTGACGTTACCCGAGGCGGCCAGGGTCAGGCCGGTGGCGCTCAGGTCCTTGAAAGTCACCGAAGGGGCCGGCGTCTCGACGATGTTCTCGTGTTCGCTGTAGGCCTTGAGCATCAGTTCGCGGACCTTCTGCACGTCGGTATCCAGCGGCAGGGTGAGGTTGATGCCGACCACACCCAGCGCGCTGCCCATGGTCACGTTGCGCACGTTCTGCGAGATGAACTGGGAATTTGGCACGATCACCGTGGACTGGTCGGACATCTGGATTTCCGTGGCGCGCACGTTGATCCGCCGGATGTCGCCCTCCACGCCACCGGTCAGGCTGACCCAGTCGCCCACCTTCACCGGGCGCTCGGTGAGCAGGATCAGGCCGGAGATGAAGTTCTGCACGATGGCCTGCAGGCCGAAACCGATACCCACCGAGAGGGCGCTGACCACCCAGGTCAGGCTGGTGAGGTTGATGCGCAGTGCGGAGAGCACCAGCAGCACCAGGATGACCATGCCGATGTAGCCCACCAGTGTCACCAGCGAGGCGCGCATGCCTGCGTCCATGCGCGTTTCCGGCAGCAGCTCGTCGGCCAGCCAGCGCTTGAGCAGGCGCAGGCCGAACAGGCCGGCGGCCAGGGTGCCGAGGGCCAGCAGGATGTCCTGCGGGACGATGTTCAGGCGCCCCAGTGACTGGCCGCTTTCCACCAGCTGTACCAGGCCCTGGAGCAGCTCGCCGGGGCTGGTGCCGGAGGTGGAGAAGGCGATCAGCAGGGTGGACAGTACCAGCAGCGTGCGCCCCGCGCCGGTCAGCAGGGTGGCGAATTGCGCCTGGTGGCGCGGATCGACGCCGAGGTTTTCCGCCAGCCGCTCGCCGATCGGCTGGCGGGGCGACAGCAGTACCTCGCAAAGGTCGACGAACAGGCTCGTCAGCAGGTAGCCGGTGGCGCACACCACGCTGGCCCAGAGCAGCTTGCCGGCAAAAAAGTACGCCAATGACAGATAGCCGGTGGCCAGTGCCAGCACGATCAGCAGCACCGTGACCAGCATTGCGAACACCAGGATGCCGGCCAGCGGCGAGGTTTCGTGGCCTTCGGCTTCGCGGCGCGCAACGCGATAGCGATACAGCGCGATGCCGTAGAGCAGGGCCGTCGCCAGGGCGGTGAGGCCGTTGACCGCCACGGTCAACGCGAGGCTGGCGCCGCTGGAGCTGTTGATGCGATCCAGCGTGCCCAGCACCAGCAGCATCCAGGCCATCAGCCAGGGGAAGGGCGAAAGGGCGGTGGCCACTGGGTCGGGCAGGTCGGGCAGTCGCCAGGACGGCCTCTGCACGGCCAGCAGCGCGCGGCCCAGGCCCGCGGTGAAGGTGCAGAAGATCACCAGCGAGAGCATCTGGTTGCCGAGGTTGTCCATGTTGCCGCTGAGCTGGCCGTGCCAGTTCATGCCTTCGTGGATCACCGTGGCGCCGCCACCGAGGGTGAGGATGGTGGCCAGGCCGACCGCCACCGCCAGGGCGCTGCGGCGCAGGCGACCGACCGGAATCCAGCGGATCATCGCCTTGGTCAGCAGCTGCTCCAGCAGGCGCCGGCCGGGAATCCACAGCAGCAGGGCGACGAGCAGGCTGGCGATGAAGGGGGAACGGTGCTCGGGCTGCCAGACCGTGGAGAGGGCGTCGCCGATCTGCGCGCGCATGGATTGCAGGCGCGTCAGGTCGTCGTCGGTGGGACGGATCAGGGTCGACCAGAAGCTGGGGCTCAGCGGCGGCGGGTAGCGCGTGGCGATCTGCGAGTTGAACTGGCTGCGGCGCAGGTTGACGATCTGCGCGGCGAGGTCCTGGGCGTTCTTGTCCAGCTGGTTGGCGCGCTCCAGCTGTTTCTGCAGGTCTTTCTGGGCATCCGTCAGGTCGTTGCGCTGCCGGGTCAGGCTCTCGGCCTCGTTGGGCGTGACCGGGCCGAGCACCTTGAGCTGGTCCTCGGTGCGCGACAGCACGGTGCCGATGTCGGTGGCGTTCTGCTCCGCGCGGGCCTGAACGGCCAGCGCGGACTGCCGCAGGTTCGACAGCAGGCCATCGTCGCTGTCGGCGGAGACGCGCTGGCGGATCAGTTCGAGGCGCGCGCTCAGTTGGTCGACGCCAGCATCCTCGGGCAGGTCCGGCAGCTGGATGGAATCGCCGGCCTGGACGTCGGTCGGCTCGTCGGCCAGCACGGCGCCAACACCGGCCAGCGACAAGGTCAGCATCAGCAGCGCACGGCTGCAGGCGCGTACGAAGGTTTCCCGCATCTTCCCCCATCCTGTGGTCAAAACGCTTGATGATGTTCGACCGGCTCTGGGTCAGGACAATTCCCTGAGCATAGCGCCGCTGCGGTGGGGCTTTGCCGGGCGAAAGTGGATAATCAGCGCATGCAGATGGTTAAGGGTCAGAAATTCTGGCCACATCGATCCCCTTTTGGCCGCTTCCGCTGTTCTGCGCGAGGCGGTCGCTGGGCAGAATTCCCGTCACCGGACAACAAGAATCCTTCAGAGGGTACTCCCATGCTTACCGTGTACAGCGATGATCACCGCCTGCATTTCGGCCAGTCCGAACTGGTCGACGGCAAACTCCAGCCCTGCTTCGAGATGCCCAGCCGCGCGGACACCGTGCTGGCCCGCGTGAAGTCGCAGAACCTGGGCGAAATCATCGAGCCCAAGGACTTCGGTATGGAGCCGATCCTGCGCGCGCACAACACCCGCTACGTCGAATTCCTCAAGGGCGCCTGGGCCCGCTGGGCGGCCGAAGGTCACACCGGCGACCTGGTCTCCACCACCTTCCCGGGCCGGCGCCTGCTGCGTGACGGTCCGATTCCGACGGCGCTGATGGGCGAAGTGGGCCACTACAGCTTCGACACCGAGGCGCCGATCACCGCCGGCACCTGGCAGGCCGTGTACAGCTCGGCCCAGGTCGCGCTGACCGCCCAGGACCACATGCGCCAGGGCGCCAGCACCGCCTTCGCCCTGTGCCGTCCGCCGGGCCACCACGCCGGCAGCGACTTCATGGGCGGCTACTGCTTCCTGAACAACGCCGCCATCGTCAGCCAGGCCTTCCTCGACCAGGGTGCCAAGCGCGTGGCCATCCTCGACGTCGACTACCACCACGGCAACGGCACCCAGGACATCTTCTACCGCCGTAACGACGTGCTGTTCGCCTCGATCCACGGCGACCCGCTGGTGGAGTACCCGTACTTCCTCGGCCACGCCAACGAGCACGGCGAAGGCGCCGGCGAGGGCTACAACCACAACTACCCGCTGCCCCATGGCACCGGCTGGGATGGCTGGTTCGCCGCGCTGGAAGACGCTTGCCGGAAGATCGCGGACTACGCGCCTGACGCGGTGGTTGTATCGCTGGGCGTGGATACGTATAAGGACGACCCGATTTCCGAGTTCAAGCTGGACAGCCCGGATTACCTGAAGATGGGCGAGCGCATCGCCGCACTGGGTATTCCGACCCTGTTCATCATGGAAGGCGGTTACGCGGTGGAGGCCATCGGCGTCAACGCGGTGAACGTGCTGCAGGGCTACGAAGGCGCTGCACGCTGATAAGACGAATCGGGCGGATGAGAATCCGCCCGTTTGCTTTTCATTGCTCGCAACCTTTTGCGCGAGCGCATCCAGCTGGGGAAGGACATGAACAAGAATACCGCGCTGCGCGGCCTGCTCGCCGCCGCCACCCTCGTCACGGCCAGCGCCGCCAGCGCTGCGCCGGAAGTGCGCATCTACAACTGGTTCGACTACATCGGCCCGGACACCCTCAAGGGCTTTCAGGGCGAGACCGGCATCAAGCCGCAATACGACGTCTACGACAGCAACGAAGTGCTGGAAGCCAAGCTGCTTTCCGGGCACTCGGGCTATGACGTGGTCGTGCCCAGCGACAGCTTCCTGCCCAACTACCTCAAGGCCGGCGTGTTCCAGCCGCTGGACAAGAGCAAGCTGCCGAACTGGAAGAATCTCAATCCCGCACTGCTCAAGGTGCTGGAGAGCAAGGACCCGGGCAACCAGTACGTGATGCCCTACATGTGGGGCACCAACGGCATCGCCTACAACGTCGACAAGGTCAAGGCCGTGCTTGGCGACAACGCGCCGCTGGACTCCTGGGACCTGGTGTTCAAACCGGAAAACCTCGCCAAGCTGAAATCCTGTGGCGTGGCCTTCCTCGACTCGCCCACCGAGGTGATCCCGCAGGTCCTGCATTACCTGGGCCTGTCGCCCAACAGCCACAACCCGGACGACTACAAGAAGGCCGAGGCACTGCTGGCGAAGCTGCGCCCGAACATCACCTACTTCAGTTCCTCGAAGTTCGTCACTGACCTCGCCAACGGCGACGTCTGCGTGGCCCTGGCTTGGTCCGGCGGCGCGATGCAGGCGGCCAATCGCGCCAAGGAAGCCGGCAACGGCATCCACATCGAGTACCGCATTCCCAAGGAAGGCGCCGCCGCCTGGTTCGACGTGCTGGCGATTCCGAAGGATTCGAAGAACGTCGAGCAGGCCCATGCCTTCCTCAACTACCTGCTGCGCCCGGAAGTGGTCGCGCCGATCTCCGATTACGTGGCCTACGCCAACCCCAATCAGGCGGCGGACGGGCTGATCTCCAGGGAGCTGCACGACAACCCCAACGTCTACCCGCCGGCGGACGTGCAGGCCAAGCTGTTCTCGGTGGAAATGCTGCCGCCGAAACTGGAGCGCATCCGTACCCGCACCTGGACCCAGGTGAAATCCGGGAAATAATGTCGCAGATGGCTGGCCGAACAGCGGATTAACGTTGGCGGCCGGCTGGCGCGAGCTGGCATGATCGGCGGACTTTCCTCGAGGAAGCCCGCCGATTGTCCTTTCGGCTTCCCGATTCCTGACTTTTGCTGCCGAGCCTTGCCATGAACTCCCAAGCCAATATCGTCGAGCGCAAGGGCGCCGACGCCTTCGCCATCCAGGTCATGACCGGCCTGTGCGTGATCTGGGGCATCCAGGCGGTGATGGTGAAACTGGCCGCGCCGGACATCGCGCCGATCATGCAGGCCTTCGGGCGCAACCTGGTGGCTGCCGTGGCGGTGGGTCTGATCATGTGCTGGCGCGGCGGCTGGGACGGCTTCCTGCGCCA
Source organism: Pseudomonas sp. PDM17 (assembly GCF_014851985.1). Classification (NCBI taxonomy): domain Bacteria; kingdom Pseudomonadati; phylum Pseudomonadota; class Gammaproteobacteria; order Pseudomonadales; family Pseudomonadaceae; genus Pseudomonas; species Pseudomonas sp. PDM17. The sequence goes on from NZ_JACVAT010000001.1 coordinate 778,831, forward strand.
GGGCACGCTCAAGGGCGGGCTGCTGGCCGGTGTGCTGTTCGCCGCCGAGTTCTTCTTCATCGCCCAGGGGCTGGTCTATACGTCGGCCTCGCGCATGGCGGTGTTCATCTACACGGCGCCGATCTTCTCGGCGCTGGCGCTGCATTTCCTGCTGCCCAGCGAGCGTCTGCGGCCGTTGCAGTGGCTGGGGATCGGCGTGTGCTTCGGCGGCATCGCGATGTGCTTCGGCGGCGGCTTCGACTTCGCCAACATGGACAGCCGCATGCTGCTGGGCGATGCCTTCGGCGTACTTGCCGGGTTCGCCTGGGGCATGACCACGGTGGCGGTGCGCACCACTCGGCTGTCCGAGGCCAAGCCGATCCTGACGCTGTTCTACCAGTTGCTGATCGCCGCACTGCTGCTGCCCTTTGCCGCACTGGCGCTGGGCAAGACCCATGACGTGAGCTTTACCGCCATCGGCGTGAGTAGCGTGCTGTTCCAGGGCCTGGTGGTGTCGTTCTTCAGCTACTTCACCTGGTTCTGGCTGCTGCGCCGCTACCTGGCGTCGAACCTGGCGGTGTTTTCCTTCATGACACCGATGTTCGGCATCGCTTTTGGCGTGCTGATTCTTGGCGAGCCGCTGACCCTGAATTTCGTCGCGGGCGCCGTGCTGGTACTGGCGGGTATCACGCTGGTAAGCAGCGAGCAGTGGATTCGCCGGATGCTTCGCCGCTGAATTGGGAAATGTCGTGCTCTTGATTCAGGTCAGGCGCTGCGGCGGGGGAAGACGATAGTCTTTGTTGCAAGGAGTGAGTGGCACGGGCGGAGAGTGGGACGCCGGGCTATTCTTCCTAGGGCGGCCCATGGTGGTAACGGGCCGCCCGACCTGAATTCGTACAAGGAGGCATTCCATGAAAGTCTGGCTGCAAAGCATTGCGTGGAAACTCGGTGTCACGCTCGGCCTGATCGAGCCTCCACGTCTGCAACCCATCCCTGTCCGCCGCGACGAGCAACGTCGCCTGATGGAGCAGCGTAGGCGCTATTGATTGCGCCCCGTCCATCGCAAAAGGAAAACCCGCCAGCTGGCGGGTTTTTTGTTTTGGCTCTTCACGGATCGCCCGTTATTCGTGGGCCTTGAACCAGTCGTCGATCATCGACTTCAGCCGTTCCCCGGAGAAACTCTCGAAGTGCCCGCCGTGTACGGTGCGCACCGGCAGCTCGCGCAGGCGCGCCAGGCTCGCGGCGTAGTCGTCGAGGTTGGAGTGGTAGGCGTCCTCGATCAGCGGGCCGTCGTAGATGATGTCGCCGGAGAACAGCGTCTGCGTCTTCTCTTCCCACAGGCTGATACCGCCCGGCGAATGACCGGGGGTGTGCAGTACCTGCAGGGTACGGTCGCCGAGGTCGAGCACGTCGCCTTCGTCGATGGTGCGGGTCGCCGGCGCGGCCTTGACGCGGTACTCGGCGTAGCACAGCGGGCAGTCCGGGTGCGCATCGAACATCTCGTCGTCGACGAAGGCAGTAGCCAGGGTGCGTTCGCCGTCGGGGCTGGCGAGGATGTCGGCTTCGGCCGGGTGAACCAGGCGCTCGTCGAACTCGTGGTGGCCGGCGATGTGGTCGAAGTGGGTGTGGCTGGCCACGGCCAGCAGCGGGCGGTCGGTGAGCCAGGGCAGTTGTTCGCGCAGGCTGACCAGGCCGGAGCCACTGTCCACCAGCACGTCGCGCTCGCGTCCCTGGATGTGCCACATGTTGCAGCGGTAGAAGGGGCGGACGTAGGGCTCGTGGATCAGGCTGACGCCGTCGTAGCAGTGACGGACCTCGAACCAGCGGTCACGGGTGACGATCTTCATGAGTCGGATTCCGGGTGGGATGCGCGACGCGTCCGGCGCGCGGGTGACTGTGCATTCACCCTAACCTCTCCCAGAGGGAGAGGGAACCGTTCGGAACCTGGGGGGGGGGAGTGGCCGGCGCCGGTAGCTGCGCCAGACACCCGGCTCCGCGCGTTTCCCGCTCCCTCTGGGAGAGGGCAGGGCGGCGGGGCGGGTTGGGGATAACCCGCCCCACGTCGCAAGCAACGTAGGGCGAATAACCGCTTGCGGTTATCCGCCGATGGCCGTGGTGCGAGGGCCGATGGCGGATAACGCTGGCGCGTTATGCGCCCTACGGGACCTGGGTTACGGCGCGAAGGGCGCCGCTTCCATCACTTCCACGATCAGCGGGCGATCGCTCGGCGCGGTGCGCAGCAGCTCCTGCAGGTGGTCGTGGTCGCGGGCGCGCTCGGCGGCGCAGCCGAAGCCGCGGGCAATGGCGAGGAAGTCCGGGGTGTAGATGTCCACGCCCAGTGGGGTGATGTCGCGGCGTTCCATGTAGCGCTTGATCTCGCCGTAACCGTGGTTGTTCCACAGCAGCACGACGATGCCCACCTTGGCTTCCACGGCGCTGGCCAGTTCGGTCATGGTGAACTGCAGGCCACCGTCGCCCATCAGGCTGATCACCGGGCGGCCCGGCTCACCGAGCTTGGCGCCAATGGCGGCCGGCAGGCCGTAGCCCAGGGTGCCGTAGCCGGTGGAGGCGTTGAACCAGCGACGACCGCCGTCCAGTTCCACCAGGTGGTTGCCGCTGTAGACGGTCTGGGTCGAGTCGCCGACGAAGCGCGCGTCGGGCAGCACTTCGAGGATCTTGTCGAACAGGGTGCGGTAGTGCGCCCAGCCGCTGAAGTCCTCGGCCAGTTGCGCGCGCACCTTGGCTGCGCGCTGGGCGCCGGGGCTGGCGGCGTCGGCCTCGCGGGCAGGCAGCAGCTCCAGCAGGGCGCGCATGGCGGTGCGGGCGTCGGCCTGGATGGCGATGGTCGGCGCGAAGTTGCGCATCAGCTGCTGCGGGTCGATGTCGATGCGGATCAGCTCGCCGCCGATCTTGAAGTTGCCGTCGAACACCACGTCGTAGTCGGTCTCGCCCAGCTCGGTGCCGATGGCCAGCACCACGTCAGCCTCCAGCGCCAGTTCACGGACCGGGATCAGCGACTGGTTGCTGCCGATCAGCAGCGGGTGGCTCGGCTGCAGCAGGCCCTTGGCGTTGATGGTCTGCGCGGTCGGCGCATCGAGGGCAATGGCCAGCGCGCGGGCTTCGGCCTGGGCGGCTACGCAGCCACCACCGAGCAGCAGCAGCGGCTTCTGTGCCTTGGCCAGCTTGGCGGCGGCCTCGTGCAGCGGCGAGCGGGCCGGGGCCGGGCGGGCCAGCTGCACGCGCGGCAGCACCTGCATGTGGTCGGCCGGAGCGGTGATGATGTCCAGCGGCAGCTCGATGTGTACCGGGCGCGGGCGCTCGCTGTCGAACACGGCGAAGGCGCGGGCCAGCACGGCCGGCAGCTCGTCGACGCTCATCAGGGTGTGGCTGAAGGCGCTGACGCCGGCAACCATGGCGCGCTGGTTCGGCAGCTCGTGCAGGTAGCCGTTGCCGTGGGCCAGGCGCGAGCGCTCGTTGACGCTGGAGATCACCAGCATGGGGATGGAGTCGGCGTAGGCCTGGCCCATGGCAGTGAGGATGTTGGTCATGCCCGGGCCGGTGATGATGAAGCAGGTGCCCGGCTTGCCGGTGACGCGCGCGTAGCCGTCGGCCATGAAGCCGGCGCCCTGTTCGTGGCGCGGGGTGATGTGGCGGATGCCGCTGTGGGGCAGACCGCGGTACAGCTCGACGGTGTGTACGCCGGGGATGCCGAAGACGGTATCGACGCCCCAGGCTTCGAGTTGCTTGACGAGGAATTCGCCGCAGGTGGTCATGGCAGTTCCTTACTATTCGTGGGTGAGGTCATCATGCAAAAGGGCGCGGAGATCAGCTCGCCGCGCCCTCTTGCCTAGCGCAAGTTCTTATCAGGCCGCGTCGGCTACCGGCGCCGGGCGGGGCGACAGCAGGCTGACGACGATGAAGCTGACCAGGCCGATGGCCAGGCTGTAGTAGATCGGGGTATTGGCGTCGAGGCCATCCTTGAACATGAACACCAGGGCGGTGATGAAGCCCAGGGCCATGCTGGTGATGGCGCCGGCGGTGGTGGCGCGCTTCCAGTAGATGGCGCCGATCAGCGGGATCAGCATGCCGCCCACCAGCAGGTTGTACGCCAGGGTCAGGGCGTTGAGCACGTCGTTCACCACCAGGGCGATGCCCAGTACCACGATACCGGTGAGCAGGGTGCAGATGCGGTTCAGGCTCAGGCGGGTGGAACGCTGGCCGGTGAAGATCGGCAGCAGGTCTTCGGTGATGGTGGTGGAGGCGGCAAGCAGGCCGGCGCTGGCGGTGGACATCATCGCGGCCAGGGCAGCGGCGATCACCAGGCCGCGGATACCGTCCGGCAGGGCGGCGCTGACGATGGCGGCGAAGGCGTTGTTGACGTTGTCCAGGTCAGGCAGCAGGACCTTGGCGCACATGCCGATCAGCGCGCCGACCAGGCCGTAGATCACGCAGTACACGCCAGCGGCGGTGCCGGCGTACTTGGTGACCTTGTCGTCGCGGGCGGTGAACACGCGCTGCCAGATGTCCTGGCCGATCAGGATGCCGAAGAAGTAGATCAGGAAGTAGGTGATGATCGTGTCGTAGCCGATGGTGTGGAAGCTGAAGGCGCTGGCCGGCAGCTTGGCGACCAGCTCGTCCCAACCGCCGACGCGGTACAGGCAGATCGGCAGCAGGATGAACATCAGGCCGACGGTCTTGATGATGAACTGCACGATGTCGGTCAGGGTCAGGGACCACATGCCGCCGATGGTGGAGTAGATCACCACGACGCCGCCGCCCAGCAGTACGGACACCCAGAACGGCAGGCCGAACAGGACCTGCATCACGGTGCCGATGGCCAGGGTGGAGACCACGCCGATCATCAGCGCGTAGGCGAACATGATCACCGCCGAAGCCTGGCGTGCCATGGGGTTGTAGCGGCGCTCCAGGACCTGGGTAACGGTGAAGATGCGCAGCTTGAGCAGCGGTTTGGCGAGGAACAGGTTCAGCGCGATGATGCCCGCGCCCAGGGCGGCGCACAGCCAGAAGCCGGAGATGCCATGGACGTAGCCCAGGCGCACGGTGCCCACGGTGGAGGCGCCGCCCAGCACGGTGGCGGCCATGGTGCCCATGTAGAACGACGGGCCGAGGTTGCGGCCGGCCACGAGGTAGTCTTCGTGGGTCTTGGCGCGGCGCATGCCGTACCAGCCCAGCCACAACATGCCAGCGGCATATATCAGTACGACGATCAGATCTAATGCCATGGTCGGCTCCTCACACTTGCATTGTCATTGTTGCCGCGCGCTTGTGGCGTGCGGTAGGGCATCGGACCGGCGGCAACCGGTCCGATGGGGGCTTTCAGGTAGAGCGTTTCGCGTCAGGCCACGAAGCCTGGATCAGGCAGACGTCTCGCTGATGCTGCGGACCGGGCGGTCATGGCTGCCGACCCAGCGCGGGCCCTTGGGGCCATAGACGCCAGCGGGTTCGGGGAAGGTGCGCAGCAGGGCAAGGTAGAGCAGGGCGGCCATGCCGAGGGTCACCGGCAGGCTGATGTCGATACCGCCGGCCAGGTTGCCCAGTGGGCCGACGAACTGGCCCGGCAGGTTGACGAAGCACAGGCCCATTGCCGCGCTCGGGATCCACGCACCCATGCCGCGCCAGTTCCAGCCGTTGTGGAACCAGTAGGCGCCGCCTTCCTGGCCACGGGTGAACACCTGCAGGTCATCGGCGTGGTAGAAGCCACGGCGGATCACCAGGCCGAGGATCATGATCACCATCCAGGGGCTGGTGCAGGTGATGATCAGCACGGCGAAGGTGGACACGCTCTGCACCAGGTTCGCGGCGAAGCGACCGATGAAGATGAAGGCGATGGACAGCAGGCCGATCAGCAGGGTGGCCTGCACACGGTTAAGCAGGCGCGGGAACACGCTGGACATGTCCAGGCCGGTGCCATACAGCGAGGTGGTGCCGGTGGACATGCCGCCGATCACCGCGATCAGGCACACCGGCAGGAAGAACCAGCTCGGCGATACGGCCAGCAGGCCGCCGACGTAGTTGTTCTGGGCGATGTAGTCCGGGGCGTTGACCGCAACGATGGTGGCGGTGGCCAGGCCGAACAGGAACGGGATCAGGGTCGCCAGCTGGGCGCAGATCACCGCCAGCATGATGCGCTTCTGCGAGGTCTGGCGCGGGATGTAGCGCGCCCAGTCACCGAGGAAGGCGCCGAAGGACACCGGGTTGCTCATGGCCAGCAGGGCGGCGCCGATGAAGGCAGCCCAGAAACCTTCGCTGCCCATCTGCACGGTGCCGGCGTAGCCAGCGTCGAAGGGGCCTGCGAAGGCGAACAGGCCGAGCAGGAACAGCAGGCTCGCGGCCCACACGGCGATCTTGTTGACCATCAGCATGAAGCGGAAGCCGTAGATGCAGACGATCAGCACCAGCACGGCGAACAGACCGTAGGCCAGGCCCAGGGTCAGGTCGGTTTCCGGCAGGTCGAACAGGCGCTTGGCGCCGCCGATCAGCGCATCGCCCGAGCTCCACACGGAGAGCGAGAAGAAGGCGACGGCGGTGAGCAGCGACAGGAACGAGCCGACGATCCGCCCGTGCACGCCGAAGTGGGCACCCGAGGAGACCGCGTTGTTGGTGCCGTTGAGCGGGCCGAACAGGCCCATGGGCGCGAGGATGAGCGAACCGACCAGCACGCCGAGGACGATGGCCCAGACGCCGGCCTGGAAGGACAGCCCGAAGAGCACCGGGAAGCTGCCGAGCACGGCGGTGGCGAAGGTGTTGGCGCCACCGAAGATCATGCGGAACAGGTCGGTGGGCGTGGCGTTGCGTTCGCTATCGGGGATCTGTTCGACCCCGAATGTCTCGATCGTTGTGATTGCGTGTGCGTTGTTCTTGTTATCCATGACTTCCTCCCGGGGAGCCCTGTCTTTATGGCGTCGGCGACGGTGACAGGTGCTCGTGTGTGGCCAGCCAGCGGCCCTGTTTCGGATCACGGCGGAAGACGATGGTCTCCCGTTCGTGGTTCAGGCTTTCCTCTCCCTGGATGCGCAGCCGCGTGGTGACGTCGTGGCAGAACACGGCCACGTCTTCGCCCTGCAGGCTCACAAAGGTGTTGCTCGAAAGGCAGTCAAGGACCTCGAAACCATCGTCACGCAGCCAGCTTTCCCACACCTCGCGGTAAGCCGCGCGCGAAAGCAGCGGCTGCGGCCAGGTGTGGAAGATGAAACTGGCGTCTTCGCTGAAGGCGGCGAAGTAGGCTTCGGTGTCGGTGCGCGCGAAGGCTGCCACGAGAACGCGGGCAGCCTCCAGCACCTGTGCTACGCAGGCGTCATTATTCATTGGTGTGCTCGTGCGCTCAGCGGCGCTCTACGCCCGGGAGGATGCAGAGCATTTCGTACAGCAGGTTGGCGCCGAGCAACGAGGTGTTGCCGGTGGTGTCGTAGGGCGGGGAGACCTCGACCAGGTCGCAGCCGATGATGTCCAGGCCCTGGCAGCCACGGACGATCTCGATCGCCTGAATGGTGGTCAGGCCGCCGATTTCCGGGGTGCCGGTACCGGGCGCCCAGGCCGGGTCGATGCCGTCGATGTCGAAGGACAGGTAAACCGGGCCGCCGCCGACTTTCTCGCGGACTTCGGCCATCAGCGGTTCCAGCGACTTGTGCCAGCACTCTTCGGCCTGCACCACGCGGAAGCCCTGCTTGCGGCTCCAGTTGAAGTCTTCGGCGGTGTAGCCCTGCGCACGCAGGCCGATCTGCACCACGCGGTCGCAGTCCAGCAGGCCTTCTTCCACGGCGCGGCGGAAGGTGGTGCCGTGGGCGATCTTCTCGCCGAACATGTGGTCGTTCACATCGGCGTGGGCGTCGATGTGGACCAGGCCGACCTTGCCGTGCTTCTTGTGGATGGCACGCAGGATCGGCAGGGTGATGGTGTGGTCGCCGCCCAGGGTCAGCGGGAGGATGCCGTGGTCGAGGATCTTGTCGTAGGACTCCTCGATGATGCGCACCGCTTCCATCAGGTTGAAGGTGTTGATCGCCACGTCGCCGATGTCGGCGATGTTCAGCGAGTCGAACGGCGCGGCGCCAGTGGCCATGTTGTACGGCCGGATCATCACCGACTCGGCGCGGATTTCGCGCGGCCCGAAACGAGTGCCGGAGCGCAGGGAGGTGCCGATGTCCAGGGGCACGCCGACGAAGGCGGCGTCCAGCTCGTTGAGCTCTTCGGGGGACTGGATATGCGGCAGGCGCATCATGGTGGCGATGCCGCCGAAACGCGGCATTTCGTTACCGCCCAGGGGCTGGTGAAGTTTCTTGTCCATGGGGAGGGCCTCAGGCTGATCGCTGTCTTCGTGGAAACAGGCTTGTTGAATACTGAGATCGGATTCTCATCAGACTGGGTAGTGGAAAAAATCGCTGGCTACAAATAATCACTTCAGAGTTTTCTAAACTAATGGCGGTCGCTAGACTGCGCCACCTGGCCGCAGCAGACGGCTCGCCGGGCTTGTGGTCTGCGGTTCCTGAATAGATAGCTGGCTTGCTATCATCCGTTTTTCAGGTACAGAAAGTACTGAACTAGAGCGGCCTGGCCGCGGTTTTGCGGAGTCTTCATGAGCGCGAGCGCACTGCCCGACGTCAAACTGCTGCGGATTTTCGCCTGCGTGGTGCGCAGCCAGGGCTTCGCCGCCGCCCAGCAGGAGCTGAACCTGTCGACCTCGGCAATCAGTACCTACATGAGCCAGTTGGAGAACCAACTGGGCATCGTGCTCTGCCACCGCGGCCGGGGCGGCTTCGGGCTGACCAGCAAGGGCGAGCTGTTCCACCAGGAAACCCTGCGCATCCTCGGCGAACTGGAAGGCTTCGAACGCTACGCGGCGACCCTCAAGGGCGAGCTGCGCGGCACCCTGAACCTCGGCGTGCTGGACTCCACCGTGAGCGATCCGGCGCTGCCGCTGGCCGACGTGATCGGCTCCTTCAGCAGCCTGCACCCGGCGGTGCACCTGCATCTGCAGGTACAGAGCCCGTACGAGCTGCAACTGGCGGTGCTGGATAACCGTCTTGACCTGGCCATCGGCTCTTTCTTCAGCCGGATGAACGGCCTGGTCTACCAGCCTCTTTATAGAGAGCAGCACTGGCTGTACTGCAGCGACCGCCACCCGCTGTTCGACGGCCGGCGCATCCCCGCCGAGCTGATCACCCAGCAGCGCATGGTCGGCCGTGGCTACTGGAGCCAGGCGGAACTGGCGCGGCACGGCTTCAAGCACAGCGCCGGCACCGTGGAGAGTATGGAAGCGCAGCTGATCCTGATCCTCTCCGGCGGCTACATCGGCTACCTGCCCGAGCACTACGCGCACCCCTGGGTAGAGCAGGGCCGCCTGCGTGCGCTGCTGCCGGCGACCTTCGGCTACCAGGCGCCGTTCTCGCTGATCCTTCGCCGTGGCCGGTCCCGCGAGCCGCTGATCCAGAACTTCCGCGACCTGCTGCGCACCCAGCCGAGTCAGTCATGAGCCGCGCCCGCTGCCCGCGCTGCGAGCGTCCGCTGAACCATTGCCTGTGCGCGCTGATCCCGCATCTGGACAACCGCACCCGCGTGCTCCTGCTGCAGCACCCGAGCGAGGTCGGGCATGCGCTGAATACCGCACGCCTGGCGGCGCTTGGCCTGGTCAATGCAGAACTGCTGGTCGGCGAGGATTTCAGTGGCCTCGACCTGTCCGCCTGGGATGCCTGCCTGCTGTTCCCCGGTGAATCCGCCGTGGCGCTGGCCGAGCTGGCCGCGCAGCCTGTGGATAAACCACGCCTGCTGGTGGTGCCCGACGGCACCTGGCGCAAGGCGCGCAAGCTGCTGCACCTCAACCCGAACCTCGCGGCGCTGCCGCGAGTCGTGCTGCCGGAAGGGCTGACCTCGCGCTACCGCCTGCGCAAGGCGCCGGCCGAGGGTGCGCTGTCGACCATCGAGGCGGTAGTCCATGCGCTCGATGCGCTGGATGCGCCGCAGTCCCACGCCGACCTGCTGCGTCCGTTCGATGCACTGATCGAAGGGCAGATTGCGGCGATGGGGGAGGAAACCTTCTTGCGCAACCACGGGCCGCGTAGCTCATAGCGCGATCCGCTGGCCGGGCCGGTGGATGCCCTGCGGTCCGCGCGCGGAATCGATGGGTATCGCTGCGCTCCACACCATCCTACGTCGTGATTGTCCTGTGAATATCTATGCTTGCGGGGACAAGGTGCGGTAGCGCTCCACCAGCAGGGGAATGGCGCGCTCGCGCCAGAAAGTGCAGCTGACCATCCCGCTGGACATGCCACCGTGGGCATGGCGCGGCAGGTGCACGTGGCTGGGATGATGCAGGCCGGTGCCGGCCAGTTGCTCGAAAAGCCGCGTGAGCAGCTGCGTCAGCTCCGTCTCGCTGGCGGGCCAGGGTGTGGCGGCGAGGTGCTCGGCCATTTCCCGCCACAGGTACGGGTCGCCGCGCAGGCCCCACTGGATGGGTTCTTCGTGGAAGAGGTCGGCCACTGAGGTGAGACGGGACATGGGGGACTTCCTTGTGGAGTGTTCCTGAGGCCGCGTGGGCGGGGAGTGCAGTGTCACCGCTCTCGAGGGAGTCTGGAAAGGTCGTCCGCGCATCGATTTCTGCCCGACGGGCATCCCCGTGCCAGCACCGCCGTTATACTGCGCCCCTCATTCCCCTTCGCGAGGTGTTCGTCCGATGCGCAATTGATGCCGCCGTGGTTTCACGGCCCGCTTCCTTCCCTGGCCCGTTCCCGGGGGATTTCCGGCATCAATCTGGTAGTGCGCATGACGAGCCCGTTCACCCTGGCGCTGCAAGGCGTCTCATTCCAATTGCCCAGCGGCGAGCCGCTGCTGAGCGACCTCAATGAAACTTTCGACGAGCGCCGCACCGCGCTGGTCGGGCGCAATGGCGTGGGCAAGTCCGTGCTGGCGCGGATCATGGCCGGCGAGCTGCCTGCCAGCGCTGGCCGCTGCCAGGCGTTCGGGCCGGTGCATTACCTGCCGCAGCGTATCGAGCCGCAGGCGTTCCGCAGCGTTGCCGAGCTGGCCGGTGTGCAACCCCTGCTGGATGCGCTGACGCGAGTCGAGGCCGGTGGAGTCGATCCCGCGGACTTCGAACGCCTCGACGGCCACTGGGATGTCCGCGCGCGCCTGGAGGCCGAGCTGGCTGCTGCCGGGCTCGCCCATCTGCTGCCGGACACGCCCGCCTCGCGTCTCAGCGGCGGCGAATGCACGCGGGTGGCGCTGCTTGGCGCGTGGCTCAGCGGGGCGGACTGGTTGATCCTCGATGAGCCGAGCAATCACCTTGACCGCGCCGGCCGCGAGGCCCTGCGTGAGCAGCTGCAACGCTGGCGCGGCGGCCTGATCCTGATCAGCCATGACCCTCTGCTGCTGGACGACATGCAGCGCATCGTCGAGTTGTCGCCCTCGGGCCTGCGCAGTTATTCCGGCGGCCATGCCTTCTACCGCGAGGTACGCCAGCAGGAGCAGGACAGCGCCCAGCGCGAGTTGCAGCGGCGCAAGCTGGAGCGCGATCGCCAGCACCACGCCATGCAGGAACAGCGCGAGCGCCAGGAACACCGGCAGGCGAAGGGGCGCAAGGAGGCGAAGCAAGCCAACCAGGCGAAGATCCTCGTCGACCGGCAGAAGGAGCGCAGCCAGACCAGCATTGCGCGTCTGGCCACACAACAGGAAGAGCGTCGGGAGCGGCTGGCGCGGGACGTTCACGAGGCTTTCGGGCAGTTGCGCGAAGACGCCATGGTGGTCCTGAACGCACCGGACTGCGAGCTGCCCGAGTCCCGTGGCGTGTTGCTGCTGGAGGCACTGCGCCTGCCGTTCGGCAATGCCGCGCCACTGGACTTGCAGTTGAGCGGCCCGCGCCGCGTAGCGGTCAGCGGGCGCAACGGCAGCGGCAAGTCGACCCTGCTCAAGGTGCTCGCGGGCGTGCTCGACCCTGCGGCGGGCTCGTGCGAAGTGCGGGTGCGCAGTGCCTATCTGGATCAGCATCTGGCCGCGCTCTCGCCCGAGCGCTCGGTGCTGGACCTGCTGCAGGAGCGCAATCGCGTGGCGGACCCTTCGGTGTTGCGCACCCGGCTGGCGCAACTGGGATTGCCGGCGGCACGGGTCGAGCTGTCCAGTGGCCTGCTCAGCGGCGGTGAGCGGCTGAAGGCGGCGCTGGCCTGCGAGCTCTATGCCGAGCATCCGGCGCAGCTGCTGCTCCTGGATGAGCCGGACAACCACCTCGACCTGCCATCGCGCGAAGCGCTGGAAAACCTGCTGCGGCAATACCGCGGCGCGCTGCTGGTGGTGTCCCACGACGAGGCATTGCTTGCCCGGCTGGAGCTGGAGGCGCGGCTGGAATGTGCGGAGGACGGTTGGCGCTGGTTGGTCGGCTGAGGCTTTACCGGCCGGGAAGAGCTGGGTAGGATCGACCTCCCTCTCTTTCCGGCTGCCTCTGCCGTGTTCCGCCCAGGCGTTGATTCGCGAAGCGGGCATTCATGCTGCCGACGCTCCAACGGCCGTCACCTTGCGTGGCGCGCTATCCCTTTGTGATCTGCTGAATCAGGATGCATTCATGCTCATTCGCCAACGCATCGCTGCGGATAATCCGCGGCTGCTCGATATCTGGCTGGGCGCCGTGCGCGCGACCCACCACTTTCTCCAGGCGTCGGACATCGACGCACTGCTGCCCCAGGTCCGTGACCTCTACCTGCCCGCCGTCGAGGTCTGGGTGGCGGTGGACGACGATGACCGTCCGCTGGGTTTCATCGGGCTCAACGACAGCCATGTGGAAATGCTCTTCATCGACCCGGAACGGCGTGGCCAGGGCATCGGCCGCGCACTGCTCGATTTCACGCGCGAAAAGCGCGGCACGCTGAGCGTCGACGTCAACGAGCAGAACCCGCAGGCGGTGGGGTTCTATCTGCATTACGGCTTTGTCCAGACCGGGCGTTCGCCGCTTGATGGCGAAGGCCGGCCCTTCCCTTTGCTGCATATGAGTCTGCCTGCCGGGGCGTAAACGACCCGCTTTTGTAGGATGGCGTGGAGCGAAGCGATACCCATCACAAGGCTGTCAAGCAAATCTGATGGGTATCGCAAGCTCCACCCATCCTACTGCCTGCTTCCTGGCTGCCTGGAAAGAGACTCGCTATGTCGCCGTACAGCCTCAGACGGTTGCGCGGCTTACGCCGTCTCGCCGCTGCCGAAGCGAATGCTCCGCGCGCCGAGCTTGAGCAGGCTGTCGGCGAACAGGTCGCTGGCGGTCTGGCGGCAATCCCAGGCGGCTTCCCAGTCTTCCTGGCGGCGCCAGTGCAGGCGGCCGACCAGGCGCTGCGGTTCGCCTTCGGCGTGCAGCTCGCTGGCGAGGTAGCCCGTGCGTAGATAGAACAGTTCCTGCAGGTGCGACAGGTAATCGCCCAGGCGCGCGGCGATGTGCGGGCGTTGCTGCGGCGTTACGTCGATCTCGATCTGCAGGATGAAGTGCGGATTGTCCACGCAGGCATGGGCGGTGATCGGGGCGGGTTGCGTCATGTTCCTGGGCTCCCTGGCTTGAACCGAATGCCTGGCGAGGGTAAAACCTCAACTTAAGTTGAGGTCAATAGCCCATGAAAAATACTTCTTCCTGCTCCAAGCACCGCGAGCTGAGTGTCGGCGAGCTGGCCAAACGCGCCGGCGTGGCGGTTTCCGCGCTGCACTTCTACGAGGCCAGGGGCCTGATCAGCAGTTCGCGCAATGCCGGCAACCAGCGCCGCTATTCACGTGACACGCTGCGCCGGGTGGCGGTGATCAAGGTCGCGCAACGGGTGGGCATTCCCCTGGGCGAGATCGCCGAGGCGCTGGGCTCGCTGCCGACCGGGCACAACCCGACGGCAGCGGACTGGGCGCGATTGTCGGCACGCTGGCGGGAGGACCTGAACGAGCGGATCGAGAAGTTGCTGCTGCTGCGCGATCAGCTCGACGGCTGCATCGGCTGCGGCTGCCTGTCGATGGAGGCCTGCCCGCTGCGCAATCCGGGGGACCGCTTGGCGGAGGAGGGGCCGGGGGCGCATTGGCGGGGGAGGTAGAGTGAGTGTGCAGGGGGCTCAAGAGCTGAGGAGCCCCTCTCCCTTCAGGGAGAGGGTTAGGGGGAAGGGAAAACCGCGTGCCGAAGCTGAACGAAGTACTTACCGCTCCCGCAAAGCCTCCCACCGCGCCTTGAGCACTGGCTTCAAGATGTAGTCCAGCACGCTCTTCTCGCCGGTGATGATATCCACGGTCGCCACCATGCCGGGGATGATCAGCAGGGGCTTGGCATCGGTGCCCAGGTGGTTCTTGTCGGTGCGCACCTGGATCATGTAGAAGCTGTTGCCCTTGTCGTCGGTGATAGTGTCGGCGCTGATCACTTCCAGCTTGGCCTTGAGCCCGCCGTAGATGGTGTAGTCGTAGGCGGTGAACTTCACCGTGGCCGGCTGGCCGGGGTGGAGGAAGGCGATGTCCTGCGGGCGCACCCGTGCTTCCACCAGCAGGTTGTCCTCCAGCGGGACGATTTCCACCATGTCGTTGCCCGGCTGCACCACGCCGCCGATGGTGTTGACCTTGAGCTGCTTGACGATGCCGCGTAGGGGCGCGACCACCAGGGTGCGGTTGACCTTGTCATCGATGGCACGGCTGGTGGCGGTGAGCTTGTTGAGGTCGGTGCGGACGTCGTTGAGTTCCTTCAGCGCGTCGCTGCGAAAGCCCAGTTTCGACTCTTCCACCTTGCGCTGGATCTCGTTCACCGCCGCCTCGGCTCGGGGGATGGCGAGGTTGGTGGCGTTGAGGTCACCATTGATTTCCACCGCGCTGCGGCGCAGGCGCAGCAGTTCCACCGGGGAGACCGCGCCGGCCTTCACCAGCGGCTCGGACATGTTGATCTCCTGCTGTACCAGCCCGAGGCTCGAGCGGTACTGCTGGACCTTGGCGCGGAACTCCTGCAGCTCCTGGCCCTTCTGCCGCAGCTGTTCCTGGAGGATGTTCAGCTCGCTGTTCTGCCGTTGCATGCGGGTCTGGTAGAGCGCCAGCTGGTCCTCCACCACCTGCGGCGCGGCCTTCTTCAGGTCGTCGGTGAACACCGGCTCACGCCCTTCGGCTTCCGCGCTCAGGCGTTCGACACGGGCTTCGAGGGAGTTGCGGTCGGCCTCGGTCTCGCCCTTGTTGGAGGAGAATCGGGTGTCGTCCAGGCGCAGCAGCGGCTGTCCCTTGTTCACCACCTGGCCCTCGCGGACGAAGATTTCCGAGACGATGCCGCCCTCCAGGTTCTGGATGGTCTGCACCTTGGAGGAGGGAATGGCCTTGCCTTCGCCCTTGGTCACTTCCTCGATATCGGCGAAGTAGGCCCAGGTGATGGCCGCTACCAGCAGCCCGAGCGCCGCCCAGAGGGTGATGCGGGTGGCGTTGGGCGAGTCTTCCAGCAGGGTGCCCTGGACCTCGGGCATGAATTCGGTGTCGCGGGCGCCGTTGCCGCCCAGGTAGCCGCGGATCGATTGCGAAAAGTGCATGGCCATTACCCCGCTGCCGGGCCGACATGGCCCTTGCGCAATGCTTCGATGACCGCGTCTTTCGGGCCGTCTGCGACGATTCGGCCGCTGTCGAGCACCAGCAGGCGGTCGACCAGGCTGAGCATCGATGTGCGGTGGGTGACCAGCAGCAGCGTCTTGTCGCGGCAGGCCTCGTGCAGGCGTTTGCGCAGGATTTCCTCGCTGCTGTTGTCCATGGCGCTGGTGGGTTCGTCGAGCAGCAGAATCGGCGGGTCGAGCAGCATCGCGCGGGCCATCAGCACGGCCTGGCGCTGGCCGCCGGAGAGCAGCTGACCGCGTTCGCCCACCGGTCGGTCGAAGCCGGCCGGGTGTTGCCGGGCCAGTTCGCTGACGCCGGTCAGTTCGGCCACTTCGAGCATCCGCGCATCGCTGACGTAGCGCGCGCCGAGGGTCAGGTTGTCGCGCAGGCTGCCGGCCAGCAGCGGCAGGTCATGGGCCACGTAGCCGATCTGCTGGCGCAGGTCGGAGACATCCAGCTGGCGCAGGTCCAGGCCGTCGAGCAGGATCTGCCCTTCGTCCGGGTGGTAGAAGCCCATCAGCAGACGGCCGAAGGTGCTCTTGCCCGAACCGCTCTTGCCGATGATGCCGATCTTCTCGCCGGGGGCCATGCGCAGGCTGACGTGGTTCAGCGCCGGGGTAGTCTGCTCCGGATAGCTGAAGCTCAGCTGGCGGACTTCCAGCGCGCCGTGCAGCTGGGTGCGCTCCAGCGGGCGCTGGCGGGCCTGGCGCTCCTGCGGCAGTTCCATCAGCGCGTCGGTGCTCTTCATGGTCAGGCGTGCCTGCTGGTAGCGGGTGATCAGCCCGGCGATCTGCCCCAGCGGGGCGAGCACGCGGCTGTTGAGCATGTAGCTGGCGACCAGTGCGCCGACGCTGAGGTTGCCGTCGAGGATGCTGTAGACCCCGGCGCAGATCATCGCCAGGCCGGCGAACTGCTGGAGGAACAGGGTGCCGTTAGTGGCCAGCGCGCTGAGGAAGCGCGCGTGGTTGTCCAGCCGCGCCAGGGCGCCGTGGGTGGATTCCCAGCGGTACTGGCGCTCGCTTTCTGCGCCGCAGGCCTTGAGGGTTTCCAGGCCGCCGAGGGTCTCGATCAGCAGGGCCTGGCGTTCGGCACCCAGGGTCAGGCTCTTCTGCACGGTGTCGCGCAGGCGGCTCTGGATGATCAGGGCGAACACGATGGTGATGGGGAAGGCCAGCAGCGGCACGGCCACCAGCCAGCCGCCCAGCAGGCCGATGACCAGGATCATCAGGAGCGAGAAGGGCAGGTCGATCAGGCTGGTCAGGGTCAGCGCGGTGAGGAATTCGCGCAGGCCCTGGAAGTCATGGATGCTCTGCGCGAAGCCGCCGACGGTCTCGGGCTTGGCCTTGAGCGACATGCCGGTGATGCGTTCGAACAGGGTGGCGGAGAGAACCACGTCGGTCTTCTTGCCGGCCATGTCCAGCAGGTTGGAGCGCAGCACCCGCAGCAGCAGTTCGAACAGCGTGCCGATCAGCAGGCCGGCGGCGAGCACCCAGAGGGTCGACAGCGCCTGGTTGGGCACCACGCGGTCGTAGGTCTGCATGACGAACAACGGCACCAGCATGCCCAGCAGGTTGATCAGCAGGCTGGCGACCAGGGCGTCCGTATAGAGCCAGCGCGACAGCCGCAGGGTGTCGCGGAACCAGGCTTCGACGCGCGGTACCAGCGGTTTGCGCGCCGCTTCCAGTTCGTGACGCGGGCGCGCGAAGAGGGCCTGGCCGCTGTACTGGGCGGCCAGCTCGTCGGCGCCGACGGCCTGTTCGCCGCCTTCGGTCTCGCAGGGCAGGATCAGCGCCTGGCCGTCTTCGCGCCACTGGCGCAGCACGGCGCTGCGGCCGTCGTTGAGCAGCAGCAGGACCGGCAGGTTCAGGTTGGAGATGCTGCGCAACTCGCGTCGCAGCAAGCGGCCCTGCAGGCCGGCACGGGCGGCGGCCCGCGGCAGCAGGGCGGCGGAGAGTCGCTGGTCGCGCAGCGGCAGGCCGGCGGACAGGCTGTTGCGGCTCACCGCGCAGCCATGCAGGCGGCAGAGGATCAGCAGTCCGTCGAGCAGGGGATCGTCATGGCTCAGGCGCGGATCGCCCGGTGCGGGTGTGCCGCGCTCCTGGATGATCATGGTCACGCTACTTCCTCCCGGGCCGGGACGACCCGCGCCAGCGGCACCCGGCGAACACTTGCAGGTGTTCGCCGGCTGTGGCCGGTCGTCGGGTTTTCCGTGCCCCTTCGTATCGCTTCACGGCCGTCGCCCCGACGCCGGGCAGCGCGGGGCAGAGTGACGAGCGCGTGCGATTTTCTTATTTCAGATCAGGCAGGCGTGCCTCATTCTTCACATCCGACAGGGCCACGGCCTCGTGCGGCGCGACGACATGCTGCGAGCGCAGCAGGGCGCCCATGCTGCCGAGCACGCGGTACATCGAGTATTCCTCGGTGTAGCGGACCTCGGTGTAGCGGCGGTTGGCGGTGAACAGTTCGTTCTCGCTGTCCAGCAGGTCGAGCAGGGTGCGCTGGCCAAGGGTGAACTGCTGCTGGTATGCCTCGCGCACCTTGCGGGTGTAGTCGGCATATTCGCGGGCGGGCTGGGTCTGCTTCTTGGAGTTCTCCATCGCGTCCCAGGCCAGCGAGAGGTTTTCGTTGAGCAGCCGCAGCGCGTTGTTGCGGATGTCCTGGGCCTCGTTGATCTGGTGCGAGGTGGCGTTCAGGTGGGCCTTGTCGCGCATCCCGTTGAACAGGTTGTAGCGCATCACCACCTGGGCTTCCCAGCTGTTGTAGTGGCCTTCGTCGCCGTCGACATTGTTGTTGGCGGCCTTGGCCAGCTCGGCGTCGAAGCGCGGGTAGAAGGGCGCCTTGGCGGCCTCGTACTGGGCCTCGGCGGCGTTGACGTCGGCCTGGGCCGATTTCAGCAGCGGGTTTTCATTGAGCATGCCCTGGCGCGCGGCGAGCAAGTCCGCCGGGACTTCCGCCTTCACGGTGGAGGGCGCTTCGAGCTGGTCCGGCATGCGGCCGGTGGCGCTATAGAAGCTGGCCTCGGCATCGGCCAGGTTCACCTCTTCGGTGTAGAGGTTGTTCTGCGCCAGGGCCAGACGGGCGATGGCCTGGTCGTTGTCGGCGGTACTGCCGACACCACGCTCGCTGCGCAGGCGGATCTGGTCGCCGATGCGTTCGTGGGCCTGCAGGTTGTTCTTGGCCAGCGTCACCATCTCGCGGCGCTTGAGCACATCGAGGTAGACCTCGACGGTGCGCAGGGCGGCGGTTTCCGAGGTGCCGAGGATACGGAAGGCCTTGGCGTTGACGTTGGACTCGTTGCGCTTGACCTCGTTGGGGGTGCCGAAGCCGTCGAACAACATCTGCCGCAGACGGATTTCCGCATCGCCGCGGGTCAGGGTCTCGTCGTTGTGGTTACCCGCTGCGCGGGTGCTGGGGCTGTCGGTGTTCTCGCGGCCATAGCCCGCGACAAGATCGACGGTTGGCAGGTAGCCGCCCCTGGCGAATTTGAGCTCTTCATCCGCGGTGAGACGGCTGTTTACGCTCTGGCTGATTTCCGGGTGGTATTGCAGCGTGCTTTGTATAGCTTCGGTCAGCGTCATGGCTTGCCCATGAGTCCCCGACACCGCCAAAAATACACCGCTCCATAGTGCCGCGTTACGACTGCGCATGGCTTTGCTCCTGGTGTTCTTGTACTTCGATGCTCTTTGGTCGCCAATTTATTGGCTTTTTTCTCTTATCAAGCGTTTCACGCCTGTAACATCAGAGCTAAGAACAACTTTTCGAAAACCTCAGAAGAATTTTTCACAAGGGTTATTCGGAAAAAATCTTATGAGCCGTGTGAAAAGCAGCACATTGTTTCTGCGTGCAAGCCCTCGTGTTTCCTGGGTATGGGCCGGAGCAGGCGCTTGCAGAAGAAGCCAGGTACGGTTTGTAGCAGTTAGGGCGGGGACCACCGCAGAAGGACAAGAATCGCGTGGCCAGCATGACAAAAAATTGTCGCTGGCTTTTTGATGCAAAAGCGCTAGCAGTCCTTTTCGCACCCTTCGCAACTTTCTTCGCAGCATCCGGATACAAGCGTGCCATGGCCTGTTTCGGTCAATCGTGCGTCGGTGGAACCGGCCACGGGATGTGCAGCGGAGGAAGGACTCATGGCTACTTTGATGGGTGTCGTCAGCAAGGTAATCGGCGAAGTGTTTGCGGTAGCCGCCGATGGATCGCGTCGTCCTTTGGAACAGGGAGACAAGGTTTTTGTCGGTGAGCAGCTGGTCACCGGCGCCAACGGCGCAGTCGCGCTGAAGATCGCGGGAGGCGGCGAAATCACGCTGGGGCGTGACAGCGCCCTGCCGCTGACCTCACAGATGCTGTCGGCCGCGCACCAGGCAGACCAGGGTGACCAGTCGGTTGCCCAGCAGCAGCCGGCGACGCCGACCCAGCAGGACGTCACCGACGTCAAGGCCTTGCAGGCCGCCATCGCCGCGGGCATGGACCCGACCCAGGCTGCCGAAGCCACCGCCGCCGGCCCGAGCGCCGCGGGCGCCGCCAACGGCAAACCCGGTGGCGGGCACTCCTTTGTGCTGCTGACCGAAGTGGGCGGGCATATCGACCCGACCATCGGCTTCCCCACCGGGCCCATCGGGTCCGGGCCCCTGCCCCTGCGTGAGTTCGACGGCACCCCGGACGTGCGTCCCGAGGCCGAACCGCCCGTCGTGCCGCCGGATGGCGTGCCGAGCGCCGGCCCCAGCGGCCCTGGTGGCTCCAACGTGTTCGAGGCCGGCCTGCCCGGCGGTATTCCCGATGGTGTGGGGGAGGGGGCGACCCACTCCGGCACTCTGGGCTACAGCTTTGGGCCAGATGGCGTTGGCAGCTTCTCCTGGGGCACCGCAGGGCTGCCCAGCCTGACCTCCGGTGGCGTCGCCATTACCTATAGCGTCAGCCCCGATGGTCATGTGCTCACCGGCAGCGCCAATGGCACGCCGGTCTTCACCGTGACCCTCACCGATATCAACACCGGTGCCTTCGAGGTCACCCTGCTGCAGCCGGTGGATCACCCGGTCAAGGGTTCCGAAGACACCCTGAACTTCGATATCCCCTACACCATCACCGACGGCAACGGCACCCCGGCCAACGGCACGCTGACCGTGGGTATCGTCGACGATGCGCCGCAGGCCAGCCTGTCCGCCGACATTGGCGTGGACGTGCTGCTGCAGACCCATGACGCCAACACCGCTGGCGCTGCCTTCGACACCTCCACCGCCGACTACAGCTCGGCCTTCCAGGTGACCGCCAACTACGGCGGCGATGGCGCCGGCACCACCCAGCTCAGCTACAACCTGAACCTGGTAGGCGGCAACGGCACCGACTCGGGCCTGACCAGCGGCGGCGCGACCATCTACCTGTACAGCGTGGGCGGCGCCATCGTCGCTTCCACCTCCGCCAGCGCCGCTGGCATCTCCGGCGAGAACACCATCTTCAGCCTGTCGGTGAACGGCAATAGCGGTGTGGTCACCCTGACCCAGTTCAGCGCCGTGGACCATGCCCTGCCGGGCAGCGATGGCAACTACGCCAGCCAGAACGCCGTGCTCGATTCCGGACTGGTGCAACTGCAGGGCAACCTGACGGTGACCGACCGTGATGGCGATAGCGTTTCCTCCAGCAGCTCGCTGGACCTCGGCGGTCGCGTCAGCTTCACCGACGACGGGCCGACCATCGCCGTGGGCGATACCGAAGGCCTGCACCTGACGGTGGACGAGTCCGCCCTGGGGACCGACGCCACCAGCAGCGTGGCGGCGGGCGATCTGTTCAACGCCCAGTTCGGCGCTGACGGCGCCGGCTCGATCACCTACAAGGTCGAGACCCAGGACAACACCGACAGCGGCCTGAAAGACACCGCCACCGGCAGCCAGATCTTCCTGTTCAATACCGCCAGCGGCGTCGAAGGCCGCGTGGGTGGCGTGAACGGTGAAGTTGCGTTCCGCGTGACCCTCGGGCAGGACGGCAAGATCACCCTGGATCAGGTCCGCGCGCTGGTGCACCCGGACAACACCGACTCCAATGATCCGCTCAGCATCGGTGCAGGCAAGATCAGCCTGACCGCCACCGTGACCGACGCCGATGGCGACCATCAGAGTGCCGGGCTCGATCTGGGCAGCAAGCTGACCTTCCTCGACGACGGCCCGAGTATTTCCGTGGGCAGCACCGAAGGTCTGCACCTGACGGTGGACGAATCCGCCCTGGGGACCGACGCCACCAGCAGCGTGGCGGTCGCCGATCTGTTCAACGCCCAGTTCGGCGCTGACGGTGCCGGCTCGATCACCTACAAGGTCGAAACCCAGGACAACACCGACAGCGGCCTGAAAGACACCGCCACCGGCAACCAGATCTTCCTGTTCAACACCGCCAGCGGTGTGGAAGGCCGCGTGGGCGGCGTGAACGGTGAAGTCGCCTTCCGCGTCACCCTCGGGCAGGACGGCAAGATCACCCTGGATCAGGTCCGTGCTCTGGTGCACCCGGACAACACCGACTCCAATGATCCGCTCAGCATCGGCGCCGGCAAGATCAGCCTGACCGCCACCGTGACCGACGCCGATGGCGACCATCAGAGCGCCGGCCTCGACTTGGGCAGCAAGCTGACCTTCCTCGACGACGGCCCGCGCATCGCGCCCATCGAAGGCGGCGACCTGCACCTGAGCGTGGACGAAACCACCCTGGGCCAACCGGCGACCAGCACTGGCTCGGTGGCCGAGCTGTTCAACGGCCAGTTCGGCGCCGATGGCGAAGGGTCGATCACCTACAAGATCGAAGCCGCCAACAACACTGACAGCGGCCTGACCGATACCGCCAGTGGCCAGCGGGTAATCCTCTTCAACACCGCCAATGGAGTGGAAGGGCGCCTGGAAACCAGCGGCGAAACTGCCTTCCGCGTGACCCTCGGACCGGACGGCAAGGTCACCTTGGAGCAACTGCGCGCGCTGGTGCATTCCGACACCAGTGATCCCAATGATTCGCTGAACCTGGCCGGCAAGATCGCCCTCAGCGCGATCATCACCGACAAGGACGGCGACAGCGCGACCACCTCGATCGACCTGGGCGGTAAGCTGACCTTCCTCGACGATGGTCCGAGCATCACGCCGAACACCGCTCATGACCTCCAGCTGACCGTGGATGAATCCACCCTGAACCTGGATGCCACCAGCACAGCCAGTGTTTCCGACCTGTTCACCGCGCACTTCGGTGCCGATGGTCCGGGGCAGATCACCTATAAAATCGAGACCGAGGACAACACCGACAGCGGCCTGAAGGACACGGCCAGCGGTGACCAGATCTTCCTGTTCAACACCGCCAGCGGTGTGGAAGGCCGGGTCGGTGGCGAGAACGGCGCGGTCGCCTTCCGCGTGACCCTGGGCCAGGACGGCAAGATCACCCTCGACCAGGTGCGCGCCGTCGTGCATCCGACTCCGGGTGACAACAACGAAGGGGTAAGCCTCGATGCGAACACCCTGACCCTGACCGCCACCATCACCGACAAGGACGGCGACAGCACCTCGGCGAAAATCGACCTGGGTAGCAAGCTGACCTTCCTCGACGATGGCCCGAGCATCGCGCCATGCGAGGACGTGGACATCAAGCTGACGGTGGATGAGACCCACCTGAACGTCGATGCCACCAGCTCGGCCACGGTGTCCGACCTGTTCACCGCGCACTTCGGCAACGACGGCGCGGGCACGATCACCTACAAGGTCGAGACCAATGACAACACCGACAGCGGCCTGAAGGACACGGCCACTGGCAGCAAGATCTTCCTGTTCAACACCGCCAGCGGTGTGGAAGGCCGCGTCGGGGGGGAAGACGGCACCGTCGCCTTCCGCGTGACCCTGGGCCAGGACGGCAAGATCACCCTCGACCAGGTGCGCGCCGTCGTGCATCCGGACACCACGAAGTCCAATGAAGGCGTCAGCCTCGCGCCCGACAGCGTGACCCTCACTGCCACCATCACCGACAAGGACGGTGACAGCGCCCAGGCCCACATCGACCTGAGCGGCAAGCTGACCTTCCTCGACGATGGCCCTAGCATCGCGCCGAGCACCACCGCCGACATCAAGCTGACCGTGGACGAAACCCACCTCGGCGTGCCGGACACCAGCAGCGCTTCGGTGGCCGACCTCTTCACCACCCACTTCGGTGCGGACGGCGCCGGTACCATCACCTACAAGCTGGCCGGAGCCGACAACACCGACAGCGGGCTGAAAGATACCCAGAGCGGTGAGAAGGTCTACCTCTACAACACCGACAACGGCATCGAAGGTCGCCTGCAGGGCACCGATACCGTCGCTTTCCGCATCTACGTCGATGGCGACGGCAAGGTCACCCTGGAGCAACTGCGTGCCCTGGCGCACCCGGACACCGGCAACCCCGATGATTCGCTGAGCCTGACCGGCCAGGTCACCCTGACTGCGACCATCACCGACAAGGATGGCGACAGCGCCAGCGCCCACATCGACCTGGGCAGCAAGCTGACCTTCCTCGACGACGGCCCGAGCATCGTGCCGTGCCTGGACGCCGACATCAGCCTGGAGGTGGACGAGTCCGACCTGTCGAACAACGCCCGCGTCGAAGTCAGCCTGGTGTCCCAGTTGTTCACGCCGAGCTTCGGCGCTGACGGCGCGGGCACCATCACCTACAAGGTGACCACAGTCGATGGCACCGACAGTGGCGTGCAGACCACCCAGGGCCAGGCCATCCTGCTCTACAACGTGAATGGCACCGTGGTTGGCAAGGTCGCCGCTACCGGCGACATCGCCTTCGTGGTCAGCGAGGACCAGGGCGCGCTCATGCTCGACCAGCGCCTGGCACTCAAGCACCCGGATACCACCAACCCGGATGAGGCACTGCGCCTGCCCGACGGCAAGATCACCCTCACCGCCACCATCACCGATGGCGACGGCGACAAGGCTTCGGCCCAAGTCGACCTCGGCACCAAGATGGTGTTCTACGACGATGCCCCGACCATCACCGCGAATACCCAGGGCGCCCCGAACCTGGTGGTGGACGAGACCAACCTGGCCAGCAATGCCAGTGCGGACTTCTCCGGCCAGTTCAACGGAAATTACGGTGCGGACGGTCAGGGCTCGCTGAGCTACAAGGTCGAAGCCGTTGCCAATGGCGGCGACAGCGGCCTGCAGACCAGCCAGGGCCAGACCATCCTGCTGTTCAACGAAGGCAGCAGCGTGGTCGGCCGCGTGGGCGGCCCAGCCGGTGCCATTGCCTTCAAGGTCACGGTCGCCGATGGCGTCGTCACCCTCGACCAGCAAATGGCGCTCAAGCATTCGGATGCCAGCAACCCCAATGACTCGGTGAGCATCGCCGGCGGCAACATCAACCTGGTCGCCACCATCACCGATGGCGACGGCGATTCCAGCCGCGCGCAACTCGACCTGGGCGACCGCCTCACCTTCAAGGACGACGGTCCGAGCATCAGCGCCAACAGCCAGGGTGCGCCGGTCCTGACGGTGGACGAAACCAACCTGGCCGCCAACGCCAGCGCGGACTTCTCCGGGCAGTTCACCAGCAGCTTCGGCGCCGACGGCGCCGGTACCCTGACCTACCAGCTCAGCGCCGTTACCAACGGCATGGACAGCGGCCTGAAGACCACCGACGGCCAGACCATCCAGCTGTTCAACGAAGGCGGCAATGTCGTCGGCCGCATTGGCGGAGACCAGGGGGCTGTCGCCTTCAAGGTCACCCTTGCCGGTGGCGTGGTCACCCTCGACCAGCAGATGGCGCTGCAGCACTCGAACGCCAGCAACCCCGATGACTCGGTCAGCCTGCTGAACAACAAGATCAACCTGGTTGCCACCATCACCGATGCCGACGGCGACTCGCTCTCCGCCAGCCTCGACCTGGGCGGCCGGCTGACCTTCAAGGACGACGGCCCGAGCATCACCGCCAACGCCGGCCAGGCGCCGGTCCTCACGGTGGATGAAACCGTCCTGACCACCGATGCCACCGCCAACTTCAGCGGCGCCTTCACCTCCAACGGTGGTGCTGACGGCGGCACCGTCAGCTACAGCCTGTCGGCGACCGACGGCACCGCGAGTGGTCTGCAGACCACCAGCGGGCAGAGCATCGTACTGGTCAAGGTCAGCGATACAGTGGTCGAGGGCCGCGTGGGCAACACCGGCGGCGCGGTCGCCTTCAGCCTGACCCTGAACAGCACCACCGGTGACCTGACGCTCGATCAGAAACTGGCGTTCAAGCACGCTGACACCACCACCCCCAACGACCCGGTGAGCCTGCTGGGCAGCAAGATCGCCCTGGTGGCGACCATCACCGACGGCGATGGCGACCAGCAATCCGCCAGCGTCGACCTGGGCGGCAAGCTGGTGTTCAAGGACGACGGCCCCGCGCTCATCGCCGGTGGCAACGTGACCGGCCAGGTCATGGAGGATGCGCTGCCCGGCGGCAACCCCGATGGCGCCAGCGACACCACGACCGCCAAGGGCTCGCTCACCAGCCTGGTGAACTTCGGTGCGGACGGTCCCGGTGCCTTCTCGCTGACCGGCGACTACTCCTCGCTGACCTCGCAGCACCTGACCTCCGGCGGCGTGGCTCTGGTCTACAGCGTGGTCGGCAACCTGCTGACCGCCATGGCCGGCGCCAAGACCATCTTCACCCTGTCGGTGGATACGGCGGGCAACTACGAGTTCAAGCTCGTCGGGCCGCTGGATCATCCGCTGCACAATGGCAGTGATACGGAGCAACTGGCGCTCAACCTCGGCGGCCTGATCAAGGCTACCGATGGCGACGGCGATCCGGTCAGCCTGGGCAGTGGCTCACTGGTGATCAACGTGCAGGACGACCTGCCGGTGGTACACAGCGAGCCACCGTGCCAGGACGTATCCGAAACCCCCGGCTTCGTGCTCAACGGCACGCTTGACGTGAGCTTCGGCGGCGACGGCCGGGGTGCCTTCGACCTCAGCGGCAATACCGCGCCGGATGGCCTGACCTACGTGGTCACCCAACTGCCGGGTGGCGGCTCGCAACTGACGGCCTATGACGGCTCCAACGAGGCGTTCTTCGTTCTCAAGGTCAATGCCGACGGCACCTACAGCTTCGAAGTGCTCAATTCGCGGCCGATCTCGACGGTGGAATACGATCTTGCCCAGCTCGCCGCCGGCGGTCCGCGTCCGTCGGCCTCCTTGACGTCTGACGGCCTGACGGTGGTCTTCACCAGCCCCAACGGCGATGTGAACCCCTCCAGCAATGGCATGGGTGTGGGCGGCAACAACCTCATCACCCCCGGCGAGAACCTCAACATCGCCTTCAGCGAGAAGATCTACGACGTCAGCTTCGACGTGCAGAAACTCTCCACCAGCGATGTGCTCAGCTGGAAGGTGCTCGGTGAAGGTGGCGTGGTGCTGGCGACCGGCACCTATTCGCCGCCGGCCGGCAATGGTGAGAACAGTTCGGTCTCCTTCAACCTGCTGACCGATGGCCACTTCACCAGTGGTTCGGCCTTCCAGCTGTCCGAAGGCGGCTTCAACTCGGTGGTGCTGAGCAGCAGCAGCGGCGACTATCGTCTGGTCACCGTGTCTGCCGGGCAGTCGGTCCTGCCGGAGAACCTGGACCTCAACTTCCACGTCGGCCTTACCGATGGCGACGGCGACAGCGCCGGGCTGAACCTGTGCCTGGACCTGAGCTCCCCGCAGTCGATCCTGGTGGTGGGCAGCAACAGCAGCGACCTCGACGGGGCCAGCACCCAGCACACCCTGCCCAACCCGCAGGATGTGGACAAGTCCGGGACCATCAGTGGCGGTGCCGGCAACGACGTGCTGGTGGGCGATCCGGGTGGCGTGTCGGTCTATACCCAGCCGGGCAAGAACTACAACATCTCGCTGATCGTCGATACCTCCGGCAGCATGAAGGACCCCTCCGGTACCGGCAGCCTGTCGCGCATGGACCTGGCGAAGAACGCGCTGGTGAACCTGGTCAACGCCATCAAGGGCCACGACGGGGTCATCAACGTCAGCCTGGTGTCGTTCGGCGACAGCGCCACCCGCGTCAGCTACAACGGCCTGACGGCAGCCAACGTGGCCTTGCTGATCTCCGCGATCAACGCGCTCAGCGCCAACGGTGCGACCAACTATGACGATGCCATGCAGAAGGCTTCGGCATGGTTCAACACCCAGGTCGGCACCAACCACGCCGATGCGGCCCACGGCTACGTCAACCTGGCGTTCTTCCTCACCGACGGCAACCCGACCGTCTACAACGGCAACTCCGGCAGTGGGAACAGCACCAGCTACAACGACATGAACGTCGCGATCACCTCGGGCAACGACATGCTGCATCATGCCGGCACCCTCGTCGGTGACAACTCGGTAGCGGTCAATGCCATCGGTATCGGCAACGGCATCAACAGCGACTACCTGCGCTACTTCGACAACACCAACACTACCGGCACCGTGGTGACCAATGTCGACGGTACCAACCTCTCCAATACGGTCGGCCAGCCGCAGATCATCAACACCGCCGAGCAGTTGCAGGCGGCGCTGCAGGAAGGCTTCAGCACCAGCACACCGGTGAGCGTGGGCAACGACCACCTGGTCGGCGGCGCGGGCAATGACATCATGTTCGGCGATGTCATCAACACCGACCAACTGGCCTGGGCCGGGCATGCCGCCGGCACGCACAACGGCCAGGGCTTCCAGGGACTGGTGGACTACCTGACCGCCACCAACGGCACCGCGCCGACGGCGGCCACGATCAGCAACTACATCATCCAGCACGCGGATCAGCTCAACGTCGCCGGTGACATGCGCGGTGGCGACGACACCCTCGAAGGCGGCGCCGGCAATGACCTGATGTTCGGCCAGGGCGGCAACGACAAGCTGATCGGCGGGCCCGGCGACGACATCATGTACGGCGGCACCGGCGCGGATGAGTTCATCTGGAAGTCCGGCGATACCGGCCACGATGTGATCAAGGACTTCAACATCGCCGAGCACGACGTGCTGAACTTCGCCGACCTGCTGCAAGGGGAGGCCGCCACGGCTTCGTCGCTGGCGCATTACCTGACCTTCTCGGTCAACGCCGGCACCACCACCATTGGCGTCAGCCCGATCAGCAATGGCACCGTCACCCAGACCGTCGACCTGGCCAACGTCGACCTCGCCGCCAAGTACGCGGGCCATGCCGGCAACGGCGTGCTCTCGGCGGGGGATACCCAGACCGTGCTCAACGGCCTGCTGGGCGATCACGCGATCAAGACCGACACCGTCTGACCCCGTGTGAAACCCCTGGAAACCGCCGCCTTCGGGCGGCGGTTTCGTTCCTGCCCGGCGCAATGGGAAATGGGGAGGGTGGGGGCACGGCTATACGGCTGGTGAATGATCGTCGCCCTGTGTCCTCACTGGCGCCTATGCTCGGGCCCACACCATCCTCCCCAACGAACAACAAGCAACGAGGTTTCCCATGCGCGAAGTGGTGATCGTCGACAGCGTCCGTACCGGCCTGGCCAAGTCCTTCCGTGGCAAATTCAACATGACCCGTCCGGACGACATGGTCGCCCATTGCATCGACGCGCTGCTGGCGCGCAACAACCTCGATCCGCTGCTGGTGGACGACTGCGTGGTCGGCGCCGGCTCCAACGAAGGCGCCCAGGGCCACAACATCGGCCGCAACGCCGCCGTACTGTCGCGCCTGGGTACCCATGTCGCCGGCATGACCCTGAACCGCTACTGCTCCTCGGGCCTGCAGGCCATCGCCATTGCCGCCAACCAGGTGGCTTCGGGCTGCAGCGACATCCTCGTGGCCGGCGGCGTCGAGTCCATCACCCTGACCATGGGCAAGCAGAACCTCGACAACTTCGTGAACCCGCGCCTGAAGGACGAATTCCCCGGCATCTACTACCCCATGGGCCAGACCGCCGAGATCGTCGCCCGCCGCTACAACGTCACTCGCGAGCAGCAGGACCTTTACTCCCTGCAGAGCCAGCAGCGCACCGCCCGCGCCCAGGCCGAAGGCCTGTTCGACGATGAAATCGTGCCGATGAGCGTGAAGTACCTGGTGGAAGACAAGGCCACCGGCGAGAAGAAAGTGCTCGACGGCGTGGTCGACCGCGACGACTGCAACCGCCCGGAAACCACCCTCGAAGGCCTGAACTCCCTCAAGCCGGTGTTCGCCGAGGACGGCTCGGTCACCGCCGGCAACGCCTCGCAGCTCTCCGATGGCGCCTCGATGACCCTGATCATGAGCCTGGAGAGAGCCCTGGAACTGGGCCTCAAGCCCAAGGCCTTCTTCCGCGGCTTCACCGTCGCCGGCTGCGAGCCGGACGAAATGGGCATCGGCCCGGTGTTCTCGGTGCCCAAGCTGCTCAAGGCCAAGGGCCTGCAGATCGCCGACATCGACCTCTGGGAACTCAACGAAGCCTTCGCCTCGCAGTGCCTGTACGCGCGCGATCACCTGGGCATCGACAACGAGAAGTACAACGTCAACGGCGGCTCCATCTCCATCGGCCACCCGTTCGGCATGACCGGCTCGCGCCAGGTCGGCCACCTGGTGCGCGAACTGCAGCGCCGCAACCTGCGCTACGGCATCGTCACCATGTGCGTGGGCGGCGGCATGGGCGCCACCGGCCTGTTCGAGGCGGTGCGCTGAGCACGGCGGGCGAGGGCGCAAGCCCTTGCCCGGATGGCACCGATCGCTCCACGCAAGCGGTTCGGTGTCGCTGAGAGACCCCCGGCGGTGACGCCGGGGGTTTTTCATTCACGGACATTTCCTGCACGACTCGAAGCAGGGTCGACGCCACACACCGGAATGGTATGATGGCCAGAGTGTGATGTATGACATCACACTCTCGCGATGATCATCAGCTTCCGCCACAAGGGTCTGCAGGCCTTCTACGAAACGGGAACGACGCGTGGGATTCGTGCCGATCATGCTCGGCGGCTGGCGCGCATGCTGCCGTTTCTGAACAACGCAGCAGTGGCGGCGGACCTCGCCGTACCTGGCTGGCGCCTGCACCCGCTGAAGGGAAATCTGGAGGGATTCTGGTCCCTGTCGGTCAGCGGCAACTGGCGGTTGATCTTCCGCTTTATCGGTAGCGACGTCGAACTGCTCGACTACCTCGATTACCACTGAACTTGCAGACTCCAGGAGGAGGCGCATTCATGGCAATGGCCAACCCCCCACATCCAGGTGAAACGCTGCTGGAAGATGTTCTCCCCGAACTGGGATTGAGCGTGGCGGCGCTGGCGCGGCACTTGGGATATGCGCGCGAAACCCTGTCACGTGTCCTGCATGGGCACGCTCCTGTCGGTCCTGACCTTGCGTGGCGCCTTGAGCTGGCCGGAATTGGCAGCGCACGCGTCTGGCTCGGAGTGCAGGCTGATTACGATCTGTGGCAGGCGCAGCACCGCGAGCACCCGCGGATCGAGCGACTCGCCAGCAGCGCCTAGGGTAGGAGGTTTTCTCCCGCCAATGAAAAACCCCGGCGAGCAGGCCGGGGTTCGTGTGGCCAGGACCTGAGGGAGATCAGCGTCCGACGCGGGCGAACAGGTCGGAGGCCTGCTGCATGCGGGTGATGTACAGCATCACCTCGCGTTCAGCATCGAAGCGCGTGAAGTAAGGGCCTTCCAGCGTTCCTTCGCGAGTGGAGAAGAAGTACTGACCATTGACCGCACTGATGCGGTCACTGCGGTAATGGGTGGCCGCCTGGCCGTCGCCGACGCGTTGTCCCAACATGAGCTGACCTCCCGAACGAAAGGATTAATTGAATCGAGTGTATGTCGCAAAGCCCCGCCGTGCCTGGGCTACGGAGGAATGGCGACGAACGGCAGTCAATCGTTTCAGCGATGAAACACTCACCCGCATGGGCTTCACATTCCCTTGACTATGCTCAGTGTCCGGCGGCGGTCGCCGCCGTGCAGGGTCGAGAAAAGTTAATTATTTTGGTTATAAGAAAATCAAAATATATTCTTTTTAATGCGTAAAGACCTTGTGCATAGTGGTTACCAACACGAACAAGGAGAGACCCATGAGCTTGCGACTCGGCGACATCGCCCCCGACTTCGAACAGGAATCCAGCGAAGGCCGCATCCGTTTCCATGAATGGCTCGGCAACAGCTGGGGCGTTCTGTTCTCCCACCCGGCCGACTTCACCCCAGTGTGCACCACCGAGCTGGGCCTGACCGCCAAGCTCAAGGACCAGTTTGCCGCCAAGGGCGTGAAGGTGATCGCCCTGTCCGTCGACCCGGTGGACTCCCACGTGAAGTGGATCGAAGACATCAACGAGACCCAGAACACCGTGGTCAACTTCCCGATCATCGCTGACGCCGACCGCAAGGTCTCCGAGCTGTACGACCTGATTCACCCGAACGCCAACGACACCCTCACCGTGCGTTCGCTGTTCGTCATCGACCCGAACAAGAAGGTGCGCCTGACCATCACCTACCCGGCGAGCACCGGGCGCAATTTCAACGAGATCCTGCGCGTCATCGACTCGCTGCAGCTCACCGACAACCACAAGGTCGCAACGCCCGGCAACTGGCAGGACGGCGACGACGTGGTGATCGTGCCCTCGCTCAAGGACGAGGAAGAGATCAAGCAGCGCTTCCCCAAGGGCTACCGCGCCATCAAGCCCTACCTGCGCCTGACGCCGCAACCGAACAAGTGATCCGAAGCGGCTGCGCGTCGGCCAGCCTGCGTTGCCAGCGACAGCGAGATGCTCATGTGCTTCAGCACACTCCGCTCTCACTGCCGCTGGCGCCCTGCCTGACTCTAGCTCGCGCGCTCCGGAGGCTGACGTCTCAACCTCGAGCGGAAATCGGGCCGGTTCGCCGGCCCATTTTTTATCCTTCATGCGCGGACCACGCCGCGCTTTTTTATTCAAGCTCTGCTTTCTGTTCGATCTATTCGATCTGACTTGCCCGCCAAACGGGAAGAAGACGCAAGCCCACGCCAAGGAGAAGACCATGGGTCATTCCACCTGGCGCCGCAGCCTGGCCGTCGCTCTTCTCGCGAGCCTGCCGATCGGCGCCTACAACAGCCCCGCCCAAGCCGCCGATGCACCGAAAGAGGTGCGCCTGGATTACGCCTACTACGCGCCCACCAGCCTGGTGCTCAAACACTTCGGCTGGCTGGAGAAATCCCTCAAGCCGCAAGCCACCGAGGTGCGCTGGGTGTTCAGCCAGGGCAGCAACCGCTCGCTGGAATACCTCAACGCCGGCAGCACTGACTTCGCCTCGACCGCAGGCCTCGCCGCCGTGCTCAGTCGCGCCAACGGCAGCCCGCTGAAGACCGTCTACATCGCCAGCCGTCCGGAGTGGACCGCGCTGGTGGTGCCCAGGGATTCGCCGCTCAAGTCGGTGGCCGACCTCAAGGGCAAGAAGATCGCCGCCACCAAGGGCACCGACCCCTACCTGTTCCTGTTGCGCAGCCTGCAGCAGGCGGGGCTGGACAAGAGCGAAGTGGATATCGTCCACCTGCAGCACCCGGACGGCCGCGCCGCGCTGGAACAGGGCAGGGTGGACGCCTGGGCCGGCCTCGATCCGCACATGGCCGCCAGCGAGCTGCAGGCCGGTTCACGACTGCTGTACCGCAACGTCGACTTCAACAGCTACGGCGTGCTCAGCGTCACCGAGAAATTCAAGAAGGAACAGCCGGAGCTGATCAAGCAGGTCATCGCCGCCTATGAAGAGGCGCGTCAGTGGGCCGTGGCGCACCCGGAGGAGACCGCGAAGCTGCTCGCCGAGGAAGCCAAGCTGCCGCTGGAAGTGGCCAAGCTGCAACTCTCGCGCACCGATTTCAGCAAGCCGCTTCCGGGCGCCGAACAGGTGGCCGCACTGAAGGCCGCCGCGCCGATCCTGCTGGACGAGCAACTGGTGCGTCCGGGCACCGACGTCACTGCCGTGGTCGATCAGCTGATCGCGCCGACACTGGCCGGTGAGGTGATCGGCAAGCCCGCCGTCGCCAGGGCGGAGCAGTAAGCCATGCCGTCCCAGAGCCTGCCCCTGGCCCGCCAGCGTCGCGCACTGAAACTGCGTTGGCCACGGCTGAGCTGGCGCGCCTGGCTGGTGCCACTGCTGCTGTGTGCGGCGCTGGAGCTGTCGGTGCGCATCGGCTGGCTGGCCGAGCACCAGATGCCGGCGCCCAGCAGCGTTGCGCTGACGCTCTGGCAACTGGCCCAGGGCGAACTCTGGAAGCATGTCGCGGCCAGCCTGGCGCGGGTCGCTGCCGGTTTCTTCATCGGCGCGGCGGCGGCCGTGCTGATCGGCACCTGGGTGGGGCTCAGCCAGCGCGCCGAGGCCTATCTGGAGCCGACCTTCCAGGCGCTTCGAGCAATCCCCAGCCTCGCCTGGGTGCCCTTGCTGCTGCTCTGGCTGGGCATCGACGAAACCCCGAAGATAGTGCTGATCGCTCTCGGCGCCTTCTTCCCCGTCTATCTCTCGCTGGTGGCTGGCGTGCGCAATGTCGACCGCAAGTGGGTGGAACTGGGCCGGCTTTATCACCTGTCGCCCTTCGCTCTGGTGCGGCGCATCCTCCTGCCGGCGGCGCTGCCGAGCCTGTTCACCGGACTGCGCGGCGCGCTGAGCCTGAGCTGGATGTTCCTCGTCGCCGCCGAACTGATTGCCGCCACGCGCGGCCTGGGCTACCTGCTCAGCGACGGCCGGGAAACCTCGCGGCCGGACATCGTCATCGCCGCCATTCTGGTGCTGGCGGTGCTCGGCAAGCTCAGTGACAGCCTGCTCAAGGCGCTGGAACAGCGTGCGCTGGCCTGGCGCGATACTTTCCTTGGCAATGGAGTGAGCGGATGAGCGCGCTGCTGGAACTGCGGGATATCCGTAAAAGCTTCTCCGGCGTGCGGGTGCTGGACGATGTCAGCCTGAGCCTGGCGCCGGGCGAGGTGGTCAGCCTGCTTGGCCCCAGCGGTTGTGGAAAAAGTACGCTGTTGCGCATCGCCGCCGGGCTGGACGACGAGTTCGCCGGCTCGCTGGAGCGCAACCCGCTGTTGGGCTTTGGCCCGGACGGCGGTAGCGGCCGTGGCGGTGGTGGCGTCGGTGTGGTGTTTCAGGAACCGCGCCTGTTGCCCTGGCTCACGGTGGCGCAGAACATCGGCTTTGCCGACGGCTGGCTGGCTGACGATCAGCGCATCGAGCATCTGCTGCGCGACGTGGGGCTGGAAGGCAAGGGCGAGTTGTTGCCCAAGCAGCTCTCCGGCGGAATGGCGCAGCGCGCGGCCATCGCCCGTGGTCTCTATGGGCGGCCGCAAGTGCTGTTGCTGGACGAGCCTTTCAGCGCGGTGGACGCCTTCACTCGCATCCGTCTGCAGGACCTGATCCAGCAACTGGCGCTGGAGTACGACATCAGCATCCTGCTGGTCACCCACGACCTCGATGAGGCCTTCTACCTCAGCGACCGCGTCCTGCTGCTGGGCGGTACGCCCAGTCGCCTGCGCCGCGAATTCCCCGTGCCGCTGCCGCGTCCGCGCGATCGTCGCGCCGTGGAGCTGGCCTTCCTGCGCGGCGAAGCGCTGACCGAGCTGCACCTGTCCCACGTCATCTGACGCCTGCCGATTCTCCGACCTGCACACCTTGCCCGCGATCCGCGCGCAAGGTGCATTCCTGTTTATCTAACTAAAATGCATAACTAAATGAATAAATACCATTTATTGGAATATGAGAAGGGCTGTTAAGGTCTATGCACATTGGTTAGCAGGGCGGCATTTGTACCGCCCTGATCGTTATAAGGAAGCGTGCAGATGTATGTAGTCACCCTTGCCGGCAGCCCCAGCCAGCGTTCCCGTTCCGGTGTCCTCCTGGACATCGCGCGGAACTGGCTGCATGCCCACGGCGCCGAGGTGCGCTCCTACAGCGTGCGTGACTTCCCGGCCGAGGACCTGCTGCATGCGCGCTTCGACAGCCCGCGGGTGGTCGAGCTGATCGAACAGGTCCTGCGCGCCGACGGCCTGGTCATTTCCACCCCGGTGTACAAGGCGTCCATCGCCGGTGCGCTGAAGGTGATTCTCGACCTGCTGCCGGAGCGGGCGCTGGCACACAAGGTGGTGCTGCCCCTGGCGACTGGCGGCAGCAATGCCCACATGCTGGCGGTGGACTACGCGCTCAAGCCGGTCCTCGCCGCGTTGAAGGCCCAGGAAACCCTGCACGGCGTGTTCGCCGAGGAGAGCCAGGTGCAATACGCCGAGGGCAATACCCCGGCGCGCCTGGAATCGACCCTCGAACACCGACTGCTGGAATCCCTGGAACAGTTCCACGGCGCCCTGGCGCGCCGGCCGAAACCCATCGACCCGAACCTGCTCAACGAACGGCTGATCAACGCCCGCTGGAGCATCTGACCGACCCATTCAACGCAGGCGAACGCCCAGCCCCAACCCGGCAAGCGTCCCCGCGTCAAATAAGAAAAGGCCCTCACCGTCCCGACAACGGGACCGCAGGTCCGGCAAGCACACTCGATAAAGGAGCACTCCCATGCGGACCCTCACTTTGCGTAGTGGACTGGCGGCCCTGCTGATCGCGGCCCTGTCCTACAACGCCCAGGCAGACGAACAACCCGGTACCGTGCGTATCGGTTACCAGAAGTACGGCACCCTGGTGCTGCTCAAGGCCCGTGGCACGCTGGAGAAGCGCCTGGCCGAACAGGGCGTCAAGGTGCAATGGACCGAATTTCCCGGCGGCCCGCAGCTGCTGGAAGGGCTGAACGTCGGCAGCATCGACTTCGGCGTCACCGGCGAAACCCCGCCGGTGTTCGCCCAGGCCGCTGGTGCCGATCTCGTCTACGTCGCCCATGAGCCGCCGGCGCCGACCAGCGAAGCGATCCTGCTGCCCAAGGACTCGCCGATCAAATCCGTCGCCGAGCTCAAGGGCAAGAAGGTCGCCCTGAACAAGGGCTCCAACGTGCACTACCTGCTGGTGCGCGCGCTGGAGAAGGCCGGTCTGAAGTACAGCGACATCCAGCCCGTGTACTTGCCGCCGGCCGACGCCCGCGCCGCCTTCGAGCGCGGCAGCGTGGATGCCTGGGTGATCTGGGACCCGTACCAGGCCGCCGCCGAGAAGCAGCTCTCCGCCCGCACCCTGGTGGACGGCACCGGCCTTGTGGATAACCACCAGTTCTACCTGGCGACTCGCCCCTACGCGAACAACCATCCGCAGGTGATCACCACCCTGATCGACGAAGTGCGCTCGGTCGGCGAGTGGTCGCAGCAGAACCCGCAGCAGGTCACCGACCAGGTTGCGCCGCTGCTAGGCCTGCCGGCGGACATCACCTTCACTGCGGTGAAACGCCAGGGCTACGGCGCCCAGCCGATCACCCCGGAAGTCACCGCCGCGCAACAGAAGATCGCCGACACCTTCACCCAGCTGAAGCTGATCCCGAAGGCGCTGAGCATCAAGGACGTGGTCTGGACGGCGCCGGCCAAGGTGGCCGCCCAGTAACCCTGTAGGAGCGGGCCTGACGCCAGGTGCAATGCGGTTCGCGGGCATGGCCCGCTCCTGCACAAAGCAACACGAAATACCCCAATCCCATCATCGCGCGGCTACGCCACGCCGGCGCGCTTATCTGGAGTTACTGCGATGAGTCTCAACATCTTCTGGTTCCTGCCGACCCACGGCGACGGCCATTACCTGGGCACCGCCGAAGGGGCCCGCGCCGTGGACCACGGTTATCTGCAACAGGTCGCCCAGGCCGCCGACCGCCTCGGCTTCGGCGGCGTGCTGATCCCCACCGGTCGCTCCTGCGAGGACTCCTGGCTGGTCGCCGCCTCGCTGATCCCGGTGACCCAGCGCCTGAAATTCCTGGTCGCCCTGCGCCCGGGCATCATTTCCCCGACCGTGGCCGCCCGCCAGGCCGCAACCCTCGACCGGCTCTCCGGCGGGCGCGCGCTGTTCAACCTGGTGACCGGCGGCGACCCGGACGAACTGGCCGGTGACGGCCTGCACCTGAGCCACGCCGAACGCTACGAAGCCTCGGTCGAGTTCACCCGCATCTGGCGCCGCGTGCTGGAAGGCGAGACCGTCGACTACGACGGCAAGCACCTGCAGGTAAAGGGCGCCAAGCTGCTCTATCCGCCGATCCAGCAGCCGCGTCCGCCGCTGTACTTCGGTGGCTCTTCCGATGCCGCCCAGGATCTGGCTGCCGAGCAGGTCGAACTGTACCTGACCTGGGGCGAGCCGCCGGCCGCCGTCGCCGAGAAGATCGCCCAGGTACGCGAGAAGGCCGCGAAACAGGGGCGCAGCGTGCGCTTCGGCATCCGCCTGCACGTGATCGTCCGCGAGACCAACGAGGAAGCCTGGCAGGCCGCCGATCGCCTGATCTCACACCTGGACGACGAGACCATCGCCCGTGCCCAGGCTTCGCTGGCGCGCTTCGATTCCGTCGGCCAGCAACGCATGGCTGCCCTGCACGGCGGCAACAGGGACAACCTGGAAGTCAGCCCCAACCTCTGGGCCGGTGTCGGTCTGGTGCGTGGCGGCGCCGGCACCGCTCTGGTCGGCGACGGCCCGACGGTGGCGGCGCGTGTGAAGGAGTACGCGGAGCTGGGCATCGACACCTTCATCTTCTCCGGCTACCCGCACCTGGAAGAGTCCTACCGGGTCGCCGAACTGCTCTTCCCGCATCTGGAACTGGCTCAGGCACAGGCACCGCAGGCGCGTGGCTACGTCAGCCCGTTCGGCGAGATGGTCGCCAACGACATCCTGCCCAAGGCAGCTGCAGCGAGCTGAGCAAACGTAGGGCGAATAACGCGCAGCGTTATCCGCCGTCGATCCCGAACGGCGGATGAAGCGTTCCGCTTCATGCGCCCTACGATCGAAGAATCCGGAGAGATGAGATGAGCGTTACCAACAACCTTGCCCAGCGCCTCGCGCCCTGGGCCCTGCCGGTGGGCCTGGTGGTCATCTGGCAGCTGGCGGTGGAGTTCGGCTGGCTGTCCAGCCGCATCCTGCCCGCGCCCAGCGCCGTGGCCGAGGCCGGCTACCACCTGGTGGTCAGCGGCGAGCTCTGGCAGCATCTGGCGATCAGCACCTGGCGCGCCGCCGTCGGCTTCGTCATCGGCGGCAGCATCGGTCTGGTGCTGGGCCTGATCACCGGCCTGTCGCAATGGGGCGAGCGCTTCCTCGACAGCTCGGTGCAGATGATCCGCAACGTGCCGCACCTGGCGCTGATCCCGCTGGTGATCCTGTGGTTCGGCATCGACGAGTCGGCGAAGATCTTCCTGGTCGCCCTCGGCACGCTGTTCCCGATCTACCTCAACACCTACCACGGCATCCGCAACATCGATCCGGGGCTGCTGGAAATGTCCCGCAGCTACGGGCTGTCCGGCTTCGCGCTGTTCCGCCAGGTGATCCTGCCGGGCGCGCTGCCCTCGATCCTGGTGGGCGTGCGCTTCGCCCTGGGCTTCATGTGGCTGACCCTGATCGTCGCCGAAACCATCTCCGCCAACTCCGGTATCGGCTACCTGGCGATGAACGCCCGGGAGTTCCTGCAGACCGACGTGGTGGTGCTGGCGATCCTGCTCTATGCCGTGCTCGGCAAGCTCGCCGACCTCGCCGCCCGCGGCCTGGAACGCGTCTGGCTGCGCTGGCACCCGGCCTATCAGGTCAAGGGAGGTGCGGCATGAACGCAGTCAACCCTTTGTCTCAAAAGCAGCTGCCGCAGCAACTCAAGAAAGGCATCCCGCTGGCGCTGGAGAACGTGCGCAAGCGCTTCGGCGACCGCGAGGTGCTCAAGGGCATCGACCTGCGGATTCCGGCTGGCCAGTTCGTCGCCATCGTCGGCCGCAGCGGCTGCGGCAAGAGCACCCTGCTGCGCCTGCTGGCCGGGCTCGATGAGGCCAGTGACGGCCAGTTGCTGGCCGGCTCCGCGCCGCTGGAAAGCGCCCGCGAAGAGACCCGCCTGATGTTCCAAGACTCGCGCCTGCTGCCCTGGAAGCGGGTGATCGACAACGTCGGCCTGGGCCTGAAGGGCGACTGGCGTCCGATGGCGCTGGACGCGCTGGCGGCGGTGGGGCTGTCCGACCGTGCCAACGAGTGGCCGGCGGGCTTGTCTGGCGGCCAGAAGCAGCGCGTGGCCCTGGCCCGCGCGCTGATCCACCAGCCGCGCCTGCTGCTGCTCGATGAGCCGCTGGGTGCGCTGGATGCTCTGACCCGTATCGAGATGCAGCAACTGATCGAGAACCTCTGGCAGCAGCATGGTTTCACCGTGCTGCTGGTCACCCACGACGTCAGCGAGGCTGTGGCCATCGCCGACCGGGTGATCCTCATCGAGGACGGTGAGATCGGCCTGGACCTCAACGTCGAGCTGCACCGGCCGCGTGCCCGTGGCTCGGCCAGGCTGGCCGCACTGGAGGCTGAAGTGCTTGAACGCGTGCTGTCGCTGCCGGCCCAGCCGCCCGAACCGGAACCCGTTTCCCCACTGCCCACGCAACTGCGCTGGGCGCTTTGAACCCACAGTGAAATCCCTATTCTCCCAAGGAGCTACGCCATGACCATCAAAGCCATCAACGTCCGCAACCAGTTCAAGGGCACCATCAAGGAAATCGTCGAAGGCGATGTGCTGTCGGAAATCGACGTGCAGACCGCTGCCGGCATCGTCACTTCGGTGATCACCACCCGTTCCGTGAAGGAGCTGGAACTGGCCATCGGCAGCGAAGTGATCGCCTTCGTGAAATCCACCGAGGTCTCCATCGCCAAGCTGTGAGTGCGGCGCTGGAAGAGGCGGGCAGTCCGGAAACGGGCTGCCCGTTTTCTTTTACGCTGCCTGCCGAGGCGCTCCCGGCGCTTTGTCGGATGGGTATCGCAAGCTCCACCCATCCGACGAAGCGCCCAACTTTACGCCCGCAACTGATGACTAGAGCAATTGCTCTACTTCCCCTAGACTCCGCTCAAACCAACAAGAGAAAGGAGTCCCGCATGTCCCTGAGTCCCTCTGCCTTCGCGTTGCTCGGCCTGGTCGCCTGGACCGTGCTGCTGGTCCTGCTGCTGGTCAACCAGCGCGGCCTGCTGGTGATGTCCGGCCGCATGAAGGTCAACG
This sequence comes from Pseudomonas sp. PDM17, assembly GCF_014851985.1. Lineage (NCBI taxonomy): Bacteria > Pseudomonadati > Pseudomonadota > Gammaproteobacteria > Pseudomonadales > Pseudomonadaceae > Pseudomonas > Pseudomonas sp. PDM17. The sequence continues at coordinate 819,391 of NZ_JACVAT010000001.1, forward strand.
TCTTCGCCGCCGACGGCAGCAACACCCCCGGCACCTTCGGCCAGCGCCTGGTGCGCGCCCACGCCAACTGCGTGGAGAACGTCCCACTGTTCTGCGCCGTGCTGCTCTACGCCATGGGCACTCAGCAGACTGTGATCACCGACCCGCTGGCGCCGGCCCTGCTGGTGGCGCGCATCGTCCAGTCGGTGGTGCACCTGCTCAGCACCTCGGCGCTGGCGGTGTGGGTGCGTTTCGCCGCTTTCCTCGTCCAGCTGATCATCCTCATCTGGTGGCTGCTGCGCCTCTCGACCCTGATCTGACCGGCGACCGGAACAGTTGCACCACGCAACTGTTCCTATGGGGCGATACCGCCATGACTTAGCATGGCGGACCGCATACGCGTCGAGGCACTCATGCACGTTTCATCCGGCCGCTGGCAGTTCGGCCTGTTCCTGGCCCTGGTCACCGCCGTCCTCTGGGGCATCCTGCCGATCAAGCTCAAGGAAGTCCTGAAGGTCATGGACCCGATCACCGTCACCTGGTTTCGCCTGGTGGTGTCCGGTGGCCTGCTGCTCATCTACCTGGGCCTCACCCGCCAGTTGCCGCGCTTCTCGCCGCTGGGCAAGCGCGGCAAGGGGCTGGTGCTGATCGCCATCCTCGGCCTGACCGGCAACTACGTCTGCTACCTGATCGGCCTGCGCCTGCTCACGCCGGGGACCACGCAACTGGTGATCCAGATCGCGCCGATCCTGCTGCTGCTGGGCAGCCTGTTCGTTTTCAAGGAGAGCTTCAGCATCGGCCAGGCGTTCGGCCTTGCGGTGCTGATCTTCGGCTTCGGGCTGTTCTTCAACCAACGCCTGGCCGAGCTGTTCGGTTCGCTCGGCGAGTACACCACCGGTGTGCTGATCGTGGTCTTCGCCGCCTTCATCTGGACCTTCTACGGCCTGGCGCAGAAGCAGCTGCTGACCCAGTGGACCTCGGTGCAGGTGATGATGGTGATCTACCTGGGCTGCGGCGCACTGCTCACGCCCTGGGCGAATCCGCTGGAGGCCCTGGACCTGTCCCCGCTGCAGGGCTGGCTGCTGTTGGCCTGCTGCCTGAACACCCTGGTGGCCTACGGCGCCTTCGCCGAGGCGCTGGCGCACTGGGAAGCCTCGCGGGTCAGCGCGACCCTGGCGATCACGCCGCTGGTGACCTTCGCCTCGGTGGCGCTGGCTGCCTCGCTGTGGCCGGAATTCGTGCGGCCCGAGGACCTCAACGGCCTGGCCTATGTCGGTGCGCTGCTGGTGGTCAGTGGCTCGGCGCTCACTGCGCTGGCGCCTTCGCTGCTGCGCAGCTACCGGGCGCGAAAGGCGCGCATCGCCAACATCTGAGTTCCCGAAGGGCCGCCGTGAGGCGGCCTTTTGCTTTCCATCGTTTTCGCCCGATCGTTCTCGTCCGGCTTCAATTCTGCAAATGATATGTATTATCATTTGTGTAATTCGATAGTTGCCGGTGGCCCAGCGCCCCGGTTCTGGGGGCGACGTGGTAGCGGGCAAGTGTGGGGCAGGGCGGCGACGCCAAGAGGCGTGCGTCGATGGATGAGCGTTTCTCCCGTTCGGTGTCCCAGGCCTATCGCTCCTTCCACGGCGAATTGCTGCGCTTCCTTCGCAAGCAGCTGGGCAGCTCGGCGGACGCCGCCGACCTTGCCCAGGACGCCTTCGCCCAATGGCTCAAGTCTTCCTCGCGGCATCAGGTAGAGCAGCCGCGCGCCTTCCTGTTCCAGGTGGCGCGCAACCTGCTGCGTGATCACTGGCAGCGCTCCCGGCGCTTTGCCTGCGAGCCGGAAGAGGCCACGGATACTGACCAGCAACCGGCCGCCGAAGGGGGCGAACCCGTGGTGCAGTTCGAGCGACAACGTTATCTGCGGCAGCTTTCCCAGGCACTGGACAGCCTGCCGCCCCGCCGACGTGAGGCCTTCATCCTGCACAAGTTCGACGGCCTGTCGCAGCCCGAGGTGGCGCGGCGCATGGGGATTTCACTGAGCATGGTGGAGAAGCACGTCGCCAGTGCGCTGTTGCACTGCAAGCGGCACGTTCAGGGAGAGGGCGAAGCATGACGCCGCAAGAGGAGCGCCAGCAGGTGATCGACGAACTGGCCGCCAAGTGGTTCAGTCGCCAGCGCTCGGGCGCCTGTGATGCCCGCGAGCGCCAGGCCTTCGCCGACTGGCTGGCGGAAGACCCGGCCCATGCATCGGCCTACCGTGAGATCGAGCAGCTGTGGATCGATCTCGACCAGCTGCGCCGGCCCGCCATCGCGCCGCGTCGCCGCTCCATTCTGCCCTGGCGCGGGCTTGCCGCCGCCAGCGTATTCTGCGCGGCATTGTTGCTGGCCAACGACTTCAGTGGCGGCCGCCTGGCCGATCCGCAGCAGGTGCAATCCACCGCGCCGGGCGAGCAGCGCGAGGTCACGCTGGTCGATGGCTCGCGGGTGTTCCTGGCGGCGGATTCCACACTGCGGGTGGACTACTCCGAAGGCTGGTCCGAGGGCTGGCGCGATGTGCAATTGCTGCGCGGCGAAGCCTATTTCGAAGTGACCCACGACGCCGACCGGCCCTTCCGCGTGACCGCCGGCGACAGCCGGGTGCGGGTGCTCGGCACCGGCTTCGATGTGCATCGCGAGGGCGATGGGCTGACCGTCGCCGTGCGTCACGGCAAGGTGGCGTTGCAGGCGCAGCTCGGTGCGCCGGCTGAGCAGACGCTGACGGCGGGGGACCGCGCCCGGTTGCTCGGCGGGGCAGGGGAGGCGGAGGTCGATCACGTACCGGTCGCCTCCATCGCCGCCTGGCGCGACGGCATGCTCGCCTTCCGCAACCAGCCGCTGGGTGCGCTGGTGGACGAGCTGTCGCAATACCGCGCGGCGCCGATTCGCCTGGGTGATGAGCGACTGGCGCAGAAGCCCATTTCCGGCAACGTGCGCCTGGCCCGCCCGGACGACTTCCTTGCGGCCCTGCCGGTGCTGCTGGACGTGCGCGTGCAACGCAAGGCGGACGGCAGCGCGATCATCCTGCCGCGCTGACTTCCCCGTTCCTGCGCTTGGCCTGAGGGTAGGGCGGATAACGCGCCAGCGTTATCCGCCGCAAAGGAACCGGCGGATAACCTGTTCCAGGTTATTCGCCCTACAGCGCTGGCTCCTACAAAAACAGCAACGACCCAGATTCGATTCTTTTTGAGAAATATTTTTATTTGCAGGTGTGGGTTTTTCTCGAATGAGGGTCTTCCCCGTCATTCGCTGCGAAACGCGCAGCGCTTTTCGACCCTGGGGAGGGCCTTGCATGCAGTCTCGTTTCAACTTCCCGTTCGCGCGCCCGCTGGGCTGCGCCGTGCTGCTCGGCAGCCTGATGATGGCCGAGTACAGCCGCGCTGCCGACTGGCAGGTCGACCTGCCGGCGCAGGCGCTGAGCGAATCCATCGGCAGCCTGTCGCAGCAGGCCGGCGTACAGGTGCTCTACGACGCCTCCCAGCTGGACGGCCTCAAGGCGCCGGCGGTGAGCGGTCGCTACAGCCTGCGTGAAGCGCTGGAGCAGTTGCTCAAGGGCTCGTCCCTGGAGCTGGTCGAGGCGGGTGACGGTTTCGTCGTGCGCCGCTCGGGCAAGGTCGACAAGTTCAGCGACAACGCCATCGAGCTGGACTCGCAGACCATCGTCGGCAGCGGCCTGTCGGTGGATTCCAGCAACGTCGGCCGCTCGACCCTGACCCGCAAGGACATCGAGCGCATCCAGGCCGACAACATTCCCACCCTGCTGCAGACGCTGCCCGGCGTGACCATGGGCGGCTCGCCCAAACCGGGTGGACAGACCGTCAACATCTGGGGCCTGGGCGATGCCGAGGACGTGCCCTTCACCCTCGATGGCGCGACCAAGAGCGGCTTCGAGCGCTACCAGCAAGGTACCGTGTTCATCGAGCCGGAGCTGATCAAGCGCATCGAGGTGGAGAAGGGCCCGCACTCGGTCTACAACGGCAACGGCGGCTTCGGCGGCACCGTGCACATGGAGACCAAGGACGCGCCGGACATGCTGCGTGACGACCAGAACGTCGGCGCCATGCTCAAGTACGGCTACCACTCCAACGACCAGCAGAAAATATACAGCGGCGCCGTCTATGGCCGCACCGAGGACCGCAAGGTCGACGCGCTGGCCTACCTCACTGCCCGTGACGGCCGCGACATCAAGCTCGCCGGGCACATCCCCGACCCGAACAACAACTACCCGATCAACCCCAGCCGCCTGCCCAACAGCGCCCAGGACCTGGACGCCGGGCTGTTCAAGCTGAACCTGCACCCCAACCTCGACAACGACATCAGCTTCGCCTACAGCCGCTCCCACAGCACGCGCTGGACGCCGTTCTCCTCGGCGTCCTATCCGACACCTCCGACCCAGTCGAGCATCGACCGATACGGCTACGAGGATGCGCTCAAGCGTCTGCTGGCGCACCGCGACACCACCGACACCACTTGGTCGGGCAAGTACGAATACCACCCGATCGACAACCCGCTGATCGACCTGATGGTGCAGTACTCCGAGTCGCACATCGACCAGACCGACGAGCGCAACCCGGACGCCTTCTTCCAGGTCTCCACCGGTGGCCGCAAGATGGACACCGACTACAAGGACAAGGTGCTGGAGCTGCGCAACACCAGTCTGTTCGCCACCGGCCCGGTGCAGCACGCGCTCACCGTGGGCACGCAGTTCCACCGCCACACCCGCACCACCGACATGTACATCCCCGGTTCCACCTACGACACCGCGCGCTACAACTACGGTCACTTCCAGCCGACCTTCATGCCCAGCGGCAAGCAGAACACCAACAGCGCCTACATCCAGGACGCGCTGACCCTGGGCAGCGTGACCATCACCCCGTCGCTGCGCTTCGACCACGTGCGCAACCAGGGCAAGGACAATGACGCGCCGCTCTACAACAACGCAGCCCAAGGCCATGACTACAGCTCGCAGACCTACAGCGGCTGGTCTCCGCGCCTGTCGCTGTTCTGGACTGCCACCGAGCGCCTGGGCTTCTTCGCCGACTACAGCCGCACCTGGCGCGCGCCGGTGATCGACGAGATGTACGAGGTGCAGAACAGCAGCACGGTCAGCGCCACCAGCCGTGACCTGGACCCCGAACGCATCCACGCACTGCGCTTCGGATCGCTGGTCAACCTGCCGGACCTGTTCATCAACGGCGACAACCTGCAGGTGCGCACCACGCTGTTCCAGAACAAGATCAAGGACGAGATCTTCCGCACCCGCAGCGTCGGCTGCGAGCAGCAGGCCATCGACAATGGCACCATTTCCGGCAGCTGTGGCGACTATCTGCCGCTGTCCAACTACCGCAACCTGCCGGGCGTGACCTACAAGGGCTTCGAGGTCGAAAGCTTCTACGACAGCCCCTGGCTGTTCGGCGGGCTGTCGTACTCGTGGGTGACCGGCAAGCACGACGGTGCCTACAGCAACCCCTGGGGGCCGAACGTATGGGCACGTGACGTGCCGCCGGCCAAGTGGGTCGCCACCCTGGGCACCAAGATCCCGTCGTGGGATGCGCAGGTCGGCTGGCAGGGAGAGTTCGTCCGCAAGACCGACCGCCTGCCCAGCGACAAGTATTCCGGCGGCATGGGCACCAGCGTCGGCGACATCTTCTGGGACCAGACAGTGAATGACAGTTACGACACCCACCGCGTGTTCGCCAGTTGGAAGCCGCGCCGCCTGGGCCTGGAGAACACCGAGCTGAACTTCACCGTGGACAACCTGTTCAACCGCGATTACCACCCCGCGCTGGCCGGCGACAGCGTGTACAGCCAGGGCCGCAACGCCAAGTTCAGTCTCACCCAGTACTTCTGAAGTCTCCCTCGTGGGACACCTGTAGGAGCGAGCCATACTCGCGATCGCGGGCATGGCTCGCTCCTACAGAGATACTCGATGCCCGATACCTGTAGGGCGCATAAACGGAACGCTTTCTACGCCGGCTGCGACGATGGCGGATAACGCTTGGGGCGTTATGCTCCCTACCTGCATACCAACGAAAACGGGCGCCCGAAGGCGCCCGTTTCGTAACGGCAATGCAGGGTGAGTCAGGCGGAGGTCGGACGCACGACGCGATAGACCAGTGCACCGATCACACCGCCCACCAGCGGGCCGACCCAGAACAGCCACAGCTGCTTCATGAACAGCGGGTCGGCAAAGATCGCCACGCCCAGGCTGCGCGCCGGGTTCACCGAGGTGTTGTCGATCGGGATGCTGATCAGGTGGATCAGGGTCAGCGTCAGGCCAATGGCGATCGGCGCGAAACCGGCCGGCGCCAGTTTGCTGTCGGTAGCGCCCATGATCACGAACAGGAAGAACGCGGTCAGCAGCACCTCGATGGCCAGCGCCGACTGCATGCTGTAGCCGGTCGGAGAGCCTTCACCGAAACCGTTGGCGGCGAAGCCCGCCAGCACGTCGAAGCCCGGCTTACCGGAAGCGATGTAGAACAGCACGGCACCGGCGAGCACGCCGCCGATGATCTGGGCGACGATGTACGGCACGACGTCCAGGGTGCGAACGCGGCCGCCGGCCCACAGGCCGAGGGTGACGGCAGGGTTGAGGTGGCAGCCGGAGATCGGACCGATGGCATAGGCCATGGTCACGACCGTCAGGCCGAAGGCCAGGGCGACACCCAGCACGCCAATGGCGTGGGCCGCGAAGATGGCGCTGCCGCAACCACCGAACACCAGCCAGAAAGTGCCGATCATTTCGGCGGAAAGTTTGCGAAGCATGCTGCCTCCAGAGGCAAAGAGAAGCCCGGAATTCGGGCTTGCGCATGCTAGGGAAACGGGAGGTTGGCGCGGTGTAGGGGATTTCCCAAGGTGTAGGGAATACCTTCTGAAGGGGGAAGCGGTGGGGCGGACAGCGCGCCATGCGCTATCCGCCGTCCCTTCAGACCTGCGTGCCCAGTAGTTCCGCCCGGCGCAGCCAGCCTTGCCGCTGCTCCTCGCCGGAACCGCGCACCGGGCTGAACTCCTCCAGGTGGTGCAGTGCAATGCCACAGGGCGCGAGGATGCAGCGGGTCATCTGCCGGTGGGCCGGGGCTCCCTGGCGCAGGCGGTAGTGCCAGTGAGTCTGGTCGTGGCTGACCAGCAGATCGGCGCTGCGTCCTCCCAGCAGCGGCTCGAACTCGCGGGACTCCAGCGAGCGGTAGCGGAAGGCGAAGCCCGGCTGCAGCACGCGGTCGAAGAAGCCCTGCAAGAGCGCCGGCAGGCCGCCCCACCAGATCGGATAGACGAAGGCGATGTGCTGCGCCCAGTGGATCTGCCGCTGGGCTTCGAGCACATCCGGCTCCAGGTTCTGGCTCTGTTCGTAGCCGCCGCGCAGCACCGGGTCGAAGTTCAGCTCGCCGAGCCTGAGCGTGTGCACCACATGGCCCTTGGCGCGGGCGCCGTGGGCGTAGGCCTCGGCCACCGCGTGGCAGAAGCCGCCGGGCTTGGGCGAGCCCAGCACCAGCAGCACGCGCTTGCCGTCGCCCTCGATCGGGGTGGCGCCGGAGCGGGGCGGCTCAACCATTCTGCCCGGCCTCCAGCATGGTCTCCGGGCGCACCCACTGGTCGAACTCGGCGTCGGTCAGGTAGCCCAGTTCCAGTGCGGCTTCGCGCAGGGTCTTGCCTTCGGCGTAGGCCTTCTTGGCGATCTCGGCGGCCTTGTCATAGCCGATGTGCGGGTTCAGCGCGGTCACCAGCATCAGGCCGCGATCGAGGTGCTCGCGCATCTTCGCCGCATCCGGCTCCATGCCGGCGACGCAGTGGGTGTTGAAGTTGCGGCAGCCGTCGGCCAGCAGGCGTGCGGATTCCAGCAGGTTGTGGACGATCACCGGCTTGTAGACGTTGAGCTGCAGGTGGCCCTGGCTGGCGGCGAAGGTGATCGCGGCGTCGTTGCCGAAGACCTGGCAGGCGAGCATCGACAGCGCCTCGCACTGGGTCGGGTTGACCTTGCCGGGCATGATCGAGGAGCCCGGTTCGTTGGCCGGCAGCTTCACCTCGGCGAAGCCCGCGCGGGGACCTGAACCGAGCAGGCGCAGGTCGTTGGCGATCTTCATCAGTGCCACGGCGAGGGTCTTCATGGCGCCGGCCAGGGTCACCAGCGGTTCGTGGCCGGCGAGGGCGGCGAACTTGTTCGGCGCGGAGACGAAGGGCAGGCCGGAGAGGTCGGCCAGCTCGGCGGCAATGGCATCGGCGAATTCCTTGGGAGCGTTCAGCCCGGTACCGACGGCGGTGCCGCCCTGGGCCAGCTCGTAGACCGCCGGCAGCGCTGCGCGCAGGGCGCGCTCGGCGTAGTCCAGCTGGGCGACGAAGGCGGAAAGCTCCTGGCCGAAGGTGACTGGTGTGGCATCCATCAGGTGGGTACGCCCGGTCTTTACCAGGTTGGCGTGGCGCGCTGCCTGCTGGGCGAGGCCGCCGCTGAGTTCGGCGATGGCTGGCAGGAGGTCGTTCTGCACCGCCTGCGCGGCGGCGATGTGCATGGCGGTGGGGAAGCTGTCGTTGGAGCTCTGCGCGCGGTTCACATGGTCGTTGGGATGCACCGGCTTCTTGCCACCGCGGCCGTTGCCGGCGATCTCGTTGGCACGGCCGGCGATGACTTCGTTGACGTTCATGTTGCTCTGGGTGCCGCTGCCGGTCTGCCAGACGACGAGGGGGAACTGGTCATCGTGCTCGCCCGCCAGCACTTCGTCGGCGGCTTCCTCGATCAGGCTGGTGATGTTCTCCGGCAATTCGCCCAGCTGCGCGTTGACCCGCGCGGCGGCCTTCTTGATCAGCGCCAGGGCATGCACCACGGCCAGCGGCATGCGCTGTCCGCCGATGGCGAAGTTCTGCAGCGAGCGCTGGGTCTGCGCACCCCAGTAGGCGTCGTCGGGGACCTCGATGGGACCGAGGCTGTCGGTTTCGGTGCGGCTCATGGTGCTTCTCCGGAAAAGGGTCTCGGCCAGTTTAGGCCGCTGTGGGGCTTCCGGGTTCCACTCCGGCTCAATGGCCGTGATAGAGCGGTTTGGCTGGCGTGCGAGACTCAGCGACAGGCAGGTGCCAGAGGGCAGTCACCAACGGGCGTGCGTGGAACCAACCCAGCCGAGCGCGCCATTCACCGGCACCAGGTCGCCCTCGTCGCTGCGCAGCGAGCCGTCGAAGCGGCCGAACCACTGGCAGGTCTCGGCGAACAGCGGGCCCAGGCGCGGGCAGGCGCGGTGCAGCTTGCGCGGGGTAAAGGTGAGATCGACGCGCTCATCGCTGCCGCGTAGCTGCCAGGGCGACAGCGGGTCGTGCGGCACCTGACGGATATCCACAGGGCCGTCCAGCGCCTGCAGCTCGCCGCCGAACCACAGGGCGTTCTCGCTCAGGTGGCTGTTTTCCGTCCAGCCGGCGCCGAAGTTGCCGGCGATGCCGCCGGGCGCGGCGAAGGCGGCGCGGGTCCATTGGGTGTTGAACGGCCAGACGCCCCGGCCGAAATCCAGCGCGGCGAAGCTCTGGCCGTCGGTGCAGCGGTAGGTCTTGTGGCCGAGGGTAAGGCTGCCGCTGATCGGCAGGCCCATCTGCCGGCTGCAGGCATGGAAGCACTTGCCACCCATGGGCACCACCAGGTTGACCGACTCCAGGTGCGCCGGGCGCTGCACTTCCAGCGAGAGATTCAGCGGCTGGCCGCCCAGGTTCGGCGCGCAGGCGGTGATGCGCAGCTGGCCGGGCTGTTCATCGAAGCCCAGGCACAGCTGGCCGTGCTCGAAGCGATGGCTCTGGTTGGGCGTGTCCGGCAGGTGGCAGCCCAGGCCGAAGGGGCTGAACTGGGTGCGGTGCACCGACTGTCCGGTTTCCAGGTCGAGGAAGTACACGGCGCCGTAGCCCAGGTAGTCGAGGTCGGCGATGGTGATCGAGAGCATCCAGCCCGGCGCATTGATGCACCAATGGTTCCAGCGCTTGCGCCGGCCGGCATTGCCGGACAGCTGGCAGAGCGTCTGTGGCCGCGACGACCAGCCCACGGCCGCGCTGTTCAGGCGGCCGCGCGCATCGCACAGGGGCGGCGCGGCGACGAGTGTCGGCGGGTGGGTGAGGGTGTTCATCGGTCACATCCATGTGGCAACGCGCCGCAGCATGACGTTTCGGGAACTGTACGACAAGAGAAGCCGGTCACTTCCGGGCCATTTGGCACTCTCTTGAGCACATTCCGAACTTAGGCGCAGAATGGCGGGTCCCACCCGGACACCCTTCAGACTCACAGGACTGCCCCATGACCGTTCTTCGTTCCCTCTGCACCGCAGCACTTCTGGTTGGCTTCAGTTCCGTGGCACTGGCTGACGCCAACGCCGAGGCGGAGAAGTTCCTCAAGCAGGTCCATGCCGACAAGCTGACCGTGCCGGTCTACGCGCAAGTCCAGCAGATGCTCGCCCAGCGCTTCGCCCAGGCCAAGGCGCCGGACAGCAAGAAGGCCGTGCTCGACCGCTACCAGGCCAAGGCCAACGCCGAACTGGACCGCGCGGTGGGTTGGGACAAGCTCAAACCCGAACTGGTCAAGCTCTACACCAGCAACTTCAGTGAATCCGAGCTCAAGCAGCTGAACGACTTCTACGCATCGCCCCTGGGCCGCAAGGTGCTGGAGAAGATGCCGCGCCTGACCGCCGAATCCGCCCAGCTGACCCAGGCCAAACTGCAGACCGCGGTAGAGCCGGTGAACAAGCTGATGGCCGACATGGACAAGGAGCTGGGCGTGAAGGCCCCGGCCGCTCCGGCCAAGAAGCCCTGATCGTCCTGACTTCCACCCGCCTTGACCGTACTGACTGCCAGCGAGACCCGACATGAGCATGCGTGACCGTATCCAGACTGCCCTGAGTGCCCTCGAACCCCAACACCTTGAGGTGCTGGATGAGAGCCACATGCACAGCCGCGGACAGGAAACGCACTACAAGGCCGTGATCGTCAGCCCGGCGTTCGCCGGACTGAACGCGGTGAAGCGGCATCAGAAGGTCTACGCCACGCTCGGCGAGCTGATGAGTCAGTTCCATGCCCTGGCCATGCACACCTACACCCCCGAGGAGTGGGCGCAGCAGGGCGCGGCACCGGATTCGCCGACCTGCCGTGGCGGCAGCAAGCATGATCTGCATTGAGAGCCTGATGCACTGATCGGCGGCTGACCAACCGCGTGCGGGGTTCGCCCCGCTCCGGTAGAATGCGACTCACAGCGCCGGCTTCAGCCGGCGCTGTCATTTTCAGCTGTCGATCAGCCTGTGTTTCCAAACGTTCGTTTCCAAAGAAGCCCGGTCCGCCCTTTACGCGGGCGACCACTGGAGTGATGCATGACCACCGAAAGAATCGTCGTCGCGGCGTTGTACAAGTTCGTCTCCCTGCCCGACTACGTCGCCCTGCGCGAACCGCTGCTGCAGACCCTGCTGGACAACGGCGTGAAGGGCACCCTGCTGCTCGCCGAGGAAGGCATCAACGGCACCGTCTCCGGCACCCGCGCCGGCATCGACGGCCTGCTCGCCTGGCTGCGCACCGATGCGCGCCTGGCCGATGTCGACCACAAGGAGTCCTACTGCGACGAGCAGCCGTTCTACCGCACCAAGGTCAAGCTGAAAAAGGAAATCGTCACCCTCGGCGTGCCCGGCGTGGACCCGAACGCCAAGGTCGGCACCTACGTCGAACCCCAGGACTGGAACGCACTGATCTCCGACCCGGAAGTCCTGCTGATCGACACCCGCAACGACTACGAAGTGGCCATCGGCACCTTCGAGGGCGCCATCGACCCGAAGACCAAGTCGTTCCGCGAATTCCCTGACTACATCCGCGAGCATTACGACCCGGCGAAGCACAAGAAGGTCGCGATGTTCTGCACCGGCGGCATCCGTTGCGAGAAGGCCTCGAGCTACATGCTCAACGAAGGCTTCGAAGAGGTGTTCCACCTCAAGGGCGGCATCCTCAAGTACCTGGAGGAAGTGCCCGAGGCGCAGACCCTCTGGCGCGGCGACTGCTTCGTGTTCGACAACCGCGTGACCGTGCGCCATGACCTGACCGAGGGCGACTACGATCAGTGCCATGCCTGCCGCAACCCGATCTCGGTCGAGGACCGCGCTTCGCAACACTACGCGCCGGGCATCAGTTGCCCGCACTGCTGGGACACGCTGTCGGAGAAGACCCGCGCCAGCGCCCGCGAGCGGCAGAAGCAGATCGAACTGGCGCGCCAGCGCAACCAGCCGCACCCCATTGGCCGTGATCCCCGCGCGGAGAACTGATCCATGACCAGCCGCCTGCTCTACGTGATGGACCCGATGTGCTCCTGGTGCTGGGGTTTCGCCCCGGTCGCCAGGCAGCTGGTGGAGCAGGCGCGCGCCGCAGGTGTGCCGCTGGCGCTGGTGATGGGCGGGCTGCGCACGGGGCAGGGCGCCGCGCTGGAGCCGACCACCAAGCGCTACATCCTCGAACACTGGCACGCGGTGCATGAAGCCACCGGCCAGCCGTTCCGCTTCGAAGATGCGTTGCCCGACGGTTTCGTCTACGACACCGAACCGGCCTGCCGGGCGGTGGTCACCGCACGCCGCCTGGACGAGGACTGCGCCTGGGCGCTGGTCGGCGAAATCCAGCGGGCGTTCTACGCCGAAGGCCGCGACGTCACCCAGGCCAGTGTGCTCAGCGAACTGGCCGAACAGGTCGGCCTGCCGCGCATCGAGTTTGCCGAAGCCTTCGACAGCCAGGACAACCACCTGGCGACCCTGGCCGACTTTTCCTGGGCCCGCGACCTGGGCATCGCCGGCTTCCCTACGCTGCTGGCCGAGCGCGACGGCCAACTGGCCCTGCTGACCAACGGCTACCAGCCACTGGGCGAACTCGCCCCGCTGCTGGAGCGCTGGCTGGAGCGCGGGCGGCATGCCTGAGCTGTCCGATGACCGACTGAGCTGGGCGGAGATTCGCCGGCTCGCTTTCCGTCATCGCAAGGCCCTGCTCCTCGCCAATCTGGTCGCCGTACTGGCCACCGCCTGCAGCGTACCGATCCCGCTGCTGCTGCCGCTGCTGGTGGACGAAGTGCTGCTGGGCAAGGGCGACGCCGCCCTGCAGGTGATGAATCACTGGCTGCCCGCCGGCTGGCACAAGCCGGTCGGCTACATCGGCCTGATGCTGCTGGTAACCCTGGTGCTGCGCAGCTGCGCGCTGGTGTTCAACGTACTGCAGGCCAAGTTGTTCGCGCGGTTGTCCAAGGACGTGGTGTACCGCATCCGCCTGCGCCTGATCGAACGCCTGAAGCGCATCGCCCTGGGCGAATACGAGACCCTCGGCGGCGGCTCGGTCAGCGCGCACCTGGTGACCGATCTCGACACCCTCGACAAGTTCGTCGGCGACACCCTGAGCCGCTTCCTGGTGGCGTTGCTGACTCTCTGCGGCACCGCCGGCATCCTGATCTGGATGCACTGGAAGCTGGCGCTGCTGATTCTGCTGTTCAACCCGCTGGTGATCTTCGCCACGGTGCAGCTGGGCAAGCGCGTGAAGCACCTGAAGAAGCTGGAGAACGACAGCACTTCGCGCTTCACCCAGGCGCTGACCGAAACCCTCGAAGCCATTCAGGAAGTGCGCGCCGGCAACCGCCAGGGCTTCTTCCTCGGTCGCCTTGGTGTGCGTGCCCGCGAAGTGCGCGACTACGCCGTCGCCTCGCAGTGGAAGAGCGACGCTGCCGGGCGCGCCAGCGGTCTGCTGTTCCAGTTCGGCATCGACCTGTTCCGCGCCGCGGCCATGCTCACCGTGCTGTTCTCCGACCTGTCCATCGGCCAGATGCTCGCGGTCTTCAGTTACCTGTGGTTCATGATCGGACCGGTGGAACAACTGCTCAGCCTGCAGTACGCCTACTACGCCGCCGGGGGGGCGCTGACTCGCATCAACGAGCTGCTGGCGCGCGCCGACGAGCCGCATTACCAGCACCGCCGCGATCCGTTCGCCGGGCACACCAGCGTCGGCATCCAGGTGCGCGACCTGAGCTTCGCCTACCGCGACGAACTCGTGCTGGACGGCCTCGACCTGGACATCGCTCCCGGCGAGAAAGTCGCCATCGTCGGCGCCAGTGGCGGCGGCAAGAGCACCCTGGTGCAACTGCTGCTGGGCCTCTACCAGCCACAGTCCGGCAGCATCCGCTACGGCGGCGCGGCGCTGGAGGAGATTGGCCTGGATTGCGTGCGCGAGCATGTGGCCGTGGTGCTGCAGCACCCGGCGCTGTTCAACGACACGGTGCGCGCCAACCTGACCATGGGCCGCGAGCGCGGTGACGAAGCCTGCTGGCGCGCGCTGGAAGTAGCGCAGTTGGCGGACACCATCCGCGCCCTGCCGCAGGGGCTGGACAGCGTGGTCGGGCGTTCCGGCGTGCGCCTCTCTGGCGGCCAGCGGCAGCGCCTGGCGATTGCCCGCATGGTGCTCGCCGAACCGAAGGTGGTGATCCTCGATGAGGCCACTTCCGCCCTCGATGCCGCCACCGAATACGCCCTGCACCAGGCACTGGAGCGCTTCCTCGAAGGGCGCACCACGCTGATCATCGCCCACCGCCTGTCCGCGGTGAAACAGGCCGACCGCGTGCTGGTGTTCGACGGCGGACGCATCGCCGAAGACGGCGACCACCAGCAACTCATCGCTGAAGGCGGGCTCTATGCGCGCCTGTACGGACACCTGCAGCAGGGCTGATCAGCCGTAGCGGGTGACTTCGAGGAAGGCCACGCAGTTGCCCATGTCGTGGAAGACCCGCGCACTGCCGATGTCGTTGTAGGGAATGCCCAGCAGCAGATCGAGCAGGTGGGCATCGCTGCGGTAGTGCGGGCGCCAGTCCAGCAGGCCTTCGAGGTAGGCGATGTCCGGCACGCCGGGGAGGAAGTTACCCATCAGCAGGCGCCCGCCGGGCAGCAGGCGGGCGAACAGGTTGCGGGTCAGGTCGCGGGCGTCGTGGTCGTCCAGCACCTCGTAGAGGCCCGGCGAGTAGATCAGGTCGAAATGGCAGAGGTCCTGGCGTCCGTAGAACAGGTCGTCCAGGTTGCATTGCTGCGTCTGGACGCCGAGCGCGGCATAGCTGGCCTCCACCGTCTGCAGGGACAGCGCCTGCGCGTCCAGCGCGGTGAACTGGCGGAACTGGCCATGGCGCAGCGAGCGCGCCAACTCGGCCTCGCGCAGGTGTCCGCAGCCCACACAGAGAATGCGTGCCTGGCCGCTGAGCTGTTGGCAGCAGCGGTCGATCTCGCGTGCCAGCAACTGGCGGCGCGAGCGCAATGCGCGGGAGGCGGGAGCGGAGCTGGCGTAGCGGAACAACTCTTCGGTCGGCCCATCGGGCAGCAGCGAACGCAGGGTGCTGTCGATGCCGTAGAGGTAGTCCATCAGCACCGCGTTGCCGGCACCTTCGCCCATCGGCCGCTCGCGGCGCCGGGGGAAGGGCACCACGCGCGGGGCTTCGGCTGGCGGCGCGCTGCCGGTGGCGAGCGCCAGCAGGTCGGTCTCGTCGTCCCGGAGGTGACGCAGCTGCTGTTCGAGTTGCTCGATGGCTTCGGTTAGCGAGTTCGGATTCTGCTGGGTGCCGTTGTCCATGCCGTCCACCTGGGATACCGCTCAGTGATGAGAAAGCGCCACCGGCCTTGCCGGTGATCCGTCCAACACCTTAGGGGGCACTTGGCCCCGGGCCATCATCTGAATGAATGACGGCCGCGAAAATTCAGCGCTGCCCGAGCCGCACCAGCAGGCTGACCAGTTCGGCCTGGCGGCTGGTGTGGGTCTTGCGGAACAACGCACGCAGTTGGCTGCGTACCGTATTGATCGAAGTGCCGAGCTGGTCGGCGCACTGTTCGGGCGTCAGCCCGCGGACCAGCAGGTCGCCCAGGCGCTGCTCGGCCGGGGTGAGGCCGAACAGTTCGCCCAGCAGGCGGCTCTGGCGGTGTGCGTCGAGCAGCGCCAACAGCACCAGTGGGCGCTGGAAGGGCTGGTTGAAGCTGGCCTCGGCGGGCACCGGGGTGACCAGCAGTTCCTGCCCGCTGCCATCGCCCAGCGGCAGCCAGCCGGCATTGCCCTTGCCGGCGCGGGGCGCGGCCTGGCGTACCAGGGCCTGGAGCTTCGCGTCGTGCTGGCGGCAGTGCAGGCGGCCGAAAACCTCATGGAACAGCCCGCCGCGCAGACCGAGTCGCTGCTGAGCGGCCTGGTTGGCGTAGAGCACGCGGGCGTTGCCCTCGAGCAGCCACAGCGGCGTGGGGTGCTGGTCCAGCAGCAGGTCGCGGTGGGCCAGTTGCTGGCGCATCTCGTCGATACGCCCGAACATCCGCGCGGCGCGGGTCAGGTGCTCGCTCAGGCGGGTCAGCAGGGTCTGTTCCTGCGGGGTGGGGTAGCGCGCGCCGAGGCTGGTCAGCACCGACAGGTAGACGCCGGAGTTGGCCTGCTCGTTGAGTTTCAGGCACGACACGTTGTGCATGCCGTTGGGGCGCTGGAATTCCTGGTAGTACGGGTCGCGGGCCATGCGCTGCGGGCCGTATTCCTCGCGGTCGTGGTACCAGTGGCCGACCGGGCGGTGGAGCATGAAGCCCTTGGACGGATCGATGGTGCAGAATTCGCGGTTGTAGGTCTCGATGGCGCCGGGGTCGCAGAGGTTGATCTCGCTGGCCAGTGCGCCGCTCTCGGTCTGGTCCCAGAACAACAGGGCACCTTGCTGGCGGCCGCTGGCCGAGATCAGCTCAGTGAGCAGCGGCAGCCAGTTGGCTTCGTCGAGTACGCACTCGTAGGTCAGCCCCACCAGCCGGTCGTACCGCCTGTCCATATCCCGCCGTGGCATGGCCGCTCCATCCGTTGATTGCGGATCGCACTGTTCGCCGTGCGCTTTCAACGTGCTCGCTCACCGTGCAGATTGCACTTTGCAGATTGCACGATCGAGGTATGGCACATGGCCTTGAGTGTCGCAAGGCCACTAATCGGCCTGTTTCGGATGAATCGTGGGATGGCGACGGAAGGCATTTCACACAACGAATTGGCACTTTTCCGCCGGACGGCTGGAATCCGGACCACCAAGCTCATGCAGACAGTTTGAGGATTTCCCGCGATCGGCTAGAAGTTAAGGAAGGGGCGGCCTGACAGAAAAGTCCCGGGGTGAGCCGTCACTACCCCTGCGGCCTGCCAGGAATTGAAAGAAGGAAGTCGAAACTGGTTATGGATGCAATGGGACTGTTGCCGACCCGGCGTACGACGCGTCTGCTCAAGCTGGTCTGGCCGTTCATGGTCGTGGTCCTGCTACAGACGCTGATCGGCAGCGGCAGCTTCTTTATTCTCTCCGGGGTGCGCGCCTATGTGGGCGGCGAGAGCCTCTGGTCCAAAGGCCAGAAGGACGCCATCCACTACCTGCAACTCTATGGTCAGAGCCGTGATTCGGCGGATTACGAGCGCTACCGCACCGCCATTGCGATTCCCCAGGGCGACCGGACCTTCCGCGCCGCCCTCGATCTCAGCCAACCCGACCTGGAACTGGCCCGCGCTGGCGCCCTGCAGGGTGGCATCCATCCCGACGACGTCGGTGCGCTGATCTGGCTGTACCGCTATTTCCACGAGTACAGCTACTTCGACCAGGCCGTGAAGATGTGGATCATCGGCGACGCCTACCTCGACCAGCTGGAGCAGCTGTCCGACGAGATGAGCGCGAAGATCCGTGCCAATGACGTCCGTCCCGGCGACCTGAGCTACTGGAACAGCCGCATCCAGGCCATCAACGACGGCGTCACGCCGGCCGCCATGGCTTTCTCCGCCGCACTGGGGCAGGGCTCGCGGATGATCATGTGGGTGCTGCTGGTGGTCAACGGTCTGACCGGACTGGCGCTGATCCTCCTGGCGGTCTGGCGCACGCGCAAGCTGCTGCACCAGCAGCGCGCCTTCGAAAGTGCCCTGGACACCGAGAGGGAACGTGCGCAGACCACCCTGGCGGCCATCGGCGACGGCGTGGTGACGCTCGACCAACATGAGTGCATTGCCTACTTCAACCCGGCGGCGGAACGTCTGATCGGCTGGGACAACTCCATGGCTGTCGGCCTGCCGCTGCGTTCACTGCTGCGGGTGCTCGACGAGAACTCGCAGGTGGAGGGCCTGCCGCTGGTGGGGCAGATCCTGCGCGCAGAGGTGGATGGCGGCAGCGAGACCAGCAAGCTGATCCAGCGCCTGGATGGCACCAGCGTGGCCGTAACCCTGGTGGCGACCCCGATTCACGCCGATGGCCGTGTGATCGGCGTGGTGCTGGTG
Source organism: Pseudomonas sp. PDM17 (assembly GCF_014851985.1). Taxonomy (NCBI): domain Bacteria; kingdom Pseudomonadati; phylum Pseudomonadota; class Gammaproteobacteria; order Pseudomonadales; family Pseudomonadaceae; genus Pseudomonas; species Pseudomonas sp. PDM17. The sequence goes on from NZ_JACVAT010000001.1 coordinate 837,631, forward strand.
CTGCACGACATGACCCGCGAGCGCCAGTACATGGCCAGCCTGTCGTGGCAGGCAACTCACGACGCACTGACCGGCCTGACCAACCGCCGCGAGTTCGAGTTCCGCCTGAAGCAGGCTCTGGAAAGCTCGGCGGACTCCCACGACCAGCACTCGCTGATGTACCTGGACCTGGACCAGTTCAAGCTGGTCAACGACACCTGCGGCCACGCCGCCGGCGACGAACTGCTGCGCCAGGTCTGCTCCGTGCTGCAGCAGTGCCTGCGCGACGGCGACACCCTGGCGCGCCTGGGCGGTGACGAGTTCGGCATCCTCCTGGAACACTGCCCGCCGGACATGGCGGTGCAGATCGCCGAACGCATCCGCCTGACCGTGCAGGCGCTGCACTTCATGTGGGAGGGCCGCGGCTTCAACATCACCGTGAGCATCGGCGTGGTGCACATCTCCGCCATGCTGGTGTCGGTGGAGGAAGCGCTGCGCTGTGCCGACATGGCCTGCTACATGGCCAAGGAAAAAGGCCGTAACCGCGCCCAGGTGTTCCGTCCGGACGATACCGAGCTGTCCAACCGCGTTGGCGAGATGGCCTGGGTACAGCGCATACGCCTTGGGCTGGAGGAGGAGCGCTTCTGTCTCTATGCCCAGCCGATCTTCCCCGTCGACGAGCGCGTGATGGAGGGCGCCCACGTCGAATTGCTGCTGCGCCTGAACGACGAGTGCGGCCGGTTGGTGGCGCCGATCAACTTCATCCCCGCCGCCGAGCGCTACGGGCTGATGCCGGACATCGACCGCTGGGTGGTCGAGAACGCCTTCCGGACCCTGGCCGAGCGCAACGCCGAGGGCGGTTACGAACCTATCCATACCTGCGCCATCAACCTTTCCGGCGCTACCATCGGTGACGAGACCTTCCTCGACTTCCTCCGCGACGTGCAGCCGCGCTACGGCATCGAGCCCGCCAGCGTGTGCTTCGAGATCACCGAGACCAGCGCCATCGCCAACCTGGTCAACGCCACGCGCTTCATCCAGGAGCTCAAAGCCCTGGGCTACCGCTTCTCGCTGGACGACTTCTGCGCCGGGATGTCGTCCTTCGTCTACCTCAAGCACCTGCCGGTGGATTACCTGAAGATCGACGGCAGCTTCATCAAGGACATGCTCGAAGACCCCATCGACCGCGCCATGGTCCAGGTGATCAACCAGATCGGCCACGTGATGGGCAAGCGCACGGTGGCGGAGTTCGTCGAGACCCAGGAGATCCTCGAAGTGCTGCGGGAAATCGGTATCGACTACGCCCAGGGATACGGGCTGGCTCGGCCGCAACCCTTCAACCGGAGCTTCCTGCGTGAGACGCATGTCGCAGCTGTAGCATCCGACACAACCTCCGGACGGTGACGTGCAGCCAGGAGAGGACTAACCTGAGGCCTGAATTACCGGTGCTTGCATGGATCGACCAGCAACGGAGCCTTGGATGAACGACACCTTTGTTCGCAGTGGGCCGCTCAAGGAGCTTTCCAGCTATCCGCACTGGGCCCAGCGCCTGGTGCAGGAATGCGAAGCCAGCCGTTTATCGGTGGTCGAGCATCCCCTCTACGCCCGCATGCGCGACGGCCAGCTGAGCCGGCAGACCATGCGCGCCTTCCTGGTCGGTGGCTGGCAGGTGGTGGAGCAATTCCCCCTGTACATGTCCCACAACCTGCTCAAGACCCGATTCGGTCGCAGCCCCGGCGAAGACATGGCGCGGCGCTGGCTGATGCGCAACATCCGCGTCGAGCTCAACCACGCCGATTATTGGGTGCGCTGGGCCGAGGCCTACGGCGTGACCCTGGCCGAACTCAAGGCCCAGCTGGTACCCGCCGAACTCCATGCCCTCGGCCACTGGTGCTGGCACAGCTGCGCCACCGAGGAGCTGGCGCTGGCCATGGCCGCCACCAACTACGCCATTGAAGGCGCGACCGGTGACTGGTCGGCGCTGGTCTGTTCCACCGATGCCTACGAACGCACCCTGCCGGCCGGCAGCCGCAAGGACGCCATGCGCTGGCTGAAGATGCACGCCCGCTACGACGACGATCATCCCTGGGAAGCCCTGGAGATCATCTGCACCCTCTGCGGCCCGCAGCTCGCCATGCCGCGCTGTCTGGCGCTGCGCGAGGCGATCTGCAAGAGCTATGGCTACATGCGCCTGTTCCTCGACCAGTGCCTGGCGCTGGAGCAGGTGCAGGGCAATGTGCGGCGGGGGCCGATGCAGATAGCCGGCTGAGAGGCAAACCTCCCAGCCGTGTCCGGACTCAGGGCACGAGAATGATCTTCTCGCTGCTGCCCTCGTTGACCTCGTGATAACGCTGCACACCCTCGCTCAGTGGCACTTCGCGCAGGCCGGTGGGCAGCGGCAGCCTGCCGTCGTCGAACCACTGGCCGAACTGGCGCAGCATCGCGGCGCAGGCCACCGTGTCGTACAGCAGCGAATTCACCCCGACCACCGAACCGCCACGGCGATACAGCACCAGGGCTGGAAGCTGCACGTGGCCGTCCACCGGCGCGGCGATGATGGCGATGCGGCCGAAGGTAGCCAGGGCGGAGACCGCTGCCGGCAGCCAGAAGCCGGTGGTGTCGAAGATCACCTCGGCGCCGCCGGGGAAGTGTTCTTCCACCTGCGCCGCCAGGGTGTCCGCCGAGCCCAGCAGGATGCTCGGCACGCTCTGGGCTTGCAGTTCCACCTGCGATTCGGCGCGACGCACCGCGCCCAGCACCTGGGCGCCGCGGGCCTTGGCCAGGGAAATGGCCGCCGCGCCGACAGCGCCGGAACCGATCACCAGCAGGCGGGTACCGGCGCCGACCTGGCTGCGCTCCAGCGCGTCCCAGGCGGTGGTGAAGGGCACGCCGCAGCTGGCGGCCTGGGCGAAGCTCATGTGCTCGGGCATCAGCGCCACCCCGCCGACCGGCACGCTCATCAGCTGGGCGTGGCTGCCGTTGCGGCTGAAGCCCAGCCCCCGGCCGGTGCCCCAGACGGATTTGCCCAGCAGCTCGGCCGGCCCTTTCACCACGGTGCCGGCGAAGTCACGGCCGGGCACGCGGGGCAGGGTGGTGTAGGGGAAGCGGCCGAGGACGTTCTTCACATCGCTGGGGTTCAGGCCGGCGGCGTGGATTTCCACCAGCACTTCATTGGTGGCGGGCACCGGGTCGGCGATCTCGGTGAAGCTCAGGGCGGCGAGGTCGCCGGTGCGGTCGAATTGCAGGGCTTTCATGGCACGGGTCCTTGGCAATCAGGGGGAGATGGGATCAGGGGAACCAGCGGGTCAACAGCGGCAGGGCGTTCTCGCCGATCTGCATGCCCAGCAGGCCGACCAGCGCCACCAGCGGCGGCGCCGGTGAACGGAAGTCGAGGAAGTGGTAGGCGAGGCCGACGCAGATGCCGATGGCCAGGGATATCAGGTAGTTCATCTTGTACTCCGCGGGTGTTTCCGGCGGCTGGCGGGAATGGGGCCAGTCTAGGAGCCGCGCCGAAGCGCCGCCGGTCATTGGCTTCGGAATATCGGACAGATGTGGGTGGGGAGTATTGGATGGGCGTGTCGGCAGCGCCCATTGCAGGAGCGGGCCATGCCCGCGATCCGCCGGCCGGGCCGGCGCTTTCTCTTGCTCTGGTGTTGCAGGTCTGCTGCGTTGGATTGGGTGTTTCTGCGCCGCTTCGGCGTACGCCCGGGCATCTTGTTTCGCCCCCTCGGGCGACCTTCTTTGGCAAACGCCCCAAAGAAGGCAAAGGTCTTGCCCCGGACATCCGGTTTTTCGCTTAGGCGAAAAATTCCCTCGTTGAAACGAAGTTTCAGGGGCCCGCGTTGACGGGCCATCCCTGGCCCGACAACGCTCTCGCGACATCCATGTCGCTCAACCCCTGAAACTCCGCTTCAACGAGGCCTCCTGAACGGGGCCGTTCGGAGTGCGCGGGTATCTCTCTGGAAGACTTTCGAGCCAGAGCCAGAGCCAGAGCCAGATGTAAGCGCGCGCCGGTTTTGGCACTGCCTTGCGCGTTACTTGGCACCGCTGCTGGGTGCCCGCTCGCGCGTTCCTTCGCGCGAACTTTGGCACCCGCGCCGACCTAGAACGTCAGTAGCCCCGAGTAGTTGCTGACCCGCACGATGGGGTTGTCGTAGTGCTCGATCTCGATGATGTAGCAGTCGATAGGCGACGCGGGCAGGTCCAGCTGGAAGACGCCCTCCACCAGCTCGCCCGACGTCCCTGCCGGCAGGTCGAAGTAAATGCCAGAGCGCCATGCGGGTATCAGCAGCCGCACGGAGCTGTCAGCCGGCCATAGCTCGATCACCTGGCGCGAGTGCGGGAAGCGCTTGGACGCGCCGTCAGTGCTACCGAACCCCGCGATATTGAGCGTCAGATCGCCGCTATCCGGGGGAATCCAATACCAGTAGCCGTTCCTGCGGTTGACCTCGAGCGTCATGCTCTGGTCTTCCTGGATGATCACCGACCGGAACTCTTCAAAATTGGCCAGCGTCTGCGCTGTGACGTTGCAACGGCAGCGGGTGCCTGCTGGCCAGGTTCTGGCCGCCGTTCCCTCCAGCTCACGCTGGAGCGGCGCTAACGGCCGATCACTACGCCGATAGGAAACGATCTCACAGGGGCTGCCCGTCTCGTCTGACAGGGTAAGGACGATCCAGTCGTCATCGCTGGGCATCGCCTGCGCCATCTGGTCGAGCACGTCCTGGGCAAGCGGAAGCGCCTGGAACTCTTCCTCGTCCAATTCAGCGGTGAGCGGGTAATCGAAATTGTTGATCCAGACCTGCATGGGGTCGCCTCCTTAAATCCAGGTGCCGCGAGCGCGGTTGCTCTCGCTCCAGTCGAGGTCGACATGGAGCGCGTAGGTGATGGGGTGATAGCTGGCCGTCATTCGGGTGCGGTCTACCGGGTCTGTCCCTGACCGGGGGTTGGTCCAGCGCCCGCCGCTGGTGGCAACCAGGTGCAGCGACTTGGCGAACTCAGGGAGAGCTGTAGCGGCGCCGTCCTCGTACCGCTCATAGCGCAGCCCGGCGACGTGGTTGCAGAGGCGGAAGGCCGTGCAGTCCACCCTCAGGTAGTCGTCCAGGTTCAGCACGTTTGACGACTCGATGCGCATCACTGGGAGCTGATCAAGGCCAACGGTGGCCCAGGCACGGTCGTGGTCGGTGATGCTTTCCTGCACCTGGTCGTCGAGCTTCACCGTCAGGGTGCGTGCCCAGTGGGTGCCGATTGGGATGCCATTTGCAGGGTCCGGCCCGCCGATCATGTATTGGGCGGTTGCGCCAACGGGGCTAAACACCAGGGACGTCCGGCTGTTCAGCCACTCTTGCGACATACCGAGGTCGACCGTGTAGCTGTAGCTGGCGCTTGCCGGCACGGTGAACTCGTACAGCGACAGCTCAACGCCGTCGCGCTTCAGCCGGACGCGCTCGTTGTAGGTGCCGGAGCCGGCCAGGGTAATGTTCACCGACATTGCGCCGCTTCTCTCACCCGGCACGGCAGAGCCGGTGACGAGCTTGTACTGCCCCTGCGCCTGGAGGTCGGGCTGTTCATAGGTGAAATGCGAATCCATTTCCCAATCCACCGAGGTGCGGACTACCTGGTCCAGCTCGTTGAACGTCACCGCGACCAGTCGATTCCGCATGTAGGAGTACCCGGTGTGGGCTCCGATGGAGAAATAGCTGTTCGTGGTGCTGTAGCCGTACTGCCAGCCCGGCTCGCCAACCCTGAGCACCGCGAAGCCAGTGGTCTGGTAGGTCGCCTCGCCGTGCAGGAGCTGGCCGTTGGCGTCGCGCTCTTCGACCAGCACGGTGCCTTGGAACTTGGGGGTGATCCGGTAGGACTGGATGGTGCTCGACAGCTCGTGGTCAATGTCCCCAAGCGCCTCGGCGCGCGTACAGAGCACGCTCAGGCTTACGGCGAAGTTGGGCCCGTTGCCGATCAGGTCGAGCCGCAGCCAGCCATAAGGGAGGTCGCGCACGTCGGCCGGGACCGTCTTGGTCGGCATCAAGGCGATCAGAACCGAGCGCCCGTGACTGGCGATGCTGGCAATTCGCATAGCCAGCATCGCGCCGTTGGGAGCGCTGATGCCTGGCGGATCGGCCTGACCGATGTCGGCCAGCGTGCCGGCCACGGTGATGGGCGCCACGGGCTCGGCTTCGAAGCGTCCGAACGGCCGCACGTTGAGCTGAAGGGTCAGAGGGCCACCAGCCGCCGTGGAGCCGTAGCGCAGGCTGGGCGTTCCAGCGGGCTGGATCAGCCAGCGGCCGCCGTCCGGGGCGATGCATACCCAGCCCTTGAGCTGGGCTCCGGCCAGCGCCTGGGCCGCTCCCGAGAGCAGCGCGTAGTTCTGCCAGAAGCGCCCCTGCTGGGCCTCGGCCACCGCTTCTTCCTCGGTGATATCCACGGCTGCGATACCCGGCACTTTGACCAGGTGGGTGTTGCCCTGGTCCTCCACCGGGATGCCGACAGTGGCGTCTACCAACGAGAGAGCCACGGGGCCAGGTAGCTGGAACTCTGCGCCCCCGGCCTGGTACTTCGCCGAGGCGCCGCCGATCAGCGCGAGGCCGTGGATGGCGTGGCCCCAGCGCGTCAGCTTGTTCAGGTCGAGAAACCTCAGGTCGTTCATGCGGGAGACGCCGGGGGCTGGGCGTACACGAATCGAACTGGCGTCTCGTTGCCGTCCACCATCTTCACTTCCCGGATGGGGTTCACGGTGAACGACCACAGGCCGTCCGTGGACTTGTACGTCACGGCGGTGTTGTAGAACGTGCGGTCCTCATAGGCCGGCTCAGTGAGCGGGGATGCGATGCTGCCGGTGCCCGTAGCTGCCGGCTCCTGGTAGTCAGACCGACCGCGTTTGTCGGCCAGGGCGCCCCTGGTCGCCACGGCGGGCAGCCTTTTCGGGGCGGGGTTGCCGCCCACCAGCGCCGCCAGATCGGCGACAAGCTTGGCTCCTGAATCGTTGCTCATGATCAAAGCTCCAGAAGGTCGTTAGGGATGCCGATGCGGATAACCAGGCCGACGTCGACCTTTCGCTCATCGCGCAGCTCGGCGGGGATTTCCGGCGCCGTCACGGTGAAGCGGCGCGGGAACTCTTGGAGGCTGGGGTTGATGTCGTCGTCGCGGTCGTCGTAGTTGCCCGCGAAGCCGTCCAGCTCGTCGTTGTACAGCGGGCTCTCGTTGCGCATGCCCAACTGGCTGGCCAGCGCGGCCTGAGTGAATTCGGACTCCGGCACATCCACTTCCGGCGCATCCGGGGGCAGCAGCGCGTCAGACTCGCCGCCGCCACGCATCAGGGCGATAGACAGCGAGGTAATCGCGGTGCCGGCGTCGAAGTCGTAGGAATCGACAATGCGGCGCACCTTGCCGGCCGCGCGCACCTGGTCGCCCAGCTCCAGGGTATGCACCAGGTCGCAGCCAATACCCATGGGGGTGGGGACTTGCCAGGTAACGGTGGTGCCACGGTGGGCGCCGACGACAGCCACTGCCGCGCGGCTCAGGCTCACCGCGAAAACCTCATCGCGGCGCCCAATGTCGTGCAGGTCGGTCGCGCCGTGCTCCCCGCTGTCGAACTCATCGCTCTCCCAGTTCTCGGCGCGGGCGTCCTCTATCTGGAGGGATGCACTCTGGCGGCTGATGATCTGGCCGCTGCTGTCGCCAAGCCCCTTGTCGGTGGCCAGCACAACGGCATAGCGCTCGGTGATGGTTTGCACCCACCGCCGCGCGCCGGTCCAGGTCGCGGAGAGCAGGAGGTCCGGGTGGACGTTGGTCCAGCCCTGGCCAGTACCGCAGGGGTCGCCGCTGCTCGGCGGCAGCCGGTTGTATTCGGCGCCGGCCAGGGTCTTCATTCCGGCGCTGGAGGTGGCCTGTTCCAGCATGTCCACGTCGGGCAAGTCCGTGCTCTGCGGTCGCCAATGGCAGAAGCCGCCGAGGCCTTCCAGGCCGCCCGTGCCGGGGTGTTCCCAGGAATAGAGGTCGTGGCGCTGCCACAGTCGGCTATAGCGATACTCCACATCGAGCGGAACCCGGTTGGTCGCGCTGTTGGCCTGAGCCAGCTCGACGTTGACGCTCTGATAGAGGGTGCTGCCGGGGGCGAACTTGTAGGCGGGTTGGCCCGCATACCAGGACGTGCGGCGCAGGTCGCCGTCGACGCCAATGTCCAGGGATGCGGGCTGCGTGCTGAGCCGCTCCCCGGCATAGTCCCATCGGCTTCGCCCGTCGACAGCTTCGAAGACGTCCGCCGACCAGGACCCGCCAACCAGTGCGTCGATGGCCTCAACTTCCATGGCCTCGACGCGCCATTGCAGGTTATCGCTGCAGGTGATCGTCATCACTCGATTCACCACGTCCCAGCTGGGCTCGATGGCAATGCCGGTGTACCGACGAGCCTGGACTGACTGGCCGCCAGTTTCGCTGATGAAGTCGATGAAGACTGGCGCGCCGCCCAGGTCGGCGGGCACCTCGGTCCCTGGTGGGTAATACAGCGTGAAGGTGGCCACTGCCGCCGCCCCCTCTTCGCGGTCAATCTCCAGGCGCCCGGTCAGGCGCGCTGCTACCTGCTGGCCGCCCATCAGTAGTGAGACGCCCCAGCGGTAGGCGAACCCTGCAGCGGGCATGCCGGGGCCTGGCGTCTCCGGTGGAAGGATGACAACGGGGCCCTCCGGTTCGGTGGGCGTCGTTGCGCCACCAGGCGTATTGAGCGGGGCCGCGTTGAGGGGGTAGCCGTTGAGCATCAGATTTCCTCTGCGGCCAACGACCAGTCGTGCAGCCCGGTCGCTTCGTCAAACTCGGAGGTGATGCCCGAGGTGAACACCACCAGGCGCGGCAGCCAGAAGACGCGGTAGGCGCTGGCGCCCGGCACTGCCTCCAGCTCGGCGGCATCGCCGGCCATCTGCACGGGGGTGTCCCGCCAGTTGCTGCCGATCAGCGCCCAGCCCCAAGGGGCGACGTCCGGCCGGCGCTGCTCCGCAGCCGGCAGGGAAAACAGGGGGCTTGTGCCAATCATCTCGCGAGGCGCTACGCACAGCAGCTCCAGCGGCTGGCTGTAGTCGAGCGCGTCCAGGCCGGGGCCGAGGTAGCCGGAGCCGCTGGCGGTGGTTGCCGTGCGGCTCCAGTTGGTCATCTTGATGCCGGTCCCGCCCGACAGCCGCAGCATCGAGCTGCCGCCGATGGGCTCGTATCGCTGGCGGATCGGGCCGACGCCCATGCGCTGGCGAATCGAAACGCCGCCCAGGACAAGAGGTGTTGGCTCATGCATTTCCATTGGTGTTCGTGCCTCCGAGCTTGATGCGCGCTTTGCGCAGGTCTTCCTGGAAGCGCCGCGCCTCGTTCGGGGATGCTTCCATGGCGTAGCTGCCGCCCCACGGCATGGAGAGGTTGAGCGGCTGACGCTCGCCCGAGCGGTCCAGGGCCGGCAGGCTGGGGATGTGGGGCACTAGGTCGGCCCGCCCTGGCGGCAACGTGCCGGAGCGGTTCATGTGCTCCAGGGCAGACGCGCCCAACTGGCGAGCCGCTCGGGCCTGCAGCACGAACTCCCCACGGGAGGCATTCAGGCGAATGCTGTCGCTGGTGTTGCTGCCGGGGCCATCGATCCAGCCACCTGCCGCGCGGCTGACGCCCTGGTCCACGATGTTCCCGGCGTCCTTCTCGCTGCTGGCGACGTTGGGGTCCGCGCCGACGTAGTTGACCGGGATGGTCATGTACTTCTTCAGGCGCCCGGCCAGCTCCAGTGCCTGCTGCTCCAGGGCCTGGACGCTCTGCTCGTTGCCGGTGAACTCGATGTTCACCCGCTTCATGGCTTCGGCCTTGGCGAGGATTTCGTCCATGTCGGCCTTGATCGTTGCGAGCTTCGCCGCCTGGTCGCCCTCGATGTTGCCGGCTGCTTTGTTGGCGATGTTGCCCAGCTCGTCGGCCAGGCCGCCCAGGCCGTAGCCGTTCTCCCCGGCATCCTTCAGCTCGCGCAGAACCTTGGCCGCCTCGCGCGCCTGGCGCAGGGCGTCGTCATTCCGGCCGGCTTTCAGCGATTGGTTAGCCCTGGACTTCAGGTCGTAGACGTCGGACAGCGAGGACTGCCCCTGCGGCGCAGCGCGCACGTCCTTGGACAAGTCGGCAAATTCTTTTGCCACCGTCTCGCGTTGTTTCTTCGCCGCCTCCAGGGCCTTGTTGGCGGTCTCATAGGCGCGCAGCTGACTGGCCAGGGCGATCTTGAGCTTGCCCAGGTTGTCCGCCCTGATCTTGTCCATGTTGTCGTTGTGGCGCTTCTCGGCCGCTTCTTGCTCTTCCGCAGCGGCGGCCTGGTCAGCAGTGATCCGTTGCAACTCGCGGCGATATTCAAAGGCACGCTTTGCCGCTGCCAGAGCATCCGGGTCGACCTCGGCTGTGGGGCCATCGCGCTCAGCGGCACGTCGGCTCAGCAGCTCCGACTGTTTCTGATAGTGCTCGGTCGCAAGGCGCAGGCTTTCCGTATACGCCTTGCGCTCTTCGTCGTTCATGCGGGCCAGCGCCGCAGCCGGCTGGATCACCACGTCGGCGTACTCGGTCGTCTTGGTGATGGTATCGCTGAGCGCCTTCTCGTAATCCTGCTGGCTCTTGATCAGCTCCTGGTTCTGTTCGTACAGGTCGTACAGCTCCATCAGGTTGCCAGCGGTCCAGCCGACTACGACCAGGGCGAGCGCGCCCTTGGCCAAGCGGGCGACGTCGCCCAGATTGCGCAGCGTTGGAATCAGGCTGGTCGCGCTGGCAGCGATATTGTTTAGACCGCCGGTGGTCGCACTGGCGGCTGCCGGTGTTGCCTGGAGATGGCCGAGGAAGAGCTGGAAAGGGTTTCGCAGCGCACGGAGTGCACTACCTAGAGTTCCGGCACCTATTGCTGTTGCAGCAACGAGTGCAATCATTGTGCGTAGCGGTGCAGGAAGTGAGTTGAACCCATTGAGCAGACCACCTACGCCTTCAATCACAGGCAAGAACGCGGTTGCAGCCTCTCCGAGCTGGAGCTTGGTCTCGGCAAGTGCGGCATTGAAGCGGTCAAGGTCTGCCTGAGGGGTACTGGACATCTTGTCATAGGCGCTCTCCATGGCCCCGCCCGCAGTCCCCATGGCGGTCACTTCGTCGCGCATCGCCTTGATGTCCTGGGTCAAACTCAACACCGCAGTGCGCGCCTCAACGTCCGGGATCAGCTGACGCATGGCATCGAGGCCCAGCTTGCGGGAAGCGATGTCCTCCAGGGTCGCAGTGAGGCCCTTCCAGGTGATGCCCAGCTCGTCCATTTTCTTCTGGGCGTCAGGAGTAGGAGCGGCCAGTGCGTTGATGGCCCCTTTTAGGGCGGTGACAGCGGTAGGAGTACGTATGCCGGCGATGGTCATGCGAGCGATAGCTGCCGACACCTCGTCAAAGCCGACACCCGCCGCTTTGGCCGTGGGCAGTACGTCACCCAAAAACTGGGCCAGCTCCGGGAAGGTAGTCACACCGTCGCGCACGGCCAAGAACATCTGGTCGTAGCGGAGGCCAAGGTTTTCGATGCCCTCGCCGTAAGCGTTGACGACGGCCAGGCCGCCAGCTGCCGCCGTCTTCGTCTCCGTTAGACCGGCAATTGCGGCCTTAGTGGACAGAGCCAGTACCGACAAACCATTGTTCTCGGAGACACCGGACGACAGGATGTCATTGAGCGCGTCTGCGGATTGGGCAGCATCTCGCCCCATGTCCACGCTGAGCTGGCGGACGTCACGCGACATCGCCTGTAGCTCTGGCCTGGTCATGCTGGTGATGCTGTCGACCGCAGCCATCTGCTGGGCGAACTTGGCGTAGAAGGACAGCAAGGCGCCGCCGCCATAGATCAGCGCCCCTGTACTGGCTAGAGCAACACTGGCCTGCAGGTGTACCTGGCCGAGCGACTTGGCCCAGCCATTGGTGCCTTCAAGCAGCTCGGAGGTACGCTCACGCAGACGTACCTGGGCTTGAGCTAACTCGGCAGTGCTGGCGACGCCACTACGCTGCAGGAGCTGGTACTGCTGCTGCAGCTGGGCGACTTCGTTGCGGATCTCGCGGTGAGGCCGCACTCCCAGCGCTTCGCGGGCGCCGGTAATGCGGGCCTGCTGATCTGCGGCGCGGGCAGCTTGTGCCAAGTCTGCCGCCAGTCGCTTCTGTTCATTGCTCAGATAGTTGGTGTCGACACCTGCAGCTTTCAGCGTGGTGGAGAGCTGGGAGAGCTCGGACCTTTGAGTCGCAATAGCCTGCTCAAGCGATTTCGCGTCGGCGGTGGCTGCCCGGTAGGCCATCTGCTGGGCTTTGGTGGGGCGCTCTGCACTGATCAACTCGTTGGAGAGGTCGCGCACCTTGTCGCGGACGGCGTTGAGTTGCTTGTCGTTCTCGACTAGGCTGGATTGCAGATCGCGCAGGGACGCGATTTGATTGAGCGGGCGGCGCAGTTGGTCAACTAGCGCTCCGTACCCAGCTCGGAAGTTTTGGATTTCGGTGCGCCCTTGGCGAGCGTCCACCGTCAAAGAGAGGCGAACGTCAGTCATGAAGCCTTACCACCTACTGATCCTGTTATTCATCGTCGTCGGTCTGATAGCGCCCAAAGTTGTTGCCGGTGCGGCCGTGGCAATGCTCGTGGTGGGCGTGTTCCTCTGGCTGATCGCCGCTGCTCTGGGTTTCCCTGGCTGGCGCTCAAAGAACCGCCCCTAGCGCTATTAAGAATCCGCTCCAAGGCATCCCCTCTCCAGTGGAAGCGGTTCAGCAGAAAGCAGAAGCCCCGCATTGCGCGGGGCTTCTTCGTTATGGGCTATTGCTCTTGCTTCGCTCGGCGGCTGCGATGGCTTCTTCCAAGGCGGACTGCCAGGTAGACCAGGGGTAATCCCACAGACCAGCGTGGCCGTGTCGGATCAGAGAGCTTGCGTTTCGTTCAAGCTGCCGGAGAGCCTCGCCAGGATCGCTCTTCCCCGCTCTTCCAGGCGTCCGCGCAGGGCGAAAAAATCCGGGTTCATGTCCCGGCACATTTCATATACCTGACGCAGTTGGCTCGGCGCCAGGTCGTCGACTACTTCCTTTTCCAGGTCGGTCATCAGCTGCAGCTCACGCAGGCCGATTTCCTCCAGGAGCGCATACTCGACGACATCACTGTCGCTCTCGTCCGCCATCTGTTTGAGCAGCTGGCGAATCTCGCCAACGGTCAGTTCACGCACTTCCACTTGGATATCACCCAGCGGAAGCTTTCGTTTCAGAGCCATGCTCATCTTCGGGAACTCCAGGAACCGGCCCCTTTCGGGGCCGGAAGGGTGGATGGCTTACAGCCAGTCGATGCGGTAGAACGGCGATTCATTTGCCGGACGGCTGGAGTCAGCCAGCACCTCGCCCTTGGTCAGCAGCTTGCCGGGGTTCTCGGCATCGATCAGCGACACCTCCTCGGCGGGCGGTGCCTTCCAGCGCCAGACGGTGACGATTACAGGGCGGCCGCTGTCCGCTTCGTTCAGCCCGTCGAAGACGAGCTTGTACTCGGCGCCGGCCTCGATGATGGGCTGGATGCGGGTGCCCTTGGTGCTGCTGTACGCAATGGTGGCCGGGGTTGCCTCGGTGATCTCGGTGCTGTCTTCCGGCACACGAACACCCGCAGCCGAGACCACAACCGCAGAGAGAGGAATTGGGGTGCTGCCGCTGGTCTTGGTCAGCACAACGTTGGTGGGGCCGGGAAACTCGGTCGGCGACAGCCCGCCCGGAGTCAGCACGATTTCTTCGCCGGTTACTGTTTCGACGGCCAGCTCTTCCAGCGAGCCCTGCAGGTAGAGCGCCTGGTTCTCCGGCGTCCACTCCTGGGCCTGCACGGACAGGTCCATGCCTTCCAGGATATCCAGCTTGGCCAGGTTACCGCCGCCGGGGCGGCGGTGTTGCTTCCAGGTCGTGGAGCTGGAACGGTTGGCGAACTTGAGCTGCTCAACGTCGCCCATGTCGCGCAGGATTGCATTGGCCAGGCCCAGGCGCTGGATGTAGACGATGCCGACGCCCTTGAATACTTGAGGTTGTGCCATGGCTTACTTCGCCTCCACTCGTTCGCCGACCTTGAAACGGTCGATGATCAGTTGTGCATCGCCCTCGGTCACGGTGATAACCGCGTCCTTCGGGTGCTTGATGCCGGCGTGACGGTGGCCGCCATCGGCGGTGATCTTCACCTTCACATCGGCCGGTCTGGGTTCGCCCGCCGAGGCGGGGCTCTTGTCGTTCCTCATGTGTCCTCCTATTGGACTCGCGGGTGTTGAAACTTCACAGGCCAGGCCAGGACCCAGGCGGCACAATTGCGGCCTTCCAGCGCGGCGTTGTAGAGGTTTGCTGCACGCACATCCTTGGCGTCGATGCTGTCCATCAGTTCCAGGTCGTGCTTGGTTCCAGGGAGGGCCGCCTGCAGGGGAGCCAGTACACGCAGCACGTTGCTGGCCCTGGTTCCTGCCTTGCCCTGGTCGCCGGCCAGGCCGACGACAACCACCAGGGCGGTGGCCACCAACTTCCCTTGGCCGGTCACGGTGAACTTGAGCCCCTCCAGGGCAACGCGGCAGGCCATGGTCCGCGTGGCGTAGCGCTCCAGCTCGGCGGCCACGAATCGACCTCCGTGCAGTTGCGTCTCGACCACCAGGCCGCTGGCTGAGAAAACGCTCTCAGCCCAAACCTTGATGCCATCCAGCACCTGGTCGGCTCGTAACTCACTCATCTGCCAGTTCCTCCAGGTAGTCCTCGATCAGGCCGATCACGTCTTCCAGGTCCACGCCCTCCAGGCCGAGGTATTCCCTTTGCGGAATACCGCGATCCTCGTCGCCGTACTGGTGAGTGGCGGCATAGACCAGGGGGCTGCCGACAAGAACGCTGTCGCCCATGGTCTGAAACGTCATGCTGTTCACCAGGTGGTTCTCGCCCTGGAGCAGGCTTTGCCCGCTGTGCCGCGTTTCGGCGTACTCAGCGGACCACTCCGGCCAGGCCTGGCCCGATGGGCTGGCCTTGTCCACGGCGATCCGGCGCTGGGTCTGGCTGACGACCTCGGCGCCAATTCCCTCCAGGAGCGGGAGAATGTCCAGCTCGGCCAGGCGGTCGATCCGCCGAGCAAGGCGCTGATCCTCCAGGAGGTTGACGCTGATCGACGCGCCGCTCACAGCAGCTTCCCGAATCGCTTGGGCTCGGCCTCGAAGTAGGCAAAGCCGCTGCTTTCCTGGTCAGGCGGTGTGGCCAAGCCCAGGGACGCCTTGCCCTCGGCGACCCGGCGCAGGTAGCCCACCGCGTCCTCGTAGCGCTTGCGCTTCTCGTCAGTGCTGCTGGCACCGTCCGACGACATCCGATACATGGCGATGTCGCAGCACGGCTGGATAAGGGTGGCCGGCTGCTCCGCCAGCGGTAGCCGGTGCAGCACGCCCACATAAGCGTCGATTTCGGCGCTGGCACCAGCCAGCGCCTCATCGACCACAACGTCATCAAGCACGCCGTCCTGGTCGTCATCAGCGACGACCAGGAGGGCATCCATGCCCCAGCGCTTGATCAGCTCTTCGCGGGTGGCGTAGGGCATGACCGTTACTCCTGACCGCCTTCGCTGCCTTCACCTTCCGCAGGTTTCGCGGAAGAGTTGGCATCGTCGACTGACTGCCCTTCCTGGGCAGCCTCAGTGCCTTCCTTGGCGGGTGCCTTGGCACCGCCCTTACCGCGCGCATTCGCCTTGGCGTTCCCTTTTTTGACGGGCACTTTCTGCGTCGCTTTCGCCGGAACCTTGGCCGGCTTCTGCGGTGCTGCTGCAGGAACGGTTGCCGGTGCAGGCTCAGACGAAGCACCAGCCGGGACTGCCCCAGGGCCACCAGACGGCTCTCGGTCGTCTTCCAGATCGCCATCCACCAAAGTGACGGTCAGCACCGGGTCGGCCTGGAGTCGCTCCAGCTCGGCCTCGGTGAATCGGTCGGCCGGGTGGTCGGTGGGCTGTCTGGGATGGGCGACGCCACAGCGCCGGTAGCCGTCCCGAGCGGACTTGATGCGCACGATCATGGCGATGCCCCCTTAGGCCAGCTCGTTGCATACGAACAGCTCGGCAGTGCCGGCCCATTCGTTGCCGCCGTTCTCGTCCTTGATCAGCAGTTTGCGGGCTGCAGCTTCCAGCTGCGGCGGCACTACCAGGAGGCCGGGGGTAATGTTCAGCGGGCGCCCGCCGTCAGCCTTGAACTGACCCATGGCTGCACGGGCTTTGCCGTAGAACTCACCGGTCAGCGGTTGCTGGCTGGCGTAGGCCATCTGCCAGAAGCCGAAACCAGCGTTGCAGCGGTAGCGGATGCCATGCACGAACTCGTCGTGATCGAAGACGTGCTCACTGTTTTCCGGGTTGGTCTTGCTGGTCAGCTCCGGCTTGGTGCGTTCTTGGAAGATGATCGGCTTGATCGCGCGGCTGACGTCCAGGAGATACCAGGTCGGCCCCGGATTCGCGCCGGGAATGTCGACGTTGCTGACCGAGGTCGCCACCCCGGTGCCGTCCACTTCCGGGTACACCGGGTGATCGGTGTCGAAGAAGTTCTGGCCGTCGTAGCAGGCCGAAGTCATGCCGGCCTTGAGCGCGGCGAAGACCAGGGCGTCGGGGTGATAGGCCGCAGCGCGTGCCATCTCGGTGAACATCGGCATATAGATGCCGGCCTGGTCATCCTCGACCGCAGTGCGCAGGATCGACACCGTGCTCTCGAAAAGCTTGTTGGCTACCTCGTAGCCTTCAGCCGTCATGGCCTTGACTACGCGAGCCCCCACCCATTCCTTGAGCATGGGGAACTGGCCAAGCCAGGCGTAGAGGTTCGAAGCGCTGACGCTGGGAACCAGGGTCGCAACTTGCTGCCACTTGGCCTTGGTCTGGTTGTCGCTGAGCGCCCGCTGGTACTCGGCGCGATAGCCCTTGAACAGTGCGGCCAATACGGCCGGCGTGACGGTAGTCGCCATGGTTACTTCACCCCCTTGGTGTTTTCGATGTACTGCTCATCGGTCCAGCCGAAGGCCTTGGCGGCCGCCTGCTCTTCCGCGTTGAGCGCCTTCTTCTCGCCCTGGTGCTCGCCATTGGGCGTGACGGGATCGGTGACAGACGGCGCGTTCTTCACGAACTCGCGGAAGCGCTCCAGGCCGCCTTCTTCCTGGCAGGCCGCCAGGTGGTAGGCCTTGGTTGCCGGGGTGATCTTCCCGATCTTGAGGGCACCCTCGATCTCGGCATTGATCGCGAGGGTCAGCTCATCCTTGTCGCGCTGTTTCAACTTCTGCTCAGCGTTAAGGGCGCGCTGTTCCAGGGTGTTGTAGTCCTGGCGCGGGACGTAGAGGGCCAGGGACGGAGCCTTCTCGCTGTTGGCTGCGGTCTGCAGGGCGACTTTCTTGTCTTCCAGCAGCTTGTTGATGGCTGCCACGGCTTCCTCGCCCGTGGCGGTTTCGGGCAAGCCAAGGGCCGCCAGGATGGCTGCAAGCGCCATATCGGATTCCTCCGGTTGTTGTGAAAGGAAAGCGGCCTGCTCGGAGTTGAGGGCCTTGGTGAGCAGGTTCGGCTTGTTGACCAGGGCGAAACTGCTGAAGCGGGCGATGCGCCCGGTGCGGTCGTCGAAGGCGAACACCGGGGAGATGTAGCGGTACTCACGCGACTCGATGGCGTTGCGTGCCTTCTGCGTCCACTCCACGCGTGCCTCTACCGCGCCGCGCTCGTTGACGCGGTACTCACGCGCCCAGCCGGAAGCCTCGGCTTCTTCGCCCTTGGGGGCTTTCAGCTCGGTGCCGTGGTTGTAGTCGAAAGGCAGATCAATGCCCTGGGTGTGGGCAACCGTCTCGGTGATGACCTGGTTCGCGTCGTAGGACCACTGACGGCCATCGCGGCCGCCAATGGTTGGACCAGGAGGAAGGACCTCGACCCACTCGGGCACGTCAGTACCCAGCTCGAAACAGAGCGCGGTGGCGAGGGTGGCTTTGAGTGGGGGCGTCGTTTTCATGTCGCCATGGTCGGCGACATGAAGGGGGGATTTTTAGAGGAAGGGGTTCAGCGGATTGTCTTAGCGACTTTCTCGCCTTTGCTCGTTACTAGGTAAAGAAACTCCAATGGCTTTTGGTTCACTCGATTGGAATCGAGAAGCAAAAGTCCCTTGTTGCAAAGCCCAAGTAACGCCTCCTCGGCTTCGCTTGCACTGACTTTGAAGTAGTGCCGCATCGAGTTTCCGCTATATCTGGTATTCGGATTGGCAGCGAAGTAGAGCAGAAGGTCATGCTCTAGCGGCTGTAGGTCTTGATTTGTCGATACCCTGCGAATGGCTGCCTCAACCTCAGGTGCCGTCACGGGGGCATCTGGTATCTGATTAGCGAGGTCGGCAATTACACTGGACAAATCAACGGGGTCGCTTCCAAGGGATGACTCGCCCTCTTTTGGTTTTTCGGCATTATTGGGGATCAGGGCATCGAGCAGAAGCTGCATCGCGGCATCTGTTTGCTGAGTCGTTGAAGGCGCAAGAGTGCCTCCGATCTTTACGCCATCGAATATAACTGGCTTCACAAGTAGCGATGGCCATTCAGCACGCTTATCCGTGGCACTTACCATTTCAGCTGCAAACTTTCGGCCTTCTTCACTGAGAGAGTAAAGGCGGCCGTGACCAATGACAGGAGTGTCCAAAAGCAAGCCTTGCCGGCACAAACCCTCCAGGATCAGAGCCGACTCATTGGAGGTAAGAGTGGTGTGTTCGCCTACCTGATTCGCACTGAATTGGGCTGTTGCCTCTGCCTGCCAGAAAAGACGAATCACCATCGACTGCTGCAGGTTTGGCTCGAAGACAGGTGGACTTGGGGGCGCGCGAAACTCCTCAAGCTGTCCGGTCAAGTCGCTTACTGTCAGCTCAAGCTCGCCTGCGTAGGCCTGTAGCTTGCCCTTTTCACTCAGGAGCCGAGCCTTAAAGCGGCGATAGATGAGTGGCTGCGCGATCAAGACCGCGATGAGAGCGGTAGAGGTCATGACTAGGCGAGAATTCGTTATCGGTGCCTGCGCCTGCCACCAGGCTAAAAAGCCAATACCTGACTCCGAAAGGGCCTGAAAAAGGCCATTTACTGTATCAAGGTTGAGATACAGCAAGACGACGCCGATGACGACCCCAACGAGAACCTGAGTGAAGAGCTTCCAACATCCTTTCAGAATTTTTACCAGCAACCCCATCGACTAACTCCATGCTCATTCGCGGCATAGAGATGCTATCTGTTTATGCGGAACAGCGTTAGACCGCCGTTAGATTTGCGCAGAACGCAGAAACCCCTCTCTCTGAGTACATCCGCCGCGCCTCACTCCTGATCGTCGCGCCTTCGCGATTTCTGAGGCCGTTTCGGTTTCACCAAGTCGGTGGACGTCTTCTCCTTCTCTTCCAGGAGCTGCTCGGCTTGCTTCAGCCGGGGCACTGCGCCTGGGTTGTAGGCCCAGCCAGGCTCGATCCCCTCGGGCACCTGGAGCACCTGGCCGGTGCGCTGGTTGATGAACTCCAGGAGCTTGCCGGTGGGAGCTTCGGTGATGTACTTGCCACTCGCCTGCAGGCGCTCGGCCTCATGGCGACTGACCTGACGCACCCAGCACTTGCAGCCCCAGCCGTTGGGCGGGAAGTGGGTCTGCCAGAACGGATCGTCTGCAGGCAGCAGGATGCCGGCCCAGCCCAGGTGCTCCGCTCGGTGGTGCCGGCTCGGGCCGAGCTGGTACAGGAGGAAGGGCTGAGTCTTCTTCGTGCGCTGGATGCGATCCCACTGGCCCGCCGCGTTGGCGGTGCGTAGGTTGGTGTCATAGATGACCCGGAGCCGGCGCGGACTCCCCAGCTGGACCTCGCGGGTCTGCCCGGTCAACGGATCGAGCATGTCGGCCTTGCCCCACCAGCCCTGCTTGACCAGGAGCGGCTGCAGCTCGCGGCGGAAGGTGTTGAAGTCCTGGCCGTCCAGGACCATCTCATCCACGGCGGCACGGATGGCCTCCAGGATATCCAGCTTCATGGCCTTGGCCACCGTGAAGATGGTGGCGTGTTCTTCCTGGAACACGTCGCGATGGTCAAAGCCGGGCTTAACGCCCTTGGCGCGCAGCCAATCTAGCGCTTCCTTTGGCACTGGAACTTGGGGTTGATCCGTCGTCAAAGCGCGTCCCTCACATCGCCCAGGGCGCGAGCCTTGAAGCTTGCCGATGCCAGCGCCTCGATCAGCGCAGCAGGGTCCATCTCATCGAGCAGCACCGCGAGCCCGGCCTTGAACTCGTCGAAATCCTTCGCCTTGTCTGCCAGCGCCTGGATGGGATCGAGCACCGGACGCATCAGCGGCACCCAGTCGCTCAGGTCGTCGTCGGCCAGTTGGTCCAACTCGTCGCGCTGCAGCTGCTCCGCGTTCAGGGCCAGGCGCTGCCTACTGCAGCCGCGACAGCTGCAGGTCTGCTCATGGTTCAGGGCTTGCGGCATCAGTTGGTCATTGATTGGGCGCAGTACTTCGGCCCCTTTCTCTGGCGTGGCCAAGCCGAACTTGTCCAGGATCGAGGCGGAGTCAACGCGCAGGCCACGGTCGATGAACGGGCCTAGCGCATCAGCCAGCACCTTGAGGTCCTCGGGCTCCGTCACCTGGAGAACGACTCGCGGGTAATCCTCTTGCGACCCGTAGTTCAGGTCGACGAACACGCGCACCAGGTCGCGGTTGACCGTGGCAGCCAGCTGCTTGGCGTCGGCCTTGAGAATGTCCTTGCGGACCTCGTTGTGCACGTTCGCCTGGCTCTGGCTGGACCCATCGTCCGTGGTCATGGTCTGGCCCAGGACGGCCTTGCTGATCTGCTTGTCCAGCCACTCGGCCAGCTTCTCGAACAGGTCCGCACCGCCCGCCGCGTTGGCGATTTCCTGGAATTCGATCTTCATGCCGTCCGGCATCACTGCTGCCGCATCGGCGGCCAGCTGGGCGACGGCCCGGCGCAGCACGGCTATATCGTCCGGCTTTGCACCAGGACCATAACGACCAATCCGCAGCGGAATGCCATACAGCTCTGCAAAGCGCATCCAGTCCTTCTGACCGAACGCCTTGCACATGAACGCCACCGCCACCAGGCGAGCTACACCTCCGCGAATGGGGAGGCCGGACTTGAGTCGCGGCGTGTGGACCAGCAGACGGTCTGGCGGAAATTCGGTCAAGGTGCCATCGAGCTGCAGCAGCTGCAGGCGCTCGCCGGTTTCCCGGTCGAACTGGAACCAGCGCGGATCGCGGTGCTTGTAGGCTTTTGGCCAGAGCTTGCCCTTTCGGTACTCCCAGAGTGGCTCAACGACCGAATAGCCCTTGCCGATGGCGTCCAGAAGGTCATCGAGCATGTCGCCGAACTGTGGTGCCTCCACCAACTGGCGCACCGCATCGGCGATTTCTTCGTCACGCGGATTGCTGCTGGCCGCCTCGACTGCAATGGTGAGGCCCGACACTGCGCGCTTCCGCGTGCCAAGGACCGCCGCATAGTGCGGGTCCTTCTCTTCCATTTCCTCGGCGAGGGTCAGGTAGTCGCGGGCGTCACCCTGGGCAGCCGCCTGCAGGATCGCGCGCAGTCGGCCTGGATCGATGCTGATGGCGATGCTATCTGTCGACCAAGCCTGGCGCACGCCGGTAACGCTGGCCTGCACCACTTCGTCCAGGATGTTGACCTTCTGAATAGGACGCCCAGCGCTATCAAGAATGGGAGAGTCGGCCATTACAGAACACCTCTAACGCCCCAGCCAGATGGCTGGTGATCGTCGTCGAATTTGTCGGAGTTGGAGGGGCGCACAGCGTCGTAGCCGTATTGCTCGATCTCCATACGGCTGGCGAAACGCGCCAGGGCGGTGGCAATACCGGCGTCACCGTGGCGCTTGCCGCCATCGGCCTCGGTACTGCGCAGGTCAGGGATGCGGGCAACCCCTCGGACCATCTTGAAGGCCCGCATGTCGCCGATGAAGTCGCGGTCGCTGGGCAGGTCGTACAGGCTTCCGTCTTCCAGGTCTGCCTTGAGGCCGGGCATGTTGTCCCGATACCAGCCCTCGGTCAGCATGACCTGGCTGATTCGGCTGTGGCCGTAGCGGATCGCGGCCGACTCGGCCAGTTGTTGGCCGTTACCACGGGCATCGTGAGCGCCTGACATGAAGCTCGGCAGGCGGTCGACGATGTAGAACAGAATCTGCTCCTGTTGCTTGAACGGCACACCCCGCAGCTCGACCAGGAACGGTGGTCGCTTGCGGCTGTCCTGCTCCATCACCAGCGGCACAATCACCGAGAGGTCGCCACTGCGGGCGAAGTCCATGCCGTAGAAACTCCAGACGGTGCGGGGCAACTGTGCCAAAAGCGGCGCAAGTTCGCGCTCACACCACGCCCAGCTGTCCGCCAGGCGTAACTGCTCATCCGTAGTGACGTAGCCCACGGGGTAGGCCAGGCGCAGCACTGGCACACCGGCTCGGCTGCGCTTCTCCAGGAGCGACAGGGAAAGGTAGGTGCCGCCACCTTGGCTGGGGATGCAATCCAGTTCCTCGTTGGCCGCGTCGCCGTAGAAGCCGTAAACGTCCGCGACCCACTCGGCTTCATTGGCCGCATCGTAGGGGATGCCCTTGCGCAGGCACACCCGCTTGTACAAGCCATCCTCAACCGCCTCACGGAAGGTGCAGCGGAACAACTCGCCCTTGCGCTTGCCCGAGCGAATCTCGTCGATCAGCTCGTTGAAAGGGTTGTCCGTGCCGTTGTGGGTGCTGATGACGTGGACCTCGCCGCCCCAGATCAGCAAGGCCAAGGCAGCCTTGAGCAGCTCAGCCAGGTCGGGGTGGAAGGCGGCCTCATCGATCACCACAACGCCCTGGCGGCCCCGCAGGTTGGACGGTCGACTGGTCAGTGCAACGATGCGGTAGCCACTGGGGAAGGAGATGGTGAAGGTCTTGATGTGCTTGTCCGGGTCTTCGTCTTCCCAGATGCCTTGCTCGATCTCTCCAGCTGCGTAGTTGAAGGCTCGTGCCCACATGGCGCAGGCCTGGATGTACTCGACCGTCATGTCCTGGTTGTAGCCCAGGTAATAGACGTTCATACCTCCTGCCCTGGTCGAGCTAGCGGCCACCAGCACGTTGTCAGCCGCTTCCGCCCAGGTCAGACCGATACGGCGCGACTTCTCGCCGACCTTGAGCGGGGCACGAATCCCGGCCCAGCGCTGCTGGTAGCCCAGCAGCACAGCCGGCACGTCTACCACCGTGCCCTGGGAAATGATGTCGGCGAGCGGGGAACGCTCCGGCTCAGGCGTCTGCGCGGGCGCAAGCTTCACGATGCCATCCCCAGTATCTCCCGACGAATCTCGTCGCGCGCCTGGGCGCTCAAGCCGCCTTTGGTCGTGATCTTGTCGACCTTGGCTGCAGCTGCCTCGGCTCGGTCGCGGAACTCGGCCTTCCATTTGAGCTGCACGACAGACGCGCGGCCCAGCTCGGCCACGGCCTTCGCCACCTTGGGCAGGTCCAGCTTGCCTTCAGAGGCCATCAGCAGCTTGAACAGGTGATCCTGGACGAGGCGCATAAGCGCCTCGTTGACGGCGCCCTCATCATCAGGGGCCGCTGTGACCACGGCCTTAGCCTGCTCGCTGGACTCTCGGAGCGCTGCCAGACGGTCTTCGAAGCTCTGCCCATAGGCGTGCAGAGCAGACTTGCCGATGCTGTAGCCGCGCGCCTCCAGCTCGGCCGAGAGCGCCTCGTAGCCAGAGAAGTTGGTGTCGACCAGGTACTGGTCGAGCCAAGCCTTCATCTCGGGCGGCAACTGTTTCACCTTCGAACGGGGCGGCATGTCAGGCGCTCCCGTTGCCCCAGTACTTCTCGGGGCGAGCGATACCAGGGAAGCAGTCGATGGTGTATTCGGCGATGTCCACGCCGTAGTGGGTCAGGCCGCAAATCCACTGGCCGCTGGGTTTCTTGTCCAGCGTGACCAGGCTGCGGTCCTTCAGGTAGTCCAGTTCCTTGCGCAGCTCCAGCGGTGTGGCGTCCGGGTAGATGCCCTGGATGGTGGAGAGCACGACGGTTTCGTGCGGGTCCACGGGGCGCGAGGTGTTGAGGGTCAGCAGGATGAACCAGCGGAGGGATTCCCGGCGAGCCTTGGCGGGGTCAATCATTGCGCGCTCCTTTGAGCAGGATGTTTTCGAACTTGAGCGCCAAGCCGTCCAGCTTGGCCTCGATCACGGACTGCCCGCGTACCCAGTCCTCACGGCGGACGTACTCCATGGGCAGCTCGGCTTTGAAGTTGAGGAAGGCGCGCTCCAGCTGCTGCACGGCGGCCGCGTCCTTGTCCTGGCGCTCCAGGACCTTGGCGAAGTTCTTCTCCCAGTGCTCGCCAGCCTCGCGGCGCGCCTCGTCCTGGGCGGCGAACTTCTCGGATAGGCGTTTCTCGAACTGCCACAGCAGCAGCCGGACCAGGCCGACCACAATCCCAGCGAACGTGGACAGCAGCGTGATTGCCCAGCCGATCATTTCGATTGCCATCAATGGCCCTCCAGGACGTTGATCAGAGCGTCCAGCTGAGCGACCGTGCCTTGGCACTGCTCGGCATAGCGGACGTGGTGGGCCAGAACGGCGCGCTGGTCGATGCCTGAGGGGAGTTGCTCAGCGGGGTCGCTTGCAGCGGCCGACGCAGCAGTTCCTGGGGGATCAACCGCGGCTGGCATTCGGGCTCCGGTTGCTTCGTCGTAGATTCGCACCCAGCCGCGAGTAAGCACGCAAGCAGGCACAGGCTTAGGCGGGGCATCGAGCGCATCCCGGTATAGGTCGTTGACACGGGCAATCTCTCCAGAGAGTCGGTCGGTGGTGTTGCGGTGCTGGCGTTTCTGCTCGGCCAGATCAGCGGCAAGGCGATCAGCTCGGGCGGCTTGTTCGGCCTCACGCTTCGCACTGGCTTTGGCATCAGCCGCCATTTGCTGGGCTCTGCGAGCTTCCGCCTCGGCGTACTTGCGCTGCTGCAGCTCCAGGGCGGCCTTGCCCTCGGCCTGCGCCGTGGCGTATCCCTGGGCCCGTGCAGTGTCCTGCATCGCCTGCAGGCGAAGTCCCAGGCAATAGAACGCCACCCCAAAGAGCACTAGGACGGCGACTGGCGCGACCAGGCGTGAGAGGTTGAGGTTCAAGGCTTGATCCTCCCCGTCACCCGGAAGGGATAGGCCGGTTCGAACTCGGGGTTGAGTAGCGAGCAGACCAGGCAGCAGGCACCGAACACCATTTCGGCAAGGTCCAGGGCGAACTCAGGCACACCATTGCGCGCCGCTACGCTCGGGCAATCGGTGTCCAGGGCGCCCAGGTAGACCGGCACGCAGCCGCAGAACAGGCCGTAGTGGGTGAAGGTGGTGCCCAGCTCGCTGGCTGGCACATGGTTGAAGAAGACGCTCACAGGTCGGCCTCGCACAGTTCGCGCTCGGCCGCACGTCGACGGACCAGGCCGCGAAGTTGCACACCGCCAGCGCGGGTCCAGTTGGGAAGCTGCGCGCAGGCCTGGGCGATCCGGCCCGCCTGCAGCTCACGCAGCATGGTTGAGTGGGTGCCGCCCTTGAGCCAGACGAATCCGTCCTTCACGCCAGGGCCACCGGGGCCGACGTTGTAGATGAAGGACAGGAAGGCGGCGATGGTCTTGGCCGGAAGCCGGTCGATCACGTCCTGGGGCACCCAAGCCTCGAACACCTGGGCGGCTTCCTTCAGGCCTTTGCGGGTCAGCGCGTCACACTGGGCCGGCGTGGCCTGGTCGCCGAGCTTCACGCCTCGGGTCCAGCCGTCGCAGATGGTCGGCTTGTCGACGGCATCCAGGTAGGCGACCAGCTCGCGGCCTTCAAAGTGGCCGACTACGGGCGTAGCGATCAGCAGAGCTGCAGCCAGGACCCGCGCCTTAATCCCCATTGCCGCCTCCCACCAGGGCCTTGAGCTTGGCCAGCTCGCGCTGGCCTACCTCGGGCGCCGATTTCTTGAAGTCGCTGATGCGATAGCTGGTGTCATCACGGCGCGGTGCAGGCTGCGGGCCTTCGGCCATCGAGCGGCGGCGGCCGCTGATGAACTGGCGGTAGGCCTGGATATGCGCCCAGCCGGTTCGGACGTGCTCTTCCACCAGGTCGCGCCAGTGGGACGGGCAGCGCTCCATCAGACTGCGGCGGCGTTCCAGGCTCGACTCAGCCAGGACCAGCGCGGCGAACTCGCGCGGGCTGCAGGGGGCGTGGTGCGTCGGTGATTTGTCCATACCGCCATGGTGCTGACTTGGCGACTGGGGATTTAGAGGAAGGGGTTCAGCAGAAAGACAAAGCCCCGCGAGTGCGGGGCTTAGTCGAAGAGGTCAGGCGTGCTGTCGAGCGGTGGCGGCAGCACCTGGTCAAGGATGATCCAGATACGACGGTCGCTGAGCTGATAAGTTCGCGCCAGCTCGGCAACAACTACCCGAGCGCCCACGCCTTCCCGGACAGCCTGCTCAAACTGGCGGTGAATCTCCAAGTCGCGGAGCCGGCGCAGGGCCGCGTCACAGCGCGGGATGTAGATGGTTTCGCCGCCAAGGCGGGCGGTGAGGCGCTGGGCCGCCTCGTCGCCGATGATGTCCACCAGGGCGGCGACCTTGATCTGGCCGTTCCGCCCCTTGCCGCGTGAAAACTCCCAGGTCGTACCGCCCAGCTCACTCACCAGGCGCAGCGCCGCATTCATCCCGACGACCTGGGCAATCTCCAGGACTTGCCCAGGAAGCTGGTCGCGCACCTGCTCCAGGTTCATACCGGCCGCCCGTTGCGCTTGGCGTCATAGGCCAGGGCCGCAACCAGCTTGCCCAGCTGTTTGCAGTCCATCCACTCGATTTGATCGACCTTGCAGATGCGCTTGCCCATCGCCTCGGCATAGCTCCAGGGGCGCTTGGCCTCGGCCAGGAACGCTTCGATCTTGGCGACCAGGCGCTGGCGGTCATCGGATACCTGCGGAGCCGGGCGGTCTGCCGGCTTGCCCTTGGACTGCCAGCCCAGGCGCTCCAGCTCGGCCAGCACGCGGCCGATCTGGCGTGGGGTCAACTTGGTCGACGAGGACACACCGGCCACGCGCTCCAGGAGCGCGCGATAGGTGTCGTCTTCCATGCCCAGCTGGCGGCGGGCGATCTGGATCAGTTGGCGGCCTTTGCTGCTCATACCAGGTTCCTCGGCTGGATGTCGTGGCGGAACTTCGCCGGAGTGCGGCGGGCCATGTTGCCCAGGAGGCGCAGCCCCAGGGTGATGGCCTCGGCCTCATCGTCGAAGCCACCCACCAGGCGCACCGCCTCGATGTCGGCCCGAGTGCCGGCGTAGGCCTCAAGCTTGATCTTCTCGGCGCCCAGGGCGGCCTTGCGGGCCTTACGATTGGCGCGCAGCCGACGCTGGCGGATGGCGTCCTGCCGGCGAACCTTGTCAGTGCGTGGCTTGGCCATGATCACCTCAGGTCAGGGCCAGCGGTGCGGAGCCGCCGACGCCGTGGTTGAGCTGCACATCGTCCGCCGCGTCGATGCCTCTGCCCGCATCGCGCATGTCGCGTTGGCTCAGGTTGCCACCCTTGCTGTTCCGGTCGATAGGCTGGCTCTCCACCGTGCTCGGGTAGTGCTTGAGCATGTAGGCCTCGGTTGCCTCGGACGGCTTGGCATTACCGGCGAACTGGTTGACCTGCTTGCGGACGGCCCACACCCAGCCTTCGCAGAACATGTCGGCGCGCTTGGTCTTGTTCGCCGGCTTGCAGCGCTTCAGCTCGCTGGCGATGTAGTCGCGACGAGCTTTACGAACCTGGCGCAGAAGGATGGTCATCGTGTACCCAGCCACCTCGGCCATCTCGCCAATGAACCGCCACTGGCCTGCAAACGAGATGAACAGCATCTGGCAGGAGTAGGCCTGCGCCACCGTGTGGGCGAGAGATGCCTCCCACTGCGCCGGGGTCATCTTGGAGCCACTGGCCGCGCTTTGCTCGCAGACATCAGAGAGCGCCACATCAGCCTCCCCGAGCCCGAACTTTTCCATCATCGCCCGCGCCTGGCGCATCGCGGCTGCCGCCTCATGCGGGTTGCTGCTCCCGGCCAGGCGCAGCAGTTTCTTGATCTTGTCTAAAGCCTTGCTGTGATCCATGTATTCCTCGGCTGCTCGTCAGTACCCAGCCACCACGCTGGGCAGACCGCTCCGGCCAGGCCGGGGCGGTTTCGCTTAGTGGATGGTGGGTTTCCCCTCGTTGGACGGCGCCTGCTCCTGAGCCTCCGCACGGGCGGCCTTGCACTTGTCGCACTGGCAATTCCCTTTCTCTGCCGCGCTCTTGGTGGCCTTCGGCACGATGTCTTTGGCGACGTGCAGAAGAGCCAATGCGGTGATAGCGGCCGGGCCGTCCTTTCTGCCCGTGCCGTCCAGCATGATGCTCAGGCCGTCGCTTTCCTCGGTGATGGTGATGGTGAACTTGCTCATGAATCCCCCTAGCGCAGGCAGTGAAAGGTGATGTGATGGTCGCGGGCGATCTGGCGCACCCGCTTGGGATGAAGGCGCAGGTCGTGGGCCGCCATCTGAGGCGTCCATCCACGCTTGGCCATCGCCTCGATCCGTGCAGCCATCGGCGGCAAGAGCGGGCTGGGCGACGGTGCTGGCTCGTCGTCGAAGGCGTCGACAGGCGCGGCCTCCGGCTGGAGTACTTCCTCCAGCTCGGCTGGCTCGACTGCATCGACTTCCTCGACCTGGAGCGCTGGCATTGGCGGCACCTGGTCCATGCCCAGGGCCTGCCGTGCCAGGCGTGCCTCGACACGGCAGAGCGTCCGGTAGATCAGCTGTGCTGCACGCTCGTGCATGTCAGTGCCCCTCCGCAGTGATCCGCCAGCGGCTGTCGCGGCTGCCTTCGCGCACGTCTTCGATGCACTCGACGCGCAGGGCGGCATCAGGGAAAAGCTTGTGGCCCAGGCGTTTGGCGCATTGCTCGCGGCTCCAGCTGCAGCTAGCCGACTTGCCCTTGCTGGTGGCGGTGTAGCCGTCGCCAGCGCGGCGCATGTTGAACTCGACGGAGTTGCTCATGCCTTGGCCTCCCGCATTTCCCGGAGGGCTTCCAGGACCTTTGCCACCGGGTCCAGGTACTCGCCAGTGATGGCAACCATCACCAGCTCTTTGTCGTTGTCCAGCTGCAGGTGCATGACGTCGAAGCAATCCACGTCGAGCAGCTCGGCGTCCTGGATGATGTCCCGGATGCTCTTGTCCGGGTTCATGTCATCGAGCAGAGGTGCTTGCCCCATGTCACACCCCCATCGCCCGAAACTCGGGACCGTTGCGCTCTCCAAGCCACTGGATATAGCGCGCGACAGCCAGCAGCCCATCGCGCTGGTTTGGTGCCTCCGGAACTCCCGGAACCAGCAGCGATTCGTTGTCGTAAGCAAGGCGCGCGGTGACTTCGATGTTCTCGCGCACCGCCGCGTCCTCACCACGGGCAATACCTATGGCTCCCTCGGGGACCTCCAGGCCGAACTGGATCAGGCCACTGGCCCAGCAATAGGCGATGATCTTGGCCATGATCACACCCCCGCCAAGTCAAGGCTGATGGGGCGGAACTGGTCGCTGTCGCCGATCCGCTCATAGAGGCGGATGTAGGACTTGGAGCCGATAACCTGGCACGCCTCGCCGATGGCCTGCATCGCCCGCTGCCAGCGCTCGTCCTCAATGGCCAGGCGGCGCAGGGCGAGCACACGGGCGGTTCGGATTTCGCCCTTGGTGTCCGTGCGGAATGCGTCGTTGACCAGCGTGACGACCTCCGGGCGGGCGCCCTCGGTCCACTCCTGCAGGCATTCATCGATCAGAGCGCGCGCCGCCTGCAGGCGCTCGTCAAAGGCAATGCTTTCCTGAATGGCGCGGACGATCTTGTACCGGCCGTCGAACGACATCAGCGTGACATTGCCTTTCTTCCCGCCCAGCTTGACCTGGTACTGCTCGGCGGACAGGTCAATGAACGCCTCGATGTCGCCAAAGGCTGCGGCCTTGAAACGCTGTAGGGTGTCCTGGACTGCCAGGCCCTGCTGCACCAGGTCGACGACCAGAGCGTCACGGGTCTTGTCGATGGGCTTGATCATGTCTTCATGCACCAGGCGGCGCTGCGCGTCGAAGCGGAAGCCCTCAGGAATTGCGATTTGGTTCATGTGGTTGCTCCTGCAGATCAGTGGAAAGTGAGGTCGATGGGGGACGAGCTGGCGAAGTCGCGGTAACTGATCGGCTCGGACCAGGTGACTTCCACGCCCTGGAACTGCGCGCTGTAACGGGTGCTGCCTGCCGAGCCCTGGCGCTGGTATCCGCAGACCAGCTTCAGGCCCACCAGACGGCGGCCGTCCTCGGGACTGATGACCAGGCGGTATGCCTCAGGCTCGATGCGGTGCAGGCGGATACCCATGCGCTGCAGATCACGCGCCGCGCTGTTGAAGGTCCGCAGCCGATCAGCCAGGCGCGGGGTCAGGACTTTCAGCTGAGTGTTAGTGCTGGCTTGCATGGCTCGCCTCCAGGGCTTGGGCGCAGTTGGGGTTGTTGGTGCAGTGCTGGCAGGCCTTCCACTGCTGCATCGCCTGCGGGTTGTGCGTCGGGGCCTTCTTTTCGCGGTAGCTTTGGCACTCGATCAGGCTGATGGGCTCGCCCTGGGCGGGGCAGTCCAGCGCACCCAGGGCGGCCACCACGCGGCGCTCGACAGCCGAGGTACTTGGCGACGGGTAGCGGTTGGAGAGCACCAGGCTGACGGCAGAGCGGCTCATGCCGATGCGCTCACCGGCACGGGTACGGTTGGTCTGTTCGACCTCGGCGGCCAGCAGGCAGACCCACTGCGGGGGCTGCTCGCCCCAAGCGGACAGATCGACTCGGGCATTCATGCGCGCACCTCGCGCACCAGGTCGTTGAACAGGCGCAATGTCTCGATGCCCTCGGTGCGCTCGCTGTCGTCGCTGTGGAACTGAGCCACCATCCGATCAGCCAGCCGGCCAACTGGCTTGGCAGCCGTGCACAGGTCCGCCAGCAGCTTTTCCAGACGCGCCTTTTCGAGTCGCAGGCCGGACAGCTCCGGGCTATCCGGGACGCCTTTGCTCCACACCACCCTGTCTAGGTTCGGGTCGTAGACCTGTTCGAAGGTGCTGCGCTGATAGACCGGATGCTGAGGGCCGGTGTAGCGCTGGCGGACCAAGTGGTAGCGGGCCGGCTTGCCTGGCGTGCCGTCGGTGCGGGTGACATAGCCGGCGAGGGTCAGCCCCTGCAGGTAGGTACGGGCAGCCAGCTCGGTCATCGTTACGCCGTTGATGCTGGCGTGCTCTGCGGCCTCGGCTGCGCTCATCTCGCCCAGGATGCGCAGGGTGCGCCAGATGTTCTCGACTGCAGACGGCGGCACGCGCTCGCCGCGCTTGTTCACACGCGGAGCCTCGGCGCCTTCATCCGCCAGCAGCTTCCAGCGGGCATCACGCTGGACCAGGACTTCAACACGCTCGACGATGCCGGCCTTCTGCAGGTCGCGCAGGTAGCTGCTCACGGCCTGGTCTTCCTGGCTGGATAGGCGCGACACGTTGTAGGTGGTCAGGCCTTTCGGGTCGCGGGACAGCGAGCGGATGGCTTCCCACATGTGCTGACGCGGGCTCTTGCCACCAGTCATGGTGAGGTGAATGGCCTTACGCATTGCGCACCGCCTTGGAGCCTTGGCTCACGACGAGCATTTCACTGACGGTCACGAACTCATTGAGAGTGCGGCCGCACTCGGCGCACTCAATAACCAGGTCGATCAGCTTGGGGGCGTGTGCGGCGGGGTTCACATAGGCAATGTGGTGTTCGCTGCCACAGCCGGCACAAGCGATCTCGGTGAGGTCTACATGGTTAGCCATGCTCAAGCCCTCCGCGCCGGGGCTTCGCCAGTGAACCAGCCGCGATTCCCCCAGGTGGCCAGGTCAATCGTGTCGGCGCCAATGGCCTGAGCCTCGGTGTGGACGCGGTAGAGGTTCACGGCCACGCGGCGCAGGCAGCCACGGGTCTGCTTGCAGAGGTCGTCAAGCAGCTCGTCGGCGATGGTGAGGTGGGGGTAGTTGGCCTCCACCAGGTCGCGCAGATCGTCGGCAGTAGCCGGCTGCGCCGGAACCCATTCCAGGACGCGGTTGTGCAGGCGCTCAAGCTTGGCCAGGCTGGCCGGCACACGCTCTTCTCCGATCAGCACGATGGTTCCCTGGCTGGCGTTGAAAATGTCGGTGATGACATTCGCAGCGGCCTTGTCCAGGAGGTACTGGGCATCGTCGATCAGCAGCGGGCGGTTGCTGCGGCTGAGCTGCTCGGCGATCTGGTCGACCATCTCGGACAAGGTGCGAGCCGGGGTGATGCCCATGTCGCGCAGTACGGCCTGCAGGAAGGCTTTTTTAGTCCAGGTGTCACGACACTCGACGTAGTAGGCACGGTGCTTGGTGGCGGCGAAAGAGGCTGCGACGGACTTGCCGTATCCGCTCGGGCCGAAGGCAACGACCAGACCCGGCAGCCCGACAGGGCGGCGCATGGCACGGTCGATGGCGTTGGCCAGCAGGCCTACGTTGGTGAGCGGGACGATTTTGTTGGCGTTCATAGTTGTTGCTCCTGTGGTCAAGCGCGGGCCATGCCGGCCTCGGCAAAGTCGTACATGTCCTGGGTGGACTTGAATTCTTCGGTGCGGGGGTAATCGCTGTGCCAGCGATGGGCCTCGGGCTCCATCTGCTCGCCCCCGGTAATGCGGCGGTCGACGCGCTTCCACAGGCGATAGCGCGCCATGGAGTCAGTCGGAATCTCGAAAGTGCTGGCGGTAGCGGGGGCAGCCAGCGCGGCGGCATAGCGGCGTGCCTCGCCGATCTGCTCAGCGGAAAGATCGGCAGTTGGCACTGCCTTTGGCACAACGCGCAGCTCGACGTCCTGGCCGGTCAAGGTCTTGACCTTGGTGACGGCGCGGGCGATCTGGCCCTTCTCGCGGCGGTCGCTCGCCTTGTCCAGCAGGGAACGCGGCATGGCTGGCGAGGCGTTGCCATCCACCAGGGCCTCGCAGATCAGCTCGCCCTCCAGGTTGTGGACCCACACGCGGCTCGCATCGCGGAAGTCATAGGCGACGCGTACTTCCTGGCCGTGCAGAGCTTCCAGCTCTCGGGCGAAGTAGATGCCACCGCCAAACTTCACTTCGGCGCGGTTGGTGGTGCGAACGACCTGGGGACGAGTCAGGCTGGCCACGACCTCCGCAGAGGCTTGAAGCGGCTCCCAGCCCTCAGCCTCGGCCGACTTCCAGGACTCCATCGGCGTTTGGTGACGCATCCGCCCAGTTTCTACATCGCGGACTTTCGGGAGGCCGCGATGGGGCTTGTAGTTGTAGTCGTCCAGAGCGTCCTGCAGGTCGCGGAAGAACAGGTCGAAGGTGGGAATCTGAGTGGGCTGGGTGCCCTCGGCCAGTTGCTTGCGGGACAGGCGATGCACGCGGGTAGCGGCCTCTTTGTCCATGTCTTTGCCGATGTAGCTGTCATACGTCTTTGCCAGCTTCACCAGGATGCTTTTGTGCGGGCGCTCGATGACACCGCGTGCCTGGGAGTTGTAAGCAATGGAGTGGGTCATATCGCCACCCAGGCGATCCACCACTTCCCGCACCGTGTCGTTGTCGAAGCCGCTGCCGTTGTCGACATAGAAAAGCTTGAACATGCCGACGCGGGTTACGCCGTCGCGGATGGTGTCGATGGTGGCAATGGTCGACTCGGCCAGGTTGACCGAGAAACCGACGATGCGGCGGGTTCCCCAGTCGATAACCATGGTGATTTCCGGCTTGAAAATCTGGCCTGTCAGCGGGTTCATTACCTCTGCGTCGAAGGTGTGGCCGTCCGCCACCCACACGTCGTTAGGCCAGAGCATGTCTGCCTTGCGGCGGTTGAACGCCTTGACCGCCTTGATTTCGCGGGAACCCATGCGGCCGTGCTCACGGGCCTCCGGGCTGAGCTTGGCCAGGAACCGGCGCACAGCATGGATGCTCGGACAGCCCTGATACTCGCCTTTGAATCGGTCGTAGGCCGCTTCGACGCTGGGCTTCTGCGGCTTCTGGTAATGCTTGAGGAACACGGGCGCCCACACCGGCACGCTCATGTCAGGCTTGCGGCGAGCCGGAGCCAGGGCGATTTCGCCATGCTTGCGGTAGTCGGCCAGCCAGCGCTTGAGGGTGCGCTCGCTCAGTGTGCGGTCTGCGGTCTTGCGGTCGTTGGCGCGCTCGACACGCTCGACCAGGTACGGACTGAGGTTGCCTTCCCGAGCCAGGCCGACCAGGGTGAGGATCGCGCGCTGCTGGCTGACGAACTGGCTCATCCGCTCGACTTCACGGATCAAGGACACGCGCGCGGTCATCACTTCGCGCTGATCATCGTTCAAGCGTGACGTTGAAATACCGTCACGCTTCGGCGTAATCAGTGTGTGTGGCGCGGTCGGTTGCGGCGTGGCCTCCGACTCGTCTTCTTGAACCAGGCGAGCCAAGAGTGCTGCCTGGGCCTCTACTGGCAGGACGTCGAAGGAGTACTCAATGGCTTTGGTTCCGAGTCGGCGCTGGCCTTCCCAGCCTTCCCGAGCGGCAGCCATTCGTAGACCTTGAACCGTTCCTGGCAGACCTGGCAGACCGGCAAGCTCTTGCGCGGAAAACCACTTACTCATGGTGCGCCTCACATGCCTCAAACTCAGCAATCAAGGCCGCCCCGAGGTTCAGGGCCGCTGTGCGAAGCCACTCATGGGCGTCAGCCCATGCACCGTTTTCTGTTGCAGGGCTTTCAGCCTCCACGCACTTGTAGAACTCGGTTGCATGGCGCAGATCGTCGAGCAGGCCTTTCTCGATTTCCTGAAGGCGTGTCATTGGGCACCTCCAAGGCGGCGGCGCAGTTCGCGGGCTTGGCGGGTCGCCTCATCCTTGATGCTCTCGACGCGGCCCAGTTCAGCCAGCAAGGCATCGCGCCCCCAACTAACCCGGCCACCTCGTACGGTGACGATTAGGTCAGTCAGCTGATGGCTGCCGCAGACTTGCTCCAGGAGGGCGGCGCGATAGAAAGGCAGGTTGTGATCGATGCGGGCAGTCGAAGACCAGGCATCCAGCATGGCTTTGCTGATGTCTTCGCCCGAGAGGCGGGACATTTGGGCGGCTACGTCGATGCGCTCAAGCCCGGTGGACCTAGCCCCTGTCAGCATCTCGCTGACGATTTCGCTTACCTGGACGCGGAAGTCGCAGGCGCTAACCAGTTGGGGCTGCGGCACATCGAAATCGATGTTTATTGTGCGGTCGTCTTTTCCGTGACGCATGTTCAAGCCTCCGTGCCGGTTTTACGGTGCCCAAGGTCATAAGCTGGGTTATGCTTTTGCACCTGCACTCTGGTTGTGGATTCGCGGCGCTTTGGCCTTTGGCGATGCGGGTTGCCATCGCTGCCCCAACGCTCCGGCCAGAGATCACGTGGCTCGATACCCAGCGCTTTCGCGATTGCTCTTTCCATGCGTGGGTAAGCAGTGCGCTTCACGTTTTTTACGGCTGGCCCAGAAACGTCCAGCTCGCGGGCGAGCTTTGCCAGCGACGTGCCTTTGGCGCGGAGTTGGAACTTGATCCATTCCCAGCGGAGATTTGGATCAAGAGGGACTTCGGTTGTGTTCATGCTTAACGTCCATTTGAACCGCCTGGCAGGGCGGTTTTTTTGGGGTGTTTAACGTTACCTAGGGCATAAACATAACCCGCAAACAGGATTCATGAAAGCTGTATTCGAGACTTTCCAATCCCAATTCCAGGCATGAAGAGCTGAAAACAGGATTGATCCCTTTGAAATCAACTAGTTATGAAGAAAAGAAATCAGAGAAAGAATCCGGCGATGCGGTTTCTTTTCTGTATACGGGAATGGAAACTCGAATAGCCGCTGTCGCAGACCTGTACGAGTCTCGAAAACAGGCGGCTGCAACGGCACAGGTCGCGTTGTCGTCCCTGCAGCGCTGGATATCCGGTGATGGGATGCCGGCCTTCGGCTCAGTTGCCTTGCTCGCATCCAGCAAGGGCGTGTCCCTGGACTGGGTAGCCACTGGTCGCGGAGAGATGTTCCTGGCTACGTCGCGCGTCAGTTCTGCTGCCGAGCTGGATGAGGACGTCTATGCGCTCATCCCCCTCTACGACGCACGTTGCAGCTCGGGGCATGGCGCCTGGAATGAGCGCGCACAAGTGCTCACTAGTCTGGCGTTCACTCGATACTCGCTCCGAAAGAAGGGGCTGAACCCTGACAGCTTGGCGTGCCTGCGAAACGATGGGGATTCGATGAAAGGGCTCATCGAAGACGATGACACGGTGATGATTGACCAGAGCCGCAACACCCTTGAGGGTGAAGCCGTCTACGTGATCCTTTTGGATGACCACCTGTACGCGAAGCGCCTACAGCGCCAGTTTGATGGCTCCGTGCTGATCCTTAGCCAAAATAAGGACTATCAGCCTATGACCGTCCCCAAGGACCGCCTGGCTGAGCTGCAGATTGTTGGTCGCGCCGTCTGGGCTGGTGGTTGGCTGATCTAATTGCCGCTGACAGGGGGTATGCCAATTACCCCCGCTAAATTTGCCGCTCGCTGCGTTTGCCAGTTTTGGCACTGCTCAGCAGAGCTTGTCGGTTTGGCCCGCGCCATCCGGGCCTCTCCGGCTTCTTCCGGACTCTTCCGGCTTCCTCCGGCCCTGTGCCAATACTCCCACTAGCTCACACCAGATCAGGGCATTTTGCTTTTCGTGGGAGCGAGCTTGCTCGCGAACCGCCCAACGCCGAACCTCACCTGGCGCAATACTCCGACGGCACCACGCCCAACTCACGCCGGAACATCTCGCTGAAGCTCCCTGGCTGATACCCCAGCCCATGGGCGATCTGGCTCACCGCGAGGCCTTCGTTGAGCTGCGCCACCGCGGTGGCCAGTTGCACCTGCCGGCGCCACTGGGCGAAGCCCATGCCCAGGCTGCGTGTGAACAGGCGGGCAAGGGTACGCACGCTGGCGCCGGCGTCGGCGGCGTGCTGCTCGAAGGATATCTCCTGGGTCGGTTCGGCCATCACCGCCAGGCACAGGTTCAGCAGGCGACGGTCGGAGTCGTCCGGCAATGGCACGCGCAACAGCAGGCTGCGGGCGCGTTGCAGCTCCAGCACCGCCAGTTGCGACAACGCCTGGTAGTAGTCGGTATCCGGCTCGCGCTCGTGCTCCACCAGCCGGACGATCAGCTCGCGCAGCAACCCGCCCACTTCGAACGCCTGCACCTGTTCGCCGAGGGAGTCCGCCGTGCCCGGCCGCAGGTAGATGTTGCGCATCTGCAGTTCGCTGACCACGCGGATGCCGTGGGGCACCTGCGGCGGCAGCCAGACGGCACGGTTGGGCGGCACCAGCAGCGCTTCGGAAGGCGTCTCCAGCCACATCACCCCGGACATGGCGTAGAGCACCTGCCCCCAGTCGTGGGAGTGCGGCTCGATGTGCAGGCCGCGCGGGTAGCTGCGGGCCAGGGCCCGCAGGGTCGCCGGCGTGGCTTCGAAATCAGGGGGAGCGGCGCGGGCCATAGTGCGGGCCAAAGTCCGATTCGGGCAGGGGAGATGGGCCGCATGGTAGCCGCCGCACGGCGCCCTGACGAGGGCGCGGCACTCGCACTGGCAAGTTGGTGCACCACTTTGTCACGAAATCTTTACGGTGCGGCGGCATGCCGCACGGGGCCTTGGGCGGTGTAAGGATTTCTTGCCGGGACAAGCGCACCGCCAGAGCGCAAACCGGCGGCACCCGGCTTGTTCCAGAGCCCCGCGACGGTTGAGATGGAGGCATTCCAGACGCCTGGACGGCCCCGCGCCGAGCCAGCCGATAACGACAACGAGGAGGCCGGATGAACGCCGTGACCAAGATCGAACAACACAATCCCATCGGCACCGACGGCTTCGAGTTCGTCGAATTCACCGCCCCCGACGCCCAGGGCATCCAGCAACTGCGCCAGCTGTTCACCGGCATGGGCTTCACCGAGACTGCCAAGCACCGTTCCAAGGAAGTCTTCCTGTTCCAGCAGAACGACATCAACATCGTGCTCAACGGCAGCCCCACCGGCCACGTCCACGAGTTCGCCAAGAAGCACGGTCCGAGCGCCTGCGCCATGGCCTTTCGGGTGAAGAACGCAGCGCAGGCCGCCGCGTATGTCGAATCCCAGGGCGCGAAACTGGTGGGCAGCCACGCCAACTTCGGCGAGCTGAACATCCCCTGCGTCGAAGGCATCGGCGGCTCGCTGCTGTATCTGGTCGACCGTTATGGCGACAAGAGCATCTATGACGTCGACTTCGAGTTCATCGAAGGACGCACGGCCAACGACAACGCCGTCGGCCTGCTGTGCATCGACCACCTGACCCACAACGTCAAGCGCGGCCAGATGGACGTCTGGTCCGGCTTCTACGAGCGCATCGCCAACTTCCGCGAGATCCGCTACTTCGATATCGAAGGCAAGCTCACCGGCCTGCTTTCCCGCGCCATGACCGCGCCCTGCGGCAAGATCCGCATCCCGATCAACGAGTCGGCGGACGACAAGTCGCAGATCGAGGAATTCATCCGCGAATACCACGGCGAAGGCATCCAGCACATCGCCCTGACCACCGAGGACATCTACGCCACCGTGCGCCAGCTGCGCGCCAACGGCGTGGATTTCATGAGCACTCCGGACACCTACTATGCCAAGGTCGACACCCGCGTTGCCGGCCACGGTGAGCCGCTGGAGCAACTGCGCGAGCTGAACATCCTCATCGACGGCGCGCCGGGCGATGACGGCATCCTGCTGCAGATATTCACCAACACAGTGATCGGCCCGATCTTCTTCGAGATCATCCAGCGCAAGGGCAATCAGGGCTTCGGCGAGGGCAACTTCAAGGCCTTGTTCGAATCCATCGAGGAAGACCAGATTCGTCGTGGCGTGATCTCCGACCAGTAACTCGCTTGCCCGGCGGCCGCGCGGATAGCGTGGCCGCCCGCGGAGAACCGCCATGCTCACCCTGTATTCCTACTGGCGCTCCAGCGCTGCCTATCGCGTGCGCATCGCCCTCGGGCTCAAGGGCCTGGCCTACCGCCAGGTCCCGGTGCACCTGGTGAAGGACGGCGGGCAACAGCACGCCGCCGACTACCAGTCGCTCAACCCGCAGGAGCTGGTGCCGTTGCTGGTGGACGGCGACGCGCGCATCGCCCAGTCCCTGGCCATCCTCGAATACCTCGACGAGACCCATCCGCAACCGGGCCTGCTGCCGCGCGATGCGCTGCAACGTGCGCAGGTCCGTGCGTTGTCTCTGCACATCGCCTGCGACATCCATCCGCTGAACAACCTGCGGGTGCTGCAGTACCTCAGCGGACCGCTGGGTGTGGCGGACGAGGCGAAAAGCGCCTGGATTCGCCACTGGGTCGAGACCGGCCTGCACGCGGTAGAAAAGGGCGTCGCCCACTGGACCGGCCCGCTGTCCCTGGGTGAGCGCCCCGGCTACTTCGAGGCCTGCCTGATTCCCCAGCTGTACAACGCCCGCCGCTTCGACTGCGACCTTTCCGGTTGCCCGCGCCTGCTCGCCATCGCCGCGCGCTGCGAATCCCTCGAAGCCTTCCAGCAGGCCGCCCCGGAGGTGCAGCCCGACGCCCAGTAAGACCCGCCATTCCACCGCTCTTTAGCCTTGCCTTGCCCGTACTGCTCTACACGAACCGTCTGGCCACAAGCCGGGCGGCCGATTCCAGTCACAGATAAAAACAACAGGTGACGCATGACGCGTGAAACTCAACACGCAGGCCAGCTCCAGCGCGGCCTGAAGAATCGCCATATCCAGCTGATCGCCCTCGGCGGCGCCATCGGAACCGGGCTGTTCCTCGGCTCGGCCGGGGTGCTCAAGTCTGCCGGCCCGTCGATGATCCTCGGCTACGCCATTGCCGGTTTCATCGCCTTCCTGATCATGCGCCAGCTCGGCGAGATGATCGTCGAGGAGCCCGTCGCCGGCTCCTTCAGCCACTTCGCGCACAAGTACTGGGGCGGCTTCGCCGGCTTCCTCTCGGGCTGGAACTGCTGGGTGCTGTACATCCTGGTGGGCATGTCGGAACTCACCGCGGTGGGCAAGTACATCCACTACTGGTGGCCGGACGTGCCGACCTGGGCCACCGCCGCGCTGTTCTTCATCGTGGTCAACGCCATCAACCTGTTCAACGTGAAGGCCTTCGGCGAGGCGGAGTTCTGGTTCGCCATCATCAAGGTCGCCGCCATCGTCGGCATGATCGCCCTGGGCTGCTACCTGCTGGCCAGCGGCACCGGCGGCGAGCAGGCGGCGGTGAGCAACCTGTGGGCCCATGGCGGCTTCTTCCCCCACGGCATCAGCGGGCTGGTGATGGCCATGGCGATCATCATGTTTTCCTTCGGCGGGCTGGAGATGCTCGGCTTCACCGCCGCCGAGGCCGACCAGCCGAGGAAGGTGATCCCCAAGGCGATCAACCAGGTGATCTACCGCATCCTGATCTTCTACATCGGCGCGCTGGCCGTGCTGCTTTCGCTGACGCCGTGGGACAGCCTGCTGCAGACCCTGAACGCCTCCGGCGACTCCTACAGCGGCAGCCCCTTCGTGCAGATCTTCTCGATGATCGGCAGCAGTACCGCCGCCCACGTACTCAATTTCGTGGTGCTCACCGCCGCACTGTCGGTCTACAACAGTGGCACCTACTGCAACGGCCGCATGCTGGTGGGCCTGGCGGAGCAGGGCGACGCGCCGCGTGCGCTGGCCAAGGTGGACAGCCGTGGCGTGCCGGTGCGCTCGCTGATGGTCTCGGCGGCGGTGACTTTCCTCGCCGTGCTGGTGAACTACCTGGTCCCGGCCCGCGCGCTGGAGCTGCTGATGTCTCTGGTGGTCGCCGCGCTGGTGATCAACTGGGCGATGATCAGCCTGGCGCACCTGAAGTTTCGCGCGCGCATGGATGCCGACGGCAAGCGCACCGCCTTCCGTGCCGTGGCTTACCCGGCGGCCAACTGGCTGTGCCTGGGCTTCGTGGTGTTCATCCTCGGCGTCATGTTGCTCACCCCGGGCATCCAGGTGTCGGTCTATGCGATTCCTGTGTGGCTGCTGGTGATGTACGGCTGCTATCGCCTGAAACGCCAGGGCGCGGTGCGTAGCGAGGTGCGGGCGGCGTTGGCGGACTGAGTCGCCCGACTTTGAGACGGGCCGCCCGAGATTGACCGTGCGGCCCGACCTTTCCTAGAGTGACCGGGCCATTTTTCGTCAGAGGGATACTCATGAAAAAAGCACTTTGGCTGCTCGCGGCCGCCGTGCCGGTCCTCCTCGTCGCCTGCGGCGGTGAGGAAAAGAAAGCACCCCAGGTCGACGCGCTGGTCCTGCCCGGCGACGCCAAACTGGATTCGCGCAGCGTCTCGTACAAGTGCGAGGACGGCCGCAAGATCAGCGTTCAGTACCTGAACAAGGGCGACAACAGCCTGGCCGTGGTGCCGGTGACCGACGCCTCCAGCCTGGTCTTCGCCAACGTCATCTCCGCCTCCGGCGCCAAGTACGCCGCCGGCCAGTACATCTGGTGGACCAAGGGTGAGGACGCCACCCTGTACAAGGACTGGAAAGGCGGCGAGCCCGCCGACGGCGTAGCCTGCAAGGAGAGCTGATTCCTCTTGTGGCGCCCGGACGGAAAAGCCCGGCAGATGCCGGGCTTTTTCATGTCAGCGCGCCATGGGCGGATGAGCTTTTGCAGGGCGAATAACGCGCCAGCGTTATCCGCCGCATGGACAACGGCGCATAACCTGTTCCAGGTTATGCGCCCTACGACCGAACATAGGCCGAGACGCGGATTAAACCTGTAGGAGCGGGCCATGCCCGCGATCGCGCGCATGGCGCGCTCCTACAATTCGCACCCTGTCAGAAGGTGAATTCGAGGTTCACCGTCGGCGTCGAGGTGCGGGTGCCGCGTCCGCCGTCCACGCCGAACTTGTTGTGCCAGTACTCGTAGCCCACGCCCAGCCACAGGTTCGGCTGGCGCTTGGCGCCGGGCAGGGTGGCGAACATCAGTGAGGTGCGCATCAGCGTTTCCGGCGCGGTGTCGTTGTCGTTGTAGTCCTCGCCCTTTTCCCCGGTGTAGTTCAGGAAGCCCTGGAACTTCGCCCCGTGGTCACCCAGCTGGAACGGCCGCAGCCAGGTCAGGTTGACCATGTAGGTAGTGTCGAAGGTGTGGTCCGGGTGCTTCACGTTGGGGATGCCGGAGTGGTTCTTCTCGCGGTAGTAGAACAGCGAGAGG
The DNA here is from genome assembly GCF_014851985.1 of Pseudomonas sp. PDM17. Taxonomy (NCBI): domain Bacteria; kingdom Pseudomonadati; phylum Pseudomonadota; class Gammaproteobacteria; order Pseudomonadales; family Pseudomonadaceae; genus Pseudomonas; species Pseudomonas sp. PDM17. The sequence goes on from NZ_JACVAT010000001.1 coordinate 879,836, forward strand.
TCCAGCACGCCGGGCCCGTTGAACTTGATGGTGGGGCCGAACACCAGTGCGCGCTTTTTCGCCGAGCCGAGGTTGTTGTTGCGGCTGGCGTCGAAGCCGAAGGTGAAGGCGTGGTCCTTCACCAGACCCTTGCCCTGCGGCAGGTCGAACACCCGCGAGGCATACAGCTGGCTGCGGAATACCCCGTAGACCTCGCTGCTGCCGCTGTCGGTGCCCTTGCGCGGGTCATCGCTGTCGGACTGCAGCACGTCGAGGTGGAAGAAGTTGCTGCCGTAGCGGTAACCGTCGGCGTGGCTGAAGCTGAAGATGCGTTTGCTGATGTCGTGCGGGTTGTTCGGGTTGGTGAAGCCCTTGCCGTAGCGGAAGCCCAGCGTGTTGCTGGTCCACTCGAAGAAGCGATCGTCATCGGCCTGCGCCATGCCCAGCGGGGCGAGCACCAGCGCGGTACCGAGGGCGAACCGGCGGCCGGTGCTCAGGCGGCGGCTGGAACGCAGTTGGGGGCGGGCGGCGCCAAGGGCCGTCATCGCGGAAGAAACCATGCTGCACCTCTGTGTTGTTCTTATTTTTTGTGGCTTCGGGGCCGGCGTCCCGCAGGGTGAACTGCGGTCGGTGACAGGCTGGGTTCTAATGGTGAATTGATGACATTGCAAGAAAAACTTGTACACAAATTCGTATACAAAAATTGACGCGGAAGTCAGGAATGAGCCTTGCGCGGCGCTGTACTGCGGTTTGGCGACAGACTGGTCGCCAGCCGTTATGCTGCTGACTTTCCGACTCTTCCGACAGCCATGCTGCAGATTTCCAACACCGTGCAGATCCCCGACGCCGAGATCGAGCTGAACGCCATCCGTGCCCAGGGCGCTGGCGGACAGAACGTCAACAAGGTGTCCAGCGCCGTGCACCTGCGCTTCGATGTGCGCGCCTCATCCCTGCCTGAGTTCTACAAGGAACGCCTGCTCGCGCTGAGCGACCAGCGCATCACCAGCGACGGCGTGGTGGTGATCAAGGCGCAGCAGTACCGCACCCAGGAGCAGAACCGCGAAGATGCGCTGAACCGCCTGGCAGAGCTGATCCGCAGCGTCGCGAAGGTGGAGAAGAAGCGCCGCCCGACCAAGCCGACGCTGGGCTCGAAGACGCGCCGGCTGGAAGGCAAGAGCAAGCGCGGGGCGATCAAGGCGGGGCGGGGGAAGGTGGATTTCTGAGTGGTTGGTTTGGCTGAACATCGGCGTTGGGGCGCTTCCCTCTCCCCAGCCCTCTCCCTGAAGGGAGAGGGGGCCGATTGTGCCGGCTGACAGCGTGATTTCATCCTGCGCCGAACAGTTCCCTCTCCCGCTTGCGGGAGAGGGTTAGGGTGAGGGGCATTTGCTCCTACAGGAGACTTTAGTCCTGCAGGGCGCATAACCTGGCGCAGGTTATCCGCCGTCTTGCACACGGCGGATAACGCTGGCGCGTGATGCACCCTACGTAAAGCTCCGGCGGCGAATCAGTGCACCAGCATCCCGGTGAACACATAGGCCTGCGCCAGCGTGATCAGCCCGATGAACGCGGCGAAGATCAGGCTGTGCTTGACCGTGAAGCGGAACAGGTCCGACTCGCGCCCGACCATCCCGGTGGCCGCGCAGGCTACGGCGATGGACTGCGGCGAGATCATCTTGCCGGTCACCCCGCCGGTGGTGTTGGCCGCCACCAGCAGTGTGTCGCTGACCCCGAGCTGGTGCGCGGTGGTCGCCTGCAGTGAGCCGAACAGGGCGTTGGACGAGGTGTCCGAGCCGGTCAGGAAAACCCCCAGCCAGCCGAGGAACGGCGAGAAGAACGGGAAGGCCGCGCCGGTGCCCGCCAGCACCAGCGCCAGGGTCGTGGACATTCCCGAGTAGTTGGTGACGAAGGCGAAGGCCAGCACCATGCCGATGGTCAGCACCGGCCACTTCAGCTCCTTCAGCGTCTCGCCGAAAGTCGCCGCGCCGCTCTTCACGCCGATGCGCAGGATGGCCATGGAGATCAGCGCCGCGAAGAAGATCGCCGTGCCGCTGGCCGACACCAGGTCGAACTTGTAGATCGCCGGCATCGGCGTCGGGTTGGCGACGATGGGTGCGGCCTTCAGGACAAGCTGGTCGAGGTACGGCACGGCGATTACCGCCACCCAGTTCTCCAGCGCGCCGCCGGGCAGGAACATCGCCTTGAAGGGCTTCATGGTCCAGATGGTCACCAGCACGGTGAGGATCAGGAAGGGCGACCAGGCCTTGAAGATCTGCCCGAAGCTGTACTGCGATTCCCGGCGCTGCCCGCCACCACCACCGACTGCACCGAGCGTCGCGGTGCCGTCGGCGTTGATGCTGGAGAACTCCGTCTCACGCACGTTCGCCGGCTGCCACACGCGCAGGAACAGGGTCAGGCAGACCATGCTCAGCAGCGCCGAGGTGATGTCCGGCAGCTCCGGGCCGATGAAGTTGGAGGTGAGGAACTGGCTGATGGCGAAGGTGCCGCCAGCCACCAGGAGCGCCGGCCAGGTCTCGCGGATACCGCGCCAGCCGTCCATCATCGCCACCAGCCAGAAGGGCACGATCACCGACAGGATCGGCAACTGCCGGCCGGCCATGGCGCCGATCTTGAAAGCATCCACGCCCGACACCTGCCCGGCGACGATGATCGGGATGCCCAGCGCGCCGAAGGCCACCGGCGCGGTGTTGGCGATCAGGCACAGGCCGGCTGCGTACAGCGGGTTGAAGCCCAGGCCGACCAGCAGCGCCGCGGTGATCGCCACCGGCGCACCGAAGCCCGCCGCGCCCTCGAGGAAGGCGCCGAAGGAGAAGCCGATCAGCACCACCTGCAGGCGCTGGTCGACCGTGATCGACAGCACCGAGCTGCGGATGATCTCGAACTGCCCGCTCTTCACCGTCAGCTTGTAGAGGAACACCGCCGCCACGATGATCCAGGCGATCGGCCAAAGTCCGTAGAAGAAACCGTAGACCGCCGAGGCCAGCGCCTTGTCCACCGGCATGTGGTAGACGCTGATGGCGATCAGCAGCGAGAGCACCAGGGTGATGGCGCCGGCGACGTGGCCCTTGAGGCGGAACACCGCCAGGGCGAGGAAGAAGAAGATGATCGGCACGAGGGCCGCCAGGGCCGAGAGGCCGAGGCTGCCGAGCGGAGTATAGAGCTGCTGCCAGGTTTGCATGGGGAGTGTCCCTTGTTGTTGTCGGAGGCAAAGCGTCAGCGGTGGATAACTCTTTCAGGTGGCGCGTGTCCGGGCGGCGCGCGGGCCGGCAGGCATTGAAAAAGCCCCGCAACGCGGCGCGTAGCGGGGCTTCTGAAAGCGAGTTCGGGCAAGCTTTTGGGGGTGTCGCCGCCGGCTCGCTTGAGGCCGGCGACGACCACAAATCGGCCGGTGGCTGTCTGTCGCCAGGGCCGTGTGAGCGCTTTCAAAGCGCGGCCACTCCGGCGCTGGCGACCTGTGCATCCTCGCCGGCCTTCACCCCGGAAACGCCCACCGCGCCGATCACCTGGCCGTCCAGCACGACCGGTACGCCGCCTTCGAGCGAAGTGAGCAGCGGCGCGGTGACGAAGGCGGTGCGGCCGCCATTGACCATGTCCTCGTAGCCCTTGGTTTCGCGCCGGCCCAGTGCCGCGCTGCGGGCCTTCTCGGTGGCGATGTAGGCGCTGGCCGGGGCACAGCCGTCGAGTCGCTCCAGGGCCAGCGGGTGGCCGCCGTCATCGACCACCACGATGGCCACCGCCCAGTGGTTGCGCTGCGCTTCGGCGCGCGCGGCGGCGAGGATGCGGCCGACTTCCTGCTGGGTCAGAACGGCTTTGCTGAGCATGCTTGCACCTCGCCTTGAAGGGATTCCAATGGCGCATCGGCGAGCGCCTCTTCCACCAGTTCGATCCAGTGCCTTACCGGCGTGCGGCCTGCGCCGGCCAGGTGCGTCTGGCAGCCGATATTGGCGGTGACTATGACTTCCGGGGCGCCGCTCTCCAGCGCCTTCAGACGGTTGTCGCGCAGGCGCCGGGACAGCTCCGGCTGGGTCAGCGAGTAGGTCCCGGCCGAGCCGCAGCACAGGTGGCTGTCCGGCACGGCGGTGAGGCTGAAGCCCAGGCGCGTGAGCACGCCTTCCACCGCGCCGCCGAGCTTCAGCGCGTGCTGCAGCGTGCAGGGGCAGTGGAAGGCCAGGCGACGGTCGCCGTGCAGGTGCAACGCTTCCAGTGGTTCATCGCGCAAAACCTCGGACAGGTCGCGGGTCAGTTCGCTGACCCGTCGGGCCTTGGCCGCATACTGCGCATCGCGCTCCAGCAGATGGCCGTAGTCGCGGACGAAGGCGCCGCAGCCGCTGGCCGTCTGCACGATGGCTTCGACGCCGGCCTGGATCGACGGCCACCAGGCGTCGATGTTCCTCCGCGCCCGATCCAGTCCCTGTTCCTGGGCATTCAGGTGATAGTCCACGGCACCGCAGCAACCGGCATCCGCCGCCGGGATCACGCTGATGCCGAGGCGATCCAGCACCCGCGCGGCAGCGGCATTGGTGTTGGGTGACAGCGCCGGTTGGACGCAGCCTTCGAGCATCAGCATGCGCCGCGTGTGGCGCGGTTTCGGGCGCTCCACGGGGGGATGCGGATGGCGCGGCAGCTTGCTTTGCAGGCCCTCCGGCAGCAGCGGGTAGAAGGTGCGCCCGGCCCTGGCCAGCGCGCCGAACAGCGCGGCATTCGGCACCACGGCGCGCAGGCCCTGGCGCATCAGGCGCTCGCCGAAGGTGCGCGGCACCTGCTGCTCGACCACCGCCCGGCCGATGTCCAGCAGGTTGTGGTAGTCCACGCCGGAAGGGCAGGTGGTTTCGCAGTTGCGGCAGCTCAGACAGCGGTCCAGGTGCTCGCGGGTGCTGGCGCTGGGCGCGGCACCTTCGAGCACCTGCTTGATCAGGTAGATGCGACCGCGCGGGCCGTCCAGTTCGTCGCCCAGCAACTGGTAGGTCGGGCAGGTGGCCGTGCAGAAGCCGCAGTGCACGCAGGAGCGCAGGATGCGTTCGGCCTCCTCGGCGCGCGGCAGGTGCCTGGCCTGTTCGCTCAGGTTGGTTTGCATCAGAGCTCCCTGTACATCCGGCCGGGGTTGAAGAGGCCTTGCGGGTCGAGCTGCTGCTTGAGGCTGCGGTGGTAGCGCAGCAGCGCGGCGGGCAGCGGGTGGAAGCCATCGTCACCCGGTGTGTAGCGCAGGGCATGGCCGCCGACTTCGGCGGCGCTGTGGCGGATCAGTTCTGCATCTGCCTCGGACTTCAGCCAGCGCTGCGCGCCGCCCCAGTCGATCAGTTGCTCGCCCGGCAGGGACAGCGCCGGTGTCGCGTTGGGCAGCGACAGCCGCCAGAGCGTGCCGGGGCCGGCGAAGAACCCCAGGCGTTGTTCGCGCAGATCCTGCCAGTAGCCGCTGTCGATCTCCTCGCCGCCCAGGCGCAGTCGCGCGGAGCACACCGAACCTTCGCCGCCTTCAAGGCGCAGGTACAGCGCGGTGCCGTCATAGCAGGCGGCAGTGATCGGGATCGGCTGCGCGCCCCATTCGGCGAGCTCACCCAGCGCCTGGTGGACGCCCATTTCCAGGCGCAGGCTGGCGCACATCCGCGGCTTGGGCAGCACCTTCATCGAGACTTCGGTGATCACCCCCAGACAGCCGAAGCTGCCCGCCAGCAGGCGCGACAGGTCGTAGCCGGCGACGTTCTTCATCACCTCGCCGCCGAAGCGCAGCAGCTTGCCGTGGCCGGTGATCAGCCGCGTGCCCAGCACGTAATCGCGCACCGAACCCGACCAGGGTCGGCGCGGGCCGGAGAGCCCGGCAGCCACCACGCCGCCGAAGGTCGCGCCCGAATGATCGGGTGGCTCGCACGGCAGCATCTGCCCGGCCGCCTCCAGCGCCGCTTCGATCTCCGCCAGCGGCGTGCCGGCGCGGGCGGTCAGCACCAGTTCGGTCGGGTCGTAGCTGACGATGCCGCTGTGCGGACGAGTGTCCAGTTCCACGCCGTTCACCGGGCGGCCGAGGAAGGCCTTGCTGTCGCCACCGCGAATGCGCAACGGCGTGCGCGCGGCGAGCGCCTGGTTCACCTGCTCGAGCAGTTCGCTGCTGGCGTCGGGCATCAGAAGCGCTCCAGGTCGGGGAAGGGCAGTTGGCCGTGGTGCACGTGCATTGCACCGAACTCGGCGCAGCGGTGCAGGGTGGGGATGTTCTTGCCGGGGTTGAGCAGGCGGTCCGGGTCGAACGCCGCCTTCACCGCGTGGAACAGGGTCAGCTCGTCGCTGTTGAACTGCGCGCACATCTGGTTGATCTTCTCGCGCCCCACGCCGTGCTCGCCGGTGATGCTGCCGCCCACCGCCACGCAGAGTTCGAGGATTTTCCCACCGATGGCCTCGGCACGTTCCAGCTCGCCGGGCACGTTGGCGTCGAAGAGGATCAGCGGGTGCATGTTGCCGTCGCCGGCATGGAATACGTTGGCCACGCGCAGGCCGAACTCCTCCGACAGCTCGGCAATGCCGTGCAGCACGCGCGGCAGCTCGCGACGCGGGATGGTGCCGTCCATGCAGTAGTAGTCCGGGGAGATGCGCCCCACCGCCGGGAAGGCATTCTTGCGCCCGGCCCAGAAGCGCACGCGCTCGGCTTCGTCGCAGGCCAGGCGCACGTCGGTGGCGCCGGCTGCCCGCAGCACTCGGTCGACGCGCTCGCAGTCGTCCTGCACGTCGGCTTCCACGCCGTCCAGCTCGCACAGAAGGATGGCCGCCGCATCCACCGGGTAGCCGGCGTGGATGAAGTCCTCGGCGGCGCGGATCGACAGGTTGTCCATCATCTCCAGCCCGCCGGGGATGATGCCGGCGGCGATGATGTCGGCCACCGCGCGGCCAGCCTTTTCCACTGAATCGAAACTGGCCAGCAGCACCCGCGCCACCTGCGGGCGAGGCAGCAGCTTGACGGTGACTTCGGTGACGATGCCGAGCATGCCCTCGGAACCGGTGAACAGTGCCAGCAGGTCGAGGCCGGGGCTGTCCAGAGCGTCGCTGCCCAGCGTCAGCTGCTCGCCCTCGACGGTGAGGATGTCCACCTTGAGCAGGTTGTGCACGGTGAGGCCGTACTTGAGGCAATGCACGCCGCCGGCGTTCTCGGCGACATTGCCGCCGATGGAGCAGGCGATCTGCGAGGACGGGTCCGGCGCGTAATACAGCCCGTGGGGCGCGGCAGCCTGGGAGATCGCCAGGTTGCGCACGCCGGGCTGTACGCGGGCGAAGCGCCCCTGTGGATTCACCTCGAGAATGCGATTGAAGCGCGCCATCACCAGCAGGATGCCTTTCTCCAGCGGCAACGCGCCGCCGGACAGCCCGGTGCCCGCGCCGCGCGCGACCACCGGCACCTTGCGCGCATGGCAGAGTTTCAGCAGCGCCTGCACCTGCTCGATGCGCTCGGGCAGCGCCACCAGCATGGGCACAGTGCGGTAGGCGGAAAGGCCGTCGCATTCGTAAGGCTTGAGGTCTTCGGCGCGGTGCAGCAGTTCGAGATCGGGCAGGGCCGCGCGCAGCTCGGCCAGCAGGGCGGACTTGTCGACGGCAGGCAGCGCGCCATCGACGCGCTCGTCGTAGAGGATGTTCATAGGCTGACGGTGCTCTGATTTTGTTTTTTTGTTCGCGCCCGCCAAGCGGTCGCGTGGAGCCACGGCACGCTGAAAATGCGACCGCCGGTCAGGCGGCGTCCACCTGCATTGATACTGGTCCTACCAGTTCTTGCACGGGCGTCCACTGGAAAGGCCCAGTCCTGACAGCTAGGGTTCTTCGCAACCATACAGGCCAGTTTCAGCTGGTCCTACCAGTTCGGGAGAGGCGCAATGACGACTTATGCACAGGGCAAGCAGCGCGTCGCCGACCAGGTGGCCGAGAAGATCGAGCGGCTGATCGTCGATGGTGTGCTCAAGGTCGGCCAGGCGCTGCCCTCGGAGCGGCGCCTGGTGGAGAAGCTCGGCTGCTCGCGCTCGGCGTTGCGTGAGGGACTGCGCGCACTGCGCGGACGCGGCATCGTCGATACCGAACAGGGGCGCGGTTCGTTCGTTGCCGACCTGACCGGTGCCGAGGACGTGTCGCCGCTGCTGCACCTGTTCCGCTCGCAACCGCGCACGCTCTACGACCTGCTGGAAGTTCGCGCGCTGCTGGAAGGGGAGTCCGCGCGACTGGCCGCGTTGCGCGCCACCGAGGCCGACCTGGTGCTGATCGACCGGCGCTTCGACGAGATGCACGCCGCCTACGACGAACCGCAGCCGCTGGACCCACGCGAGCATGCGCGGCGCGACCATGCCTTCCACCAGGCTATCAGCGAGGCCTCGCACAACCCGGTGCTGGTGCACACGCTGCAGTCGCTCAACGAGCTGATGCTCAGCACCGTGTTCGCTTCGGTGAACAACCTCTACAACCGGCCGCCGCAGAAGCGCCAGATCGACCGCCAGCATGCGCGGCTGCACCGCGCCATCAACGAGCGTCAGCCGGAACAGGCCCAGCGCGCCGCCCGAGAACATATCCACAGCGTGCGCGACAACCTGCGGGAGATCGAGCAGGAAGAGCAGCGGCTGGTGCGGGCGACCTTGCGCCTGGAAGGCTGGAAATAACGGTTCGCTTTTGCGCGTGGAGCAGCGTTATGCGCCGTTTCGGGGCTGGCGGCGGGTAACCTGTTCCAGGTTATCCGCCCTACGTTTCTGTAGGAGCGGGCCATGCCCGCGTCCGCGTAACGGTCCAGCCAGCGTCCGGAGCGCGAAATCAGGATTCGGTGGGAGCAGGACGCTTCGCTGAAGCAGCGGACTTTGTCCGCTCAACACGGGCATGACCCGCTCCTGCAGACTTGGCCTTGCGCTCGCGCATCTCGGCCAGCATGCGCTCGGCATTGGCCTGACAGCCCATGCCTTCGGGCTTGTTCTCGATGCCGTCGATCACCGCCAGCAGCCGCTCGCGGTTCTGCCGCAACTGCTGCTCCATCACCTCGATCTCCGCGACCTTGCGGCGCAGGCCGGCGACCAGTTCGCCGTGGCCGTTCTCGATGGGGTTGGAATGCGGCAGCAGGCTGCGGATTTCTTCCAGGCTGAAGCCGGTCTGCTGGGCGCTGCGGATGATTTCCAGCAGGTCGAGGGTTTCCGGCGGGTACGCGCGGTAGCCGTTGGCCAGGCGGCGCGCCGGGGCGATCAGCCCGCTGGCTTCGTAGAAGCGGATGCGCGAGGGGGCGAGGCCGCTGAGGCTGGCCAGTTCACCGATTTTCATGCTGGGCTCCGAAAGGGGCTTGACCTTGAAGTGAACTTTAAACTTAACCTCGCCGCAGCCACAACCACCCGGACAACCACGGAGTCTTGCCATGTCGCCCTTCCAGCCCCTGCGCCTGCCCAACGGCGGCGAAGTCCCCAACCGCATCGCCAAGGCCGCCATGGAAGAAAACATGGCCGACGCCGATCAGGCGCCTTCGGCCGCGCTGCTGCGCCTCTACCAGGCCTGGGCGGACGGCGGCGTCGGCCTGATCCTCAGTGGCAACGTGATGATCGACGGCCGCGCCATGACCGGCCCCGGCGGCGTGGTGCTGGAGAATGATCGGCATCTTGAGCGCTTCCGCGAATGGTCGCGCATCGGCCGCTCCCGTGGCGCGCAGTTCTGGCTGCAGCTCAACCATCCCGGTCGCCAGGTGCAGACCAACCTCGGCCAGGGCGCCATCGCGCCTTCGGTGGTACCGCTGGAAATGGGCAAGTTCTCCAAACTGTTTGCCGTCGCCCGCGAGATGACCGAAGGCGATATCGCCGAGGTGATCCAGCGTTTCGTCCGCGCCGCCCAGCTTGCCGAGCAGGCCGGTTTCACCGGCGTGCAGATCCACGCGGCGCACGGCTACCTGCTCAGCCAGTTCCTCTCGCCGCTGGCCAACAAGCGCCAGGACCGCTGGGGCGGCTCGCTGGAAAACCGCGCGCGGCTGTTGCTGGAAGTCGTCCGCGCGGTGCGCGCCGAGGTATCGCCTGAATTCTGCGTGGGGGTGAAGATCAACTCCGCCGACTTCCAGCGCGGCGGCTTCGACGCCAGCGACGCGCGCCAGGTGATCGAGTGGCTGAACGACGAGAAGGTCGACCTGGTCGAGCTCTCCGGCGGCAGCTACGAGGCGCCGGCCATGCAGGGCGATGCCCGCGACGGCCGTACCCTGGCGCGGGAAGCCTACTTCCTCGAATTCGCCCGCGAGATGCGTGAAGCGGCGCGCATGCCGCTGATGGTTACCGGCGGCATCCGTCGCCTGCCGGTGGCGGAACAGGTGCTGGACAGCGGGCTGGAGATGGTCGGCATCGGCACTGCCCTGGCGCTGGAGCCGCAATTGGTGCTGCACTGGCAGCGCGGCAGCCAGACCCAGCCGGAGCTGCCGGCGATCCGCTGGCGTTCCAAGCCGCTGGCGGCGCTGGCCTACATGGCGCTGGTCAAGCTGCAGCTGCACCGCATCGGCGCCCGCCGCGCGCCTAACCCCCTGGCTTCGCCGTGGCGCACGCTGGTGATGGAACAGTGGCGCACGCTGCGCCGGGCCAAGCAGTACCGCCGCTGGGCGGCGCGGCAGGCGGGGTGAGCCGCTTCAATGCTCTGCGTAGGATGGCGTGGAGCGAAGCGATACCCATCGATTCCTGTCGCATTGGCAGCATGGGTATCGCCTAGGCTCCACCCATCCTACGGTGGTGTTTTTCCTGGGAGCTCGTGCGAGAGCTCCCACAAACACCCCGAACTTCCAGTCCGTTATGCCTGCTGCCGCGTCGCCGCCAGCACGATCTCGCGGATGCACACGCCTTGCGGCTGGTCGTAGGCATAGCGAATCGCATTGGCCACGTCCTCGGCGCTGAGCACCTTGCCGCCCATCTCACGCTTCCAGTCCTGGTAGCCGCTCTTGATCGCCTCGTCGGTGGTGTGGCTGAGCAGTTCGGTCTCCACCGCGCCGGGGGCGATGGTGACGACGCGGACATTGTGCGCCGCGACTTCCTCGCGCAGGTTCTCGGAGATCGCATGCACCGCGAACTTGGTGCCGACGTAGGCGACGTGGTTGGGGAAAGTCTTGCGACCGGCCACCGAGCTGACGTTGATCAGCGTGCCGCGGTTGCGCTCCAACATGCCCTTGAGCACGGCGTGCACGCCGTTGAGCAGGCCCTTCACGTTGACGTCGAGCATGCGTTCCCACTCGGCCGGGTCCTGCTCGACCATGTTGCCCAGCAGCATCACTCCGGCGTTGTTCACCAGCGCGTCGGCCGGGCCGAAGCGCTTCTCGGCTTCCGCCACGGCAGCCAGCAGCGCCTCGCGGTCGGTCACGTCCACGGCGCGGCACAGCGCGTTGGGCAGCTGCAGCGCCTCCAGACGTTCGATGCGGCGGGCGAGTAGCAGCAGCGGGTGGCCCAGCTGGGAGAAGAGGCGGGCGGAGGCTTCGCCGATACCGGAACTGGCGCCGGTGACGATGATCAGGGGCTTGCTCATGGGGATTCTCCTGCTATCGGAATTCTGGATGGCTGAACGATGCAGTGAAGTATATTGAGCGGTATCCCGCCTGAAAAATGGCTTATTCCTGTGCCTGGTATCGGGTTTGCCTATGGATATCCGACAGTTGGCCGCCTTTGTCGCGGTCTTCGAAGAACGCAACATCACCGTTGCCGCCCAGCGCCTGTTCGTCAGCCAGCCGACGCTGTCGGTGACCATCCGCCAGCTGGAAGAGGCGCTGGGCACCGAGCTGTTCCTGCGCCAGGCGCGCGGGGTGGAGGTCAGCGAGGCGGCTCGTGCGCTGTATCCCCGCGCCCGCGCCTTGCTGGCCGAAGCCGACGGCCTGCGCAACATGTTCCGCCGGGCCTCGGCGCGTCAGCCGTTGCACCTGGGCGTGGAAGGGGATGTCAGCGCCGAGCAGGTCGAGGGCTTCGTCAGCCTGGCGCAGCAGGCCGTGCCCAATCTGCTGCTGCATCTGGAGGAGGGCTGCGTGGGCGATGCGCGACTGGCGGTGGAGGAATTCTGCTGCGAGGACGAACTCTTCGTGCCGGTCTGGGAAGACCCGTACGTGCTGGCGTTGCCGCCGGGCGTGGAGGATGCGCAGAGCAGTGGCTGGATCACCTGCCCGACGCATCCGTCCCATCAGCGCCTGATGACTGCTTATGGCGCCGCGCCGGTGGTCGCGCAGGCCAGCACCCTGAACCTGGCGCTGCGTCTGGTCAGCGCGGGGGTGGGCGCGGCGATCCTGCCGGCATCGCTGCTGAGCGGCGCGCCGGCGGTGCGCAGTGGCTCACTGAGCCTGCCATTGCCGATCCGCCGCATCGGCCTCTGCCATTCCGCCCAGGCGCTGGAGCACCCGGCGGTACGCGGGCTCTACGACTTCCTGCGAGCGGCCTGAGTCAGGCCTGCGCCTTCTGTGCGGCAGGCGCGCGCAAGGACAGCAGCAAGACCAGCGAGGCCGCGACGATCTGCAGGCTGGCATAGCCGTTGGTGGTGGCGATCAGGCCGTAATGCTGGATCGCCAGCCCGGCAAGGATCGCCGGCACGCTGAAGGCCAGGTAGCTGAGCACATAGAAACTCGCCATCAGCGCCCCGCGTTCATGAGCGTGGGCCAGCGGCACCACCGAGCGCAGCGCGCCGAGGAAGGCGCCGCCGAAGCCGAGCCCGGCCACTGCGGTGCCGAGGAAGAACAGCCAGAGGTTGGCGCTGTCCACGCCGAGCAGGGTGATCAGCAGGCCGATGATCAGCGCCAGGCCGCCACGGCGCAGGATCACCGCTGCCGCCTGATTGCGCAGGGCGAAGATCGCCAGCGCACCGCACAGGCACAGCAGCGACACCAGCCCGCCACCGATCATCGGCACCTGCAGGCCGGTGACCTGCCGCGCCAGCGTCGGCCCCAGCGACAGGTAGAAACCGCCCAGCGCCCAGAGGCTGGCGTTCAGCGGCGCCACGCTCCAGAACGCGCGACGTGCCTGCGGCGGAATACGGATGCGCGGCTTCAGCGAGGCCAGCGCTCCCGGTTGGCGGCCGATGCTTTCCGGCAACCAGCGCAGCAGCACGATGCCCAGGGCGAACACCGCCAGCAGCCAGACGTAGACCTCATGCAGCGGATCGGAGCCGAACTGCACCAGCGTACTGCTGCCCAGTGCGCCCATGGCCATGCCAAGCATGGGCGCGACGCTGTTGATCAGTGGGCCGCGCTCGCGGTCGATATCCAGCATCGCCGCGCCCAGCACACTGGTGGCGATGCCGGTGGCGAAGCCCTGCAGCAGGCGCGCGAGGATCAGCAGCTCCACCGAGTTGGCGTAGAGGAATACCGCCATCGCCAGCAATTCGAGGATCAGTGCGGCGCGGATCACCGGGCGCCGACCGAGGTGGTCGGACAGCGAGCCGAACACCAGCAGCGCCAGCATCAGGCCGCCGGCGTAGATGCTGAACACCAGGGTCAGCAGGGCCGGGGAGAACTGCCAGGACTCGCGGTACAGCGCATACAGCGGCGTGGGTGCGGCAGCGGCGGCGAGGAAGGCCATGAGGATGGCGGTCAGCAGCCAGGCCGAAGCTCGGGGTGAGAAGCCGGACGCGCTTTTCGATTGGGTGTGTGCCATGATTCAGCTCGCAAAGGCTAAGATTTTGCTTTTGCGAGATGCTGGACCCGTTTTTGGATAAAAGCAAATTCTTTGCTTTAAGGTGCTTATGGCAATCAATCAGGGTGTTCGACCGGGCGGCCGCAGCGCGCGGGTGCAGGCCTCGGTGCACAAGGCCGTGGCAGAGCTGCTGGAGGAGCGCGACCGCTCGGAACTGACGGTGCCGCTGATCGCTGCGCGCTCCGGCGTCACGCCGTCGACCATCTACCGGCGCTGGGGTGACCTGAGCGAACTGCTCGGCGACGTCGCCCTGCAGCGCATCCGCCCCGACGCTGAGCCGGCAGACACTGGCAGCCTGCGCGGCGACCTGCTGGCCTGGGGCGAGCAGTACATGGAGGAAACCGCCTCGGTGCCCGGCCGCGCCGTGGTGCTCGACCTGCTCGCGGCCGGCGGCGGTTCTTCGGGACGCTGCATGGCGATCGCCTGCGGCCAGTTCGACATCATCCTGCTGCGCGCCAGGGTGCGCGGTGAAAAACTGCCGGAGCTGGACCGCATCGTCGACCGGCTGATGGCGCCGCTGGTCTATCGCATCCTGTTCTCCGGCGAGGAACTGGAAGTGGCCTATGTCGAGCGCCTGGTCGATCTGACGCTGGAGGGGTTGTAGCGGATTCGCGGGCAGGCTCCGTACCTGCCATGGACGTATGCGTAGGATGGCGTGGAGCGAAGCGATACCCATCACTCCCGGCACCGTCAGCATGGGTATCGCCTAGGCTCCACCCATCCTACGTTTTTGCGGCACAGTTCAGCGCCAATCTTTAGGAGCAGGCCATGCCCGCGATCGCGCGCATGGCGCGCTCTTACAACTGCGCGCTCCGCACTGCATCTGCCCATGCCTGCAGGGCTTCACAGGCTGCGACGGCAATCTCCTCGTCACTGCGCCCGGCAAATACCCGCTCCAGCGCGTCCGCCGCGATCAGCCCGGCAACGGTTGGCGTGCCCACTGCTTCGGTGAGATCCAGCCACTCGCCGAAGCTGGCTGGCGTGTCGTACCAGCGCAGGTAACCCGAGAGCGACACCGGCCACCAGCGCTCGTCGAACTGCAGCACGACCTTTTCCAGTTGCCCCATGCCCAGGTGCGCCAGCGCGTCCTGCTGGGCCGCCGGCAGGGGCGGGGTGAAGCGGATATCGCGCAATGCACCGACAGGGACGGAGCAGACGCAGAAATCGACGATTTCGCCACCCGCCCGCACCTGCTCGCCGGACCAGTCGATGGCCGTCACCGGCTGGTTCAGGCGGATATCCAGCCCATCGGCGAGATGCGCGGCCAGCTGTGAATAACCCTGCGGCAGGAAGCGGTCGCCGGCGCCGACGCCTTCTTCGTCGAGCGCGTCGACCGACAGCGAATCCAGCGGCAGGCAGGCCTCCAGGATCAGGTTGGCGTCCAGGGCGAAACGAGTGGCGCGGCGGGTCGGCTCGTCGCGATCTTCGAGGTAGCGCGCGACGCCTTCGGCCAGTGGCAGGCTGCGGTCGATCCCGGCGCGCAGGGCTTCCCAGGCCGCATCGATGTCGGGCACCGGGCCATCTGCCGCCGCAGCCAGGGGCCGCCCGAAATCGGTTTCCCGCAACGGCAGGCCGAGGTGCTGGGCGTAGGCGGCCAGCGGGTTGTCGTCGAAGTGCTGCAGCCAGGCGGCGCCTTCGTCCACTCGTACCGGCCCGAGGGAAATGCTGTGGACGCGGCCGCCGATGCGCTCGCGGGCCTCCAGCACCACGCAGTCGATCCCGGCTTCGCGCAGTCGTCGTGCGGCGGCAATCCCGGCGAAGCCCGCGCCGATCACCAGTACCCGGCGGGCGCCGCTTTCGATGGCCGCTTCGGCCGCGCGCAGGCCGTCGTTCCAAGCGCCATGGGTCATGGCCGGCGCGACGGGATTGCAGGCCTCACCGGCCAGCACCAGCTTGCCGCCCAGCACTTCGCCCAACCGCCGCCGATGCTCCGGCGTGCCACCGGGGAGCAGGGTGCTGTAGGCGCCGCGGCTGAACGGATCGTCGCTCCAGTGAGTGACGTGGAAGGCAGTGGGGCGGTGGAGAAGGCTGTCCATGTCGTGCTCGCTCGGTGAAAGAGCGACGACCTTAGAAGTCTGGCGGTAATCACTGCAAGAGGCAGACATGGGCAATCCGCCCGGCGATCTGTACTGGTTTTAGCCTTGCCACGAGCAGGGTCTCAGTCTCTGCCGAAGCTGTAGCGAAACACCAACGTAGGATGGCGTAGAGCGAAGCGATACCCATCACTCCCGGCACCGGCAGCATGGGTATCGCCTAGGCTCCACCCATCCTGCGGGTTAGCGCCAAGCCGAGGGGCTGTCAGGCGCGGCTCAGGCGGATCACTGTCCGTGCGACCGACACCCCGGTGAACAGCACCACGAACAGCCGCAGCGTCTGCATCGCCAGCACCAGGCCGACGTCGGAGTGGGTGTCCACCGCGATGATCGCCATGGCGTCCAGGCCACCGGGGCTGGTGGCGAGGTAGAGGGAGAGGAAGTCCATCCCGGTGATGGCCGCCAGCACCCAGGCGAACAGCGCGCAGCTGGCGATCAGGGCCAGTGCGCTGACCAGCATGGCCGGCAGGTGGCGGCCGACGTAGGCGAGGCTTTCGCGGTCGAAGCGCAGGCCGATGTAGCAGCCGATCACCCCGTAGGCGCTGGCCAGCAACCAGTGCGGCAGGGTGATGTGCAGCACGCCGGTGAGTTGCAGCACGGCGCCGGCCACCAGCGGCACCAGCAGCGGGCCGGCCGGCAGCCTGGCGCCGGCGGTGGTGCAGACGAAGATCAGCAGCAGGCAGTTGATCAGGTCGGGCAGGGTGGCAGTGTCGACGATCGGCGTGCTGTGTGCTGCCGAGCCGCCGCCTTCGATACCCAGCAGACGGCCGACCAGGGCACCGGCCATGACCACGCAGACCACCCGTACGTATTGCATGGTGGCGACCACGCGCGGGTCGGCGCCGTTGGCTTCGGCCATCGACACCATGGCTGCCGCGCCGCCCGGTGCGGTGCCCCAGGCCGCGGTGCTGCCGGGGATGCCGCCGAAGCGCACCATGGCGTAGCTGACCACAGCCGAGAGCAGCAGAGTGAGCAGGGTGGCGCTGAGCATCAGCGGCCAGGAAGCGACCATTGCCTGCAGCACCGACCAGCTCATGGCGTGGGCGACCAGCAGGCCGATACAGCCCTGGCTGAGGCGGAAGGCCTGGCGTGGCAGGCGGATTTCCGCACCGCTGACGCCAAAGGCGATGGCCACCAGCATGGGGCCGAGAAACAAGGCGGCGGGGATGCCGAGCCAGGTCAGCAGTTGCCCGGCGCCTCCGGCTCCGAGCGCCAGGGCCAGCCATTGCAGACTGACGGGGATACGGGCGACGGGCAGGGCAGGGCGGCTGGACACGGACGGCTCCGGGCGGGGAAGACGTCGGAATTATCGGTAGCCGGATCAATCAAGTCTATTTTCTAATAGTCATGAATCCATTCCTGAAATTTATCGGTTGGCCGCCATGGACCTGCGCGATCTCGCCTACTTCGAAACCATTGCCGAACTCGGCCACCTGGGTCGCGCCGCCGAGCGCCTGGGGCGCAGCCAGCCGGCACTGACCAAGAGCATCCAGCGCCTGGAAGAGTCTCTCGGCGCGCGGTTGTTCCAGCGCGATGGCCGACGCATCCGCCTGACGCCAGCCGGCGAACTCATGCTGCAACGCGCCCGGCAGTTGCGTCAGGACATCGAGGAAACCCGTCGCGAGGTGCGCGACTTTGCCAGCGGCGTGGTGGGCAATATCCGCCTCGGCTGCGCCGCGACCATGGCCGAGTACCTTTTGCCACGCCTGACCGAGGACCTGTTGGCGCGCGCGCCGGACGTCACCATGAGCCTGGTGCTGGGGCAGGACGACGTGCTGCGCGAGGCGCTGCGCAGCGGGCGGCTGGACATGGCGATCTGCTCGAGGATCGTCGACGACCCGCAGCTGAGCAGCGAGCCGCTGTTGCAGGATCAGGTGGTGGTGGTCGCCAGCCGTGACCATCCGATCTTCGACGGCCCCGTCGCCATGGCCGACCTGTGTCGCTATCGGTGGGTGTTGCCGGCTACCGGCGTGTCGTCGCGGCGCTGGATGGATTCCACCTTCCAGGCCCACCAGCTGCCCATGCCGCAGGTGCAGATCGAGACCAACGCGATTCCCATGCTGCCCAACCTGATCGCCCGCACCCGCTTGCTCAGCTTCATCGCCCGCGAGGCGCTGGCCGGCGGGCACGGAATGGACCAGTTGCGTGAGGTGGAGCTGGCCGAGACCACGCTGACGCGGACCATCGGCCTGGCGGTGCGCGAGGGCGCCTACCTGTCGCCCGCTGCGCAGTTGCTGCGCGGCATGTTGCGCGAGCATGCGCAGCGGTTTGGCGCGGGGCTGTAGCTGCCGGCTGAGCACCCTGTAGGAGCGGCTTCGTAGGGCGAATAACGCGCCAGCGTTATCCGCCCTACGATCACACTGAGTGTTCAACGGCTGGGCACTTCGCCCACCACAGTCGTGCGGTACATCTCCCGGCGCATGCCGTGGTAGTCCGACACCGGGTAGTGCCAGGTACTGCGGTTGTCCCAGATCGCCAGGGTGCCCGCGCTCCAGCGCATGCGGCAGGTGAAGGCCGGCTGCGTAGCGATGCTGAACAGGTAATCCAGCAGCGGCTGCGACTCCGCCGGGCGCATGCCCTTGATGCCGCTGGTGTAGGCCGGGTTGATGTAGAGGATCTTCTTGCCGGTCTCCGGGTGCCGGGTCACCAGCGGATGTGAGCGCACCTCGCCCTCGTGGCTGCCATAGCGCACCGCCATGTTTTCCATCAGGTCGTTGTGCTTGGCCTCGGCGCCGTAGGCACGCTCGGGGCTGTGGATGGCGTCGAGGGTTTCCAGCTGCGCGCGCAGTTTCGGCGACAGCCATTCGTAGGCCAGCGCCAGGTTGGCGTAGAGGGTGTCGCCGCCAAACGGTGGAATGTCGTGGCCGTAGAGCAGGGTGAACGCCGGGGGGCGCTCCTGGAAGGACCAGTCGCTGTGCCAGGCGCCGCCGAACACCACCGGGGTCTTCTCGTTGGCCTCCTTCACCACCCGCACCACGTGCGGGTGATCGTCCATGCCGACCACATAGGGCTCGCGGCCGAACTCGCCAAAGCGCAGGGTTACGGCTTCGAGGTTCTCCACGCTGAGGTTCTGCCCGCGGATGAACAGCACCTTGTGCGCCAGCAGCGCCTGGCGCAGCTCGGCGTAGCCTTCCTCGCCCAGGGTGGTGAGGTCGAGGTCGCTGACATCCGCGCCGATCGCGCCGGTGGCGGGGACGATGCGGAAGTGGCGGTAGTCGGCCGCGCGGTTCTGGCTCGGCAGCGCGTAGAAGAACTCGAACATGGGGAAGCCTCTTGTGAGTGTTATTGGCATTTCCAGCATGGCCAGCGCTGGCGCTTTCTTCCATGATGAAGTCCGCCAAAAAATGATGATTCCCGCCACGGCGTACTTTGCCGCCACAGGAGCCCGCGATGGACTGGCGCCAGACCCGCGAGATCACCGGAGTGCGTTACCTGCTCGACAGCGCCCGCGACGAGGGTCTGGGCGCGGACGATTGCCTGGTGGGCAGCGCGATCTCATCGGCTGACCTGCAGGCGCGGGCCGGACGTATCCAGGCCTGGCAGGAGCTGGCGGTGATCCGCAACCTGTTGCAGCGCGTCGGGCGGCCCGGTCTGGGGCTGGCGACCGGGCGGCACTACCACCTCACCTCGCTGGGCCTGCTGGGCTTCACCATGCTTGCCAGCCGCACGTTGCAGGAAGCCTTCGAAACTTTCGGGCGCTTCCAGAGCCTGGCGCTGACGCTCTGCCCGGTGAGCAGCGAAGTGGAGACGCGGGGATTGTGGCTGGTGTTCGATGACCGCGTGCTGCCCGAGGATGCCCGTGCTTTCGTGGTGGAGCGCGGCATCGCAGGTTGCTGGCAACTCTCCGGCGAACTGCTGCAGCGGCCGCTGCAACCCCTGGCGATTGAACTGCGCTGCCCGGCACCGGGCGATGCCAGCGCGTTCCGCGAGACCTTCGGCATCGAGCCGGTGTTCTCGGCTCCGCGCAACGCCATGCTCTTCGCCCTGGAGGACCTGCAGGCGCCGTTACCGCAGGCGCAGATCAGCGCGCGCGACAGCGGTGAGCAACTCTGCGAGCGCCTGTGTGGCGAACTGGCGCTGACCCTGGCCGCCACACCCACCGCGCGGCAGGTGCAGCAACTGCTGCTGCGCGACTCCGCCAGCCTGCTCGGCGCGGCGGCGGTGGCCGAACGCATGGGCCTTTCCGAACGCACGCTGCAACGGCGTCTGGCCGAGGAAGGGCAAAACCTGCAGGGGCTGAACGACGGCATCAAGCAGCGCCTCGCCGAACGCCTGTTGCGCGAATCGCGGATGGACCTGCAGGGCATAGCCCAGTGCCTGGGCTATGCCGAGGCGGCGAGTTTTTCCCGCGCCTTCCAGCGTTGGACGGGACAGTCGCCCGGTCGTTGGAAACGTCAGTCCGGAACCCTCCCGGCGCACTGAAGTCGAACCGCCCGCGATGCCTCTGCAACGGGCGAAAGCCGCGAGATAGAGCCTTCTGGTGTGGCCGATTGCCATCGGTCGCGGGCTAATTTCGCGTGCTTCCCATCCGTTGCCCTCAAGAGGCGCATCGTCATTTTTCGTGAGGCGCCCAACAAGAAAAGGAGAATCCATGTCCTGTGCAACCTGCCTGCGCGCGTGCCTCGGAAGGCGCGGCGCGACGACCTTCAGCGCACTGCTTTGGCGGACTTGAGCCGCCATCCACTCCTTGCACCGGCACCGCGCGAGCGGCGCGGCCGCGTGCCCCTGGCCGGGCATCCGGCCGTCATCCGAGCATTGAGGGAATCAATGAGCAAGACCTTCCGACTGGCCGCCGTGGCCGGCAGCCTGCTGGCTACCGGACTGCCCGCGCTGGCCTATGGCGCCGAACTCGAGGCGCAGATCCGCTGGACCCGCTATGGCATCCCGCACATCCAGGCCAGGGACGAACTGGGCCTGGGCTACGGCATCGGCTATGCCTACGCCCGCGACAACGCCTGCCTGCTCGCAGAAGAAGTGCTCACCGCGCGGGGCGAGCGTTCGCGCTACTTCGGCGAGGACGGCAAGACTTCTGCTGGCGTCGGCAACCTGCCCTCGGACTTCTTCTACACCTGGCTCAACGACAACGAATCCCTGCGCCGCCTGCGCAGCGCCCAGCCGCAGCCGATCCGCGACCTGCTCGATGGCTACGCCGCCGGCTACAACCGCTGGCTGTGGGACACCCAGGCTGCCGGCACGCAGTGCGCGGGCAAGGCCTGGCTGCGCCCGCTGGAGGCCGACGACCTGCTGCGCCTGACCCGCCGCCTGCTGGTGCAGGCCGGCGCCGGGCAGTTCGCCGAGGCCATGATGGCGGCCACGCCGCCGGGGCAGGCAACTTCCGCTGTCGTCAGTGACGGCGAGGTACTCGCGGCGATGGACCGGCGCGAGAATTTCCACCGTGACCACGGCAGCAACGCCGTCGCCGTGGGCAGCGAGCGCTCGGCGGACGGTAACGGCCTGCTGCTGGCCAACCCGCACTTCCCCTGGTTCGGCGCGCTGCGTTTCTACCAGATGCACCTGACCATTCCCGGCCAGCTCGACGTGATGGGCGCCTCCCTGCCGGGCATGCCGCTGGTGAACATCGGCTTCAGCAAGGACGTGGCCTGGAGCCACACGGTGGACACCTCCAGCCACTTCACCCTGTACCGCCTCGACCTCGATCCGCAGGACCCGCGCAGCTACCGCGTCGATGGCCAGTCGCGGCCGCTGAAGGAGATCACCCTGCGCGTTCGCGTATTGGAGGCCAATGGCCGCGTGGGTACGCGCAGCCACACGCTGTACGAGTCCGAGTACGGCCCGCTGCTCAGCGTGCCAGGAAAGTTCCCCTGGAACGCCAGCGAAGCCTTCGCGGTGCGCGACGCCAATCTGGGCAACGACCGCGTGCTGCAGCAGTGGTACGCCATCGATCACGCGCGCAGCCTGGATGAGCTGCGCGATAGCATCGAGCATGTGCAGGGTATTCCCTGGGTCAACACCCTGGCCACCAACGCCGAGGGCAAGGTGCTCTACCTCAACCAGTCGGTGGTGCCGCACCTGAGCCAGCAGCAACTGGCCGACTGCGCCATCGCCGAGTACCAGAAGCAGGGCCTGCCGGTGCTACAGGGTGGGCGCCGCGCCTGCAACTGGTCGAGCGCGCCGGGCACCCGTCACGCCGGGCTGACGCCGCCGGAGCAGATGCCGGCGCTGGAGCGCGATGACTTCGTGCAGAACTCCAATGACAGCGCCTGGATGAGCAACCCGGCACAGCCGCTGACTGGGTTCTCGCCGCTGGTGAGCCGCGATTCGGTGCCGGTCAGCGCCCGCGCGCGCTTCGCCCTGGAACGCTTGACGGGCGACGCCAAAATCGGCCCGGACGACCTGCAGAAAATGGTCACCGACAACCGCGTCTATGTGGCCGATATGCTCCTCGACGACCTGCTGCAACTTTGCAAACCGGCCCCGGCGGGCACCGAGGCGGCGTGCGCGGCGCTGGGTTCGTGGGACCGCCACGTCAACCTCGACAGCAATCCAGGCTTCGCGTACTTCCAGGCCTTCGTCGCGCGCTTCCTGAAGATCGACGGCGGCTGGCGCCTGCCTTTCGATCCCAAGCTGCCGCTGGCCACCCCTTCGGGCATCGCCCTGGACAAGCCGGAAGTCCGCCAGCAGGCGCAGCAGGCGCTGGTTGCCGCCGCGCAGGAGATCGACGGCCGCCGCATCCGCGCCGACGAGAAGTGGGGCGAGCTACAGCTGACCGGCGATGTCGCCAATCCGCTGGGCATCCCCGGCGGCACCGGCAACGAGGGTGTGTACAACGCCATCACCTCGGAGTGGCAGGGCGACCATTACCGCGTGCTCAGCGGCAGTAGCTACATCCAGCTGGTGGACTTCACCGCCGATGGCCCGAAGGCGCGCGGGCTGCTGGCGTTCTCACAGTCCAGCGAACCCAACTCGCCGCATCACCGTGACCAGACCGAATTGTTCGCTCGGCAGCAGTGGCCGGAGTTGCCATTCACCGAGGAGCAGATCAAGGCCGATCCGGAGTTGAAGGTGATGGAGCTGCGCGAGCAGTAAGGGGAGGGCGCCCCTTGCGGGCGCTGGTCGCGGGCATGGCCTGCTCCTACCGGATAGATCTGTGCTCGGATCGGCCCTCACCCTAACCCTCTCCCAGAGGGAGAGGGGACCGTTCGGTGCCGGATGAAACCACAGCGTCAGCCGGCACGATTTGCTCCCTCTCCCTGAGGGAGAGGGCTGGGGTGAGGGGGAAAGCACAAACACGGAACGACCAGGGAAAGACAGTTGCTCCTACAGGTAGTCGTGCTTTTGTAGGAGCGGGTCATGTCCGCGAATCCTGTGCGGCCGGGGTCGCTGTCACCAGCCTGACACCGAGCGCCCCTAGTCTGTCGGCAAAGCCCCGACGCGTAGGCCGCCGCCATGCCCCTGACCAATGAATCCGTGATCCGCCGCATCCACCGCGAACTGCTCGACCACAGCGACGAAGAGCTGGAGCTGGAGCTGCTGGAGGATGTGCGCAACCTCGACGAGCTGTTCGACGAGCACGCCGACGTCGACGAGGAAAAGCTCGCCCGCCGTCGCTACTTCAGCGAGCTGTTCCGCCTGCAGGGCGAACTGGTGAAGCTGCAGAGCTGGGTGGTGAAGACCGGCCACAAGGTGGTGATCCTCTTCGAAGGCCGTGATGCGGCGGGCAAGGGCGGCGTGATCAAGCGCATCACCCAGCGCCTCAATCCGCGCGTCTGCCGGGTCGCCGCGCTGCCCGCGCCGAACGACCGCGAGCAGACCCAGTGGTACTTCCAGCGCTACGTCTCGCACCTGCCGGCGGCGGGGGAAATCGTCCTGTTCGACCGCAGCTGGTACAACCGCGCCGGCGTCGAGCGGGTGATGGGCTTCTGCTCGGACGACCAGTACGAGGAGTTCTTCCGCAGCGTGCCGGAGTTCGAGCGCATGCTGGCGCGCTCGGGCATCCAGCTGATCAAGTACTGGTTCTCGATCTCCGACGACGAACAGCACCTGCGCTTCCTCAGTCGCATCCACGACCCGCTCAAGCAGTGGAAGCTCAGCCCCATGGACCTGGAGTCGCGGCGTCGCTGGGAGGCCTACACCAAGGCCAAGGAAATCATGCTTGAGCGCACCCACATCCCCGAGGCGCCCTGGTGGGTGGTGCAGGCCGACGACAAGAAGCGCGCGCGGCTCAACTGCATCAGCCACCTGCTGAAGCTGATTCCCTACGAGGACGTCGAGCACCCGGCGGTGATCCTGCCGCAGCGCCAGCGCCACGAAGACTACTCGCGCACGCCGACGCCGCAGCAGATCGTGGTGCCCGAAGTCTACTGATGCGAGCTCCTGTAGGGCGGGCGGGGGCGCCGAGCCCGTGCGCGCGATCGCGGGCATGGCCCGCGCCTACAGGTGAGCACCGGTGTTCCGTCGTGCGCCGGTCAATTGCGCTGAGACACAACCTGTAACATTCCCTGCCGATCATGACCGGGACACCCCCAAGCGGACTCCCAGCATGACCACCGATACCCTGGCCGTTCCCGTCGTCGAAGACCGGCCCCATCTGGAACACAGGCCCGGCCGCATCACCGCCTTCATCTTCTTCGCCGTGCTCGCTGTCGGCCTGCTGTTCTCGGCCTGGAGCCTGGTGCGCGATGTCGACGACGTCACCACCGCGGTCACCACCTGGACGCCGTTCCTGCTGCTCGGGGTCGCCCTGTTCATCGCCCTGGGCTTCGAGTTCGTCAACGGCTTCCACGACACCGCCAACGCGGTGGCCACCGTCATCTATACCCACTCGCTGCCGCCGCACTTCGCGGTGGTCTGGTCGGGCTGCTTCAACTTCCTCGGCGTGCTGCTCTCCAGCGGCGCAGTGGCCTTCGGCATCATCGCCCTGCTGCCGGTGGAACTGATCCTGCAGGTCGGCTCCTCGGCTGGTTTCGCCATGGTCTTCGCCCTGCTGATCGCGGCCATCCTTTGGAACCTCGGCACCTGGTGGCTGGGCCTGCCGGCGTCGTCGTCGCACACGCTGATCGGCTCGATCATCGGCGTCGGCGTGGCCAACGCGCTGATGCACGGCCGCGACGGCACCAGCGGTGTGGACTGGGCGCAGGCGACCAAGGTCGGCTACTCGCTGCTGCTCTCGCCGCTGATCGGCTTCTTCTGCGCCGCGCTGCTGCTGTTGGCGCTGCGCCTGCTGGTGAAGAACCGCGCGCTGTACAAGGCGCCCAAGGGCAAGACGCCGCCGCCGTGGTGGATTCGCGGCCTGCTGATCCTCACCTGCACCGGCGTGTCGTTCGCCCACGGCTCCAACGACGGGCAGAAAGGCATGGGCCTGATCATGCTGATCCTGGTCGGCACCTTGCCGATGGCCTATGCGCTGAACCGCACCATGCCGGCGGACCAGACCGTGCAGTTCGTCGCCATCGCCGAAGTTACCCAGCAGGCGCTGGTCCGTGCCGCGCCGCAGCCGGCCCCGGCCGACCCGCGCGCGGTGCTGTCGGAGTACGTGCGCACCAAGGAAGCCAAGCCCGAACTCATCCCGTCCCTGGCGGCGCTGACCGGTGCCATCGGCGCGGAAGTGAACGGCTACGGCAGCCTGGCCCGTGTGCCGGCCGAGGCCATGGGCAACGTGCGTAACGACATGTACCTGACCAGCGAGGCGATCCGCCTGATGGACAAGGACAAGGTCGGCAATTTCGACGCGGACACCACCAGCAAGCTGGCCGCATTCAAGGGCAAGATCGACGAGTCGACGCGCTTCATCCCGCTGTGGGTGAAGGTCGCCGTGGCCATCGCTCTCGGCCTGGGCACCATGGTCGGCTGGAAGCGCATCGTGGTGACCGTCGGCGAGAAGATCGGCAAGACCCACCTGACCTACGCCCAGGGCGCCTCGGCGGAGATGGTGGCGATGCTGACCATCGGCGCGGCGGACATGTACGGGTTGCCGGTATCGACGACCCACGTGCTGTCGTCCGGCGTCGCCGGGACCATGGCGGCCAACGGCTCGGGCCTGCAGATGCGCACCATCCGCAACCTGCTGATGGCCTGGGTGTTGACCCTGCCGGCGGCCATCGTGCTCTCGGCGTCGCTGTACTGGCTGTTCACCCATCTGTTCTGACCTTGGGTGATGCAACGAAAACGCCGCTCTCTTGAGCGGCGTTTTCTTTTGGCACGGATTCTCCTTGTAAGAGCGGGCCATTCCCGCGATCGCGCGCATGGCGCGCTCCTACAGTTTTCACTCCTGTGCCCGCTTGAAATATCGAACGCGTGATGCGTATTTTGTACGGGCTCGCGCGCCTCGCGCGGCGTCCTGTGACAGGGACAAAAGAACAAGGATAAGAAGTCATGAGTAACGATCCAGGAATCCCACTCGCCGAGCGTCTGGCCGGAGTGGAAGAGATCGAGTGCGTCACCCCCGACCTCAACGGGGTGCCGCGTGGCAAGGTGATGACCGGCGAGGGCTTTCTCACCGGGCGCCGGCTGCAACTGGCGCGCGGCGTCCTGCTGCAATGCATCATGGGCGGCTACCCGGCCGCGAAGTTCTACGGCAGCGACGACGGCGACCTCGCCCTGATCGCCGAGCCGACCCAGATTCACCGCCTGCCCTGGAGCGACGAACCCCGCGCCTTTGCCATCTGCGATGCGCTGGAGCTCGATGGCAAGCCCTCCGGCCTGTCCACCCGCGGCCTGCTCAAGCAGGTCGTCGCGCGCTACGCCGAACGCGGCTGGAGCCCGGTGGTGGCGACCGAGCTGGAGTTCTTCGTGTTCGCCCCCAACCCCGATCCGCTGGAAGCCTTCCAGGCGCCGGTCGGACTGGACGGTCGCCGCGAGATCGGTCACTCGGCCTTCAGCGTGTCGTCCAACAACGGCCTGCGCCCGTTCTTCCAGGACGTCTACCGCTGCATGGCAGCGGTGGGGCTCGAACGCGACACCTTCATGCACGAGATGGGCACCACCCAGTTCGAGATCAACTTCCTGCATGGCGACCCGGTACTGCTGGCCGACCAGACCTTCCTGTTCAAGCACCTGCTCAAGGAAGTCGCGCTCAAGCACGGGCTGATCGTGGTATGCATGGCCAAGCCGCTGGCGCACACGCCGGGCAGTTCGATGCACATTCACCAGAGCATCGTCGACGGCGAGGGCCGCAATATCTTCAGCGACGCCCAGGGCGAGGCCACGCCGGAGTTCCGCCACTTCATCGGTGGCCTGCAGGCGTGCCTGTCGGACTTCACCCTGCTGTTCGCGCCGAACGTGAACTCCTTCCAGCGCCTGTGCCACCCGTACGCTTCGCCGAACAACGCGTGCTGGTCCCATGACAACCGCGCTGCCGGCCTGCGCATTCCGGCCAGCGCGCCGGTGGCCCGTCGCGTGGAGAACCGCCTGCCCGGTGCCGACGCCAACCCCTACCTGGCCATCGCCGCGAGCCTGGCTGCCGGTCTGCACGGCATCGAGCGCGCACTGGAGCCCACCGCGCCGATCCAGGGTGAGTTCGAGGTGCCGCCGGAGTTGCTGCTGCCCTGCACGATGTACGACGCACTGCAGCGCCTGCAGCGTAGCGAGCTGGCCCGCGAGGTGTTCGGCAACGAGTTCATCGACGGCTACAGCGCGACCAAGTCCATGGAGCTGACCAGCTTCTTCGACGAAATCACCCCGTGGGAGCGCCGCGTTCTCGCAGCGCAAGCCTGAGGCGCATGATCTGATTTGAAGTCGCTGACACAGCTGCGCCGAAACCCGGTGCAGCTGTGATCGGCAGCCATCTTCTGGCGATCTTCAAGCCATCCTCGTTCATCCCGCCGACATCCTTCGAAACGCCTCGCATGACCATGCGCGACACGCGCTATTCCGGGCCCGGCAGCCCTCTCGACGCGCCGATTGGCAAGCTCTAAGGTGTGTGCGCAAGTCCCGCTTTCCGCTGCCCGGACGTTGTGCCGGGGTTGTCCTGGACCAGGAGGTCCAATGCTTCGGATCGTCACTGCCTTCCGCGCTCTGTACTTCGCCGCCGTCATGCTCCTGACCGGTTCCGGTCTGCTCAGTACCTACCTCGCCCTGCGCCTGGGTGCGGAGAAGGTCGACGGGCTGTGGATCGGCGCCATGATGGCCGCCTACTACCTTGGCCTGGTGCTGGGCGGCAAGATCGGCCACCGGCTGATCGCCCGCGTCGGTCATATCCGCGCCTATGTCGCCTGTGGCGGGTTGGTGACCGCCGCGGTGCTGGGTATCGGCCTGTTGCCCTGGCTGGGCTTCTGGCTGTTGCTGCGGGTCGCCATCGGCCTGGGGATGATGTGCCAGTACATGGTCATCGAAAGCTGGCTCAACGAGCAGGCCGAGGCGCTCCAGCGCGGTGCCGTGTTCGCCGGCTACATGGTCGCGTCCTACCTGGGCCTGGTACTCGGCCAGCTGGTGCTGGTGGTGCATCCGGGGCTGGGCCCGGAGCTGCCGATGATGATCGCGCTGTGCTTTGCGCTGTCGCTGATCCCGGTGGCGATCACCCACAAGGTCCACCCCGCACCGCTACGCCCGGCGCCGCTGGAGCCGCGCTTCTTCATCCAGCGTGTGCCGCAGTCGTTGACCACGGTACTGGTGTCCGGGCTGGTGGTCGGTTCGTTCTACGGCCTGGCGCCGCTCTATGCGGTGCGCCAGGGTCTGAGTAACGAGGAGATCGGTCTGTTCATGGGCGGCTGCATCTTCGCCGGCCTGCTGGTGCAGTGGCCGCTGGGCTGGCTGTCGGACCGCATCGACCGCGCCGTGCTGATCCGTAATGCCGCGATCCTGCTGTTGATAGTGGCCTTGCCGCTGGCGGCGCTGCCGTTGCTGCCGGTGCCGCCGATTTCGTTGGCGTGGCTGCTGCCGATGGGCTTCATCGTCTGCCTGGTGCAGTTCACTCTGTATCCGCTGGCCGTGGCCTTCTCCAACGATCACGTCGAAGGTGAGCGCCGCGTTTCCCTGACTGCGATGCTGTTGGTGACCTTCGGTGTCGGCGCCTGTATCGGCCCGCTGGCGGCCGGTGCGCTGATGAAGCTGTTCGGCGCCAACATGCTCTACGCCTTCGTCTGCGCCTGCTCGCTGATCCTCATCTGGCGCGTGCAGCCGGAGAAGGTCAGTGGTGTACACCGGGTCGACGAGGCCCCGGTCAAGCACGTTGCCACGCCGGACAGCCTGGCGTCCTCGCCACTGTCCGCCGCCCTCGACCCGCGGGTCGACGAAGCGGCCGTGGAGGAGCAGATGAAGGGCAACGACGGCAGCGCGCCGGCAGCCGAGCCGGAAGTGGAAGCAGAAGCGGAAGCCGAGGAAGAAAGCCGGCCCGCGTGAGGCGGCAGGGGAAGGGCGGCAAGTGCTTGCCGCCCGGGACGAACTAGAACAGCTCGTCCTTCTCGAAGCGCCGGGCTTCGCGTTGCAACTGGTAGACGAAGCGTTCGATGTTGCGCTGCGCCAGGCCGCTCATCTGGTGGAAGCGCATGCCGGCGAAGCTGTAGCCGACCTTCTCCTCGAAATGCACATGGCGCAGTTCGACTTCCATGGTCAGGGCGCCGAAGGGCAGACGCGCGGTGAACTCTTCATAGACCTGGCCGGGCTGCAGGCGCTCGGCGGCGTTGCCTTCCAGGCGAATCTTGCAGCCAGTGGCGGAAATGTCGATCAGGCTGCCCTTGAGCGGCGACTTCAGCTTGCTGCCGCCGATCTCCACGGCCACCGGCTGGCCCTGGCCCACGGGGGCGCGGAAGGCGTTGCGGCGCTGGTGGTAGAGCATCTCGGCCGGCACCGGCAGCCAGTAGCAGCGGGCACCGTCGATCTCGGAGAAGAAAGCGTTCTGGGTGTTTTCCCAGGCGATGCGCACGCCTTCGTGGAAGGCTTCGATGCGGAATTGCTCGCCATTCTGCAGGAAGCGCTCGCCGTCGTTGGGGATGAGCTCATCGAGGGCAACGATGTTGCGCTCGCGGTTGATCTCGACGACGAAGCTCTGGAAGCGCTGGCTGCGCCCTTCGAAGGTGATTACCAGGGGATCGTGACTGTCCATCAGCATTTTCAGGCTGGCGTGGATCTCCACCGGAGCTTTCAACACCTTCGGTGGTTGAGGGCCATTTTCCTCGGCGAACAGATTGGACACGGTCCGCGGGTCTCCATTGTGTTTGTTATGAGTCGTGCACGGGGCAGGGCCGGATAGTGGCATTCTGCCCTAGGGCGGGCCTTCAGGCCAGAGGAGTTCAGGCCTGGCTGAGCGGGCGCTGGCGGTTGCCTTGGGTGGAGCCGCCGTAGCGATCATAGAGTCGCGGAGTTTCCTGGCCGCGCAGGATGTCGAGCGTGCGCTCGGTGCTGGTCTGGCCGGAACGGATGAGGCGGCCGTTGCGCTGGTTGGCTTCCTGGCAACGTTCGAGCAGGGCGCCAAGCTCTTGCGCACGCGCGGTGAGAGCGGCGTTGCCGGTAGCCTGGGCAATCTGCGCAAGCCCCTCGTTGTCAGCGCTGACCCCGGCCTGTTGCAGTGCCTGGGTGCGGATGCGACCGTTCTGCTCGAGCTGATGCAGCAGCGGCAGTTTGCTGTCGAGCAGCTTCTGCAACTGGTCCAGGTCGCGTGCTTGCAGCGCCTGGAACTCATCGTCGATCAGCTGCAGCAGGCTGCTGGCTGCTTCGATGTCGCCGTTGATCAGAGAAAGCAGGGCATCGGACATCTTGGGCTCGGCGTACTAGCGGTTGACCAGGCGCTGAGTGAACTCAGCGCTGGGATTCGAAATCGAGCAGCTTGCTGGCGACTTTCTGGCTGTCGACCTGGTAGCTGCCGTCAGCGATGGCCGCCTTGATGCGGGCCACTTTCTCGTTGTCGACCACGGGCTGGTCCTTCAGTTGATCGCTTACTTTCTGCAGTTGCTGCGCGGTGTCGCTCAGCTGTACCGACTCGCCGCTCTTGGCCGGGGCGTTGACGGAGGCATTCTCTGCGGCGGCTTCGCTGCGACCGCTCTGGGCAGCACTGCTACGGCCAGTGCTGGCTGTCGTAGAGGCCGGGTTCAGCCGGTTGAAGTCGATGACCATGGTGGAAACCTCTGGAGGTATTGGACGCTTGCCAAGCTTTTCGGCCGTCTTGAGAGAAACTTTAGGCCGAATTTTCGTGCGCCTGAGCACATTTTGCAGAGGGCTGCGTCCATCATGCCAGAAAAAGCCCGGCGCCGAGCGCTACAGGGTGACTTCCACCGCCCCCGGCTCGACCACGCGAGCCTTGACGATACGCTGGGAGCGCAGGTTGCGCACGCGGATCTGCTCGCCGGTTACCCCATCGGACAGCGCCTCACCGGGCATGAACACGTTGATCGCACTGGTCCTGGCGCGGATCACCACCTGGTCACCCTTGCGCACGGCCGCCGCCTGTTCGAGGAACACCGGTGCCAGCACCTGATCATTGACCGTCGGACGCTTGAGCTTCATGCCGACCACCTGGCTGGGGTCGGTCAGGTAGCCCTGGCTCAGTTGGCCGACGTCCCTTTCGACGACGCTGATATCACTGGCCTCGACGACATGGTTACGCTGCAGGGGCAGGGTGGTGACGACAACTTGACGGAACAGCCTGACCGTCGCCGGCACGAACACCGTCCAGGGGGAACTGCCCTCGCAGAGCACCCGCACAGTGACCCGACCAACGGGCTGCGCCGGGCTTTCCAGCTTCTGTGTCAGGTCCTTGTCGCACTCTGCCAGGCGCAGGCGGGGGTCGATGCGTGCGACTTCGATCTCGTAGCGTGCGTCTATGCCCGAGGTCTGCAGATAATCTTCCACCTTGAACTCAAGAAAGCCCTGGGTGGAGCCGATAAGGATCTCAGGCGCAGTGAAGCCTTCCGCCCCAGCCGGGGAGAGGGTCAGCGCACCCGTCATGCCGAGCAGCGCAGCCATCAGGGCGCACGCGGGTCTCAGCTGTCGGAAAAATGTCGTTGCTCGTTTCATGCAACGATCCAAGCAATGGTCATGCCGCCTTCGTGAGTCGGGCGGCGTTGCGTGCACAGGAGGCTCAATGGCCGGAGTCATGGATTCGGTCAACCAGCGTACGCAGCTGGTTGGCCAGAATCGTCTCGAACTGCTGCTGTTCCGCTTGAACGGCAGCCAGCTGTACGGGATCAACGTGTTCAAGGTGAAGGAGGTGCTGCAGTGCCCGCGCCTGACCGTGATGCCCAAATCCAGCCAGGTGGTGCGCGGGGTGGCGAACATCCGTGGCGGCACCATTCCGATCCTCGACCTGGCGCTGGCCACGGGGCGTCACGCCCTGCGGGACATCGCCAACAGCTTCGTGATCATCACCGAGTACAACACCAAGGTGCAGGGCTTCCTGGTGCATTCGGTGGAGCGCATCGTCAACATGAACTGGGAGTCGATCCATCCGCCACCCAAGGGAACCGGCCGCGACCACTACCTGACGGCGGTGACGCGGGTCGACAACCAACTGGTGGAAATCATCGACGTGGAGAAGATCCTCGCCGAAGTGGCGCCGACCTCGGAGGACATCTCCGAAGGCGTGCTGGATGCCGAGACCCAGGCCCGAGCGGTGAGCAAGCGCGTGCTGGTGGTGGACGACTCGTCCGTGGCGCGCAAGCAGCTGGTGCGTTGCCTGGAGACTGTCGGCGTGGAAGTGCTGGCGCTCAACGACGGCCGCCAGGCGCTGGATTACCTGCACCAGATGGTGGAGGCCGGCGGGCATCCGGGCAGCGATCTGCTGATGGTGATCTCGGATATCGAGATGCCGGAAATGGATGGCTACACGCTCACGGCGGAAATCCGTCACGACCCGCGCATGCAGGATCTGCACATTCTCCTGCATACTTCGTTGTCCGGGGTGTTCAACCAGGCGATGGTGAAGAAGGTCGGCGCTGACGACTTCCTCGCCAAGTTCCGTCCCGATGACCTGGCGGCCCGTGTGTCGGACCGCATCAAGGCAGTGGATGGCGCATCGGCCTGATGCCGGCGTGACGCGATGCGGGTGGCGCCGGTGCCGCCCGCATCGTCTATGGTTTTTTGAGCACCGGTCAGGCAGTTGCCGTCGTTTTGCCGGCAGCCGTCCACGAGCAAAGAGGCTTATCTGTGACATCCACCAATTCTGAATTCGAGCTGTTCCGGGATTTCCTGGAGAAGACCTGCGGCATCCTCCTGGGCGCCAACAAGCAGTACCTGGTCTCCAGCCGCTTGAACAAGTTGATGGAGCAGCAGGGCATCAAGTCCCTGGGCGAGCTGGTTCAGAAGATCCAGATGCGCAGCCAGCTGCGCGAGCAGGTGGTCGACGCCATGACCACCAACGAGACCCTGTGGTTTCGCGATACCTACCCCTTCGAGGTGCTGAAGAACCGCGTGCTGCCGGAGATGATCAAGGCCTCGCCCGGCCAGCGCCTGCGCATCTGGTCGGCGGCCTGTTCCTCGGGGCAGGAGCCATACTCGCTGTCGATGTCCATCGACGAGTTCGAGCGCACCAACCTCGGCCAGCTGAAGGCGGGCGTGCAGATCGTCGCCACCGACCTGTCCGGCTCCATGCTCACAGCCTGCAAGGCCGGCGAGTACGACAGCCTGGCCATCGGCCGTGGCCTGTCGCAGGAGCGCCTGGCGCGCTACTTCGACCAGAAGACGCCGGGGCGCTGGACGGTCAAGCCACCGATCAAGAGCCGCGTGGAGTTCCGCGCGCTGAACCTGCTGGACAGCTACGCCACGTTGGGCAAGTTCGACATGGTGTTCTGCCGCAACGTGCTGATCTATTTCTCGGCCGAAGTGAAGCGCGACATTCTCCTGCGCATCCATGCCACGCTCAAGCCTGGTGGCTACCTGTTCCTCGGCGCCTCCGAAGCGCTCAACGCGCTGCCGGACCACTACCAGATGGTCCAGTGCAGCCCGGGGATCATCTACAAGGCCAAGTGATCGGCCGACGCCCCGCCTGTTCGGGCGGGGTTCTTGCTACGGCATTCACCTGATCGCGGACTTTGTCCGCGATCTGCATTTCTGCGTGCGTCGAATTCGCGGCGGAGCACGGCCGTGGGATGGGTGGAGCTTGCGATACCCATGCTGTCGGTGCCGCGGAATCGATGGGTATCGCTGCGCTCCGCGCCATCCTGAGTATGCGTTCGCCGGGGCGGCAGAGTGCCGTTCGCGATCGGGTGGCAATGACCTTCCCTGTAGGAGCGGGCAGTGCCCGCGATCCGTCGGCAGGGCCGACGTTGCCAGTCCGTTCGCGAGCAGGCTGAGCGTGGCAACCTAAACGGCAATGGCAACGGCGCAAGAGGGCGGCAAAGCGCAGCGGCAAGCTTGCCGCCTTGCCCCCGGCGGCAAGGAAAGCGGTTGCCGCTTTGCCGCTGTTTGCCGCCCCTTGCCGCTGCTCGTATTCTCTCAAGCCCTTGATTATCAAGGGAATGAAAATATGGCACGCACCTTGCTGAAGTGTTGGCAAGCCCACACCGGCAAACAGGTTCGTGACCATGAGCATCAGCTTCGACAAAGCCCTCGGCATCCACCAGCAAGCGCTGAACTTCCGCTCCCAGCGCGCTGAAGTCCTGGCCAATAACCTGGCCAACGCCGACACGCCCAACTACAAGGCGCGCGACCTGGATTTCGCCTCGGTGCTGGCAGCCCAGTCGGACAAGCTGAAGAACGGCACCTTCAGCGCGACCCTGACCAATTCGCATCACATTGCCGCCGATGGTTTCGGCATGGGTGACGAGTCGGTGAAGTACCGCATCCCGAATCAGCCTTCGGTCGACCAGAACACCGTCGACGAACAGATCGAGCAAGCCAACTACGCGGAAAACTCCGTGCAGTTCCAGGCCTCGTTCACCTTCCTCAACAGCAAATTCAAAGGGCTGATGAACGCCCTGCGCGGGGAGTAATCGCCATGTCGCTCGCCAGTGTCTTCAACATCGCCGGTACCGGCATGAGTGCCCAGACCACCCGTCTGAACACCACCGCGTCGAACATCGCCAACGCCGAGAGCGTCTCCTCGAGCATCGACCAGACCTACCGCGCCCGTCACCCGGTGTTCTCCACCATGCTGCAGAACGCCCAGGGCGGCGACCAGGGTTCGCTGTTCGGCGAGACCGACCAGGCCGGTTCCGGCGTGCAGGTGCTGGGCGTGGTCGAGGACCAGAGCCCGCTGGTGCCGCGCTACGAGCCGAACCATCCGGCCGCCGACAAGGACGGCTACGTCTACTACCCCAACGTCAACGTGGTGGAGGAGATGGCCGACATGATCTCCGCCAGTCGTTCTTTCCAGAGCAACGCGGAAATGATGAACACCGCCAAGCAGATGATGCAGAAGGTCCTGACCCTGGGTCAGTAAGCGCAGAGGACGCCGCATGAGCATCAATACCGATAACAGCGCTTCGAGTTCGATCCTGTCGTCACTGAACGCCGGGTCCAAGAGCTCGTCGTCGACGGCCGAGACTGGCACCAGCGCGCTGGGCAAGGATTCCTTCCTGCAGCTGCTGGTCACCCAGCTGAACAACCAGAACCCGCTGGACCCGCAGGACAACACCGAGTTCGTCTCCCAGCTGGCGCAGTTCAGCAGCCTGGAGAGCATGCAGAACCTGGATACCACCCTGGGCACCTTCTATTCGTCGTTCCAGTCGTCGCAGGCCCTGCAGGCCTCCTCGTTGGTCGGCCGCTCGGTGATCGTCAACTCCAGCAAGGTGCAGGTCGATGACCCGAGCGCCGGCGTCAACGGCACCCTGGTGATGCCGTCCGGCGGTGATGGCGTGACCCTGAAGATCTACGACGACTCGGGCGACCTGATCCGCACCGTCGACATGGGCAGCCAGAAGGCCGGCAACATCGACTTCAAGTGGGACGGCAAGGACGACAGCGGCGAACTGGTGGCCGCCGGCACCTACACCGTCAAGGCCAGCGCCAGCCTGGATGGTACCAGTACCGCCCTGACCACCTACCTGCCGGCCACGGTCAACAGCGTCACGCTGGGCCAGAACGGCGGGGAAATGTCCCTGAACCTGGCTGGCATCGGCGCCGTTTCCGCCTCCAGCATTCAGACCATCGGAAAATAACGCCGCGTTTCGGCACAGGAGCAACACATGTCTTTCAATACCGCCCTGAGTGGACTCAACGCCGCGTCGATGGACCTGAACGTCACCGGCAACAACATTGCCAACGTCGGCACCACCGGCTTCAAATCCTCGCGTACCGAGTTCGCCGACCTCTACGCCTCCTCGATGCTCGGCACCGGCCGCATCGCCGTGGGTAACGGCGTGGTCACCCAGGCCGTCTCGCAGCAGTTCACCCAGGGCAACCTGAGCACCACCGGTCGCAGCCTGGACCTGGCGGTGAGCGGCAACGGTTTCTTCATGACCAGCGACAACGGCAGCCGCGTCTACACCCGCAACGGCACCTTCAACACCGACGCCAGCGGCTACATCGTCGATGGCTCGGGCAATCGCCTGCAGGGTTATGGCGTCAATGGCAACGGCAACATCGTCAATGGTGTGATCACCGACCTGAAGGTCGACACCGCCAACCAGCCGCCGAGCCCGACCTCGAAGATCACTTCGACCCTGAGCCTGAACTCCAACGCCACCACGCCGACTACCACGCCGTTCGATGCCACCGATTCGGACAGCTACAACTGGTCGACCTCCGTGGACATCTACGACTCCCAGGGCAACTCGCACACCATGACGAACTACTTCGTCAAGGACAGTGCCAACAACTGGAGCATGTACACCCTGGTGGATGGGCGTAACCCGCAGACCCCGACCAGCACCACGCCGCTGAGCAGCGACATCACCTTCAACAGCGCCGGCCAGCTGACGGGCATCACTTCCACCGGCATGACCGTCAACGCCGACAACACCATGACCCTGACCGGCTGGACGCCGGCGGCCGTCACCGACTCCACCACCAACCCGGTGACCTGGGGAGCCAACGGCGCGGCAGGTACCACTGGCGGCATCAGCATCGACCTGACCAAGACCACCCAGACCAACGGCTCCTTCGCCGTGACGGCAGTGACCCAGGATGGCTACGCGACCGGTCAGATGTCCGGCCTGTCGTTCGCCGAGGACGGCCAGATGTACGCCACCTACACCAACGGCCAGTCCAAGGTGATCGGCCAGGTGATCCTGGCCAACTTTGCCAACACCCAGGGCCTGACCCCGGTGGGCAACACTGGCTGGAAGCAGTCGCTGGCCTCGGGTGAGGCGGTGATCGGCACGCCCACCTCCGGCACCCTCGGTTCGGTCGGCTCGGGAACCCTGGAAGACTCCAACGTCGACCTCACCGCGCAACTGGTGAACCTGATCGTGGCGCAGCGCAACTACCAGGCGAACGCCAAGACCGTCCAGACCGAAAGCACTATCTCCGACACCATCATCAACCTGCGTTGATGACGTCCCCTTGCCGCAGGCGGCAGTCCTTCGCCGCCTGACGGCCATCGAGGCTCCTTCGGGAGCCTTTGTTTTTTGATATTCCCTTGAATATCAATATCTTGAGATTTGATCTGCAGTTCTGGCACAGCCTTTGCTGAAGTCACTCCAACACCGCCGGGAATCCGACTCGGCACTGGAGGAATGCCTTGGACAGAATGCTGTATGTCGCCATGAGCGGCGCGAGCCAGAACACCAAAGCCATGCAGGCTCACGCCAACAACCTGGCGAACATCTCCACGACCGGCTTCCGCCGCGACTTCGAGCAAGCTCGCGCCATGCCCGTGTTCGGCGACAGCTTTCCGGCGCGCGTCTTCGCCATGAGCGAGCGCCCGGCGACCGACTTCACCACCGGCTCCCTGCAGGAAACCGGCCGTGACCTGGACGTGGCTGCCAAGGGCGATGCCTGGATTGCTGTGCAGGCGCCGGATGGCGGCGAAGCCTACGTGCGCACTGGCAGCCTGGAGATCGACGCCCTCGGCCAGCTGCGCACCAGCGACGGTATGCCGGTGATGGGTAACGGCGGGCCGATCGCGATTCCTCCGGAAGAAAAGATCGACATCGGCGAGGACGGCACCATCACCATCCGTGGTCAGGGCAACAACCCCAATGCGCTGGCTACCGTCGACCGCATCAAGCTCGTGACTCCCGATGCCAAGCAACTGGAGAAGGGCAGCGACGGCCTCATCCGCATGAAGTCGGGCCAGCCCGCTCCCCAGGTTGATGCCAATGCCAGCGTGCAGTCCGGCGTACTGGAAGCCAGCAACGTCAACGCTGTCGACGAGATGACCTCGATCCTGGCGCTGTCTCGCCAGTTCGAGTTGCACGTGAAGATGATGAAAACCGCCGAAGAAGATTCCCAGTCCATGGCGCGTGTTTTGCAATTCAGCTGAATAGAACCTGATTAACCGTTCGAGGCGCCACGAATCCGGCGCCCGAGGAGAACGACATGCTTCCGGCACTTTGGGTCAGCAAGACCGGTCTGTCCGCCCAGGACATGAACCTGACCACCATCTCGAACAACCTGGCGAACGTGTCCACCACGGGCTTCAAGCGCGACCGCGCGGAGTTCCAGGACCTGCTCTACCAGATCAAGCGTCAGCCCGGCGCCAACTCGACCCAGGACACGCAGCTGCCTTCGGGCCTGCAACTGGGTACCGGTGTGCGCATCGTCGGCACCCAGAAGAACTTCACCGCCGGCAGCCTGCAGACCACCGACAACCCGCTGGATATGGCGGTCAACGGTCGTGGCTTCTTCCAGGTACTGACCCCGGACGGCACTGTTGCCTACACCCGTGACGGCAGCTTCCACCTGAACTCCGACGGCCAGATCGTCACCTCCAACGGTAATGCCCTGGAGCCGGCCATCATCGTGCCGCCGGAAACCCAGACCTTCACCGTTGGCAACGACGGTACCGTCTCGGTCACCGTTGCCGGCAATGCCACGCCGCAGATCATCGGCAATATCCAGACCGCCGACTTCATCAACCCGGCCGGCCTGCAGGCCACCGGCAACAACCTGTTCCTGGAAACCGCCGCCAGCGGCGCGCCCCAGGTCGGCACCCCTGGCCTGAACGGTCTGGGCACCACCCTGCAGAACACCCTGGAGAACTCCAACGTCAGCGTGGTGGAGGAGATGGTGAACATGATCACCACCCAGCGCGCTTACGAGATGAACTCCAAGGTGATCTCCACCGCCGACCAAATGCTCTCCTTCGTCACCCAGAACCTATAACGACCGGCTGCGCGTCGGCCATGCAGCGTTGAAATCGAATTAGGAATGCTCATTGGCTGGAGCCAACTCCGCTTCCAAATTCGATTTCGCCTTGCCTGACCTAGCTCGCGCGGTCGTTGGATAAACCGGCCCTTGGGCCACCTGTGATCCCGTAGTCGCTCTCCCCGAGAGGTAGCTGTAGATGAACCGTTCCCACCTCCTTCCGCTGCTGGCCATCGCCGCGTTGGCAGGGTGCGTGAGCCCTCCGCCCAAGCCGGACGATCCCTATTACGCTCCGGTGCTGCCGCGCACTCCCGCGCCGGCCGCCCAGAACAACGGGTCGATCTACCAGGCCGGGTTCGAGAACAACCTCTACGGCGACCGCAAGGCCTTCCGCGTGGGTGACATCATCACCATCACCCTCAACGAGAAGACCCAGGCCAGCAAGAAGGCCAGTTCGGACATCTCCAAGGACAGTAATACCAAGATGGGGCTGACCTCGATGTTCGGCAGCGGCCTGACCACCAACAACCCGGTGGGTGGCGGTGACCTCAGCCTTTCTGCCGAGTACGGCGGCTCGCGCGATGCCAAGGGCGACAGCCAGGCCGGGCAGAGCAACAGCCTGACCGGCTCGATCACTGTCACCGTGGCCGACGTCATGCCCAACGGCATTCTCGCCGTGCGTGGCGAAAAGTGGATGACCCTGAACACCGGCAACGAGCTGGTGCGCATCGCCGGCCTGATCCGCGCCGACGACATCGCCACCGACAATACCGTCGCTTCCACCCGCGTGGCCGATGCGCGCATCACCTACTCGGGCACCGGTGCGTTCGCCGATGCGAGCCAGCCGGGCTGGTTCGATCGCTTCTTCCTCAGCCCGCTGTTCCCGTTCTGAGGTTGATGACGATGACTGCCGTTCGCAAGGTATCCCATGGCCTGCTCAGCACGCTCCGCCTCGGCGGCGCGCTGCTGCTCTGCGCGCTGTTCGCCGTGCCGGCCGCCCATGCCGAGCGGCTCAAGGACATCGCCAGCATCCAGGGTGTGCGCAACAACCAGCTGATCGGCTACGGCCTGGTCGTCGGCCTCAACGGTACGGGCGACCAGACCACCCAGACGCCGTTCACCGTGCAGACCTTCAACAACATGCTGGCGCAGTTCGGCATCAAGGTACCGGCCGGCACGGGCAACGTGCAGCTGAAAAACGTCGCGGCGGTATCCATCCATGCCGACCTGCCGCCGTTCTCCAAACCAGGTCAGGTCATCGACATCACCGTGTCCTCCATCGGCAACTCCAAGAGCCTGCGCGGCGGCAGCCTGCTGATGACCCAGCTCAAGGGTATCGATGGCCAGACCTACGCCATCGCCCAGGGCAACCTGGTGGTCGGCGGCTTCGACGCCGAAGGCCGCGACGGCTCCAAGATCACCGTCAACGTACCTTCGGCCGGTCGCATCCCCGGTGGCGCCACCGTCGAGCGCGCGGTGCCGAGTGGCTTCGACCAGGGCAACACCCTGACCCTGAACCTCAACCGCCCGGACTTCACCACCGCCAAGCACATCGTCGACCGCATCAATGAACTGCTTGGCCCGGGCGTCGCCCAGGCCGTGGACGGCGGCTCGGTGCGCGTCAGCGCGCCGCTGGATCCGAGCCAGCGCGTGGACTACATGTCCGTGCTGGAAAACCTCGAAGTGCAGTCCGGCGAAGCCGTCGCCAAGGTCATCATCAACTCGCGCACCGGCACCATCGTGATCGGCCAGAACGTGCGCGTGTCGCCGGCCGCCGTGACCCACGGCAGCCTGACCGTGACCATCACCGAAGACCCCATCGTCAGCCAGCCCGGTCCGTTCTCCAACGGCCAGACCGCCGTGGTGCCGCGCTCGAACGTGAGCGCCAACCAGGAAGCCAAGCCGATGTTCAAGTTCGGCCCCGGCACCACGCTGGATGAAATCGTACGCGCCGTTAACCAGGTGGGCGCCGCGCCCAGCGACCTGATGGCGATCCTCGAAGCCCTGAAACAGGCCGGCGCGCTGCAAGCCGACCTGATCGTGATCTGAGGACGCCGCCGTGGACGCCCGACTGCTTTCTGCTGGTACCTCCACTACCGACTCCGGTTCCTACTCCGACCTCAATCGCCTGTCGGCGATGAAGACCGGCGCGAACCGCGACAGCGCGGGGAACATCCGCAAGGTCGCCCAGGAGTTCGAATCGCTGTTCATGAACGAGATGCTGAAATCCATGCGCTCGGCCAACGAGGTGTTCGCCAAGGACAACCCGATGAACAGCGAAGCGGCCAAGCAGTACCAGGACATGTACGACCATCAGCTGTCCGTGTCCCTGGCCACCCAGGGGCATGGCATCGGCCTGGCCGACGTGCTGGTCAAGCAGATGGAGAAGATGCAGGGCGTCCGCCACACCGGCAACAACCCCTTCGCCCAGACCGGCCAGGCGGCCACCGACAGCACCCAGAGCGCTGCGGCCACCGCCGCGGCTTCCGACCGGCAGAAGACCCCGAGCGTGTTTGCCGCCAACGGCAAGGCCTTGCCGCAACCCGAAGCCGGCCGTGATGATCGCCAGGCGCTGAACGCCCGCCGCCTCGCGCTGCCGGGCAAGCTCGCCCAGCGTATCGCGGCAGGCCTGGTGCCCGGCGCCGACAGCTCCGTGGCATCCACCGCCAACCAGCCGGCGCAGCTGGCCAGCAACGACTGGCGCGGTAGCCGGGCCTATACGAAGCAGATCGACACCGCCGTGCCGGTGGCCGATATCGATACTTCGGCGATCTCCACCAAGCCGGGCAAGTCGATGTTCGCCTCGGCCGATGACTTCATCAGCACCATGCTGCCCATGGCCGAACGCGCGGCCAAGCGCATCGGTGTCGACCCGCGTTACCTGGTGGCCCAGGCCGCGCTGGAAACCGGCTGGGGCAAGAAGATGATCGCCCAGCGCGACGGCAGCAGCAGCCACAACCTGTTCGGCATCAAGAGCGGATCGAGCTGGAAGGGTGACTCCGCCCGCGCCACCACCACCGAATTCGAGCAAGGCAAGCAAGTGAAGGAAGTGGCTTCGTTCCGTGCCTACAACTCCTTCGAGCAAAGCTTCCAGGACTACGTCAGCTTCCTGCAGAACAACGATCGCTACCAGGGCGCGCTGGATTCCGCCGCGCGTCCGGATCAGTTCATGAAGGAACTGCAGCGCGCCGGCTACGCCACCGACCCGCAGTACGCGCGCAAGGTGAACCAGATCGCCAAGCAGATGCAGGTGTACCAGACCGTCGCGATGGCTGACACCCCGACTCGCACACTGTGAAGCCCTGTACAAAGGACTGCGCTAAGGAAAGACCATGAGCCTCTTATCCATCGGACTGTCCGGCCTCAACGCCTCGCAAGCGGCGCTGAGCACCACCGGCAACAACATCACCAACGTCAACACGGCCGGCTATACCCGCCAGACGACGTCGCAGGTGACCTCCGCGGAGCAGTTCGCGGGGCAGTACTACGTCGGCACCGGTACCACGGTGCAGGACGTCCGCCGGATGTACAGCGAGTTCCTGGCCAACCAGCTGCGCGGCGCCACCTCGGTGGACAGCGATGCGCAGACCTACCTGTCCCAGGTCAACCAGATCGATTCGCTGCTGTCCGACAGCACCACCGGTCTGTCCAAGGTCATGCAGAACTTCTTCGCCTCGCTGCAGACCGCCGCGGCGACGCCGACCGACGCCGCCTCGCGCCAGCTGGTACTGACCCAGGCCGCGAACTTGGCGCAGCGCTTCAATTCGATCTCGACCCAGCTGGGCACCCAGAACAGCTACGTCAACACCCAGATGGACAGCCTGGCCGGGCAGGTCACCGACCTGGCCAAGACCATCGCCCAGTACAACCAGGCGATCATCGCAGCCGAGGCCGGCGGCGCCAGCGCCAATGACCTGCAGGACAAGCGCGACCAGGCGGTGCTGCAACTCTCCGACATGATCGGCGTGAGCGTGGTCAAGCAGGGCAGTAGCCTCAACCTCTACCTGGGCTCCGGCCAGCCGCTGGTGGTGGGCGCCAATTCCTCCACCCTGACCGCCGGCCCGAGCGCCAACAACCCGTCGCAATTCAGCCTGAGCCTGAGCTCCGGCAGCTCGACCATGGACGTCACCTCGGTGGTCACCGGTGGCCAGATGGGCGGCCTGCTGCGCTACCGCAGCGATGTGCTGGATACCACCCAGAACGAACTGGGGCGCATGGCAATCGTCCTCGCCGACACCTTCAACAGCCAGCTCGGCCAGGGCCTGGACCTTAACGGCAACTTCGGCGCGGAACTGTTCAAGGACATCAACGACGCCAGCGTCATCGGCAACCGCAGCCTGGCCAACACCCACAACACCGGCACCGGCAACCTCAACGTCAACATCACCGACAGCAGCGCGCTGACCACCAGTGACTACGAGGTGACCTTCACTTCAGCCACCGGCTACACCATCAAGCGCTCCTCCGATGGCACGGTGCTGGGCAGTGGTGACCTGACCGACAACCCGCCCAAGGAATTCGACGGCTTCAGCATCAGCCAGCAGAGCGTCGGTACCGTGCAGGCGGGCGACCGCTTCACGGTGATCCCGACCCGCACCGCGGCTTCGGACATCTCGGTCACCATGACCGATTCCAACCGCCTGGCGTTCGCCTCGCCGGTGGTCGCCAGCACCACTACTGGCAACAAAGGCAGCGGCACCATCAGCGGCACCACCCTGACCAGCAAGCTGGATGCCAGCAACGGCACCGCGCTGGGTGCCTCGATCAAGGCCGGCCTGCCGGTGAAGCTGGTGTTCGACGCGGCCAGTGGCGGCACCCAGGGCTACACGATCTACGATTCGGCAGGTAACTCGCTGGGCACCGGCAACATCGTGCCGGGCCAGAGCAACGACATCAGCATCACCGTGCCGGGCTCGCCGTCGTTCAGCTTCCAGACCACCATCGCCGGTTATCC
Source organism: Pseudomonas sp. PDM17 (assembly GCF_014851985.1). NCBI lineage: Bacteria > Pseudomonadati > Pseudomonadota > Gammaproteobacteria > Pseudomonadales > Pseudomonadaceae > Pseudomonas > Pseudomonas sp. PDM17. Next base: position 923,572 of record NZ_JACVAT010000001.1, read on the forward strand.
AGAGGACGGCGACAGCTTCGGCGTGGCCTTCAACAGCAACGGCGATGCCGACAACACCAATGCGCAGAAGCTCATCGACCTGCAGACCACCAAGACCGTCGGCAGCGGCACGGGCAGTGGCAGCGGCATGAGCCTGACTGGCGCGTACAGCAGCCTGACCGAGACCGTTGGCGCCACGGCCAACCAGGCCAAGCTCGACGCCACCGCCACCGAGGCGGTGCTGACCCAGGCGCAAGGCAGTCGCGACTCGCTGTCGGCGGTGAACCTCGATGAAGAGGCGGCCAACCTGGTGAAGTTCCAGCAGTACTACACGGCCTCCGCGCAGATCATCAAGACCGCGCAGACGCTCTTCGACACCCTGATCAACAACATCTGAGGAGGCTGAAATGGTTGTGCGAATTTCCACCCCGCAGATCTTCAATTCGAATATCGACAACTACAACCGCGGCTATGCCAGCCTGGCCAAGCTGCAGGAGCAGATCTCCAGCGGCACGCGCATCCAGACCCCGGCGGACGACCCTGTCGGCGCTGCGCGTCTGCTGCAGCTGGAACAGCAGCAGGCGCTGCTGACGCAGTACAGCGGCAACATGACGTCCGCGACCAACAGCCTGAACCAGGAGCAGAGCGTCCTCGACTCCATCACCACTGCCCTGCAGCGCGCCCGCGAACTGACGCTGCGCGCCGGCGACGGCTCACTGAGCGACGAGGACCGTGGCGCGGTCAGCGATGAACTGGGCGAGATCCAGAATCAGCTGCTGACCCTGATGAACAGCAAGGACGCCAGCGGCAACTACCTGTTCTCCGGCAGCAAGAGCACCGTGCAGCCCTTCGTGCAGAACGCCGATGGCAGCTTCAGCTACCAGGGTGACCAGAGCACCCTCAAGCTGCAAATCTCCGACAACCTGACGATGTCGACCAACGACAACGGCTGGAGCATCTTCGAGATGGCGGCCAATGCCAGCCGGACCACCAGTTCCCTGGCCAGCAACCCCAATGCCGATGGTGTGCAGCGTGCGTTCCTGTCCCAGGGCACGGTGACCAGTGACAGCAGCTACAGCGCGAGCTTCCGCGACGGTGCGCCTTACACCCTGAACGTGCTCAGCGGCACGCAGTACCAGATCCTCGACAAGGACGGCAACGACGTCACCAGCGACGCCACCACCAATGGCACCTATGACGCGACCTCCACCGACAGCAACGCCATCAACTTCCGCGGCGCGCAGTTCCAGCTCGATGTCTCGCTGCAGAAGACCGATGACGCCAGCACCATGGACAGCCTGGTGGGCGGCTACAGCTTCAGCTTCGGAGCGGCGACCGACACCCTGTCGGTCAAGCGCAGCGCCACCAACACGTCGACGGCACAGATCACCTCCGCGACAGTGAGCAACAGCACCAACTACACCACGCAGTTCCCCAGCAGTGGCGTGCAGCTCAAGTTCACCAGCGCCACCGCCTACGAGGTCTACGCGCTGCCCACCAGCCAGGGCGCGACGCCGCTGTCCACCGGGACGGTGGGCGCGACCTTCCCGCAGACGGTGACCGTGGCCGGCGTGGACATGACCATCAGCGCCGCCCCGGCGACCGGTGACCAGTTCTCCGTCACCGCCAGCTCTCCGGAGCGGCAGAACATCCTCAATACCATCGGCGACCTGCGCAAGGCGCTGGACACCTCCACCGCCAACAACCCGCAGGCGCAGCTGACCATCCGCAACATGGTGGCCAGCGCGATCACCAACCTCGACAAGGCCAGCGACCAGGTGCTGGCGACCCAGTCGTCGATTGGTGCGCGGCTCAATACCATCGATGTGCTCGACCAGGAAAACCAGAGCCTGGCGCTGACCAACACCACCACGCAGTCGTCGATCCGCGACACCGACATGGCCGCGGCGACCTCGCAGCTGGTCCTGCAGCAGACCATGCTCGAGGCGGCCCAGGCGGCGTTCGCGCGGATCAGCCAGCTGAGCCTGTTCAACAAACTCTGATTCATCCGGCTCGCCGCTCGACGGCGGGCCCCACCTCGGAAGAAACGTACATGGGCGATATCAATTTCAGTTCCAAGGGCCGCCAACTGATTGAGCTGTACGGGCAGATGGCCCGCGAAGGCTATGAGCGCAGCGACGAGCAGCACGTGGAAGTCGCCTTCAGCGATTTCGAATTGCGCCCGTTCCGTCCGCAGATTCGCGAGATCATGCAGAGCCATGGCGTGCGCAGCGTCCTCGACTACGGTTGCGGCGGGTCTGACTGGAATCTTGCCGGATTCGATGACAACGGCCAGTCCGCGGTGCAGTACTTCAACCTCGACGCGGCCTATCGTTATGAGCCGGCGCGCGGCATCGACGAGCGCCAGAAGGTCGACTGCGTGGTGTCCTTCGACGTGATGGAGCACATCTTCGTTGCCGATGTGCCGAGTGTGCTGCGTGACCTGTATTCCTGCGCGACCAAGCTGGTGATCCTCAACGTCGCCTGCTACTCGGCGGCGGCGCTGCTTCCCAATGGCGAGAACGCCCACATCACCGTGCGTCAGCCGATGTGGTGGAAAGGCATGGTCGACTGCATCACCCCGGAGTTCCCCGGTATCACGACCTGCCTGATCTGCTCCACGGGCTGGCGCCAGGCTACCGCCTTCCCGCAGTGGAGCGGTGACCAGTGGCAGGCCAGCGAGACTTTTGTCATCGCTAACTGAGCCGCCACCGACGCCCACGATAAAGCCTCCCGCGCGGAGGCTTTCTTGTTCGTGCGCAATGGGCAGGGGCAGACCTGTCCAGCCAGCCGAAGCGCTTTCCCTGTAGGAGCCAGGCCATGCCCGCGATCGCGCGCATGGCGCGCTCTTGCAGGTTGGCGTAGCTGCGAATGAGCTCGCTCCTGCGAGGAGCCCAAGAAAAAGCCCGGCAAAAGCCGGGCTTTTTTCGTTGCCGAGATCTGTCAGTCCAGGCGCTTGAACACGCAGAAGCCGCGCTGGTGGATACCGTCGTCGATCAGCTGGCCCTGGTACAGCAGGAAGAACCCCTGCTCGTAGAAGTGGCGCATGTTGGCGAAGAAACGAGTGTCGTTCATCCGCATGTCGTTGCTTTCGATGACCACGATGCCGCCCGGGGTGAGAAGGTTCTTGAGGTCGGCAACGTAGTCGGGCATCGGCTTGCCGATCCAGACGTGTACGGCGAAGGAGAAGATCACGTCGAACAGACCTGGCTCGCTGGCGCGCAGGTCTTCATAGGTGCAGGTGCGGAACTCGCAGTTCTCCACCTTGTGATGCTGCGCCAGGCGGTCGGCGATACGGATCAGCGAGTCGTTGTTGTCGAAGCCCAGATAGCTGTCGACCTGCTGCGCCACTTCGATGCCGAAGCAGCCGATGTTGCAGCCGATATCCAGCACGCGGTCGGTGGGCGAGAGCCATTTTTCCAGCGCGTAGCGCTCCATGCGCAGGAGGGTAGGGCGTACGCCCGGCAGATCCCAGCCTTCGTGGCCCTGGTACAGTTCCTTGTTGGCGCCAAAGACCTGCGACTGAGAGAAGAAGTCTTCATAGACCCCCAGCTTGCAGTCGCGCCAGGTGTCATCTTCCGCTTCGCTGCCGGGGCTGCGCAGGTAGCACAGTACTTCGGCGCCATCTTCCAGTTGCAGTTGCTGGCGCAGGTTCTGCTCGGCGAAGACTTCGAGTACGTCCGCCTGCGACGGCACGGCCGCACGTCGAATCAGCACTGGTGCGTGGCGGCCCTGATACTGCAGGTAGCCCTGGTAGTACCAGTAGCCCATGCGGATGTAGGGCACCTGCTGATAGGGCGGGGCGTAGACGATGCCGCTGCCCGACTCGAAGAACAGCGGAGCGATCTTGCGCACCATCTCCAGCGGGTTGAACAGCGCCTGCAGGTTCAGGGTGCCGGCCTCGATGGTCTGCCAGCCGGTGACATTGAGCAGGCTTTCGCGCTGGCTCGGGTTCTGCTCCATGATCGCCTTGGCGCCGGGCGGGCCGTCTGCCGAGCGGCTGGAACGGGCGAAAACGCGAGCCCGGCCGAACAGGCTGGTGGACTGCGGCGCGCGCTTGCCCTGCAGCAGCTCGAGCTGCGTGAGCAGGTCGGCGGTATCGGCGTTGGCCTGGTAGGTGGAAAGGCTGGCCAGCCAGTGATAGGCCTCTTCGAGGTGGCCCTGGTAGAGCGCCAGCGTCGCCAGGGTATTGCGTACGTCATGATCCTCCGGCTGCAGCTGGATGGCCTGGAGCAGGAACTCATGGGCCTCGTCGTGCTTGCCGTCGCGTACCAGCAGGCGGCCCAGCAGGCTGTTCACCGCAGCATTGTCCGGAACCGCCTGCAGCACCAGGCGCAAGTGCTCGGCGGCTTCGTCACCGCTGCCGCGCTGCTCAGTCAGGGCCACAGCCAGGGTCAGGCGCAGTGGCAGCTCGTCGGGGTACTCCTGGAGCAGGTCGCGGTAGGCATCGATGCTGGCCGCGGCTTGCCCGCTGCTCTGCAGTTGCTGGGCATGGGCAAAGCGTTGTTCGTAGCTAGTGGACATGAGTTCCTCCGCAGGCGCGGTATCGGGCAGTTCGGGAAAGAGTGAGGGGCGGTCGCTCAGACCATGCCGTTGGTCTGCAGGTGTTGTATGGCGCGCTCGAGGGCGCCGCTCCACTGGCCGACTTCACGGTTGCGAATCAGGTGGACACTGGGATACCAGTAGCTGGGGCCTTCATTCAGACCCCAGCGCCAGTTCGGGTTGATCTGCAGCAGGACGACGGTGGGCGTGCCCAGTGCGCCGGCCAGGTGGACAGTGGTGTTGTCGACGCTGATCACCAGGTCCAGCGCGGCGATCTGCGCCGCCTGGGCGTCGAGATCGATCAGCGGGTCGATGCTGGCATCGTCATGGATGTGCAGGTCGAGCGAAGCGGCTTCCTCGCGGTCCCTGGCGGTGTCGCCATATTGCAGGTTGATCAGCTGGATGCCGGGCAGGTCCTTCAGCGCCGCCAGTTCAGTCATGCGGATACGCCGGTTCTGTTTCTGGTTGCCGATGCTGTTGCCGCCGCGCCAGGAAACGCCAACCAGGCGCTTGCCGGGGAACAGTCGTTGATACTCCGCGCGCAGCTGCTCGCTGCGTTGCGGGTCGGCCCGCAGGAAACTGACCTGGTCGGGGAAGTGCGCGAGGGACGGGCGCAGCTGCAGGCCCAGGCTGCCCATGGGGATCTGGAAATCGGTCGCTGGCCAGCCGAGCTTGATGACCTCGCGGCCGTTCTCCTGCACTGGAACGCGGCTGCGCTGGATCAGTTCGACGTCGGGGAAGCTGCGCTGGAGCAGGGGGACCAGGCGGGTTTCCACTTCGTACTTGAGCTTGCCGCCGCGCTGGATGAGCGAAGGCAGCATGCTGGAGAACATGATCTGGTCGCCGATACCCTGTTCACGCCACACCAGCAGCGAGCGGCCCGCCAGCGCTTCGCCCTGCCAGCGGGGCAGGGGGAAGTCCACATGCTGGTCCTTCAGCGCCGTGCCCCAGCGCCACTCGTAATGGCGCCAGCCGCTTTCGAATTCGCCCAGGCGCAGCATCAGGTGCGACAGGTTGTTATGGGTTTCGTCGTTGGTCGGGTCCAGCTTCAGCACGCGGCTGTAGTCATGGAAGGCTTCGCGGTAGCGGCCGAGCATTTCCTGGGCGACCGCGAGGTTGAACATCAGCGGTTCGCAGGTGGGGTCGAGTTCCAGGCCCGCCTGGCAGGCGGCGACGCTGTCGTGAGTGCGGCCGGTATAGAGGTAGACCTGCGCCATCATGTGCAGTGCCAGCAACTGGCCGTCCTTGGGCAGCGCCCCGGCGAGCAGGCCGAGCAGGAGGTGCTCGGCGTCCTCGAAGCGCTCGGCCCGATTGAGGTTCTCGAAATACAGGCGCAGGCGCCAGAAATTCGGCTTGGCGTCATACCAGGCCTTCGCACGATCCACATCACCGGTGTACAGGGGGGACTTGGCCATGCGCCCGAACAGCAGGCTGTCTATGTGGTCGTTCTGCGGATACGTCAGCGCTTTTTCGAAATGGCCGGATGCGCGCTGTTGATCACCACAGTCCCAGTAGAGGACGCCGAGCTGAGCCTGGCCCAGGGGGAGATCGGGCTTCTCCTGAACCAGCTCTTCATAGAGTGCGATCTGCCGGGGAATGTCGTGCCGGTCCTCGGCAATCCTCAGGGCATCGACGATACGCTGGAGTTTCTGGCGAGTTGCGTTGTGCATAGTGAGACGGGGCCTGTAGCGTGTGGTGGCGCAAATTTGACGTCGTGGGAGCTACCAGCAAGAACGGGGCCAGCCGCGGAATTTCGAGGGAATGAAAAGAAATTTGAAAAAAGGGCTAAAGCGATTGACGAAGACGACGATAACCCTAACGAAGGTTCTCCACGCCATTTCGGATCTGATAGCGGCAAGGAGAGGCCACCTAGCCCTAATACGAGGAATTCGTCATGGCTCTTACCGTTAATACCAACATCGCCTCGCTGTCGGTTCAAAAGAACCTGACCAAGGCCTCCAACTCCCTGACCACTTCGATGACCCGTCTGTCCACCGGCCTGCGTATCAACAGCGCCAAGGACGACGCCGCCGGCTCGCAGATCTCCAACCGTCTGACCAGCCAGGTCAAAGGCCTCGACGTGGCTGTGAAGAACGCCCAGGACGCCAACTCCATCGCCCAGGCCGCCGAAGGCGCCCTGCAGGAGTCCACCAACATCCTGCAGCGTATGCGTGAACTGTCCCTGCAGTCCGCCAACGGCTCCAACAGCACCGAAGACCAGGCGTCGCTGAACCAGGAGTTCAAGTCGCTGACCGCTGAACTGACCCGTATCTCCCAGACCACCACCTTCGGTGGCGGCACCTCCGGCATCAAGCTGCTCGACGGCACCGCCGGCGGCACCGGTACCCTGACCTTCCAGGTCGGCGCCAACGCCAACGAAACCGTGAGCTTCACCCTGGGCGACATGAGCGCCTCGGCTCTGAAAGGCACCTCGGTCCTGGCCACCGAAACCGGTACTGCTGCGATCACTGCTGACACCAACGGCAGTGGCGGCACCGTGGCGACTGCGAGCTCGCTGACCATCAACGGCACCACCGTGAACATCGCCAAGGGCGCCAGCGCCAACGACATCGCCGCCGCGATCAACACCAACATCACCGGCGTGTCGGCCAACGTCAACGCTTCCGGCAAGCTGATCCTGACCTCCGGCAAGGACATCGACGTCACCACTGGCGCAGCCAGCAACGACATCGCCACCACCCTGGGCCTGGCTGCCGCGACTGCCGTCACCTCCTACAGCAGCGTCGACAAGCTGGACATCTCCGATGCCACCAATTCGCAGAAGGCCACTCAGGTGATCGATGCGGCGCTGAAGCAGATCGACACCCAGCGTTCCGCACTGGGCGCCATCCAGAACCGTCTGGACAGCACCATCTCCAACCTGCAGAACGTCTCCGAGAATGCCACCGCTGCACGCAGCACCATCCAGGACGTAGACTTCGCCGCAGAAACGGCGCAGATGACCAAGCAGCAGACCCTGCAACAGGCCGCCACCGCGGTACTGGCCCAGGCCAACCAGCTGCCGTCCGCTGTCCTGAAGCTGCTCCAGTAAGGGATTGCCGAAAGGCTATAAACGGAAGGAAGGGCGCCCAGCGCCCTTTCTTGCTTTGCGTGTGGAGGGTGAAACCTGATGGATACCAGCCTCGGAATCAACACCCTGCGACCGGCCGACAACGCCGCCGCGGGCAGCAAGCCGGCCAGCGGCAACAGCTTGCCGCAGAGCGCCAAGGAGTCGCCGGCCAATAACCGGCGCAGCCTGAACGAAGCCGTCAGCCGGCTGCGTGAACAGGCTCAGTCGGTGCAGCGCAACCTGGAATTCTCGGTCGATGACGCCAGTGGCGAAACCGTCGTGAAGGTTGTGGCCTCGGATACTGGCGAGGTTATTCGGCAGATTCCTTCGGAAGTTGCACTCAAGTTGGCAGAAAGCCTGAAGGAAGCGGGTAATCTGCTGTTCAGCGAACGTGCCTGATCTCAGATTGCGAAAGATCTGGCGCGATTCTTGAATGAAGCGTTGATAGACGCAGGCGGTAGAGTCAATTCCGCCAGAAATTTGGACAGGAGGGTAGGCAAATGGCCGGGACTTCGATCAATGGTGTGGGGTCGGGATACGACATCGACTCCATCGTGACTTCGCTGGTGAACGCGCAGAAGGCGCCGAAACAGAGTCAGATCACCAATCAGAAGACCGCGACCAATACCACGCTCTCCGGTATCGGTTCGCTCAAGAGCGCCCTGTCGACCTTCCAGACAGCGCTGAGCAAACTCAACGACTCCAGCTCCAATTCCTTTGCCGGTCTGGCGGTGAAAAGCTCCAACACCGATGCTCTGACTGCCACCCTGGGTACCGGGGCTGCAGCGGGTACGTACAAGATCGAGGTGAAGAACCTGGCCACCAGCTCCAAGGTGGCAACGCAGTACATCGACAAGGCGGCCACCTTCGGCGCGGGCACCCTGAGCATCTCTCAGGGCAGCAGCACCTATAAGGTCAGCGTCGCCGCCGGCGCGAGCCTGTCGGACATCCGTGACAGCATCAACAGCCAGCTCAAGTCCAGCGGTCTCACCGCGAACATCATCACCGACTCCAACGGGCCCCGCCTGGTGCTGGGTTCCAGCGTCACCGGTTCTGGCAGCGACATCAGCATCGCCACCACCGGGGATTCGAGTCTGGGTGTGCTCAAGATCGACGGCGCCGGCACCAAGGCCTCCGCCACGACCGGCGGTTATGTCGACGAGCCGGCGAAGAACGCCAGCTACACCATCGACGGCCTGGAAATGAGCAGCTCGGTGAACAAGATCACCAGCGCCATCAGTGGCGTCGAATTCGATCTGGTCGACGAGGGCAAGTCCACCGTCACGGTGGATACCAACACCGATGGCCTGAAGACCTCGGTCCAGTCTTTCGTCGATGCCTACAACGCGTTGATGACCTCGATCAATTCGCTGACCAAGATCACCAACACCACTGACGCCGACGGCAATCCGACCACCTCGGCGGCCTCGCTGGCCAGTGACGCCATGACGCGTACGCTGCTAAATACCATGCGCAGCGAGCTGGTCGGCTCCTCTACCGAAGGCGGCAGCATCAAACTGCTGTCGCAGCTGGGTATTTCGACCAAGACCGACGGTACCCTGGCAGTAGACAGCGACAAGCTGGACAAGGCGCTGGAACAGAATTTCGCCTCGGTGCAGGGCTTCTTCACCGGTTCCGGTGGACTGCTCTCGCGCATGAGCGGCAACCTCGACGCGTATACCAAGACCAATGGCCTGCTCGATCAGCGCACTTCGGCGCTGAACGGCACCCTCAGCGACCTGGCGGATCAGCAGACCAAGCTGACCGATCGCATGGACAAGCTGACTACCACGCTCATGGCCAAGTACAACGCCATGGACTCCCTGGTCGCTCAGCTCAATGCCACCAAGTCCAGTGTGCTGACCACGCTCAACGCGCTGAACAAGTCCAGCAGCTCCGACAGCTGATGCCGCTGCCGCAGGCCGCGCCGCTCTGCGGCGGGGTCGTGCGGCAGTACGCCAGTGCTGAATTTCGCCTAAAGGTTTTTTCGCCAGCGCCGATATCCTGAATATCAACGATTTGATCGTTCGGCGAATCAAGGGGATATCAGATGAACGCTTCGGCAGCCATGCGTCAGTACCAGAACGTGAACAACCAGTCTCAGGTGCACGACGCCTCTCCCCATCGTCTGATCCAGATGCTGATGGAGGGTGGCCTGAGCCGCATCGCCCAGGCTCGCGGCTCGATGGAGCGTGCGCAGTACGCGCAGAAAGGTATCCTGATCGGCAAGGCCACCGGGATTCTCGCCGGTCTGCGCGAAGCGCTGAATTTCGAAGCCGGTGGTGAGCTGGCCGAAAACTATGCCAACCTGTACGACTACATGAGCCGTCGCCTGGGCGAGGCCAACCGCAGCAATGACCTGGAAGTCCTCGACGAGGTGTCGGGCCTGCTGCGTACCATCAAGGAAGGCTGGGACGCGATTGCGCAGTGATCGCAGCTCGCCAGGAGATACCGAACATGACTCTCGCCGTCCAGCAGATCGAACAGACCCGCCTCGCTTTGGGAGCCGCGCTTGCCCAGGAAGACTGGGAAGCCGTCGCCCAACTCGACCTCCAGTGTCGCGAGCATGTCGACGCCGCTATGGTCGAGCCGATGGACGATGACAGTGATCTCAAGCGCAGCCTCGAAGGGTTGCTGGCGCTGTACCGCGAGCTGGTCCAGGCCGTCACCCGGCAGCGTGAAGAAGTGGCCACCGAGATCGTCCGCGTCAACCGTTCGCACCAGGGCGCCAAGGTTTACCAGATGTTCGGCTGATCCATTCGGATCGGCTCTCTTTCGGCGGTGATCGGCCAAGTGCCGGTGGCCGCCGCCTCCGCTTCGAACTACGCTCCATTTCAATTGCCATGACGGGGATCAACACCCTTCGTCGGGCCGCACCAAAAAAAACACGCCATAAATTTGACTCGAGCCACAATTTTGACTTAACTAGTGGCCAAATGCTGGCTAGCACGAGGAAATTGTGCTGTGGCCAGGTCGTGTCAGCCGCCGTAGTACGGCCTTCAAGCCCGGGATGACAAGCTAAGATGTGGCGCGAAACGAAAATCCTCGTGATCGATGACAACCAGGACCGTTGCCGGGACCTCTCGGTGATCATCAGCTTCCTGGGTGAAGACCAACTGTCCTGCAGCAGCCGCGACTGGCGCCAGGTCGTCGACCCGCTTCCCAATGGCAGCCGTGACGTGCTCTGCGTACTGGTCGGCGCCGTGGAGAGCAAGGGCGGGGCGCTGGAGCTGCTCAAGCAGCTCGCGTCCTGGGACGAGTACCTGCCGGTCCTGCTGATGGGCGAACCGGTACCCAACGAATGGCCCGAGGAGCTGCGCCGCCGCGTGCTGGCCAGCCTCGAGATGCCGCCCAGCTACAACAAGCTGCTCGATTCCCTGCACCGCGCCCAGGTCTACCGCGAGATGTATGACCAGGCCCGCGAGCGCGGTCGCCAGCGCGAGCCCAACCTGTTCCGCAGCCTGGTGGGCACCAGCCGTGCCATCCAGCAGGTGCGGCAGATGATGCAGCAGGTCGCCGATACCGACGCCAGCGTGCTGATACTCGGCGAGTCCGGCACCGGCAAGGAAGTGGTGGCGCGCAACCTGCATTACCACTCCAAGCGCCGCGACGCGCCCTTCGTGCCGGTCAACTGCGGTGCGATCCCGGCGGAGCTGCTGGAAAGCGAACTGTTCGGTCACGAGAAGGGCGCCTTCACCGGCGCCATCACCACCCGTGCCGGGCGCTTCGAGCTGGCCAACGGCGGCACCCTGTTCCTCGACGAGATCGGCGACATGCCGCTGCCGATGCAGGTCAAGCTGCTGCGCGTGCTGCAGGAGCGCACCTTCGAGCGCGTGGGCAGCAACAAGACGCAGAACGTGGACGTGCGCATCATCGCCGCGACCCACAAGAACCTCGAGAAGATGATCGAGGACGGCAGCTTCCGCGAAGACCTCTACTACCGCCTCAACGTCTTCCCCATTGAGATGGCCCCGCTGCGCGAGCGCGTCGAGGACATCCCGCTGCTGATGAATGAGCTGATCTCGCGCATGGAGCACGAGAAGCGCGGTTCGATCCGCTTCAACTCCGCCGCCATCATGTCGCTCTGCCGCCACGACTGGCCGGGCAACGTGCGTGAGCTGGCGAACCTCGTCGAGCGCCTGGCGATCATGCACCCCTATGGCGTGATCGGCGTGGGCGAGCTGCCGAAGAAATTCCGTCACGTCGACGACGAAGACGAGCAGCTGGCGACCAGCCTGCGCGAAGAGCTTGAAGAACGCGCGGCGATCACCGCCGGGCTGCCGGGCCTCGACTCGCCGGCCATGCTGCCGGCCGAGGGCATCGACCTGAAGGACTACCTCGCCAACCTCGAGCAGGGGCTGATCCAGCAGGCGCTGGATGACGCCAGTGGCGTCGTCGCCCGCGCCGCCGAACGCCTGCGCATCCGCCGCACCACCCTGGTGGAGAAAATGCGCAAGTACGGCATGAGCCGCCGTGAAGAGGAAATGGCGGAGGATTGACGCCTTCGCCTGACTCGTTTTTTCAAGTCATTGAAATATAACGAGTAAATTTTAGGCACGGGGTTTGCTAAGACTCATCCGACCGACAGATTCACGCCGTCGGACGGATGAGGAAAACCCGCATGATGCCCGCCACCAATCGCCAGACTGAACTTGCTCCCCAACTGCCGGCAGAAGCGCTGCAGGTGCCGGTGGAGCAGCAGAGCCGCGCCCATCTGGAGCAGACCTTCGAGCTGTTCAGCCAGATGTCCAGCCAGCTCAACCAGTCCTACAGCCTGCTGGAAGCCCGCGTCACCGAGCTGAAGGGCGAACTCGCCCTGGTCAGCGCGCAGCGCATGCAGGAGCTGGCGGAGAAGGAGCGTCAGGCCAACCGCCTGCAGAGCCTGCTCGATGTGTTGCCTGGTGGCGTGATCATGATCGACGGTCAGGGCGTGGTGCGCGACGCCAATCCGGTGGCGGTCGCGCTGCTCGGCAAACCGCTGGTGGGCATGCTCTGGCGTGAAGTCATCGCCCGCAGCTTCGCCCCGCGTGCCGACGATGGCCACGAAGTTTCCCTGCGCGATGGCCGCCGCGTGTCCATCGCCATCCGCCCGCTGAACGGCGAGCCCGGCCAGCTCATCCTGCTCAATGACCTGACGGAAACCCGTCGCCTGCAGGACCAGCTCGCCCGCCACGAGCGCCTATCCGCCCTGGGCCGCATGGTCGCCTCCCTGGCCCACCAGATTCGCACTCCGCTGTCCGCCGCCATGCTCTATGCCGGTCATCTGAGCGAGGGCGAGCTGCCGGTCGAGCATCAGCAGCGCTTCGCCGGGCGCATCAAGGAGCGCCTGCACGAGTTGGAAAGCCAGGTGCGCGACATGCTGGTGTTCGCCCGCGGCGAGCTGCCCCTGCCGGATCGCCTCGCGCCCAACCAGTTGTTTGCCAGCCTGCGCGCCGCCGCCGAATCCCACGTCGCCGGCCTCAACCTGCGCTGGCAGTGCGACGCTCGCGTCGGCGAGCTGCTGTGCAATCGCGACACCCTGGTCGGCACTGTGCTCAACCTGGTGGAGAACGCCATCCAGGCCGCCGGCCGCGATGTGCGCCTGAAGGTGCACCTGTACCAGCGCGGCAACAGCCTGCGCCTGTCGATCAGCGACAACGGCCCGGGCATGAGCGCGGAAACCCTGGCGCGCCTGGGCGAGCCTTTCTTCACCACCAAGACCACCGGCACCGGCCTCGGCCTGGCCGTGGTGAAAGCCGTCGCCAAGGCCCACCAGGGTGAGCTGCGCCTGCGCTCGCGTCCCGGTGTCGGTACCTGCGCCACCCTGATCCTTCCGCTGATCCTGGCTCAACCCGTCGTCCACGAGGAGTGATTTCCATGGCCGCCAAAGTCCTGCTGGTCGAAGACGACCGCGCCCTTCGTGAAGCCCTCTCCGATACCCTCTCGCTCGGCGGGCACGACTTCGTCGCCGTCGACTGTGCCGAGGCCGCTCTGCCGGCGCTGGAGAAGGACAACTTCAGTCTGGTGATCAGCGACGTGAACATGCCCGGCATGGACGGGCATCAGTTGCTCGGCCTGATCCGCAAGCGCCATCCGCAACTGCCGGTGCTGCTGATGACTGCCTACGGCGCCGTTGACCGCGCGGTGGACGCCATGCGCCAGGGCGCGGCCGATTATCTGGTCAAGCCGTTCGAGCCGCGTGCATTGCTGGAGCTGGTGGCTCGTCATGCGCTGGGTGCCGTACCCAGCAGCGTCGGCGAAGGTCCGGTGGCCCTGGAACCGGCCAGCCTGCAATTGCTCGAGCTGGCTGCGCGTGTTGCGCGCAGCGATTCCACCGTGCTGATTTCCGGCGAGTCCGGTACCGGCAAGGAAGTCCTGGCGCAGTACATCCATCAGCAGTCGCCGCGTGTCGGCAAACCCTTCGTCGCGATCAACTGCGCGGCGATCCCGGACAACATGCTCGAGGCCACCCTGTTCGGCCACGAGAAGGGCGCCTTCACCGGCGCCATTGCCGCCCAGCCGGGCAAGTTCGAACTGGCCGACGGCGGCACCATCCTGCTCGACGAAATCTCCGAAATGCCGCTGGCCCTGCAGGCCAAGCTGCTGCGTGTGCTGCAGGAGCGGGAAGTGGAGCGCGTCGGTGCGCGCAAGCCGATCAGCCTCGACATCCGCGTGCTCGCCACCACCAACCGCGACCTGCTGGGTGAAGTGGCTGCCGGGCGTTTCCGCGAAGACCTCTACTATCGCCTGTCGGTCTTTCCGCTGGCCTGGCGCCCACTGCGCGAGCGTCCCGCCGATATCCTGCCGCTGGCCGAACGCCTGCTGGCCAAGTACGCCCGCAAGATGAATCACGCACCGGTCACTCTGGCCGACGACGCCCGCGCCGCTTTGCTGGCACATCCCTGGCCGGGCAACGTGCGCGAGTTGGACAACGCCATCCAGCGCTCTTTGATCCTGCAGCAGGGCGGGCAGGTGCAGGCCGCAGACCTCTGTCTGACCGCGCCTATCGGACTGGCTCCGCGCCCGGTGCTGACAGCGGTGCCGGCGACACCTGCGCCGCAGGCTCCGGCTGGTGTCGAAATTCCGTCACCGACTTCCACCGAAGCCGGGCAACTGGGTGAGGACCTCAAGCGCCGCGAGTTCCAGATGATCATCGACACCTTGCGCAGTGAGCGCGGCCGCCGCAAGGAGGCCGCCGAGCGTCTGGGTATCAGCCCGCGCACTCTGCGTTACAAGCTCGCGCAGATGCGCGACGCCGGCATGGACGTGGAGGCTTATCTCTACGCCAGTTGAGCCCCTGACAGGCAACCCCTCCTGGCCCGCATTCGTGCGGGCCTTTTCTTGGTTGGACTCGGCTTTTTCGCTGGCATGTTGACGCCGCGCCCGACTGCACTTCTCAAGAGATTCGCTGAGCTTTCTTCCTGGTCTATCGATAGGAGGAGAGTGCCGTGGAAGAGGTGGAATTCGCGCGTCAGTTGCGGCGGCGGCAAACCGACGCTGAGTCCAGGTTGTGGGGATATCTGCGGGATCGCAGATTCCTCGGTTTGAAGTTCAGGCGTCAGGTGCCGAGTGGCCGGTATGTGCTGGACTTCTATTGCCATGAGCTGCGGATGGCGGTGGAGCTCGATGGTGGCCAGCATCTGGAGTCTGCGTACGACATTGAGCGCGATGCCTGGCTGGTGGAGCAGGGGATTCGCGTCGTTCGGTTCTGGAACCATGATGTGCTGGCGCGCACGGACGTCGTGCTGGAGGCGCTTCGATTGACGGTCGAGTCCGGCGCGGGGTGAGGGGCCTTTGCCACCGCCCCAAAGGACTCAGCCAGGAGCGCCTGAACAGAAGTCCCTGAATCCCCATCCCAGAGCCATCCTGCGCATTTTTCCTACGCCCTAAGAAACTGGCACCCAAGTTGCAATCACCTCTGCAAAGCGCTGCGCAGTGTCAAAAAACCGCGGCCAGTCGGAGGGGTAAGTGATGAGTCAGGGTATCGAGTTCAATCGTCTGCTGCTGGAAATGCGCTCCATGCAAATGGAGGCCATGGCCAAGGCGAAGACGCAGGCCGCACCGGCCGAGCCGGGGGCGCCAAGCTTCTCGCAGATGCTCGGGCAGGCCGTGGACAAGGTGAACGGTACCCAGCAGGTCGCCTCCGACATGGCGAACGCGTTCGAGATGGGGCAGAGCGGTGTCGATCTCACCCAGGTGATGATTGCCTCCCAGAAGGCCAGTGTTTCTTTCCAGGCGATGACCCAGGTACGCAACAAGCTCGTCCAGGCGTACCAGGACATCATGCAGATGCCGGTTTGAGCGGCGAGGATCGTAGGTAATGTCCCAAGCCTCCGTTGTTGAAAGTCAGGTTCCGGCCAAGGTCGGCGCTGACGCGCCGAAAAAGCCGCTGCTCGGCCTGACTTTCCTCGAGAACCTCGCGGACATGCCGGTGCTGCGTCAGGTCGGCCTGCTAGTCGGTCTCGCCGCGAGCATCGCCATCGGTTTCGGCATGGTCCTGTGGTCGCAGCAGCCGGACTACAAGCCGCTGTACGGCAGCCTCAACGGCGTCGACGCCAACAAGGTGGTCGAAGCGCTGTCCGCCGCCGACATCGGCTACAAGATCGAGCCCAACTCCGGCGCGCTGCTGGTGAAGGCCGACGACCTGGGCCGTGCACGCATGAAAGTCGCCGGTGCCGGCCTGGCTCCGACCGACAGCAACGTCGGCTTCGAGATCCTCGACAAGGAACAGGCGCTGGGCACCAGCCAGTTCATGGAAGCGACCAACTACCGTCGCGGCCTGGAAGGCGAGCTGGCGCGTACCGTCTCCAGCCTGAATAACGTCAAGGGCGCCCGTGTGCACCTGGCGATCCCCAAGAGCTCGGTGTTCGTCCGTGACGACCGCAAGCCCAGCGCCTCGGTGCTGGTCGAGTTGTACCCGGGCCGCACCCTGGAGCCGAGCCAGGTGCTGGCCATCGTCAACCTGGTCGCCACCAGCGTGCCGGAACTGGACAAATCCCAGGTCACCGTGGTCGACCAGAAGGGCAACCTGCTCTCCGACCAGCAGGAGCTCTCCGAGCTGACCATGGCCGGCAAGCAGTTCGACTTCACCCGACGCATGGAAACCAACTTCACCCAGCGCGTGCACAGCATCCTCGCGCCGGTGCTGGGTAGCGGCCGCTACAAGGCCGAGGTGTCGGCGGACGTCGACTTCAGCGCGGTGGAATCCACCTCGGAGTCGTTCAATCCGGACCAGCCGGCCCTGCGCAGCGAGCAGAGCAACAACGAGGAACGGCAGAACAGCAACGGCCCGCAGGGCGTGCCGGGTGCGCTGTCGAACCAGCCTCCGGGCCCGTCCAGCGCGCCGCAGACCACTGCACAGAACAAGCCGGCGGACTTCGTCGCGCCGGGCCAGCCGCTGAAGGACGCCAACGGCCAGCCGATCATCGACCCGAAGACCGGCAAGCCGGAACTGGCGCCGTACCCGACCGACAAGCGCCAGCAGAACACCCGCAACTACGAGCTGGATCGCTCGGTGAGCTACACCAAGCAGCAGCAGGGTCGCCTGCGCCGGCTTTCCGTCGCGGTGGTGCTGGATGACCGCATGATCGCCGATCCGAAGACCGGCGAAGTCAGCCACCAGCCCTGGACCGCCGATGAGCTGGGTCGTTTCACCCGCCTGGTGCAGGACGCGGTAGGCTATGACGCCAGCCGTGGCGACAGCGTCAGCGTGATCAACGCGCCGTTCGCCCCGGAACTTGGCGATGAAATTGCATCGCCGCCGTTCTACTCCCAGCCGTGGTTCTGGGACGTGGTCAAGCAGGTGCTGGGCATCGTCTTCATCCTGGTGCTGGTGCTGGGCGTGCTGCGCCCGGTGCTGAACAACCTGTCGGGCAACAAGAGCAAGGCCCTGGTGGCCGGTGGCGCAGCAGGCGAAGGTGGCCTGGGCGAGTTGGGCGGTCTGGAGGGCGAGTTGTCCGAAGACCGCGTGAGCCTCGGTGGCCCGGCCAGCATCCTGCTGCCCAGCCCGTCCGAGGGGTACGATGCACAATTGAATGCGATCAAGACACTGGTCGCCCAGGACCCGGGGCGCGTTGCCCAGGTAGTGAAGGACTGGATCAATTCCGATGAGTGAAGCGCGCATGAACGCCAAACTGAACAAGGTCGACAAGGCTGCCATCCTCCTGCTCTCCCTGGGTGAGACCGATGCCGCGCAGGTGCTGCGCCACATGGGGCCGAAGGAAGTGCAGAAGGTCGGCGTGGCCATGGCGCAGATGCGCAACGTGCACCGTGAGCAGGTCGAGCAGGTGATGGGCGAGTTCGTCGAGATCGTCGGCGACCAGACCAGCCTGGGCGTTGGCGCCGACAGCTACATCCGCAAGATGCTCACCCAGGCCCTGGGCGAGGATAAGGCGAACAACCTCATCGACCGCATCCTGCTGGGCGGCAACACCAGCGGCCTGGACAGCCTGAAGTGGATGGAGCCGCGCGCCGTGGCCGACGTGATCCGCTACGAGCACCCGCAGATCCAGGCCATCGTGGTCGCCTACCTCGACCCGGACCAGGCCGGCGAAGTGCTCAGTCACTTCGACCACAAGGTGCGCCTGGACATCATCCTGCGCGTGTCCTCGCTCAACACCGTGCAGCCGTCCGCGCTCAAGGAACTGAACCTGATCCTGGAGAAACAGTTCGCCGGCAACGCCAACTCCACCCGCACCACGATGGGCGGCGTGAAGCGCGCGGCGGACATCATGAACTACCTCGACAGCTCGGTCGAAGGCGCGCTGATGGACGCCATCCGCGAAGTCGACGAGGACCTGTCGGGCCAGATCGAAGACCTGATGTTTGTCTTCGACAACCTCGCCGACGTCGACGACCGTGGCATCCAGGCACTGCTGCGCGAGGTGTCCTCGGACGTGCTGGTGCTGGCCCTCAAGGGCTCGGACGAGGCGATCCGCGAGAAGATCTTCCGCAACATGTCCAAGCGTGCCGCCGAACTGCTGCGCGACGACCTGGAGGCCAAGGGTCCGGTGCGCGTCAGCGAAGTGGAAGGTGCGCAGAAGGAAATCCTCACCATCGCCCGCCGTATGGCCGAGTCCGGCGAAATCGTGCTGGGTGGCAAAGGCGGCGAGGAGATGATCTGACGTGGTACCGCCGGCGAAGGATGAAGACAAACTCAGCGAATTGATCCGCGCGCGCGACGTGGCGGGCTTCGACCGCTGGTCGCTGCCCAGCTTCGACCCGGCGCGGCCGGCCCCGGAACCTGAGCCCGAACCCGAACCGGTAGTCGAGGAGCCGCCGCAGATCGAAGAGGTGCCCGAGGAAGAGGTCAAGCCGCTGACCCTCGACGAGCTCGAGGCGATTCGCCAGGAGGCCTACAACGAGGGCTTCTCCACCGGCGAAAAGGACGGCTTCCACGCCGGCCAGATCAAGGCGCGTCAGGAAGCCGACGCGGCGCTGCAACCGCGCCTGCAGAATCTCGAAACCCTGATGTCGCACCTGCTCGAGCCCATTGCCGAACAGGACCAGATGCTCGAGCAGGGCATGCTCAACCTGGTGACCCACGTGGTGCGCCAGGTGGTGCAGCGCGAGCTGGCCACCGATTCCAGTCAGATCCGCCTGGTGCTGCGCGAGGCGCTCAAGCTGCTGCCGATGGGCGCCAGCAACATCCGCATCCAGGTCAACCCGCAGGACTTCGAACTGGTGAAGGCCCTGCGCGATCGCCACGAGGAAAGCTGGAAAATCATCGAGGACGACGGCCTGCTGCCCGGCGGCTGCCGCATCGAGACCGAACATTCGCGCATCGACGCCACTGTCGAAACGCGCCTGGCCCAGGCCGTGAAGCAGCTCTTCGAGCAGCAGCGCGACCAGGCGACCCATGCCCTGGAGCCAGACCTGCACGTGAACCTCGAAGCCGATCAGGGCGGCGCCGATGCGTCTTGATCGCGTCAGCTTCGCCCGCCGCCTGCAGGGCTACAGCGACGCCGTGAGCCTGCCGACCCAGCCGGTGGTGGAAGGCCGCCTGCTGCGCATGGTCGGCCTGACGCTGGAGGCCGAGGGCCTGCAGGCCGCCGTCGGTAGCCGCTGCCAGGTGATCAACGACGGCGGTTATCACCCGGTGCAAGTGGAAGCCGAAGTAATGGGTTTCGCCGGCAGCAAGATCTACCTCATGCCGGTGGGCAGCCTCGTTGGCATCGCCCCCGGCGCTCGCGTGGTGCCGCTGCCGGACTCCGGCCGGCTGCCCATGGGCATGTCCATGCTCGGTCGTGTGCTCGACGGCGTCGGCCGCGCGCTGGACGGCAAGGGCGGCATGCGCGCCGAGGACTGGGTGCCGATGGACGGCCCGATCATCAACCCGCTGGCGCGCGACCCGATCCACGAGCCGATGGACGTCGGCATCCGCTCGATCAACTCCCTGCTCACTGTGGGCCGTGGCCAGCGCCTGGGCCTGTTCGCCGGTACCGGCGTCGGTAAATCCGTGCTGCTGGGCATGATGACCCGCTTCACCAAGGCCGACATCATCGTGGTCGGGCTGATCGGCGAACGGGGCCGCGAAGTGAAGGAATTCATCGAGCACATCCTCGGCGAGGAAGGCCTGAAGCGCTCCGTGGTCGTTGCTTCGCCGGCGGACGATGCGCCGCTGATGCGGCTGCGCGCCGCGCAGTACTGCACCCGGATCGCCGAGTACTTCCGCGACAAGGGCAAGAACGTCCTGTTGCTGATGGATTCCCTGACCCGTTACGCCCAGGCCCAGCGTGAGATCGCCCTGGCCATCGGCGAGCCGCCGGCGACCAAGGGCTATCCGCCCTCGGTGTTCGCCAAGCTGCCGCGCCTGGTCGAGCGTGCCGGCAACGGCGAGAAGGGCGGCGGTTCGATCACCGCGTTCTACACCGTGCTCAGCGAAGGCGACGACCAGCAGGACCCGATCGCCGACGCCGCGCGGGGTGTGCTCGACGGCCACTTCGTGCTGTCGCGCCGGCTGGCCGAGGAAGGCCATTACCCGGCCATCGACATCGAAGCTTCGATCAGCCGGGTGATGCCCCAGGTCACTACGCCCGAGCACATGCGTGACGCCCAGCGCTTCAAGCAGCTGTGGTCGCGCTACCAGCAGAGCCGCGACCTGATCAGCGTCGGCGCCTACGTGGCCGGCGGCGATCCGGAAACCGACCTGGCCATCCAGCGCTTCCCGATCATGCGCCAGTTCCTGCGCCAGGCCCTCGATGAGAGCCAGAACCTCGACGACAGCCGCCTGCTGCTGGATGCGGTCGTCAGCGGCAAGGCTGGCTGATGAAGCGGCCAGGAAGGGCTTTTCGTAGGGTGGGTGGAGCTTGCGATACCCATCGTCTTTCAGCTCGTGGCGAGTTGCAGCATGGATATCGCTCCGCTCCACCCATCCTACGGCTTGTGGTGAGCCTGTGAACCGCCGCGCCGAACGCCTCGCCCCGGTGGTGGACATGGCGCTCAAGGCCGAGCGCGAGGCCGCGCGCCAGCTCGGCCAGATGCAGGGCCAGTTGCAGCAGGCGCAGCGCAAGCTCGCCGAGCTGGAGCGCTACCGCTACGACTACCAGCAGCAATGGATCACCAACGGCCAGCAGGGCGTCAGCGGCCAGTGGCTGATCAACTACCAGCGCTTCCTGTCCCAGCTCGAAGGCGCCGTCGAGCAGCAGAATCGCTCGGTGGCTTTCCACGAGACCAACGTGGGCAAGGCGCGGGTCATCTGGCAGGAGAAGTACGCACGCCTCGAAGGCCTGCGCAAGCTGGTGGAGCGCTATCGCGAGGAAGCGCGCCTGGCCGCCGACAAGTACGAGCAGAAACAGCTCGACGAATTCGCCCAGCGCCTGAAGCCTTCCGCCGAGCAATAGCGGTCGGGTTCCGCGGAACGCCGTGCTAGGCTCCAGTCAGTCTCCCAGGTTGGACCCCTTCATGCCTCTTCCCACGCCTGTGCCTGTGGATTTCCAGCGCGTCCTGCAACTCTGGCAGCTCGTCCCCGAGGGTGAGCCGATCATCACTCCCAGCAGCCATCTGCTGCCGGTCCGCTGGATGGGACGGGCTGCGATGATCAAGCGCGCACTGGATGTCGATGAGCAGGGCGGTGGGCTGGTGATGAACTGGTGGTGCGGCGAGGGCGCAGCGCAGGTCTTTGCCTACGATGGCGACACGATCCTGATGGAGCGTGCCGAGGGCAGCCGTTCCTTGATGCACATGGCGCTCCACGGTGAGGACGACCAGGCCAGCCGCATCGTCTGCGACACGGTGCGCCGCTTGCACTGGCCGCGCGATACGCCGGCGCCGGAGCTGCTCGACCTGCGCCAGTGGTTCCGCGATCTGGCACCGGCAGCCACGCGCTACGGCGGCCTGTTCCCGCGCTGCCTGGAAACCGCCGAGGCGCTGCTGGCCAGCGAGCATGACCGGCGCGTGCTGCACGGCGATGTCCACCACGACAACGTCCTCGACTTCGGCGAGCGCGGCTGGCTGGCCATCGACCCCAAGCGGCTCTTCGGCGAGCGCCTGTTCGACTACGCCAACCTGCTGTGCAATCCGGACCTGCCGACCTCCCGCGAGCGTACGCGCTTCCTGCGTCAGCTCGACGTGATCGTCGAACACGCACGCGTCGACCGGCGCCGCCTGCTGGAATGGGTGCTGGCTTTCGCCGGTCTCTCCGCCGCCTGGTTCCTCGACGATGGCATGGCCGCCGACAGCGACCTGAGCGTGGCGCATCTGGCCGCCGCCGAGCTGGACCGCATGGCATGCTGCGCCTGAACCGAGCCCTGTTGCAGGCGCATCCGCGACTGATCAGCTCCGTCGTCATGGGGGCGCTGGTGGGGCTGGCGTGCTACCCGTTTGCGCCCATGACCCGTGTGCTATTGGGCTGGAACTGCATGGCCTGGCTCTACGTGCTACTGATCGGTTGGCTGGCCCTGCGCGCAGCACCCGCAGAGGTGCGCCGGCTGGCCGAGATCGAGGACGAGAATGCCGAAGCGGTACTGGTGCTGGTCACCGTTGCCGCCGTGGCCAGCCTGGTCGCCATCGTCGTCGAGCTGGCAACTGCCGGGCACGCCAACGGCAGTGAGAAGATCGTCCGCTACGCCTTTACCGCCAGCACGGTGCTGGGCTCGTGGTTCCTCATCGGTACCATCTTCACCATGCACTACGCCCGGCAGTTCTACTCGGCCGATGCGGCGGAGCCAGCGCTGCGCTTCCCCGAGGGCGAGATGAATCCGGACTACTGGGACTTCCTCTACTTTTCCTTCACCCTCAGCGTGGCGGTGCAGACCTCCGACGTGGAAATCGCCTCGCGTGCGATGCGCAAGGTGGTGCTGGCGCACTCGGTGATCGGCTTCCTGTTCAACACCGCGATCCTGGGGCTGGCGATCAACATGGGCGCGGGGCTGATCGGCTAGCGTGGGTATTCAGGGATGAAGCGCCTCGACAGCCAGCCGTAGCGCCAGCACGACGAAGGCGAGGGTGAAGCTCCAGCGGATCAGCGTCATCACCGCCGGACGCCCGATCACATAATCGCGCACCCAGGATGCCAGCAGTCCGTAGCCGATGAACACGACGAAGGTCATCAGTGCGAACACCAGGCCCAGCATCAGGAACAGCCCCTGCGTGTCCTCGCTGCCGGCCGGCACGAACTGCGGCAGGAAGGCCAGGAAGAACAGCCCGAGCTTGGGGTTGAGCAGGTTCAGCCAGAGCCCGGTGCCTACCAGCTGCGGGGTGCTGCGCGGGCTGCTGGTCGAATCCAGCGCCACGGCGCCGCTGCCGCGAAACACCTGCCAGGCGATGAAGAGCAGGTACGCGGTGCCAAGCAGCCGGATGAGCTGGATGCTGGCCGCGCTGGCCTGCAGGATCAGCGACAGGCCGAAGGTGGCGGCCAGCAATTGCGGGAGCATGCCCAGCGTGCAGCCCAGCGCCGCGAGGGTGGCGGCGCGGGCGCCCAGGCCGAGGCCGACGGCCAGGGTGTAGAGCACGCCGGTGCCGGGCAGCAAAACGACGACGAACGCCGTCAGCAGGAATTCTGCGTTCATTCCCGTGGGTTTCCTGTGTGGAAGAAGTGAGGCCGTGAGACCGGGGCGATCAGGGCGTTGGCGGCTGCCTGAACGATGAGCGCCATTGCCCCGGTGTCAGCCCGAGCTGGCGGGCGAAGGCGCGGGTCATGTGCGACTGGTCGGCGAAGCCGGCGAGCAGAGCGGCGTCGGCTAGCGTGCGGCCTTCGCCGATGGCCTTGTGGGCCTGTCTTACGCGGTACTGCAGGAGGTAGGCGTGGGGCGTAGTGCCCAGTTCGCGGCGGAAGCGACGCAGCGCCGCGAAGGGGGTCAGCCCGGCAATGCCGGCCAGCTCCACCAGCGCGGGGGCATTGCGCGGGTCGTCGTGAATCCGTTCGAGCATGCGTGCCACGCTGCGGGACGGCAGGGTCGCCACGCTTGTGTCGAGGCGCTGGTCGAGTAGTTCGCCGAACAGGTCGAGCACGCCTTCGCTGGCTTCCTCCGCACAGGCGCCCGGCAGATGTTGCAGCAGGCTGGCAATGCGCTGGGCGAGTTGTCGGTCGGCGAGGGCGGGTATGGTGAACTCGCGTCGGGCCATTTCCCCGCCGGCCAGTTCTGCCAACAGTGCCGGCTCCACGTAGAGCATCCACCAGCGCCGCGGCGCACCGCGCAGGGGAATGCCGTCGTGCAGTTCATTGGGGTTCACGGTGATGATGTCGCAGGGCCCGGCCTCGATCTGTCCGCGGCCACTCCAGGAGCTGTGCCCGCCTTCGAGCATCACGCCGATGCCGTACTCGTCATGGGCGTGGCGCGGGAAGCTGCGCTGCGTGAGTATCTCGACGATGCGCAGGCCGGGCAGTGCGGCGGCGGTGCAGTTCACTCGGTGCAGCATTGGGTCAGGCCTGCGGGCGCGGAGAGGTGATAGGCAGAGTAGTCCCTGGTACAGCGTCGATCTTGAATGAAATTGACTTTCTCGGCGCCGGGAGCTTTCCGCGCGAGGTCTCGCCCTCACCCCAGCCCTTTCCCCCCCTGGGAGAGGGCTGGGGTGAGGGGCTGGCGTCTCAGAAGAACGGTCGTGAGGCCTTGAACATGAACGCCGAGTCGCAATAGGCATTGTGCCCGGAGTAGGCGCTGCAGTCGCCGCCGGTCAGGCTGCTGCCGCTGTAGGAGAAGTTCAGATCAATGCCGTTCCAGGGGCGGCTGAAGTTCACTGACCAGTCGCCGAATTCGCTGACGCTGCCACCGCTGTTCAGACTCACGGGGGAGGCGAGGTTGTAGGTGGAATACTTGAAGGTCACGTCAAAGCCGAGGTCAGGCTGCACGCCCAGGTCGGTGAACAGCGTGGTGGTGCTGCGCCCGGCCTGGGCGCTGTAGGCCGCGCCGAGACGGCTGCCGAATACCGAGAGGCCGCCGTACAGGGCCTGGCTGTCGTAGTCGGGCTGTTCCGGCCGGGTGTAGCGCAGGGTGCCCACTTCGTAGCCCAGCTTGCCGTCGCCCAGCGGGTGCTTGAAGCCGGCGTAGCTGTCGATCTCCAGCGGCTTTTCCTGCTCGATGTTCGAGGTCCAGCTGCCCACGTACCAGCCACTGTCGTGGGTTATGTCGAGGCCGCCCTGGGCGCTGTTGGCCTGGCCCGGCTGGACCAGCCCCTGGGCCATGCTGCGCGTTGGCGAGTTGGCGAACTTGAGTTCGAAATCGCCCAGCTCGCGCTGCATCACCTGGGCACCTGCGTACGGCGCCGCGCACAACACGCAGGCCGCGATGAGAATGGACTTGTACATGCTCCCCCCTTCTTGCGGGTGCGACCCTTCCAAGGCCTCTTGCGAGCCTTCGCTCTGCGTCGCACGCGTAAAAGGGTAAAGGCATTCGCCGCGCCTGTGGCGACCGGCGGTCCATTAATCGACCTGCCGGGGTACCGTTCGACCGGTCTGGCGAGGCGGTTTCCCATCGTTCGCCGAGGTTGCCGCTGTCCCCGCTAGCTGCTACATCTTCAAGCTCGTGCGCGACCATCGATCGATAAGGAGAATCCCATGGCCATCACTTCCGTTCCCTCCGCTGACGGGCAGGAGCTCACCATCGTGGTCCAGGGACGTTTCGATTTCGGCGCGCACCAGGAATTCCGCAACGCCTACGAACGCGTAGAGACCACGCCCAAGCGCTATGTGGTGGACCTGAAGGGTGCCACCTACCTCGACAGCTCGGCGCTGGGCATGCTCCTGCTGCTGCGCGACCACGCCGGCGGCGAGAGCGCGCAGATCAGCCTGGCGCACTGCAATCCGGACGTGCGCAAGGTGCTGTCCATCTCGAACTTCGAGCAGCTGTTCAAGATCAGCTGACGCGGCTCGCTCTGCAGTGGCAACGGCCATGTCCGAACTCCTCACCGTCCTGATCGCCGACGACAACGCCGCCGATCGCCTGTTGCTGTCGACCATCGTCAGCCGCCAGGGCCATCGTGTGATCACCGCCGGCAACGGGCTGGAAGCGCTCGCGCTGTTCGCCCAGGAGCGCCCGCAGCTGGTGCTGATGGATGCGCTGATGCCGGTGATGGACGGCTTCGAGGCGGCGCGGCGGATTCGCCGGCAGGCTGGCGAGGAGCTGGTGCCGATCATCTTCCTCACGTCGCTGAGCGAGCCCGAGGCGCTGGTGCAGAGCCTGGAGGCGGGCGGCGATGACTTCCTTTCCAAGCCCTACAACCGCGTCATCCTCGAGGCCAAGATCCGCGCCATGGGCCGCCTGCATCACCTGCAGCGGATGGTGCTGGAGCAACGCGACCTGATCGCCCGGCACAACGAGCACCTGCTCAACGAGCAGCGGGTGGCCAAGGCGGTGTTCGACAAGGTGGCGCATTCGGGTTGCCTGAACGCGGCGAACATTCGCTACCTGCAATCACCCTTCGCGCTGTTCAACGGCGACCTGCTGCTGGCGGCGTTCAAGCCCTCCGGCGGCATGCACGTGCTGCTCGGCGATTTCACCGGCCATGGCTTGCCGGCAGCCATCGGCGCCATGCCGCTGGCCGAGGTGTTCTACGGCATGACCGCCAAGGGCTACCCGATGGCGGACATCCTTCGCGAGATGAACGCCAAGCTCAAACGCATTCTCCCGGTGGGCGTGTTCTGCTGCGCGGCGGTGCTCAACCTGAGTTTCCAGCGCGGCCTGGTGGAGGTGTGGAACGGCGGCCTGCCCAACGGCTACCTGCACCGCCACGACAGCGGCGAACTGCAGCCGCTGGTGTCGCGGCATCTGCCGCTGGGCATTCTCGACCCTTCGGCCTTCAGCGACCATGTCGAGGTCTACGCGATGGAGGAGGGCGACCGTGTGTTCCTCTTCTCCGATGGCGTGCTGGAAGCGCGCAATGCCACGGGCGAGGCCTTCGGCGAGGAGCGCCTGCACCAGGTGTTCGGTGAGGGCCTCGTGCCGTCGCGCCTGTTCGACGGCATCCAGGCGGCGGTGGCGCGTTTTCGCGGCGAGGCCCAGGACGACGTCAGCATGCTGGAGATCGCACTGGTCCCCGAGGACTCGCTGCAGCGCCCGCCGCTGGCTTTCTCCGACAACGGACTGAGCAGCCCGCTGGACTGGTCCGCCAGCTTCGAATTCCGCGCGCCGACGCTGCGCAACTTCAATCCGCTGCCCTTCCTGTTGCAACTGCTGATGGAAGTGCAAGACCTGCGCCCGCGCGGCGGTGCGCTCTACACCGTGCTCGCCGAGCTGTACTCCAACGCCCTGGAGCACGGTGTGATGGGCCTGGACTCCTCGCTCAAGTGCGATGCCGCCGGCTTCGCCCGCTATTACCAGGAGCGCAGCAAGCGCCTGATCAGCCTGCGCGACGGCTTCGTGCGCTTCCATCTTGATCTCGCCCCCCACGGCGATGGCGGGCGCCTGCTGGTGCGGGTGGAGGACAGCGGCGACGGTTTCGACGTGGGCGCGGTGCTGGCTTCGCAGCGGGCCGCCGGCAGCCTCTGCGGGCGCGGCCTGACGCTGGTTCGGCAGCTATCGGACCGCTGTCAGTGGTCGGCCGACGGCAAGGCGGTCTCCGTGGAGTTCTTCTGGTCGGCTCAGGCATAATCGGGGCCTTCTTGTCCCCCGCAGGGTGGCGAGCCGTCTTTCAGGGAGTGCCCAATGTCCGAGCCGCATCTCGATGGCGCCGTGCTGAGCAATTTGCTGTCGATCATGGAAGACGAGTATCCGCTCCTGGTGGAAACCTTCCTCAGCGACTCCGAGGAGCGCCTGCGTAGCATCCGCGAGGCATCCGCCGCCAGCGATGCGCCGGCCCTGCGCCACGCCGCGCACAGCTTCAAGGGCAGTTGCGGCAACATGGGCGCCTCAGTACTGAGCAGCCTGTGCAAGCGACTCGAGGAGGCCGCGCGGCAGAACGACCTGGCCGGCGCGCAAGGCCTGATCGGCAAGGTCGAGCACGAATTCTCCATCGTCCGCACCCTGCTGTTGCCCGGTCGCCCCTGACCTTTTCCGAGTTGGCCCGCGCCTTGCTATCTCCGTGTTGGATATTCACATCAACGGAGAACTCCGATGGCTGTCGCCCCGGATATTTTATTGACGTCGACGCCTGACACCCGGCCCAAGGCGGCGCTCTCCAAGTCTGCGCAAAGTTCGTCGAACAGCAGCAGCGACAAGGGTTCCAGCTTTGCGGACGTCTACGCCAAGGAGCAGCGGCCAGCCGCCAGCGAGCGCGCCGACAAACCGGTAAAGGCGAAGAACGACAAGCCGCGGGACAGTGCCGACAAGGACACCGCGAGCAAGGACTCCACCGCGCCGGCTGCCGCTGACCAGCCAAAGGTTGCCGAGGACGGCAAGGCCTTGCCGGCCGATGGCGCCAGCAAGGCGGACGAGAAGGTAACGGATACCCAGACCAGTCCCGACGCGACCCTCGACCCGCTGCTGATGCTCGGCATGACCGGCCAACTGCCGGAGCCCGAAGCGCCGCCGCTGGTGGTCAGCACCGGCACCAGTCCGCTCACCGATGCCAGCAGCGATGGCGATCTGCAGAAGCTCAACGAGATTCCGGGGGTGAACCTGACGCTCGCCGTGGGCGCCGACGACCAGGCCCAGCAGGCGCAGCAGACCCAGCTCACCGGTCATCTCGGCGCCAAGGCGGGGGACAAGTCACTGGATGCCAGCGGCAAGAACGATCTGTCCGCCGCCCTCGCTGCACTGACCTCGGACTCGACGGCCAAGGGCTCCGAAACCAAGCTCGCTGAAGGCGCATTGAAAGATGGCGCCGACCTCACCCAGCAACTGGCGGACGTGCAGACCGACGCCAAGCCGGAGATGCCGCGCAACGAGGCCTTTGCCGCACGCCTGGAGTCGCTGACGCAGGCGCTGAACACGCCGCAGGCCATGACCAGTCGCCCGGTGAACCCGCTGGTGCCGGGGCAGGCGGTGTCCGTGCAGCAGAACGGCTGGACTGATCAGGTGGTGGACCGGGTGATGTGGATGTCCTCGCAGAATCTCAAGTCGGCCGAGATCCAGATGGACCCGGCCAACCTCGGCCGCCTGGAAGTGCGCATCCACATGACCGGCGACCAGACCCAGGTGAACTTCGTCAGCGCCAACGCCAACGTCCGCGAAGCGCTGGACAGCCAGCAGCACCGTCTGCGCGAGATGTTCAACCAGCAGGGCATGCAGCTGGACGTGAACGTTTCCGACCAGTCCGCCCGTGGCTGGCAGCAACAGCAGCAGGGCGACGGCCGTGGCAGCTCGCGGAGCGTGGCGGGTAGTGGCAGCGGTGACGATGAGCCGATGCTCAGTGGCGTGTCCGAGATCCGCCCGCAGACGGCGGCGCAGGGCAGGGGATTGGTGGATTACTACGCGTGATCCCCGCGGGCTTCATGGGGCGTAGAACGGACAGCGTTTTACGCCCCATACCCCGATTAGCTGGCATCGACTGAAATTTCTCTTCGCTCCCCGTGACATCCTCCGTCTAGCCTGTAATATCCGCGGCGTCGCCAGTAGGACTCTTCCAAACTGGCACAGCCCTTGCTGCTACCCCGGTATCAGCGCTTCGCGCCGCAAAAGTGACGGATTATTGGCATGGCCAAGAAAGAACAGACGCCTTCTCTCCCCGATGGCCAGGCGCCCGGCAAGGGCAAGCTGAAGCTCATCATCATCATCGTGCTGGCTTTCCTGCTGGCGGTGGGTGCGTCGGTGGGCGGTACCTGGTTCTTCCTGCACAAGAGCGCCAAGCCCGACGAAGCCCAAGCCAAGGCCGCGGAACACGCCGAGCCGACGAAGAAGCAGGCGGTCTACGAGATTCTCGCGCCGTCCTTCGTGGTCAACTTCAACCAGAACGGCCGCCAGCGCTATCTTCAGGTAGCCGTTGCCCTGATGGGCCGCGACCAGGCGCAGATGGATGCCCTGCGCGAGCAGATGCCGCTGGTGCGCAACCAGCTGGTGATGCTGTTCTCCAGCCAGAATTTCGACAATCTGGTGACTCCGGTCGGCAAGGAGATGCTTCGTCAGCAGGCCACGTCCAGTCTTCAGGAACTGGCGAAGAAGGCGACCGGTCAGTTGACCGTGGAGCAAGTGCTTTTCACCAACTTCGTATTGCAGTAGGTACCCGCCATGGCCATGCAGGATCTACTTTCCCAGGACGAGATCGACGCGCTGTTGCACGGCGTCGACGACGGCCTGGTGGAAACCGAGTCCGACGTCGAGCCGGGGGCGATCAAGTCCTACGACCTGACCAGTCAGGACCGTATCGTCCGGGGTCGCATGCCGACCCTGGAGATGATCAACGAGCGATTCGCCCGTTATACCCGCATCAGCATGTTCAACCTGCTGCGCCGCTCGGCGGATGTCGCCGTGGGCGGCGTGCAGGTGATGAAGTTCGGCGAGTACGTGCACTCGCTGTACGTACCCACCAGCCTCAACCTGGTGAAGATGAAGCCGCTGCGCGGTACCGCGCTGTTCATCCTCGACGCCAAGCTGGTGTTCAAGCTGGTGGACAATTTCTTCGGCGGTGACGGTCGTCACGCCAAGATCGAGGGCCGCGAGTTCACCCCCACCGAGCTGCGGGTGGTGCGCATGGTCATCGAGCAGGCCTTCGTCGATCTCGCCGAGGCCTGGCATGCGGTGATGCCGATCAACTTCGAGTACGTGAACTCTGAGGTGAACCCGGCGATGGCCAACATCGTCAGCCCTAGCGAAGTGGTGGTGGTCTCCACCTTCCACATCGAGCTGGACGGCGGCGGCGGCGACCTGCACATCACCTTGCCGTACGCGATGATCGAGCCGATCCGCGAGATGCTCGATGCCGGCTTCCAGTCCGACGTGGACGATCAGGACGAGCGCTGGATCAATGCCCTGCGCGAAGACATCCTCGACGTCAGCGTGCCGCTGGGGGCCACCGTCGTGCGCCGCCAGCTCAAGCTGCGCGACATCCTGCACATGCAGCCGGGCGACGTGATCCCGGTGGAGCTGCCCGAATACATGATCATGCGCGCCAACGGCGTGCCTTCCTTCAAGGTCAAGCTGGGTTCGCACAAGGGCAACCTGGCCTTGCAGATTCTCGATCCCCTCGAGCGCTTGCGCTGAGCGGATCCCACGAGGACCCACCATGTCTGACGAAGAAAACGTGACTCCCGAAGAACAGGCGCTGGCTGATGAGTGGGCTGCGGCCCTCTCCGAATCCGGTGATGCCAACCAGGACGACATCGACGCGATGATGGCCGGCGCTGCGGCTCCGGCCGTGCCCGCCGCACCGCGCGCACCGATGGAAGAGTTCGGCATGGCGCCCAAGACGCCGATGATCGCCGGGCTGGAAGGCCCCAACCTGGATGTGATCCTGGATATTCCGGTGACCATTTCCATGGAGGTCGGCCATACCGACATCAACATCCGCAACCTGCTGCAGCTCAACCAGGGCTCGGTAATCGAACTCGATCGCCTGGCCGGCGAGCCGCTGGACGTGCTGGTCAACGGCACCCTGATCGCTCATGGCGAAGTGGTGGTGGTGAACGAGAAGTTCGGCATCCGCCTCACCGACGTGATCAGCCCCAGCGAACGCATCAAGAAGCTGCGCTGACATGGGCCGCCTGCTTGCGAATCCCCGTCTGCTCTCCAGCGTAGGCGCCCTCCCGCTGCTGGGGCTGTCGCTCTTCGCCCTGGGAGAGGAGGCCAAGGCACCGGCATCCAATCCGGCCATCGTCCACGCCAGTTCCACGCCGAGCATCATCACCGGCAGCGCCGGCGCGCAACTGATGCAGTTGCTGCTGGGCCTGGTGCTGGTGGTCGGGCTGATCTTCCTGCTGGCCTGGCTGGTGCGTCGCGTGCAGCAGGTCGTGCCGCGCGGCAACCAGGCGATCCGCCTGATTTCCAGCCAGTCCCTCGGCCCGCGTGATCGGCTGGTGCTGGTGCAGGTGGGCGAGGAGCAGGTGCTGCTGGGCCTGACGCCCGGACGCATCACCCCGCTGCACGTCATGCGCCAGCCAGTGCATGCTGCCGAATCGGAACCGGCGCAGCCGGAATTCGCCCAGCGCCTGCTGGAATTGCTGAACAAGGACAAGGGCCGCCCGCAGTGACCCGTTCGCCGAACCTCTCCGCTCTGATCGGTGCGCTCAAGGCAGTCGCGCCGCTGCTCCTGGGCCTGCTGGCGCTGATGGCGCCGCAGGCCTTCGCCGCCGATCCGACGCAGCTGACGGCGATCACCGTGACCACCAACCCGCAGGGGCAGCAGGAATACTCGGTCAGCCTGCAGATCCTGCTGATCATGACCGCGCTGAGTTTCATCCCGGCGTTCGTCATGCTGATGACCAGCTTCACCCGGATCATCATCGTCTTCTCCATCCTGCGCCAGGCGCTGGGCCTGCAGAGCACGCCGTCGAACCAGGTGCTGATCGGCCTCGCCATGTTCCTCACCCTGTTCGTCATGGCGCCGGTGTTCGACAAGATCAACACGACTGCGCTGCAGCCTTACCTGAGCGAGCAGATCCCCGCGCAGGAAGCACTTACTCGCGCGGAAGTGCCGCTCAAGGCCTTCATGCTGGCGCAGACCCGGCAATCGGACCTGGAGCTGTTCGTGCGGCTGTCCAAGCGCACCGACATCGCCAGCGCCGACGCCACGCCCCTGACCATCCTGGTGCCGGCGTTCGTCACTTCGGAGTTGAAGACGGCGTTCCAGATCGGTTTCATGATCTTCATTCCGTTCCTGATCATCGACCTGGTGGTGTCCAGCGTCCTGATGGCGATGGGCATGATGATGCTCTCGCCGCTGATCATCTCGTTGCCGTTCAAGATCATGCTGTTCGTCCTGGTGGACGGCTGGGCATTGATCATCGGCACGCTCGCCGGCAGTTTCGGGACGGTCTAGCGATGAACCCCTCTGCTGAACGACAGGAGCAGCCATGACCCCCGAAGTCGCCGTCGACCTGTTCCGTGAAGCGCTCTGGCTGACCGCCGTGATGGTCGGCATCCTGGTGCTGCCCAGCCTGCTGGTGGGCCTGATCGTGGCGATGTTCCAGGCCGCCACGCAGATCAACGAGCAGACCCTGAGCTTCCTGCCGCGCCTGCTGGTGGTGCTGCTCACCCTCATCGTGCTGGGACCCTGGCTGCTGCGGCAACTGATGGAATACACCCAGTCGCTGATCACCAGCATCCCGACGCTGATCGGCTGATGCTCGAGCTCAGCAACGCGCAGATCGGCGGCTGGATCGGGGCCTTCCTGTTCCCGCTGTTCCGCATCGCCGCGATGTTGATGGTGATGCCGATCATCGGCACCCAACTGGTGCCGACCCGCGTGCGCCTGTACCTGGCCGTGGCCATCGCGGTAGCGCTGACGCCCAACCTGCCACCGATGCCGCAGGTGGATGCGCTGAGCCTCAAGGCGATGGTCTACATCGCCCAGGAAATCCTCGTCGGCGCCATGCTCGGCTTTGTCCTGCAGCTGATGTTCCACGCCTTCGTCATTTCCGGGCAGATCATCTCGATGCAGATGGGCCTGGGCTTCGCGTCCATGGTCGATCCCACCAACGGCATCTCGGTACCGGTGCTGGGGCAGTTCTTCACCATGCTGGTGACCCTGCTGTTCCTCTCCATGAACGGCCACCTGGTGGTCTTCGAGGTGCTGGCGGAAAGCTTCACCACACTGCCGGTGGGCGAGGGGCTGTCGAGCAACCACTTCATCACGGTGGCCGGCAAGCTCGGCTGGGTCCTGGGCGCAGGCCTGATGATCGCCTTGCCGGCGATTACCGCGCTGCTGGTGGTCAACCTGGCGTTTGGCGCGATGACCCGCGCGGCGCCGCAGCTGAACATCTTCTCGATCGGTTTCCCGCTCACCCTGATCATGGGCTTCGTCATTGTCTGGATTGGCAGTGCCGAGATTCTCACCCAGTACCAGGCGCTGGCCAGTGAGGGCCTGCGCCTGCTTCGCGAACTCGTGGGGGCCCGCTGATGGCCGAGAACGACAGTAGCGAAGACAAGACAGAGGAACCTACCGAGAAACGGCGCCGCGACGCGCGCGAGAAGGGCCAGCTCCCTCGGTCCAAGGAGCTTAATACCCTGGCCGTGCTCCTGGCCGGCGCCGGGGCCTTGCTGATGTTCGGCGCCAGCCTGGCCGATGCGCTGATGCGCCTGATGCGCGGCAGTTTCGAGCTGGACCGCGCCACGGTGATGAACAGCGAGAGCATGCTCAACCTGCTGATCGCCGGCGGCAAGATCGGCGCCGATGCGATCTGGCCGATCCTCGCGGTGCTGCTGATCGCGGCGCTGGTCGGTCCGGTTGCGCTGGGCGGCTGGCTGTTCTCCGCCGAGGCGCTGGCGCCCAAGTTCAGCCGGATGAACCCGCTGGCCGGGCTCAAGCGCATGTTCTCGCTGCGCTCGCTGACCGAGTTGCTGAAGGCCCTGGCCAAGTTCGTGCTGGTGCTGATCGTGGCGGTCCTGGTGCTCAAGTCCGACCAGGACGACCTGCTGGCCATCTCCCACGAGCCGCTGGAACAGGCGATGGTGCACAGCGCCCGGATTGTCGGCTGGAGCGCCTTCTGGCTGGCCTGCAGCATCATCTTCATCGCCGCCGCGGACGTGCCCTTCCAGCTCTGGGACAACCGCAAGAAGCTGATGATGACCAAGCAGGAGGTCAAGGACGAGTACAAGGACTCCGAGGGCAAGCCGGAGGTCAAGGCCAAGGTCCGCCAGATGCAGCGCGAGATGGCCAACCGGCGGATGATGCAGGCGGTGCCCGAAGCCGACGTCATCATCACCAACCCGACGCACTTCGCCGTGGCCCTGAAATACGACGCGGAGAAGGGCGGGGCGCCCAGACTGCTGGCCAAGGGCAACGACTTCATGGCGCTGAAGATTCGCGAGATCGCCCAGGAGCACAAGGTCACGGTGCTCGAGTCGCCGGCGCTGGCGCGGGCGGTTTACTACTCCACCGAACTCGACCACGAGATTCCCGCCGGCCTCTACCTCGCCGTGGCCCAGGTGCTGGCCTACGTCTACCAGCTCAAGCAGTACCGCGCGGGCAAGGGCAAGCGTCCGGGACCGATGCCGAACCTGCCGATCCCGCCGGATTTGCGACGCGACGAATAAATTTGCGGACTGGAGGTTGCAGACATTGAGTGCACGACCTCGGGTTGGTAGACCAGATGGTGCACTCAGAATTCATAGATGGTTATTTTAGCCGCCTGAAATCATTGGGTGCCTGCATTGCTTGTTGTTGCTAAAAGCGATTGTTCAACGCCTTGGTGAAGTTGGGGTTATGGTTTCTTTGATGATGTATTTGTGGTGTATTTCATCTCTTTCTGGCTGAAGGAGAGCGTTTCTCTAGTTAGTGCTGCTTCTTTTCCGTTGTAGACTATTTGATCTCTGCTGTCCCTTTTGTAGGATTTGGCTATAATTTTTTTATAGTTATTTTTTGATTGGCTCGATACTTCCATTTCTGCATAATAGTCTCCGCCAGCAAATACGTAATATCCTCGGCACCTTATAAGTATATCAAAGGTGTTATCTTTGCTTGATCCCACTCCTTCGTAAGATTTGAATATTGCATCATTGTTGCCATCAAGATTTAAATCGCCTGAGTAAATTAGTAGCCCTTCTGAAACTGATAGCTCTCCTGTTGTTGTGTTTATTCTTGTCAAAGTGTCGATTGAGTTGTCTGGGCTTTTCCAATTGCTTATAAAGTACTTTGTTGTGGATTCTTGAGTGCATGGGGTTGCCTGTTCTGCATAGGCATGTGTGGAAAGTATTGCTATAATTAATGAGGAAGAAATTTTCATTATTAGTTCTCAAGAGAAAATGTATTTCTACCCGTGCGGGGTTGCCCTGGGGGAGTGCCGGAACCATAGTCTGCGGCAGTGGTCGCAGAGTTATTCACGACTGTAGCTGCGTTTAGTAGGTGCGTGGTTAGGGCTGTCTCATGTGCATCAGTCCAGTCAGCTATAGGCTCAGTCCAAGTTAAGTTGGAGTTGCTATTTATTGCTGATTGGATTGCTGCAGTAATACGCTGGCTCTGGTCCCTAACTACATGGCTAGGTCTGTATATGTGCCATCGCAGAAGGATGGCAGTAGCTCGTTCAGATGTATATATTTGGCCGATTGTGGAATTTATAGTGGTGTTGTTTACTTGGAATGATATGCTCTTTGAACGGATGTCGCTGATTCTCCTTTTTGCCATTCCCCACATTGCGTGCCTATAGTTTGTTATGGTTCGGCTGGCCATGGAGAAGCGGAAGAACCAATGCCAGGTTTTTAGATAATGAGCTTCTTCTCTATTTCGAGATAGTGGCGTGAACTCTGAGTCCTGATGAGGTTGTTGAGATGATAAGAAATTAGAGTTGCTCAATTTGATCCATGTCGAATACGTCCTTGTTTCAGAAGAGTATAAGTTAGCGCTTCCCCAAGCTGTGAGTGGGAATAGGCCAAAATGTCCAAATGCACTATCATAGTTTTGGGGGGTTCTGTCTCTGAAGTAGGATAGAAAGGCTGGGAGTTCTCCATTGGAGTACTGGTTGTTGTCAAAAATCCCTGCCGTCCAATGACATGGTCCAGTGGAAAGTAGAGCGTTATCCCAACAGTTTATTACATCGAATTTTCCATAACATTCAGCCTGGGCAGAGCCGCGAATAACTCTATATGTCGATATTTGCGCTGTATTTATATTTTCTGGTGTGAGGTTTGATCCGGTTAAGTTCGAGATGGACATTTCCGACTCGGGAGACCAGCTGTGATTGGATGATGAGGAAGGCCCTCCAAATGATTGTGCTTCGTAATAACCTAGCGTGTGATATTCAGTCTGCGGCCTGCTTGGCGGGTATGTGTAATAATTGGAGAAGTCTCTAAAATATACTCTTGGGCCTGTGTTTGTTATTGCATTATGTTTCCATAGATTGCACCCGTTGGCGGCCAGATTTGTTCTTGTGTTGCTCGTAATGCTCCACGCCTCAATGATTACAGGGCATCTATAATTATTCTCCAGCCAGAATTCGAGCGCTACTATGGTTTCTGCGTTCAGCGCGCCGCAAACGGCTCCACTGTATATGCTTTGGTTGGCGACCGACTCTAGGGAGTCTACGTAGTAGGTAGCAGGCCGTGGCGTGCTTCCTGTCGGTGCCGGTGATTGTCCAGCCGCGCAAACATATACTGCTGAGCTATCGTAGTGTACTTCTTGGTTGTTTATAGTTTGCGGAGAGCCAGAGGCTGTGAGCAGGGGTTGGCCAACTCTATCATTTCGCACTCTTGCGACTTGACCCATCTTTGCATAGATCTGAAATTCGCGAACAGCCCATTCTGTAGTTCTTCCAAAATCTCCATCAGGAGTTTCAACTATAAAAAAACCAAGGGATCTTAGGTCTTCCTGAAGAGAACGAACGTGTTCCGGAATAGTGAGCGTTGTGGTGCTACTGGCAGATGTGCTGCTGGTTTCGGCGTTGGTTTGGGGCTGTGGAGGGTTGTTTACTGCGCCCCACCGAGGAGGAGTTCCTTGCTGGATATTCCCATCATGGTCACCGCGCTGAAGATTGAAATTTCCATACCGCATGTGATTTTCCTTTTAAAAATCATGCTTTTTCTTGAGGTGGGATAATTCTTTATTTGATAGGTTTGCGATATCTGGTAGCTTGCAGGAGCGCAGTAGGCATCTGTTGGCGAATTGTGTTTTTGGGCCAGATTTTCCATCAAGTTCACCATCGTAGAATCCGAGGTTTTTTAATCTTGATTGTTGTCCTTTGATTTCTTCGCTGGGAGCTTGCTTGCCTATATCTATATTCCAAACCCAAGGGTTGTTTTCGCTTCCAAAGGGATACACCTTTAAGTTCGCTACTCCCGATTTTTCCTCCGTATCGCACACTATATTTCCAGAGCTATCTGTCCTTCCTGAAAATATTTTTCCATTTACTTCCAGTGCATAATCCTTATTGGATATTAATTCCTCGGAATACGGTCGAGTTATTCTGATTTTAAGCTTTGATTTTGGGGTGGGCTTTAATGCCTCTGCCAAGGTTTTGGGTTGTATAGTTGGATTGGTTGAAGACAATGGCCCCAGCGGAGCGATGATTCGATTGCTCCCATGTGGACAGCCGCAACTGACGATATTGCCGTCCACAGCACAGAGTGCACCGTCCCATTTGTTCCTGGGGTCGCCTTCGGCGACGACTCCTTCCCGGCCACATCTGGGGCAGGTGGTGGTTGGGTCTCCCATTCGGACGATGCCTCGGGAGAGGCTCGTCGCGGAGTACGTCAAGGTGCTGATCAGGGTCGCGCCCGAGGTTGTCTTGTCACCGTCCAGGGCCTGACCGCGCCCATAGATTTCCGGGCGGCTCATCGCTGAGCTTCCGAGCCTGGAAGGAAGTCGCCGGGCCAGGTGTGCCCCTTGCGGAGGACAAGGACGGCGCAGCCTTGCGGGGTGTTGACGATTTCGTCGCCGTTGTCCAGCAGGCTGCCAACCAGGGCAAGGTTGGAATAGCTCTGGCCTGCGCCTGTCACGATATGGGCAATGCTTCCATCCGGATATTCGACCAGGTCCCCGATGATGGCGGCAGAGACTTTTTCGCCATCGGCAAGCGTGAAGTTCACTGGCGAACTCCCTCTGACGATTCTTCCACCCAGTCGGCTCTGGCTACCTTCGGTGGCAAGCCGGCGAATACCTGCCGCCGGATGCGTGAGCAGCCGCGATTGGCTCTGGCGTATCGTTTCGAGTTCCGCTGGATGGAAAGAAGCGAGTTGCTCCTCTGAAAAAGGCAACTCATCCAGCTTGCGCAACAATGCTTCGGTTGTCTCGTTGGTGTAATAAATGCGGGGGCTTGGTGTGTGAGTCATACCGTTCTCCTGATTGAGCAGTGCGCTGATTTCCCTACTCCGGGGAATGCAGGCGGAGCCCAGAACGCTATCAATGGTGATATGGGCGCGGCTGTCGGAAGTGGCCGAGGTTGCTGTGCTAATCGGGATTTCAGTTGGAGATACTGGGAGGGTTGAGACGCGAAAGCTGCGTAGGACTGTGGGGCGATATTCCGGCTGGACCTGCCGATCCCGCCGGACCTGCGCCGGGACGAGTGACCCGCAGGCTCCGCCCGTGCAGTAGGATGGTCGGCCTGCGTCCGGCGTCGAAGGCTCCGGGCGGCCTGTTCAGCCAAGGAAACGTTTCATGCTTCGGGATTCCTTCGCCGGCCTGCGCTTCGCGTTCTGGCTCTTGCTCTGCCTCTTCACCTGCGTCCAGCCCGTCTGGGCCGACGCGCCCGCCGATGGTGGCGTGCTGCTGCCGCTGAGCGAGCGTGTGGTGGACGTCACTGGCACCCTCGACCCCGCCGCCAAGGCGCGCCTGATCGACAAGCTCAAGGCTCTGGAGGACCGGCGTGGTGCGCAGATCGCCGTGGTGATGCTGCCGACGGTGGGCAAGATGGGCATTGAGGCCTTCTCCAACAAGCTGTTCGACCTCTGGAAGCTCGGCCGCAAGGGCGTGGACGACGGTGTGCTGCTGGTGGTGGCGAAGGACGATCACCTGATGCGCATCGAGGTCGGCTATGGCCTGGAAGGCGCAATTCCCGACGTGCTGGCCGGGCGCATCATCCGCGAGCGCATGGCGCCGGCCTTCCGCGAGGGCGATTTCGCTGGCGGTATCGATTCGGCGGTGGATGCGCTGATCCTGCTGGTCGATGGCGAGGTGCTGCCGGAGCCCGCCTCCGAACCCTTGCGCTTGCCGCTGGAAGCCTGGCTGTTGCTGGCGTCCTTTGTGGCCGGTGGCGTGGGTGGCGTGCTGCTGGCCGCACGGCGGATGGGCTGGCGCGGCGCACTGGCGTTTTGCGCGGTGGTGGTCGTGCTGGTGGCCATATTGTCCGGCGGCAAGGATGCCCTGGGAGTGGTTGCCGTCACGCCAATCTGCCTGCTGGTCGGCGGCGCTACCTTCGGTGCGCTGTGGACGGCTCGGGTGGTGTTCTACGGCGTGCTGGGGCTGATTGCCTACTGCATCCTGCTCGGTTTCCTGACGCCGCGCTTCGGCGGCCTGCTCTGGGTCTATGCGCTGGCTGCGCCGCTGGCGGTGCTGATGGTCATCGGCCTCTGGTGGCTGCTGATCTCGATGATGCGCGACGTCTGGCGCGGACCTCGCAAGGGGCGCAAAGGGCGCAAGACCGCCAAGGCGCCGGCCGGGCACAAGGCCTTCTACTGGCGCCTGGCGATATTCCTCGGCCTGTACCTGCTGATCGGTTTCTTCGCCGGTGCTCCGGCGGCTCCGCTGAACTGGCTGCTGGTGCTGCCGTTCATGTGCCTGCCGGGGCTGGTAGTGTTCGCGGCGGGGCAGGGCGGCGCGGGCGGCAGCTCGGGCTCCGGCGGCAGTTCGTCCAGCGGGTCGTCCGGCGGCAGTTCGGGCGGTGGGTTCTCCGGTGGCGGTGGTTCCAGTGGCGGAGGCGGTGCCTCCGGGAGCTGGTGACCGGCCTAAAGACAGGGGAACCTTTCGCCGGGAGTTGCCGGTCGAACCTTCGACGCGAGGGCGCCAGCCTTCGTGCGCCGGGGCACTGAGCGGAGAAGGGCGATGAGCGAAGCGAGACACTTCAGGATGCTGGCGATGGCGGTGGGCGTCGGACTGTGCGGCGCCTGCGCACCCGATACACCGGTGACGCAGTACCGCCTGCAGGTCTGTGGCACCCAGCACGAAGCGCAGGTGACCGATCGCTGGTGGGGCTCGCTGTATGTCGCCCAGCTCAGCGGTGACAACCAGCTGGTGGTTGGCGTGCCTCTGGCGGTGCAGGGAGAGGGCGGCCACCCGGCGACGCTCACCGCGCAGTTCCACCTGACCACTGCGCAGGACCAGTTGCGCCTCGATCCTTCGAAGCTCTCCGGTCGCTACGCCATAGGCCCCCAGCGCGAGGGTCGGGCAAGGCTGGGTGAGGGCGCGGCGGTACTGTTCCAGGAGGTGCCCGAGGATGCCTTGCGCGCCAGTCATGGCGAGCTGGTGATCGACCGCGTGGAGATCGTCCGCAGCGAAGACGACACCGAGTACGGCGTGATGTCCGGCCACTACCGATTCGAGGCGCGTAGCGACGCCAACCAGTCCACCTGCGCGGTGGCGGGCAGCTTCAAGGACGGTACTTTCAAACTGGTGAAAGACAGTTCCTGAAGCGTTTCGAAGAAGTTGGAACGCTTCCTGCAAAACCCTGTGCGGATGCCCGGTTGGGCGTCAAAAGTTTGATCCGGTGGCCGGCTCGGTCACCAACGCGCAGGGGAAATTCGGGTGGATCGTACGCAACTGATCGGCACTGTTCGCAGCAATCTGGTAGGGCTCAGCCGGGGCAACCTCGGCGTGCCGCTGCTGTTGCTCGCCATGCTGGCGATGATGACCCTGCCCATCCCGCCGTTCCTGCTGGATGTGCTGTTCACCTTCAACATCGCCCTGTCCATCGTGGTCCTGCTGGTCAGCGTTTACGCCCTGCGCCCGCTGGACTTCGCCGTGTTCCCGACCATCCTGCTGGTCGCCACGCTTTTGCGCCTGGCGCTGAACGTCGCATCCACCCGCGTCGTGCTGCTGCACGGCCACGACGGCCACGCGGCTGCGGGCAAGGTGATCCAGGCATTCGGCGAGGTGGTGATCGGCGGCAACTACGTCGTCGGTATCGTGGTTTTCGCGATCCTCATGATCATCAACTTCGTGGTGGTCACCAAGGGTGCCGGGCGTATCTCCGAGGTGAGCGCGCGTTTCACCCTCGACGCCATGCCCGGCAAGCAGATGGCCATCGACGCCGACCTCAACGCCGGCCTGATCGAGCAGGCGGAAGCCAAGAAGCGCCGCGCTGAAGTGGCCCAGGAAGCCGACTTCTACGGTTCGATGGATGGTGCCAGCAAGTTCGTCCGCGGTGACGCCGTCGCCGGCCTGCTGATCCTCTTCATCAACCTCATCGGTGGCGTGGCCATCGGCATGATCCAGCACTCGATGAGCTTCGGCGACGCCGGCAAGGTCTACGCCCTGCTGACCATCGGTGACGGCCTGGTGGCGCAACTGCCCTCGCTGCTGCTGTCCACCGCTGCCGCGATCATGGTGACCCGTGTCTCCAGCTCCGAGGACATGGGCCAGCAGGTCAATCGCCAGATGTTCGCCTCGCCCAAGGCGCTGGCGATCTCTGCCGCCATCCTGATCGCCATGGGCCTGGTCCCCGGCATGCCGCACGTCTCCTTCGTGGGCCTGGGTGGCCTGGCCGCTGCTGGCGCGTACCTGATCTGGCACCGCCAGCGCCAGGCCAGCCAGAAGGCCGAGCAGGAAGCCCAGACCCAGCAGGAACTGCTGCCGGCACAGCGCGCCGAGCAGACCAAGGAGCTGGGCTGGGACGACGTGACCCCGGTGGACATGGTCGGACTGGAGGTAGGCTACCGCCTGATTCCGCTGGTGGACCGCAACCAGGGTGGACAGCTGCTGGCGCGGATCAAGGGCGTGCGCAAGAAGCTGTCCCAGGACCTCGGCTTCCTGATGCCTTCGGTACATATCCGCGACAACCTTGACCTGTTGCCCAACGCCTATCGTTTGACGCTCATGGGCGTCAGCGTGGCGGAAGCCGAGATCTACCCGGACCGCGATCTGGCGATCAACCCCGGCCAGGTGTTCGGCACCCTCAACGGCATCGCCGGCAAGGACCCGGCCTTCGGCCTGGAGGCCGTGTGGATCGAGGCCTCGCAGCGTGATCAGGCGCAATCGCTGGGCTACACCGTGGTCGATGCCAGCACCGTGGTCGCCACCCACCTCAACCAGGTGCTGCACAAGCATGCCCACGAGTTGCTGGGTCACGAGGAAGTCCAGCAACTGATGCAACTGCTGGCCAAGACTTCGCCCAAGCTTGCCGAAGAGCTGGTGCCGGGGATGATTTCCCTGTCGACGCTGCTCAAGGTCCTTCAGGCGTTGCTGCAGGAACAGGTGCCGGTACGTGACATCCGTACCATCGCGGAAGCCATCGCCAACGTGGCGGTGAAGAGTCAAGATCCCGCCGCGATGGTGGCAGCGGTTCGTGTCGCGCTGTCCCGCGCAATCGTGCAAACCATTGTGGGACTAGAGCCGGAGCTGCCTGTGATCACTCTGGAACCCAGGTTGGAACAGATATTGCTCAATAGTCTTCAGAAGGCCGGACAGGGCTCCGAAGAAGGCATGTTGCTGGAACCCGGAATGGCCGAAAAGCTGCAACGCTCGATGGTTGAAGCGGCGCAGCGTCAGGAGATGCTCGGCAAGCCGGCGATTCTGCTGGTGGCAGGTCCCATCCGCGCGATGATGTCGCGATTCGCCCGGATGGCGGTTCCCACCATGAACGTGCTGGCTTACCAGGAAATCCCCGACAACAAACAAGTCACGATCGTTGCCACTGTTGGGCAGAATTGATTGAGGTCGCAGGCCATGCAGGTAAAACGCTTCTTCGCCGCTGATATGCGTCAGGCCATGAAACTGGTCCGTGACGAGCTGGGCCCGGACGCCTCGATCATCGGCAATCGCCGTGTCGCAGGTGGCGTAGAGCTGACCGCGGCGCTGGATTACCAGGCCCCGGTGGCAGCCAGCAAGCCGAACCCGGCGCTGGAAGCCGAGCTGCGCAAGACCCAGGCGAAG
Organism: Pseudomonas sp. PDM17; assembly: GCF_014851985.1. NCBI lineage: Bacteria > Pseudomonadati > Pseudomonadota > Gammaproteobacteria > Pseudomonadales > Pseudomonadaceae > Pseudomonas > Pseudomonas sp. PDM17. The sequence goes on from NZ_JACVAT010000001.1 coordinate 967,121, forward strand.
ATCGCCCAGGCCAAGGCTGACCTGTCGGCTCCGACCCGCGCCAGCGATAGCGTGCGCGGCGACCGTCAAATGTACGGCACCGAGAAGCCGCGTCGCAGCGCCGCCGAAACCCTGGCCGCCGCCATGGATGCACCGGTTGCCCCGGCACCGGCCGCTGCCGGCCAGCAGGCGCTGGAAGCCATGCGCTTCGAGCTCAACGGCCTGCGCGAACTGATCGAAGTGCAGCTGGGCTCGATTGCCTGGAACCAGCTGCAGAACCAGCGCCCGAAACAGGCCGGCCTGTGGCGTCGCCTGCAGCGCATGGGGCTGCCGGCCGACCTGTCGCGCAACCTGCTGGAGCGCGTGGCGTCCATTGCCGACCCGAAGCAGGCCTGGCGCATGCTGCTGGCGCATCTGGCTCGCTCGATCAATACCCCGGAAATCGACCTGCTGGAGCAGGGCGGCGTAATCGCCCTGGTCGGCCCGGCCGGCATGGGCAAGACCACTACCCTGGCCAAGCTGGCCGCGCGCTACGTACTGAAGTACGGCGCGCAGAGCATCGCCCTGGTGTCCATGGACAGCTTCCGCATCGGTGCGCAGGAGCAGATCAAGACGCTGGGCCGCATTCTCAATGTGCCGGTGACCCTGGTCGATCCGGGCCAGTCGCTGATCCAGGCCATGGCACCGCTGGCGCGCAAGCGCCTGGTGCTGATCGATACCGCCGGCCTGCCCGCCAACGATCCGGCGCTGCGCATGCAGCTCGAAGCGCTGTCGTCGCTGAGCCTGAATGTGAAGAATTACCTCGTGCTGGCCGCGACCAGCCAGAGCCAGGTACTCAAGTCCGCCTGGCAGAACTATCGTTCCTGTGGGCTGGCCGGGTGCATCCTGACCAAGCTGGACGAAGCGGGAAGCCTCGGCGAAGCTCTGGCTCTGGCTATCAGCCAGCATCTACCGGTAGCCTATCTGGCTGACGGGCCGAAGATCCCGGACGACCTGCATGTGGCACGCGCGCACCAACTGGTCAGCCGCGCGGTGAGCCTGCAGTCGCCCGAAGAGCCTTGCGAGGATGCCATGGCGGACATGTTCGCCGGCCTTTACCAACAGCCGGTGCGTCGCGCCAGCTGAAGATTGTGAGCCCCGGGTGGGGCGTGGGGTGGCCGGTTGAGCCGCCCAAGCGATGCGGATGCTCTGCAAGACGATCCGCGAGCGCCGGAGGCAGTAGAGCACTGCAGCCGGATTAGCCGAAACGCCGATGCGTGACGGTCGAACGACGAGACAAGGTATTGATATGGGTATGCATCCCGTTCAGGTAATCGCAGTCACCGGCGGCAAGGGTGGCGTGGGCAAGACCAACGTGTCGGTGAATCTGTCGCTGGCGCTGGCCGATCTCGGCCGCCGCGTCATGCTGCTGGATGCCGACCTGGGCCTGGCCAACGTCGACGTGCTGCTGGGGCTGTCGCCCAAGCGCACGCTGGCCGACGTCATCGAAGGCGAATGCGACCTGCGTGACGTGATCCTCCAGGGCCCCGGCGGCATCCGCATCGTCCCGGCGGCCTCGGGCACCCAGAGCATGGTGCACCTCACGCCGATGCAACACGCCGGCCTGATCCAGGCGTTCAGCGACATCAGCGACAACATCGACGTGCTGGTGGTGGACACCGCCGCCGGCATCGGCGACTCGGTGGTGAGCTTCGTGCGTGCCGCCCAGGAAGTGCTGCTGGTCGTTTGTGATGAACCCACGTCCATCACCGATGCCTACGCTTTGATCAAGCTGCTCAACCGCGACTACGGTATGACCCGTTTCCGCGTGCTGGCGAACATGGCCCACAGCCCCCAGGAGGGCCGCAACCTGTTCGCCAAGCTGACCAAGGTCACCGACCGCTTCCTGGACGTGGCGCTGCAATACGTCGGCGCCATTCCCTACGACGAGTCGGTGCGCAAGGCCGTGCAGAAGCAGCGTTCGGTGTATGAGGCGTTCCCGCGCAGCAAGGCTTCCCTGGCCTTCCGTGCGGTGGCGCAGAAGGTCGACAGCTGGCCGCTGCCGGCCAACCCTCGAGGGCACCTGGAGTTCTTCGTCGAGCGCCTGGTGCAACATCCCACGGGTTCGGCCGTATGACCGCGGCCTCCGGAGCGCGTATGTACAGCAAGGCACAGGCGCACAACTCCCAGGAACTGCTGATCCAGAAACACGCCCCGCTGGTGAAGCGCATCGCCTACCACCTGCTCGGCCGTCTGCCGGCCAGCGTGCAGGTGGAGGACCTGATGCAGGCCGGCATGATCGGCCTGCTGGAGGCTGCGAAGAAATACGATCAGGGCAAGGGTGCGAGCTTCGAAACCTACGCCGGCATCCGCATCCGCGGCGCCATGCTCGACGAGGTGCGCAAGGGCGATTGGGCCCCGCGGTCGGTCCACCGCAACACCCGCATGGTCAGCGACGCCATCCGCGCCGTCGAAGCGCGCACCGGACGTGACGCTAAAGATCAGGAGGTCGCTGCCGAACTCAATATGAGCCTTGAAGACTATTACGGCATCCTCAGCGACACCCAGGGCAGCCGTCTGTACAGCTTCGATGACATGTTGCAGGACGGTGACCAGGGCGGCGGCTTTGCCGAAGACGCCTCGCACCACGACAACGAGCCGTCCCACGGGCTGGAAGACGAGCGCTTCCAGGCGGCCCTGGCCGACGCCATCACCAAGTTGCCCGAGCGCGAGCGATTGGTGCTGGCGCTGTACTACGACGAGGAACTCAACCTCAAGGAGATCGGCGAAGTGCTGGGTGTCAGCGAGTCCCGCGTCAGCCAGCTGCACAGCCAGTGCGCCGCGCGCCTGCGTTCGCGACTGGCGGAGTGGCGCGCTCGCTGAGCATCGGGTAGTTTCGCGTCGGCTGCTTCTGAGAGGCGGTGCTGAAGGGATTTTCCTTAGGCAAGTTATAGGCTTACGAATTTTTGGGTGACGTTCCTTTGACGCGCCCACAGCAAAGAGCGCACGGCGCTCGATGAATTGACGGCACGCCCGCCAGGGCGCGTTTGGTATCGATGGAGGCAGGTTTGGACAAGAACATGAAAATTCTCATCGTGGACGACTTTTCCACGATGAGGCGCATCATCAAGAACCTCCTGCGGGACCTGGGGTTCACCAACACCGCAGAAGCCGACGACGGCACCACTGCGCTGCCGATGCTGCACAGCGGCAACTTCGACTTCCTCGTTACCGACTGGAACATGCCCGGCATGACCGGCATCGACCTGCTGCGTGCGGTCCGCGCCGACGAGCGTCTGAAGCACCTGCCGGTACTGATGGTCACCGCCGAAGCCAAGCGCGACCAGATCATCGAAGCGGCCCAGGCCGGGGTCAACGGCTATGTGGTCAAGCCTTTCACCGCTCAGGTGCTGAAAGAAAAGATCGAGAAGATTTTCGAGCGGGTCGGCGGCTGAGGCTGACCAAGAGGGCGTCATGGATTTCAACGAATCCGCGGGTGACTTCGAGTCGACCCTGAAAAAACACGCGCGCGAATTGGTCGACTGCCTCGAGCAGGGCGACGTACAGACCGCCGTGCAGCTGATCTCCGAGCTCAACCAGGCGCGTGATCGCGGGCTCTACCAAGAGGTAGGCAAGCTTACCCGCGAGCTGCACAACGCCATCGTCAACTTCCAGATCGATCCCAGCTCCCCGCGCGCCCAGGAAGTCTCGCAGATTGCCGACGCCACTGATCGCCTGTCCTACGTGGTAACGATGACCGAGAAAGCGGCCAATCGGACCATGGACCTGGTGGAAGAGTGCACCCCGGTGGTCATGCACATCGAGACCCAGGCCAAGGAGCTGCAGGAAGACTGGTCGCGTTTCATGCGTCGCGAGCTGGGCCCCGAGGCCTTCCGTGACCTGGCCAAGCGTGTCGAGCAGTTCCTCTACATCAGTGCCCAGGACAGCCGCAAACTTTCCGCGCACCTGAACGACATCCTGCTCGCGCAGGACTTCCAGGACCTCACCGGGCAAGTGATCAAGCGCGTCACCAAGCTGGTGACCGAGGTCGAGTCGAACCTGGTGAAGCTGGTCTGGATGGCGGGGCAGGTCGATCGCTACGCCGGCATCGAGCATGACCACGAGAGCATGCGCGACGCGGTGGAAAAAGAAAGATCGTCCAAGGGTGAAGGTCCGCAGATTGCTGCCGATACAAGAAAGGACGTCGTATCCGGTCAGGACGATGTCGATGACCTGTTGTCCAGCCTTGGTTTTTAAGCGTCCGCTGACGCTGTAGAGGGAGCACCGAATGAGCTTCGACGCCGATGACGAAATCCTCCAGGACTTCCTGGTGGAGGCCGGCGAGATTCTCGAGCTACTGTCCGAACAACTGGTCGAGCTGGAAAGCCGCCCGGATGACATGGACCTGCTCAACGCAATCTTCCGTGGGTTCCATACCGTCAAAGGTGGTGCCGGCTTCCTCCAGCTGAATGCGCTGGTGGAGTGCTGCCACATCGCCGAGAACGTGTTCGACATGCTGCGCAAGGGCGAACGCCGCGTGGATGCCGAGCTGATGGACGTGATGCTGCAGGCGCTGGATACCGTCAACGTCATGTTCCAGCAGGTGCGTGATGCGGAGGAGCCGACGCCGGCGACTCCCGAGCTGCTGGCCGCGCTGTCGCGCCTGGCGGATCCGAACGCTGCTCCTGCCGAAACTCCCGCTGCGGCTGTTGCCGAGCCTGTCGTGGAGGAGGCCCCGGCCGCTGCGGCCGCCTATGGCGACATCACCGACGCCGAGTTCGAACAACTGATGGATGCCCTCGAGCCCGCCGCCGAAGCGCCTGCCGCACCGGTTGGCAGCGGTGGCGACGACATCACCGACGACGAGTTCGAAGCACTGCTCGACCAGCTGCACGGCAAGGGCCAGTTCAGCGCTGCTGCCAAGGAGCCCGTCAGCGCGGCTCCGGCACCGGTTGCCGAGGCGCCCGCCGTCGGTGCTGGCGACGAGATCAGCGACGACGAGTTCGAAGCGCTGCTCGACCAGTTGCACGGCAAGGGCCAGTTCACCGGTGCGAAGGAAGAGGCCCCGGCTGCCGTCGAGGCTGTTGCCCAGACCAAGCCTGAGGAAGCTCCGGCGGTCGGCGGCGACGACAACATCACCGACGACGAATTCGAGAAGCTGCTCGACGAGCTGCACGGCAAAGGCCAGTTTACCGGCGCGAAGGAAGAGCCGGTCGCGGCTGCGCCATCCCATGCACAGCCCAAAGCGGCTGCTGCGCCCGCACCCAAGCCTGCTGCCGCTCCGGCGCCGGCCGCTGCCGCCAAGCCAGCGCCGGCCAAGCCCACCGCTGCCGCCGCCGAGAAGCCGGCCAACGAAGCGGAAACCACCGTGCGAGTGGACACCGCCCGCCTGGACGAGATCATGAACATGGTCGGCGAACTGGTGCTGGTGCGTAACCGCCTGGTGCGCCTGGGCCTGAACAGTGGCGACGAGGCGATGGCCAAGGCCGTCTCCAACCTCGACGTGGTCACCGCCGACCTGCAGTCGTCGGTCATGAAGACCCGCATGCAGCCGATCAAGAAGGTCTTCGGCCGCTTCCCGCGCCAGGTCCGCGATCTGGCGCGCAACCTGAAGAAAGAGATCAACCTCGAGCTGATCGGCGAAGAGACCGACCTGGACAAGAACCTGGTCGAGGCCCTGGCCGACCCGCTGGTGCACCTGGTGCGCAACGCGGTGGACCACGGCATCGAAGGCCCCGACGAGCGAGAAGCCGCCGGCAAGTCGCGTTCGGGCAAGGTGGTGCTGTCCGCCGAGCAGGAAGGCGACCACATCCTGCTGTCGATCTCCGACGACGGCAAAGGCATGGACCCGGATGTGCTGCGCGCCAAGGCCGTGGAAAAAGGGCTGCTGGACAAGGACGCGGCCGATCGCCTGTCCGAGTCCGACTGCTACAACCTGATCTTCGCGCCGGGCTTCTCGACCAAGACCGAGATTTCCGACGTCTCCGGCCGCGGTGTCGGCATGGACGTGGTGAAGACCAAGATTTCCCAGCTCAACGGCATCATCAACATTTACTCGACCAAGGGCCAGGGCTCGAAGATCGTCATCAAGGTTCCGCTGACCCTGGCGATCATGCCGACCCTGATGGTGATGCTGGGCAACCAGGCCTTCGCCTTCCCGCTGGTCAACGTCAATGAGATCTTCCACCTCGACCTGTCGAACACCAATGTGGTCGACGGCCAGGAAGTGGTGATCGTCCGCGACAAGGCCCTGCCGTTGTTCTATCTCAAGCGCTGGCTGGTGCCGGGCGCGCAGTATGACGAGCCGGGCGAGGGCCACGTGGTGATCCTCTCCGTGGGCACCCAGCGCATCGGCTTCGTGGTCGACCAGTTGGTGGGCCAGGAAGAAGTAGTGATCAAGCCGCTGGGCAAGATGCTGCAGGGCACGCCGGGCATGGCGGGGGCGACTATTACCGGGGACGGCCGCATTGCGCTGATCCTCGACGTGCCGAGCATGCTCAAGCGCTACGCCCGTCGTATCTGACCGCCATGGGCGGGACGTGGGACGACCCCGCGCCCGCCCGTGTGATGGAAGAAGTTTTTTTCAGGAGTGTCTATGGCTGTCAAAGTCCTGGTGGTGGACGATTCGGGGTTCTTCCGCCGCCGCGTCTCGGAGATTCTTTCGGCTGACCCGCAGATCCAGGTGGTCGGCACGGCAACCAATGGCCGCGAGGCAATCGATCAGGCACTGGCGCTCAAGCCCGACGTGATCACCATGGACTACGAGATGCCGCTGATGGACGGCATCACCGCCGTGCGGACCATCATGCAGCGCTGCCCGACGCCGGTCCTGATGTTCTCCTCGCTGACCCACGAGGGCGCGCGGGTGACCCTGGACGCGCTGGACGCCGGCGCCGTCGATTACCTGCCGAAGAATTTCGAGGACATCTCGCGCAACCCGGACAAGGTCCGCCAGTTGCTGTGCGAGAAGGTCCACACCATCGCCAAGAGCAACCGCCGCTTCGCCGCGTACTCTTCGTACTCGTCGAGCCCGGCCGCGCCGGCTTCGGCTCCCGCTGCCGGCATTGCGCGTCCGGCCGCTCCCGTTTCGTCGGGCGCCAGCCACGCGCCGGCCGCTCCGGCTCCGGCGACTTCCGCCGCCCCAAAGCGTAAGCCCTACCGGCTGGTAGCCATCGGCACTTCGACCGGTGGGCCGGTGGCGCTGCAGCGGGTCCTGACCCAGCTGCCTGCCAATTTCCCCGCGCCGCTGGTGCTGATCCAGCACATGCCGGCGGCCTTCACCAAGGCCTTCGCCGAGCGCCTGGACAAGCTGTGCAAGATCACCGTCAAGGAAGCCGAGGATGGCGACATCCTGCGTCCCGGCGTGGCCCTGTTGGCTCCCGGCGGCAAGCAGATGATGGTCGACGCCCGTGGCGCGATCCGCATCCTGCCCGGTGACGAACGCCTGAACTACAAGCCCTGCGTCGACGTGACCTTCGGTTCCGCGTCCAAGGCCTATGGCGACAAGGTCCTGGCGGTGGTCCTCACCGGCATGGGCGCTGACGGCCGCGAAGGCGCGCGCATGCTCAAGCAGGGCGGCGCCCAGGTTTGGGCGCAGGATGAAGCCAGCTGCGTGATCTACGGCATGCCCATGGCGATCGCCAAGGCCGGCCTGGCCGACGCGGTGTACAGCCTGGACGACATCGGCCGGCACCTGACCGAGGCCTGCGGCTGATGGATGTCCTCAGCCTGGTCGGCCTGATCCTCGCGCTGGTTGCCATCATCGGCGGCAACTTCCTCGAGGGCGGGCACGTCGGTGCCCTGGCCAACGGCCCGGCGGCACTGATCGTGGTGGGCGGCACCCTGGCAGCCGCACTGCTGCAGACCCCGGTCGCGGTGCTCAAGCGCGCTGTGACCATGCTGCGCTGGATGGTCCTGCCACCCAAGGTGGATCTGGTCGGCGGCATCAACCACGTGGTCGGCTGGAGCATGACGGCGCGCAAGGAAGGCCTGCTGGGCCTGGAAACCGTTGCCGACGCCGAGCGCGATCCTTACGCGCGCAAGGGCCTGCAACTGCTGGTGGACGGCACCGAGCCCGAGGCCATCCGCAGCATCCTCGAAGTCGACCTGTACAACCAGGAAAGCCGCGACCTGGCGGCCGCCAAGGTATTCGAAGCCATGGGCGGCTACTCGCCGACCATTGGCATCATCGGTGCGGTGATGGGCCTGATCCACGTGATGGGCAATCTCGCCGACCCCAGCCAGCTGGGCAACGGTATTGCCGTGGCCTTCGTCGCCACCATCTACGGCGTCGGCCTGGCCAACCTGCTGCTGTTGCCCATCGGCAACAAGCTGAAAAGCATCGTGCTGCGCCAGTCCTGCTACCGCGAAATGCTCATGGAGGGCCTGCTGTCCATCGCCGAGGGTGAGAATCCGCGCTCCATCGAGCTGAAGCTGCAAGGCTTCGTCGGCTGAGGGGGAGGGGATGCGCATGCCTCGCCGCAGACGTCATGAGGAACACGAGAATCACGAACGCTGGCTGGTGTCCTACGCGGACTTCATCACCCTGCTGTTCGCCTTCTTCGTGGTGATGTACTCGATCTCCTCGATCAACGAGGGCAAGTACAAGATCCTCTCGGAAACCCTGACCGGGGTGTTCAACCAGCCGGACCGCTCGATCCGCCCGATCCCGGTCGGCGAGGAGCGCCCGCGCACCCAGCAGCCGGACCAGTCGCTCAATGAGCCGCAGGACGACGGCCAGGCCCAGAGCAACCCCGATACCCTGCAGCAGATCAGCGACAGCGTGCGCCAGGCCTTCGGCGACCTGATCTCCACCGACCAGCTGTCGGTGCGCGGCAACGAGTTCTGGATCGAGATCACCCTCAATTCCAGCCTGCTGTTCCCCAGCGGCGATGCCATTCCCAATGACGCCGCCTTCGAGATCATCGAGAAGGTCGCCAGGATTCTGGCGCCTTACCGCAACCCGGTGCACGTCGAAGGTTTCACCGACAACGTTCCGATCCATAATTCGCAGTACCCGACCAACTGGGAACTGTCCGCTGCACGGGCCGCCAGCATCGTCCGCATGCTCGCCCAGGACGGCCTCGACGCCGGTCGGCTGGCGGCGGTGGGCTATGGCGAATTCCAGCCAGTGGCGGACAATGCCACGGCGGATGGCCGCGCACGCAACCGCCGGGTGGTGCTGGTGATCTCCCGCAACCTGGAGGTGCGCCGCAGCATCAGCGGGGTGGGCAGTGGCAAGGCGCAGCCGGACCCGGCGTTGCGGCATGCTGGCACGCAATCTGCACCAGTGATTGCCAGTGAGGCGCCCGGCAGTGGCGCCGTCAATTCTTCGTCATCGGCAGGGGACTGAACGATATGAAAACCCTGAACCGAATCACGGCCTGCGGGGAGCCAGCACTATGAAAGTCTGGGCGGTAGCCAACCAGAAAGGTGGCGTCGGCAAGACCACATCCTCGATCGCATTGGCAGGCCTGCTGGCGGATGCCGGCAAGCGCGTGCTGATCGTCGACCTGGACCCCCACGGCTCGATGACCAGCTACTTCGGGCATGACCCGGACACCCTGGAGCACAGCGTGTTCGACCTGTTCCTGCACCAGGGCAACGTGCCCGAGGGGCTGCCGGAATCGCTGCTGCTACCCACCAGCCACGAGAACATCCGCCTGCTGCCGTCGAGCACCGCGCTGGCCACCCTGGAGCGCCAGTCGCCCGGGCAGAACGGCCTGGGCCTGGTGATCGCCAAGAGCCTGGCGCAGCTGTGGAACGAATTCGACTACGCGATCATCGACAGCCCGCCGCTGCTGGGCGTGCTGATGGTCAACGCCATGGCGGCCAGCCAGCACCTGGTGATCCCGGTGCAGACCGAGTTCCTCGCCCTCAAGGGCCTGGAGCGCATGGTCAACACGCTGAAGATGGTCAACCGCTCGCGCAAGCAGGCGCTGCCTTTCACCATCGTGCCGACCCTGTTCGACCGCCGTACCCAGGCATCGCTGGGCACCCTGCGGGTGCTGCGCGATACCTACCCGGAAACCCTCTGGCAGGCGTTCATCCCGGTGGATACCAAGCTGCGCGACGCCAGCCGGCTGGGCACGGTGCCGTCGCGCAACGACAGCAACAGCCGGGGTGTGATCGCCTACCGTGCTTTGCTCAAGCATCTGCTGGCCCATGTGCCGGCGAGCCAGGTAGCCTGACGATGGCAGGCCTGAACAAAAGAATCCGACGGATGCGCTCAAGAGCGGCGCGTCCGCTGCCGATAGGCTGGACAGTCACCTTGCGCGGTTATCCATCATGAGTCGTTCCGCTACCGCCACTCGCCCCCAGCTCGCGCTGCAGTCCTACCTGGACGCGCTGCTGCAGGAGGCCACTTTCGAAGACTTCGCACCGGAGCCGGTGGCGCAGCCTGCCGCCGCGCCGGTTGCTCCGGCTCCGATCGCCCCGGTGGCGCTGGTGGTCAGCGAGCCGGTCGCGCCGCTGATCGCCGAGCCTCAGGTTGCGGTACAGCAGGCGCCGCAAGCCAGCGTCAGCCTCGATGAATTCGAAGCGGCCGTGCTCGAAGAACAGGTCCGCGATGCACGCCTGAACGTCGCCGCTCGCGCACCGGTTACCCCGGCTCCGGTGGCCGAACTGCGCCTGCCAGAGCCCGTAGCCCCGGTCATCGAAGCGCCCGTTGCCGATGCTGCCGAGGCCGACGAGCCGCCAGCGCAACTGGGTCAGGTCATCGACCTGCACCAGCCCGGCAGCGCCGAGATGCCCGCCGCGCCGCTCAAGCTGCTCGACGACGGTCGCCCGGTCTGGGCCGCCGAGCCCTTCGAGTGCCTGCTGTTCGACGTCGCCGGATTGACCCTGGCGGTGCCGCTGGTTTGCCTGGGCTCCATCTATCCACTGGCGGGGCACGACCTGACCCCGCTGTTCGGCCAGCCCGACTGGTTCCTCGGCATCCTGCCGGGCCAGAACGGCAACCTGAAGGTACTCGACACCGCGCGCTGGGTGATGCCCGAGCGTTACCGCGACGACTACCGCGAGGGGCTGCAGTACGTGATTTCCGTGCAGGGCTACGAGTGGGGGCTGGCCGTGCATCAGGTCAGCCGCTCGGTGCGCCTGGACCCGTCCGAGGTGAAGTGGCGCAGCCAGCGCCAGCAACGCCCGTGGCTGGCCGGCACGGTGATCGACCAGATGTGCGCACTGCTCGATGTCTCGGCCCTGGCCGAACTGATCGCCAGCGGCGCCGCCAAGCGCCTGCAGCCCTGAGGCTGCGCGCAAGCAGATTTGAAAGACAACCTCCACGCCGCAGGCGGCGTGGAACCAGAAGAGGCGAGGGGATATGAAGAAAACGTCAGCGCAAGGTGCCGAAGATCCGATTCTGCAGTGGGTCACCTTCCGCCTGGACAACGAGACCTACGGCATCAACGTGATGCAGGTCCAGGAAGTGCTGCGCTACACCGAGATCGCGCCGGTCCCGGGTGCTCCGAGCTACGTGCTGGGCATCATCAACCTGCGCGGTAACGTGGTCACCGTGATCGACACCCGCCAGCGCTTCGGCCTGGACCCGGCGCCGGTCTCGGACAACACCCGCATCGTCATCATCGAAGCCGACAAGCAGGTAGTGGGCATCCTCGTCGACAGCGTCGCCGAGGTCGTCTACCTCCGCCAGTCCGAGATCGAGACCGCGCCGAACGTCGGTAACGAGGAATCGGCCAAGTTCATCCAGGGCGTCTGCAACAAGAACGGCGAGCTGCTGATCCTGGTCGAGCTGGACAAGATGATGACCGAGGAAGAGTGGTCGGAGCTGGAGAGCATCTGAGGTGCTGATCGCTCTGGTGGTGCTCGGTATCGCCTGCGCGGGCCTGGCGATGGCCTGCGTCTGGCTGTCCGGCCGGCAGCGCGCCCAGGAAGCCCAGGCGGTGCAGCTGGCCAAGCAGCTGGCGGTGTTCGAGCAGCGCCTGAAGGAACAGGGCAAGCGCATCGAGTCGTACCAGCAGATCAACATCCGCATGGGCGAGGAGCTGCGCGAGCTGAACAAGCAGGTCGCGCCGCTGCCCGAGCGCCTGGTGCGCATCGAGCAGCGCGACCCCACCAGCCTCTCCTTCAGCCAGGCGGCACGTCTGGTTGGCATGGGCGCCAGTCCCGAAGACCTGACCCAGAGCTGCGGCCTGTCCCAGGCAGAAGCCGAACTGGTCGCCCGCCTGCATCAGGGCAAGGCGCGGGACTGAGCCCGCGCCGCCGCCTTTTTCGAGCCCCAGCCGCCTGTCGGGATTCCTGGCTTGTAGGAGTTTCACTACAGGCAATTAGGACTCGTCTGATAAGAATCGCGGCAATACGTCGCTAAATTGGCCTCGTCAAAATTTTTCCGAGGCCATCGATATGGCGACCATTTCCCGCCGGGCCATGGTGCTGTGCTCGCACCCCGGCCGGCTGCTGAACTACAGCGTGCTGCTCAATCGTCTGGAGTTCTACCACCTGAGCCTGTGTCTGAACCTGGACGAAGTCCGCAAGGCGCTTTCGGGCCGCCAGCGCTACAGCCTGTTCATCCACGACGATTTCCGCCCCGGCCCCAACGAGCTGATGAGCCTGAAGGCGCTGAGCCAGAGCAACACCTTCCGCCAGTTCCTGCTGGTGGGGAACTACAGCGCGGAGGAGCGGCGCGGCCTGATGCAGTGGGCCTGGGCCAACCGTGTGCCGCTGCTGGATGTGTTGGACAAGCCGATTTCCCTGGCGCAGTTGCGCGAGGTGACCAGCAGCATGGTGCTCTACCACAGCGAAGACGAGCAGCCGATCCGCAAGTCGGTGCGCGAGTTCAGTGACTTTGCCCCGGCCGGCGACCTTCCTCCTGCCCGCAGCGGCTGCGAGTGCCGCGGCTGAGAAGGCTCACCGGCGACGGGAGTCCGGCCCTTCCAGCAACAGCGGCATCGCGTCCGGCGGCGCCTCCTGCTTGCTGTTCAGTGGGCTCTTGCCCTTGAGGTACCAGGCGAAGGCGATGATCTCGGCGATGGTGCGGTAGAGCGCCTCGGGAATCGCATCGCCCAGCTCCAGGCGCGCCAGCAAACGCACCAGCTCGCCGTTCTCGTAGATCGGCACCTCGTGGTGGCGGGCGATGGCGAGGATGGTTTCCGCCAGTTCATCGTCGCCCTTGGCGGTGAGCGTCGGTGCGCTCTGCCCGTCATAGTTGAGGGCAATGGCCTGGCGCGGCGCTTTCCTGGATTTCTTCATGCAGTCTCGTCCACCCAGCGTTGTTCCACCGCCGTGCGCGCGCCCTGGGGCGGCTTGCCCTGGCGGCAACTCAGCTCGCCCACGCTGAGACCCGCGTCGTTCAGGCGCTGGCGCAGGGTGCCCAGTTCGCCATCGATCAGGCTGGCGGTGGCGGCGCGCTCGGCCCACAGCTGAGTGCCGATGCTGCCGTGGGCCAGGGTGGCCTGGACCTGCAGCGGGCCGAGGCTGTCCAGGTCGAAGGCCAGATCGACGCGCCAGAGCATTTCCCGCGGCTGCTGCTCGCGATCGTTCGCCGGGCTGTCCTTTTCTTCCTGCTGGATACGCACCTGGATCGGCACCATCTGCTGTTGGTGGCGCAGGGGAATCTCCAGCTGCCAGGTGTTCAGTACCGTGCCGTCGGGCAGCACATCGCTCTGCGCCAGGCTGCCCAGCTGGTGGGTCTGCAGGCGGGAGACCGCAGCGGCGGCCAGTTTGAGCAGCGACTCGAGGTCGCCTTCTTCCTCCAGTTCATTGGCCAGCCGGCTGGGGAGCGGGAAGCTGACCGGTGGCGGCGTGCGCCCGCTGGTCTGGCCGATCACACCCAGTGCATTGCGCACGAAGGCCGGCATGGCCTGTGCCAGATTGTTGGCACCGGCCAGGGCGCTGCCCGGCAGGTTGCCCAGCACCGCGGCCGCCGTACCGCCCTGGACGGTTGGCAGTATCTGGGCAATCAGCCGCAGCAGATTGGCCTTGAGGTCCTGGGGCAAACTCTCTACGCCGCGCAGCAACTGCCCTTCGAGGAACGCGCCGCTTTGCTGGAAGGCCTGGGCGACGCCCTTGGCATCACTGAGCTGGCGGATGTCTGGCAGTGCGCCGAGCAGCTTGTCCACCGACTGGCGCAGCTCCGGGCTCAGGTTCGGGTTGCTGCCGCTACCCTGCAGCGCTTTGAACAGATTATCCAGCGGGCCCTGGCGGTTCTGCTGGGCGCCGAGCTGCAGGCTCAGGTCGAGCTGGTCCAGGCGGGCGTTCATCGGCAGGAACTGCAGGGCCTGCTGGTCCTGCACCCGGGCGCTGAGCAGGCTGTTGAGGGGGAGCGGGTTGGGCGATTCGATGCTCAGCTGGCGCCCGGCCAGCGGCGTGTTGAGCAACGTCACCAACACCTTGTAGACCACCTGCTCGGCCTTGCCCATGGCGATCAGCTGGCTGGCGTCCACCTTGCCCTGGATCAGCGTGCCCACCGGCAGCACGTCGAGATCGAGACTGCCCAGTGGCGCCTGGCTGGCGCCACTCATGCCGAGGGTGCTAAGGCTCGGTTGCGTCAGCAGGGTGGCGGCGAGGCTGGTCTGGTTCAGCGTCGACAGCTGCAGGGTGCTGCCCTTGGGCAGCGCCTGAGGGCTTTCCGCCACCACCAGCGCCTGCTGTCCGCTGGCCATGGTCAGGCGCAGCAACAGCTGAAAATTCACCTGCCCGTCGCGCACTGCCAGCACTTCTGCGTGGGCTTTGTCTCCCGGCGGCAGAAGGTCGCCGAGGCTCTGCGCGAGCTTGAGCGTCAGCTCGGCCGCGCTCGGCGTGCTGCGCAGCGACGGGGTAGGCGGTAGCGGACGGGAAGCGCCAATTTCACTCGGCATCGGGGACCTGCAGGCGGCGTGACGGGGTTGCGCCCAGTGTATCGGCGGCGATTGCCCGCACTTTAGACCGTCCGGCGGCAGGAGGGCAGGGCGGTGGTTGCGCATGGACGCAGCTCAAGGTGCGCTGATTTGACGTTACACCCTGTCGAAAAACCTGACGTCGGGTGTAGGAACCGCTGTGTATAATGCGCCGCCCGAGGCCGTGCTTGGCGGCCCGCGCGGTATGGCCGCGTTTTTGCACCACTGACTGTTTTCTGCCCGACGGTTGCCGATGCCCTTGACCCATCCCCTCCTCGAAACCGTGGCGCTCGCCTGCGAGCGGGACTGGCGCATGCTGTTCGAGCGTCTCGATCTGCGACTGGGCGCGGGCGAAATGCTACAGATCGTCGGTCCCAACGGCAGCGGCAAGACCAGCCTGCTGCGCCTGCTCAGCGGGTTGATGCAGCCTACCGCCGGTGATGTGCTGCTCAATGGCAAGCCGCTGACCGAGCAGCGCCACGAACTGGCCCGTCAGCTGCTGTGGATCGGCCACGCGGCTGGCATCAAGGGCCTGCTCACCGCCGAAGAGAACCTCGCCTGGCTCTGCGCGCTGCACCAGCCGGCCAACCGCGATGCCATCTGGCAGGCGCTGGAAGCCGTCGGCCTGCGCGGCTTCGAGGACGTTCCCTGCCATACCCTGTCCGCCGGCCAGCAGCGCCGCGTGGCCCTGGCGCGCCTGTATCTGGACGCGCCGCCGCTGTGGATCCTCGACGAACCCTTTACCGCCCTGGACAAGCAGGGCGTGGCGCAGCTCGAAGAACACCTGGCCGGCCATTGCGAACGCGGTGGACTGGTTGTGCTGACCACCCACCACAGCCTGGAGCGCATGCCGCAGGGTTACCGCGCCCTCGACCTGGGCCAGCATGCGCGGGAGGTGGCGGCGCGATGAGCAACGTCTTCACCCTGCTGCTCGCCCGCGAAGCGCGCCTGCTGTTCCGTCGTCCGGCGGAGCTGGCTAATCCTTTGGTGTTCTTCGCCATCGTCATCGCGCTGTTCCCGCTGGCGGTCGGTCCCGAATCGGAAATGCTCAAGAATCTCTCGCCGGGGCTGGTCTGGGTCGCGGCACTGCTCGCAGTGCTGCTGTCGCTGGACGGCCTGTTCCGCAGTGATTTCGAAGATGGTTCTTTGGAACAGTGGGTCCTTTCGCCGCACCCCCTGCCACTACTGGTACTGGCCAAAGTGCTGGCACACTGGCTGGTTTCAGGGCTGGCCCTGGTGCTGCTGTCGCCGCTGTTCGCCCTGATGCTGGGCCTGCCGGCGCGCTGCCTGCCGGACCTGCTGCTGTCGCTGCTGCTGGGGACACCGATCCTGAGCCTGCTGGGCGCCGTGGGTGCGGCGCTCACCGTCGGTCTCAAGCGCGGTGGCCTGCTGCTGGCCCTGCTGATCCTGCCGCTTTACATTCCGGTGCTGATCCTGGGCAGCGGAGCGCTGCAGGCGTCGTTGCAGGGGCTGCCCACCGCCGGGCACCTGCTGTGGCTGGCCAGCCTGACGGCGTTAGCATTGACGCTGACGCCCTTTGCCATCGCCGCCGGGCTGAAGATCAGCGTCGGCGAGTGAACGAACGATCGCCGGGCTGGGAAGCGGCACCGGCGGCAGACTAGAGCTTTGAATTACAGAGCCTGATGATGAACTGGACTTGGTTTCACAAGCTTGGCTCGCCCAAGTGGTTCTACGAGATCAGCGGACGCTGGATGCCCTGGTTCGCGGTCGCCGCGATCCTGCTGATGGTTGCCGGCACTGTCTGGGGCCTGGCCTTCGCGCCGCCGGATTACCAGCAGGGCAACAGCTTCCGCATCATCTATATCCACGTGCCGGCGGCGTTCCTCGCCCAGTCCTGCTACGTGATGCTGGCCGTGGCCGGCGCGGTCGGGCTGATCTGGAAGATGAAGATCGCCGACGTCGCCGTACAGTGCGCCGCGCCGATTGGCGCCTGGATGACCTTCGTCGCGCTGGTCACCGGTGCGATCTGGGGCAAGCCGACCTGGGGTGCCTGGTGGGTCTGGGACGCACGCCTGACCTCGATGCTGATCCTGCTCTTCCTCTATTTCGGCATCATCGCCCTGGGCCAGGCCATCACCAACCGCGACAGCGCGGCCAAGGCCTGCGCCGTACTGGCCATCGTCGGCGTGGTGAACATCCCGATCATCAAGTACTCGGTGGACTGGTGGAACACGCTGCACCAGCCGGCCACCTTCACCCTGACTGAAAAGCCGCCGATGCCGCCGGAGATGTGGATTCCGCTGCTGATGATGGTCGCCGGCTTCTACTGCTTCTTCGCCGTGGTGCTGATGATGCGCATGCGCCTGGAAGTGCTCAAGCGCGAAGCCCGCGCGAGCTGGGTCAAGGCCGAGGTGGAGCGCGCGCTATGAGTTTCGAATCATTCTCCGATTTCCTCGCCATGGGTCACCATGGCCCTTACGTGTGGTCCGCCTACGCCATCTGCCTGGTGGTCCTGGCGATCAACGTCGTCTCGCCGATCGTGGCGCGCCGGCGTTACCTGCAAGAAGAGGCGCGTCGTCTGCGCCGGGAGGCCAGCAAGTGAATCCGGTCCGCAAGAAGCGTCTGTACATCGTCCTCGCCATCGTCGCCGGCGTTGGCGTCGCCGTCAGCCTGGCGCTGTCGGCCCTGCAGGAAAACATCAACCTGTTCTACACCCCGACCCAGATTGCCAACGGCGAAGCACCGCACGACACGCGCATCCGTGCCGGCGGCATGGTCGAGAAGGGTTCGCTCAAGCGTTCGGCGGATTCGCTGGATGTGGAGTTCGTGGTCACCGACTTCGCCAAGGAAGTCACGGTGAAATACCGCGGCATCCTTCCGGACCTGTTCCGCGAAGGGCAGGGCATCGTCGCCCTGGGCAAGATCAACGAAGCCGGCGTGCTGACCGCCGATGAAGTGCTGGCCAAGCACGACGAGAAATACATGCCGCCGGAAGTCACCAAGGCGCTCAAGGACAGCGGCAAGCTGGAGCACTACGAAGCCAGCCAGAGCGGCAACGCCGCGCCGCAACAGGGGAGCAACTGACATGGTTCCCGAACTCGGTCACCTCTCGCTGATCCTCGCGCTGTGCATGGCGCTGGTGATGTCGTTCTTCCCGCTTGTGGGTGCCTGGCGCGGTGATCGCCAGTGGATGAGCCTGGCGCGCCCGGCAGCCTGGGGGCAGTTCGCCTTCCTGCTGTTCTCCTTCGGCTGCCTGACCTGGGCCTTCCTCCACGATGATTTCTCGGTGGCCTACGTCGCCAGCAACTCCAACAGCGCGCTGCCCTGGTTCTACAAATTCAGCGCCGTGTGGGGCGCCCACGAAGGCTCGCTGCTGCTCTGGGCGCTGATCCTCGGCGGCTGGACCTTCGCCGTGTCGGTGTTCTCCCGCCAGTTGCCGGAAGTGATGCTGGCTCGCGTGCTGGCCGTGATGGGCATGATCAGCACCGGCTTCCTGCTGTTCCTGATCATCACCTCCAACCCCTTCAGCCGCCTGCTGCCGCAGGTGCCGGCCGACGGCAACGACCTCAACCCGCTGCTGCAGGACCCGGGTCTGATCTTCCACCCGCCGATGCTCTACATGGGCTACGTGGGCTTCTCGGTGGCCTTCGCCTTCGCCATCGCCGCACTGCTCGGCGGCCGCCTCGACGCCGCCTGGGCGCGCTGGTCGCGTCCGTGGACCTTGGTGGCCTGGACCTTCCTCGGCGTCGGCATCGTGCTCGGCTCCTGGTGGGCCTACTACGAACTGGGCTGGGGCGGCTGGTGGTTCTGGGACCCGGTGGAAAACGCCTCCTTCATGCCCTGGCTGGTGGGCACCGCGCTGATCCACTCGCTGGCGGTGACCGAGAAGCGCGGCGTGTTCAAGAGCTGGACCGTGCTGCTGGCCATCGCGGCCTTCTCGCTGAGCCTGCTGGGCACCTTCCTGGTCCGCTCCGGCGTACTGACTTCGGTGCACGCCTTCGCCTCGGACCCCGAGCGGGGGGTGTTCATCCTCGCCTTCCTGCTGGTGGTGGTCGGTGGTTCACTGACGCTGTTCGCCCTGCGCGCGCCGGTGGTCAAGAGCCAGGTCGGCTTCGCCCTGTGGTCCCGCGAAACCCTGCTGCTGCTGAACAACCTGATCCTGGTGGTCACCGCCTCGATGATCCTGCTGGGCACCCTCTACCCGCTGGTGCTCGACGCCATCAGTGGCGCCAAGCTGTCGGTCGGCCCGCCGTACTTCAATGCGCTGTTCGTGCCGCTGATTGCCATCCTCATGCTGGCCCTGGCGGTCGGCGTGCTGGTGCGCTGGAAGGACACCCCGACCCGCTGGCTGCGCAACATGCTCACCCCGGTGCTGATCGGCACCGTGGTGCTGGGCGGTGTCGGCAGCTTCCTGTATGGCGAGCTGCACTGGGAAGTACTGACCGTGTTCATGCTGGCCGCCTGGGTCGTGCTGGCCGGTCTGCGCGACTTCTTCGACAAGGTCCGTCACAAGGGCGTGATCGCCGGTGCCGCGGGCCTGAACCGCAGCTACTGGGGCATGCAGCTGGCGCACTTCGGTATCGCCATCTGCGCCATCGGCGTGGTGCTCACCAGCCAGTTCAGTGCCCAGCGCGACCTGCGCATGGCACCGGGCGAGTCGGTGGAACTGGCCGGTTACCAGTTCCGCTTTGAGGGGACCCATCACTTCGAAGGCCCGAACTTCACCTCCGACAAGGGCACCATCCGCGTCACCCGCAAGGGTTCGGAAGTGGCTGTGCTGCACCCCGAGAAGCGCCTGTACAGCGTGCAGAACTCGATGATGACCGAGGCCGGCATCCACGGCAGCCTGACCCGCGACCTCTACGTCGCCCTGGGTGAGCCGCTGGACAACGGCGCCTGGGCCGTGCGCGTGCACATCAAGCCCTTCGTGCGCTTCATCTGGCTCGGTGGCCTGCTGATGGCCCTGGGCGGCGTGCTGGCGGCGCTGGATCGTCGCTACCGCCTGAAAGTGAAAACGCGTGTACGCGAGGCCCTGGGCCTCGCCGGACAGGGAGCCTGAGTGTGAAGCGTGCGATCCTGCTGTTGCCCCTGGCGATCTTCCTGGTCGTCGCGGTATTCCTCTTCCGTGGCCTGTGGCTCGACCCCAGCGAGCTGCCCTCGGCGCTGATCGGCAAGCCGTTCCCGGCGTTCTCCCTGCCCAGCGTCACCGAGCCGGGCAAGACCTACACCGAGGCCGACCTCAAGGGCAAGCCGGCGCTGGTCAACGTCTGGGGCACCTGGTGCCCGACCTGCCGCTTCGAGCACCCGGTGCTGACCGATCTGGCCGCCAAGGGCGTGGTGATCTACGGCATCAACTACAAGGACGACGGCGCCGCGGCGCAGAAGTGGCTCAAGGAGCTGCACAACCCCTACCTGATGAATATCGCCGATGCGCAGGGCACTCTGGGCCTCGACCTGGGCGTCTACGGCGCGCCGGAGACCTACATCATCGACAAGGACGGCATCATCCGCCACAAGCTGGTCGGCGCCGTCGACGAGAAGGTCTGGCGTGAACAGCTGGCGCCGATCTACCAGGGTCTGGTCGACGAAGCGGAGGGCAAATGAAGCGTCTGCTTGCCGCCACCGCGCTTGGGCTTTGCCTGACCGGCATTGCCCATGCCGCCATCGACACTTACGAATTCGCCAATGACGCCGAGCGCGCGCGCTTCCGCGAGCTGACCACCGAACTGCGTTGCCCCAAGTGCCAGAACCAGGACATCGCCGACTCCAACGCGCCGATCGCCGCGGATCTGCGCAAGCAGATCTACACCCAGATGGCGGCCGGCAAGAGCAACCAGCAGATCGTCGACTACATGGTCGACCGCTACGGCGAGTTCGTGCGCTACAAGCCCGAAGTCAGCGAGCGCACCTGGCTGCTCTGGTTCGGCCCCGCCGCGTTGCTGGGGCTGGGCGTGATCGTCATCGGCGCCATCGTCGCGCGCCGCCGTCGCCCGGTCGCTGCCACTTCCACCACGCTGTCCGCCGAGGAGCAGGCGCGTCTCGACCAATTGCTGGATAACCAAGACAAATGATCGATTTCTGGCTCGCCGCCGGCCTGCTGTTGCTGGTGGCCCTGGCATTTCTCCTCGTCCCTCTGCTGCGCGGCCGCAAGGCCCAGGCTGAGGAAGACCGTACCGCCCTCAACGTCGCCCTGTACCAGGAGCGTCTGGCCGAGCTGGGTTCCCAGCGTGACGCCGGCACCCTCGACGCCGCGCAGTTCGAAGCCGGCCGCGCCGAAGCGGCCCGCGAGCTGCTCTCCGACACCGAAGGCGCCGGCGATGATCGCCGCTCCCGTCTCGGCCGCGCCGCGCCGCTGGTGGTAGCGCTGGTCCTGCCGTTCCTCGCGCTGGGCCTCTACTTGCACTGGGGGGCCAGTGACAAGGTCGAGCTGGCCCGCGAGTTCGCCACCGCGCCCAAGTCCATGGAAGAGATGACCTCGCGCCTGGAACGTTCGCTCAAGGCTCAGCCGGACTCCGCTGAAGGCTGGTACTTCCTCGGCCGCGCCTACATGACCCAGAACCGCGCCGCCGACGCCGCCAAGGCCTTCGAGCAGGCCGCGCGCCTCTCCGGCCGCCAGCCGGAAGTGCTCGGCCAGTGGGCGCAGGCGCTGTACTTCGCCGGGGACAAGGCGCTCAGCCAGCAGGTCCGCGACCTCGCCGACGAAGCGTTGAAGAAGGACCCGCAGGAAGTCACCACGCTCGGCCTGCTCGGCATCGCCGCGTTCGAGGACGAGAAGTACGCGGACGCCATCGACTACTGGGGCCGCCTGGTCACCGTGCTGCCGCAGGACGATCCGTCCCGCGACGCCATTGCCGGCGGCATTGAGCGCGCTCGCCAGCGGATGGTCGAGAAGGGCCAGACTCCGCCCGAAGCCCCGGTGGCTGCCGCCACCGCTGGCGTGACCCTGAAGGTGAAGGTCGACCTGACCGACGCCGTGAAGGGTCAGGTCAAGCCGGACGACAGCGTGTTCGTCTTCGCCCGTGCCGTGAGCGGCCCGCCGATGCCGCTGGCGGTGAAGCGCCTGAAGGTCTCCGATCTGCCCAGCGAGGTGTCGCTGAGCGACGCCGACGCGATGATGCCGCAGCTCAAGCTCTCCCAGCATCCGCAGGTGCAGCTGGTCGCGCGCATCTCCCGCGCCGGCAATGCCACTGCCGGGGAATGGATCGGACGAAGTGCTTCGTTGTCTACTTCCCAGGCGGGCGAGCAGAGCGTGACAATCGACAGCCCGGATCAGAAGTAATCACAAGAGAGGGTTGAGCGATGAAGGGCAGATTGCTGGCGCTGGGCGCCATGCTGGTACTGAGTGGTTGCGTGGTGCAACCGCAGCAGCCGGAGCAGCCGCCTTCGCAGATTCCGCCGCCCTCGCAACCGAGCAAGCCTATCCCGCCGGCCAAGACCTCCAGCTCGCCGATCACCCCGCAGCCCAGTGCTGCGCCGACCGCCAAGCGTCCGACCCAGTTCGCCCCGCCGCCCGGCGGCAAGGGCCGCTGGGACGCCAGCCTCGGCGTCTATGTGATCCAGGGCCAGAAGGACCTCTACTACCGCCAGCGCACCTACTACCACTGGGACAGCGGCTGGTACTGGGGCGTCGGCCCGCAAGGCCCCTGGACCGAGACCGACAGCAGCGGCGTACCGCCGGGGCTGACGCGTAAATACGCCCAATAGGGCGCACCCGGATAGCACGGAGCCTGGGCGCTCAATCGAACGTCCCCATTTCCGTCCCCAGCGCTATCACCTCCACCCGATTGCGTCCGCTTGCCTTGGCCTTGTACAGCGCCTTGTCCGCCGCGGCGTAGAGCCCTTCGTAGGTGCCCGGAACGCCGGCCTCCAGGCAGGCGATGCCGAAGCTCGCGGTGAGGTAGAGCAACCCGTCTTTTATCGGCAGCGGGGTTTCCTCCAGCAGTCGGCGAACCTTCTCGGCGATGACCCGTGCCTGGGGCTGGGAGGTATCGGGCAACAGCAGCAGGAACTCCTCGCCGCCCAGGCGCGCCACGCTGTCGCCGGTGCGCGTGTAGTTCCTCAGCAGGCTGGCGGTATGGCGGATGACTTCGTCGCCCAGCGGGTGGCCGTAGCGGTCGTTGATGAACTTGAAATGATCCAGGTCCACCATGAGCAGGCTGATCGGCGCCGGCTGGCGGGCGGCGCGCGACAGCTCCATGCCTACCAACTGGTCGAACTGGCGGCGGTTGAACAGCCCGGTCAGCGGATCGTGACCGGCGAGGTATTCCAGCTGGCGGTTCTTTTCTTCCAGCTCCAGCCTTTGCTGGCGGAGGAATTCGCGCTGACGCAGGTTGCGCACATGGCCGTGCCAGAGGATGAACGACAGCACCAGGCCGATACCGCAGATGGTCAGCCCGCCCATCTGGTTCGACAGGCGCAGCTGCGGGCTGGCCTGGGTCAGCGTCATGGTCAGCTCGAAGACGGCCAGCGCGAGGATATAGAGCGCGATGGCCAGGCTCGGGCGCAACAGGATGATCAGCGAGGTGGCCACCGAGGCCATCAGGAAAGGGGTGATGCTGCTGGTGACCTGCTGGTCGGCGCCGGTGATGGCGATGCCGAACCCCAGCAGCAGGATGCTACCCAGTACGCTCAAAGTCTGCATGTACCACAGAGGCGCGTGGCGCCGGGGTGGGGTGGCCAGCCAGGCGAGCAGGCCGATCAGGCTGAAGAGCACGGCGACCACGGCGTGGACGCGGATGATGTCCAGGCGCCAGCCGTCGTATTCGGGGCTGGAGCCCTGCAGGTTGAGGCGGAATACCAGGATGTGGACCAGATCGAAAGGCACCGCCAGCAGGGCGGAGAAGTACAGGCGCCGCAGGTTTTCCCGGGCGATCGGCAGCGCCAGCGCGTCGTTGACGGCAATGGCGTGGTGCAGACGCTGAAGCAACGTCCTGGACACGGGCTCTGGCCTCCTGCGCAAGTGCCGGCCAGTAGCAGGATAGACGCAGCGCCGGTTCGCTGCGGCGTGGATTGAAATCGACGTGACTTGGCGCGTCACCGCGGCAGTCACAGCCCGCTACGCTGAAATTTCCGAGCTCGGCAACAAATTGGCCTGGAACATTGTCGGATAGGCCCTCGGCGGGCATAGTCCGCAACCCTGTTTATCCAGGAATGCTGTCATGAATCCCCAGGACGCTGTCATGAATAGAGTGCAACGACTGTCGGCGCAACAGGGCCTGGACGCCGAGCGCGCGCTGCTCGACGCCACCTTCGCCGGCGAGCGCGATAGCGGCCTGCTGTTCTGGAGCCCGCTGGAGCAGTCCCTGGTGATGCCGCGCCGGTTGAGCCGCCTGGAAGGCTTTGCCGCCGCGGAGGCCGCCTGCGCCGGGCTGGGCTGGCCGATCGCCCTGCGTGACACCGGCGGCGAGCCGGTGCCACAGTCCGCCGGGGTGCTCAATGTCGCGCTGGTCTATGCGATCCCGCCGGGTGACAACGAGCAGACGCGTATCGAGACAGCCTACCTGCGCCTGTGCCAGCCACTTTGCGACTGGCTCGCGGCGCTCGGCCTGGATCCGGGCCTGGGCGAAGTGGAAGGCGCTTTCTGCGACGGCCGCTACAACGTCAACCTGGGCGGCCGCAAGCTGGTGGGCACCGCCCAGCGCTGGCGCCGCCGGCCCAGCGACGGGCGCTATGTGGTGCTGGCCCACGGCGCCATCCTGATGGAGAACCAGCGCGAGCCGATGGTGGCCGCGGTGAACGCCTTCTACGAGCACTGCGGGCTCGATGCCCGTGTGCGCGCCAGCAGCCATGTCGCGCTGGACGAGCGCTACGAGCAGCCCTGGGACCAGGTGGACGCCCTGGCCGGGCAGTTTCAGCGGCACCTGCTGGCCGAAGGCGTGGTGCTGAATGTGTGAAATGAACGACGTGGGTGGATGTTCGCTTCGCCCCAACCCTTCCAAGGAGTCTTGATCGATGGAACATGGGACGAATTACCTGCAGTCGGCAGTCGTTTTCCTGCTCGCGGCGGTGTTCATGGTGCCGCTGGCCAAGCGCCTGCAACTGGGCGCTGTGCTCGGCTACCTGCTCGCCGGGGTGTTCATTGGCCCGTCGCTGCTGGGGCTGATCGACAACCCCGAAAGCGTCGCCAGCCTGTCCGAACTGGGCGTGGTGCTTTTGCTCTTCATCATCGGTCTGGAGCTTTCGCCCAAACGCCTGTGGGTGATGCGCAAGCAGGTGTTCGGCGTCGGCCTGGCGCAGGTGCTGCTCACCGCGCTGGCCATTGGCAGCGTCGCGGTGCTGGTCTTCGACATGCCGGTGAATACCTCCGTGGTGCTGGGCGGCGGTCTGGCGCTGTCGTCTACCGCCTTTGGCCTGCAGATTCTCGCCGAGCGCAAGGAGCTGAACAGCCCCTACGGCCGCCTCGGTTTTGCCATCCTGCTGTTCCAGGACATTGCCGCGATTCCGCTGATCGCCATGATCCCGCTGCTGGGCGCGCGCGCCGATTCGGCGGCGCCGGGCGGTGACCTGGCTCACGTCATGGAAGTGGTCGGCAGCATCGCCGTGGTGGTGATCGGCGGTCGCTTCCTGCTGCGCCCGGTGTTCCGCTCGGTGGCCCGCACCGGTCAGGCTGACCTGTCCACCGCTACCGCGCTGCTGGTGGTGGTCGGCACTGCCTGGCTGATGGAATGGGCCGGCGTATCCATGGGCCTGGGCGCCTTCCTCGCCGGCCTGCTGCTGGCGGACTCGGAGTACCGCCACGAACTGGAAGCACAGATCGAACCCTTCAAGGGCCTGCTGCTCGGCCTGTTCTTCATCAGCGTGGGCATGAGCGCGGACCTCGGCCTGCTCAAGAGCGAGCCGCTGGTGGTCCTTGGCCTGACCCTGCTGCTGGTGGGCATCAAGCTGCCACTGCTGTTCCTCATTGGCCGTCTGGCCGGTGGGTTGGACAAGGTCTCGGCGATCCGCCTCGGCGTGCTGCTGGGCGCTGGCGGCGAGTTCGCCTTCGTGGTGTTCAAGCTGGCCCTGG
Organism: Pseudomonas sp. PDM17; assembly: GCF_014851985.1. Taxonomy (NCBI): domain Bacteria; kingdom Pseudomonadati; phylum Pseudomonadota; class Gammaproteobacteria; order Pseudomonadales; family Pseudomonadaceae; genus Pseudomonas; species Pseudomonas sp. PDM17. The sequence continues at coordinate 992,876 of NZ_JACVAT010000001.1, forward strand.
CCCAGGGGCTGATGGACGGCAAGCTGCACTCGCTGCTGGTGCTGTGCATCACCCTGTCCATGGCGATGACCCCGCTGCTGGTGCTGGCCCTGGCGCGCAATATCAAGCCCAAGCCCGCCGTGCTGCGCGAGCCGCCGCCCGAATACCGCCAGCTGCCGGACGACGCGCCGCGCGTGGTGATTGCCGGCATGGGCCGGATGGGCCAGGTGGTCGCCCGTATCATGCGCGCCCAGGGCGTGCCCTTTGTCGCGCTGGATACCTCGGTGGACACCATCGAGCTGACCCGCAGCTACGGCAATATCCCGATCTTCTATGGCGACCCGCTGCGCCCGGAAATCCTCCGCGCCGCCCAGGTGGAGAAGGCCGAGTTCTTCGTGGTCGCCACCGACGACCCGCAGACCAACATCGAGACCGCGCGCCTGGTGCGCAAGCTCTACCCGCACCTGAAAGTTATCGGCCGGGCCCGCAACCGCCAGCACGTCTACCACCTGCTGGACGCCGATGCGACGCCGGTGCGCGAGACCTTCCACTCGAGCCTGGAGATGAGCCGCCTGCTGCTTACCGGCCTGGGCCTGACCGAGGAACAGGTCGCCGCGCGCATCCGCCGCTTCAAGCGCCACGACGAAGCGGTGCTGATGGCCCAGTACCGCGTCTACGACGACGAGACCGCGGTGATCCAGACCGCTCGCGAGGCGCGCAAGGAGCTGGAAACCCTGTTCGAGGCCGACCACCTGGAAGACCAGGGTATCGGCCACCACTGACCGGCCATTCCGCGCATCGATAGTGCTGGGGCGCCACGCGCGCCCCGGCGCATCCTCGGGCCTTCGCAACGGAGGCCCATCGATGAGCGACTACCGCACTTTCACCCGGGAAGACCGCGACGGCGTTGCCGTGGTGAGCTTCTGCCACCCGCCGATCAACCTGGTCGACCGCGCCATGGTCATCGACCTGCTGCACCTGGCCGATGAGCTGGAGCGCGACAGCGATACCCGCGTGGTGCTGCTGCGCAGTGCCAACCCGGATTTCTTCCTCGCCCACTACGACCTCGGCAGCCAGCTGGATGCGCCGCCGATGAAGCTGCCCGCCGGCATGGCCAACCCGCTCAGCGCGCTGTTCAGCCGTTTCAGCCGGCTGCCGCAGGTGACCATCGGCGAACTGCGCGGGCGCGCGCGGGGCGCCGGCAGCGAATTCCTCCTGGCACTGGACATGCGTTTTGCCTCCCGCGAGCGCGCGCTGCTCGGCCAGCCGGAAGTGGCGGTCGGCCTGCTGCCCGGTGCGGGCGGCACGGTGCGCCTGGCGCAAATGCTGGGGCGGGGCAGGGCGCTGGAGGTCTGCCTGGGCGGCGAGGATTTCGATGCGGACACGGCAGAGCGCTACGGCTGGATCAACCGGGCGCTGGCAGACGCGGAGCTGGAAGGGTTCTGTGAGGCCCTGGCGCGTCGCATTGCGGCCTTCCCGGTGGCGGGCATCGCCCATGTGAAGGCGCTGGTGGAGCAGGTGACGGCGGCGGATCAGGCGGCGTTGGTGGAGGAGTCGCAGCGCTTCGTCGGTGATATGTCGGCGCCGGAAACGCTGGAGCGGGTGCGCTGGATGATGGACAACGGCGGCCAGCAGGACGGGGATCTCGAGCGCGACCTGGGGGCCGCACTCGGGCGCTACCCGGGCTGAATCGCTGGCAAGGACGGCTTCACGCGGTTTTCGCCAGGATCGGTTCGTTCGCTACGGCGACCAGTACGGGGCGGGCCAACTGATGCTTCACCGCCGGACGCGGCTGGCGGCTGACCGAGGGACGGCGGTCGGGGATCACCACGGCCGAGCCCGGCGAACGCAGGGTCAGCACGGCGATGCCACCGGCCAGCACCGTGGTAGCAAGTACGACGCTGGCCAGGGCGACGTACAGCAGCAGCTCCACCAGGGAGCCAATGAGCAGCAGGAAATCGAGAATGACTTGCATGGTGGTGTCCTCTTGACGATCCGTTTGGGGGCGTCTCGCGAGTAGCTTGTTCGCCCCTGCGGCCCGACTGCGGGGCCGGCGAATCTCCTGCCAGCGAGTTGATGGGGCAAAGATGCCGCGCGCGGACTATCAAGAGAACTGAATGCGTCGACTGGTGACTATCGACGTTATCGATAGCGGCTGTAAGCCGCGGACTAGACGGGCGTCCTGGTTTTCCGCGGGCGCCCGCGACCTTGGTCGGGTAGACGGTCAGAACTTCTCGCCCGGCTGCAGGAAACGCCACTGGCCGACGGGCAGCTTGCCCATGGCCACGCCGCCCAGGCGCAGGCGGCGGATCGACAGGGCGTGCAGGCCGACCGCGCGGCACATGGCCGCGATCTGGCCGGGGCGGAACTGCTTGCCAGCAAAGCGCAGGCGGGTCTCGCTCTGCCAGCTGACCTTCAGCGGCGGCAGTTCGCGGCCGTCGATCAGCAGGCCGCGGCAGAGGCGCTTCAGGCCGTTGTCGGCGATCTGCCCGCTGACCTCGACCACGTACTCGTGCTCGATGTTGTCCGCCTCGTCCACCAGCCGGCGCTGCACGCCGCGGCTCTGGGTGTAGACCAGCAGGCCGCTGGCGTCGGTCTCCAGCACGGTGGTGTTGAACTGGTGGCCGAAGTGCTTGCGCAGCAGGCGCTGTTGCAGGTTGTCTTCGGTCCAGCGCTTGTCCGGCGTCAGCAGTTGCTGGGCGGAGTTGGCGCCGTTGCCGCTGCCCAGGCCGACCGGCTTGTGCACGAGGATGGTCACCGGCGGAATCGGGTCGGGGGAGGCGCCCGGCAGCAGTTCGATGCGCTGGGTATCGACCTTGAACTGCGGTTCCTCCACGCGCTGGCCGTCGACCGTGACCCAGCCACCCTCGATGTACAGCTCGGCGTCGCGGCGCGAACAGGGCAGCAGCTCGGCGAGACGCTTGGACAGGCGGATGGCTTCGGACATTTCGGGTAACCAGGCAGGGGAAAGCGTTCATTGTAACCGCAAGCCGGTGGAATGATCCGCGCCGTGTCCGGTCACAACCTCAGACCAAGCAGCGAGGAAGCGCGATGCAGATCACCCTGATCGACGGCCTGGGCTGGGACCTGGACGAGCACGGCACCGGCGGCCTGACCAACCGGCGTGGCGAGAAGGTGCACCTGCGTCAGGGCGACATGGACGGCGCCTGCGGGCCCTACTGCCTGGTGATGGCCATGCTCGCCCGCAACCAGCTGGCGCGGCGCCAGGCCAAGGGGTTGGCGCCGGTGGATTCGCGGACCCGCTACGGGCGGCTGATGGAGGCGCTGAACCAGCACGAGACGCTGGTGCGCGTCGGCACCACGGGCGCCGACCTGCTGGAACTGCTCAAGGTCATCAGCGACAAGGAGTACCGCGTCGAGCGTGGCAACGGCACGCGGATGGTCGAGCTGACCCGGCGGCACCTGGAGGAGAACATCCCGGTGGTGCTGGGCTTCCATGGCCGCAAGGACAGTGACATCCGCCACTGGTGCCTGGCGGTGGGGATGAGCGACGACGCCTTCTTCCTCCTCGACCCGGCCCACGACCTGCAGCGCGGGCTGGCCTGGAACGCGGTGCTGACCACCCAGGCCAACGGTTCGCGCTTCGGTTATCGCTACCTGAATGCGAAGGGGACCTGGGCGGTGACGCTCAAGGAGATGGTGGCGCTGCTCTGAGCCTTTCCTGGCGAGAGTGGGCTCAGCGGGTGAAGCGGAACAGGTTGTAGCCACCGAGCTGTTCGGGCACCAGCAACACGAATCCATCGTACGAATTGCGCACCACGCCGACCACGTCGGACTCGCGCGCGGCGGCTTGCTCCAACCCGCTGTAGCCGACCTGCGGGTCGTCGTTCACCGAAGCGCCGCCGACGAACACCAGCTGCCTGTCGTCCAGACGCTGCAGGTAGCCGCTGATGCGCTGCGAGCCGCTGGTCTTCTCCAGGAACAGGCCCTTGGGCGTCTGCCGCACCGAGCACTTGAAGTTCGGGTAGCCGTACAGCGCTTGTGCTTCGAGCTGCACCGAGCGGCACTTCCAGTTGCCGGTGAGGGCGGCGTCGGCAAGCGGTTCCGGGTCTTCCAGCACGATGCGGTAGAGGTTCAGCGCTTCGTTGCGGGTGGTTTCGTCCTCGCTCTGCTGGAGCTGGTCGAGCAGTTGCTTGACCTGCGCGTCGAGGGTGGTCAGGCGCTGCTGGTCGGCGGCGTTGACCGCGGCCGGCCAGACGACGGCGACCTCTTCGGCGAAGGCCAGCGGGGAGAGCAGCAGGCCGGTGGCTAGAAGGGCGGCACTGAGGGAGCAGCGTTTGGACATCATGTGCATTCCATTGCGAGGTGGGGGCCCGCGGTTTTCGCCGCGGGCGAGGGGCTCAGGGGGCTGGCGGCGTCTCGACGGGTGGCGCGACGGGCGCCTCGCGTTCGTGGACCCAGGACATGAACAGCTCGTAGCCCAGCGCCAGCACCACCGGGCCGACGAACAGGCCGATGATGCCGTTGCTGAGCATGCCGCCCAGGGCGCCGATGAGGATCACCGCCATCGGCACCTTGCTGCCGCGGCCGAACATCAGCGGCTTGAGCACGTTGTCGGAGAGCCCGCCGGCCACCGTCCAGACGGTGAACAGGATGGACACCAGCAGCGAATCGTTGGTCATGAACACATAGGCCACTGCAGGCAGGGTGATCAGCACCACCGGCAGCTGGGTGATGCCCAGCAGCAGCACACCCAGAGCCAGCAGGCCGGCGCCGGGGATGCCCATGACGATGAAGCCCAGGCCGAGGATCAGCGTCTGGATGAAGGCCACGCCCACCACGCCCTGGGCCACCGCGCGGATGGTCGCGGTGCACAGTGCGGCCAGGCCGGGCCCACGGTCCGGGCCGGAGATGCGCACGGCGATATCGCAGGACGTCTGACTGCCCAATTTGCCGTAAGCCATGATCACTCCGGCGATGACGAAGGCGGCGAGGAACTGCATCAGCCCCATGCCGACGCCCGCCGCTTGCCCGGCGACCTTCTTCGCCACGCCCTGCAGGTGCGGCGCCAGTTGCTGCGCGACGCCCATGAAGTCGGTGGCGACGCGGTGCCAGAAGGGATAGACGTACTGCCCGATCACCGGCCAGTTCTGCACCGAGTCCGGCGGCAGCGGAACCTGCAGGGTGCGGTTCTGGATGGCGTGTACCAGGTCGCGCACCGAATCGGCCATGGACAAGCCGATCACCACCACCGGCACCAGCAGGATCACCAGGCCCAGCACCACGATCAGGCTCGCGGCGCTGTTCGGGCGCTCGCCCAGCCAGCCGCTGAGCAACTGGTGCATGGGGTAGAGGGTAATGGCGAGGATCACCGACCAGAGCATCAGGTCGAGGAAAGGATGGAAGATGCGGAAGCAGAAAACGGCCAGCAACAGGATCAGGCCGGCGCGGATCAGCACATCGAGCAGGTTGCGCGACAGCAGCTTTTCCGGAGAGGGCAGCATGGGGTGCTCCTTGCGAGTGGCCTGGGATAGGCCAAGTCCTGACTATGGGCGGACTCTGCCCGAGTGCAAGGCGCGCAGGCAATACGGGATCGGCGGAATTGCGGAGGCTTTGGTGTAAAGCGGGGTAGCAGGGAGGGGGAACGCAGGACGGGTGAAGCGGAGGAGGCGGGCAGCCTGCCGGGAGCCGGCAGGCTTGCCTGCAGGTATTACTTCTTGCCGAGGCTGATGTGGCGGCTCGGTGCGCCGTAGTTCTGACCGGTCACGCCCTTGGCGATCTGCTGGATCTCACCGCCGGAGTTCAGGAAGGCCGCGATCTGGGCTTCCAGAGCTTCGCTGGTCGCGGTAGCGGCGGGGGCCTTGGGGGCTGCTTTCTGGCGGGTGGAGGGCTTGGTAGTCATATCTGCCATACCTGTCTGCGCAAATTGGCCGCCCATTGTACATCAAACGAGCACCTTTCGGGGCGGTTATGGAACGAACGGTCCCATTGCTTTGCCTGAATCGTCCTTCGCGCGGCGCGCTGCGGCGGTGCTACCCTCTGCCCATTCCGGCCGTTCAGAGCCCGCCATGTCCCTGTTGTCGTCCCGCCAGCGCAATGCCCTGCGCCTGGCTCGTTCGTTTCTCGCTCCTTACCGCTGGCGGGCCCTTGGCGCCTTGCTGGCGCTGCTGTTCACCGCCGCCATCACCCTGTCCCTGGGGCAGGGCATCCGCCTGCTGGTGGACCAGGGCTTCATCACCCAGTCCGAGCCGTTGCTGACCCGCGCCATCGGCATCTTTTTCCTGCTGGTGCTGTGTCTGGCGGTAGGCACCTTCGTGCGCTTCTACCTGGTGTCGTGGATCGGCGAGCGCTTCGTCGCCGACATCCGCCAGCGGGTGTTCGACCATCTGATCGAGCTGCACCCCGGCTTTTACGAGAACAACCGTTCTTCAGAGATCCAGTCGCGCCTGACCGCCGACACCACGCTGCTGCAGTCGGTGATCGGTTCTTCGCTGTCCATGGCGCTGCGCAACGTGCTGATGCTGCTGGGCGGGGTGATCCTGATGTTCTTCACCAACGCCAAGCTGACCAGCATCGTGGTCGCCTCGCTGCCGCTGGTGATCGCGCCGATCCTGCTGTTCGGCCGCCGCGTGCGTAGCCTGTCGCGGCTCAGCCAGGACCGCGTGGCAGACGTCGGCAGCTATGTCGGCGAGTCCCTCGGCCAGATCAAGACGGTGCAGGCCTACAACCACCAGGCGCAGGACCGGGCACGCTTCGGCCGCACGGTGGAGGACGCCTTCGACACCGCGCGCAAGCGCATCATGCAGCGCTCCTGGCTGGTCAGCGTGGTGATCCTGCTGGTGCTCGGCGCTGTCGGCGTGATGCTCTGGGTCGGCGGCATGGACGTGATCGCCGGGCGCATCAGCCCCGGCGACCTGGCGGCGTTCGTGTTCTACAGCCTGATCGTCGGCATGGCCTTCGGCACGCTGAGCGAAGTGATCGGGGAACTGCAGCGCGCGGCCGGTGCCGCCGAGCGCATCGCCGAACTGCTGCGCGCGCGCAGTGAAATCCATGCCCCGGCCAGCGACCTGCTGCACCTGCCGGAGCGCATCGTCGGCAGCATCGACCTGCAGGGCGTGCGTTTCGCCTATCCGTCGCGCCCGGAGCAGTGGGCCATCGATGGCATCGACCTGCGCGTGGAACCCGGCGAGACCCTGGCGCTGGTCGGCCCGTCGGGCGCCGGCAAGTCCACTCTGTTCGACCTGTTGCTGCGCTTCTACGATCCGCAGCAGGGGCGCGTCCTGATCGACGGCCAGCCCATCGCCCAGCTCGACCCGACGGACTTGCGTCGCAGCTTCGCGCTGGTGTCGCAGAACCCGGCGCTGTTCTTCGGCACGGTGGAGGAGAACATCCGCTACGGCCGCCCCGGTGCCAGTGATGCGGAAGTCGAGGCCGCCGCCCGCGCGGCCCATGCCCACGAGTTCATCCTGCGCCTGCCGCAGGGCTACCGGACGCACCTGGGCGAGAGCGGCCTGGGCTTGTCCGGCGGCCAGCGCCAGCGCCTGGCGATTGCCCGTGCGTTGCTGGTGGACGCGCCTATCCTGTTGCTCGACGAAGCCACCAGCGCGCTGGATGCCGAGAGCGAACACCTGATCCAGCAGGCACTGCCGGGACTGATGCGCGACCGGACCACGCTGGTGATCGCTCACCGCCTGGCCACCGTGCTCAATGCCGACCGCATTGCGGTGATCGAGCACGGTCGCCTGGTGGCGCTGGGGCGGCACGCTGAGTTGGTGGCCAGCAATCCGCTGTATGCGCGTCTGGCGGAGCTTCAGTTCGGCCAGGCGGAACACCTGTAGGGGCGGGCCATGCCCGCGATGCGCGTCGATGGCGCGCGACCGATCCGGCAACCGGCGGCAGCCATAACGCGCCAATGCGCGTAGAATGCCCGCCCCGTTCACGAGGTAAGCGTCATGGCAGTCATAGGTCGGTTCAATTCGTTGCAGGTGGCCAAGCACACCGATTTCGGTCTCTACCTGGATGGAGAGAGCCACGGCGAAATCCTCCTGCCCAAGCGCTACGTGCCGAAGAACGAACCTACCGAAGTGGGTGACTGGCTCAACGTGTTCATTTACCTGGACAGCGAAGATCGCCTGATTGCCACCACCCAGAAGCCCAAGGTGCAGGTCGGCGGCTTCGCCAGCCTCAAGGTGGTGGAGGTCAACCGTGTCGGCCTGTTCCTCGACTGGGGCCTGCCCAAGGACCTGCTCCTGCCGCACTCGGAAGAGAAGCGCCCGCTGCAGGTCGGCGACTACTGCGTGGTCTACGTCTACCTCGACGAGCGCAGCCGCCGTATCACCGCCACCGCGCGCCTGGACCGCTACCTGGACAATGTCCCGGCCAACTACAAGGCCGGCCAGCAGGTGGACCTGCTCGTCGTCGAACGCACGGACCTTGGCTATAAGGCCATCATCGACGGCAAGCACTGGGGCCTGATCCACAAGAACGAAGTCTTCAAGTTCATGCGCAACGGCCTGCGCGAGACCGGTTACATCAAGGAAATGCGCGCCGACGGCAAGATCAGCCTGAGCCTGCAGCCCGCCGGCGCCGGCCTTTCCGATGCGCTGAGCGAGCAGATCCTCAAGGCCCTGCGCGAGGCCGGCGGCCAGCTGGCGCTCAGCGACAAGAGCCCGCCGGACCTGATCGCGCAGCAGTTCGGCGTCAGCAAGGGCAACTTCAAGAAGGCCATCGGCGGGCTGTTCAAGCAGGGCCTGATCGTCATCCACGACGACGGTATCGAATTGGTCTGACGGCTCAGCCGCGCCCGCGGACGATGGATTCGGCCACCGCGCAACGCGGTTCGGCCGGGGCCAGCGAGCCCATGCGCTGCAGGTCGACCGGCGTGCCCGGTTCGGCCTTCAGCCGACGACGCAGGTCGTCGAACACCCGGTCATGTTCTCTGCGAAAGCGCAGCACCGGCCCGCGGCAGACCCGCAGGCCGTGGCGGCGCAGGATGCGCGTGGCGCTGCCGGCGAAATTGAAGGCAAGGTCGCCGGGCAGGTCGAAGCCGTCCTTGAACGGCTGGCCGTCGATCTCGCCGTCCAGCTCGAACTTCACCAGCGCATCCCGGCTGGCGGCGTTCTCCACCGTATAGCTCAGGCGGATGCGGTACTGCTGGCGGTCGAGGCCGGTGCTGGAATGGATAGTGACCTCGGTAGGCGTGCTCATTCTCTTCTCCTGAAGTCAGCCATTGCTCCTGGAAAGCAAAAGCCCGCGGCCTGGGCCGCGGGCATCGGCGCCGAACCTCAGAGGCTCAGCTGACCCGCATACAGACCGTAGCCGGCGGCCAGGGTCGCGGCCAGCAGGAGGGCGAAGATCAGCCATTCCGCCTTGCTGAACACGCGCTCGCCACGCTCGCGCTTGGCCATGATGAACAGCACCACGCCCGGTGTGTAGAGCAGCGCCGAGAGGAGCAGGTGGTCCATGCCGCCGGCGTACACCAGCCACAGGCTGTAGATGAGGGCGATGGCACCGATTACCAGGTCCTTGCGGCGCTCGCGCAGCAGGCCTTGGTAGCCTTCCCCGCGCAGGCTCAGCAGTACGGCATAGCCGGCGGAGAACAGGTAGGGCAGCAGTGCCATGGACGCGGCCAGGTACACCAGGCTGGTGTAGGTGCTCGCGGCAAACAGGGTGACCACCAGGAACACCTGCACCGTGGCGTTGCTCATCCACAGCGCGTTCACCGGCACGTCCTTGTCGTTCTCGCGGGCGAGGAACTTCGGCAGGGTGTGGTCGTGGGCGGCGGCGTACATGATCTCCGCGCTGAGCAGGATCCACGCCAGAAGCGCGCCGAACAGCGAGACGACGAGCCCGGAGATGATCAGCACCGCGCCCCAGTGGCCCACCACGTGTTCCAGCACGTAGGCCATGGACGGGTTGGGCAGGCCAGCCAGTTGCGCCTGGCTCATCATGCCCATGGACAGCACGTTCACCAGAACCAGCAGCGCCATCACCGAGACGAAGCCGATTACCGTGGCGGTACCGACGTCCGAGCGCTTCTTCGCGTGGCCGGAATACAGGTTGGCGCCCTCGATGCCGATGAACACCCAGACGGTGATCAGCATCATGTTGCGCACCTGGCTCATCACGCTGTCGAAATCGACGTGGCCATGCCCCCAGAAGTCGGCGGTGAACAGGTCCATGTCGAACGCCACCAGGCCGATCAGGATGAACAGCACGATGGGCACGACCTTGGCGACCGTGGTGACCTGGTTGATGAAGGCCGCTTGCTTGATTCCGCGCAGAATCAGGAAGTGCAGGCCCCACAGCAGCAGGGACGAGCAGGCGAAGGCGATGACCGTGTTGCCCTCGCCGAACACCGGGAAGAAGTAGCCCAGTGCGCTGAAAATCAGCACGAAGTAGCTGACGTTGCCGAGCATGGAGCTGATCCAGTAGCCCCAGGCCGAGTTGAAGCCGATGTAGTCGCCGAAGCCGGCCTTGGCGTAGGCGTAGACGCCTGCGTCCAGTTCCGGCTTGCGGGTGGACAGGCTCTGGAAGACGAAGGCGAGCATCAGCATGCCGATACCGCTGATGGCCCAGCCGATCAGTACGGCGCCGGGGCTGGCACTTTTCGCGACGTTCTGCGGCAGCGAAAAGATGCCGCCGCCGATCATGGAGCCGACCACCAGGGCGGTGAGCGCGGCCAGGCCGAGTTTCTGGTTGGGCGATGAAGACATGTCCCAGCCTCCTGAGTAATGGGGAACTCGAATAGTTTCGAGTTCGACCGGAGGCGCGCGGCTGACATGTATCAATAGCAAGCTAACGGTTTCTGAATGATTCCTGAACGGCAGCCATTATCGTCCTGCCGACAGTGCTCTGCGCGGCGCACAACTGCCAGGCCGCTGGCCGCACGGGCGCGGAGAGGGTCCGCATAACCACCGGCGCGCGGCCGGTGCGCATCACATCATGTGGCGGAAGCGGTTCCAGGCCTGCTCGATGGAGAGCCACCAGGCCGGCATGGCGCTGCCGAAGCCGGCGATCTCCAGGCGCGGGTGGTGGCGCACCACCATGTCCAGCACCGGTTCCTGCTCGGGCTTCACGTCGACGAAGAACACGTGGCGGCCTTCATGCAGGTTGTCCTGGAAGCGGCGTACGTCGCCGCTGGGGCGCTGCAGGCCGAAGAAGCTGCTTTCCCAAAGGCTGAAGCCCAGCAGCACCGCGGCGAGGAAGAGCACCGGAATCCAGCCGGCCGCCGTCTGCGTCCAGCCGCTCAGGTAGCCGACCACCAGTACCAGCACGGCCAGCGCGGCACCGATCATCAGGCCGATCTTGCCCCAGTGCACCACGTCCTTCTTCATCATCGAGGGCACTTCGTGAAGGCGGTGCTCCTGCAGTTCCGCGTCGCTGTCGCTGAGCACATGCATCTGTTCGATGCCGATGCCGCTTTCGGAGAGTTCCTGCTCGACCTGCTCCAGGTCGTCCAGGTTGTCGCTGATGTAGTAATGCCTGTTCATGACGAACCTCATGCCCCTCGGAATGAAAGTTCCCCCCAGGGTCCGACCGCCATCTGCCGTGAAATTCGGCAAATATCCGTCGTTCGATGGTTGTCGTCGCAGATCAGTCTACCACCGCGGCGCTGCGGGCTCCGGGGCACTGCCCGGCGGTCGCGGGCTTGCCAGACCGGTTGCAGGGGCCGAGGATGCAGCTCTCATTGGAAGCATGCCGCTTTCACGCAACGGCGAACGAGGCCGAGATGATCCGCGAGATTCTCAAGATGGGCGACGAGCGCCTGCTGCGCATCGCCCCACCGGTGCCCGAGTCGATGATCGGCAGCGCCGAGCTGCAGCAACTGATCGATGACATGTTCGAGACCATGCACCACGTCGGCGGCGTCGGTCTGGCCGCGCCGCAGATCGGTGTCGACCTGCAACTGGTGATCTTCGGCTTCGAGCGCAGCGAGCGCTATCCGGACGCGCCAGCGGTGCCGCCGACCATCCTGCTCAACCCGGTGATCACGCCCATCGGCGATGAGCTGGAGGAGGGCTGGGAAGGCTGCCTGTCGGTGCCGGGCCTGCGCGGTGCGGTGAACCGCCATCAGCGCATCCGCTACCAGGGCGTCGACCCGCAGGGGCAGCCTATCGACCGCACTGTGGACGGATTCCACGCCCGCGTGGTGCAGCACGAGTGCGACCACCTGATCGGCCGCCTGTACCCGTCGCGCATTACCGATTTCACCAAGTTCGGCTTTACCGAGGTGCTGTTCCCGGGGCTCGATCCGGGCGCGGATGACTGATCAGGCACGAATCGAGTCAGGGGCAGGCGCAGGATTCTAACTGCGGGAGCGGCGGCGTTCAGTCTTCCTCGTCGAGCTGGTAGCGCGTCGGCACCAGGCTCTCCTTGATCTTGCGCAGGTGCGGCTGGAAGTCCACGCCACGGCGCAGGGTCACGCCGGTGGCGAGCACGTCGAGTACGGTCAGCTGGATGATCCGCGAAGTCATCGGCATATAGATGTCGGTGTCCTCCGGCAGCGGGATGTCCAGGCTCAGGGTGCTGGCGCGAGCCAGCGGCGAGTCGGCGGCGGTCAGGCCGAGCACCGAGGCGCCGTTCTGCCGCGCTAGGTGCGCCACGTCCACCAGCTCGCGTGTGCGACCGGTGTAGGAAATCACCACGAACAGGTCGCCGGTGTGCGCCACCGAGGCGATCATTCGCTGCATCAGCACATCGCTCTGCGCCGACACCGCCAGGTTGAAGCGGAAGAACTTGTGCTGCGCGTCCAGCGCCACGGAGCTGGACGCGCCGAGGCCGAAGAAGTGAATCTGCCGGGCCTGGATCAACAGGTCCACGGCGCGGTCGATCAGCTTCGGGTCGAGTACCTTGTGGGCGCTGTCCAGCGAGGCGATGGTGCTGCTGAAGATCTTGCGCGTGTAGGCCTCGGGGCCGTCGTCGGCGGCCACCGCCTGGGTCACGAAGGCCGCGCCGCTGGCCAGGCTCTGGGCCAGCTGGATCTTCAGCTCCGGGTAGCCGCTCATGCCGAAGGAACGGCAGAAGCGGTTCACCGTCGGCTCGCTGACGCTGGAGGCCTGGGCCAGCGCGGCGATGCTGAAGCGCGTGGCCTGCTGCGGATCGCGCAGGATCACTTCGGCGACCTTGCGCTCGGCCTTGTTCAGCTCTTCCAGACGGCTCTGGATCTGCTCCAGCAGGTTTTTCATCCGTGCTCCTTGGGCAATCGACGGTTGGCCGGGTAGGTGCGGCTAGCGGCGCTATCCTAACGTCAGGCCGGCAGGCGACCAACAACGGCGCGAAGCGGCAAAAATATGTTGTTTAATTACTACATATTTGTCTTAATGCCGGCGTAGAAGGCTAACTATCGTCCAAAATTTGGTTGGTAACAACAAATGCCTGAAGTCCGTGTTCTGCCCTGCACCCTCGCGTTGTTCGGCGCCCTGGGTGATCTCGCCCTGCGCAAGCTGCTGCCGGCGCTCTACCAGCTCGACCGTGAAGACCTGCTGCACCGCGACACCCGCATTCTCGCGCTGGCCCGCGACGACGGCGCCAGCGAAGCCCCCCTGGCGACCATTGAGAGCCGCCTGCGCCAGGCCGTGCCGGCGAAGGAGTGGGACGAAGCCGTCTGGGCCCGCTTCCAGGCGCGCCTGCATCACCTGAGCATGGATTTCCTCGATGCCGGTTCCTACCAGGCGCTGGCTGAGCTGGTGGGTGACGAGAAGACCCTGGTCGCCTACTTCGCTACCGCCGCCTCGGTATTCGGCGGTATCTGCGAGAACCTTGCCGCCGCCGGCCTCGCCGAGCGCACCCGGGTAGTTCTGGAAAAGCCCATCGGCCACGACCTGGAATCGTCCCGCGCGGTGAACGACGCGGTGGCACGCTTCTTCCCGGAAAACCGCATTTACCGGATCGACCACTACCTGGGCAAGGAAACGGTGCAGAACCTCATCGCGCTGCGCTTTGCCAATAGCCTGTTCGAGACCCAGTGGAACCAGAACCACATCTCCCACGTGGAGATCACCGTGGCCGAGAAGGTCGGTATCGAAGGCCGCTGGGGTTACTTCGACAAGGCCGGCCAGCTGCGCGACATGGTGCAGAACCACCTGCTGCAACTGCTCTGCCTGATCGCCATGGACCCGCCGGCGGACCTTACCGCCGACAGCATCCGTGACGAGAAGGTGAAGGTGCTGCGCGCGCTGGAACCCATCGCCCCCGAACAGCTGGCAACCCGCGTAGTGCGTGGCCAGTACACCGCCGGCTACATCGACGGCAAGGCGGTGCCCGGCTACGTCGCCGAGGAGAACGCCAACCCCAACAGCGATGCCGAGACCTTCGTCGCCCTGCGCGTGGATATCCGCAACTGGCGCTGGTCCGGCGTGCCGTTCTACCTGCGTACCGGCAAGCGCATGCCGCAGAAGCACTCGCAGATCGTCATCCACTTCAAGGAACCGCCGCACTACATCTTCGCTCCGGAGCAGCGTTCGCTGATCAGCAACCGGCTGATCATCCGCCTTCAGCCGGACGAGGGCATTTCCCTGCAGGTGATGACCAAGGACCAGGGCCTGGGCAAGGGCATGCAACTGCGCACCGGCCCGCTGCAACTGAATTTCTCCGAAACCTTCCAGACCGCCCGGACGCCGGATGCCTACGAGCGACTGTTGCTGGAAGTCACGCAAGGCAACCAGAACCTGTTCGTCCGCAAGGATGAGATCGAGGCCGCCTGGACATGGTGCGACGGCCTTATCGACGGCTGGGGGCGCCTGGGCGAGGAGCCCAAGCCCTATCCGGCCGGAAGCTGGGGGCCGCAGGCCTCGGTTGCCCTGATCGCACGCGACGGGAGGGACTGGTATGGCGATCTTTGAACCCCAACTGGCTGAAGGCATGGCCTGGAAGACCTGGAACAACGCCGCCGAGCAGGCTCGCGGCCTGGCCGAAGCGGTAGCCGACGCGCTGCGCGAGGCATTGATCGAACGCGGCCGCGCGCTGCTGGTGGTATCCGGCGGGCGCAGCCCGGTGGCTTTCCTCGAAGCCCTGAGTGGCGCCGTGCTGGACTGGTCGAAAGTGGCCGTCAGCCTTGCCGACGAGCGCTGGGTGCCCGAGTCGCATCCGGACAGCAACGCCGGCCTGCTGCGTCGTCACCTGTTCAAGGGCGCGGCAGCCAAGGCGCAGTTCATCGGCATCTACCAGCCGGCAGCCAGCCTGGAAGAAGCGGCCGACAAGGCCGATCGTTACCTGCATGAATTGATGCTGCCCATCGATGTGCTGGTGCTGGGCATGGGCGACGATGGCCACACGGCTTCGCTGTTCCCCGGCAGCACCAATCTGGTGGAGGCGCTCGACCCGGCCGGCACCCGCCGTTGCCTGCCGATGTGGGCGCCGACCGTACCGCACCAGCGCCTGACCCTGACCCGTGCCGTGCTGCAGGGTGCGCGGGTGCAGATCCTGGCCATCCAGGGCGAGTCCAAGCTCGCTACCCTGAGCCAGGCGCTCAGCGACAACGACGACCAGCGCATGCCCATCAATGCGTTCCTGCGTTCGCCTCTTTCGATCCACTGGTGCCCCTGAGGCACGGAGTTACCGCAATGTCTGAACAACACATCCAGCAGATCGATGCCCTCGCGCAGCGTGCTCGCATCCTGCCGGTGATCACCATCGACCGCGAGGCGGACATCCTGCCCATGGCGGATGCTCTGGCAGCCGGCGGCATCACCGTTCTGGAAGTGACCTTGCGGACGTCGCTGGGCCTCACCGCGATTCGTCAGCTGAGCGAGCAGCGCCCGGAGCTGGTTGTCGGCGCCGGCACCGTGCTCGACCCGGAAACCTTCGCCCAGGCGGAAGAGGCGGGGGCGAAGTTCATCGTCACCCCCGGCTGCACCGACGAGTTGCTGCAGTACGCGCTGACCCGCCCGGTGCCGCTGCTGCCCGGCGTGGCCACCGCATCGGAAATCATGGCGGCGTACCGTCATGGCCTGCGCCGCTTCAAGCTGTTCCCGGCGAAGGTCGCCGGCGGCGTGGAAGCGCTCAAGGCGTTTGGCGGGCCGTTCCCGGAGGTCCGATTCTGCCCCACCGGCGGCGTCGGCCCGGACAACCTCAACGACTACTACCGGCTGGCCAACGTGATGTGCGTGGGCGGCAGCTGGATGCTGCCCAAGGCCGCCATCGACAGCGGCGACTGGGCCACGGTCGAGCGCCTGAGCCGCGAGGCGCTGGCGCTGCTGGACACACACTGAGCTGTCCTGATCTGGACGTGCCCGGCTTTATGCCGGGCTTTTTTATGGGCGCCGGATACCGCGGCGCACCCTGTAAGAGCGCCCCCTGGGCGCGATCGCGGGCATGGCCCGCTCCTGCAGGGTGGCTCCGGATTCAATCCACCCCGACGAACCCGCCGGTCTGGTGCCGCCATAGCCGCGCATACAGCCCTCCGTGGGCGAGCAGCTCGGCATGGCTGCCGCTCTCGACCACGCGACCGTGCTCCAGTACCACCAGGCGATCCATGCGTGCGATGGTCGAGAGGCGGTGGGCGATGGCGATCACGGTCTTGCCCTGCATCAGGGTTTCCAGGCTTTCCTGGATCGCCGCTTCCACTTCCGAATCCAGCGCCGAGGTGGCTTCGTCGAGGATCAGGATCGGCGCGTCCTTGAGCAGCACGCGGGTGATTGCGATGCGCTGGCGCTGGCCGCCGGAGAGCTTCACGCCGCGCTCGCCGACATGGGCATCGAGGCCGAAGCGGCCTTCGGCATCGCTCAGTTGCGGGATGAACTCCGAGGCGCGGGCCTTCTGGATTGCGTCCTGCAATTCGGCCTCGCCGGCGTCCGGGCGGCCGTAGAGCAGGTTGGAGCGGATCGAACGGTGCAGCAACGAGGTGTCCTGGGTGACCATGCCGATCTGCGCGCGCAGGCTCTCCTGGGTCACGTGGGCGATGTCCTGGCCGTCGATCAGGATGCGTCCGCCCTCCAGGTCGTAGAGGCGCAGCAGCAGGTTTACCAGGGTCGACTTGCCGGCGCCGGAAGGACCGACCAGGCCGATCTTTTCGCCGGGGCGCACGGTCAGCTCGAGGCCGCTGATCAGGCCGCCACCCTTGCCATAGCTGAAGTTCACCTGGTCGAAGCGCACTTCGCCGTGCTTCACCACCAGCGGCTTGGCGTCGGGCGCATCGGTCACCTGACGGGGTAGGGCGATGGTCTGCATGCCGTCCTGTACCTGGCCGACGTTCTCGAAGATGCCGCCGACCACCCACATGATCCAGCCGGACATGTTGTTGATGCGGATGACCAGGCCGGTGGCCAGGGCGATGGCGCCCACCGAGATCAGCGACTGGGTCCACAGCCACAGGGCGAGGCCTGTGGTACCGGCGATCAGCAGTCCGTTGAAGATGGTGATGGTGACGTCCATCGAGGTCACCACGCGCCCAGCGCGCTGGGCCTTGCGGGTCTGGTCGTCGATGGCTTCGCGGGCGTAGTCCTCTTCCTGGCGCGTGTGGGCGAACAGTTTGAGGGTGGTGATATTGGTGTAGCCGTCGACGATCCGGCCCATGAGTTTCGAGCGCGAATCCGAAGCGATCACCGAGCGCTGCTTCACCTGCGGGATGAAGTAGCCCAGCGCGCCGACGTAGCCGATTACCCACAGCACCAGCGGAATCATCAGGCGCCAGTCCGCCTCGGCGAACAGCACCAGCGCGCTGATGGTGTAGATGAGCACGTGCCAGATGGCGTCGACCACCTGCACGGCGGAGTCGCGCAGGGAGTTGCCGGTCTGCATGATGCGCTGGGCGATGCGCCCGGCGAAGTCGTTCTGGAAGAAGCCCAGGCTCTGCTTGAGTACATAGCGGTGGTTCTGCCAGCGAATCAGGTTGGTCATGCTGGGGTTGATGCTCTGGTGCACCAGCATGTCGTGCAGGCCGTTGAACACGGGGCGCAGCACCAGTGCCACCACGGCCATCCAGATCAGCTCGCGGCCGTGCACGGTGAAAAAGTCGGCGGGGGCGGTGCCCTGGGCGAGGTCAACGATGCGACCGAGGTAGCTGAACAGTGCGACCTCGATCAGCGCGACGATCAACCCGACGAAGAGCAGAGCGAGGAAAACCGGCCAGACCTGGCGCAGGTAGTAGACGTAGAAGCGGACGACGTCGGAGGGCGGCATGCGCTCGGGGACGTCGCGGAAGGGATCGATCAGACGCTCGAAACGACGGTAAAGCATGATGGCTCTCGGGTTGTGTCGGCGAGCCCGTCCCGGGCTCGCCTTGAATGGCCTCCGTCAGCCGTGGTTGCGCAGAATCACAGACGCTTGGCGGAGAGGATGACCACCGGGGTGGTCGGTACGTCCTGGAACATGCCTTTGTTGCCGGTCTTCACGCCGGCGATCTGGTCGACCACGCCCATGCCGCGCACGACCTTGCCGAAGACTGCGTAGCCAAAGTCGCGGGCGCCGTGGTTGAGGAAATCGTTGCCAGTCAGGTTGATGAAGAACTGGCTGGTGGCGGAGTTCACGTCGCTGGTGCGGGCCATGGCCAGGGTGCCGCGCTCATTGAGCAGGCCGTTGTCGGCCTCGTTCTTGATCGGCGCCTGGGTGTCCTTCTCCTTCATGGCCTCGGTGAAACCGCCGCCCTGGATCATAAAGTTGGGGATCACGCGGTGAAAGATGGTGCCGTTGTAGAAGCCGCTATCAACATAGGACAGGTAGTTCTTCACGGAAATCGGCGCCTTATCGGCGTACAGCTCGATTTCGATTTCACCCGAGGTGGTGGACAGCAGCACGTGGGGCTTGTTGGCGTCGGCGGCGATTGCCGAGCCGGCCAGGACCAGGGAGCAGGCAGCGAGCAGGAAGCGTTTGAACAGGGTCATTTGGCGGATGTTTCCTGAAGGTTCTAGGGATGGTCGACCTGCTCGAGGAAGTCGAGCAGGGTGGTATTGAATCTTTCCGGCTGGTCCAGCGGGGTCGCGTGGCGCGAGTCCTCGATCACCACCAGGCGTGCGTTGGGCATGCGCCCGACATAGGCCTGCTTGAGCGAGACCGGGGTGTAGTCGCGGTCGGCGCTGATCACCAAGGTTGGACAGGTTATGCGCGCCAGGCGCTCCTGCACACCCCAGCCGATGATGGCGTGCAGGCTGGAGAGGTAGGCGCGCTTGTCGTTTTGCGGCCAGCGTTGCTGGATCTTGCGGCGCAGGTCGCTCTGTTCGGGCTTGGGGAAGAGCATCCTGCCCAGCGCCTTGCCTACCGTATCCAGGCCCAGCACGTGGGCGAGGAACAGCCGGCGCGCCACTTCCAGGTACTCGCGCAGGCTGCGGGGTTTCACTTCCGGGGCGCTGTTGACGATGGTCAGGCTGTTCAGCCGCTCCGGCCAGCGGGTAGCCAGTTCGAAGCCGATCATGCCGCCCATGCTGATGCCCACCAGATGCACGCGGCCAAGGCCCAGGTGATCGAGCAGGGCGATCACGTCCTCGGCGAAGGCGGCGATGCTGTAACGCTGGCGCGGTTTGTCCGACTGGCCGTGGCCGCGTACGTCGAGGGCGATCACCCGATGACGTTTCTCCAGCTCCGGCACCTGGTATTCCCAGTCGCGGGTGCTGGAACCGAGCCCATGCACCAGCAGCACCGGCGTGCCGAGTCCGCTTTCCTCGTAGTGCAGGCGATGACCGGCGTGGTCGAAGAACGGCATGACGAGCTCCTTGTTCGTGCGGGCTGTGGCTTCAGGCCGGGCTTTCCGGGGCGGCGAAATGGGCGTCGAGGGGCACGTTGGCGAAGGTGGTCAGCAGTTCCACGAGGATCTGCGTGGCCGGGCCCAGGGGCTTTTCCTTGTTCGGGTAAAGATAGAAGCGGCTCTCGCGCACGCCGCCCTGTTTCATCAGCAGCGGCTTGAGCTGCCCGTCGCGCAGTTCACGCTCGATCATGTGCCGCGGCAGCCAGGCGAAGCCCAGGCCGTTGCTGACGAAGGTGGCGGCGGTGGCGAGGCTGCCGACGGTCCAGCGTTGCTCGGCGCCGAGCCAGCCGACGTCGCGCGGTTGCAGGCGGCCGGAGTCGCGGATGACCACCTGCATCTGGGTTTCCAGGTCCTGGTGGGTGACCTCGCGTTGCAGGCGATGCAGTGGGTGATCGGGATGGGCGACAGCGACGAAGTCGACGATGGAGAGATCGGCGCCCAGGTGGCCGGGAATGTTCAGGCCACTGATGGCGAGGTCTGCGTGGCCCTGCACCAGCGCTTCCTCCACACCCGACAGCACCTCTTCGCGCAGCAGCACGCGGCAGCCGCGGCTCTGTGGCATGAAGGCCGACAGCGAACGCACCAGACGCACGGTGGGGTAGGCGGCGTCGACGACCAGGCGCACTTCCGGCTCCCAGCCCTGTTCCATGTGGTGGGCCAGTTCTTCCAGCTGGCCGGCGGATTTCACCAGTTGCCGCGAGCGGCGTAGCAGTACTTCACCGGCCTCGGTGAGCACGGCCTTGCGTCCGTCGATGCGCAGCAGCGGCACGCCGAGCTGCTCCTGCATGCGCGCCACGGTGTAGCTGATCGACGACTGCGAACGGTGCAGGGCTTCGGCCGCCTGGGCGAAGCCGCCGTGATCGACCACGGCCTGCAGGGTTCTCCACTGATCCAGGGTAACGCGGGGCGCTTTCATCCTCGCTTCCTCTTGTCTACTCTGGCGGTCCGCAGAAGACCAACAAGAGACCGCCATGAAAAAATTCTGTTGTGCCGTTCTGGCCATGTTGCCGCTGACCGCCCTGGCCTATCCCATCGAAGTGCAGAAGAGCCTCAATGGCACCGAGATGGACATCGAGACCCAGGATATCGGCGACCAGATGGGGGCGATCCTCCTGCGCAACGGCGGCCAGCAGCCGGTGACCTGCACCGCGGTCTTCGTCAACGGTCCCGAGACGCCGCATGTGCGCAAGGCCACCATTGCGCCAGGCAAGGAGGCCAACCTGACTTCCAGCTTCAGCCGCGCAGTGATCAAGCTGCGGATCAAGCTGACCTGCAATCCTTCCTGAGCTCCCGACAAGACTAGAAGCTGTCAGGCAAGAAATCAATTTATTCGATAATTAGAAGCGACTATTTACGCTTTTTTATCGATTTGTTCATATTTAGGATGACCTCCATCGACACATTCAACGACCGATGGAGGTCCAGTCCATGTCCCGCGTTCTGGTTATCGAAAGCAGTGCCCGTCAGGAAGGTTCCGTTTCCCGCCAGCTGACCCGCGATTTCATCGCCCAGTGGCAGGCCGCCCACCCGGCCGACGACGTCCAGGTCCGCGACCTGGCCGTCGAGCAGGTGCCGCACCTGGACGCCAACCTGCTGGGCGGCTGGATGAAGCCGGCTCAGGAGCACAGCGAGATCGAACGCGCCGCTCTGGAACGCTCCAACCAGCTGACTGCCGAACTGCAGGCCGCCGACGTGCTGGTCCTGGCTGCGCCGATGTACAACTTCGCCATCCCCAGCACCCTGAAGTCCTGGCTGGACCACGTGCTGCGCGCCGGCGTCACCTTCAAGTACACCGAGACCGGCCCGCAGGGTCTGCTCACCGGCAAGCGCGCCTTCGTCCTGACCAGCCGTGGCGGCGTCTACGCCGGCGGTGCGCTGGACCACCAGGAACCCTACCTGCGCCAGGCGCTGGGCTTTGTCGGCATCCACGACGTGACCTTCATCCATGCCGAAGGCCTGAACATGGGCGGCGAATTCGCCGAGAAGGGCCTGGCCAAGGCCAAGGCGCAGCTCGCCGCCATCGCCTGATCCGTTTCCTGTTTGCGCGTCCTCCCGCTCCTGGGCGCGACCGTGGCCGATTCCTCCCCCGGGAATCGGCCATTTTTTATTTGCCAACTACTTGACCGGATGAAAACACATCCTTCCCGTTCGGGCTGTTCAAAGCATGACCAGCATGCTAAAAGAACCTAGAGCTGATCTAGCCGCTTGAAAAAGAAGGGAAAACCATGACCAAGTCGGAGTTGATCGAGAGAATCGTCACCCATCAGGGGCAGCTTTCCGCAAAGGATGTGGAGCTGGCGATCAAGACCATGCTTGAGCAAATGTCCCAGGCTCTGGCCACTGGGGATCGCATCGAAATCCGGGGTTTCGGTAGCTTCTCGCTGCATTACCGTGCGCCGCGCACCGGCCGTAATCCGAAGACTGGCGAGTCCGTGCGCCTGGACGGCAAGTTCGTCCCGCACTTCAAGCCCGGCAAGGAGCTGCGCGACCGCGTCAACGAGCCCGAGTGACCCCGGGGTATCCGTCTTCAAGAAGGAGTGTCCATGCTTCGGGCAAAACGTTTCCTGCTGATTCTGGCGCTGGTCGTCCTGGCCGCCGTCGTCGTGGTTTTCGTCCTTGAAAACCTGCAGCCCGCGCAACTGACCTTCCTCGGCTGGCAGTCTCCGCAGTGGCCGCTGGTGGTCTTCATCTCCCTTGCCTTCATTGTTGGCGGCGTGATCGGCCTTTTGCTGAGCATTCCCTTCCGCGCGAAGACGCACGTCCGCATGACCGGGCTGCGCTCCGAAGTCACCCGCTTCCGCAAGGAGAATGACGCGCTGCGTGAAAAGTCGCTGACGGACCATGCCTAGCGTCATCGCCACGCTGTTCTTCTTCTGCGCCCTGGCCATCGGCTGGTGGATGGGGCGTCGCTCTCTTTCCCGAACCCGGTCAGCGCCCGAAACGAACCTCCGGGCGCGCGTCCACAGCATGCATAACCTGCTGGAGCGGCACTCCGACGACGCGCTGGAAAGCCTTTCCCAGGGCCTGGTCGTCAGCCCGGAAACGCTCGAAAGCCACCTGCACGTTGGCAACCTGTTCCGCCGTCGCGGCGATATCGAAAAGGCCATCCACATCCACCAGGATTTGCTGGGTCGAGCTGGCGAGGATGGCTCGCTGGTGGCGCAAGTACGCCTGGAACTGGCCCGTGACTACATCGCTGGCGGCTTGCTCGGCAGTGCCGAAGAGTTGCTGGACGAGCTGATCCAGCAGCGTGATGAGCCCATCTCTCTCGAGGCGCTCGACGAGCAGCGGCTGATCTGTGAACGCGAGAAGAACTGGTCGCGCGCCATCGAACTGGCCGCCCGGCTGGTACCGAGCCGTCCCGAGCTGAGCGCCGCGCTGGCCAACTATTACTGCGAGCTCGCTCAGGAAAAAGGCAAGACCGGGGATCGCAGTGCCATGCAGGAATTGCTGCGCGAGGCTCGTCGCGTCGACAAGCGCTGCGTACGCGCTCTGCTGATGCGGCTGGATTGCGAGTTGTGGCGCAAGGATCCGGCCGCTGCTGTCGCTACCATCGGCGAGCTGGCGAGCGATGCCAAGGCCTTCCTGGGCGAGATCGTTCCGCTGTTGCGTCGCCACGACGGGCTTGCCCGGCCCGAGGTGCTGGCCTGTTTGCGCGAGCTTGCAGAGGGCGAGGAAGTGCCTCCGGCGATCCTCGCGTTGCTGGCCGAAAGCGAGCCGCCGGGACGCTCTTCCAGCTGGCGCGAGAGTTTGTTGCAGCGGGTGGAACGCCATCCTTCCTGGCAAGGTGTGGGCGAATACCTGGAAGTGGTCGGGAGCGACACTGAAAAAGATTCGGCGACGGGAAAAATCGCTCCAATAATCACCGGGTTGTATAAGACAATGCCGCGCTATCGATGCGGCAAGTGTGGTTTTGCCGGTCGCGAACTGCACTGGCAATGTCCCAGTTGCCACGCTTGGAATGCCCTGCGGCCGGTCATTTCGCCGCTCTGACGCGTTCGCTCAAACATGGAAGACGCCGCAGGCGTCAGCTTCTGCAGGTACTGGATTGAAGGTTCTACTTACGGGCGCAAGCGGTTTTGTCGGCCGAGGCGTACTGGCGCGTTTGTGCCAGGAAGATCACGTGCAGGTTCGCGTTGCCCAGCGTGGCGCCATTGCGCAATACCCTGAAGGTGTTGAAGTGGCGCTCATCGACGGGTTGAGCGTGGCGCAATCCTGGATGCAGGCATTGCAAGGGGTTGATGTGGTGATCCACTGCGCTGCCCGCGTTCATGTCATGGACGAGCAGGCGGCGGACCCGCTTGCCGAGTTTCGCGCGGTAAACGTCGAGGCGACCCGGCATCTGGCGCAGCAGGCCGCGGCAGCCGGTGCGAAGCGGTTCGTCTTTGTCAGTTCGATCAAGGTCAATGGCGAGGAGACTGCTCCGGGCCATCCCTTTACTGCTGACGCCGAGCCGAAACCGCAGGACCCTTACGGCCAGTCCAAGCTCGAAGCCGAGCAGGCCCTGTTCGATGTCGCCCAGCAGACCGGGCTCGAAGTCGCCGTGGTGCGCCCGCCGCTGGTCTATGGTCCGGGTGTGAAGGCCAATTTCGCCAGCCTGATGCGCGCCTTGCAGCGTCGCCTGCCGTTGCCATTCGGCTCCATCGACAATCGCCGCAGTCTGGTCGCGCGGGACAATCTGGTCGATCTGCTGCTGCTTTGCGCACGCCATCCCGCGGCCGCCGGGCAGGTGTTCCTGGTGAGCGACGGTGAAGATTTGTCGACGGCACAGCTTTGCCGTGGTCTCAGCAAGGCCCTGGGGGTTCGCCCGCGGCTACTGCCGGTTCCGGCTGCGCTGTTGCGCCTGCTGGGGCTGCTGGCCGGGCGGAGCCAGCAGGTCCAGCGCTTGCTGGGGTCGCTGCAGGTGGATATCTCCACGACGCGCAGCCGATTGGGCTGGACTCCGCCGGTCAGTGTCGAGCAGGCCCTGAGGGCAGCAGCGCAGGGATGTGGTCAGGAGCAGGGACGATGAGCATGGCTATTCTGCTGGCGGCTGTGTTCATCGCATCCTGTGCGATGACGGCCGGCGTGCGCCGTTATGCGCTGGCGCGCAGCATCATGGATATTCCCAATGCCCGGAGCTCACACCAGATTCCGACGCCGCGTGGTGGTGGCGTTGCCATCGTGCTGGGTTTTCTGGGCTGTCTGCCCTTGGCTGGTGCTCTCGGTGCGGTGGAAGCGAGCAGCCTGTTGGCCCTGCTGCCGGCCGGCGCGCTGGTTGCGGTCATTGGTTTCCTCGATGATCACCGTCATATTCCGGCGCGTTGGCGGTTGCTGGGGCATTTTGTCGCCGCGTTCTGGCTGCTTGGCTGGCTGGGCGGGCTGCCTGCGCTGGCTGTGCCGTGGGGGACGCTGAACCTGGGAATGGCCGGCGACCTGCTGGGCGCGGTATTCCTGGTCTGGGTGCTCAACCTTTACAACTTCATGGACGGCATCGATGGGATCGCCGGTCTGGAAGCCATCAGTGTCTGTCTGGGCGGGGCACTCTGCGGGTGGTTCGTCGGAGACTGGCAGCTGGTTTGGTTGCCCTTGATCCTGGGCATGGCGGCGACGGGCTTCCTGATCTGGAATTTCCCTCCGGCGCGGATCTTCATGGGAGATGCGGGCAGTGGTTTCCTCGGGTTGATGCTCGGAGGGCTGGCGCTGCAGGCGGGGGCGGTGTCCGCACCCCTGATCTGGAGTTGGCTGATCCTGCTCGGCGTGTTCGTGGTAGATGCCACCTTCACGCTGATCCACCGTCTGGTGCGTGGCGAACGGGTCTACGAGGCCCATCGCAGCCATGCCTACCAGCGCGCTTCGCGCCGTTACGGTAGCCACTTGCGGGTGTCGTTGATGGTGACTGCCGTCAATTTGATTTGGCTCATGCCATTGGCATTGCTGGTGGCACTCGGGCATGTTTCGGGTTTGCTGGGGCTGTTTGTGGCCTATGCTCCCTTGGTGCTTGTCGTAGCTCATCTGGGTGCAGGTCGTCCGGATGAACAGGATGTGAGCTGAACTCCACCGGATCTGGTGGTCAATGTAGCGGGTGAGAAACTTTTCTCCGCTCGGGATTAAGGACAAGCGCTGATGCTTCGAGAACGCCTGCTGAGGCTTCCGAGACGACATAAACGATTGCTGCAGGTCGTCACTGACATCTGTCTGGTGTGGTTCGCGCTTTGGCTGGCGTTCATCGTACGGCTGGGTACAGAAGATCTGGAGTACCCGTTCCGGGTGCACGGATGGTTGTTCGTCGCGGCGCCGGCGGTGGCGATTCCGCTGTTTATTCGCTTCGGCATGTACCGCGCGGTGATGCGCTATCTCGGCAATGACGCGCTGATCGCCATCTGGAAAGCGGTGACGATCTCGGCGCTGTTGCTGTCGCTGGTGGTTTACTGGAACCGCTCGGTGACCGAGGCGGTGCCGCGCTCGCTTGTGCTGAACTACTGGTGGCTGAGCCTGCTGATGATCGGCGGCCTGCGCCTGGCCATGCGCCAATATTTCATGGGGGACTGGTACAGCGCGGTCCAGGCTGTTCCGTTCCTCAAGCAGCAGGATGGCCTACCCAAGGTGGCCGTCTATGGTGCCGGCTCCGCCGGTAACCAATTGGTGGCGGCGTTGCGCCTGGGGCGTGCGATGCGCCCAGTGGCTTTCATCGATGACGATGACGAGATCGCCAACCGCATTATTGCTGGTCTGCGCGTCTACAAGCCCAAGCATATCCAGCAGATGATCGACGAAACCGGTGTGCAGGAAGTACTGCTGGCGATCCCTTCTGCGACCCGCGCCCGGCGCCGTGAAATCCTCGGTCTGCTCGAACCCTACCCGGTTCACGTGCGGAGCGTGCCGGGATTCATCGAGCTGGCTAACGGCCGCGTGCGGGTGGATGACATCCAGGAAGTGGATATCGCGGACTTGCTGGGGCGCGACCCGGTCGAGCCGCGCAAGGAGCTGTTCGAGCACTGCATTCGTGGCGAGGTCGTGATGGTCACCGGTGCCGGTGGCTCCATCGGTTCGGAGCTCTGCCGCCAGATCCTCGGCTCATCACCCACCGTGCTGGTACTGTTCGAGCACAGCGAATACAACCTCTACCGCGTGCACCAGGAACTGGAAAATCGCATCAAGCGCGAGTCCCTCGCGGTGCAGCTGGTGCCGATCCTCGGCTCCGTCCGCAGTGCCGAGCGCCTGCTGGATGTGATGCGTACCTGGAAGGTCGCCACGGTCTATCACGCTGCGGCCTACAAGCACGTGCCCATCGTTGAGCACAACATTTCCGAGGGGGTGCTGAACAATGTGATGGGCACCCTGCATACCGCCCAGGTGGCGGTGCAGGCCGGTGTCGAGCACTTCGTGCTGATCTCCACCGACAAGGCGGTGCGCCCGACCAATGTCATGGGCAGCACCAAGCGCCTGGCGGAGATGATCCTGCAGGCACTGAGCCAGGAGTCCGCTCCGGTGCTGTTCGGCGACAAGTCAGGGGTGCACCAGGTCAACAAGACCCGTTTCACCATGGTCCGCTTCGGCAATGTGCTGGGCTCGTCCGGCTCCGTCATTCCTCTGTTCCGCGAGCAGATCAAGCGCGGTGGGCCAGTCACCGTGACCCATCCGGGTATCACCCGGTACTTCATGACTATCCCCGAGGCAGCCCAACTGGTGATCCAGGCCGGCTCCATGGGGCGCGGCGGCGATGTCTTCGTGCTGGACATGGGGCAGCCGGTGAAGATCCTCGAGTTGGCCGAGCGGATGATCCACCTGTCGGGTCTTAGCGTTCGTTCCGAGCGCACGCCCCACGGTGATATCTCCATCGAGTTCAGCGGTCTGCGGCCCGGCGAGAAGCTCTACGAGGAACTGCTGATCGGCGACAACGTCAGCGCCACCGAGCATCCGATGATCATGAAGGCCAACGAGGAACTGATGCCGTGGGAGGGCTTCAAGCTCGTCCTGGCGGATCTGCTCAAGGCCGTGGACCAGGGCAACTACGCGCGGGTTCGGCAACTGTTGCGGGAAACCGTCAGCGGCTATTGCCCCGAGGGCGAGATCGTCGATCTGATCCACCAGCAGCGGCGGATGGAGCCCTGATCCAGGGCTCCTAGCAGGTGCGGCGGTCGCCGCGTCTGCGAGTATCGTCAGTCCTTTCCTGGCGATCTGTCGGCGTCGCCGGAAACTGCCGCCGACTCTCTAAACCAAGGTTTTCACGAGTGTTCCTGGCGATATGGTCACTGGGCGGCGCCGTCGCGCCCGCCTAGAAGCCTCTCATTCCAGGGAATGACTCATGAAGAAGAACCTGCGTTCCATTGCCAGCCTGATTCTGCTCACCAGCCTCTCATTTGGCGGTTTCGCCCAGGCAACCACCAGCGTCCAGCCTGCCGCCAAGCCGGCGGCCGAAGCGCCGGCGCCGACTACCAAGGCACCTGTCTCCCAGGTCGAGGCAGTGAATATCAATACGGCGTCCGTCGAAGAGCTGCAGAAGTCCCTGAAGGGCATCGGCAAGGTGAAGGCCCAGGCCATCGTTGACTACCGGACCAGCAATGGGCCGTTCACCACAGTTGATCAGTTGCTCGAGGTGAAGGGCATTGGCAAGGGCACCCTGGACAAGAACCGCGACAGGATTTCGCTCTGAGTCTTTGCCTGCTGAAATGAAAAAGCCGGTCGATGACCGGTTTTTTCATGGAGGTATCGGGAGAGGGCGCTTTCGAAGCCCAATAAAAAAGCCCCCAGCGTGTGCCGAGGGCTTTGAATTTTGGCTCCGCGACCTGGCGACGGCGTCAGCCGAACACGCTTCAGCGCGGCCCCGAAGGGGGAATCACCTGGGACGCAGTCCCTGGAGAGAGTCCAGCGCCCAATAAAAAAGCCCCCGGCGTGTGCCGAGGGCTTTGAATTTTGGCTCCGCGACCTGGACTCGACGGCGTCAGCCGAACGCGCTTCAGCGCGGCCCCGAAGGGGGGATCACCTGGGACGCAGTCCCTGGAGAGAGTCCAGCACCCAATAAAAAAGCCCCCGGCATGTGCCGAGGGCTTCGAATTTGGCTCCGCGACCTGGACTCGAACCAGGGACCCAATGATTAACAGTCATTTGCTCTACCGACTGAGCTATCGCGGAACAACGGAGCGTATCTTACTGATTAAAAAGGGGAAGTCAACATCGTGCCGACGACTTCCCCTGATTTTTTTACAGCACCTGGACGATGGCGCGGGTAACGGTGTCCAGGTTGCCGTTGTTCAGCGCGGCGACGCAGATGCGGCCGGTGCCGACGGCGTAGATGCCGAACTCGTTCTTCAGACGCTCGACCTGCTCGGCGGTCAGGCCGGAGTAGGAGAACATGCCGCGCTGCTCGGCGACGAAGCTGAAGTCGCGCTTGGCGCCCAGGGCGGCCAGCTGCTCGACCATGGCGACGCGCATGGCGCGGATGCGGGTGCGCATTTCGCCCAGCTCTTCTTCCCAGACCGCACGCAGTTCCGGGCTGTTCAGCACGGCGGCGACAACACTGGCGCCGTGGGTCGGCGGGTTGGAGTAGTTGGTGCGGATCACGCGCTTGACCTGGGACAGGACGCGGGTGGACTCCTCGCGGCTGTCGGTCACGACCGACAGGGCGCCAACACGCTCGCCGTACAGCGAGAACGACTTGGAGAAGGAGCTGGACACGAAGAAGTTCAGGCCCGACTTGGCGAACAGGCGCACAGCGGAAGCATCTTCGTCGATGCCGTCACCGAAGCCCTGGTAGGCGATGTCGAGGAACGGCACGTGGCCCTTGGCCTTGAGTACGTCCAGGACCTGCTTCCAGTCATCCATGGTCAGGTCGACGCCAGTCGGGTTGTGGCAGCAGGCATGCAGCACAACGATGGACTGCGAGGGCAGGGCGTTGAGGTCTTCCAGCAGGCCGGCACGGTTCACGCCGTTGGTGGCGGCGTCGTAATAGCGGTAGTTCTGCACCGGGAAGCCGGCGGCTTCGAACAGCGCGCGGTGGTTTTCCCAGCTCGGGTCGCTGATGGCGACGGTGGCGTTGGGCAGCAGGCGCTTGAGGAAGTCGGCACCGGTCTTCAGCGCGCCGGTACCGCCGACGGCCTGGGTGGTGACCACACGGCCTTCGGCCAGCAGCTCGGAATCAGCGCCGAACAGCAGCTTCTGCACGCCCGAATCGTAGGCGGCGATGCCTTCGATCGGCAGGTAGCCGCGCGGAGCGTGGGCCTCGATGCGGGCTTTCTCCGCGGCCTGCACGGCGCGCAGCAACGGGAGACGGCCTTCCTCGTTGTAGTAAACGCCTACGCCCAGGTTGATCTTGCCCGGACGGGAATCGGCGTTGAAAGCTTCGTTCAGGCCCAGGATCGGGTCACGGGGGGCCATTTCGACAGCGGAGAACAGACTCATTTTGGCAGCAGCTCTAAGGCGGGAGTGAAGTGCAATTGCAACCCACCCGCACACGGCGCTGGGGGTTGCGTCGACGGGCCGGTATTATATAGGCCTCTACAGCAGGCGGCGAGTTGTCGCGCGTGCTTTTCGACTGGTATGACGCTTTGGCGACCGAAGCGTCACACGCCAAAGCGAGGTTCCCATGTCGATTTTTCAGCTGGATTCGCGATTCGAGCCCGCCGGTGACCAGCCCGAAGCCATCCGACAGATGGTGGAAGGGCTGGAAGCGGGGCTGTCGCACCAGACGCTGTTGGGGGTGACCGGCTCGGGCAAGACCTTCAGCATCGCCAACGTCATTTCCCAGGTGCAGCGCCCGACCATGGTGCTGGCGCCGAACAAGACGCTGGCCGCGCAGCTCTACGGCGAGTTCAAGACCTTCTTCCCGAACAACGCCGTCGAGTATTTCGTCTCCTACTACGACTACTACCAGCCTGAGGCCTACGTACCGTCCTCGGACACCTACATCGAGAAGGATTCCTCGATCAACGACCACATCGAGCAGATGCGGCTGTCAGCGACCAAGGCGCTGCTGGAGCGCAAGGACGCCATCATCGTCTGCACCGTGTCGTCGATCTACGGCCTCGGTGACCCGGCGTCCTACCTGAAGATGGTTCTGCACCTGGACCGTGGCGACAAGATGGATCAGCGCGAGCTGCTGCGCCGCCTGACCAGCCTGCAGTACACCCGCAATGACATGGATTTCGCCCGAGCGACCTTCCGTGTGCGCGGCGATGTCATCGATGTCTTCCCGGCGGAATCGGACCTGGAGGCTATCCGCATCGAGTTGTTCGACGACGAAGTGGAGAACATCGCTGCTTTCGATCCCCTGACCGGCGAGGTGCTGACCAAACTGCCGCGCTTCACCTTCTATCCCAAGAGCCACTACGTCACCCCGCGGGAGACGCTGCTCGAGGCGGTGGAGCACATCAAGGCCGAGCTCAAGCAGCGCCTGGATTACCTGCGCACCAACAACAAGCTGGTCGAAGCCCAGCGCCTGGAACAGCGCACTCGCTTCGACCTGGAGATGATCCTCGAACTGGGCTACTGCAACGGCATCGAGAACTACTCGCGCTACCTCTCCGGGCGCGGTCCCGGCGAGCCGCCACCGACGCTCTACGACTACCTGCCGGACAACGCCCTGCTGGTGATCGACGAATCCCATGTCAGCGTTCCCCAGGTCGGCGCCATGTACAAGGGCGACCGTTCACGCAAGGAAACCCTGGTGGAGTACGGCTTCCGCCTGCCCTCGGCGCTGGACAACCGCCCGCTGCGCTTCGAGGAGTGGGAGTCGATCAGCCCGCAGACCATCTTCGTCTCTGCGACGCCCGGCCCCTATGAAGACCAGCACGCCGGCCGCGTGGTCGAGCAGGTAGTGCGTCCCACTGGCCTGGTCGACCCGGAAGTGGAAATCCGACCGGCGACTACTCAGGTCGACGACCTGCTTTCGGAAATCGGCAAGCGCGTGGCGCTGGACCAGCGCGTACTGGTCACCACTCTGACCAAGCGCATGGCCGAGGACCTTACCGACTACCTGGGCGACCACGATGTGCGGGTGCGCTATCTGCACTCGGATATCGACACCGTGGAGCGGGTGGAAATCATCCGTGACCTGCGCCTGGGCAAGTTCGACGTGCTGGTGGGCATCAACCTGCTGCGTGAGGGGCTGGATATGCCCGAGGTGGCATTGGTGGCGATCCTTGATGCGGACAAGGAAGGCTTCCTGCGTTCCGAGCGCTCGCTGATCCAGACCATCGGCCGCGCCGCGCGGAACCTGCACGGCAAGGCGATCCTCTATGCCGACAACATGACCGGCTCGATGCAGCGGGCGATCAACGAGACCGAGCGCCGCCGCACCAAGCAACTGGAGTTCAACGCCAAGCACGGCATCGTGCCCAAGGGCGTGAAGAAGGACATCAAGGACATCCTCGAGGGCGCTGTGGTGCCGGGCGCCAAGGGTAAGCGACGCAGCCTGGCGAAAGTGGCGGAGGAGAGCGGGAAGTACGAAAACGAGCTGCGTACGCCCGACGAGATCGGCAAGCGCATCAAGCAGCTGGAAGAGCGCATGTACCAGCTGGCCCGCGACCTGGAGTTCGAGGCCGCGGCCGGGGTGCGCGACGAGATCGGCAAGTTGCGCGACCGCATGGTGTCGATGGGGTAAGAGGAGGGCGGGGCGCTCAGTGCGCCCCGGCTCCTGCGCCAGCCCCCATGCCCGCCGGTAGCGGGCGAGTCAGCAACACTGCCACCATGCTGATTGCCAGCACGATGCCAATGGCGTGGAAGGCATCGTTGTAGGCCATGATCGCCGCCTGCTGGTGGACGATCTCGCTGATCTTGCCCAGCGCCGCCTGCTGGGTGCCCAGCTGAGAGGTCAGTTGCGCCAGTCGCTCGTCCACCGCGCCATTCACCGGCACTACCGCTTCGCGCAGGTAGTCGTAATAAACCTTGGCACGGCTATCCAGCAGGGTCGCCAGCAGGGCGATGCCAATGGCGCCGCCGAGGTTGCGCAGGATGTTGAACAGGCTGGAAGCCGAGCCCGCGTCCTGCGGCTGCAGGTAGACGGTGGCGATCAGCGAGATGGTGACCATCACCATCGGCTGGCCGAGGGCACGCAACAGCTGGATCTGGTTGAACTGCGGGCCGGCGAAATCCGGGTTGAGCACGCCGGAAAAGAAGCTCGCCATGCCGAACAGCCCGAAGCCTATAGCGCAGAGCAGGCGCGGCTCGATGATCTTCATCAGCTTGGGAATCAGCGGGATGAGGAACAGCTGCGGCACGCCCATCCACATGATCACCTCGCCGATCTGCATGGCGTTGTAGCCCTGGATCTGCGCGAGATACAGCGGTAGCACGTAGATCGAACCGTACAGCCCCATTCCCAGGCCGATGCTGGAAATGCTCGACAGCCCGAAGTTGCGGTTGCGCAGGATCCCCAGGTTGATCAGCGGGTTCGGTCGTGAGGTCTGCAGGATCACGAAGAGGATCAGGCTGACCAGGGCGATGCTGCCCAGGCTGACGATCAGGTTCGACTCTAGCCAGTCCTTGCGGTGGCCTTCCTCGAGGAACACCTGCAGGCAGCCCAGGCCGATGGCCATGGTGACGATGCCGGCGTAGTCGGTGCTTTTCAGCAGCTCCCAGTGAGCTTCCTTCTTCTCCAGGCCGTAGAGCAGGCCGGCGATCATCAGCAGGCCCGGCGGAATGTTGATATAGAAGATGTATTCCCAGCCGAAGTTTTCCGTCAGCCAGCCACCCAGGGTCGGGCCGATCGAGGGCGCGAAGGTGGCGGTGATGGCGAACAGCGCCATGCCCTTGGGGCGGTGGTGCTCCGGCAGCTTGATCAGCGCCAGGGTGAACGCGAGGGGGATCAGTGCGCCGCCGGTGAAGCCCTGCATGGCGCGGAACACGATCATGCTCTCCAGGTTCCAGGCGAACGAGCAGAGCAGCGAAGAGAACAGGAAGCCGACGGAGATCATCCACGCCAGCCGGCGCGCCGAGAGCAGCTGCACCAGCCAGGCGGTGAGCGGGATCATGATGATCTCGGCCACGAGATAAGAGGTGGAAATCCACGAACCTTCTTCCAGGGTGGCGGCCAGCGCGCCCTGGATGTCTTTCAGCGAAGAGTTGGTGATCTGGATATCGAGCACCGCCATGAACGCGCCGAGCATGGCGCTGAACACGGCGATCCAGTCGCGGCGGGTCGGTTCGCCGACCGGCCGGATCAGTTGATCACCGGCCACGCAGCTCGACCTCGGCCTCGACCGACATGCCCGGGCGGATCAGCCCTTGCAGCGGAGTGTCGGTGGCGAAGGTGATCTTGACCGGAATGCGCTGCACCACCTTGGTGAAGTTGCCGGTGGCGTTGTCCGGCGGCAGCAGGCTGAACTGCGCACCGGAGGCGGCGAACAGGCTCTGGACCTGGCCTTCGATGGGCTGGTCGGGGAAGGAGTCGAATACCAGTCGGACGGTCTGGCCGGGGCGCATCTTGCCGATCTGGGTTTCCTTGAAGTTGGCCTGGACCCAGATGCCGTCGTCCGGCACCAGCGATAGCAACTGGCTGCCGACCTGCACGTACTGGCCAACGCGGGCACCGCGCTGACCGACCAGGCCGCTGACGGGAGCATGGATTTCGGTACGAGCGAGGTTGATCTCGGCCTGGGTGATGTCGGCGCGGGCGCTTTCGATCTGCGCCTGCAGGCGCTGCACGTCGGTGCCCAGGGTTTCGCGCTGCACGCGCTGGGCCTGCAGGTCGGCCTGGGCCTTGGCCACTTGCGAGCGGGCGACGTTGGAGTCGGCGGCCAGGGTGGTCACGCGCTCTTCTGACACGTAACCGGGCTTGCGCAGCGCCTGAGCGCGACCGAGATCGACTTCGGTGCGGCCAAGGGTGGCCTGGCTGGCGTTCACGTCGGCCGCGCTGGCGGCGATCATGCTGGTCTGGCCCTTGAGCTTGCTGCGCGCCTGTTCCAGTTCCGCCTCGCGGGTAGCCAGGGTGGCCTTGGCGCGGTCCAGGGCGAGCTGGAAGTCGGCAGCCTCCAGTTTCACCAGCAACTGGCCTTTCTCGACGTGCTGGTTGTCCTGCACCAGTACCTCGTCGACGCGGGCGCCGAGCTGGCTGGCGATGCGGGTGATTTCACCCTGCACGTAGGCGTTGTCGGTGCTCTCGACGAAGCGGCCGATGAAGTACCAGCGCGCCAGGAAGGCGAGGGCGACCACCACGAGGATGACGAAGAACACGGACAGGCGGCGTTTCAATTGTGCGGGCATAGGTAAACGAGCGTTTGGTTGGCCAAAAAATGTTTGCCAATGTAACAGTGTTCCGTGGCGGCACGTAGCCGCTACACTTCGGAAACTTTGTTGCTTATAGGGAACAATCATGGGGCTGGATGATGCGCTGATCTTCACTCGCGTCGTGGAACTGCACAGCTTCACCCAGGCGGCGCAGAGCCTGGGGATGCAGAAATCCACGGTGAGCCGGCGTATCGCGCTGCTCGAAGAGCGCCTGGGCGTGCGTCTGATCAACCGCACCACGCGCAAGCTGAGGCTCACCGAAGTGGGCCAGGCCTACTACGACCGCTGCCGGCAGATCATGCATGACTTCGCCGAGGCGGAGCAGGCGGTGATGCAGTTGCAGCAGGCGCCTTCGGGATTGTTGCGGATCAGCGCGCCCATCGAGTTCGGCCAGATGTACCTGGCCAAGGTGGTGGGCGACTTCATGAACCTTTATCCACAGATCACCGCCGAGGTCGAGCTCACTTCGCGTACCGTCGATCCGCTGGAGGAGGGTGTGGACATCGTCATCATGGTCGGCCAGCCGGAGGATTCGACCCTGATCGCCCGGCGCATGCTGACCACCAGCCGCTGCCTGTGCGCCAGTCCCGATTACCTGAAGTTGCATGGCCGCCCGGAAACCGTGGAAGAGCTGGCCGGCCACCGCGCCGTGCTGCTGCAGGCCGACTCCCAGCGCTACTGGCCGTTGCGGGGGGAAACCGTGCCGTGCCACCGGGTGCTGTCGTGCAACAACATCACTTTCGCCCGCGAGGCCGTGCTGGCCGGAGTGGGAATTGCTTCGCTACCGGAGCTGATCGTCGACGAACAGTTGGCCAGCGGAAGCCTGGTGCGCGTGTTGCCGCAGGTTCAGCTGCCGGTGGGCGAGCTGTACGCTGTTTACCCGTCGCGGCGCTTCCAGGCAATGAAGGTAAAGGCTTTCCTCGACTTCATGATCAATAACCTGCCCCTTGATCCCGGTCGTTGGCTGGAGCCGAAGGTGGCCCGCCTGATACCATCGCACCCATGAGCGCGCGCGCCGTCGCGCGCTGTCCGCCTCACACGAAGAATTGCTGCACACGAGAGCCTTCATGACCACAGTCCGCACCCGTATCGCGCCGTCTCCCACCGGCGACCCGCACGTCGGCACCGCGTATATCGCGCTGTTCAACCTCTGCTTCGCCCGCCAGCACGGCGGTCAGTTCATTCTGCGCATCGAGGACACCGATCAGGTGCGCTCGACCCGCGAATCGGAACAGCAGATCTTCGACGCGCTGCGCTGGCTGGGTATCGAGTGGGACGAAGGCCCGGACGTCGGGGGACCGCACGGCCCGTACCGGCAGAGCGAGCGTGGCGCCATCTATAAGCAGTACAGCGACGAACTGGTCGAGAAAGGCCACGCCTTCCCCTGTTTCTGCTCCTCCGAGCGCCTCGACGCGCTGCGCGCCGAACAGCAGGCGCGCAAGGAAACCCCGCGCTACGACGGCCACTGCATGCACCTTGCGAAAGAGGAGTCGGCCAAGCGCATCGCCGCCGGCGAATCCCACGTGGTGCGCATGAAGGTGCCGACCGAGGGCGTCTGCGTGGTGCCGGACATGCTCCGTGGCGACGTGGAAATCCCGTGGGACCGCATGGACATGCAGGTGCTGATGAAGGCCGACGGCCTGCCCACCTACTTCCTCGCCAACGTGGTCGATGACCACCTGATGGGCATCACCCACGTCCTGCGCGGCGAAGAGTGGCTGCCCTCGGCGCCCAAGCTGATCAAGCTGTACGAGTACTTCGGCTGGGAACAGCCGGTGCTCTGCTACATGCCGCTGCTGCGCAACCCGGACAAGAGCAAGCTGTCCAAGCGCAAGAACCCCACCTCCATCACCTTCTACGAGCGCATGGGCCTGCTGCCCCAGGCGCTGCTGAACTACCTGGGCCGCATGGGCTGGTCCATGCCCGACGAGCGCGAGAAGTTCAGCCTGGCGGAGATGATCGAACACTTCGACCTGTCCCGCGTGTCGCTGGGCGGCCCGATCTTCGACATCGAGAAGCTCTCCTGGCTGAACGGCCAGTGGATTCGCGAGCTGTCGGTGGAGGACTTTGCGAAAGAAGTGCAGAAGTGGGCGCTCAACCCCGAGTACCTGATGAAGATCGCCCCGCACGTACAAGGCCGCGTGGAGAACTTCAGCCAGATCGCCCCGCTGGCCGGCTTCTTCTTCAGCGGTGGCGTGCAACTGGACGCCAAGCTGTTCGAGCACAAGAAGCTCGACGCCACCCAGGTGCGCCAGGTCCTGCAGCTGGTGCTGTGGAAGCTCGAAGCGCTGCGCCAATGGGAAAAGGACCGCATTACCGCGACCATCCAGGCCGTGGCCGAGCACCTCGGCCTCAAGCTGCGTGACGTGATGCCGCTGATGTTCCCGGCTATCACCGGCCAGGCCAGTTCGGTGTCGGTGCTCGACGCCATGGAGATCCTCGGCGCCGATCTCTCGCGCTATCGCCTGCGCCAGGCCCTGGAGTTGCTGGGCGGTGCGTCGAAGAAAGAAGCCAAGGAGTGGGAAAAGATTCGCGACGCCATCGGCTCCTGAGTCCTTTCCTGTACTGAAAAAGGCCGGGCGCTGCGAAGCGTCTGGCCTTTTTCATGCTGGCGCCGGTGATTGCGGATGAGCCGGAGGAGGGCAGGCGAGCCGCGGATTTCGCCGGGCGGAAACCGGGGCGGTCACATAAGTGATTGTTCTTTGGGAGAAAAAAATAAGAAATCTGAAAAAATGTTGTTGACAGGGGTTCGCCTCACCCCTAAGATGCGCCCCGTTCCAGCGACGAACTGAACTGACAGAACGAAGCGGAACGGTAGATCCAGCGGTACTTTGGGGCTATAGCTCAGCTGGGAGAGCGCTTGCATGGCATGCAAGAGGTCGACGGTTCGATCCCGTCTAGCTCCACCAAATTACCAGTAAGCTTCGCTTGTCCGAGTGGAGCTGAAATCGAAGGTTTTGCGTCCCCTTCGTCTAGTGGCCTAGGACACCGCCCTTTCACGGCGGTAACAGGGGTTCGAGTCCCCTAGGGGACGCCACTTATCCAGCGACGATGCGTTCGCATCGTCAGCCAGAGTCATCTGGGGCTATAGCTCAGCTGGGAGAGCGCTTGCATGGCATGCAAGAGGTCGACGGTTCGATCCCGTCTAGCTCCACCAAATTCCCTTACGGGATGAAGCCAGAATCCACCATTGGGTGGGTTTCTTCGAAGGATATGTCCCCTTCGTCTAGTGGCCTAGGACACCGCCCTTTCACGGCGGTAACAGGGGTTCGAGTCCCCTAGGGGACGCCATTTTTATCGCTCTGCGATGCCTATAGGGCCACTGAGACTTTCAGTGGCCCTTTTGTTTTTTCTCCCTTCAGAAAATTTTCCTCCGACCAGCGGTCGCGCTTTCTGCTTGCCGATTTTTATTATGAGAATAATATTTTATCCATAATATTTGTCCGAGCGAGAGCCAGCCATGAGCGACAAGAAAGCCCAGACCCGCGAACGCATCCTTTCCGCCGCCACCAGCGCATTGCTCCAGCACGGGCCGGTCGGCCCCAGTGTGGGCGAGGTGATGTCGGCTGCGGGGCTGACGGTGGGCGGCTTCTATTCGCACTTCGAGAGCAAGGACGCGTTGATGCTGGAGGCCTTCCGCGACTTGCTCGCCAAGCGCCGCGAGGGTCTCAAGCGTTTCGATGCGCAATTGAGCTTCGCCGAGCGTCGTGCACTGACGGCGCAGTACTACCTGTCGCGCAAGCACCGCGATACCGAGGAGGAGGGCTGCCCGATCCCCAGTTCACTGAACGAGATCGCCGATCTGCCGGAAGCTTTCCGCCAGACCCTGGAAGAGCACGTGGAGTTGATGGTCGCGGCGCTGGCCGGCCGCCCCGAGGAAATCGACACCGTGCTCAGCGACATGGCCCTGATGATTGGCGGATTGGCGCTGGCTCGTGCCCTGGGCACCGGCGACCTGTCCGATCGTGTCCTGCGTGCCGCGAAGAAAGCGGTGATCTGAGGAGGTACGGCAAATGAACAGTCTGAGCTGGGTTCGAGGAATCAATGCCACCCTGGGCCGCGTCGCGCCGACATGGGCGGCGCAGCGCATGCGTCAGCTGTTCGTGACGCCCAACGAATATGCCCCGCGTGACTGGGAACTGCCGCTGCTGGCCAGTTCCGAGCGCGTCACCCTGCGTTTCGGGTTGTCTGCCTTGCGCTGGGGGGAGGGGCCGGCTGTGCTGTTGATGCACGGTTGGGAAGGTCGGCCTACCCAGTTCGCCACGCTGATCGAGAAGCTGGTGGGCGCCGGTTATGGCGTGATCGCCCTCGACGGGCCGGGGCACGGCCGCTCGCCCGGCCACGAAGCGGACATCGTGCTGTTCGCCCGCGCCCTGCTGGAGGCAGCCAGCGAGTTGCCGCCGCTGCGGGCCGTGATCGGTCATTCCATGGGCGGCGCCAGCGCACTGCTGGCGACCCAGATGGGCCTGCGTACCGAAACGCTGGTGACCATCGGTGCGCCGAGCAATGTCCTGGGAGTCCTGCGCGGCTTCTCCAGGATGGTCGGCCTGGCACCGCTGGCACGCTCGCGCTTCATCCGCATGATCGAGGCGCGCGCGGGTATTGCGGCCAAGCAACTGGACGTCGCGCGTTATGAACTGGACTTCCCCGGCCTGGTGGTACACGCCGAGGACGACCGGTACGTGCGGGTCGGCGAGGCCACGGCCATCCACGAGGCCTGGCCGCGCAGTCGGCTGCTGCGCCTGAAGGATGGCGGGCATCACCGCGTACTGGCGGATGCAGTGGTCATCGAAGCCATTCTGGAGTTGCTGGAAGAGGTCGAGATGCCTTTACCCCTGGCGCTGGCTTCCTGAGCCATTCACCAGCCTGATAACGGCGGCTAAAGGCCGTCGTTATCGTTGCATGATGGCCGGTTGCGGGTCGTCAGGCCCGGCGCGCTGGCGTAGACTTTCGGGCATTTCCGGCCGCCCCGGCCTGGGCGCGAGGTCTTGCGCACGCGGGTGGCCGATTGGGGGAATGCATGAATCTGTCGCTGGACTGGGTGCTGCAGAAGGCGCGCCCGGTCATGCCGGTATTGGTGATCGATGATGTGGCGCTGGCTGGTGACCTGGCCCGCGCACTGTACGACGGTGGTGTGCGGGTGCTGGAAGTGACCCTGCGCACACCGCAGGCGCTGGAAGCAGTGGCTGAGATCCGCCGTGAGCTGCCGGACATGATCGTCGGCGCCGGTACGCTGATTCACACCGAGCAGTTCCAGGAAGCCCGCGATGCCGGCGCGCAGTTCGCCGTCAGCCCCGGCTGCACGCCGCGCCTGGTGGCCGCCGCCGACGATGCGAAACTGCCGTTCCTGCCGGGGGTGATGACGCCTTCCGAGGTGCTGGTGGCGCTGGAGTACGGTTACCGCTCGCTGAAACTCTTCCCGGCCGACGGCAATGCGGCGATCAAGATGCTCAAGAGCCTGAAGGCTCCTTTCGCCGGCATTCGCTTCTGCCCGACCGGCGGCATCACCCAGGAAAACCTGCTCAACGTGCTGCGCCTGCCCAATGTCGCCTGCGTCGGCGGCACCTGGATCGCGCCGCCCAGCCTGGTCCGCGCCCGCGCCTGGGACCAGATCACCCAACTGGCCGCCGAAGCGATCGCGCTGGCCGCAAGCCTGGAGCACGCTTCATGAGTTGGCAGTTGCCCGATCCGTTCGTCATCGACATCGAGGTCAAGTCCGAGGACATCGACGGCCTCGGCCATGCCAACAACGCCGTCTACGTCAGCTGGCTGGAACGCTGCGCCTGGCGCCACTCCCAGAGCCTGGGGCTGGACCTGGCCGAGTACCGCCGGCTGGATCGCGCCATGGCCGTGGTGCGCCATGAAGTGGATTACCTGGCGGCCGCCTATGAAGGCGAGCAGCTGCAACTGGCGACATGGATCGTCCAGTCCGACCAGCGCCTGAAAATGACCCGTCACTTCCAGCTGGTGCGCCCGGCGGACGCCTTGACTCTGCTGCGCGCACAGACCACCTTCGTCTGCATCGAGCTGTCCAGTGGCAAGCCCAAGCGCATGCCGGTGGAGTTCACCGAAGGCTATGGCCGCGCGCTGCTCGCCCCGGAAACCGTGGCCGCCGACGCGTGATCCGTCGTGCCGCGCTTTTCCCTGCGTGGCGCATTCCCTACAATCCGCGGCCTTCGCCATAGCCCGAGATTCCCCCGTGCAGATCGCCCTGGCCCCGATGGAGGGGCTGGTAGATGACATCCTGCGCGATGTGCTGACCCGCGTCGGCGGCATCGACTGGTGCGTCACCGAATTCATCCGCATCAACGACCGGCTGCTGCCGCCGTCGTCGTTCCTGGCGCTCGCTCCGGAACTGGCGCATGGCAGCCGTACCCGCGCCGGCGTGCCGATGCGCGTACAGCTGCTCGGCTCCGACCCGCAACTGCTGGCGGAAAATGCCGTGCAGGCCTGCGAGCTGGGTGCTCCGGTCATCGACCTGAACTTCGGCTGCCCGGCCAAGACGGTGAACCGCTCCCGTGGCGGCGCGGTTTTGTTGAAAGAACCCGAGCTGATGTTCAGCATCATCGAGGCGGTGCGCCGCGCAGTGCCGGCCCACATTCCGGTGACCTCGAAGATGCGCCTGGGCTACGACAGCCCGGACGGCGCCATCGACTGCGCACGCGCCCTGGCCGACGCCGGCTCCGCCCATGTGGTGGTGCACGCGCGGACCAAGGCTGACGGCTACAAGCCGCCGGCACATTGGGAGTGGGTGGCGAAAGTGGCCGATGCG
Source organism: Pseudomonas sp. PDM17 (assembly GCF_014851985.1). Classification (NCBI taxonomy): domain Bacteria; kingdom Pseudomonadati; phylum Pseudomonadota; class Gammaproteobacteria; order Pseudomonadales; family Pseudomonadaceae; genus Pseudomonas; species Pseudomonas sp. PDM17. The sequence goes on from NZ_JACVAT010000001.1 coordinate 1,034,470, forward strand.
GTGAAAGTGCCGGTGTTCGCCAACGGCGAAGTCTGGACGCTGGAGGATTACCACCGCTGCCGCTCCATCAGCGGCGTGGCGGACATCATGCTCGGCCGCGGACTGGTTTCCCGCCCGGACCTCGCCCGGCAGATCGCCGCGTGGCGCGATGGCCGCGAAGTGGTGCCGATGCCCTGGTCGGAAGTGCGCGTGCTGCTCGACGACTTCTGGCGCCAGGCCCGGCGCAAGCTGGCGCCGCGGTATGCACCGGGGCGCCTGAAGCAGTGGCTGGGGATGCTTACCCGCAGTTATCCCGAAGCCGTGGAGCTGTTCGCCCAGGTGCGTCGCGAGCACGACTGCGAAGTGCTGGATCGGATGCTGCAGGTCGAGATAGAAGCCGCTGCCTGACTCGAATTCGCTGGAAAAACGCTGAATCGCCCTCTCCCTAACCCTCTCCCTGAAGGGAGAGGGGACTGTCCAGCGCGCTTGGAGAGTCCGGTGCTTGCCGGCTAACTCCATTAAAGAGCCCTTGCGCCGAAGGGCTCCCTCTCCCTTCAGGGAGAGGGTGGGGGAGAGGGGCTCTTAGTTAGCGCGCGATCACGTTCGCGAGCAAGCTCGCTCCTACAAAAGCGTGCGCCACGATTCAGCGCCCGCCGCTGACGTCGACGAAACCGCCGGTGCTGTAGCTGGACTCGTCCGAGGCGAGGAACAGGATCGCCCGCGCCACTTCTTCCGCGTCGCCACCACGCCCCAGGGGGATCGCCGATTGCAGGCGCTCCACGCGCCCCGGTTCTCCGCCGCTGGCGTGAATATCCGTCCGGATCAGCCCCGGCCGCACGGCGTTCACGCGGATGCCCTCTGCCGCCACTTCCTTGGCCAGGCCGATGGTCAGGCTGTCCACCGCGCCCTTGGCGGCGGCGTAGTCGATGTACTCGTTGGGCGAGCCCAGGCGCGAGGCCATGGACGAGACGTTGACGATGCTTCCGCCTTTGCCGCCATGCTTGTGCGCCATGCGCTTCACCGCCTCGCGGCAGCAGAGGAAGGTGCCGGTGACGTTTACCGCGAACACCCGCTGCAGGCGCGCCACGTCCATGTCTTCCAGGCGCATCTGGCGCTCCAGGATGCCGGCGTTGTTCACCAGCACGTCGAGGCGGCCGAAGGCTTCGTCCACTTCACGGAACAGCCGCAGCACGTCTTCCTCGTTTGCCACGTCGGCGGCGAAGGCGCGTGCCGCGCCGCCCGCTGCCGTGATCTGCGCGACCAGCGCCTGCGCCGCTTGCTGCTCGCGGCGATAGTTGATCGCCACGGCGAAGCCGCGCTCGGCGGCCAGTAGTGCGGTGGCAGCGCCGATGCCGCGACTGGCACCGGTGATCAGCATGACCTTGTCCATGGACATTCTTCCTGTTGTGAAGAGGGCTTGAAATGCATTCGCGCAGCCCAATCTATGTTCGTGCGGGAGGCCGAAGACGGGTCCCGCACCGGAGTTCTGACCTCAGGCTCCAGATCATACCTTGCTGAAAATTTCAGGAGATTCGCATGAGCAACGTCCTTTCCCTCGCCCCGCTGTTCCGCCAGTCCGTCGGCTTCGATCGCTTCAACGATCTGTTCGAATCCGCCCTGCGCAGTGAAGGCGGCAGTTCCTACCCGCCCTACAACGTCGAGAAGCATGGTGACGACCAGTACCGCATCGTCATCGCCGCCGCCGGCCTGCAGGAGGAAGACCTGGAGCTGCAAGTGGAGCGCGGTGTGCTGACCGTCAACGGCGGCAAGCGCGAAAAGGCTTCCGAGAGCGTCACCTACCTGCACCAGGGCATCGCCCAGCGCGCCTTCAAGCTGTCGTTCCGCCTCGCCGACCATATCGAGGTCCAGGGCGCATCGCTGAAGAACGGCCTGCTCAGCGTCGAGCTGGTACGCATCATTCCGGAAGAAGCCAAGCCCAAGCGGATCGCCATCAACGGCCAGAACCCGGCCATCGAAGGCTAAGTGGCAGCCCGGCATCAGCCGGGCCTTAACCGCAAAGCAAAACGCCCGTCTCGCAGGAGACGGGCGTTTTCGTTGGTGCCTCGATCAGCTGCCGATCAGGCCTTCTGCTGGTCCGGCAGCGGCGCCGAGCGGTTGCGCCACCAGGCGACGACGATGGCTGCCATCAGCACGAAGCCCAGGTAACCCATGGCCGGATAGACCAGGCCCACCAGCTTGACGAAGCCGACCTGGCTGGCGATGAAGGCCAGCACCACCGCGACCACGGTCGCCACGCGGAAGGGCACGCCATAGGCGGCGCAGCGCGCGGCCAGGGTGTAGGCAAATCCGCTGGTGGTGCAGTACAGCTTCACCAGCAGCAGGGCCAGCATCACATCGCCGAACCAGGGCGCGATGTTGTTGCTCAGCAGCAGGGTGGGAATGGCGCTGCCGCCGATCACGTCGATCTGCACCAGCATCACCAGGGCCATGGCGAGGATCAGCACGCCCACGCCGATGCCGCCGAACACGCCGCCCATTGCCGCGGTGCGCAGATTGGCCACGCTGCCGCCCATCACCACCACGGCCGCTGCGGTGGCCGCGACGTTGTAGGAGACGTAGAGCAGCGCGCCGAGCAGCCAGTTGGGCGCCGGGTGCGGCACCGCCAGGGCGATCTGCTCCAGCTCCGCCAGCGGCTTCTGGATATGCGTCAGCGCGTAGATGGCGATGATGGCCACAATGACCATCAGCACCGGGGTGATCAGGCTCATCAGGGTGATCACCCGCTTCAGGCCCAGGCACACGGTGATGACGGTCAGCACGCCGAGGACCATGCCGCCAATGGAGTGGCCGATGCCCAGTTGCTGCTCGAAGGAGGAGTTGGCGCCGGCGAACATCACCACCATGGTGCCGAACAGGAAGAAAGTCAGCATCAGGTCGACGACGCGGCCCAGCGGCTTGCCACAGATGTACTCCATGGCTTCCTTGTGCGACTGGGTCTGCAGACGGCTTCCGATCTGGTAGAGGTTCATCAGCAGGAAGGCGAACAGCGCCAGCGCCACCAGCGCGCCGGCCAGGCCCATGATGCCGAAGCCGCCGAAGAACTGGAGGATCTCCTGGCCCGAGGCGAAGCCGACGCCCACCACCAGGCCGATGTAGGCCCCGCCGAGCTTGAGACTGGTTTTCATGATCGAGACTCTGTTGTTGTTATGGGGGCGGCCCCGCCCGCGGCGGGGCCGGAAAGGGTCACGCCTGGCCGACGTAGGCCTGGACTTCCACCTCGACGTCCACGCCCAGTGCCAGTGCCGAAGCCACGCAGGAGCGCACCGGCAGGCCCTGTTCGAAGTAGCGCTTGTACACCTCGTTGAACCCGGCGAAGTGCGCCATATCGGACAGCCATACGGTGGTCTTCACCACTTGCGAGTAGTTCGCGCCGCAGGCTTCCAGGCTCTCGGCGATGCGGGTCATCACCGCTTCGGTCTGGGTCTGGATGTCGCCTTTCACTACCTGGCCGTCCGCGGTCATCGGGATCTGCCCGGACAGGAACAGGAAGCCGCCGGCCTTGACGGCGCGGGAGAAGGGGAAGGGCAGGGTGCTGGGGTAACGCTGGATATCGCTCATTCTAAGGTCTCCGGGGGAAATCAACGCAGGCGCGCCGGGCTCAGGCGCAGGGGATCGACGCCTTCCTGGCGCAGGGATTCGGGCAGCGGCTGGCCGAGCAGCAGCGATTGGGCCAGGCGCGACACGCCGTCGGCGGACTGGATGCCGTAGCCGCCCTGGGCGGCCAGCCAGAAGAACGCCGGGTTCTGCGCGTCCTGGCCGATTACCAGGTCGCCGTCGGCGACGAAGGAGCGTAGGCCGGCCCAGCTGTGGTTCGGCCGGCGGATCGTCAGGGTGGTGTGTTCTTCGATGTGGTAAACGCCCAGGGCGATGTCGAGTTCTTCGGGCTGCACGTCCTGCGCTTCCACTGGGTCGGCATTGGCGGGGGAACCGAGCAACTGGCCGGCGTCCGGCTTGAAGTAAAAGCTTTCGTCGATGCCGATCACCGTCGGCCAGCGGCTGATGTCCACGCCGTCGGGCACCGGGAAGGTGAAGGCGGTGCGGCGGCAGGGTTGCAGGCCCACCGGACGGATGCCGCAGCGCTGGGCCACATGATCGGCCCAGGCGCCGGCGGCGTTGACCAGTTGCGCGGCATGGACGGTTTCGCCCTGGCTGAGCTCGAGTGTCCACGCGCCATCGGCATAGTCAGCCGACAGCAACTCGAGGTTGCAGCGCAGTTCGCCGCCACGCTGGCGCAGCGCGCGCAGGTAGCCCTGGTGCAGGGTATGCACGTCGAGGTCGCGGGCGTCCGGCTCGTAGAGCGCGCCGATGATGGCGTCGGCACGCAGGACGGGGAGGAATTCCAGCGCCTGTTCGGTGCTGATGTGCTCGACGCCGGGCGTGCCTTCGGCCTGCTTGAGCAGCTCGAAGTGTTCCGGGCCGCCGACGTACAGGCAGCCGCGCGGAGTGAGGATCGGGTGCTCGCTGAAGCCGGCCGGCGGGTTCTCGTAGAAGGCCCGGCTGGCACGGGTCAGCGCCTGGATCTGTGGCGTGCCGTAGGCCTCCATGAACATGGCGGCGGAGCGCCCGGTGGAGTGGTAGCCGGGCTGCTCTTCGCGCTCCAGCACCAGCACCTTGTGGGTCTCGCTCAGGCGGTACGCAAGGGAGGCGCCGGCAATGCCGGCACCGATGATGACGAAATCGAAATGGCTCACTGCCAGGGCCTTCTGCAGATTTTCTCGTATGTGAGAAATCTAAGATATGAGAATTTTTGCGCGAAAGGCAAGGCCCGGTAAACTTTCGTCGGCCCCCTCACGAGATGTCCCATGAGCGAAACCGCCCAGGCACTACCCAAGCCCCAGCAACTGGATCGAGACGAAGTCGGTGCGCGCCTGCGGGCGGTTCGCAAGCAGCAGAAGCTGACCCTGAAACAGCTCTCCGACCTGTCTGGCGTGGCGGTTTCCACCCTGTCGAAGATGGAGCTGGCACAGGTCGCGGTGAGCTACGACAAGCTGGCCGCCGCCGCCCGCGCCCTGCAGGTGGATATCGCCCAATTGTTCCGCCCTTTGCCGCCCGTCGGCGGGCTGATGGGGCTGAAGACTTTCGTCAGGACCGGCATCGACGACGCTGCCGGCTACGACACCGGCGGCTACGAGTACTACCCCATCGCCGGCGATTTCCCGCAGCGCAGCATGACGCCGCTGTACGCGCGCATCTTTGCCCGCGAGGTGGGTGAGTTCGATGATTACGTCCGCCACCCCGGCCAGGAGTTCGCCATGGTGGTGGCCGGTCGTGTGCGCATCCAGTTCGAGACGGGCGAGTCGGTGATCATCGGGACGCGCGAGACGGCTTATTTCGACAGCAGTGTCGGCCACCTCTACCTCAACGACGGCGAAGCCGACGAGGCGCAGGTGATGGTGGTGATGTCGGAGTTGCGGCCCGCGCAATAGGAGGCCTCAGGTCGCCTGCTGGGTATCGTTGCGGAGCAGCAGGGCGATGAAGTCCTCCAGCGGCACCGGTCGGCCGAACAGGTAGCCCTGGTACAGGTGGCAACCCTGTTCCGCCAGCAGTGCCAGCTGTTCCGGGGTTTCCACCCCTTCGGCCACCAGCTCCAGCCCGAGACTGTGCCCCATGGCGATGATGGCGCGGACGATCTCTGCGTCGTTGCTGTCGTTGGGAGCGTCTCGCACGAAGCTCTGGTCGATCTTCAGGCTGTCCACCGGTAGGCGCTTGAGGTAGGTCAGCGAGGAATAGCCGGTGCCGAAGTCGTCCATGGCGAACTGCACGCCGGCTTCGCGCAGGCGCTCCATGCGCGCGATGGTGTCGTCCAGTTGCTGGATCACGATGCCTTCGGTGATCTCCAGTTTCAGCAGGCTGGGCGGCAGCCGGGTCTTGTGCAGCAGGGCCAGCAGGCGTTCGACGAAATCGCTCTGGCGGAACTGCCGTGGGCTGATGTTCACGCTCAGGCTGAAACTGTCGATGTCGATGCGCCCCTCGGTAAGCAGCCGCGCTCCGGTTCGGCACGCTTCCTCGAGCACCCACTGGCCCACTTCGACGATCAGCCCGCTGTCCTCCAGCACACGGATGAAGCTGGCCGGTGATTGCGGGCCGCGAGTCGGGTGGCGCCAGCGCAGCAGCGCCTCGGCGCCGACGATGCGTGAATCGCGGGCGTCCACCTGCGGCTGGTAGTGCAGGTTGAACTCGCGGCGGGCGAGGGCCATGCGCAGGCCGTTCTCCAGGCGCAGGCGCTCGCTGGCGGCCTGCTGCATGGATTCGTGGAACAGCTGCACGGTGTTGCGTCCGGCGTCCTTGGCGCGGTACATGGCGATGTCCGCGCGCTTGAGCAGGTCGTCCGGGGTCGCGCCGTCGTCGGGGATCAGCGCGATGCCGATGCTCGGGGTGATTTGCAGCCGGTGGCCGTCCAGCAGCATCGGCTCGGCCAGCAGGTCGCGGAGTTTCTCCGCCAATTGGCGCACCTGCTGGGCAGTCTCCAGGCGGCTGCCTTCGATGCCGGTGATCAGTACAACGAACTCGTCGCCGCCCAGCCGCGCCACGGTGTCTTCCTGGCGCACGCTGGCTTCCAGGCGCGCGGTGACCATCTGCAGGATGGAGTCACCGACCGAGTGGCCGAGCGAGTCGTTGATGTGCTTGAAGTGATCGAGGTCGAGGAACAGCAGCGCGCCGCGCAGGCTGTGGCGTTGCAGCAGGGCGATCTGCTGCTTGAGGCGGTCCATCAGCAGGGCGCGGTTGGGCAGGTCGGTCAGGGCGTCGTGGTAGGCCAGGTGCTGGATGCGCGCCTCGGCCTCGCGTAGCTCGCTGGTATCGCGGGCGGTGAGCAGCAGGCAGTCCACGCCGCCCAGCTCGATCGGCTCCACCGACACGTCCACTGTCTTGATCGTGCCGTCGCGGTGGCGACCGCGCATTTCCAGGTGGTGGACGAAACCGTCGCGGTTCAGCGCGGCGATCATGTTCAGGCGCTCGTCCGGATCGGCCCAGATATTCATGCCCAGCGAGGTCTGCCCCAGGACCGCGTCCGGCGGGTAGCCGGTGAGGCGGTTGAAGCCTTCGTTGACCTCGATGTAGCGGCCGGTCTCACGCTCGGTGATGGTGATGGCGTCGGGGCTGGAGTGGAACGCCTTGGCGAACTTTTCCTGGCTGGCCTTGAGCGCGGCCTCGGCCTGCAGCCGCCGGGTGACGTCGCGGAAGCTGGAGAGGATGCACAGCTGGCGGTCGACCCAGATCAGCCGGCTGGCGACCATGCAGGTAAGGCTCTGGCCCTCGCGGGTGAGGAACTGCACCTCGATGTTCTGCAGCGAATGGTCGCGCATCAGTTGCTCGAACAATCGCGAACGCTGGTGGTGGTCGGCCCAGAAGGTGATCTGGTGGGACGAGCGGCCAATGATGTCCTCGGCGAGCCAGCCGAAGGTGCTGCAGAAGCTCGGGTTCACCTCGACGAACTCGCCGTCGCGCACGCGCGATACGCAGATCGGGTCCGGGCTGCCCTGGAACAGGCTGGCGAACTTCTCTTCCGAGGCCTCCAGGCTGCGTTCGCGCAGCACGCGCTCGGTGATGTCGAGCAGGGTGCCGGCCATGCGCAGTGGTTTGCCGTGGGTGTCGCGGTACAGGCGCGCGCGGCTTTCCAGATAGCGCACCTCGCCCGAGTCGAGCTGGGCGCGGTAGGTGAACTGGTAGTCGTTCTCCGGCCCGCGGGCGAGCCGGGCGTAGGCCTGGCGCATGCGCTGGCGGTCGGTCTTGTCGACGCAGGCGAAGAATTCGCCGAAGGGCCCGTGGAAATCCCGGTCAGGTAATTCGTGCAGCACGGCGGCGCGGGCCGAGCCGTAGAGCAGGCCGCTGGGGATGTGCCAGTCCCAGATACCCAGTTGCGCAGAGTCCAGCGCCAGGTCCAGACGCTCCTGGCTGTCGCGCAGGGCGCGTTCCTGGGCGCGCATGCGGGTGATGTCGCGGACGGTCAGCACCAGGCAGGGGCGGCCGTCCTGTTCGATCTGGCAGCCATAGACGCGGGCACTGCGGACTTCGCCGGTACGGGTGATGAGGGTGACGTCGAAGCCGTCGATCTGCCGCTCGGCGGTGATCTTGTCGAGCATCCGCTGGCGTTCGTCGAGGCTGTGCCAGAGGCCGAGTTCCACGGAGGTGTGGCCGAGGGCTTCTTCGCGGCTCCAGCCGAAGCGGTCGACGAAACTGGCATTGAGCTCGAGGAATTTTCCGCTGTCCCGGTCGGTGATGACCATGGCGTCGGGCGCGGTATGAAAGGCTTTGGCGAACTTGTCCTGTCCGTCGGAGGCGTGCGGGGGCGTGTGCGGATCGCGGCTCATGCGGCGCTCCCCCTGTGTCTGGCGGCGCCGGCCAAGTGGGGCCGGCTAACGCGAACTGATGTGCGGACGGGCATTCGGGCCCCTTCTTCTAGTTCTGTCAGAACAATAGAGGTTAGGCCGCGACAGGCGCAAGCCCGGCCGCCTGGGCGTCGAGCAGGCGCATGAAGGCCCGCGCGGCGTTGGACAGCGTGCGCTCGGTATGCAGGATGTAGCCCAACTGGCGGCTGAGCTGGATGTCCTGCAGCGGCAGGCGGACGACGCTGTCATCGAGCATGGTGCGCGGCAGGACGCTCCAGGCCAGGCCGATGGAGACCATCATCTTGATGGTCTCCATGTAGTTGGTGCTCATGCCGATGTTCGGCGTCAGGCCCTCGGCCTCGAACATGCGTCGCACGATGTGGTGGGTGAAGGTGTTGCCGCCGGGGAACACCGCCGGGTGCCGCGCCACGTCGGCGAGGAACACCGGGCCCTGCACCGACAGCGGGTGCTCGGGGGCGGCAACGAAGTCCAGCGGGTCGTCCCACACCGGCACGGCGCGTACCGGTTCGGCGGTCTCCGGAGCGAGGGTGATCACGGCCAGCTCGGCGCGGCCATGGAGAATTTCTTCGTAGGCCACTTCCGAGTCGCAGAACTGGATATCCAGCGCCACCTGCGGGTGGGCCTTGGTGAAGGCGCGCAGCAACGGCGGCAGTCGGTGCAGGCCGATGTGATGACTGGTAGCCAGGACCAGCCGACCGCTCACTTCGCCGTTCAGGTTGGTCAGGGCGCGACGGGTGTCGTCCAGCACACTGAGTATCTGGTAAGCGCGCGGCAGCAGGGCGCGGCCGGACTCGGTGAGGGTCACCTCGCGGCCGACGCGGTCGAACAGCCTTACTCCCAGCTGGTTCTCCAGGGCGGCGATGCGCTTGCTGACCGCTGGTTGGGTCAGGTGCAGGCGCTCGCCGGCTTCGGAGAAGCTGCCGGATTCGGCGATGGCGAGGAAGGTGTTGAGGCTGGTCAGGTCCATGTCGACTCCCTGCGCTCTGGAAGCGGCGCCCGACTTTTATAACGCACCGTATTCCTCGTGGGAATCCTTTGGATAAAAAATATGAATTTGAGTTATTCGGCGCCTTTCCATAGGATCATCCCCACAAGCCCAAGGGGCATAGAAAGACGCTGATGAGGACTCTCTGATGGCCGGCAAGACGCTCTACGACAAACTCTGGGAAATGCACGAGGTGAAGCGCCGTGACGATGGTTCGTCGCTCATCTACATCGACCGCCACATCCTCCACGAAGTGACCTCGCCGCAGGCCTTCGAAGGTCTGCGCCTGGCCGACCGCAAGCCGTGGCGCATCGACGCGAACATCGCGACCCCTGACCACAACGTGCCGACCACCCAGGTCGAGCGCAAGGGTGGCCTCGCGGCCATCGCCGATGAAGTGTCGCGCATCCAGGTCCAGACCCTGGACGAGAACTGCGATGACTTCGGCATCCTCGAATTCAAGATGAACGACGTCCGCCAGGGCATCGTCCACGTCGTCGGCCCGGAGCAGGGCGCGACCCTGCCGGGCATGACCGTGGTCTGCGGCGACTCGCACACCTCGACCCACGGCGCCTTCGGCGCGCTGGCCCACGGCATCGGCACCTCCGAAGTGGAGCACGTGCTTGCCACCCAGTGCCTGGTCGCCAAGAAGATGAAGAACATGCAGGTCCGCGTGGAAGGCAAGCTGCCCTTCGGCGTGACTGCCAAGGACATCGTCCTCGCGGTGATCGGCAAGATCGGTACCGCGGGCGGCAACGGCCATGCCCTGGAGTTCGCCGGCAGCGCCATCCGCGACCTGTCCATGGAAGGCCGCATGACCATCTGCAACATGTCCATCGAAGCGGGCGCTCGCGTCGGCATGGTGGCGTGCGACGAGAAGACCGTCGAGTACGTGAAGGGCCGTCCGTTCTCGCCGCAAGGCAGCGACTGGGCCAAGGCTGTTGAAGCCTGGAGCGACCTGGTTTCCGACGCCGACGCGCACTTCGACACCATCGTCGAGCTGCGTGCCGAGGACATCAAGCCGCAGGTCAGCTGGGGGACTTCCCCGGAGATGGTCCTCGCGGTCGACCAGAACGTGCCGGACCCGGCGGCTGAAGCCGATGCGGTCAAGCGCGATTCCATCGTCCGTGCCCTCAAGTACATGGGCCTGAACGCCAACCAGGCGATCACCGACATCCAGCTGGACCGCGTCTTCATCGGCTCCTGCACCAACTCACGCATCGAAGACCTGCGTGCCGCTGCCGCCGTGGCCAAGGGCCGCAAGGTCGCTGCCACCGTCAAGCAGGCGCTGGTCGTACCGGGCTCGGGCCTGGTGAAGGCCCAGGCGGAACAGGAAGGCCTGGACAAGATCTTCATCGAAGCCGGCTTCGAGTGGCGCGAACCGGGCTGCTCCATGTGCCTGGCGATGAACCCGGACCGCCTGGAGAGCGGCGAGCATTGCGCTTCCACCTCCAACCGCAACTTCGAAGGCCGTCAGGGCGCCGGTGGTCGTACCCACCTGGTGAGCCCGGCGATGGCCGCTGCGGCTGCCGTGACCGGTCGTTTCATCGACGTACGTGAATTGATGCAGGCCTGAGGAGACCGAACATGAAAGCCTTTACCCAGCATACCGGTCTCGTCGCGCCGCTCGACCGCGCCAACGTCGACACCGACCAGATCATCCCCAAGCAATTCCTCAAGTCGATCAAGCGCACCGGCTTCGGCCCGAACCTGTTCGACGAGTGGCGCTACCTCGACGTAGGCCAGCCGAATCAGGACAACTCCAAGCGCCCGGTGAACAAGGACTTCGTCCTCAACTTCCCGCGCTTCCAGGGCGCCAGCGTGCTGCTGGCCCGTGAGAACTTCGGCTGCGGCTCCTCCCGCGAGCACGCGCCTTGGGCGCTGGACGAATACGGCTTCCGTGCCGTGATCGCGCCGAGCTTCGCCGACATCTTCTTCAACAACAGCTTCAAGAACGGCCTGCTGCCGATCATCCTGAAGGACGAGGAAGTCGACGAGCTGTTCGCCCAGTGCGAAGCCACCGAGGGTTACCAACTGACCGTCGACCTCGCCGCGCAGACCGTGACCCGCCCGGACGGCAAGCAGTACAGCTTCGATGTGGACGCGTTCCGCAAGCACTGCCTGCTCAATGGCCTGGACGACATCGGCCTGACCCTGCAGGACGCTGAGGCCATCCGCAGTTTTGAAACCGGCTACAAGCAGAACCAGCCCTGGTTGTTCCGCGACGCCTGACCGGCGTCGCACCACCGCGTCAAGGAGAGCAGCATGACCGAGAGTCGTCACGAGCAAGTGGTCCAGCGCCAGTTCGGCGCCCAGGCCAACGCTTACCTGACCAGCGCCGTACACGCCCAGGGTGAGGAATTCGCCCAGCTGCGCGAGCGACTGTCTGCGACTACCGGTGCGCGCGTGCTGGACCTGGGGTGCGGGGCAGGGCACGTAAGCTTCAACGTCGCGCCGCTCGCCGGCGAGGTGGTGGCTTACGACCTGTCCCAGCAGATGCTCGACGTGGTGGCCTCGGCCGCCGCCGAGCGTGGCCTGGGCAACATCGCCACGCGCTGTGGCGCCGCCGAGCAGCTGCCGTTCGAGGATGGTGAGTTCGACTTCGTCTTCAGCCGCTATTCCGCGCACCATTGGCGGGATGTCGGCCAGGCGCTGCGCGAAGTGCGCCGGGTGCTCAAGCCCGGTGGCGTGGCCTGCTTCATCGATGTCGCCGCGCCGGGCTTGCCTCTGCTGGACACCTATCTGCAGACTGTCGAGGTCCTGCGCGACACCAGCCATGTGCGTGACTACTCCCCGTCGGAGTGGGCGCGTTTAGTGGGTGAGGCGGGTCTCGCGGTGACTGCGCAGAAGCGCCAGCGCCTGCGCCTGGAGTTCACTTCCTGGGTCGAGCGCATGCGCACCCCCGAGGTGATGCGCCAGGCCATTCGTGCCCTGCAGCTTTCGATGGGCGACGAGGTGCGCGAGTATTTCGAGATCGACGCCGAGGGTTCCTTCAGCACCGACGTGCTGGTGCTCTGGGCGGAGCGCTGATTTCAAGGTTCTGACGCCCCGGATGGCGTGAGCCATCCGGGGCGTTACGTTATTTGCCAAGCGGCTTTATTTGCCAAGCGACTTTCAAAGAGTGAGCAGAAAGATGAGCAAACAGATTCTGGTTCTCCCCGGCGACGGTATCGGTCCGGAAATCATGGCCGAAGCGGTCAAGGTGCTGGAGCTGGCCAACGACAAGTTCGCCCTGGGCTTCGAACTGACCGAAGATGTGATCGGCGGCGCCGCCATCGACAAGCACGGCGTACCGCTGGCCGATGAGACCCTGGAGCGCGCGCGCAACTCCGACGCCGTGCTGCTGGGCGCCGTGGGCGGTCCGAAATGGGACAAGATCGAGCGTGACATCCGCCCCGAGCGCGGCCTGCTGAAGATCCGCTCGCAACTGGGCCTGTTCGGCAACCTGCGTCCGGCCATCCTCTATCCGCAACTGGCCGATGCCTCCAGCCTGAAGCCCGAAGTGGTCGCCGGCCTGGACATCCTCATCGTGCGCGAGCTGACCGGCGGCATCTACTTCGGCCAACCGCGCGAGCAGCGCGTGCTGGAGAACGGCGAGCGCCAGGCTTACGACACCCTGCCGTACAGCGAAAGCGAAATCCGCCGCATCGCCCGTGTCGGCTTCGACATGGCTCGCGTGCGCAACAAGAAGCTCTGCTCGGTGGACAAGGCCAACGTCCTGGCTTCCAGCCAGCTGTGGCGCGAAGTAGTCGAGGAGGTCGCCAAGGACTACCCGGACATCGAGCTGTCGCACATGTACGTCGACAACGCCGCCATGCAGCTGGTCCGCGCACCCAAGCAGTTCGACGTGATGGTCACCGACAACATGTTCGGCGACATCCTGTCGGATGAGGCTTCCATGCTCACCGGCTCCATCGGCATGCTGCCTTCTGCCTCGCTGGATTCGAACAACAAGGGCATGTACGAGCCTTGCCACGGTTCCGCGCCGGACATCGCCGGCAAGGGCATCGCCAACCCGCTGGCGACCATCCTCTCGGTCTCGATGATGCTGCGTTACACCTTCAACGAAGGCGCCGCCGCCGACGCCATCGAGAAGGCCGTGAGCCTGGTGCTCGACCAGGGCCTGCGTACCGGTGACATCTGGTCCGAAGGCTGCACCAAGGTCGGTACCCGCGAAATGGGCGACGCGGTAGTCGCAGCACTGCGGAATCTGTAATCTGTCCGGCTCGCTCGTTCCCGCGCCCCTGTAGGAAGGCGGGAACGACGGCCCTCTAAATATTTGAAGGTGTAGTAGCGATGAAGCGTGTAGGTCTGATCGGTTGGCGTGGCATGGTGGGTTCGGTGCTCATGCAGCGGATGCTGGAAGAGCGGGACTTCGACCTGATCGAGCCGGTGTTCTTCACCACCTCCAACGTGGGTGGCGAAGGTCCGTCCATTGGCAAGGACATTGCCCCCCTGAAGGACGCCTACAGCATCGAGGAACTGAAAACCCTCGACGTCATCCTGACCTGCCAGGGCGGCGACTACACCAGCGAGGTCTTCCCCAAGCTGCGCGAAGCCGGCTGGCAGGGCTACTGGATCGACGCCGCTTCCAGCCTGCGCATGCAGGATGACGCGGTCATCGTCCTCGACCCGGTGAACCGCAAGGTCATCGACAACTCGCTGGACGCCGGCACCAAGAACTACATCGGCGGCAACTGCACTGTCAGCCTGATGCTGATGGCCCTGGGCGGCCTGTTCGAAGCCGGCCTGGTCGAGTGGATGAGCGCCATGACCTACCAGGCGGCCTCGGGTGCCGGCGCGCAGAACATGCGCGAGCTGATCAAGCAGATGGGCGCCATCAACGCCTCCGTCGCCGATGACCTGGCCAACCCGTCCAGCGCCATCCTCGACATCGACCGCAAGGTCGCCGAAGCCATTCGCAGCGACGCCATGCCCACCGAGAACTTCGGTGCGCCGCTGGCCGGCAGCCTGATCCCGTGGATCGATAAGGAACTGCCCAACGGCCAGAGCCGCGAAGAGTGGAAAGGCCAGGCGGAGACCAACAAGATCCTCGGCCGCTTCAAGAACCCGATCCCGGTGGATGGCATCTGCGTGCGCATCGGCGCCATGCGTTGCCACAGCCAGGCGCTGACCATCAAGCTGAACAAGGATGTGCCCATCGCGGACATCGAAGGCCTGATCAGCCAGCACAATCCCTGGGTCAAGCTGATCCCCAACCAGCGCGAGATCAGCATGCGCGAACTGACTCCGGCGGCCGTCACCGGCACCCTGAGCGTTCCGGTCGGTCGTCTGCGCAAGCTCAACATGGGCACTCAGTACCTGGGCGCCTTCACCGTGGGTGACCAGCTGCTGTGGGGCGCCGCCGAGCCGCTGCGCCGCATGCTGCGCATCCTGCTCGAGCGTTGATTCGCACCTGAGTGTGAACCCCGCGACGCCGGCCTTGAGCCGGCGTCGTGCTTTGTGGAGCACGAGAAGTTCCCAGCATGTAGGTGAACCGCCGCACAAAAACGTCAGTCCGTCTGGCTGTCGGCTCTTTGGCGCCAGTTTCTGTGACGCACCCGGAAAAGCCACCGGGAACCAGTCGCTATCCTCGCAGCCCGTCCATGGGGACAGGTTTCGGCGCGCCTTTTCGCGCCGGCCGACGGCAAGCAAGCAGCGGGGAAGACAATGGCTCGGTTACACAGATTGTGGTTGGCGACGGCAGTCGCCGCGGCGTTCATGCCGGGCATGGCAGGCGCCCTGGAGCTGGGCGACATTTCCTCGCGGGCAGCACTGGGGCAGGCCCTCTCGGCCAATATCGACCTGCGCGGCGTGGCTGACCTGAGCTCCGAGGAGGTCGTGGTGAGTCTTGCCTCGGCAGATGACTTCGAGCGCCTGGGTGTGGACCGCAATGTGGTCACCAGCGGACTGAAGTTCACGCCCGACGTCGGCAAGAACGGCCGTGGCGTCATTCACGTCAGCTCGTCCAAGCCGATTCGCGAGCCCTACGTGAACTTCGTCCTCCAGGTGGTTTGGCCGCAGGGCCGCCTGGTGCGCGAATTCACCCTGCTGCTGGACCCGCCGACCTATGTGGCCAGCCCGGTGACGCCGCCGGCCATCGCGCCGGCGGCAGCAGTTCGCGCGCCGCAGGCGCAACCACTGGCGCCGTCGGTCGGCAATGCGCCGGCTGACAGCTATCGCATCCAGCGCAACGACGCACTGTGGGACATCGCCTCGCGCAATCGGCCGTCCAGCAGTGTTTCGGTCATGCAGACCATGGCTGCGATCCAGCGCATGAACCCGGATGCCTTCGTCGACGGCAACGTCAACCGCATCAAGGTCGGCCAGGTGCTGCGCCTGCCCAGCGAACAGCAGGTTCGCGAGCAGAGTCACGCCCAGGCAGTGGCCCATGTCGAAACCCAGAATCCCGAGTGGAAAGCCAAGCGCAATCCGCAACTGGCCCAGCAGGGGCGCCAGCTGGACGCCACCCACAAGGCGGAGGCGGGCAGCGCGCCGGCAAAGGCCGAAGAGCGCGACAACCTGCGTCTGATCTCCGGCCAGCCGGGCAAGGACAAGAGCAAGGTCGACGCCGAGCAACTGGCGGTGGCCCTGGAGGGGCTGGACAGTGCTCGCCGTGAGGGCGATGAGCTGCGTAGTCGGATTTCCGACCTGGAAAGCCAGACCCAGAAACTGAACAAGCTGATCGAGCTGAAGGACTCACAGATCGCCGGTCTGATTGCGCGTCTGGCCGAACAGGATCGCGTCAAGACCCAGGCCGCTCCGCAGGCAGGCAATCCGCAGGCTGCGGCCGGCGAGGTCGCCCAGGTGGCTGCGCCGCTGACCGCCCAGGCTACGGAGGGTGGGCCGCGCCCCTGAGCTGCGGCGATAGGCGGCGGAGCCCTCGATTGCTTCGCCGCCGGTGGGGGCAGTAAAGTGCTGCGCTACTTTACCCACCGATTGTGAGACACCGGATGCCTGAAACACTCGACATCGCCGTAGTAGGCGCCACAGGACTCGTTGGCGAGGCTTTGGTCGAACTGCTGGAAGAGCGCGACTTCCCCGTCGCCAACCTGTATCTGCTGGCCAGCGGCGAATCCGCCGGCAAGTCGGTTGCCTTCCGTGGGCGCAACATCCGGGTCGGCAAGCTCGATGATTTCGACTTCGCCAAGGTGCGCCTGGCCTTCCTTTCCGTAGACGCCGAGGTCGCTGCCGACTGCGCTGCCCGTGCCAGAGCGGCCGGTTGCAGCCTGATCGATCTCAGTGGTGCATCGCTGGGCAATGCCGCCGCGCTGCTGGCCCAGGCCTGCGTGAATGCCGAGGCTGTCGAAGCCCTGCAGCTGCCCGCTGTGATTGCCGCCCCGGCAGCGCCGGCCGCCGAGGTGGCCGAAGTGCTTGCCGCGCTGCGTGGCGTGCTGGAACTTCGCCAGGTCACTGTGAGCGCCTGCCTGTCCGCTTCCGCGCTGGGTCGCGAGGGGGTGCAGGAGCTGGCGCGGCAGACCGCCGAGCTGCTCAATGCCCGTCCGCTGGAGCCGCGACTGGTGGATCGCCAGTTCGCCTTCAACATGCTGGCGCAATTGGGCGACGTCGATGAGCAGGGTTATTCCTTGGTCGAGCGCCGCATCGCGGCAGAGCTCGCCGTGCTGTTCCCCGAGCTGAAGGATGGCCTGAGCGTTACCTGCAGTCTGGCGCCGGTATTCTTCGGCGATACCCTGATGCTTTCCATCAGGACGGCAGCCCCGGTTTCCCTGGCGGCAGTCAGCGTCGCCCTGGATGCGGCCGACGGCATCGAGCTGGTGGAAGACGATTACCCGACTGTCATCGGTGATGCACAGGGGCAGGATAGTGTTTACGTCGGTCGCCTACGGACCGGTCTGACAGATTCGTGCGAACTGAATTTGTGGATTGCGTCAGATAATGTGAGAAAAGGCGCAGCCCTAAATGCTGTGAACTTGGGCGAATTGTTGATAAAACACTATCTGTAAAAGATACTTACCGAATATTTGAAGAAGTATTCTAGCTTGGCAATACTGGCCGGGAACGTCGCTGACAGGGGAGAGCACCGCCGTGAAAACGGAAGGTGTAGTGGGCAGCGGCGCCCGTTAGACGTTGTTCTAATCCAGAAAAAAGCTATTAAAACAAGGGATTACTATATGGTCCGGCTTCGCAAACTGGTGCAGGCAATCGCAGCTGCTTCGGCACTGACCTCGGGCATGGCGCATGCGCTGGGGTTGGGGGATATCCACCTGCGTTCGGCGCTGAACCAGCCGCTGGATGCCGAAATCGAGCTGGTCGAAGTTCGTGACCTGTCCGCGGCCGAGGTAATCCCGAAGCTGGCTTCACCGGAAGATTTCAACAAGGCCGGCGTCGATCGTCAGTATTTCCTGACCGGGCTGAAGTTCACTCCCATCGTCAAACCGAACGGCAAGAGCGTCATTCGCGTGACCTCCGACCGGCCGGTGCAGGAACCCTACCTGAACTTCCTCGTGGAAGTACTCTGGCCCAATGGCCGTCTGCTGCGCGAGTACACCGTGCTGCTGGACCCGCCGCTGTATTCGCCGCAGACCGCCGCCGCCGTGCCGCGCGCGCCGATGGCCGTTCCCGCTCCGGTAGTGCGCCCGTCCGCCACTGCCGCGCCGCGTGCGACCCCTGCGGCCAGCTCCGCGCCGGCCGCCCCGGCTCGCCGCCTGGAAGGCAACGAGTACCGCACCGGCAAGAATGACACCCTCTGGGAAATCGCCGCTCGCGCCCGCCCGGATGGCAGCGTTTCCGTCCAGCAGACCATGCTGGCGATCCAGGACCTCAACCCTGATGCCTTCCTCGGCGGCAACATCAACCGCCTGAAGAGCGGCCAGGTGCTGCGCCTGCCCGATGCCGAGCAGATCAAGGCGCGCACCCAGCCGGCTGCCGCGACCGAAGTCAACCAGCAGTACACCGCCTGGCGCGAAGGCCGCAGCCTGCCCACCGGCGGCGCTCGTCAGCTGGATGCCACGCCGCGCGCCAATGCCGGTAACGCTCCGGCCCAGGCCGAAACCAAGGACAGCCTGCGCCTGCTCTCTGGTGAGAATGGCAAGGCCAAGGGGGGGGACAAAGGCAGCAAGGACGGTCAGGCCGTCGCCGACAAGCTGGCTGTCACCAAGGAAAGCCTGGACAGCACTCGCCGCGAGAATGACGAGCTGAACAGCCGCATGACCGACCTGCAGAGTCAGATGGACAAGCTGCAAAAGCTCATCGCGCTCAAGGATGCCCAGCTGGCCAAGCTGCAGAATGAGCTGGGCAGCGACAAGGCAGCCGCCAATAGCGCCGCTGCCGTTCCGGCTCCTGTGCCGGGCGCCGATTCGGCTGCCCAGCCGGCCACTCCGCCGGCTCCTGCGGTCGCAGAACAACCGGCCGCACCGGCTCCGGGGAGCGATGCAGGCACTCCGCCGGCTCCGGCCGCCGAGGCACAACCGCAACCTGCTCCGGCACCCGCACCGGCTCCCGCCGCAGCGGCCCCCGCGCCTGAAGCGCAGAAGCCGAAACCGGCTCCCGTTTCCGCGCCGGCCCCGCAGACCGAGACCAGCATCGTCGACGAGATTCTCGCCAATCCGATCTGGCTGGGCGCCATCGCTGGCAGCGCGCTGCTGGCCCTGCTGGTCCTGCTGATGATCATTTCCCGCCGCCGCGCCGCCAAGGAGCAGGAGAGTCTCGCTGCCTATGCCGGCGATGACGAGCCGCATCTGGACGACGACCTGACCCTTGCCGGCAGTGAACTGGACACCCTGGACGTGGCGCAGGCCGCCGAGGTTGCCGCCCCGGCTCAGGCTGCGCCAGAGCGTGTGGCTGCGCAGACCAGCGATGCACTGGGCGAGGCAGACATCTACATCGCCTACGGCCGCTTCAACCAGGCAGCCGAACTGCTGCAGGGTGCCATCTACGACGAGCCGCAGCGCACCGACCTGCGCCTGAAACTGATGGAGGTCTATGCCGAGATCGGTGACCGCGAAGGTTTCGCTCGTCAGGAAAACGAACTGCGTGAGATCGGCGGCGCCGAGCCGCAGGTCGAGCAGCTGAAATCCCGTTACCCGGGCATGGTCACGCTGGCCGCTGTGGGCGGTGGTCTGGCTGCTGCCGCAGCAGCTTCCGACGACGACCTCGACGGTTTCAGCCTGGACGACTTCGAAGTGGAGCCGACCTCGCCGGCCGTCGACCCTGCCACTCAGCCGCACAATGGGCTGGATGACGCCTTCGACCTGGCGCTGGACGACCTCGAACTGGGTGACGACAAGCCCGCTGCTCCGGTCGCGCAGCAGGACGACGAACTGTCCTTCGGCAGCTTCGACCTGGACGATGACCTGAGCCTGGGCGGTTCGCCAGCCGCAGCGCCGAGCGCCAAGGCCGAGGCCGAGGACGATTTCGCCTTTGATCTGGACCTGCCGGAAGAACCGGTTGCCAAGGTCGAGGCCCCGTCGCTGGTCGACGACCTTAGCGACTTCTCCCTGGATCTGGACAAGGATCTGGAGAAAGATACCCACTCCACCCTGGCTTCGGCGGAAGATGACTTCCTGCTGGGCCTGGATGACGACACCGCATCGCTGTCCGGCGTGAGCCCCGAGGAGTTCACCCTGGATATCGAGAGCAAGGCGCCGCAAGCCGATGACCTGCCGGACGATTTCGACCTGTCCCTGGCGGATGACGAGCCGGCGCCGGCCAAGGCCGACGACAGCTTCGCCGCCCAACTGGACGAGGTCAGCGCCGAACTGGATCGTCTCTCTGTGCAGAACGACGAGCCGCAGGCTCCGGTCGAGTCGTTGACTGAGGAAAGCTTCGCCGCCAGTGATCTGGATCTGCCGGGCGAAGGTGCCGACGACGAAGACGATTTCGACTTCCTCTCCGGCGCTGACGAAGCGGCCACCAAGCTCGACCTGGCGCGTGCCTACATCGACATGGGCGACACCGAAGGCGCCCGCGACATCCTCGATGAAGTCATCACCGAGGGTAACGACAACCAGCAGCAGGAAGCTCGCGAACTGCTCGGGCGTATCGCCTGAGCCGGAAGGCTCCAGATAGATGATTGAAGCAGTACCCTCAGCGGCGGCCGAATCGGCCGCCGTTGGCGTTTCCAGGATTGCCCTGGGCGTCGAATTCAAAGGCTCGCGCTATCGCGGCTGGCAGCGCCAGGAAAATGGTGTGCCGACCGTGCAGGGCGCGCTGGAAAAAGCGCTGTCCCGGGTGGCAGACCATCCGGTTTCCCTGATGTGCGCGGGTCGTACAGATGCGCTGGTGCACGCGAGCGGACAGGTCGTGCATTTCGACACCACCGCCGAGCGCTCGCTCATCGCCTGGGTCATGGGCACCAATGCCAACCTGCCCAGCGACATCAGCGTGACCTGGGCCAAGGTGATGCCGGCGCATTTCCATGCGCGCTTCACCGCCATGGCGCGGCGCTATCGCTACGTGATCTACAACGACCAGATCCGCCCGGCGCACATGGCCGAAGAGGTCACCTGGAACCACCGCCCGCTGGATGTCTCGCGCATGCGCGAGGCGGCCCGCGCGCTGGTCGGCACCCACGACTTCACCTCGTTCCGCGCGGTGCAGTGCCAGGCCAAGTCGGCCATCAAGACGGTGCACCACCTCGAGGTGATCGAGCACGGGCGCTTCATTGTGCTGGATGTTCGCGCCAACGCCTTCCTGCATCACATGGTGCGCAACTTTGCCGGGATGCTGATGACCATCGGCGCCGGCGAGCGCCCGGTGGAATGGGCGGCCGAAGCGCTGGCCGCGCGCGATCGGCGCGCCAGCGGTATCACCGCGCACCCTTACGGGCTGTACCTGGTGGGCGTGGAATACCCGGAGGAGTTCGTGTTGCCCGAGCGGTATGTGGGGCCACATTTCCTTTCAAGTTTGCCGGATATCGTCGGCTGACGATGCCGGGGGCATTTGCTACCATCGATCGATCACTTGCCTGAAGGTTGCTGCATCTTGTCCGCCGTTCGCATCAAAATCTGCGGTATTACCCGCGTCGAGGACGCCCTGGCCGCCGCCGAGGCGGGTGCCGACGCCATCGGCCTGGTGTTCTATGCCAAGAGCCCGCGCGCGGTGAGCATTCAGCAGGCGCGGGCGATAGTCGCTGCGCTGCCGCCCTTCGTCAGTACGGTCGGCCTGTTCGTCGATGCCAGTCGCTGCGAGCTGGGGGAAATCCTCGATGCGGTGCCGCTGGACGTCCTGCAGTTCCATGGTGACGAGACGCCCGAGGCCTGCTCCGGCTGGCACAAACGCTACCTCAAGGCCCTGCGCGTGAAGCCGGGCGACGACGTGGCGGCGCAGATCGCGAAGTATCCACAGGCCAGCGGCTTCCTCCTCGATACCTACGTGGAGGGCATTCCTGGCGGAACCGGGCTGGCCTTCGACTGGTCCCTGGTGCCGAAGGATGTGCAGCGTCCGCTGATCCTGGCCGGCGGTCTGACGGTCGCCAACGTGGCTGACGCCATTGCCCAGGTGCGCCCTTACGCCGTGGATGTGAGTGGCGGGGTGGAGGCGAGCAAGGGCATCAAGGATGCCCGGAAGATCCGCGATTTCATTGCGCAGTGTCGTTCGGTGGCGTGACGCGGAATCTTCATGTGACGACGAGCGACCTGCCGCCGTCCACTACCCAATCGCTGCCCGTGGGTGGCGCCGGGAGTTGTCGGTGTTGGCAGTCTTGCCCATCGGCGACCCGCATCGAGTGCTGTATCCGTGGCGACGCCCCAGGCGGCGCCTTTGTTTGCGAGGGGTTCCGGCCTTGAGGTCGGAGCCGCGACGATGAATTTGCTCAGGGGCACGCGCAACCCACCGCGCCGTGCCACTGCACTGGAGACGAGAGCATGAGCAACTGGCTGGTAGACAAGCTGATCCCTTCCATCATGCGTTCCGAGGCGAAGAAGAGCTCGGTTCCGGAAGGCCTGTGGCACAAGTGCCCGTCCTGCGAGGCGGTGCTGTACCGTCCGGAGCTGGAAAAGACCCTCGACGTCTGCCCCAAGTGCGATCACCACATGCGTATCGGCGCCCGCGCGCGCATCGATATCTTCCTCGATGAGGAAGGCCGCGAGGAGCTGGGTGCCGAGCTGGAGCCGGTGGATCGCCTGAAGTTCCGCGACAGCAAGAAGTACAAGGACCGCCTGACCGCCGCGCAGAAAGACACCGGCGAGAAGGACGCGCTGATCTCCATGAGCGGCAAGCTGATGGGCCTGCCGGTCGTGGTCAGCGCCTTCGAGTTCTCCTTCATGGGCGGCTCCATGGGTTCTATCGTCGGCGAGCGCTTCGTGCGCGCCGCCAACTACGCCCTGGAAAACCGTTGCCCGATGATCTGCTTCTCCGCCTCGGGTGGCGCGCGCATGCAGGAAGCGCTGATCTCCCTGATGCAGATGGCCAAGACCTCCGCCGCGCTGGCCCGCCTGCGTGAGGAGGGCATCCCGTTCATTTCCGTGCTGACCGACCCGGTCTACGGCGGCGTATCCGCCAGCCTGGCGATGCTCGGCGACGTGATCGTCGGCGAGCCGCGCGCCCTGATCGGCTTCGCCGGCCCGCGGGTGATCGAGCAGACCGTGCGCGAGAAGCTGCCCGAAGGCTTCCAGCGCAGCGAGTTCCTGCTGGAGCACGGCGCCATCGACATAATCGTCCACCGTGCAGAAATGCGTCAGCGGCTCGCCAGCCTGCTGGCCAAATTCACCCACACTCCAAGTACCGCGCTCGCAGGATGACACCACGTACCCTGGCCGACTGGCTCAGCTACCTCGAACAACTCCACCCCACGGCAATCGACATGGGGCTGGATCGCTCCCGTGAAGTAGCTGGCCGGCTTGGCCTGGGGCGCCTCGCGCCCCGCGTGGTGACCGTCACCGGCACCAACGGCAAGGGTTCCACCTGCGCCTTCCTCGCCGCCCTGCTCGGCGAGCAGGGCCAGCGCGTCGGCGTCTACAGCTCGCCGCACCTGCTGCGCTACAACGAGCGCGTGCTCATCGATGGCGTCGAAGCCAGCGATGAGGCGCTCTGCGAAGCCTTCGCCGCTGTCGAGTCGGCTCGCGGCGAAATCTCCCTGACCTACTTCGAGATGGGCACCCTCGCGGCCTTCTGGCTGTTCGAGCGTGCCAACCTGGATGCCGTGGTGCTGGAAGTCGGCCTGGGCGGTCGCCTGGATGCGGTCAACCTGATCGACTCCGACGTCGCCGCGGTCACCAGCATCGGTATCGACCACGCTGACTGGCTGGGCGACACCCGCGAAAGCGTGGCTTTCGAGAAGGCCGGTATCTTCCGCGCCGGCAAGCCTGCCGTCTGTGGTGACCTGGAGCCGCCGGCGCCGGTCATGGAGCAGGCTCGCAAGCTCGGCTCGCCGCTGGTCCTGCGCGGGCGTGATTTCGACCTGGCGATGGGCGAGGGCGACTGGCACTGGCGCGGCCGTTCCGCCACCGGCGAGGCGTTGAGCCTGCACAACCTGCCGCTGCTCGACCTGCCGATGGAGAATGCGGCGCTGGCCTTGCAGGTGTATGCCTTGCTGGATCTGCCGTGGCAGTCCGAGCAACTGGTCGCCGCACTGCAGCGCACCCGCGTGACTGGGCGCCTGGATCGCCGCACCGTGCAATGGCATGGCGAAGAGCGCCACTTGCTGCTCGACGTCGGGCATAATCCGCACGCAGCGCAATACCTCGCCAGCCGCCTGCGTGCGGCGCCGCCCAAGGGTGTGCGCCACGCGGTGTTCGGCCTGCTGGCGGACAAGGACCTCGACGGCGTACTGGAACCCTTGCTCGGCTTGGTGCAGGATTGGGCCGTCGCGCCGCTGCCCACCGGGCGCAGCCGTCCGGCCGCAGAGCTGGAAGCCGCGCTGCAGGCACGCGGGGCGCAGGTCAGTGGCCATGGCGATATCGCCGCGGCGCTGGTGGCGCAGTGCGATGCAGCGGGCACCGATGACGAGATCCTGGTGTTCGGTTCGTTCTACAGCGTGGCGGATGCCCTGGAGTGGCTCGCCAAGGCTGCTCAATAAGTGGACCTAAGGGGAGTTGTGCATGGCGTTGCTCGATAAGGGGCTCAAGCAGCGGGTAGTCGGAGCGCTGGTGCTGCTGGCACTGGCCGTGATCTTCCTGCCGATGCTGTTCTCCCGCGAGGATGATGTACGCCAGGTGGTGGTCGAGGCGCCGGTGATGCCCAAGCCGCCGGCGATGCCTACCGTCGAAGTGCAACCCACCGAAGTTCCCGAGCCGCAGGCAGAAGACGCGGATGACGCGGTGCCGCCGGCCGAAGCGGCTCCGGCGCAGGCGCCTTCTGCGCCCATTGCCAGTCTGCCGACCCAGCAGGCCCAGCCGACGCAGCCCAAGGCTCCGGTCCCGCAGCCGGCTGCTCCCAAGCCGGCCGCGCCGGCGCAGCAGCCTGCCCAGGCCGCCGCTGCTGCCGCTCCCGTGCAGCAGCCGGCCCAGCGCCTGGACAGCAACAACCTGCCGGTGAGCTGGTCGGTGCAGCTGGCCAGCCTGTCCAACCGCGCCCGCGCCGACGAGCTGCAGAAGTCGCTGCGCAGCCAGGGCTACAACGCCTACGTGCGCAGCTTCGACGGTATGAACCGCGTCTTTGTCGGCCCGGTAGTCGAGCGCGCAGAGGCCGATCGCCTCCGCGACCAGCTTGGCAAGCAGCAGAAGCTCAATGGTTTCGTGGTGCGTTTCCAGCCTGAACGTGGCTGAGTCCGTTCGTTAGCTTCTCTCAATCAGCCCCATGTCAAACTGGGGCTCTTCTAAATCGAAGGCCTCTGCTAAAATGCGGGGCCTTTCCGTTTCTGGGCCGCAACGTGGCATTTACCTGGGTCGATTGGACGATGATCGGCATCATCGTCATTTCCAGCCTGATCAGCTTGAGTCGTGGTTTCGTCAAGGAAGCCCTGTCGCTGGTCACCTGGATCGTAGCCGGTGCGGTCGCCTGGATGTTCGGCGGCGCCCTGGCCGAGCATCTCGCACCCTACATCCAGCTGCCCTCGGGGCGTGTCATCGCCGCCTGCGCTCTTCTTTTCGTCGTCACGCTGCTGCTGGGCGCGCTCGTCAATTTTCTCATCAGCGAGCTGGTGCGGGTGACCGGCATGTCCGGCACCGATCGCGTGCTCGGCATGGTGTTCGGTGGCGCCCGTGGCGTGCTGCTGGTGGTTTTGCTGGTCGGTCTGCTGAGCCTTGCGCCGGTGCAACAGGACCCGTGGTGGCAGCAATCGGTGCTGATGCCGCATTTCCTGATGGTCGCCGACTGGTCGAAGAACTTCATCCTGACTTTTGCCGGGCAGTGGATGTCCGGCGTGACCATCACTCCGCCATCCGGAGTGGGGTCCTTGCTGCCTACCCAGTGACGGGCGGGCGGAGGCGACGGGTAGCCGTCGCCGCTACGGCAGGTCCGGTGGATACTGCCGAATATGGAATTGTTTTAGCCTGAACACCAACTAGGGGTTGCGTCGCATGTGTGGCATCGTCGGTATCGTGGGCAAGTCGAACGTGAATCAGGCGCTCTATGACGCGCTCACCGTTCTCCAGCATCGTGGCCAGGACGCTGCGGGGATTGTCACCTGTCAGGACGACCGTCTGTACCTGCGCAAGGACAACGGCCTGGTCCGTGACGTCTTCCAGCAGCGCCACATGCAGCGCCTGGTCGGCAAGATCGGCATCGGTCACGTGCGCTACCCGACCGCGGGCAGCTCCAGCTCCGCCGAGGCGCAGCCGTTCTACGTCAACTCGCCCTACGGCATCACCCTGGCGCACAACGGCAACCTGACCAACGTCGAGCAGCTGGCCAAGGAAATCTACGAATCCGACCTGCGCCACGTGAACACCAACTCCGACTCGGAAGTGCTGCTCAACGTGTTCGCCCATGAGCTGGCGGTGCGCAACAAGCTGCAGCCCACCGAAGAAGACGTGTTCGCCGCCGTTGCCGGCGTGCATGCTCGCTGCGTAGGCGGCTACGCCGTGGTGGCGATGATCACTGGCTATGGCATCGTCGGCTTCCGCGACCCCCATGCGATCCGCCCGATCGTCTTCGGCCAGCGTCACACCGAGAACGGCGTGGAGTACATGATCGCCTCGGAAAGCGTGGCCCTGGACGTCCTCGGCTTCACCCTGATCCGCGACCTGGCTCCGGGCGAGGCGGTGTACATCACCGAAGACGGCAAGCTCTACACCCGCCAGTGCGCGGCCAACCCGCAGTACGCGCCGTGCATCTTCGAACACGTCTACCTGGCGCGTCCGGACTCCATCATCGACGGCATCTCCGTCTACAAGGCGCGCCTGCGCATGGGCGAGAAGCTGGCCGACAAGATCCTCCGCGAGCGTCCGGACCACGACATCGATGTCGTCATCCCGATCCCGGACACCAGCCGCACCGCCGCGCTGGAACTGGCCAACCGTCTGGGCGTGAAGTTCCGCGAAGGCTTCGTGAAGAACCGCTACATCGGCCGTACCTTCATCATGCCCGGCCAGGCCGCGCGCAAGAAATCGGTGCGCCAGAAGCTCAACGCCATCGAGCTGGAATTCCGCGGCAAGAACGTGATGCTGGTGGACGACTCCATCGTTCGCGGCACCACCTGCAAGCAGATCATCCAGATGGCCCGCGAGGCCGGCGCGAAGAACGTCTACTTCTGCTCCGCCGCTCCGGCGGTGCGCTACCCCAACGTCTACGGCATCGACATGCCGAGCGCCCACGAGCTGATCGCGCACAACCGCAGCACCGAGGAAGTCGGCGAGCTGATCGGTGCCGACTGGCTGGTGTATCAGGACCTGCAGGACCTGATCGAATCCACCGAGGGCGGCAAGATCAAGATCGACCACTTCGACTGCGCCGTGTTCAACGGTGAGTACGTCACCGGTGACGTCGACGAAGCCTATCTGAACAAGATCGACCAGGCGCGCAACGACTCCACCAAGACCAAGGGTGCCGCGGTCAGCGCCATCATCGATCTGTACAACGACTGATTCAGACACGAATAGGGAGAGCAGGGCATGGCTCAGGATTGGGAAGCCGGCCGGCTGGACAGCGACCTGGAGGGCGTCGGTTTCGACACCCTCGCAGTGCGCGCCGGGCAGCGCCGCACCCCGGAGGCTGAACACGGCGAAGGCCTGTTCACCACCTCCAGCTACGTGTTCCGCAGCGCCGCCGATGCGGCCGCGCGTTTCGCCGGTGAAGTGCCGGGCAACGTCTACTCGCGCTACACCAACCCCACGGTGCGCACCTTCGAGGAGCGCATCGCCGCGCTGGAAGGTGCCGAGCAGGCGGTGGCCACGTCCACCGGCATGTCGGCCATCCTCTCGCTGGTGATGAGCCTGTGCAGCGCTGGTGACCACGTGCTGGTGTCGCGCAGCGTATTCGGCTCGACCATCAGCCTGTTCGAGAAGTACTTCAAGCGTTTCGGCATCGAGGTGGACTACCCGCCGCTGAGCGACCTGAAGGCCTGGGAAGCGGCCTGCAAGCCCAACACCAAGCTGTTCTTCGTCGAATCGCCGTCCAACCCGCTGGCCGAACTGGTGGATATCGCCGCGCTGGCCGAGATCGCCCATGCCAAGGGCGCGCTGCTGGCGGTGGACAACTGCTTCTGCACCCCGGCGCTGCAGCAGCCGCTGAAGCTGGGTGCGGATGTGGTGATCCACTCCGCGACCAAGTACATCGACGGCCAGGGCCGCACCATGGGTGGCGTAGTCGCCGGTCGCCGCGCGCAGATGGAGCCCGTCGTCGGCTTCCTGCGTACCGCAGGCCCGACGCTGAGCCCGTTCAATGCCTGGATCTTCATCAAGGGCCTGGAAACCCTGCGCGTGCGCATGCAGGCCCACAGCGCCTCGGCGCAACTGGTCGCCGAGTGGCTCGAGCAGCAGCCAGGCGTGGATCGCGTGTACTACGCGGGCCTGCCCAGCCACTCGCAGCACGAGCTGGCCAAGCGTCAGCAGAAGGGCTTCGGCGCGGTGGTGAGCTTCGAGGTGAAGGGTGACAAGGCCGCAGCCTGGCGCTGCATCGACGCCACCCGGATGATCTCCATCACCACCAACCTGGGCGACACCAAGACCACCATCGCCCATCCGGCCACTACCTCCCATGGTCGCCTGTCGCCGCTGGAGCGCGAGAATGCCGGTATCCGTGACAACCTGATCCGCGTTGCCGTGGGCCTGGAAGATGTCGATGACATCAAGGCTGACCTGGCGCGAGGCCTGGCGGCGCTGTGAGCGTGATGGACGCCCTGGGCAACGGCCAGGTGGTGCTGGTCACCGGTGCAGCACACGGCATCGGCATGGGCGTCGCTGCCTGGCTGGTTGCCGAGGGCTGGCAGGTGGTGCTGGCGGACATCGACCGCGAGCGCGGTCCGAAAGTGGCAGCGGCGCTCGGGGAGCGCGCCAGCTTCATCGCGCTGGACGTGGCCAGTGAAGGGCAGGTCGCTGCCGCCGTGGCCGAGCTGATCGGCCAGTTCGGCCGCCTCGATGCGTTGGTGAGCAATGCCGCCATCGCCCGGCCGCACAACACGGCGCTGGAAAGCCTGGGCCTGAACGAGTGGAACCGTACCCTGGCGGTGAATCTCACCGGTCCGATGCTGTTGGCCAAGCACTGTGCGCCGTACCTGCGCGCGCACAGCGGCGCCATCGTCAACATCGCTTCCACTCGCGCACACCAGTCCGAGCCGAATTCCGAGGCCTACGCGGCGAGCAAGGGCGGGCTGCTGTCGCTGACCCACGCCCTGGCCAGCAGCCTGGGCCCGGATATCCGCGTCAACGCGATTTCCCCCGGCTGGATCGATGCTCGCGACCTGCGCGAGCGCGAGGCCGAGCCGCTGACCGAGCTGGATCATGACCAGCACCTGGTCGGCCGTGTCGGCACGGTAGAGGACATCGCCTCGGCGGTGGCCTGGCTGATCGGCGACAGTGCCGGCTTCGTCACTGGCCAGGAGCTGGTGATCGACGGCGGCATGACGCGCAAGATGATCTACCTCGACTGAGTGTCGGGGTGGGGAAGAGGAGGGCGGCCCGAGGGTCGCCCTTTTTCATTTCCGGCCCGCGCCGGGGAGTGCAGGTGTTGGTCTGTTCGCGAGCAAGCTCGCTCCTGCAGGATTGGCGCCGGAGCTCTTCTGTGGGAGCGAGCTTGCTCGCGAACCTGGGGTGGCACCGAGCTCGGCGCCGGTGCGCCGAACTTTTTTCGCGAGAAATGAAAAAAATTTCAATCAGGGCATTGACTTAGGTTCTGCCGGCTGTAGAATGCGCCCCACTTCGAGACGAAGGGTGATTAGCTCAGCTGGGAGAGCATCTGCCTTACAAGCAGAGGGTCGGCGGTTCGATCCCGTCATCACCCACCACTCTCGCAAGTTACGCGCAGCGGTAGTTCAGTCGGTTAGAATACCGGCCTGTCACGCCGGGGGTCGCGGGTTCGAGTCCCGTCCGCTGCGCCATTTTCCCCCTCCTTGGTTCCTACCCCGAACCGGCTTGTCGAGTGATTCACTCCAGGCGCAAGGAGGTTGCTGTACCGGACGAAAGTCCAACCGACACGCAGCGGTAGTTCAGTCGGTTAGAATACCGGCCTGTCACGCCGGGGGTCGCGGGTTCGAGTCCCGTCCGCTGCGCCATATTCGAAAGCCCTCAGGTAGCAATACCTGAGGGCTTTTTCGTTTCCGCGCGGAAACTCCCGTCGTCCTTCTGTAAGACGCTGTCACAGCTCGTTCACCTTTGCCGTCTAGCTTTTTTCCTGCGGTCTTTGCTAAAACCGGATCGAACGGTCAGGAGAAGAGCCAATGGACGACTATCAGGAAGAGCTGCTGGAGCTGCACGCCGTGGAACAGGATCTGCCGGAGCCGGCCGACGACGCCACGGAGATGTGATCAGGCGCTGTGACGCTGGGCGCGGCGGAATTCTCCTGGGGTCTGTCCGCTCCAGCGCTTGAAGGCACGCTGGAAGGCCTCGGCGGAGGCGAAGCCGAGCAGGTAGGCGATCTCGCCGAAAGCCAGGTCGGTGTCGCGAATGTAGATCATCGCCAGGTCACGGCGGGTGTCGTTGAGGATGCTGCGGAACTGCGTGCCTTCCTCGGCCAGCTTGCGGCGTAGCGTCCAGGTCGGCAGCTTGAGCCGCGCGGCCACTTCCTCCAGGTCCGGTTCGCGACCGTTGAGCATCGGCCCCAGCAACTGGGCTACGCGCTCGCGCAAGCTGCGTGTACGGGTCAGTTGCTCCAGTTCCTTCTCGCAGATGTCCAGCAATTGCCGCCAGGTGCTCGGGCAGTGGTCCGGATTGGCGCGCGCCAGTGTTGCCTGGTCCAGGCGTAGCTGGTTGTGTTCGGCGCCGAACTCCACCGGGCAGCCAAGCATTTCCTCGAAGCGCGACGCCCAGGCAGGTGCCGGGTACTCGATCGCGACCTTCTCCGGGCGCAGCGGCTGCGCGCTGATACTGCCGAGCATGCTCACCCAGCCGGCCAGTACCGAATCCACCACGAAGCGGTTGTAGGCGTTGTACGGGCTGATGGAGTAGAAGCGCAGCCAGGCCCCGCTGGTGTCTTCGATGAAGCTGCTCTGGCCGCGATAGTTCTGCGCGTAGAGCGGCTCGAAGCGGATCAGCGCGCGGGCGGCGGCCCGCAGGTTGGGTGCCTGGGCGGCGGTGACGCCGGCCAGGCCGCTCTGGCTCGGTCGGCTCAACTGGCCCATGCGCAGGCCGAGGGCGGGGTCGCCGCTCTGCTGGATGGCTGCGTGGCCCAGGCGCATGTAGCGGGGGATCGACAGGCGCGCACCAGGCTCGCCCAGACGTGCCGCGTCCAGTCCGTATTGCTGGAGCAGGGGTTGCGGGGCGACGCCGCTTTCCGCCAGCGCGTCGGCGAGGCTGTGGACAAAGCCCACCGAGAGATCGCCGAGACGCATGGTCGGGCGATTCATAGCCAGAGGTTGATCAGGCGCGCGCCGGTGCCGTCGGGCGCCAGGGTATGGCTGTCGCCATTCACGACCAGGCTGCGACCGTCGCTGCCCAGGTCCCAGAGATGGCCACGGAAGAACACGGTGATGCCGGCGTGCGCGCCGCTCTCACCGAGACGGCCGGCCAGTGCCAGGCGTTCCCAGGCTTCGCCTTCGGAGAGTTCGCCGGGCTTGAGGGTCACATCGTTCGGCGTCGCGCCGCCGTTGTAGCCCTTCCACGGTTTGCTCCAGCTGCCGTTGCCGGTAAGAAAGGCCGGTACAGCAATGATGTCGGGCTTGTTCGCGGCCAGCGCGCTATAGCTGGCCGGGTACCAGCTGTCGGCGCAGACCAGCACGCCCAGGCGCCCGGCCGGGGTCTGCAGGACCTGCAGGTCGTCGGCGTCGCCGCCACGGGTGAAGCCTTTCTCGTCGTCGATGGGAAACAGCTTGCGCTGCGGCTTGCCCAGCGGCAGGCCGTCGCTGCCGAAGACCAGGCTGACGTTGTAGAGGCGGCCATTGCCCGTGCGAATCTGCCCTTCGACGATGCGCGGGTTGGGCAGCACGATGGAGCCGGCGACTATGGTGACGCCGAACTCCTTCGCCAGCGAGCCGAACAGCGTCTGGTAGTCATGGGCCATGTCCACGGCCTTCATGCGGAACAGGGCGTCGGCCATGCGATCCTCACCCTTGGCGCCGAGCCAGCCGCGCGCCAGTTTCAGCGGGTTGCTGGCAGCCATCCACTCCATGGCTTCGGCGATGTGCTCGGTCTGGTAGACCTCGGGCTTCTCGCCGGCAGCCACCAGCCAGGTGCCGATGTGCTCGGGGAAGACGACCACGGTGCGCGGGTTGATCAGCCCCTCGTCGCGGGCCTTGGCCAGGTAGGCGTGGAACTTCAGGCGCAAGCGCTCGACGCTCTGGTAGTCCTGGGTGAACAGTTCCGGCTGCACGCCCAGCAGGTTGCCGCGTTCGGACGGCTGGCCCTGGTTGAGCGAGACTTCGCTGCGCAGGTCGGACAGGTAATGGCCCACCGGGCGGCGCTCCGCCCAGCCGGCATAACCGGCGAAGAGAATGACCAGGACGAGGAAGATCAGCTTGCGCATAAAGGACGGGTACTCATGGGATGCACCACAGGGTAGGGGTTGGGCCGGGCCTTGCCAAGCTGGGGTGTCATCTTTGGTCAGTAACTTGTCATTTTCGATCATTGAGCGGCGAGGGTGCTCTCCTTAGAGTCTGCCCCATACCGACCGCGCCCCATGCCTCGCCGTTCCGCGACCGCAGGCTGAGGGCGCGGCATCATCGTGAATGCCGGAGGAACCATGACCGCCACTTACCCGCACCTGCTCGCACCGCTGGACCTGGGCTTTACCACCCTGCGCAACCGCACCCTGATGGGCTCCATGCACACCGGCCTGGAAGAGAAGCCCCAGGGCTTTGAGCGCATGGCGGCCTACTTCGCCGAGCGTGCCCGTGGCGGCGTCGGCCTGATGGTCACCGGCGGCATTGGTCCGAACGAGGAGGGTGGCGTGTACTCCGGCGCGGCCAAGCTGAGCACCGCCGAAGAAGCCGAGAAGCACAAGATCGTTACCCAGGCAGTGCACGAGGCGGGCGGCAAGATCTGCATGCAGATCCTCCACGCCGGCCGTTACGCCTACAGCCCCAAGTCCGTTGCGCCCAGCGCCATCCAGGCGCCGATCAACCCGTTCAAGCCGCGCGAGCTGGATGAAGAAGGCATCGAGAAGCAGATCGCCGATTTCGTCAATTGTTCGAGCCTGGCCCAGGTGGCCGGCTATGACGGCGTCGAGATCATGGGTTCGGAAGGCTACTTCATCAACCAGTTCCTGGTCGCCCACACCAACCACCGAACCGACCGCTGGGGCGGCAGCTACGAGAACCGCATGCGCCTGCCGGTGGAAATCGTCCGCCGCGTGCGCGAGGCCGTCGGCCCGAACTTCATCATCATCTATCGCCTGTCGATGCTTGACCTGGTGGAAGGCGGCAGCACCTGGGAAGAGATCGTCCTGCTGGCCAAGGCTATCGAGAAGGCCGGCGCGACCATCATCAACACCGGCATCGGCTGGCACGAAGCGCGTATCCCGACCATCGCCACCAAGGTGCCGCGCGCGGCTTTCACCAAGGTCACCGCCAAGCTCAAGGGCGAAGTCAGCATCCCGCTGTGCACCACCAACCGTATCAATACCCCGGAAATCGCCGAGCAGGTACTGGCCGAAGGCGACGCCGACATGGTCTCCATGGCCCGTCCGTTCCTGGCTGACCCGGACTTCGTCAACAAGGCTGCTGAAGGCCGCGCTGACGAGATCAACACCTGCATCGGCTGCAACCAGGCCTGCCTGGACCACACCTTCGGCGGCAAGCTGACCAGTTGCCTGGTGAACCCGCGTGCCTGCCATGAAACCGAGCTGAACTATATCCCGACCACCCACGTGAAGAAGATCGCCGTGGTCGGCGCCGGCCCCGCCGGCCTGTCCGCTGCCACCGTGGCGGCCGAGCGTGGCCATGAGGTGACCCTGTTCGACGCCGCCGGCGAGATCGGCGGCCAGTTCAACGTCGCCAAGCGCGTGCCGGGCAAGGAAGAGTTCTACGAGACCCTGCGCTACTTCAAGCGCAAGGTGGAAACCACCGGCGTGAACCTGCAGTTGAATACCCGCGTCAGCGTCGACGACCTGGTCAAGGGCGGCTTCGACGAGGTCATCCTCGCCACCGGCATCGTGCCGCGCACCCCGGCCATTCCCGGCATCGAGAACGCCAAGGTGATCAGCTACCTGGACGCCATCCTCGAGCGCAAGCCGGTCGGCAACAGCGCGGCGGTGATCGGCGCCGGCGGCATCGGTTTCGACGTGTCCGAGTACATCACCCATGCCGGCGAATCCACCAGCCTGGACCGCCATGCCTTCTGGCAGGAGTGGGGTATCGACGAGAACCTGGATGCCCGTGGCGGCATCGCCGGTATCCAGGCGCATCCGCACGCCGCGGCGCGCCAGGTGTTCCTGCTGCAGCGCAAGAAGTCCAAGGTCGGCGACGGCCTGGGCAAGACCACCGGCTGGATCCACCGTACCGGCCTGAAGAACAAGCAGGTACAGATGCTCAACAGCGTCGAGTACCTCAAGGTCGACAACGATGGCCTGCACATCAGCATCGCCGGCGGCGAACCGCAGGTGCTGCCGGTGGACACCGTGGTCGTCTGCGCCGGCCAGGACCCGTTGCGCGAACTGCACGACGGCCTGGTCGCTGCCGGCCAGAGCGTGCACCTGATCGGCGGCGCCGATGTGGCTGCCGAACTGGACGCCAAGCGCGCCATCAACCAGGGTTCGCGCCTGGCCGCTGAAATCTGATCCGACTGAGACCTGGATCACAAAGCCGGGCCCGGAAAAGTTCCCTTCCGGGTCCGGATATCCCTCCAGAAATCCAACCGCGTCACAGAATTCTCCAGCCGGTTAACCGCCCGGCCCAACCGCCGGAGCGGGTGCCAACCGAGTCACATTGCCTGCGACATTAATTCCCCTAGACTTGCTCGGATGTCGGGATTTTCCCGCTGTCTGGGTGCTGCATTTCTGACAGACCCTTTTTTCAGACTTCCTCCCGCACCAGCCCAGAGGTCAATCGATGAGCATGCAGAAGAAGCCTCAAATGGTGGAAGCCGTGGTCTTCTTCAACGACCGTGGCGTCTGCAGGGAAATGCTCTACCCCGAATTCGAGGCGCTGCTCGACAACGTCGTGCAGATGCCGGAATACGCCGATCAGCAGATGCAGCTCGCCTATGTGCTGATCAACCCGCGCCTGCTGGTCAAGGCGGTGGTGTTCTTCTACCTGGATTTCGACGAGAAGGGCGAAGCCGACAGAGGCTGGAACCTGCCGCTGCGCAACCTGGCCGACCGTGCCGGTCGTGGCCCCGACATGGGGGCCGGGCCTATCCGCCTGGCCTGCCGCAGCCAGTGCCCGGTGTCCTGGCACCAAATGCACCTGTGGGATCCGACCCTCGACGCTGCCCAGAACCATCTGGTTCAACTGCGTGAATCGGTGAAGCGCAACAACCTTGGCATGCTGGTGGAAGAAGAGCCTGCCGCCGTGGAGCTCGCGCGCCTGCAGATGGCCGACGAGCACCAGTGGTATGCGCCCGCCGAGGAGTCCCGCGAGGAGGCCGAAAAGCTCGCCCGCGCGATGCTCGAAGAGCACCAGCAGAAGACCGCTGCACTGCTCGGTCAGCATGAAACCCGCCTGTCGCAGATCAGCCAGCAGCACGAACAGGAACTCAGTCGCCTGAAGCTCGGTGCGCAGGAGCAGGTCAAGGTGCTGCAGGCCGAACTCGCCGTACTGCGCGAAGGCCTGAAGCGCGAGGAAGAGATCAACGCCGGCCTGCGCCGTGAACTGGATGGCCAGGCCAATGGCTTCCAGCGCGGACGCGAGGAGCTGACCGCCCAGTTGCGCCATATCGAAGAAAGCGGCCGTGACGAGCTGGAGCAACTGCGCCAGCAGATCGAGGAGGAATCGCGTACTCGCCTGGCCAGCCTGGAAGCTCGCTACAAGGAACAGATATCCGTCCGCGACGTCGAGCTGGGCTACCGCAACGAACTGGACCAGCAGTTGAAGCAGGAGAACCAGCAACTGCGCAAGGAGGCCGAGCAACTGCGCGAGGAAACCGCTCAGTTGCGCGAGCTCGCCGGGCAACTGCAGCAGGGCGCCGAGGGCTTGCGCCTGGAACTGGACGCGCTGGCAGCCAAGGCGGCCGATAGCTCGATGCTGGAGCGCCTGGCCGGCATGGGGGTGATCTTCGTGGTGTACCATCCCGGCGCCGGTCATCTGACCCTGTCGCTGCAGGATGTCGCCCGTTACCAGGAAAACCCCATGGCTTACGCCGCGGCCAAGTGCTTCGTCGCCGAAGACCAGTACCGCAGCTGGCTCGCCCATTACCAGCAACCCGCCTGCGAAGGACGGCTGTCCAACGGCGAGCGCTGCGCCATGCCCATCGACCGCGTGGAAACTCCCGGCCGCTTCGTCGAAGGCGACAGCAACTGCTGCTCCCGGCACAAGACTGCCGGCCGACTGCGCAGCGTCACCACCGGCTGACCGGGGCGCCGTGCGGTTTCCCGACTGGCGCCCCGAAGCCCCCCTGCAACGCGTCCACCTGGATTGGCTTGACCGCGCCGGCTTCGAGCTGGCGTTGTTGCGCCTGGACCTCGTGGATGCGCGGGTCTCCGGCAACAAGTGGTTCAAGCTCGCCCCTTATCTCCAGCAAGCCGCCGACCTGGGCCTGAACGGTGTGATGACCCTGGGCGGCGCTCATTCCAATCACCTGCATGCGGTAGCCGCGGCCGGTGCGCGCTTCGGCTTCGATACCGTCGGATTACTGCGTGGAGACGAGCAGGACAATCCCACAGTGGCCGACCTGCGCCAGCTCGGCATGCAGCTCCACTGGCTCGGCTACGGGGGTTATCGCCGACGGCACGACCACGATTTCTGGACGCCCTGGCGCGGGCGCTATCCGCAGTTGCTGGCGGTGGGCGAAGGCGGCGGTGGGCTTCGAGGTGCGCAGGGTTGCGCACCGTTGATTGCGCAGATACGCGGGCAACTTGGTGCTCTCGGTTGGGAGGGGTATCACCAGATCTGGGTGGCCTGTGGCACCGGCACGACCCTGGCCGGCCTGGTGCTCGGCGAGGGTGGTGCGCATCCGGTGGTCGGCGCCATGGCGGTGCCGCCGGGGCACGGTATCGAAACACAGGTGCCCGAGCTGTTAAGGGAGGGTGGCTCCAGCGATGCCGGATACCGTTTGCTGGATGCCAGCCGTGGGGGCTTCGCGCAGATCGACGCGACGCTGGCTCGCTTCATCCTGGCGACCGAAGCCGAGTGCGGCGTGCCGCTGGAGCCGCTGTACACCGGGAAGTTGCTGTTGGCGTTGCACGATGAAATCGCCGCGGGGCGCATCGCGCGCGGCACCCGCATCGTCGCCATCCACAGTGGCGGCTTGCAGGGGCGTCGGGCGCTGGATGAGAAATTGAAGGCCCTGGCGGCTCAGCGCGAATAGCCGCTGTGCACCCGTGGCCAGCGGTCACCCACGAGGAACAGGCGCTCCTGCTCCCGCCAGCGCCCTTCGTGGAACTCCATGCGCACGAGCATCTGCGGGAAGCCGTCTTCCGGCAGTTCCGCCAGCCAGGTGGCGAAGCGCTCTGTGCTCCAGCTTTCATCTTCGGCGGCCGGGGATAGCCAGCCCTTGCGCGACAGCGCCCGCCAGCCGTCCGGCTGCTGCGCCTGGTAGGCAGGCCAGGCGCGCCGATGTAGCCAGCGGCCGCGCTGGTGGTTGTCGCTGGCCCCCGCGGGCGGCGGGCAGGGTGTGGGCCAGGAATAGAACAGGTAGCCGCCGAGCCAGAGGCCCGGCCGCGGCTCGGCATGGCTGTGCTCGCGCACCACGGCCAGCCCTTCGGCGGTGGAGGAGAGCGGCAGCTGGTGCTGGTAGAAGTGCCCGATCTTGCGCAGCAGGTGGTCTTCGGCGCCCGGCCCGAGCCAGGAGTCGGGACCGTCGTCGCTGGGGCCGAGGTAGAGCTTGATGGCCAGTTCCAGGTGATGCAGGCCGTCGTCGTCCTCCAGCAACAGGTCCAGTTCGCCGAGGGTCTGGCCGTTGTCGCGCACCGGCAGGTTGGCGGCGAGCAGGCGCAGGTCCGGCGCGCGCTCCAGGGCATATTGCCAGAGGCGTTCGTAGTAGCGTCCCAGGCGTTGGTGTGGCGCAGACTCGAGTTGCACCAGCAGTTCGCCCGGCGAGCGTTCCAGTGCGCGCAACCAGTCGGCTAGCCGCGCGGGCTGCGCGTACCAGCGGCTGGCGCTCAGCGGGTGGCGCAGCGCCGGGCTGCCGGGGTGCAGCAAGGGCGGGGAGAGCAGCGTCCAGGCGAGGTCGCGGACCTGCGGCTGGCGCAGGTCGATCAACAGCTCGTCGAGCAGGGCGGTGAAGTCGGTCATGCCCCAAGCCTAGCCGCTGCACACCCGCTCCGGCCACGCTGCGGTTTGCCGCTGCTTCTGCCTTTCGCCCATAATTCCGCCATTCGAGTAGCGCAACGCCGTCCGGAGTCCCATGGAACCCTTTCGCAATATCGGCATCATCGGCCGCCTGGGCAGCACCCAGGTTCTGGAAACCATCCGTCGGCTGAAGAAATTCCTCACCGAGCGCCACCTGCATGTGATCCTCGAGGACACCATTGCCGAGGTCCTGCCGGGCCACGGTCTTCAGACCTGCTCGCGAAAGATCATGGGCGAGATCTGCGACCTGGTGATCGTGGTCGGGGGCGACGGCAGCATGCTCGGA
Source organism: Pseudomonas sp. PDM17 (assembly GCF_014851985.1). Classification (NCBI taxonomy): domain Bacteria; kingdom Pseudomonadati; phylum Pseudomonadota; class Gammaproteobacteria; order Pseudomonadales; family Pseudomonadaceae; genus Pseudomonas; species Pseudomonas sp. PDM17. Next base: position 1,072,962 of record NZ_JACVAT010000001.1, read on the forward strand.
GCCGCACGTGCGCTGGCGCGGCATAAGGTGCCGGTGCTGGGGATCAACCGTGGCAGCCTGGGCTTCCTCACCGATATCCGCCCCGACGAGCTGGAAACCAAGGTCGCCGAAGTCCTCGGCGGCCAGTACATAGTCGAGAGCCGCTTCCTGCTCGACGCGCTGGTACGCCGCCACGGCGAATCCATCGGTCAGGGCGACGCGTTGAACGACGTGGTGCTGCACCCCGGCAAGTCCACGCGGATGATCGAGTTCGAGCTGTACATCGACGGTCAGTTCGTCTGCAGCCAGAAGGCCGACGGCCTGATCGTCGCCACCCCGACCGGCTCCACCGCCTATGCGCTGTCCGCCGGCGGGCCGATCATGCATCCCAAGCTGGATGCCATCGTGGTCGTGCCGATGTACCCGCACATGCTGTCCAGCCGCCCCATCGTGGTGGACGGCAACAGCGAGCTGAAGATCGTCGTCTCACCGAACATGCAGATCTACCCGCAGGTGTCCTGCGACGGCCAGAACCACTTCACCTGCGCTCCAGGCGACACCGTCACGGTGAGCAAGAAGCCGCAGAAGCTGCGCCTGATCCACCCCATCGACCACAACTACTACGAGGTCTGCCGGACCAAGCTGGGTTGGGGCAGCCGCCTCGGGAGCAGCGAGTGATGGAACTCGACCCCGCACGTGGCTATGACCTGATCGGCGATATCCACGGCTGCGCGCACACCCTCGACCATCTGCTGGAGCGCCTCGGCTATCGCTCGCAGGGTGGCGTGTGGCGACATGCGCGACGACAGGCGCTGTTCCTGGGCGACCTCATCGACCGTGGCCCGCGCATCCGCGAGGCGCTGCACCGGGTGCATGACATGGTCGCCGCCGGCGAGGCACTGTGCATCATGGGCAACCATGAATTCAACGCGCTCGGCTGGTCCACGCCCGCCGCGCCGGGTAGTGGTCGCCAGTACGTGCGCGAGCACACGCCGCGCCACGCCCGGCTGATCCGCGAGACGCTGGAGCAGTTCGAAGGCCACCCGGCGGACTGGCGCGACTTCCTCGGCTGGTTCCAGGAGATGCCGCTGTTCCTCGATTCCGGGCGTTTCCGCATGGTCCACGCCTGCTGGGACCACGACGTGATCGACACGCTGCGCCAGCAGTTCCCTGATGGGCGCATCGACGAAGCCTTCCTCATGGCCACCGCCGAGCCGGGCAGTTTTGCCCAGCAGGCCTGCGACCGCCTGCTGCGCGGCACCGACATGCGCCTGCCCAACGGCCTGACGCTGACCGGCAGCGACGGTTTCACCCGTGCCTTCTTCCGCACCAAGTTCTGGGAAGAAGACCGCGCGCCGGAAACCTACGGCGATATCGTGTTCCAGCCCGACGCACTGCCTGACGAAGTGGCCAGCGAGCGCCTCAGCGAGGAGCAGAAGTCGCGCTTGCTGACCTACGGCGCCGACGAGCCGCTGCTGTTCGTCGGCCACTACTGGCGGCGCGGCACCCCGGCACCGATCCGCCCGAACCTCGCCTGCCTGGACTACAGCGCGGTGATGTACGGCAAGCTCGCGGCCTACCGGCTGGACGAGGAAACGCGGCTGGACCGCAACAAGTTCGTTTGGGTGGATGTGAAGCGTCCGGAGGGCGATGAGTGAGCGCAATTGAAGCGATGCGGTTGCCGGCGGCGGTCGATCTCGGGCAGTTCGTCACCCTGCTGCAGCGGCTGAACGTGCCATTCCGGGTCAGCGAGGAGTCCGGCGAGCAAGTGCTCTGGGTACCTAACTCTCAGCTGGCTGAGCAGGTACGCAGTCTGTACCAGCGTTATCCACAGGGCGATCCCGAATTTACCGTGCACGCCGAGCCCCAGCGCGGCGGGCCGGGTTTCGTCCAGCAACTGAAGATGAGCCGTATGACGGCGGCGGTGCTACTGGTGACCTTCGTGGTGGCCGCCATCACCCTGCTCGGCACTTCTCCGGAGACACTGCGCTGGTTCACCTTCCAGAATTTCCAGATGGTCGGCGAGGACCGCGCGCTGTTCTATCCGCTGTCCGACTCGCTGGCGCAGGGGCAGTGGTGGCGTCTGTTCACGCCCATGCTGATCCACTTCGGCTGGCTGCACCTGGCGATGAACGCCATGTGGTACTGGGAACTGGGGCGGCGCATCGAGTATCGCCAGGGCGCCTGGATGCTGCTGGGGCTGAGCCTGGGCTTCGGCCTGGTGTCGAATCTGGTGCAGTACGGCGTCAGTGGGCCGAGCCTGTTCGGTGGCCTGTCCGGTGTGCTTTACGGCCTGCTCGGCCACTGCTGGATCTTCCAACGCATGGCGCCGACGCCTGCCTATCACCTGCCCAAGGGCGTGGTGGCGATGATGCTGATCTGGCTGCTGGTGTGCCTGTCGGGCGTGATCGACCTGCTCGGCTTCGGCTCCATCGCCAACGGCGCCCACGTCGGCGGGCTGGTGGCGGGTTGCCTGAGTGGTCTGGTCGGCGGGCTGTTGGCGCGGCGCGCGGCGCGCTGAGCCGCATTGCGGCGTTTCATCATCGGCCGATCCTTGCCGGCTGGCGACTTCGTAGGATGGGTGGAGCCTAGGCGATACCCATGCTGTCGGTGCTGGGATCGATGGGTATCGCTTCGCTCCACGCCATCCTACGAAAGCGCCCCTGGATGAACGGGAGCTGCGCAACCGATTGACCGGCGTTCGTGCGCACAGCGCGTTCGCCCGGTAGAATGCCGGCTTCGTTTTTCCCCTGCAGGAGCCGGCCCATGTCGTCCTTCGCCGAAATGATCGAGAACATCACCCCCGAAATCTACGAGAGCCTCAAGCTGGCCGTGGAAATCGGCAAATGGCCCGACGGCCGCAAGCTGTCCGTGGAACAGAAGGAGCTGTCGCTGCAGGCCATGATCGCCTGGGAGATGGACAACCTTCCCGAGGACCAGCGTACCGGCTACATGGGCCCGCAGGCCTGCGAGTCACACGCCGAGCCGATCCCGAACATCCTCTTCTCCTCCAATTCGCTGCACTGATGGCAGGGTTTTGATGGAAGAGATTGGACGCGGCGCCCTGAGCAAGATGTCGGCGCGCCTGGAAAGCCCCGTGCAGTACGCCTTTCGCCTCGGCGAGAAGGAAGTCGCGGTAAACCCGCTGATCGGCAAGACCGTGCGCCTGGAGTACCTGGGCGAGATCAACTGCTGCCACTGCGGGCGCAAGACCAAGAAGAGCTTCGCCCAGGGGTACTGCTACCCGTGCTTCACCAAGCTGGCGCAATGCGACAGCTGCATCATGAGCCCGGAGAAGTGCCACTACGAGGACGGCTCCTGCCGCGAACCGGAGTGGGGCGAGCGCTTCTGCATGACCGACCATGTGGTCTACCTGGCCAACTCCTCGGGGGCCAAGGTCGGTATCACCCGCGCGACCCAGGTGCCGACCCGCTGGATCGACCAGGGCGCGCGCCAGGCGCTGCCGATCATGCGCGTGGCGACCCGCCAGCAGTCCGGCTTCGTCGAGGACCTGCTGCGCAGCCAGGTCACCGACCGCACCAACTGGCGCGCACTGCTCAAGGGCGAAGCCGAGCCGCTGGACCTGGTAGCCATCCGCGAGCAGATATTCGACGCCTGCGCCGAGGGCATCGTCGCCCTGCAGCAGCGCTTCGGCCTGCAGGCGATCCAGCCGGTGATCGACATGCAACCCATCGAGATCAGCTACCCGGTGGAGGCCTACCTGGCCAAGATCACCAGCTTCGATCTGGACAAGACGCCGGTGGTCGAGGGTACCCTGCAGGGTATCAAGGGCCAGTACCTGATCTTCGATACCGGCGTGATCAACGTGCGCAAGTTCACCGCGTACCAACTGGCCATCAGCGCCTGATCGAACCTGCATTGAATTTTCGGCACGAGGAACGCATCTAGGGATAGATGCGTTCCCGACTCGCCCGCGCCGTTTCCAATCGCTAGAGTCAGTATTCCTCCGGCCGGCCCATCCTGCCTGCCGCCTTCCAAGGGGCCAAAAGCCATGCGTACCGAGCAACCGAAAGTCATCTACCTCAAGGATTATCAGGCGCCCGAGTACCTGATCGACGAGACCAACCTGACCTTCGAGCTGTACGAGGACCACACCCTGGTCCACGCCCAGCTGGTGATGCGCCGCAACCCGGAGCGCGGCGACGGCTTGCCGCCGCTGGTGCTCGACGGCCAGCAGCTGGAGCTGCTGTCGGTGGCGCTGGACGACCAGACCCTCGAAGCCGGCCAGTACCAGCAGGACGAGAACCACCTGACCCTGCAGCCGACTGCGAAGACCTTCACCGTCGACAGCACCGTGCGCATCCATCCGGAAAGCAACACTGCGCTGGAAGGCCTGTACAAGTCCGGCAAGATGTTCTGCACCCAGTGCGAGGCCGAAGGTTTCCGCAAGATCACCTACTACCTCGACCGCCCGGACGTGATGAGCAGCTTCACCACCACGCTGTCGGCCGAGCAGCACCAGTATCCGGTGCTCCTGTCCAACGGCAACCCGGTGGCCAGCGGCTCGGAAGAGGGCGGCCGCCACTGGGCGACCTGGCAGGACCCGTTCAAGAAGCCGGCCTACCTGTTCGCCCTGGTCGCCGGTGACCTCTGGTGCGTGGAAGACCAGTTCACCACCATGAGCGAGCGCGAAGTCACCCTGCGCATCTATGTCGAGCCGGAGAACATCGACAAGGTCCAGCACGCCATGGACAGCCTGAAGAACTCGATGCGCTGGGACGAGAAGGTCTACGGCCGCGAGTACGACCTGGACATCTTCATGATCGTCGCGGTCAACGACTTCAACATGGGCGCCATGGAGAACAAGGGCCTCAACATCTTCAACTCCAGCTGCGTACTGGCCAAGGCCGAGACCGCCACCGATGCCGCGCACCAGCGCGTCGAAGGTGTCGTCGCCCACGAGTACTTCCACAACTGGTCGGGCAACCGCGTGACCTGCCGCGACTGGTTCCAGCTGTCGCTCAAGGAAGGCTTCACCGTGTTCCGCGACAGCGAGTTTTCCGCCGACATGAACTCGCGCACCGTCAAGCGCGTTGAGGACGTGGCCTTCCTGCGCACCAACCAGTTTGCCGAGGACGCCGGTCCCATGGCGCACCCGGTGCGCCCGGATTCCTTCATCGAGATTTCCAACTTCTACACCCTGACCGTCTACGAGAAGGGTTCGGAAGTGGTGCGCATGATCCACACCCTGCTGGGCGCCGAAGGCTTCCGCAAGGGCACCGACCTGTACTTCGATCGCCATGACGGCCAGGCCGTGACCTGCGACGACTTCGTCAAGGCCATGGAAGATGCCAACGGCGTCGACCTGACCCAGTTCAAGCGCTGGTACAGCCAGTCCGGCACCCCGCGCCTGGCGGTGGAGGAAAGCTTCGACGCTGCGGCGCAGAGCTACACCCTGAACTTCCGCCAGAGCTGCCCGGCCACGCCGGGGCAGAGCGAGAAGCAGCCCTTCGTCATTCCGGTGCAGATGGGCCTGATCGATAAGCTGGGCAACGCCCTGTCGCTGCGCCTGCAGGGCGAAGAGCACGCCCACGGCAGCGATCGCGTGCTGCAGGTCACCGAGGCCGAACAGTCCTTCACCTTCGTCGGCCTGGCTGAGAAGCCGTTGCCGTCGCTGCTGCGTGGCTTCTCCGCGCCGGTGAAGCTGAGCTTCCCGTACAACCGCGACCAGCTGATGTTCCTCATGCAGCACGACGAGGACGGCTTCAACCGCTGGGAGGCCGGCCAGCAGCTGTCCGTGCAGGTCCTGCAGGAACTGATCGGCCAGCACCAGCGTGGCGAGAAGCTTGTCCTGGATGATCGCCTGATCACCGCTTTCCGCACCTTGCTGCTGGATACCGGCCTGGATCAGGCCATGGTTGCCGAGATGCTTTCGCTGCCCAGCGAAGCCTACCTCACCGAGATCAGCGAAGTGGCTGACGTCGAAGCCATCCACGCCGCCCGCGAATTCGCCCGCCAGCAGATCGGCGCGGCGCTGCACGAGCCGCTGTGGGAGCGCTACCAGGCCAACCGAAAGCAGTCCCGCGAGACCGCCTACGTCGCCGAAGCTTCGCATATCGCCCGCCGCAGCCTGCAGAACATTGCGCTGTCCTACCTCATGCAGAGCGGCAAGGCCGAAGTGCTCGCCGCCTGCCAGGAGCAGTACAAGGAGTGCGACAACATGACCGAGCGCCTGACCGCGCTGGCCGTGCTGGTCAACTCGTCCTTCGAGAGTGAAAAGGCCGAGGGGCTGGCGATGTTCGCCGACTACTTCAAGGACGACCCGCTGGTGATGGACCAGTGGTTCAGCGTCCAGGCCGGCTGCACCCTGCCGGGCGGGCTGGAGCGTGTACAGGAACTGATGAAGCATTCGGCCTTCACCCTGAAGAACCCGAACAAGATCCGCGCGCTGATCGGCGCCTTCGCCAACCAGAACGCGGTGAACTTCCACCGCGCAGACGGCGCCGGCTACCGCTTCCTGGCCGACCAGATCATCACCCTCAACGCGCTCAACCCGCAGATCGCCTCGCGCCTGCTGACCCCGCTGACCCGCTGGCGCAAGTACGCGCCGGCGCGTCAGGCGCTGATGAAGGCCGAGCTGGAGCGCATCCTCGCGTCCGGCGAGCTGTCCAGCGATGTATACGAAGTAGTCAGCAAGAGCCTCGCGTAACACACCCGCCGCGCTCCGTTCCAGGGGCGCAATGCACTTTCGAAAAGGTGTTACCAACTTTTGTTGGTAACACCTTTTTGTTACCTATCGAAATTAACCGATATCATTCTTATCGCTTTGTGATATTGGGCGAAAAACGCCGATGTGTCTGCGTCGCGCCTTCAGGGGCCGATTGCGCCATCAGGGATGGCAAATGGCGCAATCGGCCACTTGATTTGATCAGTGAACGACCAGTCACAAAAAGTAGCGCGCAGATTCTTTATTTTTTGTAAGCAGAATCGGATACATCGGTGCTGTTGGCACTGGGGTTGCACCGACGGACCCCGCTTAGCCTTTGCCCGTCCGATGGGGCGGGAGGCATGTCGAGCACCTTGGGGGAGTTTCCTTCAGATCGACGACAACAAGGCCGTGGAATAACGGCTGAAAACGGTGAACCGCCCGCAGTGGCGGCACCGCCAAAGAATGATCAGTCCATGGAGTGAGTCCTAATGGAAATCCCAGTTCGCAAGCCCGTCTTGCGTTTTGCGCCTGCTCGTGCGGGCTTCGCCCTGGCAGGCATTCTGCCTCTGCTGATGTCCGCCCCGGCGACCGCCGTGGAGTTCAGCTTCCTCGACAACGAGGTGACCGGCTCGCTGGACAGCACCGTTTCCTATGGCGCTCTGTGGCGCGTGCAGGGCCAGGACAAGACCAACAACGACATCAACGGCAACGACGGCAACCGCAACTTCGACACCGGCCTGGTTTCCGAGGTGTACAAGATCACTTCCGACCTGGAAGCGACCTACAAGAACTACGGCCTGTTCGTACGTGGCTCGGCTTTCTATGACACTCAGATCATGGACAAGCGCAACGACTACTACGACAACAACCATCCGGCGCAGCCGAGCCAGACCTACCCCAACAGCGACCGCTTCACCAGCGAGACCCGCGACGCCGCCGGCAACCGCGCCGAGATCCTCGATGCCTACGTCTATGGCAACTGGGACGTGGCCGACCACCCGCTGACCGCGCGCCTGGGTCGCCAGGTGTTCAACTGGGGCGAGGGCATCTTCTATCGCGGTGGCGTCAACACCACCAACCCGGTGGACGCCGCCAAGTTCCGCCTGCCTGGCTCCGAACTGAAGGAAGTGCTGATGCCGGTTGAAGCCGCGAGCTTCAACATCGGCCTGACCGACAACCTGTCGATGGACGCCTTCTACCAGTGGAACTGGAAAGAGACCCGCATCGACCCGGTCGGTACCTTCTTCTCCGAGACCGATCTGTTCGCCGACGGCGGCAACACGGCCTACACCACCGTGGGTGCGCTCTCCAACCCGCTGTTCCAGACCCTCTACCCGCAGCTGTCGGCAGCCCATGTGGGCGGCCTGCAGGGCACCGGCTACCTGGACTCCAATGGCGTGTTCAAGGTCGCCAACGTCGGCAAGGACATCAACGCCAAGAACGATGGCCAGTTCGGCGTGGCCTTCCACTACGTGGCCGAAGAACTGAACTCCACTGAGTTCGGCTTCTACTTCGTGAACTACCACTCGAAAGAGCCGACCATCTACGCTGACCTGAACAGCGATTACGCCGGCGTGAACCTCGACCAGCTGGCCGGCATTGGCGGCTTCAGCTCCTACGACCAGCTGGTCTCGGCAGCAGGCGGCGGCAACGCCCTGGCCGGGCAGGTGCTGAGCCTGGTCAACGGCGCGACCTCCGTGGACGTAGCCAACCAGGTCAACGCCCGCCGCGAGTACGTCGAGAACATCCGCATGTACGGCCTCAGCTTCAACACCACCGTGGGCGACGCCTCGGTATTCGGTGAGCTGGCCTACCGCCCGAACCTGCCGATCGGCATCGCCACCACCAACGACCTGCTCGGCGACCTGCTGGTCCAGGCTCCGGGTCTGGCCAGCGGGAAGAGCGTGAACATCGGTGGTGGTCAGGTCTCGATGAGCGACCAGATCCACAACTACGAGCGTGTCGAGGCCTTCAACACCTCGCTGGGCACCATCTACAACTTCGGTCCGTCGCTGTCCTTCGACTCGCTGATGGGCGTGGCGGAGCTGGCTTCCGAGCACCTGCGCGGCAGCAACCTGCAGTACACCGCTTACGACGGTTCGACCCGCTACTACTCCGGTCGCAGCAACGGCGCCTACATCTCCGGCTACGACCGCGACGATCAGGTGAACAAGAACGCCTACGGCTACACCCTGCTGCTGTCGGGTACCTGGAACGACGTCTTCGCCGGTGTGAACATCTCGCCCTACGCCGTCTACAAGGACGACTTCGAAGGCAACTCCTACCAGACCGGCAACTTCATCGAAGGCCGCAAGGCCTACACCCTGGGCGTCAAGGCGACCTACCTGAACGCCCTGGAAGCCGAGTTGCAATACACCGAGTTCTACGGCGCCGGGCAGAACAACGCCGCACGCGACCGCGACAACGTGGGCTTCAACGTCAAGTACTCGTTCTAACGAAAACAGATCCTATGAAAGCCGCGCGGCGGGGTTCAGAAGTACCCGCCGCGCACACCTCACGGAGAAGCAACATGCGCAACATGCGTACCCTGGTTGGCGCCGCAGTGGCCCTGGCCCTGTCGGCCGGCAGCGCCCTGGCAGCGGTTTCCCCGCAGGACGCGGCCAAGCTGCAGTCGACCCTGACCCCGATGGGCGCGGAAAAGGCCGGCAACGCCGCCGGCACCATTCCGGCCTGGACCGGTGGCATCACCCAGGCGCCGGCCGGCTACAAGCCGGGCCAGCACCACATCGACCCGTTTGCCGCCGACAAGCCGCTGTACACCATCACCAAGGCGAACCTGGACCAGTACAAGGCCAACCTGACCCCGGGCACCCTGGCGTTGTTCGCCACCTACCCGGACACCTTCCAGATGCCGGTGTACCCGAGCCGCCGCAGTGGTTCGGCTCCGCAGTGGGTGTATGACAACACCCTGAAGAACGCCACCAGCGCCAAGCTGGCCGAGGGCGGCAACGGCTTCGTCGATGCCTTCGGCGGTATTCCGTTCCCGATCCCGCAGAGCGGCGTGGAGGCGGTGTGGAACCACATCGCTCGCTACCGCGGCACCTTCATCGTGCGTCGTGCGTCCGAAGTGGCTGTGCAGCGCAACGGTGACTACTCGCTGGTGACCTCGCAGCAGGAAGCACTGTTCAAGTACTACGTCCAGGGCAAGAGCTTCGCTGACCTGAACAACCTGCTGTTCTACTACCTGTCGTTCACCAAGAGCCCGGCTCGCCTGGCCGGTGGTGCCGCGCTGGTCCACGAGACCCTGGATCAGGTGAAGGAACCGCGTCAGGCCTGGGGCTACAACGCTGGCCAGCGCCGCGTGCGCCGTGCGCCGAACCTGGCCTACGACACCCCGATCGCCGCCGCTGACGGCCTGCGTACCGCCGACGACACCGACATGTTCAACGGCTCGCCGGATCGCTACGAGTGGAAACTGATCGGCAAGAAGGAAATGTACATCCCGTACAACAACTACAAGGTTTCCAGCCCTGAGGTTAAGTACAAGGATCTGCTGACCCCCAGTCACCTGAACCCGAAGTACACCCGCTACGAACTGCACCGCGTGTGGGTCGTCGAAGGCACCCTGAAGCCGGGCTCGCGCCACATCTACTCCAAGCGCGTGCTGTTCCTGGACGAAGACAGCTGGGGCGCCGCCGAAGTCGACCAGTACGACGGTCGCGGCGAGCTGTGGCGTGTCTCGCTGGCCTACCTGAAGAACTACTACGAGCTGCCCACCACCTGGACCGCTCTGGATACCTTCCACGACCTGCAGGCCCGTCGCTACCACGTACAGAACCTGGACAACGAAGAGCCGAGCACCATCGACTTCGGCCAGGCCGTGCCGGACGACTCCTACTTCAGCCCGTCCGCACTGCGTCGCCGCGGCACTCGCTGAGTTCGTGTCATGTCTGAAAGAGCCCGCCCTTCGGCGGGCTTTTTCATTTGTGGCAGAAAAGTCGCCAGAACCTGTAGGGCGAAGGCGAAAAGTGTTACCGCTCACCCCGCTGAAAGCCGCCAGCCGCGCGCCTTTCGGCTGAGATGGCAAAACGCAGTCATCCTTTCGAGTGAGGCGGCCAGGGCTTAACAAAAGATAACGTGCCGTTAATTGTCAGCCTCGGAAAAGGCTGGCTATATAGCTCCAAACTACATACCGCCTGCATAAGAAAAAGAGGTAAAGGCATATGCGTGAGCCCCTGTGGCGCACTTCGAGCGAGCAGCCCGTATCGGGAGTGCGAAGCTCTTTCCCGATGTCGCGCAAGACGGTTTCCCTGCTCGGCGCGCTTTCCTTCCTGATGATGTCCCTGGCTCCGCTGCATGCCGTTGCCGCGACGGACGCCGCCAGTGATTCCAACTCGATCGTTTCCGCCAAGGCCTCCAGCAGCCTGCTGCTGAGCATTGCCCATGCCGGCAAGCGTCTGGTCGCGGTGGGTGATCACGGGCACATCCTCTATTCCGACGACGCAGGCAAGAGCTGGACCCAGGCCACCGTGCCGACCCGCCAGTTGCTGACCTCGGTGTTCTTCATCAGCGACAAGAAGGGCTGGGCCGTCGGCCATGATGCCCAGGTCCTGGCCACCACCGATGGCGGCACCACCTGGGTGCGCCAGTTCGAGGACCTCAAGCGCGAAGCGCCGCTGCTGGACATCTGGTTCCAGGACGAAAACCACGGCATGGCCGTGGGCGCCTATGGCGCGCTGCTGGAAACCACCGACGGCGGCCAGCACTGGGAAGACGTCAGCGATCGCCTGGACAACGAAGACCAGTTCCACCTCAACGCCATCACGGCGGTGAAGGATTCCGGCCTGTTCGTGGTCGGCGAGGCGGGCAGCATGTTCCGCTCCAAGGACTGGGGCGAGACCTGGGAAAAACTCCAGGGCCCGTACGAAGGCTCGCTGTTCGGCGCCACCGGCACCACCCAGGCCGGCACCGTCCTGGCCTACGGTCTGCGTGGCCACCTGTTCCGCTCCACCGATTTCGGCGGCACCTGGCAGCAGGTCAGCCTGCCCACCGCCAACGGCGGCGAGCTGGAGTTCGGCCTCTCCGAAGGCAGCCTGCTGGATGACGGCACCATCGTCGTCGTCGGCCATGGCGGCAGCGTGCTGGAGAGCAAGGACGACGGCGTGAGCTTCAGTGTCGTCAACCGTCCGGATCGCCTGTCCCTCGCGGGCGTGAGCGCGGCCGGCAATGGCAACCTGGTCCTGGTCGGCCAGGGCGGTATCCACCTGGCTTCGGCGACCGGCGCCGAGCTGACAGAACAACAAAAAGCCGGGGAGCCGCAATGAACGCTCTGAACAAGCATCAACAGGACAAGGCGACTTTCCTGGAACGCATCATCTTCACCCACCGGCCGTTCGTGATCATCGCGTGCCTGCTGGTGACCGTCTTCCTCGCCTGGTCGGCCACGCAAGTGCGTCCGTCCACCAGCTTCGAGAAGATGATCCCGCTGCAGCACCCGTTCATCCAGAACATGCTGGAGCACCGCAACGACCTGGCCAACCTCGGCAACACCGTGCGCATCTCGGTGGAAGCGGTGAATGGCGACATCTTCACCAAGGAGTACATGGAGACGCTGCGGCAGATCCATGACGAGGTCTTCTACATCCCCGGCGTCGACCGCTCCGGCATGAAGTCGCTGTGGAGCCCGAGCGTGCGCTGGACCGAAGTGACCGAGGAAGGCTTCGCCGGTGGCGAGGTGATCCCGCAGACCTACGACGGTTCCGCCAAGGCCCTGGACCTGCTGCGCAACAACGTGCTCAAGTCAGGCCAGATCGGCCGCCTGGTGGCCAACAACTTCAAGTCGAGCATCGTCGACGTGCCGCTGCTGGAGGTCTACCCGGACCCGAAGGACCAGGGCAAGCTGATGAAGCTGGACTACCGCCAGTTCTCCCATGAGCTGGAAGAGAAGATCCGCGACAAGTACCAGCTGCAGAACCCCAACGTGAAGATCCACATCACCGGCTTCGCCAAGAAGGTCGGTGACCTGATCGATGGCCTGCTGATGGTGGTCGGCTTCTTCGGCATCTGCTTCGTCATCACCCTGGTGCTGCTGCTGTGGTTCACCAAGTGCGTGCGCTCCACCATCGCCGTGCTGTCCACCACCCTGGTGGCGGTGATCTGGCAGCTGGGCCTGCTGCACATCATCGGCTTCGGGCTGGACCCGTACTCGATGCTGGTGCCGTTCCTGATCTTCGCCATCGGTATTTCCCATGGCGTGCAGAAGATCAACGGTATCGCCCTGCAGTCCAGTGACGCGGAAACCCCGCTGCTGGCCGCCCGCCGCACCTTCCGCCAGCTGTTCCTGCCGGGCATGATCGCGATCCTCGCGGACGCCGTGGGCTTCATCACCCTGCTGGTGATCGACATCGGCGTGATCCGCGAACTGGCCATCGGCGCGTCCATCGGCGTGGCGGTGATCGTGTTCACCAACCTGATCCTGCTGCCAGTTGCCATTTCCTACATCGGCATCAGCAAGAAGGCGGTACAGCGCAGCAAGGAAGACGCCGTGCGCGACCATCCCTTCTGGCGTGCGCTGTCCAACTTCGCCAGCCCGTCCGTGGCCCCGATCTCCGTGGTCATCGCCCTGGCGATGTTCGCCGGCGGCATGTGGCAGGGTCATCACCTGAAGATCGGCGACCTCGACCAGGGCGCGCCGGAGCTGCGTCCGGACTCGCGCTACAACCTGGACAACGACTTCATCATCCGCAACTACTCGACCAGCTCCGACGTGCTGGTGGTGATGGTGGCGTCCGAGGCCGAAGGCTGCTCCACCCACAAGACCCTGTCCGCCATCGACGAGCTGGCCTGGCGCCTGGAGAACACCCAGGGCGTGCAGTCGGCCATCTCCCTGGTCACCGTCTCCAAGCAGATGATCAAGGGCATGAACGAAGGCAACCTGAAGTGGGAGTCGCTGTCGCGCAACCAGGACGTGCTGAACAACTCCATCAGCCGCGCCGAAGGCCTGTTCAACAGCAACTGCTCGCTGGCACCCCTGCTGGTGTTCCTCAACGACCACAAGGCCGAGACCCTCGACCGCGCCGTGGCCGTCGTTCAGGACTTCGCCAAGGCCAACGAGAAGGACGACCTGAAGTTCAAGCTCGCCGCCGGTAACGCCGGTATCGAGGCCGCCACCAACGACGTGATCAAGCACTCGGAACTGACCATCCTGATCCTGGTGTACATCTGCGTTGCGCTGATGTGCCTGATCACCTTCCGCTCCTTCGCCGCGACCCTGTGCATCGTGCTGCCGCTGATCCTCACCTCGGTGCTGGGCAACGCGCTGATGGCGACCCTGGGCATCGGCGTGAAGGTGGCGACCCTGCCGGTGATCGCGCTGGGCGTGGGTATCGGCGTGGACTACGGCATCTACATCTACACCCGCCTGGAGTCCTTCCTGCGCCAGGGCCTGTCCCTGCAGGAAGCCTACTACGAGACCCTGAAGTCCACTGGCAAAGCAGTACTGTTCACCGGCCTGTGCCTGGCCATCGGCGTAGCCACCTGGATCTTCTCGGCGATCAAGTTCCAGGCCGACATGGGCCTGATGCTGACCTTCATGCTCCTCTGGAACATGTTCGGCGCCCTGTGGCTGCTGCCGGCGCTGGCGCGCTTCCTGATCAACCCGGAGAAGGTGCGTCAGAAGAAGGCTTCGATCCTGGTTCACTGATCGACGCTCGAGCAATAAAGAACGCGGCCCTCGGGCCGCGTTTTTTTATGTTCTTCGTAGGGGCCGCCTTCACGGCAGAATCGCAAACACCCGCGCCGGGAAGCCCGTACCCTGGGCAATCTTCGGGAAACTCACCACCGCCAGCGCGCCGGCTTCGGGCACCTTGTCGAGGTTGGCGAGCAGTTCGATCTGGTAGTGGTTGGTGCCCAGGATGTAGGACTCCAGCGAATAGTCGTCCTTGCTGGTGGCGATGCCCGGATCGGTGTCGGTGGTCTCGTGGCCCGATGCAGTGATCTTGCGCGTCTCGTAGAGGTACAGCAGCGCCTCCTTGCTCCAGCCCGGATAGTGCGCCACGCCCTTGGCGTCCTGGTTCTGCATCTTCGCCTGGTCTGGCCAGCGCTGGGACCAGTCGGTGCGCAGCGCCGCGAAGGAGCCTTCCGGTACCGCACCATGCCTGGCCTCCCAGGCCTTCACATCGGCGAGGGTGAGTACGTAGTCGGGGTTCTTCGCCACCTGTTCATGGATGTCGAACACCACCAGCGGCAGGAACTGCTCCTTCACATCGAGCTGGTCGACGCTGCGCAGGCCCTTGTGGAAGTGCACCGGCGGGTCGACGTGGGTGCCCCACTGGCCGACGTGGCTGTACAGCTCCACCTGGAAGCCATCCTTGTCCACGGTGTAGAGCGTCTTGCGGCCCATGGGTTCGAAGCCTTTCCAGTGCGGCGTGTTGCTGTCGAAAGAGTGGGTCAGGTCGACGAAAGTGTGCTGCTTGAGACTGGCGTAAGTGTCCCACAGGCTGGGCTGGGCAGCCTGGCTTGCGGCGGGCAACAGGGCGGCGGCGAAGAGCAGGGCGGGGAGGCGTTGCATGGGTCTGATTCCTTGACGGGGAGGGGAGAAAGCGCCTTATCTTTCTCCATCGTTCATTCCGCCATCCAATTCTGAATTCTGCTTTTCTTATTCCTTTCCGTTAGGAGCCACCATGTCCTTCCAGCTCATCGAGTACGCCGAAGCCAGTCCTGAAGTCCGTGCCGTCTACGACGACATCATGGCGACCCGCAAGATCGACTGGGTGAACAACTTCTGGAAGGCCCTCGCCAACCACCCGCAGACGCTCAAGCGGACCTGGGGAAGCCTCAAGGAAGTGATGGGGCCGGGGCAACTGGACCCGCTGGTGAAGGAACTGATCTACGTTGCCGTCAGTGTCACCAACAACTGCAATTACTGCATCGGCTCCCACGGTGCCGCAGCGCGCAAGGCTGGGATGGACGACGCCATGCTCGGCGAGCTGATGGCGGTGGTGGCCATGGCCAACGAAACGAACCGCCTTGCCATCGGCTACCAGGTGCCGCTGGACGATGTGTTCAAGGGCGCGGTGATGGAGAGCAGCGGCAGCTGAGTCGACTGGACCAGGGGCTGACCTTGTAGGAGCGGGCCATGCCCGCGATCCGTCGGCAGGGCCGACGTTTTTTTGCTCTGGTGTTGCAGGTCTGCTGCGTTGGCCTGGGTGTTTCAGCGTCGCTTCGGCGTACGCCCAAGCATCTTGTTTCGCCCCCTCGGGCGACCTACTTTGGAAAGACCCAAAGTAGGCAAAGGTCTCGCCCCTGGCATCCGGCTTTTCGCTGCGCGAAAAGTACCCTCGGTTCTTCGGAGTTCCAGGGGCCCGCGTTGACGGGCCATCCCTGGCCCGACAACGCTCTCGCGACATCCATGTCGCTCAACCCCTGAAACTCCGATCACCTTCGGCCTTCTGAAAGGGGCACTCTGGAGTGTGCGGACATTTCTCTGGAAGTATTTAAGAGCCAGAGCCAGAGCCAGAGCCAGAGCCAGAGCCAGAGCCAGAGCCAGAGCCAGAGCCAGAGCCAGAGCCAGAGCCAGAGCCAGAGCCAGAGCCAGAGCCAGAGCGGTGGCTTTTCGTAGGAGCGAGCCTGCTCGCGAACCCGCCATGCGCCCGAACCGTCAGGGGGCGGATTGGGACAATCGCTGGATCGCCTTCACCGGAGTCCCATCGCTCCAGCGCCCCATGGAGAGCTGCGCCGGCCCGCCGCCCAGGGCGTAATCGCGATCCTGGCCGTAGAAGGCCGCATCGCACAGCGCATCGAACAGCTTCCACGGTCCGAACCAGTCCATCGCATCGGTGGCCAAAGCGTTGTGCGCCGGACGCTGGCCCTGCTTGAGCCGCTGCTTCACACGTTCCTGCACGCGGTTGAGCAGCCAGCTGGAAGAGTCGCTGGGCGGGTAGCGCGGATCGAAACGCGGCGCGGTTGGTGCTGCGTGATTGGCCAGCAGCGGCGGGCTGCCGTGGCGGTCGCTGCGAAGCAGGAGCAAGTCCTTATCGCGCGGTGCGACCTGCTTGCTTTCCGCGTAGACACGTCGCGCGTCATCGCAGGCGACGCGATCGTCCTCATCACCACAAACAGCCAGCAGCAAGGTGCCGGCGGGAATGTTTGCCAGTGGCTCCAGCGGCACCTGCCGCCAGCGCGGGCCGCTGCTCTTGCCCGGCTCAACCGCCATCAGCGCGCGCGGTTGTGGCACGCCGAGGCGTTGCCAGGAGGCTGCCAGCCCGCTGGCGATCAGGCCGCCCGCCGAATGGCCGACATAGGCGACGTGCTCCAGCTCCGGCTTCACCCCCAGTTTGCCCGCCTGCAGATCGGCGAGGGCGCGGCGCACGGAATCGGCGGCGTTGGGCAGGAATTCCGCCGCCGGCGTCTTCAGCGTGGCCTGGTAGCGCGGGTAGATGAGGATGGCACCGCGCCGGACGATGTGCTCGATCCAGGCGCGGTAGAGGTCGGGCTGCATGACGCTCCAGCCGTGGGTGAAGACCACGACGGGGGCCGTGGACGGGGCAGGACGGTCCGGGGTGAACACCCAGTACTCGTTGCCGTCGGTGGTGAAGTGCGACTGGCGCACATCGGCGTGGGCATAGTTCGAGCCGCCGGGGCCCTGCAGTGGCTGGGTCGGTGGCAGGACCTCGGCAGCGCTCAGCGGGGCTGCCTGGAGCAAGTTGCAGATCA
The DNA here is from genome assembly GCF_014851985.1 of Pseudomonas sp. PDM17. Classification (NCBI taxonomy): domain Bacteria; kingdom Pseudomonadati; phylum Pseudomonadota; class Gammaproteobacteria; order Pseudomonadales; family Pseudomonadaceae; genus Pseudomonas; species Pseudomonas sp. PDM17. Next base: position 1,090,285 of record NZ_JACVAT010000001.1, read on the forward strand.
GCAGCAGGCCGGCGGCCAGCGCTGGAATCAGCCGGTGGGCGGGCATGGAGGCACCTCTGGCGGGGATGCCTCCAGCATAGCTGTCAGCGTGGATAGAGCGGCGGCAGGCTGCTGGCTTCCGGCGCTGGCGGCGCGTCCGGATCGGCGCCGGGGAGGGTGCGGATGGCGCGCCAGAGGTCTTCGCCCTGCCAGTTGCGACCGCTTTCGCTGTCGCTGTAAAGCGCGCCGTTGAGGCCGTCCAGCGCATCGGACAGCGGCACGAAGCGCGCTGCCATGTCGGCCAGGGTTTCCGGCTGCTGGCGGGCCCAGGCGTCCAGCGCCTGGCGGGTGGCGTGGGAGTCGTTGGCCTGGCAGGCGCGGCGCAGTTCGTCGAGCAGCGTGCGGGTGCTGGGACCGGCCTGCGCCACACGGATCACCGCCGGCTGGCTACGGGCGCGCCACCACAGGCCGAAGCCGAGCAGGGTGGTCAGGCTAAGCAGCGCGCAGGCGAGCTGCCAGGGCCACAGCAGCGTGTCGCTGACCGGCGTTTCGCTGGGCGCGGCGGGGGGCTCGGCGTGTTCTTCGAGCTGTGCGTTGGCGGCGACCTGCAGTGTGCGCGCCGGCAGGCTGGTGCGCTCGACGCGGCGCTCCTGGGTGTTCCACCAGACGATTTCCACCGGCGGCAGCTCCACCGGGCCGGCCTTGTCGGCGATCAGTGCTTCACGCTCTTCGCGACTGCCGATCATGCCCTGGTCGCTGGCCTCGTTGGCCAGCTGCGGCTGGTCCGGATAATGGCGCAGGCCCTCGGGCAGGCTGATGGGCAACGGCGGCAGCTGGGCGCTGGAGAGGCCTTCCACGCGCAGCATGATGTTGCGGGTCAGCGACTCACCGGCCTTGGCTTCCTCGGGTTGCGGGCTCCAGGTCTCGGTCAGGCTGAGTGAGCGGGCAGGCAGCCATGGCGCGTCCTTGGGATAGTCCGCCGGTTTGGGGTCGACCTGCAGCGGGATGCTCGGCGAGACCACCCGAATCTGTTTGCCCGTTGGCGGGGCGAACGGGTTGTTGTCCTCGTTGCGGCGTTGCGCGACCTGGGTGGCGTTGAAGGTCTGGCCGGGGATTTCCAGGGTGCCGCTGTTCTGCGGGAAGATCGCGTAGCGCACTTCGATCACGCCGTGGCGAACGCCGTTGATGTCCTTCTCGTAGGTGCGCGGCTCGCCCAGTTGTTCGACGCGGGCGTCGTTCATGCGCAGCGGGCTGAGGCTGCTGTCGTCGTATAGCGACACGGAGTGGTAGATGCGCAGGGTGAGGATCACCTGGGCCTGCACCCAGCTTTCCTCGCGGTCGACGCTGGCGTCGATGAACACCGGGGCGAGTTTCTGGCCCTCGGCGTTGTCCTCGGCCTTGAGCACCTCGAGACTGATCGGTTCGCTGGCATTGCCGCCCAGGTGGACCGGTGGGATTTCCACCTTGCCTTCGTCGCGCGGCTGCAGGGTGATGATCCAGCGCGTGGTGGCCTGGGACTTGCCGTTGAGGGTTGTCAGGCGGTTGACCTGGCGGGTGCCGAGCACCACGAACTGCTCGTCCAGCGGCTTCAGGTCCGGCTTGCCGAACAGCGTGGGGTCGTCGGATTCCAGTGTCAGTTCGACGCTCTCGCCCTGGTTCAGGCGCGCGCGGTCGACGCTGGCGGTGAGGCTGGCCTCGGCGCGGAAGGCGGCGAGGCAGAGCAGGGTCAGGCAGATCAGCCTTATCATGGGTTGGGTTCCTGGCGCTGCTGCTGTTGCTGGTACCAGAACTTGCGGCGCAACAGCTCGGACGGATCGTCGGGAATCTGCCGCAGCCACTGTTCCAGGGCCTGACGGCGCTCGTCACCTAGTGGACCGGCATCTTCCGGGTTGGTTTCCTGTTCTTCGCGGGCATTCTCGCCGGGTTTGTCGCTCTGGCTGGCGGAGGGGCGGTCGGCTTCCTGCGAAGGGTTCTTCGCCGCCGGTGCCGGCTGGGAGTCGCGTTCGCTGGAGTGTTCTTCCTCTTGCTGTTGGTCCTGCGGCTTGGCGGCCTGGGGATCGCTGCTCTGGGCGGGATCCTGGTTCTGCTGCGGCGGCTGGTCGGTGCCATCGCCCGCGGGGTTGTCCTTGCGCTGGCGCAGCAGGTCCTCGAGCAGCGCCTTGTTGCGCTTGGCGGCTTCCAGTTCGGGGTCGCGTTCCAGCGCCTGGTCATAGGCGTCGATGGCCGCTTCCAGCTCGTTCTGTTTCGCCAGGGCATTGCCGCGGTTGTAGTGATCTGCGGCCTCATCGCCCTGGGCGAAGGCCTGGGCGGCGTCGACGTAGTCGCCGGCGCGGTACAGCGCCATACCTTTCCAGCGGAAGTCGTCGAAGCGCTCGGCGGCTTCGGCGGGGTGCCCGGCGTCGAGCAGGCGCTGGCCCTGCTGGTCCGGACGCAGCCAGAGATCGTTGAACTCGAAGGCGTTGGCATCCTGCGGCGGCGCCCACAGCAGTGGCAGCAACAGCGGCAGGCTGAACAGCCAGCCGCGACGGCCGGCGCAGGCGGCGAGCAGCAGTAACGGCAACAGCAGCCAGTAGCCCTGATCGGCCCAACGTTGCAGGCGCAGCAGGGCATCCTCTTCGCTCACTTGCAGCCCCTGTGTGCTGTCCAGCAGGCCGAGGGAGCGCAGGTCGCTGCTGCTGGCGCGCAGGCGCTGGAAGCGTCCGCCCATGTCGGTGGCGAAGGCGCGTAACGAGCTTTCGTCCAGGCGCGGCACGAGAATGTTGCCCTGGTCGTCCTTGAGGAAAGTGCCGTCTTCCTGGGCGATGGGCGCGCCGCCGGGAGTACCCACGGCGAGCAGCAGCAGGTCCTTGCCCTTGCCTTTGAGGGCCTGGCGGATGCCCTGGCGTTCGCGGGCATCCAGCGCACTGGTGATCAGCAGGATGCGACCGTTGCCCTCGGCGCCGTTGTCCAGCAGGCGGCGCGCCTGGGCCACGGCAAGGTCTGCGCGCTCGCCCGGCTCGGGCATGATCGAGGGCTTCAGGGCGTCCAGCAGGTTGCGAGCGGTGCCCAGGTCATTGGACAGCGGCACCAGCGTGTGGGCGCTGCCGGCATAGACGACGATGGCGGTCTGCGCGTCGCTGCGGCTGTGCAGCAGGTCGAGCAGCTTGTGCCGGGCCTGCTCCAGGCGCGTCGGCTTGAGGTCGGTGGCGAGCATCTGCGGAGTGAGTTCCAGCACAACAACCAGCGGGTCGCTGCGTTCCATGGTCGGTTGTTCCACCTGCTCCCAGCTCGGCCCGAGCAGGGCGAGCACGGCCAGCAGCCAGGCGATGCCGAGGTAGATCCACGGGCGGCGCTCATGGCGGCCGCTGCCGCCGGACAGCAGCCACGGATGGAAGGCTGGGGGCAGCAGTAATTGCCAGCGGCCGGCGCGGCGTTCGCGGTGCCAGAGTTTCCACAGCAGCCAGCCGAGCGGCAGCAGCAGGATCAGCCAGAGCGGATGCAGCAGGTGCGGCCAGACGTGGCTCATGACCGGCGCTCCTTCTGCAGGCGCGTCACCCAGGCGGGCCAGCGCCAGTCCTCGGGCGGCCACAACGTTCCGGCGACCAGCGCCGCGCTGATCAGCAGGGCCAGCAGCAGCGGCCAACGGTACAGCGCGATGGCCGGGCGTGCCTGGGTCGGCTTCTGCTCCACCGGTTCGAGTTGGTCGAGGCTGTCGGAGATGCGTTGCAGCTCTTCACCGTTGCGCGCACGGAAGTATTCGCCGCCAGTGCTTTCGGCGATGGCCTTGAGTGTTGGTTCGTCCAGGTCCAGCCCCGGATTGAGGCCGAACAGCCCGGCGACGCCGCCCTGCTTGGGGTCGGCGCCGATGCCGATGGTGTAGACCTTCACCTGTTCTTCGGCGGCGAGCTTGGCGGCGGTCTGCGGGGATATCTCGCCGGCGGTGTTGGCCCCGTCGGTAATCAGCACCAGTACTCGGCTCTCGGCCGGGCGCTGGCGCAGGCGCTTGACCGCCAGGCCGATGGCGTCGCCCAGGGCGGTGTCCTTGCCGGCGATGCCAATCAGCGCCTCGTCCAGCCAGATGCGCACGGTGTGACGGTCGAAGGTCAGCGGCGCCTGCAGGTAGGCGCGGGTGCCGAACAGGATCAGCCCGACGCGGTCGCCCCGGCGGCCTTCGATGAAGTCGCCGAAGAGCTTCTTCACCAGGTCCAGGCGGCTGACTTGCGCGCCGTCCCAGGTCATGTCGGCGTAGTCCATGGAGCCGGAGACGTCGACCGCCACCAGCAGGTCGCGGCCGGTGGCCGGGATCGGCAGCGGCTCGCCGACCCACTGCGGACGTGCGGCGGCCAGCAGCAGGCAGAGCCAGAGCAGGGCGAAGGGCGCCTGCTGGCGCCACGCCGGCAGGCGTGCGCGGGCACGGCGGCCGGCGAGGCCCTCGAGTTCCTTGAGGAAGCTGACCTTGATCGCCGCCTCGCCGTTGTCGGCCGGCGGCAGGATGAAGCGCAGCACCCAGGGCAGCGGTGCGAGCAGGAATATCCAGGGCCAGGCGAACTCAAACATGCTTGCGCACCCAGGTTTCCACCGAAGCAGCGAGGCCGTCGATGGCCTTGTCGTCCAGTTTGCACTCGGCGCGGTAACCGCCTTCCACCAGGATCATCCAGCGGGTCAGGCCGGCGGCCGGGCAGCGGGTATCGAGGAAGGCCAGCCAGGCGCGGCCGCTCAGGGTATGGCTGTGGCTGTCGGGCCAGCGGGCGCGCGACAGGCGCTTGAGCAGGCCGTTCAGCGATTGCAGCCACGGGCCGGCCGGCGCTCGGTCGTAGGGTCGTGGCAGGCGCTTGAGTTCCTCCAGCGCGGCTTCGCGCAGCGGGTCCAGCGGCACCTCGGTGACGACCTTGGCCTTGCGCCTGGGCAGCCAGCGCTGGCGGTTGCGCCAGAGCCCCCAGAGCAGCAGCGGCACCAGCGCGGCGAGCAGCCACCAGCCCGGCGCCGGCGGCCACCAGGGCACCGCGGCGGGTTCGATCAGCGGTTGCAACTGGTCGAGGGGATTCATTTCGCGTAGCCCGGCTGGTGCTGTTCCAGCAGGTTGCGCAGCTGTTCCACCAGTTCTTCCTGGGTGGTCAGCGGCAGCAGCGGCACGCCAAGGCGCAGGGCGAGGCGCTGCCAGCGTTCGCGGCGCGCTTCGCCGAGGGCGCGGTAGGCCAGGCGTTGCTCGTCGATGTGGGTGTCCAGCTCCAGTTGCGCCTGACCCTCGGCGAACCTCAACAGGCCGGCGGCGGGCAGGGCGTGGTCGAGCGGGTCGGAGACCGGCAGCATCACCAGGTCGGTGTGGCGCGCCAGCAGGGACAGCTGTTGCTCTGCGACGTCACTGAGCGCGCGCTCGTCGCACATCACCATGATCAGGCTACCGGGGCGCAGCACCTCGCGGGCGCGGCGCAGGGCCATACCGAAGCCGTCGCCGCTGTGGCTGAGGTTGGAACCGGCGAGTAGGGCGTTGTTGGCGCGTGCAATCAGGTTGAACAGCTGCAGCAGGCTCTGCTTGCTGCGCCGGGGTTTGATCTCATGGCATTCGCTGTCGGTGAAGACCAGCCCGCCGATGCGGTCGTTGTGCGCCAGCGCGGCCCAGCCGACGAAGGCGGCGGCGCGTGCGGCGAGCACGGACTTGAAGCACAGGCCGGAGCCGAAGAACAGCCGGGCGCTCTGCTCGACCAGCACGAACACCGGACGCTCGCGCTCCTCATGGAACAGCTTGGTGTGCGGCTCCTGGGTGCGTGCCGTGACGCGCCAGTCGATGGTGCGCACGTCGTCGCCGGCCTGGTAGACGCGCACCTGGTCGAAGTCCACGCCGCGGCCGCGCAGGCGCGAGTGGTGCAGGCCGATCAACGGGCTGCGCCGCGAGGGCGTCGAGAACAGCTGGACTTCGCGCAGGCGGTGACGGATCTCGATCAGCTCGCCGAGCGAGACGGCCACGCCGGGCGCCAGGACGTTGTGCATGTCAGGCGACGGCGACTACGTCGAGGATGCGCTGGACCACACGGTCCTGGTCGATCCCGGCGGCTTCCGCCTCGAAGGTGAGGATCAGGCGATGGCGCAGCACGTCGAAGAGCATCGCCTGGATGTCCTCGGGGCTGACGAAGTCGCGTCCGGCCAGCCAGGCATGGGCGCGTGCACAGCGGTCCAGGGCGATGGAGCCGCGCGGGCTGGCACCGTAGGACAGCCACTCGGCGAGCTCGGCGTCGTACTTGGCCGGGGTGCGCGTGGCCATGATCAGCTGCACCAGGTATTCCTCCACGGCGTCAGCCATGTACAGGCCAAGGATTTCGTGGCGGGCGGCGAAGATGGCTTCCTGGGTAACCCGGCGCTCCGGCTTCGTCTCGCCGTGCAGCGCTTCGCCTCGGGCCTGCTGGAGGATGCGGCGTTCCACGGAGGCTTCCGGGTAGCCGATCTTCACGTGCATGAGGAAGCGGTCGAGCTGGGCCTCGGGCAGCGGGTAGGTGCCTTCCTGCTCGATGGGGTTCTGCGTCGCCATCACCAGGAACAGCGGCGGCAGGTCATAGGTGCTGCGGCCTACGCTGACCTGGCGCTCGGCCATGGCTTCGAGCAGGGCGGACTGCACCTTGGCCGGCGCGCGGTTGATTTCGTCGGCCAGCACCAGGTGATGGAAGATCGGCCCCTGCTGGAACACGAAGCTGCCGTTTTCCGGGCGATAGATCTCGGTGCCGGTGATGTCGGCCGGGAGCAGGTCGGGGGTGAACTGGATGCGGTGGAATTCGGCCTCCAGGCCTTCGGCCAGGTCCTTGATCGCCTTGGTCTTGGCCAGCCCCGGTGCGCCTTCCACGAGCAGGTGGCCGTCGGCGATCAGGGCGATGAGCAGCCGCTCGATGAGCTTTTCCTGGCCGAGGATCTGGCTGGAGAGATACTGGCGCAGTGCAAGGAGCGACTCACGATGTTCCATCGCGTGGATTTCCTGGACGAAGGGTGGGGCTGTCGGGCCGCCTACTTTACTGCATCGGCCCTCACTCTTGCAGCGCTGCGCTTCGAGCCTTGTGCGGCGCTAGTGGTTCCCGATGGGCTTCGAGGCCGGGCAGTGGGGTCAGGCAGCGCAGCGAGGTATTGGGGTTGCGTTGGCGGCGCATGTCGCGCGCGCCGCCATGGACCACGGCGAAGCGATAGATCCAGGCCACCAGGCGTGGCATGCCGGCGCGCAGCAGCATGCGGTGGAACAGCTCGTCCGCCTCGGCCTTGGTCACCGGGGCGACGTTGAGGAACTGGTACAGCGCGTCATGCACCAGGCTGGCGTGGTGCGCCACCGGCCAGAACATCACGCGCTCCTTCTGCTGGCCATGGCGCAGGCACTGCACGCTTTCCAGGTGTTCCCACCAGTCCGGCGTACCGAGCGTGGCGATCCAGAAGAACGGCACTTTCGGCGAACAGCCGTCCCAGGCGTAGGTGCGGGTGCAGCCGAAGTCGTAGCCGACGGTGCCGGCGGTGAGGTCCACACTGGCGGGGCCGGGGTTGATGATGATGCGCCCGTCGTGCACCACCAGCCACTCGCTATAGAAGAAGCGGCCGTCGAACACCGGGTCTTCGCAGACCAGCGGGAAATCGATGTAGTTGATCCATGGGCCGTTGCGGTCGCGGCTGCAGAAGCCCCACTCGCGCACCGAGCGTTCGCGCGCAGCTTCGACACGGCGCAGGCGCTCGTCGCGGCCGACGATGCGCGGCAGCAGTACGCCAAGATAGACCGGGACGGCGCCGATCAGCAGCGGCCGCACGGCCTCGTCGAGGAATAGCCAGGCCAGCACCAGCAGCGCCACGCCCAGCAGGGTGACCAGCAGGTTGTCCAGGTGGCGCAGCAGCGGGCGGTGCAGGGGTGGGTGGCGTTGCATGGCGTCCGTTCCAGGGCAGGAGTCGCCATGATAGCGCTTTGATATTTCCTGCGGCAGATGCGGAACGATCGTACAGCGAAATCGGTCGTCCTCGCGTGGACGAGGAGCCTGCATGCCGTTGACCGAATATGTCGCAGCCCCGTAAGCCAGCGCCGGGTGACTCCCGATAAGCTCGGAGGGATCGATGACCGGCCGGTCGAGGCTGTCAATCGAGGGTCACACTGCCCGTCTATACCTGTGGCCCGACACAAGACGATATGCGTTCTACGCTCAATCCAACAAAACGAGCCCAGCGGAGTAACAACATGGCGTTCTTTACCGCAGCCAGCAAAGCCGACTTCCAGCAACAACTGAAAGCGGCCCTGGCGCAGCACGTCGACGACAAAGGTCTGCCACAAGTGGCCCTGTTCGCCGAGCAGTTCTTCGGCTTCATCTCCCTCGACGAATTGACCCAGCGCAGGTTGTCCGACCTGGTCGGCTGCACCTTGTCTTCCTGGCGCCTGTTGGAACGCTTCGATCCCGCCCAGCCCGAAGTGGCGGTGTACAACCCCGATTACGAAAAGCACGGCTGGCAGTCCACCCATACTGCCGTGCAGGTGCTGCACCCGGACCAGCCGTTCCTGGTCGACTCGGTGCGCATGGAACTGAACCGCCGCGGCTACAGCATCCACACCCTGCAGACCAACGTGCTCAGCGTGCGCCGCAACGCCAAGGGCGAGCTGCTGGAAATCCTGCCGAAGAACAGCACCGGCAAGGACGTGCACCAGGAATCGCTGATGTACCTGGAGATCGACCGCGTCTCCCAGGCCGGCGAACTGCGCACCCTGGAAAGGGCCCTGCTGGACGTGCTCGGCGAAGTCCGCCTGGCCGTCGCCGACTTCCCGGCCATGCGCACCAAGGCCGAAGAGCTGCTGGCCTGGCTGGGCAAATCCAAGGCAAAGGCCCGCGCGGAAGAAACCGCTGAGGTGCGCGCTTTCCTCGAGTGGCTGCTGGACAACCACTTCACCTTCCTCGGCTATGAAGAATTCACCGTGCAGGAGGAGGCCGACGGCGGCCACCTGGTGTACGACGAGAAGGCCTTCCTCGGCCTGACCCGCACCCTGCGCGCCGGCCTGAACAAGGACGACCTGCACATCGAGGATTACGCGGTAGCCTACCTGCGCGAGCCGGTGCTGCTGTCCTTCGCCAAGGCCTCGCAGCCCAGCCGCGTACACCGCCCGGCCTACCCGGACTACGTGTCGATCCGCGAGATCGACGCCAAGGGCAAGGTTGTCCGCGAGTTCCGCTTCCTGGGCCTGTACACCTCGGCGGTCTACGCCGAGAGCGTGTTCGACATCCCGTTCATCCGCGGCAAGGTCGCTGCCGTCCTGAAGAACTCCGGTTTCGACAGCAAGGCGCACCTGGGCAAGGAACTGGCGCAGATCCTCGAGGTGCTGCCGCGCGACGACCTGTTCCAGACCCCGGTGGAAGAGCTGTACAACACCGCCATGTCCATCGTGCAGATCCAGGAGCGCAACAAGATCCGCCTGTTCCTGCGCAAGGACCCGTACGGCCGCTTCGCCTACTGCCTGGCCTACGTGCCGCGCGACATCTATTCCACCGAAACGCGGATGAAGATCCAGCAGGTGCTGATGGAGCGCCTGAAGGCCAGCGACTGCGAGTTCTGGACCTTCTTCTCCGAATCCACCCTGGCCCGCGTGCAGTTCATCCTGCGCGTCGACCCGAAAAACCGCATCGACGTCGACGCCGCCCAGCTGGAGCAGGAAGCCATCCAGGCCTGCCGCTCCTGGCAGGACGACTACGCCGCGCTGGTGCTGGAGAACTTCGGCGAAGGGCAGGGCAACAACCTGCTGGAAGATTTCCCGAAAGGCTTCCCGGCCGGCTACCGCGAGCGCTTCGCCCCGCACTTCGCGGTGGTGGACCTGCAGCATCTGTCCAGCCTGTCCGAAAGCCGCCCGCTGGTGATGAGCTTCTACCAGCCGCTGGCACAGGGAGAGCAGCAGCTGCACTGCAAGCTGTACCACGCCGATACGCCGCTGGCGCTGTCCGACGTCCTGCCGATCCTGGAGAACCTCGGCCTGCGCGTGCTCGGCGAGTTCCCCTACCGCCTGCGCCACACCAACGGCCGCGAATACTGGATCCATGACTTCGCCTTCACCTACGCCGAAGGCCTGGACGTCAACATCCAGGAACTCAACGAGACCCTGCAGGACGCCTTCGTCCACATCGTCAACGGCGATGCCGAGAACGATGCCTTCAACCGCCTGGTGCTGACCGCCGGCCTGCCCTGGCGCGACGTGGCGCTGCTGCGCGCCTACGCCCGCTACCTCAAGCAGATTCGCCTGGGCTTCGACCTGGGTTACATCGCCAGCGCGCTGAACGCCCACGTGGACATCGCCCGTGAACTGGTGCGCCTGTTCAAGACCCGCTTCTACCTCGCCCGCAAGCTCACCGCCGAGGACCTGGAAGACAAGCAACAGAAGCTGGAGCAGGCCATCCTCACCGCCCTGGACGATGTGCAGGTCCTCAACGAGGACCGCATCCTGCGGCGCTACCTCGACCTGATCAAGGCGACCCTGCGCACCAACTTCTACCAGCCGGACGCCGCCGGGCAGAACAAGAGCTACTTCAGCTTCAAGTTCAACCCCAAGGCCATCCCGGAAATCCCACGGCCGACGCCGAAGTTCGAAATCTTCGTCTACTGCCCGCGCGTGGAAGGCGTACACCTGCGCTTCGGCGACGTGGCCCGTGGCGGCCTGCGCTGGTCTGACCGCGAGGAAGACTTCCGCACCGAAGTGCTGGGCCTGGTGAAGGCGCAGCAGGTTAAGAACGCGGTGATCGTGCCCACCGGCGCCAAGGGCGGCTTCATCCCGCGGCGCCTGCCGGTCGGCGGCAGCCGCGATGAAATCCAGGCCGAGGCCATCGCCTGCTACCGCATCTTCATCTCCGGGCTGCTCGACATCACCGACAACATCAAGGAAGGCCAGATCGTGCCGCCGGCCAACGTGGTGCGCCACGACCCGGACGATCCCTACCTGGTGGTGGCGGCGGACAAGGGCACCGCGACCTTCTCCGACATCGCCAACGGCATCTCCGCCGACTACAACTTCTGGCTCGGCGACGCCTTCGCCTCCGGCGGGTCCGCCGGCTACGACCACAAGGGCATGGGCATCACCGCCCGTGGCGGCTGGGTCTCGGTGCAGCGTCACTTCCGCGAACGCGGCATCGATGTGCAGAAGGACAACGTGACTGTCATTGGTATTGGCGACATGGCCGGCGACGTGTTCGGCAACGGCCTTCTCATGTCGGACAAGCTGCAGATGGTTGCCGCGTTCAACCACATGCACATCTTCCTCGACCCGAACCCGGATGCGGCGGCGAGCTTTGCGGAGCGCCAGCGCCTGTTCAACCTGCCACGCTCCAGCTGGGCCGACTACGACGCCTCGCTGATCTCCGCTGGTGGCGGCATCTTCCTGCGCAGCGCCAAGAGCATCACCCTTACCCCGGAAGTGCGCGCACGCTTCGACATCGATGCCGAGCGCCTGACCCCGACCGAGCTGATCCACGCGCTGCTCAAGGCGCCGGTGGACCTGCTGTGGAACGGCGGCATCGGCACCTACGTGAAGTCCAGCGATGAAACCCATGCCGATGTCGGCGACAAGGCCAACGACGGCCTGCGCGTGGACGGCCGCGACCTGCGGGTGAAAGTGGTGGGCGAGGGCGGCAACCTCGGCATGACACAGCTGGCGCGGGTCGAGTTCGGCCTCAATGGCGGCGCCTGCAACACCGACTTCATCGATAACGCCGGTGGTGTGGACTGCTCCGACCACGAGGTGAACATCAAGATCCTGCTCAACGAGGTGGTGACCGCCGGCGACATGACCAGCAAGCAGCGCAACAAGCTGCTGGCGGAAATGACCGACCAGGTCTCCGACCTGGTACTGGGCAACAACTACAAGCAGACCCAGGCGCTGTCACTGGCCGAGCGTCGCGCCCGCGAGCGCATCGCCGAGTACAAGCGCCTGATGAGCGATCTGGAAGGCCGCGGCAAGCTGGACCGCGCGCTGGAGTTCCTGCCCACCGACGAGGGCCTCGCCGAGCGCATCGCGGCCGGGCAGGGCCTGACCCGCGCGGAACTGGCTGTGTTGATCTCCTACAGCAAGATCGATCTGAAGGAACAGCTGCTGGGCTCGCTGGTGCCGGACGACGACTACCTGACCCGCGACATGGAGACGGCCTTCCCGCAGACCCTGGTCGACACCTTCGGCCCGGCCATGCGCAAGCACCGCCTGAAGCGCGAGATCGTCAGCACGCAGATCGCCAACGACCTGATCAACCACATGGGCATCACCTTCGTGCAGCGCTTGAAGGAGTCCACCGGCATGACGCCGGCGAACGTGGCGGGTGCCTACGTGATCGTGCGTGATGTCTTCCATCTGCCGCACTGGTTCCGCCAGATCGAGGCGCTGGACTATCAGGTGCCGGCGGAAGTGCAGCTGACCCTGATGGACGAACTGATGCGCCTGGGGCGTCGTGCTACTCGCTGGTTCCTGCGCAGCCGTCGCAACGAGCAGGATGCCGCCCGTGACGTCGCGCACTTCGGTCCGCGTATCGCCGCCCTGGGCCTGAAACTCAACGAACTGCTCGAAGGCCCGACCCGCGAGCTGTGGCAGGCACGCTACCAGGCTTACGTCGACGCTGGCGTGCCTGAGTTGCTGGCGCGCATGGTCGCCGGTACCAGCCACCTCTACACCCTGCTGCCGATCATCGAAGCAGCGGACGTCACCGGCCGTGACCCGGCCGACGTGGCCCGCGCCTACTTCGCTCTGGGCAGCGAGCTGGAACTGACCTGGTACCTGCAGCAGATCAGCTCCCTGCCGGTGGAGAACAACTGGCAGGCGCTGGCACGCGAAGCCTTCCGCGACGACCTGGACTGGCAGCAGCGGGCGATCACCGTCTCCGTGCTGCAGATGCAGGACGGCCCGGCGGAGATCGATGCGCGCGTGGCGCTCTGGCTGGACCAGCACGCCCCGATGGTGGCCCGCTGGCGGGCGATGCTCGTCGAGCTGCGGGCTTCCACCAGCACCGACTACGCCATGTACGCCGTGGCCAACCGCGAGCTGCTCGACCTGGCGCAGAGTAACCAGCAGGGCTCCTGCCCGGTCTGACGCTCATCGCCTTTAAAGCCTTTTCATGCTCCAGCCCCGCCTCGTGCGGGGCTTTTTTTCGGCTCGGGTTTTGTCGACGGGGGCTGACGCGAGCGCGCGTCATGTTTCTTTCCGTGATCCGCAGCGCATGGATGGGCGGCAACGACGGCGCTGACCTATAGGAGTGCCCTACGGGGGCGATCGCGGGCATGGCCCGCTCCTGCAAGGGGGCGTTGGACTGGGGGGGATTGAACTTCGTCGCGACGGATATCGCGGAAACGAGGGCGGCCGCTATCAGAGGGACGGGATCAGCTCCCGCTGCGCCCATCCTCGTGCGGCTCGGTCAGTGCCCGGCGGTACTTGGCGTACAGCTCGTCGGACATATTGCTGGCACCCAGCATCTTCAGCGCGAAGGACTTCACTTGCTCATCGCTGTAGGGCTCTTGCTGCGGCGCCGGCTGGCTGGCGCAGCCCACCAGCCACAAAGGCAGGGTCATGAAGAGAAGGGCGAGGGCACGGTTCATGGTTTTCACACGCAGGCTGGTTCGGGATGGTTGTCAGGCTATCAACCGCTCGAAGCGAGCAGAAATCATCCCGTTCAATAGTGGGTATCGTTTCTGGCGACTTCGGACGCCTTTTTCTGACAGAAAGTTCCCGGCTGCGGCGTTTTACAGCGAATACGGATATCCTTTCCGGCTGTTCATCTCTCTGCAGGACCTCCCCATGAAAGCGCAACTTGCCGAACTTCTTACGCTGATCAGCTCCGGCTGCCTGGGCGAAGAGGAGATCCAGCAGATCGCCGACGAAGCTTCGCAGGCCTACGCCGATCCGGCGGCTTTCCTCGCCGCCAATCCGGACATCAACTACGACGAGGACTTCCCCATCCCGCTGGGTGAGTGGGTGGTGGTGGGCAGCCTGCCGGAAATCGTGCTGTTCATGGGCGACAGCTTTGAAGAGCTGTTCGGCGAGATCCGCGCTTCCTTCGACCCGAGCGTGAGCTTTGTGCTGCAGGCCAAGCAACTGCGCAAGACCGAGCCGCTGGCGGCGCTGAACCGCATCCAGACCCAGCTCGGCGCGCTTTACCCGGAAAAAGGCGGCTACGTGCTCGTGGACTTCAGCGAGCCGCTGGATACCGAACTGCAGTGCGTGCTGGTCTACCGCAATGACCTGGAGCGCGTCCTGGCACTCTGCGTGGACATCGGCATTCCCGCCGTACCGGCGCTGCAGGCCGCCCAGGAATCGGATCAGGCCTGATCCGGCTGGGTCATCAGCAGCAGGGCGCCCAGGTCGACGAGAACCTGGCCGCCCAGGCGGCGTGTCGGTATCGCCCCCTCATCGATCCAGCCTTGCACAATGGCGGGACGATCTTTGAGACCGACCAGCTCCGCAAAGCGCTGAGGCGTCACGTAATAGCCACCTGCGAGCAGGTCAGGGCTGAATCCGCTTTCATCGTTCATGCTGTGTCCCGCACCATCCCGTCGCTTTGATCCACGGCCTCCGCTACGGCCTGGATCGCGAATTTATCCTAATTGTTAGGGTGTTTTTCCGGGCCTTGGCAGTCTCGGAGATGGATGACGCATGATGAAGAAACGTTTCCTGTTTACTGCGGGAGAAAGACTACGGGCGCTTCGCTCGTTGATCGGGCTGTCGCGCCGCGCCTTCGCCGAGACGGTCGGCATGAAGGCCAAGGATGTGGAGAACATCGAGTACGGCAACCAGCGCATGCGTGACCTGGATTTCCAGAAGGTCTGCAGCGTGTACCCGGACTTCGCCCGCTGGATCACCTATGAAGGACCGATCGATTCGGACGAGGTGGACTGGAAGGTGGAGGACTCCGCCCAGCGCGCGGCGGTCTACCTGGTGAAGAGCAATCCGCAACTGCTGGCGACCCTGGGGCTCAGCCTGGAAGAGTGGCGAGCCCGGCATCATGAGGTGCTGGAAAGCCTGGACGAGGAAGAGCGCCAGCTCGGTGAAAATACGCTCGGGGAGTGACGCTGCGGGTCAGCCCGCCTTGCCAGCGCGGCGCAGGTAGGCGATCACATCCGGCGCGCCGGCCTCCCGCAGTCCCTGGCCGAAGGCATCGGACTGCGGATGGTCCCGAGGCAGCAGCAGGCTCTCCGGGGTTTCCGAGTTGAACAGGCCGAAACGGGCATAGGGCATGCCGGTCTCCAGCAACAGCTCCATGAACGACGCGTCGCTCCAGGCCTTGGCCGGCATGGCCAGCATGTGGAAGTCGCGCTCCAGCTCATCCAGTACCGTGACTTGCAGTTCGAAGCGCTGGATGCTCGCGGGCAGGATGATCTCCAGCCCACGGCGGCGGGCGTAGACCACCGCATTGGCCAGTTCGCAGGGGTGATTGTCGTCGTCCCAGAACAACCGCGCGCCGTGCCAGCCTGCGCTGCGCAATTGCAGAGGTGCCTTGCGCTCGAAGCCGGGCAGGGCCACGCCCAGCACCTTGGTGAAGTCGTTATAGCTGATGATCCGCACCTTACGGCACAACTCGCAATTGGACAGCTCCTCCAGCCCCGCCAGCGGGCTGTCGAGCAGGCTGCGGCAGCAGAGACCATCGATGCTTCGAATATCGACGGCGGGATGCTCTTCGCGGTGGCAGTGCACCAGGCGCTTGAGAACGCTATGGATGCGCGCCTTGTCTTCCTGCACCGGCCCGGACAGCGCGCCACGCGGCAGGTCGATCAGCCGGTAGAGCGGCGCGCCGGAATGCCAGCCCAGGCCGGCAGGCCAGTCCGGCAGCGGTTCGAAGGGCAGGGACAGGCTCCGACTGCGTTCGGCGACGTTGCGCCCATCGGCGCTGCCGATGCCCAGGCGCTGGGCGAGGGCGGCCAGCCGGCTGGTCACGCTGCGGGGGCGAGGTGGTTGACTCATGGACGACGCAAGACTCCCGATGGCCGGCTGGTCAGTGCAGGAAGCGCCGGGCCCGATGCGCGGCGAATTGCCCTAAGCATAGAAAACCCTGGCGCTGTTGGGCGCATGCGTTGTGGCAAAATTCTTTCCTTCACTTGCTGGAGGCCTCCATGGCTTGCGTTGTGCTGGATATATCCTTGTCGGCGGACCGGCTGCAAGCGCTCTATCGCGGGCATGCCAATCGGGTTCAGGTGACCAGTCGTGATGGTCGGCGGGTCAATCTGCCGGCGCATCACCTGCGTCCATTCGTCACTCACACCGGAGTTCACGGCAGCTTCGAGCTGGAATTCGACGATTCCGGGCGGCTGCTGGCGCTGCGCCGCCTCGCCTGAGCGAGGGCTGGCTGGCTATAATAGCGCCCCATTTTGCCGACCGATGCCCGACCATGTACAGCCTGGCCCGCGAGCTCCTGTTCAAGCTCTCCCCGGAAACCTCCCATGAATTGTCCATCGACCTGATCGGCGCGGGTGGCCGTCTGGGCCTCAACGGCCTGTTGACGCAAGCACCCAAAAGCCTGCCAGTAAAGGTCATGGGGCTGGAGTTCGCCAACCCCGTGGGGCTGGCCGCCGGCCTGGACAAGAATGGCGATGCCATCGACGGCTTCGCCCAGCTGGGCTTCGGTTTCGTCGAGATCGGCACCGTCACCCCGCGTCCGCAGCCGGGCAACCCCAAGCCGCGCATCTTCCGCCTGCCGCAAGCTACCGCGATCATCAATCGCATGGGCTTCAACAACCACGGCGTCGATCACCTGATCGAACGGGTCAAGGCGGCCAAGTACAAGGGCGTGCTGGGCATCAATATCGGCAAGAACTTCGACACCCCGGTCGAGCGCGCGGTCGATGACTACCTGATCTGCCTGGACAAGGTCTACGCCCACGCCAGCTATGTCACCGTCAACGTCAGTTCGCCCAATACCCCCGGCCTGCGCAGCCTGCAGTTCGGCGATTCGCTCAAGCAACTGCTCGAAGCGCTGCGCCTGCGCCAGGAAGACCTGGCCGTGCAGCACGGCCGCCGGGTGCCGCTGGCGATCAAGATCGCGCCGGACATGAGTGATGAGGAGACCGCGATGGTCGCCGCTGCGCTGATCGAGTCGGGTATGGACGCGGTGATCGCCACCAACACCACCCTGGGCCGCGAAGGCGTCGAGCACCTGCCGTTCGGCAACGAGGCCGGTGGCTTGTCGGGCGCTCCGGTGCGCGAGAAGAGTACCCACATCGTCAAGGTGCTGGCTGGTGAGCTGGGCGGCCGTCTGCCGATCATCGCCGCCGGCGGCATCACCGAGGGCGCACATGCGGCCGAGAAGATCGCCGCGGGTGCGAGCCTGGTTCAGATCTATTCGGGGTTCATCTACAAGGGGCCGGCGCTGATCCGCGAAGCGGTGGACGCCATTGCGGCGGCCAAGCGGGCGTAAATACAGGTAGCAGAAATAAGTAGGGCTCCTTTCGGAGCCCTTGGGCTTGCGCCCTTTTCCGCCCGGATGGGGCGGCTTGGGGAAGTCGTGGGTGACCCTGGATTCAGCCTGTTGCGTGCTGCAATTGGTTCACTCGTTGAATACCGGCGGCGCCGGTCAAACCATCCCAGTTGTCGCCGCGGCCCTCACGCCAGCCGTTGAGCCAGGATTGCCGGGTAGTGGGATGGGTAAACGGACAGAGGTCGCGAGATTTTCCAGTAATGCCGTGCTGATAACCACGCAAAAAGGCTCTTTCCAACGGATCACGCTTAAGTCTTCTCATAGGGTGTTGCCCTCACTTGTTGACTGTTATGTCCCGTTGGCCCCCCAGGGAGGCCGGGCGGAATATTCCGCCAATGGGGCGCATTGCCGGCGTGACGCGCCCCGCCCGACACCGTTGCGGTGAAGGATTACCCCGAGTTCTATCGAAAGGTTCCGGGGCTGTGAATGACCAATTTGTCATAAGGACGTAACTCTTATGGGTTTGGGCCATAAGGTCCGTCCGGTTTGCAAAATGCCAGTACGGCATAACCCGCCAGGGGCGGGAGCTTGCCAAGGATCAAGAGGAATGTGTGTCCAATTGAGACCACCTCTCGTTCCGACGAGTGGGATGACTTTCTGCGACGCGAGGCCGCAGGCCGGTTGCCGGCCCATCCCTGAAAATGACTACAGGGGTTGCCTGGGTTCTCTGGAATGAACCCAAGGTGGCCGACAAGGCCATTAGCGGCTTTGATGAAAGGGCTGCGGCCCGGGAACTATTTGCATGTCGGATTTGCACGATCTTTTCCTCACCTGCCCGAAAGGGCTCGATGGCCTGTTGCTGGAGGAAGCCCAGGCGCTCGGGCTGACCGAGGCGCGCGCCCAGGTTTCGGCCATTCGCGGCAAGGGCGACCTGGAGACGGCCTACCGTCTGTGCCTCTGGTCGCGCCTGGCCAACCGCGTGCTGCTGGTGCTGTCGCGCTTCCCGGTGAGCAACGCTGAAGATCTCTACCTGGGCGTCAATGCCGTGTCCTGGAGCGACCACCTGGATGCCGGCGGCAGCCTGGCGGTGGAGTTCAGCGGCAAGGGCTCGGGCATCGACAACACCCACTTCGGCGCACTGAAGGTGAAGGACGCGATCGTCGACAACCTGCGCGCCGAGTTCGGCAAGCGCCCGACCGTGGACAAGGTCAACCCGGACATCCGCGTGCACCTGCACCTGGATCGTGGCCAGGCGGTACTGTCGCTGGACCTGTCCGGCCACAGCCTGCACCAGCGTGGTTACCGCCTGCAGCAGGGCGCCGCGCCGCTGAAGGAAAACCTTGCCGCTGCCGTACTGATCCGTGCGGGTTGGCCGAAGATCGCCGCTGAAGGCGGCGCATTGTCCGACCCTATGTGTGGCGTCGGCACCTTCCTCATCGAGGCCGGTTTGATCGCCGCCGACGTCGCGCCGAACCTCAAGCGCGAGCGCTGGGGCTTCAGCAACTGGCTGGGCCATGTGCCGGCGATCTGGAAGAAACTGATCGAGGAAGCCCAGCAGCGTGCCGAAGTCGGCCTGGCCAGGACGCCGCTGTGGATTCGCGGCTATGAAGCCGACCCGCGCCTGATCCAGCCGGCACGCAACAATATCGAACGCTCCGGCCTGGCCGAGTGGGTCAAGATCTACCAGGGTGAGCTGGCCACCTTCGAGCCGCGCCCGGACAAGGGCCAGAAGGGCCTGATCATCTGTAACCCGCCTTACGGCGAGCGTTTGGGTGACGAAGCCAGCCTGCTGTACCTCTATCAGCACCTGGGTGAGCGCCTGCGCCAGAGCTGCCTGGGCTGGAGCGCCGGTATCTTTACCGGCGCGCCGGAGCTGGGCAAGCGTATGGGCATCCGCAGCCACAAGCAGTACGCCTTCTTCAACGGTGCGCTGCCGTGCAAGCTGATCATGCTCGACGTGGAGCCGCGCCAGTTCGTGACCGGCGAGCGTGGCGAACGCAGCGATGCCGCTCCGGTGCAGGGTGCCGCCGTGATCGAACAGGCTCGCCTGAGTGAAGGCGGGCAGATGTTCGCCAACCGCCTGCAGAAGAACGTCAAGGCGCTCGGCAAGTGGGCGCGCAAGGAGAAGATCGAGTGCTACCGGGTGTATGATGCCGACATGCCCGAGTACGCTCTGGCCGTGGACCTCTACCGCGACTGGGCTCACGTGCAGGAATACGCGGCGCCCAAGTCCATCGACCCGGAGAAGGCGCAGATCCGTCTGCTCGACGCGCTCGCCGCGTTGCCGCAGGCGCTGGGCATTCCCACTGAGCGCATCGTGATCAAGCGTCGCGAGCGCCAGACCGGCAAGAAGCAGTACGAACGGCAGAACGCCGAAGGCCGCTTCATGGAAGTCGAAGAGGGCGGCGTGAAACTGCTGGTCAACCTGACCGACTACCTCGACACCGGCCTGTTCCTCGACCACCGGCCGATCCGCCTGCGCATCCAGCGCGAGTCTGCCGGCAAGCGCTTCCTCAACCTGTTCTGCTACACCGCCACGGCCACCGTACATGCCGCCAAGGGCGATGCGCGCAGCACCACCAGCGTCGACCTGTCGAAAACCTACCTGGACTGGGCGCGGCGCAATCTGTCGCTCAACGGCTTCTCCGATAAGCAACGCCTGGTGCAGAGCGACGTCATGGAGTGGCTGCGCGAGGACCGCGGCGAATACGACCTGGTGTTCATCGACCCGCCGACCTTCTCCAACTCCAAGCGCATGGAAGGTGTATTCGATGTGCAGCGCGACCACGTTGAGCTGATCGACCTGGCCATGGCGCGACTGGCCAAGGGCGGGGTGCTGTACTTCTCTAACAACTTCCGCAAGTTCGAACTGGATGAAGGGCTGGCAGCGCGTTACCAGGTCGAGGAAATCAGCGCCCAGACGCTGGACCAGGATTTCGCCCGCAACAGCAAGATCCACCGCGCCTGGCGTATCAGCGTACGTTGAGGCCCGAGCGGCGCGCGGTCTGGGCCGTGCGTCGTGCCAAAGCTGGGCAAATGGCCATCGGCTGCTATAAAAACTGAGTCACCCTGAGAGTTGGGAAAGCGCATGACTCAGTTGCCGGCCTACGAGCAGTTGCCCGCCGCTCAGGGAGTCGCCAGCCAGAAGAAGGCCCTGCGTGCCGCCGGCGTCGTACTGGTGGCAGGCCTGTTGCTGACGGCCTTGTTGGGCTGGAATGTGTGGCGCAATGCGCGGACCTTCCTGGAACAGCAGTTTTCCCTCGCTGCCAACGAGCGGATCGAGCGCGTACGCGAGCGACTATCGAATCAGCAGAGCGAGCTGGAATCGATCCAGCGCTTCTTTGAGAACTCCTCGGACGTTTCCCGCGAGGAATTCGAGCACTTCGTCAGTCCATTGCTGGGCGACACGCTGGGTTACGCCTGGCTGCCGCGCGTGGACCAGCGTCAGCGCGACGCCTTTGAGGCCCGTGCCCATGACGCCGGCATGCTCGACTACATGCTTTTCGAGCTCGACCTTCAGGGCCAGCCGATTCCGGCACAGGTTCGCGAACGCTATTTTCCCGTCCTCTATGGCGCCTCCGAGTACCTGGAAGAGATGCCCCTGGGCCTGGACCTGAACTCGACCCTGCCAGGGCGTGAGTTGACCCAGCGTGTGGTGAAGACGCGCTCGGTTGCTGCCTCGATGCCCGTGGTCCTTCCCGGCGCGCCGCCAGCGGATTCCACCGGTCTGCTGCTGGCGGCGCCACTCTATCGCAGCAGTACGACGCCCAGCCCGACAGCCGAAACCCGCGTCGGTATCCAGGGCATCCTGCTGGCGGCGATCAGCTACCGCCTGCTCATCGAACAGGGTTCGGAAGCGCGCGGTGAGCAGCTGGCGCTGACACTGCGCGATGCCGGCGACCCGCGTCCGGATGTGCCGTTGTATCGCAGCCAGGTAGCGGCTGATCAGACGGCAGGACTGGTTTCCGAGCGACACCTGCCTTTTGCCGGTCGTGACTACCTGGTGCGCGTCGAGCCTTCCAGCGACTTCCTGCGGCGTAACCAGGGTCACCCGCAGCTCTGGGTGGCGTTCGCCGGCGGGCTGACTTCGCTGCTGCTGGCGGGCTATGTGCTGGCGCTGCTGGGTCAGCGCCAGCGGGCCCTGCAACTGGTGGGCGAGCGCACCGCCGAACTGAGGGCCAACCAGCTGGAGTTGCAGGAGAACCAGGCGCGCCTGCACTTCGCCATGGACAGCGCTGGCCACGGCGTCTGGGACTGGAGTCTGGATACTGGCAACGTATTCTATTCGCATGCTTGGAAAGCCATGCTCGGCTACCGCGACAGCGAGGTGGGCACGACCACCGACGAGAGCCTGAGCCGGGTCCATCCCGAGGACAAGGACGCGCGCTGCGATGCGCTGCGCCGGCATCTTCGCGGGGAATCCTCGCTGTACCAGAGTGAGCACCGGTTGCGCTGCAAGAGCGGGCGCTGGCTCTGGGTGCTGGATCGCGGCCAGGTGGTGGAGCGCGACAACGAAGGTTCGCCGCGACGCATGATCGGCACTCAGACCGACATCAGTTCGCGCAAGGCTGCCGAGCTGGAACTGGGCGAGGTCAACAGTCGTCTGCACGGCCTGCTCGATGCGGCGACGCAGGTTGCCATCGTCTCGACCGATCTGCGCGGCTTCGTGCGCAGCTTCAACGTGGGCGCCGAGCGCATGTTCGGCTACAGCGCCCAGGAAGTGATCGGGCGGCCGGTGCCGGAGAATGTCTTCGTCAAGGACGAGATCCGTCGCCGCGCGCAGGACCTGTCGAGCATCCTCGGACGCGAGATTCGCGGCTTTGACGTCGTTGGCGCGCTCGTGGGCGAGGGGCACGAGGAGCATGAGTGGACCTGCGTGCGCCGTGATGGCCGGCAACTGAAGATCAACCTGATCATTACCGGCGTGCGCGATTCAGCGGGCAACACCACGGGTTATCTGGGCATAGCCACTGACATTACCCGGCGCAAGGAGGCGGAGATGGAGTTGCGGCGCTTGTCGGTCACCGATGCACTGACGGGCATCCACAATCGCCGCTATTTCAAGGAGCAGCTGGATCAGGGCATGGCGCGCTGTGCCCGCAGCGGCGAGCCTTTGTCGCTGGTGATGTTCGACATCGACCACTTCAAGGACATCAATGACCGCTTCGGTCATGAGGCAGGCGATATCGTGCTGGTCACCCTGTGTCAGCGCATCGCGCAGCGCCTGCGCAAGGTCGATGTGTTCTGCCGGATCGGTGGTGAGGAACTGGTGGTGCTCTGCCCCGGGAGCACCACGGATCAGGCCTGGCAACTGGCGGAGGCACTCTGGAAGGCCTTGCGCGGGCAGCCAATGGAGGGCGTCGGCGTGGTGACGGCGAGCTTCGGCGTTGCCTCCTGGTGCCCCGGCGAAAGCGCGGACGACCTGATGCGCAAGGTGGACCGCGCGGTGTATCGCGCCAAGCGGCTGGGGCGGGATCGTCTGGAGAAAGTCGAAGCCTGATGCGCAAACCCCGGCCAGTTGGCCGGGGTTTGCGGGGGATCAGCGCTTGGTGCTGCTGTAGAGGTCCAGCAACACCTGGTCTAGGATGGACGATGCCCCCCACGGCCGGTTGCTATTGAGGATTGCCACTACTACCCAGGTGCGGCCATTGGCGTCGCGGCTGAAGCCGGCGAGCGCGCGCACGGTGTTCAGGGTGCCGGTCTTCACGTGGGCTTCGCCGGCCATGGGCGTGCCACGCAAGCGTTTGCGCATGGTGCCGTCCTTGGCCACGATCGGCAGCGAGGAGATGTACTCCGCGGCGTAGGGGCTGTGCCACGCGGCCTGGAGCATGGCGGCCATTTCGCGGGCGCTGACTCGCTCGTCGCGGGACAGGCCCGAACCGTTTTCCATTACCAGGTGGCTCGCGGTGATGCCCTTGCGCGCCAGCCACTGGCGGATCACCCGCTGGGCAGCCTGGGCGTCGTCTGCGTCGGCGCCATTGCGATACTGGCGGCCGACCGAGAGGAACAGCTGGCGGGCCATGGTGTTGTTACTGAACTTGTTGATGTCGCGGATGATTTCCACGACATCCGGCGACATGGCGCGGGCCACCAGGGTGGCGCTCTTCGGCACAGTGCCTTCGCGGTCCTTGCCGAGGATGCTGCCGCCCAGTTCCTGCCAGATGCCGCGCACCGCGCCGGCGGTGTAGGCAGGGTGCTCGAGAAGGGACATGTAGGTCTGAGCGCTGCAGCCTTGCGGAATCTGTCCGGTGGCGACCAGCGAGGTGCCGTCGAACTGGGTCACCGGGTTGAAGCGCAGTTTCGGCCAGGCGGGGCAGGCCGCAGCCTTGCTCACCTGAATCTGGTTGTCGATGCGCACGTTCGCCAGCGGCGGGTCCATCAGCACGGTGGCCTTGCTGCCTTCGGTGCGGATCACCAGGCGCACGCTCTTCAGGTTGACCATCAGCGAGTCCGGGCCGACCAGGAAGGGCTTGTTGTCATCGCCACCGTCGTCGTTGAAGACCGGCAGTTGCGGGATGTTGAAATAGCTGCGATCCAGCACCAGGTCGCCGGTGACCTTGTTAACGCCATTGGCGCGCAGGTCGCGCATCATCAGCCAGAGCTTCTCCAGGTTCAACTTCGGATCGCCGCCGCCCTTGAGATAGAGGTTGCCGTTGAGAGTACCGTCCTTGAGCTGGCCGTCGGTGTAGAACTCGGTCTGCCACTGGTAGGTCGGGCCGAGCATTTCCAGGGCGGCATAGGTGGTGAACAGCTTCATGGTCGACGCCGGGTTCACCGAGACGTCAGCGTTGAAATAGGTAGCGTTGCCGGGGCCTTCCAGAGGGATCATCACCAGCGACAGGGCGTCGTCGGTGAGTTTGCTGGCCCTCAGCGCTTTCTGCACGCGTTCGGGCAGGGTGCTGTTGATCTGGGCAACGGCCGGCAAGGCGAAGGGTAATAAGGTAGCGAGAGCGAGGACACGCAGAGACTTGAACATAGAAAAGATGACATCCCAGTGGTCGGGCATTGACTTGAAAAAATGAAAAGATGAAGCGCAACACTACAGATGAAATACTCCCTGTTGGACCGGGAGCTGCGGCACATTATGCCGCAAGCCGTTCCAGGATGCGCTGGCCTTCGGATGCCAGTCGTCTCGGAGAGGTGCATCGGGACATTGTTCGCGCAAGTCCCGTATATGTTCCGGACACACTCGTGCATCGAGCGGCGAAAGCCCTCCTGAGGAGAGATTCAGATGGCGACCCATCGTTCCCGTCGTTTACGCAAGAAGTTGTGCGTCGATGAGTTCCAGGAACTCGGCTTCGAATTGAGTTTTCAGTACAAGGAAGGGATAGGCGAAGAGGCTGTTGGCGCTTTCATGAAGCGATTCGTGGGCGTCGCGGTCGAACCCAACGATCTGGTCTATAGCGGTTGCGACGAGTACGGCTTCATCTGTCTTGCCCGGCGCGGCTCGGTGAGCGTGGAGCAGCGGGAATTGATCGGCGGATGGCTGAAGCAGCAGCCGGAACTGGCAGGCTTCAGCCTCAGCCCGCTGATCGATGCGTGGTACCCGGACCAGCCAGTCAATCTGCCCGCGTCCTGAGGCTCTCGTCCTTTTCCAGGGCCAGCAGCAGCGCCCATTCATCGAGTGGCTTCGACAAGCAAGCCAGGACGGGTAGGCGCTGTTCGCGCAGGGTTTTCCGCAAGGCCTGCAGTTCTTCGGTATCGCGGCAACTCAGGAAGACCGCCTGGCGAATATGACCGGCTTCGGCCAGTTCGCCGAGCAGTTCTATACCGTCAGTGTCCGGCAGGTTGATATCGCAGAGCAGCAAGTCGAACGGTTCGTTGCGGCGTGCACACTCCTCGCGCGCTTCATGGGCATCGAGCGCGGGTGTCAATCGGTAGAAGCCCAGTCTGTTCAGTTGCATTTGCGTAGCGATCAGTTGGAAGGGATGGTCTTCGACTATCAGGATGCTGAACTTGTTGTCCTGCACGGAAGAGCTCCTGGTTGTTATGGGGCTCCATCGAAAGTCACTCGAATGACAAGCTGATTCGGTCGGCGCTATGCATTGTCGAATGGCAATTGATATGAGGCTTTAATGGTGCTGGGCGTGTTCAGTTAATGCATGACTCTGATTTTCTTGCTGGGCTTTAGAACTCTCCTGGGAGTTGGGTTTCTTGTGGTTGATAGTTGTTGGTTGTAATTGCCTCGCGCGCTTTGTCTTGTTTGGGTTTTCTGATTTTTATATTGATGGAAAAAGTGTCCGGAATCAGATTGGTATGGACGCTTCAGTGTTCGATAGCTGATCAACCTGACAAGGGGAAGAGGCAGGGTACTTGTCAGACGCTGGCCAACGGAAAATGTGATCAGCGTCGGCGATGTGGATTGAGCTATGGCGAAGTGGCTTGTTTAGAGCGGGTGGCTTGATCTCTATGGCTCTCTGGAGGGCGGAGTGATTCCGCGGGTAGAGTGACGAAGGACCGGTCGTGAGGGAAAGCTCAGGCGTATATCGAGCGTCCGCTAGCTGGGATAAACAGCGACAGGGAAGCGTATTGTCAGGAGTCGTGGTCAGATTTTATTCCGTTCTGCATCGGAAATTTCTTGCTGACTTCGGGGTGGCGTCAAAGTATTTAAGGCTGCTTGTAGGAATTATTTAGATGTTGTGTAGGAAAGTCCTCTAATAGCCAATATTGAGGGCAAGTAATCTCGACAGAGCCGGCTCTGCATATATCTTACCGAAGGACATTTTTACGAAGGGTCTGAGGGAGGAAGCTGATGAGCAAAGTTCTAATTGTCGATGATCACCCAGTCATTCGCATGGCAATGCGCGTGCTGCTGGAAAAGGAAGGTCATGTCATCGTTGGTGAAACCGACAATGGTGTGGACGCGCTTTCGCTTGTCAAGGACCTGATTCCCGATCTGGTCGTTCTGGATATCGGTATTCCCCGGCTCGATGGCCTGGAGGTGATCAGTCGTATCTCTGCCTTCGAGCTGCCGCTCAAGGTGCTGGTGCTGACCGGGCAGAGCGCCTCGCTGTTCGCCATGCGCTGCATGCAGGCGGGAGCCTCAGGGTTCGTCTGCAAACAAGGTGGGCTGTCTGAGTTGATCAGCGCCGTCAACGCGGTGGTCGCCGGCTACAACTACTTTCCCAGCACGGCGGTGCGCCAGACTCGTCGCAACAATGGTCAAATGGATGATCAGGAGCTTATCCAGCGCCTCTCGGATCGCGAGATGGCTGTCCTCCAGTACCTTGCGAATGGTTATTCGAACAAGGAAATCTCCGAACAGATGTTCATCAGCAACAAGACGGTCAGCACCTACAAGACCCGTCTGCTGCTGAAGCTCAACGCTCATTCGCTGGTTGACCTGATCGAGTTCGCCAAGCGGAACGCGTTGGTCTGAGGTGTTTGATGTGCCGCTTCCGCTTTTTCGTCAGCGTGTTGCTACTCGTCTGTTGCGGATGGGGGATGGCGGAGCCGCACGACTGGACCTCGATCAACCTGCTGGCTCGTTCGGGCGACGAGCCAGTCAAGGTGCAACTCAGCGACTCCGACTGGCACTGGCTCAGAGACAAACGCACGCTGCGCCTGGGCGTGACCGCACCGGATTACGCCCCTTTTGATATCACCGGCAGCGGCACGGACCTTGAGGGCATCACGGCCGACATCGCGGGAATCATTGCCGACACGCTCAATGTTCGAATTGATGTACGACGTTATCCTGACAGGGATGCCGCCTTGGCCGCGTTGTCTCGTGGCGATATCGATCTATTGAGTCGTGCCACGGGGTATGAGGCCGCGCGACCGGGCGTCGTGCTGTCCGTCCCCTACTTTTCCAACCAGCCGGTCATTATCGGACCGGAAGGCACGCGTCTGGAAAGTAGTGAGCAACTCGCCGGCAAGCGCATTGCGGTGGTCACCGACTACTTCCCGGCAAATGATCGTGACAGGTTCCTGGCCGGCGCCTCTGTACAGAGCTACCAGTCGGTGCGCCATGCACTGGAAGCGGTCGCTTTCGGCCAGGCGGACCTGTTCGTCGGCGATGCCTTCAGTGCGCAGTACCTGATCAGCCAGGGATACCTTTCCAATCTCAAGCTCCTCAACTTTGCCAGCTTCAACGGCCAGGGTTTCGGCTTTGCCCTGAATGCGTCCGATCGGACATTGCTGGACATCATCGACCATACTCTGAGAGCGATTCCGCGACAGGGCGAGACGGCCATTCAGCGTCGCTGGAGTCCCGGCGGAAGCAGTCCCATTGCCGGCCAGCGTCTTATCCTGACGCCTCAGGAGCAACGCTGGGTGGACCGTCACCCGCGACCGAAAGTCGTGATCGATCAGGCGTTGGCTCCTGTTTCGTTTTTCGATGCACAGGGCCAGTTCCGTGGTATCGCTGCCGATTTGCTGGAGCTTGTCCAGAGCCGAACCGGAATCGAATTCGATGTGCGCCCGCAGGCAAGCGTCACGGCGATGCTGGAGCAGGTGCGTACGGGCAAGGCTGACATGATTGCGGCGCTGACTCCAACGGCGCAGCGCGAGGAGTGGCTGAGTTTTACACGTCCCTACATGACCGCGTCCTTCGTTGCCGTAGTACCGGAGGGGAGCGACTGGCTGCGCAGCCTGGACGATCTCGATGGTCACACTGTCGCCGTCCCCAGGGGATCCGTCATCGCAGACTTCATGCGCGCCCGTCACCCAAGGGTGAAACTGCTGGAGGTCGAAAACAATGTCGACGACCTTTCCATGATCAGTGAAGGCAAGGTGGACGCCGGTATTCACCTGTTGTCGTCGGCCAACTACCTGATCTCCCGCTATTACCCGGATCTCAAGATCGCCCTGGCGCTGGACCGGGAGCCTGGACAGTTCTCGCTGGCGGTCTCGCAGGCGGATCCGGAGCTGCTCAGTATCCTGAACAAGGCGCTACTGGCCATCGCGCCCGAAGACCTGAGCAATATCACCACGCGCTGGTCTGCCAGCGTGGACAGGCCGGACAGTGTCTGGCAGGGCTACCGCGAGCAGTTCATCCAGCTCGCCTGGGCGGCAGCACTGGCATTGCTCATCGTGTTGCTGTGGAACGGGTGGCTCTGGCGCAAGGTGCGCCGGCGCCGGGATTCGGAGAAAGAACTCAGTTACCGGCTCGAGTTCAAGCGTGCATTGATCGATGGTATTCCGCAGCCCGTGGCGGTACGTGATCGTGATGGGAGACTGGTCACCTGCAATATCGGCTTCCTCAAGGAAACCGGAATGCCGCGCGAGTCGGTGGAAGGTTCGCGAGTCGTCGATTGCCCCTGGCTGCAGGCACACGACGCGCAAGCGTTGCAGTTGATTCACCGGCAGGCCATGGAGCAGGACGGGAAAGTGGCCTCCGATCTGGTCCTGCAGATTCGTAACGAGGTTCGGGAAATACATTACTGGGCCACTCCTTACCGTGGACCGGGTGGTGATATCTCCGGGGTAGTGACGGGCTGGATCGATGTCACCGAGCGTGAGCGATTGCACCATCAGCTAGAAGCCGCGAAGGAGCAGGCTGAAGAAGCCAACCGGGCGAAGAGTACCTTCTTGGCCACGATGAGCCATGAAATCCGTACGCCGATGAACGCGGTGATCGGCATGCTCGAATTGGCGCTCACCCGCGCGAACCAGGGGCATTGGGAGCGAGAGCCAGTCGAGGTGGCTTACGACTCTGCGCGTTCTCTGCTGACGCTGATCGGTGACATCCTCGATGTGGCAAAGATCGAGTCCGGGCGTCTGACGCTGATGCCGGAGCGCGCCCACTTGCGTGAGTTGGTGGAGTCTGTTGCGCGCGTGTTCGATGGGCTGGCGCGGCAGAAAGCGTTGGAGCTTAGAGTGGAAATCGAGGCGGAAGCCGCCTGTGACGTGCTGATCGATCCGCTGCGGTTCAAGCAGATACTGTCGAACCTGGTCAGCAACGCCATCAAGTTCACCGACTTCGGACATGTGAAGATTCGTGTCTACGGCGAGCGTGTCGCTGGTGAGCGCCTTTCCCTTGAGGTCAGTGTGCACGACAGCGGGATCGGTATTTCCGAGGATGAACAGCGCCAGTTGTTCGAGCCTTTCAGCCAGGTGGCCCGTAGTGGTAATGCCAGCCGAGGTGGTACGGGGCTGGGGCTCACTATATGCCGCAAGCTGGCGGAGATGATGGGCGGCACCGTACGCATGGAAAGTCGTCCTGGCGAAGGCACCACGGTCACGGTGCGCCTGTTGCTGCAGACCCTGGAAAGCCTGCCCGAGTGCGAAGTTGGGCAGGCCGTGATGGTCCCGAGGACTGCCCATTCGCTGAAGGTCCTGGTGGTCGACGACCATGTGGCCAACCGGATGCTGCTGACCCAGCAACTGGAGCATCTGGGACATCAGGTCGAGGTGGCCTCCGATGGCTCCCAGGCACTGCAGCTGTGGCATCCGGGTGACTTCGATCTGCTGATCACCGACTGCAACATGCCGGTGCTCAACGGCTATGGTCTGGCCCGGCGAGTTCGTGAGCTTGAAGCGGAGATGGAAGCCGAACCCTGCGTGATCTTCGGGTTCACGGCCAACGCCCAGCCCGACGAGATCGAGAACTGCCGGCGGGCCGGCATGGATGACTGCCTGTTCAAGCCCATAGGCCTGGATAACCTGCGTATGCGGCTGGATGCGGTGCCGAAGCTGTCAGCGGCCCACGACGATCAGGCATCTTTGGAGAAGCAGGTCGATGGCTTCGACCTGAAGTCGCTACGGGAGATGACCGGCGGCAATCCGGGCCTGATCCGCCGTCTGCTGGAGGAGTTGCACAGCAGCAACCGAATCGATATCGATCAGGTCCGGCCGCTCTGGGAGGCAGGCGACTGGAAGCAACTGGCCGATCTGGCCCACCGTATGAAGGGCGCGGCACGACTGGTTAATGCGGATACGCTGCAGGACCTCTGCAGCAAGCTTGAGGGTGGCTGCAAGGACGGCCTCGATAGCCGGGAATTGGGCAATCGGGCACGGGCGGTGGAGCAGGCGATGGCGACCTTGCAGGACGATTTGCTGTTGCAGTTGCGCAAGCTGGCTGCCTAGCTTGCGCGCCCGCTTCAGCTTGGGCTGGAGCGGCCGGTCATCTCGCGCGCCATCTCGGTGGCATAGCTGTCGGTCATCCCGGCGATGAAGTCTGTTACACGCAGGAAGGAACGATAGAGCGTCCAACTGGGGTCCGGCGCGTAGTGGCTCAGCAAGTCGAGGATCCGCTGGTTCTTGAACGATGGCGTGCTCTGGCGGTGTTGCTCCAGCACGGCGCCACAGAAAGAGTTCAGCAGGATTTCCAGGGTGGTGTAGGCGCCGATCTCGTGCAGGGTTTTGCGCTTGTCCTGGAATATCTTCTCTCGCGCCATCGCCTTCGCGCGTTGCACGCAGCGCTTGGCCGGGCCATGCATGTGCTCTACCAGATCGCCTTGCAGGCTTCCCGCGAGCAGGGTCTTTTCCTGTTCGACGAACGCGCGGGCGGCGGCATTGGTCAGGTGCTCGATGGCCTTGCCGCGCAGGATGGCAAGCTTGCGACGGCGAGAGTCCTTCGGGCCGAGCTGGCGGTAGGTTTCCGGCAGGTCGTCACCGACCAGGTCAAGCAGCAGCGCTTCTACTTCGCTGTAGTCGAGCAGTTCCATTTCCACACCGTCTTCCAGGTCGATCAGGCCGTAGCAGATGTCGTCTGCGGCCTCCATCAGGTAGACCAACGGGTGGCGCGCCCAGCGCTCGTCTTCCAGTTGCGGCATGCCCAGCTTCTGGGTGATCTGCTCCAATAGCGGTAGTTCGCTGCGGTAGCAGCCGAACTTGTGCTTCTTGTAGCCGAGGGAGTCGGCGTGGCGCGCTGTCCAGGGGTACTTCAGGTAAGTGCCGAGGGTGGCGTAGGTCAGGCGTGTGCCGCCGTCGAACTGGTGGTATTCGAGCTGGGTGAGGACACGGAAGCCCTGGGCGTTGCCCTCGAAGTGCAGGAAGTCGGAGCGCTCCTCCTCGCTCATGCCATCCAGCCAGCCGCGCCCGCCAGCCTGCTGGAACCAGTGGCGGATTGCGTCTTCGCCGGAGTGGCCGAAGGGCGGGTTGCCGATATCGTGGGCGAGGCAGGCGGATTGCACTATCACGCCCATGTCCCCCGGGTCGCACCATTCCGGCAGGCGGTCACGAATGATCTCGCCAACGCGCATGCCCAGCGATCGGCCGACGCAACCGACCTCCAGTGAATGGGTCAGGCGGGTGTGAATGTGGTCATTGCTCGATACCGGGTGCACCTGGGTCTTGCGCCCCAGGCGGCGGAAGGCACCGGAGAAGATGATGCGGTCGTGGTCCTTGTGGAAGGCGCTGCGGCCTAGTTCGGCGCTGCTGTGCACCGGTTTGCCGAGGCGCTCCCGGGGGAGCAGGGTGTGCCAATCCATTCTTCTTTCCGCGATCCAGAGAGTTACCGGCAACGCTAGCCGTTCGCGGCGGCAATCTCAATCGCGGCGCTAGAGGCCTTCGGCGTCGATATCGATGAGCAGAAGGCGTCGACCCTGGTCGATGAACTGGCCGGCAGTCATGCAGTACTGGTTGGTGGTGGCGTCGCGGTAGGTGTTGGAAAGTGTCAGGCGGCGCTCTTCCCAGCCCTCGGCGAGCAATTGGTAGAAGTAGGGGCGCCAGGACCAGTTGTGGCCCAGGTAACGGCGGTTCTCCTTCCAGAACAAGCCGTTCCATTCCAGGTTCGGCGAAGTCTGGGTGCCGTGGCGGTCGCACTGATAGATGCGCAGCAGACGGCTGAAGGATTCCGGCGCCGGCGGCAGGCTGCTGAGCATGGCGCCGCCTTCCGCCCAGGGGCGCAGCATGCTCATCAGTTCGGAGAGCTGCTGGCGCAGCTGGATGAGGTTGGAGCGCTCCTGCAGCTTGCGATGCACGTAGTGGTCGCGGCGTTGGGCGAACGCTTCGCGGAAGGCGTCGCTGGCCGGAAATTCCAGTGCCGGCTTGGCGAACAGGAAGCCCTGCACGTAGCGCGCGCCGCACTCTAGGGCGAAGTCCATTTCCTCTTCGGTTTCCACGCCCTCGGCGATGATCCAGCAGCCGGTCTTCTCGGCCATCTGCGCCAGCGCCTTCACCACTTCGCCACTGGGGCCGCCGCGGGCGGCTTCCTGGAACAGGCGCATGTCCAGCTTGAGGATGTCCGGCTGCAACGCCAGCACGCGGTCCAGCTGCGAGTAGCCGGCACCGAAGTCGTCGATGGCGATGCGCGCGCCGGCATCACGGTAGCGTGCCACTACTTCCGGCAGGCGCTGGTGGGCACCGCCCAGTTCAGTGATCTCGAAGACTACGCGCTCCGGTGCTACGCCCTGTTGTTGCAGTTGCTTGAGGCTGGGCAGCGGTTGGTTTGGGCGCAGGCGGCTGATCCAGCGCGGCGAGATGTTCAGGCTGAGAAACCAGTCCTTGGGCGCTTCGTGGATGCGGGCGAGGGCGGCGTCGCGGATCTGCCGGTCGAGACGGCGCAGTTCGGCCAGGCCGACTCGTGGGTTGAAGAACAGCGGGCCGACCGATTGCAGATCACCGTTGTCCTGGCGCAACCGGCCCAGTGCTTCGACACCGGCGATCAGGCCAGTCGCGGTATCGATGAAGGGCTGGAAGCAGGCGATGGGTTGCCCGTCGATCAAGGGACACATCCTTAGTGGCGTGACAGGGACGCGCTCGCGCGCAGCTCACTGTCACTAAGCAAGAATGTGGCCAGTCTAGACGTCAGAGGTGCGTCGAGGGGGCGGGCGGGGCCTTGGGATCGGGCTTGCTGCGCATCTGCAGGATGATCGGCAGGAGGGCGATGCCTACGCGCAGCAGTCGCACCCAGCGGCGTTTGCGGCCCAATAGCAGGGCAAGGGCTGCAGCGCCGCCAGCGCCCCACAGCGGGGTGCTGCCGCCCAGGCCACTGCGCAGGTTCTGGCCGAGGCTGCGCGCCTGTTTCAGGGGTTGCAGCAGCAATTCGCCTTCCTGGCGGATCTGCTGGCGCTGCATTTCCAGGCGCAGGCGGACAATGGCTTTGCGCAGTTCGGCGCGGGTCAGGTTGCGGGCGTCGGGCATTTCACTCATGGCAACAGTCGCTCCCGGTCACGGGCCAGTTCCTCGAGGGTCGCGCTGAACGGTGAGCTTTCGTCGCTGACCAGCATGTGCAGGCGCCAGGCGCAGAGCAGGCTGCCGCCGACGTAGAAGACGCATAGCCCGATGGCAGCCTGTAGACGGTAGCTGTCCCAGAAGAGGATCAGCACCAGTACCGACAGGGCGACCAGCAGGAGCAGGGCGAAGACCAGCGCGAGGCCGGCCATCAGCAGCATCTGCACGGTACGGGTCTTCTGCTCCTGCAGCTCGATGCCGAGCAGTTCGATGTGCCCATGCAGCAGGCCGAGGACCGCGGCGCCGAAGCGCCGCGGGGAAGGGGAGTTGGCCGAGGGCTTCGGCCCGGCGTCCATTCCGTCGCTCATGGATCAGCGCCGGCTGACCAGCAGGCCGAGGAGGAAGCCAACACCGGCGGCGATGCCCACGGCCTGCCACGGGTGGTCACCGACATAGTCTTCGGTGGCGTCCACGGCGGCTTTGCCCTGGTCGCGCACGGAGTCCTTGGTGGAATAGATGGCATCGCGGGCGCGCTTGAGGCTCTCATGGATCTGCGCGCGCATCTGGTCGGCTTCGGCGCCAGCCAGGTCAGCCGAGCTCTGCAGGAGTTTCTCGGTGTCGCTGACGAGGGCCTGGAATTCGGCCAGGAGTTCATCCTTGGCGGCGTTCACTGCGGTCTTGCGAGGCATGTGATGCTCCTTGTGCGGGTTGAGGTTCCTAGTTTTCGAGCCCCAGGGTCGCTGGAAAGTTTCTCATAAATTCATCATGGGGCCGCTCTCGCGTGCGAGTTGAAGCCTAGCCGCTGAATGCTGCTGCGGTGGTATGCCGCTTGCATTTCTCTGGTGCGCATGGAGAGCCGAGCGCCCCATGGCGGGGCGTTCCCGATGTCTGAAACGGCCGGGAATATGAGCTCAAACCACTGAAAAACATAAGGAAGTACAAGAAATTGCGAAGCTGGCCGGATGGCTTGTGGGCCATGCTGGTTCAGCGCTCGGCTCCTCTGTGGTGCGCCGCTGCTTCAGCGTGGTGCGACGCGGGGTCGCCGCGAGCCGTTTTGGTGCTTTCCCCTTGACCTCCGGGGCTGCCTGTAGCGATGGAAAACCTCAATAGTGCCGTAGAGACGCTGGTCCACGGTTCCAACACGCTGTTCCTCCTGATGGGCGCGGTCATGGTGCTGGCCATGCACGCGGGCTTTGCCTTCCTGGAAGTGGGCACGGTGCGCCTGAAGAACCAGGTGAATGCCCTGTCGAAGATCCTCTCGGACTTCGCCATCTCGACCCTGGCCTATTTCTTCATCGGCTACTGGATCGCCTATGGCGTCACTTTTCTGCAGCCGGCGGCGACGCTGGCGCACGAAAACGGCTACGCGCTGGTGAAGTTCTTCTTCCTGCTGACCTTCGCCGCGGCCATCCCCGCGATCATTTCCGGCGGCATCGCCGAACGTGCCCGGTTCGGCCCGCAGCTGTGCGCCACGGCACTGATCGTGGCCTTCGTCTACCCGTTCTTCGAGGGGCTGATCTGGAACGGCAACTTTGGCTTCCAGGCCTGGCTGAAGGCCGAATTCGGCGCTGCCTTCCATGATTTCGCCGGCTCCGTCGTGGTGCATGCCTTTGGCGGCTGGCTGGCACTGGCGGCGGTGGTCCTGCTGGGGCAGCGCAATGGCCGGTATCGCGAGGGGCGATTGGTCGCTTTCGCGCCATCGAACATTCCGTTCCTGGCGGCGGGTTCGTGGATTCTCATTGTCGGCTGGTTCGGCTTCAACGTCATGAGTGCGCAGTCGCTGGCGGGCGCGAGTGGATTGGTGGCAGTGAACTCTTTGCTGGCGATGGTCGGCGGCACCGTGGCGTCGCTGCTGGTTGGTCGCAACGACCCGGGCTTCCTGCACAACGGCCCCCTGGCCGGACTGGTGGCGGTCTGCGCCGGCTCCGACCTGATGCACCCCATCGGCGCCCTGGCCACCGGCATGGTGGCCGGCGCGCTGTTCGTCTGGGCGTTCACCGCGACCCAGGTACGCTGGAAGATCGACGACGTGTTGGGCGTTTGGCCGCTGCACGGTCTGTGCGGCGCCTGGGGCGGCATTGCCTGCGGCATCTTTGGTCAGCAGGCGCTGGGCGGACTGGGTGGGGTTAGCCTGGCCAGCCAGGCGATCGGCACGCTGCTCGGTGTGGCGGTGGCTTTCGCCGGAGGCCTGCTGGTGTACGGCCTGGTGAAGGCGGCTGTGGGCATCCGCCTGACGAAGGAAGAGGAGTACTACGGCGCCGACCTGTCGATCCACAAGATCGGAGCGCTCAGTCAGGACTGATTGCTCCATGGTGAGGCAAAGAAAAAGCCCGGCAGATGCCGGGCTTTTTCGTCATGTCGTGTGGGTTACCAGAGCGGCATGGTGTAGCTGACGATCAGACGGTTCTCGTCGTAATCGTTGGTGTAGTTGGTGCGCATGGTCGCGTTACGCCACTTCACGCCGAGGTTCTTCAGCGGGCCGTCCTGGAAGACGTAGGCGATGTCGGTGTCGCGTTCCCATTCCTTGCCTTCGCCATCGGTGGTGATCAGGTCGATGTTGTCGCCTTTCACGTAACGGGTCATGAAGGTCAGGCCGGGGATGCCGAGGCCGGCGAAGTTGTAGTCGTAGCGCGCCTGCCAGGACTTCTCGTCCTTGTTGGCGAAGTCGCCGATCTGGATGTAGTTCACCAGGTAGGGGTCGGTGCCGTTGATGTAGGCGAAGCCGGTGTCGCCGCTCATCTTCTGATAGCCGAGGCCGAAGGCGTGGTAGCCCAGGGCATAGGTGAACATGGCGTTGAGCGCCTTGTTGTCGACGTTGCTGCCGCCGTCGTCATCGGACTTGGCCCAGCGGATGTCGGACTTCAGCGATTGCTTGTCGGCGATCGGCAGCACATGGATCAGGCCCAGGTAGTGCTGTTTGTAGATGTCTTCCAGGCCGCCGTAGTGGTAGCTGGTGCTCAGGCTGTCGGTCCACTTGTAGGTGAGGCCGCCGAACAGGAACTTGTTGGAGGTGAGGCTATCGCCGAGCTTGATGTTGCGCTTGCCGCCGCCAGTGATGGTCATGTCCTCGTAGTCCGAGGAGTCACGCTGGTTGACCTGGTAGAGGCGGCCGCCGTCGACGGTCAGGCCGTCCAGTTCGGCGGAGTTCAGGGCGAAACCGCTGAAGGTCTGCGGCAGCAGGCGGGTGTCGTTGAACTGCACCACCGGCATCTTCGGCATCAGGGTGCCGCCTTTCAGGGTGGTCTTGGACGCGCGCAGCTTGGCGGTGACGCCCAGGTCGCCGTAGCTGTCCTCGGCGCGCTTGTCGCTGGAGGAGCGCTGCAGCAGGCCAGTGCCGCTGCGGTCAGGCGAGGAATCGAGTTTCAGGCCCAGGGTGCCCAGGGCGTCGACGCCGACGCCGATGGTGCCATCGGTGTAGCCCGATTCGTATTTGAGGATGAAGCCCTGGGCCCATTCCTCGGCCTTGTTCTGGGAAGGAGCCGGGCTGTCCTGGCGGAAGTCGCGGTTGAAGTAGAAGTTACGCAGTTCGACGGTGGCCTTGCTGTCCTTGATGAAGTCAGCGTGGGCGAGTGTCGGAAGGATAAAGCTGGTACCCAGCGCGGCCAAAGCCACGGCACGGGCGATCGGGGTCTTGCTCATTGTTATTGTCTCCTCGAGCGCTTGGGGCAGTTTGATGATGCCGGCTGGATCAGGGCCGGCATGTCAATCTGTTACAGCCTATCTACTAAATCATTACCGAATGTTGACGACTCTTAGACCTTAGTCGCTGATTAGTAAGCTGGCTATTGAAGCGCTGAGCAGCGGCGGGCGTGGCTTTCACTGAATCCAGTGGGGGTAATAGCCGAGTTTGTCCTGGACCTGGGCGTCATGGGCGGGCACCACGGTCAGCTTTGGATAGGCAAGCATCAGTTCGTGGACGCGGGCCACTTCGGCCAGGGTCTGCTCGCGGTTGCTGTCCACCAGTTTGCGGCTGACCCAGAACTTCTCGCGGGGGCCGGTGAAGCCGGACAGGCGCCAGGTAGTGTCACCGCTGAAGAAGAAGCGCCGGCCGTCATCCAGGGTTATGAACAGGCCGACCGAGCCGGGTGTATGGCCGCGCATGGGAACCAGGACCAGGCTGCCGTCGCCGAACAGGTCGAGGCTGCGGTCGTAGCTCAGGAAGGGCCCGGAGTCGAACTGGAAGGGCACCCATTTCACCGGATGGCGGAACTGGCTGGGAAACACCGCCGGCGGCTGGGCGATATGGGCGTAGTTGATCTCGTCATAGGTCGCCCAGACCGGGACTTCCGGGAAGTCCGACAGCGCCGAGGCATGGTCCCAGTGCGCATGGGACAGGATGATCCGGTCGATGGAAACACCACTGCCCTGCAATTGCTCGCGTGCCGGTTTCAGGCCTTCGTAACGGAACAGTGGCTTGTCCCACCAGGGCATGTCCTGCTTGAACTGTGCGTCCGCCTGGCTGCCCAGGCCGGTGTCGAACAACAAGGTAGCCGCGTGGTGCTGGATCAGCACAGCGGTGTGGTTCATCGGGACTTTCTCGGTCCAGTTGCCGCCGGCCACGGTGAACGCATCCAGGGTGGTGACACCGGAAGTGCGGATCAACGAGAAGCGCAGGTCGGCGGCCTGGACATTCAGGCAGGCGAGGGCGAACAGCCCGGCCAGCAGCAGGGATGGCAGACGCATCGGAGTTTCCTTTTCGGTGAGCGGAGGGACGCGCCGCCGTGCAAGCGGCGGCGTGGCCTGTCAGAAGAAAATCAGAAGGCGGGTTGCGCGACGTAGCCGGGCAGGGCGCGCACGCGGGCCAGCCAGTCCTGCACATAGGGATAGCCGGATGGCTCCAGACCACCTTCCGTCGCCAGGGTGACGTAGGGGTAGACGGCAATGTCGGCGATGCTCGGCTTGTCCGTCTGCGCCAGCCAGCGGTGGTCGGCCAAAGTTGCGTCCAGCAGCTCGAGGGCGTGGCGGCCCTTGGCCTGCGCGGCGGCCAGATCGCCGGGGCGCTTGAACAGCAGGATCACACGCGCCATCGCCAGGCCGTGCTGCACCTCGTTGGCCGAGAAGCTCAGCCAGTTGGCAATGCGCCCCTGGGTGACAGCGTCCTGCGGGTACCAGTGCGCTTCGGCGTACTGCCGGGCGAGGTAGGCGAGGATGGCGTGGGAGTCGCCCAGGCGCAGTTCGCCATCCTCCAGCGCGGGAACCTGCCCGCGCGGGTTGATCGCCAGGAAGGCCGGGCGCTTGTGCGCCCCGCCCATCAGGTCCACCGGCAGCAGCTCGGCTTTCTGGCCGATGAGCCCAAGGAACAGGCGAACCTTGTAGCAGTTGCCGGAAAGCGCGACGTCGTGGAGTTTCATGGCGAGAGTCCTTTGCGGTGTTGTTGTGGGGCGGCGTTTGTGGAGTGGTGGAATAGATATTAGACAGACAGGTCTGTATAGTTCAAGCGAAATGACCGTCGGCCAATCGGTATCCGCGCTGTCACCCTTGGCGGCGTTCCAGCTCCCCATGGGCGCCGAGCCTCGCGCATAATGTCCGGTCAGGAGGTAATGCCATGGCATCCAGCAAACGCGAGCTGCTGCTCGCCACCGCCCAGGATCTGTTCTACCGAGAGGGCTATCACGCCACCGGTATCGATCGCATCCTCGCCGAGTCGGGCGTCGCGAAGATGACGCTGTACAAGCACTTCAAGTCCAAGGACGAGTTGATCATGGCGGCGCTGGAAGAGCGCCATGCCCGCATGGTCGAGCGCATGGAAGTCGCCGAGCGCATACTCGCGCCGCGCGAGTCGATCCTGGCGGTCTTCGACGGCCTGCAGGAAGTCCTCAACGGCCCGGACTTCTGCGGCTGCGCCTTCATCCACGCCGCCGGCGAGTTCCACGACCGCGAACATCCCATCCACCAGCAGGCCGCCGAGCACAAGGCCTTCCTCGGGCGCTTTTTCGCGGCCCAGCTGGCGCGATTGGGTGCGACGGAGCCGGAAGCCCTGGCACGTCAGCTGCAATACCTGCTTGAAGGCGTGCTGGTCATGGCGCACATGCAGGGCCCGGCGCAGCAGGGGCGAGAAGCCCGTGCCGTGGCCGACACTTTGCTCAAGCACGCCGGAGTCTGAACCCATGTCGCCAACCCTGGAGCCCACCATGCCCCCGGAATGCCAACTCTTCGGCACCCTTGGCTGCCACCTCTGCGAAGTGGCCGAAGCGGTGCTGATGCCCTTCGTCGAACACGGTTTGCTGGTCGAACTGGTGGATATTGCCGACCGCGAGGAGTGGGTCGAGCAATACGGCCTGAGCATTCCCGTGCTGCGCCGCTGCGATTCCGGCGCAGAGCTCAACTGGCCCTTCGATGCCGCACAGGTCGCCGCTTTCCTCGGCTGCTGAAGATTTCGGCAGCTTTCCCTCTCCTCAATCAACCGACGCGAGGCGCAATGCAATGAAGATCGGATTTCTCGGACTGGGCGGCATGGGTGCTGCCATGGCTGCCAACCTCATCCAGGCCGGCCACCAGGTCGTCGTGTGGAACCGCTCGCCCGGCGCCGCCGAGCCGCTGGTGGAACTGGGCGCCATCGCCGCTGCCACCCCCGTGCAGGCGTTCGATGTCGAGCTGGTGATCTCCATGCTGGCCGACGATGCCTCCACCCGCGCCGTGCTGCTCGACAGCGGCGCCCTGGCATCGG
Organism: Pseudomonas sp. PDM17; assembly: GCF_014851985.1. Taxonomy (NCBI): domain Bacteria; kingdom Pseudomonadati; phylum Pseudomonadota; class Gammaproteobacteria; order Pseudomonadales; family Pseudomonadaceae; genus Pseudomonas; species Pseudomonas sp. PDM17. Next base: position 1,130,332 of record NZ_JACVAT010000001.1, read on the forward strand.
CCAGCGCCGGCCTGGTGCACTTGAGCATGGCCACGCTGTCCACCGCCTTCGTCGGTGAGCTGATCGAGCTGCACCGCGAGCAGGGCGTCGAGTTCGTCGCCGCGCCGGTATTCGGCCGCACGGATGTCGCCGCCGCCGGCAAGCTGAACATCCTGGTGGCCGGCCCCGAGGCGGCCATCGCCAAGGCGCAGCCGGTGCTCGACGTGCTGGGGCAGAAGACCTGGCCGCTGGGCGACGACCCGCTGCGCGCGGTCGCGGTGAAGATTGCCGGTAACTTCATGATCGCCAGCGCCATCGAGGCGATGGGGGAGAGCTCGGCGCTGGTGAAGACCTACGGCGTCGCGCCGGGCGAGTTCATGGAAATCATGGGCAACACGCTGTTCAACGCGCCGGTGTACCGCAACTACGGCGCGCAGATCGCCGAGCAGCGTTTCGACCCGGCCGGCTTCCGCCTGGTGCTGGGGCTCAAGGATGTTGGCCTGGCGCTGTCGGCCGGGCATGAGCAGCGGGTGCCGCTGCCACTTGCCAGCCTCCTGCGTGACAACCTGCTCGAAGCCATCGCACACGGTGACGGCGAGCGGGACTGGAGCGCCCTGTCGCAGGTTGCGCTGCGCAAATCCGGGCAGCTCTGATTCGCCCATGAAAAAGCCCGTCCTGGTGGACGGGCTTTTTTGTGCCTGTGACTACTTCTGGGGAAAAATCGCAGGCAATAAAAAACCCGCCGTTAGGCGGGTTTTTCGGGATTTGGTCGGAGCGACTGGATTCGAACCAGCGACCTTCTCGTCCCGAACGAGACGCGCTACCAAGCTGCGCTACGCTCCGTTTGATGGCGCGCATTCTACCGAAAAACTTTTGATGCACAAGGGGTTAGCGAAAAATATTTGAAAAATCTTTTCGCCCCCATGAAAACGCCAACGCCCCGCAGACCGCTCAGGGCCTGCGGGGCGTTTCCACCGCCGGGCGAATCAGAGGTCCTTGACGGTCCGTACCTGATCCTTGTTCACGCGGGCGGTTTTGCCATCCAGCTGTTCGAACTCATAGAAGCCGGATTCTTCGTCGTACTTGGGTTTGTCGACCGACTGAATCTCGCGTCCATCGTTCAGGGTGATGACGGACGGAGTGGAGCAACCAGCGAGCACGCTAAAGCCCAGGGCGAGCAGGAAGGCGGGAAGCATCCGTTTGTTCATGGGTGAATCTCCTGATGAGCGAACAAAAAAGTACGAAAAGTCTGACCGGGTGCCTTGCAGCATAGTTCCCGGAAAATTTTCGACTCTGTCGCTATCGGGCGTGATAGAGCAGCTCCGGGGTGTTCAGATTGGCCAGTCGCGGGTCGCCGGCCGGGCAATCCACCGCCTGCAGGCCGAGGTTCGAGAAGACATGGCGCGGGCTGCGGTCGCCCTGGTCCCAGGCCTCCTCTATCTGGGCGCGCAGGACCACCGGGATGATGCTGAACAGCGGTTCCCACTGCGTGCCGCAGCGCAGCATGTGGACGATGTCCGGCGCTGCGGCGCATGCGCGCAGCAGGCGCTCGAGCAAGTCGGCATCCAGGCGTGGCGCGTCGCAGGGCAGTACCAGCAGGTGGGTGTGGTGCGCGCTGGCCAGGCCCGCGCGGATGCCGGCGAGCGGGCCGGGGAAGTCCGCACTGTCGTCCTGTACCAGACGGTCGGCGAAGCCGGCGTAGACGTCCGCGTTGCGGTTGCAGGAGATGATCAGATCGTCGCTGAAGGGACGGGCGAGGGCGGCGGCGTAGCTCACCAGCGGACGGCCCTGCCACTCCAGCAGGCCCTTGTCCTGGCCGCCCATGCGCTGGCCGCGTCCTCCGGCGAGAATCAGGACGGAACAGGGGGGCAGCGGGGCTTGTGGCATGTCAGGGTCTCCGGGGCGGGCCTGTGATATAACACCGCGCATTCCAACCTCACAAGCAAGGGCCCTCATCATGAGCCACAAGGCCGAGCAGCCATTCGTCCCGCTGAACATCGCCGTCCTCACCGTCAGCGACACCCGCACGCTGGAAACCGACACCTCCGGCCAGCTGTTCGTCGACCGCCTGAAGGCCGCCGGCCATAACCTGGCCGCCCGCGTCCTGCTCAAGGATGACCTCTACCGCATCCGCGCCCAGGTCGCGACCTGGATCGCCGAGGACGAAGTGCAGGTCGTGCTGGTGACCGGCGGCACCGGCTTCACCGGCCGCGACAGCACCCCGGAGGCGGTGACCTGCCTGCTGGACAAGGTGGTGGACGGTTTCGGCGAGCTGTTCCGGCAGATTTCCGTGGCCGATATCGGCACGTCCACCGTGCAGTCCCGCGCGCTGGCCGGCCTGTCCAATGGCACCCTGGTCTGCTGCCTGCCGGGCTCCACCAACGCCTGCCGCACCGCCTGGGACGGCATCCTCGGCGAGCAACTGAATGCCAGCCACCGCCCCTGCAACTTCGTGCCTCACCTGAAGAAGGCGGCGCCCTGCGAGAGCCGCGGATGAGCTGCTGCGACAAGCCGGGACTGCTGCCGGTCGAGGACGCCCTGGCGCGCCTGCTGAGCCTGGCGGAGCAGTCTCCGATCCTCGATACCGAAGTCCTGCCGCTGAGCGAGGCTGACGGCCGCGTGCTCGCCGAGCCGCTGCTCGCCGGGCTGGACCTGCCGCCGTGGCCGAACAGTGCGATGGACGGCTATGCGCTGCGCCAGGCCGACTGGCAGGGCGAGCCGCTGTCGGTCAGCCAGAAAATCTTCGCCGGGCAGGCGGGCGAGCCGCTGCAGCCGGGCACCTGCGTGCGCATCTTTACCGGCGCGCCGTTACCCGAGGGCGCCGATTGCGTCGAGATGCAGGAAAACGTCGAGGTGCTGGAGGACGGCCGCGTGCGTTTCCTCGAAGCGCTCAAGGTGGGTCAGCACGTACGCCCGCAGGGCCAGGAAACCCGCAAGGGCGACTGTGTGCTGCCGGCCGGCACGCGCCTGGGGCCGATCGAGATCGGCCTGGCCGCATCGCTCGGCCACGCCGAAGTGAAAGTGCGCCGCCGTCCGCGCGTGGCACTGCTGTCCACCGGCGATGAGCTGGTGGAACCGGGCAAGCCGCTGGCGCTTGGGCAGATCTACAACAGCAACCGCCATCTGTTGCGGACCTGGTTGCAGCGTTTCGGTTGTGAGGTGGTGGACGCGGGCATCCTTCCGGACGACCTGGAGCGCACCCGTGCGGCCCTGGCCGGCCTGTCGAATGTGGACCTGATCCTCTCCACCGGCGGCGTGTCCGTCGGGGAGGCGGACTTCCTCGGTGCGGCCCTGCGTGAAGCGGGCGAGCTGGCGCTGTGGAAGCTGGCGATCAAGCCGGGCAAGCCGCTGACCGTCGGCCATTACCAGCAGGTGCCGGTGATCGGCCTGCCGGGTAATCCCGCCTCCACCCTGGTGACCTTCGCGCTGTTGGCGCGGCCCTACCTGATGCGTCGCCTCGGCATGCAGAAGGTCGAGCCGCTGCGCCTGCAGGTGCCGGCCGGGTTCAACTGGACCAAGCCAGGCAACCGCCGCGAGTACCTGCGCGCGCGCCTGGAGAATGGCCGTGCGGTGCCTTACGCCAACCAGAGCTCCGGTGTGCTGCGCAGCGCCGCCTGGGCCGAAGGACTGGCGGAAGTGCGCGAGGGGGCGACGCTGGCCGAAGGCGATTGGCTGACCTTCATTCCGTTCAGCGAACTGCTGGACTGAGCGCCAGGAACCCTATGAAAAACGCCGGTCTCAGACCGGCGTTTTTTTATGCTGCTGGCGATACTCGCCGGGCGTCTGGTCCGTCCAGCCCTTGAAACTGCGATGGAACGAGCGCGATTCGGTGAAGCCCAGGTACTGGGCGATGTCCTGGATCGGCAGATCGCTGTGCACCAGGTAATGCTCGGCCAGTTCCTGGCGCAGTTCGTCGAGGATCTGCTGGTAGCTGGTGCCGGCCTGCTGCAGGTGGCGCTGCAGGGTGCGCACGGTCATTTCGAAGCGCTCGGCGACGCGCTCCTTGCGCGGCAGGCCGTCCTTGAGGAGCAGGCGCAGGGCGTTCTTCACCCGCAGCGGCAGCGGCTCGTCGTCGTCCAGTTCGGCCATCAGCGCCAGGGCGTGTTCTTCCAGGGTGCGCAGCAGGTTGGCGTCGGCCTGGCGCAGCGGGTAGCTGAGCAGCTGCAGGGGGACCAGGAGGGCGCTGAAGGGTTGCTCGAAGCGCACCGGGCAGCCGAACAGCTGTTCGTATTCGGCGACGTCGGTGCCCTCGGGCTGCGCGTGCTCGAACCAGACTTCCTGCGGCGAGCCATTGGTGTCGGCGATCCAGCGCGCATAGAGCAGCCAGGACGCCAGTACGTTCTCCACCATGTGCCGGCGAATCTTCGCGGCGTCGTGGCGGCAGTTCCAGATCAGCTTGATGTGGCCTTCGCCCGGCTCCAGGCGGCTGACGCCCATGTCGCCGACCAGCTTCTCGTAAGGAATGATGCGGCCCATGGCTTCGCCCAGGTTGGCGCAGTTCATGGTGATGTAGCCCAGCACGCTCCATGAGCCCGGCTGCACGAAGCGCGCCGAGTGCAGGCCGAACAGTGGGTCGCCCGAGTGCGCACACAGGTGCTGCAGCAGGCGCTCGTGGGCCTCGCTGGGCAGGCGCTGGCTATTGTCGCTCAGTTGCGAGCGTTCAAGGCCCGCCGCCTGGAGGGCGACGTCCAGGTCCATGCCGAGGGACTCGGCGTGGCGCAGGTATTTCAGCAGTGCGGGGACGGATGTGTAGCCGAGGGAATGCATGGCGTGAGTTCTTGTTCTTCGGTGTCTCGATCGGCAACTGCGCCTGTCTTGATCCGACAGTGACAGGGCAGGGCGGCTGGCTAGTATAGGCAGCCATCAAGCGGCACCGAAATAGCAATCGAATTAGCGGGTTCAGACCCTGAACAAGAAGGAGCGGGCATGCGACGCTGGAATGGCTGGGGTGAAGAAACGACGGTGGTGGAATTGCCTGGCAACGGGCGCGACTTTCTCGCCGAACTGGTTGGCCCCGGCCTGACGCTGCCGGACGCGACGCTGGAACAGGTGCTGGCCAGGGTACCGGCCTCGCGTCTGCCCGAGCATCCGCTGGTGGTGCGCGAAGCCCGCGACCGCCTGCTGCACGCCCGTGGCCAGAGCCTCCCGGACTGGCTGGCGATGCGCGAAGGCGAGTTCGGCGTGTTCCCCGATGGCGTGGCCTACCCGCAGACCGCCGAGCAGATCCGCGAGCTGCTGAAGTTCGCCGAGCTCTGGGACTGCCTGGTGATCCCCTACGGTGGCGGCACCTCGGTGGCCGGCCACATCAACCCGCCAACCTCCGACAAGGCGGTGCTCACCGTTTCCCTGGAGCACATGAACCGCCTGCTGGAGCTGGACGAGCAGAGCCTGATCGCCACCTTCGGCCCTGGCGCTAACGGTCCGCAGGTGGAAAGCCAGCTGCGCGCCCGTGGCTATACCCTGGGCCACTTCCCGCAGTCCTGGGAACTCTCCACCCTCGGTGGCTGGGTCGCCAGCCGCTCCAGCGGCCAGCAGTCGCTGCGCTACGGGCGCATCGAGCAACTGTTTGCCGGCGGCACCCTGGAAACCTTCGCCGGCAGCCTGGACATCCCGACCTTCCCGGCATCTTCCGCCGGCCCCGACCTGCGCGAAGTGGTGATGGGCTCCGAAGGCCGCTTCGGCATTCTTTCGTCGGTGAAGGTGCGGGTCACGCGCATCGCCGAGGATGAGCGCTTCTACGCGGTGTTCCTGCCGTCCTGGGAGCAGGCGCTGGAAGGCATCCGCACCCTGGTGCAGGCGCGTGTACCGCTGTCCATGCTGCGTCTGTCCAACGCCGTGGAAACCACCACCCAGCTCGCGCTGGCCGGCCATCCGGGGCAGATTGCCTGGCTGGAGCGCTACCTGAAGCTGCGCGGCGCGGCAGAGGGCAAGTGCATGCTGACCTTCGGCGTCACCGGCGACCGTGCCCAGAACGCGACTTCGCTGCGTGCCGCGCGGCGCATTCTCAAGGGCTTCGGCGGCGTGTTCACCGGCACCCTGCTGGGCAAGAAATGGGCGCAGAACCGCTTCCGCTTCCCCTACCTGCGCGAGGCGCTATGGGAGAACGGCTACGCGGTCGACACCCTGGAAACCGCCACCGACTGGTCCAACGTCGACAGCCTGTTGAACCGCATCGAAGCCAGCCTGCGCGATGGCCTGGCTGCCGAGGGCGAGCGTGTGCACGTGTTCACTCACCTGTCCCACGTCTACGGCGAAGGCTCGAGCATCTACACCACCTACGTGTTCCGCCCGGCGGCCAGCTACGCGGAAACCCACGAGCGCTGGCGCAAGCTCAAGCACGCCGCCAGCCAGACCATCGCCAACAATCGCGGCACAATCAGCCACCAGCACGGCGTGGGCAAGGACCACGCTCCCTATCTGCCGGTGGAGAAGGGCCCGCTGGGCATGGCCGCGATCAAGGCGCTGGCCGGGCATTTCGACCCGTCCGGCCGGTTGAACCCCGGCACTCTGCTGCAGGACTGAGCCCATGGGCTGGAATGCGACGTGGCGCGCCAAGGCGCTGCCGGAGCTGGCGGAGCGCGACTGGGACCTGATCGTGGTCGGCGGCGGCATCACCGGTGCCGGCATCCTCCGTGAAGCCGCGCGGCGCGGCTGGCGCTGCCTGCTGGTCGAGCAGCGCGACTTCGCCTGGGGCACCTCCAGTCGCTCATCGAAGATGGTCCATGGCGGCCTGCGCTACATCGCCAAGGGCCAGTTCGGCCTGACCCGCGACTCAGTGCGCGAGCGCCAGCGTCTGCTGGGCGAGGCGCCGGGGCTGGTCGATCCGCTGAGCTTCATCATGCCGCACTACCAGGGCGGCTTTCCCGGCCCGCGCGTGTTTGGCACGCTGCTGTCGCTTTACGACGCGTTGGCGGGGCGGCGCAATCATCTGTTCTATCGCCTGGAAGAACTGCGTTACCTGGCGCCGGGCTTGAGGGAAGATCGCCTGCTGGGCGGCACGCGCTTCCAGGACGCAGTCACCGATGACGCACGCCTGGTGATGCGCGTGCTCGGCGAAGCTCGCGTTGAAGGCGGCGAAGCGCTGAACGGCCTGAAAGTGATCGAGCTGGATCGCCGCGACGGTCGTGTCGAGGGGCTGGTTGCCGAGGACAGCGAAAGCGGCGAGCGCTTCACCTTCCGCGCGCGTGCCGTGGCGCTGGCCACTGGCGCCTGGGCCGATGCCCTGCGACAGAAACACGGCAGCGAGCACATCCGCCCGCTGCGCGGCAGCCACCTGCTGTTGCCGGCCTGGCGCCTGCCGGTTGCCCACGCCTTCAGCTTCATGCACGGGCAGGACAAACGCCCGGTGTTCGTCTTCCCCTGGGAAGGCGCGACCGTGGTCGGCACCACCGACCTCGATCACCGCGACACGCTGGACGACGACGCAGCCATCAGCCGCGAGGAAGTGGATTACCTGCTGGCGGCCTGTGCGCAGCAGTTCCCGTCTTCGCATATCAGCGCGGCGGACGTGCGCTCCACCTGGGCCGGCGTGCGCCCGGTGGTCAGCGATGGTGCGCCGTCGATCAAGCCCTCGGATGAAAAGCGCGAGCACGCGCTGTGGGTCGAGCCCGGCTGCGTAACCCTGGCGGGCGGCAAGCTGACCACCTTCCGCCTGCTGGCGCTGGAGGTGCTCGCCGCCTGCGCACCGATGCTGGAGCGCTCGCTGGAGGCGGCGGGAGAACAGGTCTTCGAACCTGTCGAAGCGGTCGATCTGCCCGGGCTGACTCCGCCGCAGCAGACCCGTCTGCGCGGTCGTCATGGTCGCGCATTGCCGGAGCTGGCGCGGGTGCTGAAAACCGTGGGCAACGAATGCATCGGCCATACCGATTCACTCTGGGCCGAACTGGCCTGGGCGGCGGAAGGCGAGCTGGTGCTGCACCTGGACGACCTGCTGCTGCGCCGTACCCGCGTCGGCCTGCTGCTGGCCGACGGCGGCGCCCACGAGCTGCCGAGAATTCGCGCGCTGTGCCAGCCACGCCTGGGCTGGGACGACGCGCGCTGGAAACGTGAAGAACAGGACTATCTGGCGCTGTGGCGTCGCTGCTACAGCCTTCCAAACTGACCGACGTCTCATTGACCAAGAGCCCCATGGATAACAAGAACTACCTGCTGGCCATCGACAACGGCACCCAGAGCGTGCGCGCGCTGCTCTTCGATCTCCAGGGTAACCTGGTGGGCAAGGGCAAGGTCGAGCTGGAAGCCTATTTTTCCTCGCAGCCCGGCTGGGCCGAACAGCACCCGGACTACTACTGGGAACAGTTGGGCGAGGCCTGCAAACGCCTGTGGGCCAGCGTCGACATTGACCGCAGCCGTATCCGTGGCGTCTCGCTGACGACCCAGCGCGGCACGGTGATCCACGTCGACCAGGCCGGCCAGGCCTTGCGCCCGGCGATCATCTGGCTGGACCAGCGCCGCGCCGAACTGGAAGGGTCGATCAAGGGGCCGTGGGGCTGGCTGTTCAAGCTGGTGGGCGCGCAGGGCGCAGTGGATTACTTCCGCACCCAGGCCGAAGTGAACTGGGTCGCCCAGCAGCAGCCGGACATCCACCAGCGCACGCACAAGGTGCTGCTGCTCTCGGGCTTCCTTACCCAGCGCCTGTGCGGACGCTACGTGGACTCGGTCGCCAGCAGCGTTGCCTACCTGCCGTTCGACTACAAGAAGCTGCAATGGGCCGCGCCACGCGACTGGAAGTGGCAGGTGCTGGACGTGCGCCGCGAGCAGCTTCCGGAGCTGTTCAAGCCCGGCGCGAAGCTCGGTGAGATCACCGCCGAGGCCAGCCGCCTGACCGGGATTCCCGAAGGCCTGCCGCTGATCGCAGCCGGCGCCGACAAGGCCTGCGAGGTGCTCGGCGCGGGCGCCATCGATCCGACTGTGGCCTGCCTGTCCTACGGCACCACCGCGACCATCAATACCACCCGCTCGCGCTACCTGGAAACGATCCCGCTGATCCCGCCGTACCCGGCGGCGATTCCCGATCACTTCAACACCGAGGTGATGATCTACCGCGGCTTCTGGATGGTCAGCTGGTTCAAGCGCGAGTTCGGCCTGCGCGAGATGCAGCGTGCGCAGGAACTGGGTGTCGAGCCGGAGAAGCTGTTCGACGAACTGGTCAACAGCGTACCCGCCGGCTCCATGGGCCTGATGCTGCAACCCTACTGGACGCCGGGTATCCGCGAGCCGGGGCTGGAAGCCAAGGGCTCGATCATCGGATTCGGCGACGTGCATACCCGCGCGCACATCTACCGCGCCATCCTCGAAGGCCTCGCCTACGCGCTGCGTCAGGGCAAGGAGCGCATCGAGAAGCGCTCCGGCACCCGCATCCAGCGCCTGCGCGTGGCTGGGGGCGGTTCGCAGAGCGACGCGGCGATGCAGCTCACCGCCGACATCTTCGGCCTGCCGGCGGAGCGCCCGCACGTCTACGAGGCATCCGGCCTGGGCGCGGCCATCGATTGCGCGGTGGGGCTGGGGCTTTATCCGGACTTCACCAGCGCCATCGCCGCCATGACCCACGTCGGCGATGTCTTCCAACCGAATCCCGAGGCGCAGCGCACCTACGAGCGGCTGTACAGCGAGGTCTACCAGCGCATGTACAAGCAGCTCAAGCCGCTGTACCAGAGCATCCGGGAGATCACCGGCTATCCGGCCTGAGCGGCAAATCAAGTGGGAGGAATTCCCCTCGCGCTAGTCTGAGTCCATATCCGATGGACTCACCGGGAGGAAATCCGCCATGACGCAACCCAAGGCCCTGCTGATCCTGCATGGTAAGCAAGCCGCCAACGATGAGGTGCGCGCCGCCGTGCTGGCCACGCGCGAGGCGGGTCGGTTGATGGATGTCAGGGTGACCTGGGAGGGCGGCGACGCTCGGCGGCTGGTGGAGGAGGGGCTGGCGGCGGGCTACACGACGCTGATCGCCGGCGGCGGCGACGGCACCGTGCGCGATGTCGCCGAGGCGCTGGCCCAGGCCGGCGGCAAGGCCAGCCTGGCGATCCTGCCGCTGGGTACCGCCAACGACTTCGCCCGTGCGGCTGGCGTGCCGCTGGAACCGGCTGCCGCGCTGGCGCTGCTGGACGTGCCGGCACGGCCCATCGACCTGGGCGAAGTGGATGGGCAGATGTTCCTCAACATGGCGACCGGTGGCTTCGGCTCGAAAGTCACGGCCAACACCCCGGAAGACCTGAAGAAGCTGCTCGGCGGCGCGGCCTATCTGCTCACCGGGCTGACGCGTTTCTCCGAGGTGCACGCGGCGCAGGGGCGATTCACCGGGCCGGGCTTCAGCTGGGAAGGCGAGTTCCTTGCCCTTGGCATCGGCAACGGGCGGCAGGCAGGTGGCGGGCACGTGCTCTGCCCGCAGGCGACGGCGGACGATGGGCTGCTGGACGTGAGCATCCTGCCGACCCCGCAGGATATGGTTGGCACGCTGGGTGCCTTGCTCGGCAGTGGCTTCGGCACCCAGGATGTGTTCATCCGCGCGCGGGTGCCCTGGGTCGAGGTGGAGGCCCGCGAGGGGCTGGACGTCAACCTCGACGGAGAACCCCTGGAGGGCCGCAAGCTGCGCTTCGAGGTACGCCCGGCGGCACTCTCCATGCACCTGCCGGCGGATTCGCCGCTGCTCTCGGCCACTGGGCGGCTCGGCGCGCCGAAGGGCTGATCGGTCTGGCCCGGATCGGGCAAGTCGTGCATGATGGCGCACGGCCAGTATCTTGTTCCGCAAGATGCGGCCGATAGCGTTCCCGCACGACTCATTCCGAATCTGGAGCAGGCATGGCCGGTATTCTCGACACTGTCGATCAACGCACCCAACTGGTAGGCGAGAACCGCCTGGAAATCCTGGTCTTCCGCCTGGCCGGGCGGCAGCAGTTCGCGATCAACGTGTTCAAGGTGCAGGAAGTGCTGCAGCTGCCGCGCCTGACTCTGATTCCGCAGCGCCACCCGATGATCTGCGGGGTGATCAACCTGCGCGGCCAGACCCTACCGGTGATCGACCTGTCGCGCGCCATCGGCATGCGCGCGCTGACTCCGGATGCCAACAGCACCATCATCGTCACCGAGTACAACCGCTCGGTGCAGGCCTTCCTGGTGGGTGGGGTGGAGCGCATCCTCAATCTCAACTGGGAGTCGATCCAGCCGCCGCCCGGTGGCGCCGGCCGCCAGCATTACCTGACCGCGATCACCAAGGTGGAAGACCGCCTGGTGGAAATCATCGACGTGGAAAAGGTGCTGGCCGAGATCGTGCCGATGAATACCCGCGTCTCCAGCGATCGCCTGGACGACAAGCTGCTCAGCCAGACCCGTGGCCGCGAAGTGCTGGTGGTGGATGACTCCAGCGTCGCCATTTCCCAGCTGCGCGACACGCTTGGCCAGCTCGGCTTGCGTCTCAACGTGGCGACCGACGGCCTGCGCGCGCTCAATCAGCTCAAGCGCTGGGCCGACGAAGGCCACGACATGGAAGAGAAGCTGCTGATGGTTTTCACCGACGCGGAGATGCCGGAGATGGACGGCTACCGGCTGACCACCGAGATCCGCAACGACCCGCGCCTGCGTGACCTCTACGTGGTGCTGCACACCTCGCTGTCGGGCAGTTTCAACGATGCCATGGTGAAGAAGGTCGGCTGCGACGACTTCCTTTCCAAATTCCAGCCGGACCAGCTGGTGGAAGTGGTGCGTCGTCGGCTGCAGAAAGTCCCTGCCTGATCCCCGCCCTTTCTGTGCAGGAGCGAGCTTGCTCGCGAACCGCCTGATGCCGATATGTCAGGCGAAAAGCGTTCGCCAGCAAGCTCCCCCTACAGGTGTTCTCACCCATTGCTAGATGCGCATCCCACACCGTATAAGGTCGCTTCCGCCTGCATGAAAGGAAGCTTCCGATGTACAGCCTGAGCGAGCTCTACCGCTACCCGGTCAAGTCCACCGCCTACGAGCCCCTGGAATCTGTCCGCCTGGACGCCCTGGGCCTGGAAGGGGATCGACGCTGGATGGTGGTGGAGGCGTCCAACGGCCGCTTCCTGACCCAGCGCCTGCTGCCGCAGATGGGGCGCATCGAGGCGCGCTGGCAGGATGACTTCCATGGTCTGCGCCTGCGTGCGCCGGGAGCGCAAGATATCTTCGTGTCAGTGCCTGAAAGCGACGCCAACCTGCGCGGCGTGCTGATCTGGCGCGACATGCTGCAAGTGCCGGACGCTGGCGATGAGGCGGCACAGTGGCTGAGCAGCTTCCTCGGCCGCGACGTGCGCCTGGTGCAGATGCCCGAGCAGCGCGCGCGCCAGGTGGATACCGCCTACGCGGAGCCCGGTGAGCACGTGCACTTCGCCGATGGCTTCCCGCTGCTGCTGATCGGCCAGGGTTCGCTGGATGATTTGTCGGCCAAGGTCGGTCGCCCGCTGGAGATGCTGCGCTTCCGCCCGAACCTGGTGGTCACCGGCGCCGAACCCTTCGCCGAAGACGGCTGGAAACGCATCCGCATCGGCGATGTCACCTTCAAGGTGGCCAAGCCCTGCTCGCGCTGCATCCTCACCACCATCGATCCGCACACCGGCGAGCGCGACGCTGCCCGTGAGCCGCTGGCAACCCTGCTGGGTTATCGCAACGTCAATGGCGAAGCCCTGTTCGGCCAGAACCTGCTGGCGGAGAACCGCGGCGAGCTGAAACTGGGCATGCCAGTGGAAGTGCTGGAGTAACGCTGAAGTGGCGCGCCCGAGCGGGCGCGCCGGATGATGCGGAATTTACAGCTTGCTGTCGACGCAACCGGTGCTCTGGCATTCGCGCTCACGCTCGCGCAGCACGACCAGGCGCTCGTTGGTCTTGTCCACGGCGCACTGTAGGTTGACGAAGTAGCCGCCGTCGCGCTCGTAGCTGCACTGGGCGTCGCGGTCCTTGATCCAGGCGATCTGGCTCTTCTTCAGTGCGGCCTTCTGGCCGTCGTTGAGCATCTTGCGCAGGGTGCCGAATTCATTGTTCAGCTCGCGGTCCACCTGGGCGTATTCGGTGCTCAGGCAGTACACGCTGTCGAAGGCGTTGCGCGGCTTCTCGCAGGCGGCGAGGGCCAGGTCGGCACTGAGCAGGCCGGCGGCCAGGACGGTGAGGGAGAGGAGCGACTGGCGCATGGAATTTCCTTTTCCTTGAGGGGATGAAGACCGCCCGGCGGGTGCCGGGCGGAAGAGTGGATCAGAGTTCGTCGAAGAAGCGTTCGTGCCAGTCGACGATGGGCTGCGGCGCGTTGAGCTTCTGCCCGTAGATCACTGCGTAGGACAGCACGTTCTGCACATAGGAGCGCGTCTCGTCGAACGGAATGGTCTCGACCCAGACGTCGAAAGCCAGGTGACGCGCATCCTTCAGCCATTGGCGCACACGGCCGGGGCCGGCGTTGTAGGCGGCGGTGGCGAGCACGCGGTTGCCGTTGAACTGGCCGTGTACCTGGCTCAGGTAGGCGGCGCCCAGCTGGATGTTCACGTCCGGCACGATCAGCTGCTGCGGCGAGGCCAGCGGGATGCCGAACTTGCGCGAGGTTTCCTTGGCGGTGGCCGGCATCAGCTGCATCAGCCCGGTGGCACCGACGCCGGAGCGCGCATCGGACATGAAGGCGCTTTCCTGGCGGGTGATGGCGAACACCCAGCTGGAGTGCAGGCCGCGATTGCGCGCCTCGCGCACCAGGGTGTTGCGGTAGGCCATGGGGAAGCGGATATCGAGGTCGTCCCAGTACTTCGCCTGGCTGATCGCGCGGATAGCCGGGAAGTACCACTGCATGTCGTAGGCGATCTTCGCCTGGGCCAGCAGTTCGTCGTGGCTCAGGTGGCGGGCCGCGTGGTACCACTCGCGGCGGGCGTTGATGATCTCGCCGCGGGCGTAGAACTCCAGGGCGCGGCGGGTGCTCGGTGCGTTGCGCACGCGCTGCATCGTCCCGGCATCGGGCGAAACAGGTCGATTGTTCAGCTGGTAGGGGGCGTTGATCCGGTCGGCGGCGAGGAAGCCGTAGAAATCACGCTCCCCGGCCACTGGCTGGTACAGACTGATGGCCTGCTTGTTCTGCGGCTGCGCCAGTTGCAGCGAGCGAGCCTGCCAGTATTTCCAGCGATTGGTCTCGGCCAGCGACGGCGGCAGGGCGCGGGTCAGTTCGTAGGCTTCTTCCCAGCGGCCCAGGCGCAGCAGCAGACGCAGGCGCCATTCGGTGACGGTGTCGTCGCGCAGTTGCGGGTCGTACTTGACCATCATCGGCAGCGCGCGCGGGTCATAGCGGCGCGCCAGGCTCAGGCCGATCTCGCGGGCGATGGAGACTTTCTCGTCGCTGGAGAAGGGCAGCACCGAGCTGTAGTAGTCGAGCAGGCTGATGGCCTTTTCCGGGTCCTGCTTGGCCAGGCGGCGCAGGCCCAGACCGACGACGTCGGCGGTGGCGTGGTCACGGGCGCCGAAGCGGGTGGTCTGGCTCAGTTGCGCAGGATTCTGCGCGACGTTGACCATCAGCGCGCCCTGGCTGCCGAGGGTCGGCAGGCGCTTGGAGAGCACGGTGGCGAGGCTGTAGTTGCCTTTCTCGGCAGCCAGCTTCAGGCGTTTCCAGACCTTTTCCTCGGTGAGCTGGCCGTCGGCCTGCCACAGGGCGAAAGTGGTGTCGCAGGCATCAGGCTGCGGCTTGCCGACCAGCCAGAGCTTCTCGGCGGTGGCGTAGCCGTCGGCTTTGTTGCCGTGGCCCAGCTGGTACTGGCCGTAGAGGCAGTCCAGCTCGGTGAAGTTCATCTTCGGGTCGTAATAGCGGACGAAGGTGTTCCAGTCGCCGCGATCGGCCAGTTGGCGCATCCAGCGCAGCTTCAGCCAGTTGATCTGCGGCAGGTCGCCGTGCTGTTCGATGAAGCGCTCGATCTCGGCGTTGCTGGCGCTTTTCAGACGGTTGGTCAGCTCGTCGTAGGCCAGGTACGGCTGCAGCGGATAATCGGCCAGTGCCGATTGGTAGCTGAAGTACGGGCCGCTGTCGCCGCGCGCCAGGGCCTTCTGCGCCTCGTCGTACATCTGGCGCTGCTGGGGCAGGGACGCTGCGTTGGCTGTCGAAGCGGACAGGCTGAGGATCAGGCAGGAAAACAGTGAGAAAAGGCGACCGCGCATGGCTCTTCCGGGAAGATGATCGGTGGGCGCTGGATGGCGCGCGCCCGCTGCCGGGTAGCTTAGCCTGTTGCGCGCGGGGGGTGAAAGCGCCACCAGGGCTGCCTGGCTCAAAGGCGGACGAATGTCTCGCCCCTGCACTTTGTCCGCCCCCCTCTGACTTTTCCGCGCTTTCCCTTAAACTGCGCGCCCTGTTTTACGGAAGATGCCCTCATGACCCTGCTCAAGTTAACCGACGTGTCCCTCGCCTTCGGCACCACTCCGCTGCTGGATAAGGTGTCCTGGCAGATCGCTCGCGGTGAGCGGGTCTGCATCATTGGCCGCAACGGCACCGGCAAGTCGAGCATGCTCAAGCTGGTCAAGGGCGAGCAGAAGCCCGATGACGGCGATATCTGGCGCGCCCCCTCGCTGAAGATCGGCGAGCTGCCGCAGGAACTGCCGCGCGCCGACGACCGCACCGTCTACGACGTGGTCGCCGAAGGCCTGGCCGAAGTCGGTGAGCTGCTGGCGCAGTACCACCACCTGAGCATGCACATCGAAAGCGAAGAGGATCTGAACAAGCTGGCGCGAGTCCAGCAGGACCTCGAAGCCCGCGATGGCTGGCGCCTGGGGCAATTGGTGGACACCACCCTGAGCCGCCTGCAGCTGCCGGCCGACAAGACCCTCGCCGAACTCTCCGGCGGCTGGCGCCGCCGCGTGCTGCTGGCCCAGGCGCTGGTGGCCGAGCCTGACCTGCTGCTGCTGGACGAGCCGACCAACCACCTGGACATCGGCGCCATCGCCTGGCTGGAAAACGCCCTGGCGGACTTCCCTGGCGCCGTGCTGTTCATCACCCACGACCGCTCCTTCCTGCAGGCCGTGGCGACCCGCATCCTCGAGCTGGACCGCGGCCACCTGATCGACTGGAACGGCGATTACGCCAGCTTCCTCGTCCACAAAGAGCAGGAGCTGGCGGCGGAAGAGGCGGCCAACGCACTGTTCGACAAGCGCCTGGCCCAGGAGGAAGTGTGGATTCGCCAGGGCATCAAAGCCCGCCGTACCCGTAACGAAGGCCGCGTGCGCGCGCTGAAGGCGATGCGCAATGAACGCGCCGAACGCCGCGAGCGTCAGGGCAAGGCCAGCTTCCAGATGGAGACGGCCGAGAAGTCGGGCAAGCAGGTGATCGTCGTTGAGAAGGCCGGCTTCGCCCACCCGGGCGGCCCGGCGCTGATCCGTGATTTCTCCCTGGTGCTGCAGCGCGGCGACCGTATCGGCCTGCTCGGCGCCAACGGTACCGGCAAGACCACGCTGCTCAAGCTGCTCCTGGGCGACCTGCAGCCGACTTCGGGCAGCGTCAAGGAGGGCACCCGACTGGAAGTGGCTTATTTCGACCAGCTGCGTCACCAGCTGGAGCCGGAAAAGACCGTCATCGACAACATTTCCGAAGGTCGCGAATTCATCACGATCAACGGGCAGAATCGCCACGTCCTCAGCTACCTGGGCGACTTCCTGTTCTCCCCGCAGCGCGCCCGCACCCCGGTGAAGGCGCTTTCCGGTGGCGAACGGGCACGCCTGTTGCTGGCGAAACTGTTCAGCAAGCCGGCCAACCTGCTGGTGCTGGACGAACCGACCAACGACCTGGACGTGGAAACCCTGGAACTGCTGGAAGAGGTGCTGCTGACCTTCGATGGCACCGTACTGATGGTCAGCCACGACCGGGCCTTCCTCGACAACGTGGTGACCAGCACCCTGGTGTTCGAAGGCGAGGGGCGCGTGCGCGAATTCGTCGGTGGCTACCAAGACTGGCTGCGTCAGGGCGGATCGCCCAAGTTGCTCGGCGTGGGTGAGGAGAAGGGCGACAAGCCCGCTGCCGCACCTGTCGCCGAAGAGCCTGCTGCCGCACCTGCTGCTGCGGTGGAAGCGGCGGCGCCGAAGAAGAAACTGAGCTACAAGCTGCAGCGCGAGCTGGAGGCCATTCCCGGGCAGATCGACGCTCTGGAGGCAGAAATGGCCGCGCTGCAGGCAGAAACTGCGGCGCCGAATTTCTACCAGCGTCCGCCGAGCGAGGCGCAGGCTGTTCTGGATCGCCTGGGGTCGCTGCAAGGGGAGCTGGACCAACTGATCGAACGCTGGGCCGAACTGGAAGAGTGATCCGTTCGGTCAGGTGATGTGCCCGTGCGTAGCGCTGATCAAAGACTGTTAGGGATGGCCGAATGGCAATCGAGTACCGCATCACCCTGGATGATGAGCACGAGTTCAGTTACCGCATCGAGCTGGAGCGCCAGTACGACGCCGAGATAGCCGCCCAGACCCCGCGTTGGACGCGCCTGGAGAACAACCGTTGCAGCAACTGCCCGCTGAACCCGGCGCAGTACAGCCACTGCCCGGCGGCGGTGGACCTGCACCGGGTGATCGAGGATTTCCGTGGTTTGCCGGCCTTCAAGAAGGTCTCTGTGCAGGTCCGCACGCCGGAGCGCGAGTACATCAAGCACGCGGGGCTGGAAGAGGGCCTGCGCGCGCTGCTCGGGGTGATCATGGCCACCAGTGCCTGCCCGCTGCTGGGCAAGCTCAAGCCGATGGCGCAGCAGCACCTGCCGTTCGCCAGCAACCAGGAGTTCATCCTGCGCGCGGTGTCGCTGTACCTGATGCGCCAGTACTTCAACTTCCGTGAAGGGCGGCATGCGGATTGGGAATTGAAGGGGCTGGTGAAGCAGTTCCAGCAGTTGCAGTTGGTGAACCAGGCGTTCTGGCAGCGGATTCACGAGACCTGCGACGGTGACTCGAATCTGAAGGCTTTCCTCAGCTTCTTCTCCATGGCGTCGAGCATGAGCTATTCGCTGGAAGCGCAGTTGCAGAAGGTGCGGCCGCTGCTGATGAGCGGGGACATGCTCGGGGCCTGAAGCGAAGCGGGCCCCGCAGGGCCCGCCCCGTCTACTCGGGTTGGCTCAGCTGGTTTTCTGCAGGCGCACGGCGAGGACGTCGCAGGGCGCACCGTGCAGCACGTCGTTGGCGGTGGAGCCCAGCAGCAGGGCGAGCCCGTGGCGGCCGTGGCTGCCGACGACGATCAGGTCGCAGTCCTGCTCATCGGCGAGGCGGTGGATTTCCTGGCGCGGCTGGCCGTAGACCAAGTGGCACTGGGAGCTGGTGATTTCGGCGTAGGTGAGGGTGAACTGGTGCAGGCGTTCCTTGGCCTGGTCGAATTGCTGCTGTTGCAGCATCGACAGGTCCATCGGCACGTCGCCGCCGAAGGCCATGGCCATGGGCTCGACCACATGCACCGCCGAGAGCCGGGCATCGTTGGCCTTGGCTAGTGCGACCGCCCGCTTCATCACCGGATCGCATTCTTCGGTAAGGTCGACGGCGACCAGAATGTGTTGGTAGGGCATGAGCGTCTCCTCCGGGGGACTCGTTATTAATCAGTATGGCCCCAATGGCCGTGCTTGACCTGTTTGACCGGTATAACCGATATGACCACGTGGATGGTAATCCTGCTCATTGCATTGGTGCTCAGCCCGCTGACCTGGCTGATCCCTTCGCGCGGCCAGCGCGGGCAGATGGACCTGCGCCTGCAGGCGCGACGCCTGGGCCTGGCCATGCAGATGGCGCAGCAGGAGTGGCCTCACTGGCTGGAGCGGCAGCCACCGCGCCAGTGTGCGCAGTACCACCGCGCTCGCGGGAAGAACCGCGACGTCTGGTGCTACTGGCAGAGCGAGCCGGGCGTCTGGCTGGATCGCTGGCGCGAGGCGAGCGCCCCTGCCGAGCTGGCCCAGGCGCTGGCCAGCCTGCCAAAGGATGTCTACAAGGTCGAGGCGACACCCCAGTTCCTCGCGCTGTACTGGGGCGAGCGGGGCGACAGCAGCGACCTCGAGCGGGTCGCCAGCTTCGTTAAACAGCATGCCTGAGGCGATCAGCTCTGCTGCGCGGCATACAGACCGGAGACTTTCTCCAGGTCTTCGATGATGCGGTCGGAGTACTTGTTGATCAGGAAGGGCACGCTGTTCTGGTTGTAGTTCTGCAGCGATTTCTCGATGTAGCGCCACTTGATTGCCACGCCGCGTAGCTCCTGGCCGATCTCCGGCGTGGTCTGCGGCGCCTGCTGCAGCTTCACCAGGTTGATCGCGAAGCGGTTGGCGAGGTCGTCCAGCGGACGCTCCTCGCCGCCGCCGAAGAAACTGGCGCCCACCGAGGCGTTGCGCGAGGCGTAGTCCACCGCAATGTCCTGCATCAGCAGGCTCTGCTCTCGGGTCTGCTGGGTCAGCGGCGGGACCCTGCTGCCGCTTTCCTCCTGGATTTTCGCGTAGAGCTGCTCTGCGGTGTCCAGCAGCTTGCGGTTCTGCGCCGCGAGGTCAGCCACCGGTTGCAGGTCGGTGTAGCCGCTCTTGTCCAGCGCGCCGGTGAGCGTGTGCAACTGGGTCGCATAGGCCTTCCATTCGTCCTGCAGCTCGCTCTTGAGCTTCTTCGATTCGTTGCCGGGCATTTCCCCGAGCTTGCCCAGGGCATCGGTGGCGCTCTGAGACGAGGCCTCGACCATCCTGGCGTACTTCTGGTCGCCCTCCATCGCATTGAACATGAAGAAGTCGCCGAGGCTGCGCTGGGCGGCGAGGCGCGTCTGGTGGACATTGAGCAGGTCGCTGGCGGCGTCGGCGGCAGCGATGAGGGGCAGGGCGGTGAGCGCGAGCGCAGACAGCAGACGCACTAGCGGACGGCTGGGCATCGTTCCAACTCCTTGGAGCCATGGGCTTCTTGTTGTTTTGTATTCCACAGGTTCCAGGCGTCTGCCGGTGTTGGCAGAAGGCAGATCGCCATTGCGCCCGACTCTAGCGCGGGCCATGGGGTTTGAACAGTGGCTGTCGGGACGTCGGTGCCAGGTAACAATTGTCACGATAGGCGTGGTGAATGGGTCATCAGGGTTGCGCTGAATGCTCCGGCCCAGACGCCCCGGCCGCTTTGCGACTGTTACGTCTCGCCGATTGACAAGCATTGGCTTTTGCTAGAAGGTGGGCGCACCCAAATCAAACGGGCGTATGAATCGATCGTTTGCCACGTGCGAAGGATCCAACATAACGCCCCGGCTATCGCGTCGGCGGGTGTGCCGCAAGCTTTGGGACTAACCTCGGCACTGCCGAACGGTCCCGATACACGGTGTCCGACGTGTGATTTCAAGCTTCCCTAGCGTGGAGATCAGTTGATGATTTACCAAGGTAAAGCCATCACGGTTAAGGCTCTTGAGAGCGGCATCGTCGAACTGAATTTCGACCTCAAGGGCGAGTCCGTCAACAAGTTCAACCGACTCACCCTGAATGAACTGCGTCAAGCAGTCGATACCATCAAGGCCGATGCGTCCGTCAAGGGCGTGATCGTGACCAGCGGCAAGGGCGTGTTCATCGTCGGCGCCGACATCACCGAGTTCGTCGACAACTTCAAGCTGCCTGACGAAGAGCTGCTGGCCGGCAACCTCGAAGCCAACAAGATCTTCAGCGACTTCGAAGACCTGAACGTTCCGACCGTAGCCGCGATCAACGGCATCGCCCTGGGCGGCGGTCTGGAAATGTGCCTGGCTGCCGACTTCCGTGTCATGAGCGCCACCGCCAAGGTCGGCCTGCCGGAAGTGAAGCTGGGCATCTACCCGGGCTTCGGCGGCACCGTTCGCCTGCCGCGCATCATCGGTTGCGACAACGCCGTCGAGTGGATCGCCTCGGGCAAGGAAAACCGTGCTGAAGACGCGCTGAAAGTCGGCGCCGTCGACGCCGTTGTGGCTCCGGAGCAGCTGCAAGCCGCCGCCCTGGACCTGGTCAAGCGCGCCATCGCTGGCGAGCTGGACCACAAGGCCCGCCGTCAGCCGAAGCTGGAAAAGCTCAAGCTGAACGCCATCGAGCAGATGATGGCCTTCGAAACCGCCAAGGGCTTCGTCGCAGGCCAGGCCGGCCCGAACTACCCGGCTCCGGTCGAAGCGATCAAGTCGATCCAGAAAGCCGCCAACTTCGGTCGTGACAAGGCGCTGGAAATCGAAGCCCAGGGCTTCGTGAAGCTGGCCAAGACCTCGGTTGCGCAGAGCCTGATCGGCCTGTTCCTCAACGACCAGGACCTGAAGAAGAAGGCCAAGCAGTACGACGAGATCGCCAAAGACGTGAAACTGGCCGCCGTACTGGGCGCCGGCATCATGGGTGGCGGCATCGCCTACCAGTCCGCTTCCAAGGGCACTCCGATCCTGATGAAGGATATCCGCGAAGAGGGTATCCAGATGGGTCTGAACGAGGCCTCGAAGCTGCTGGGCAAGCGCGTCGAAAAAGGCCGCATGACCCCGGCCAAGATGGCCGAGGCCCTGAACGCCATTCGCCCGACCATGTCCTACGGCGACTTCGGCAACGTCGACATCGTCGTCGAAGCCGTGGTCGAGAATCCGAAGGTCAAGCAGATCGTTCTGGCCGAAGTTGAAGGCGTAGTGAAGGAAGATGCGGTTCTCGCGTCGAACACCTCCACCATCTCCATCAACCTGCTGGCCAAGGCGCTCAAGCGTCCGGAAAACTTCGTCGGCATGCACTTCTTCAACCCGGTGCACATGATGCCCCTGGTCGAAGTCATCCGCGGCGAGAAGTCCAGCGACGTCGCCGTGGCCACCACCGTGGCCTACGCCAAGAAGATGGGCAAGAACCCCATCGTGGTGAATGACTGCCCCGGCTTCCTGGTCAACCGCGTGCTGTTCCCGTACTTCGGCGGCTTCTCCAAGCTGCTGGGCTTCGGCGTGGACTTCGTGCGCATCGACAAGATCATGGAGAAGTTCGGCTGGCCCATGGGCCCGGCCTACCTGTCCGACGTGGTCGGCATCGACACCGGCCACCACGGCCGTGACGTGATGGCTGAAGGCTTCCCGGACCGCATGGCCGTGGAAGGCAAGACTGCCGTTGACGTGATGTATGACGCCAACCGCCTGGGCCAGAAGAACGGCAAGGGCTTCTACGCCTATGAGACCGACAAGCGCGGCAAGCCGAAGAAAGTCACCGATCCGCAGGCTTATGAGCTGCTGAAGTCCATCGTCACCGAGCAGCGCGAGCTGACCGACGAGGACATCATCAACTTCATGATGATCCCGCTGTGCCTGGAAACCGTGCGTTGCCTGGAAGACGGCATCGTCGAAACCGCTGCCGAGGCCGACATGGGCCTGATCTATGGCATCGGCTTCCCTCCCTTCCGTGGCGGTGCCCTGCGTTACATCGACTCCATCGGTGTGGCCGAATTCGTCGCACTGGCCGACAAGTACGCCGACCTGGGTGCGCTGTACCACCCGACCGCGAAGCTGCGTGAAATGGCCAAGAACGGCCAGAAGTTCTTCGGTTGAGTGCGCAACGAATAGAGCGAGAGTGAATTTATGAGCCTGAATCCGAGAGACGCCGTCATTGTCGACTTCGGCCGCACCCCGATGGGCCGTTCGAAGGGTGGCATGCACCGCAACACCCGCGCGGAGAACATGTCCGCGCACCTGATCAGCAAGCTCCTGGAGCGCAACCCGAAGATCGACCCGGCGGAAGTCGAGGACGTGATCTGGGGTTGCGTGAACCAGACCCTGGAGCAGGGCTGGAACATCGCACGCATGGCGTCGCTGATGACCCAGATCCCGCACACCAGCGCCGGCCAGACCGTCAGCCGCCTGTGCGGCTCGTCCATGAGCGCCCTGCACACTGCCGTGCAGGCGATCCAGACCGGCAACGGTGACGTCTTCGTCATCGGCGGCGTGGAGCACATGGGCCACGTCGGCATGATGCACGGTGTCGACCCGAACCCGCACATGTCCCTGTACGCCGCCAAGGCGTCGGGCATGATGGGCCTGACCGCCGAAATGCTGGGCAAGATGCACGGCATCACCCGCGAGGCGCAGGACAAGTTCGGCGTGCGTTCGCACCAGCTGGCCTGGAAAGCGACTCAGGAAGGCAAGTTCAAAGACGAAATCATCCCGATGGAAGGTTACGACGAGAACGGCTTCCTGAAGGTCTTTGACTTCGACGAAACCATCCGTCCGGAAACCACCCTGGAAAGCCTGGCGGCCCTGAAGCCGGCCTTCAACCCGAAGGGCGGCACCGTGACGGCGGGTACTTCCTCGCAGATCACTGACGGCGCTTCCTGCATGATCGTCATGAGCGCCCAGCGCGCCCAGGACCTCGGCGTGCAGCCGATGGCCGTGGTTCGCGCCATGGCTGTGGCGGGCGTTGATCCGGCGATCATGGGCTACGGCCCGGTTCCGTCGACCAACAAGGCGCTCAAGCGCGCCGGCCTGACCATCAACGACATCGACTTCTTCGAGCTCAACGAAGCCTTCGCCGCACAGGCCCTGCCGGTGCTGAAGGACCTCAAGATCCTCGACAAGATGGAAGAGAAGGTCAACCTGCACGGCGGCGCCATCGCCCTGGGTCACCCGTTCGGCTGCTCCGGTGCGCGTATCTCCGGCACCCTGCTGAACGTGATGAAGCAGAACAGTGGCACCTTGGGCGTGTCCACCATGTGCGTGGGCCTCGGTCAGGGCATCACCACCGTCTTCGAACGCGTCTAAGCTTTCGTCGATGGGAGAGCCGGGGCCTTGTGCCCCGGCTTTCGTTTTTGTCGGGCGGGGATTGCCCGACGGCCGCGCAATGAGCACAATCGCCGCCTTTTGGCCGGCCGAGGGAGAACCGACATGCACTTGCAGCCCGGACTGTATCGACATTACAAGGGACAGCAGTACCGCGTTCTCGGCGTCGCCAGGCACTCGGAGACCGAGGAAGAGCTGGTGATCTACCAGGCGCTGTACGGCGAATTCGGCCTCTGGGTACGCCCGCTGAGCATGTTCACCGAGGCGGTGGAAGTGAATGGCGAGAACGTTCCGCGCTTCGCTCTGGTGAGCGCCGAAAACGATCCGCTGGGTCTTCAGACCGGCCCGTCCGGCGAAACCCAAGCTTGACCTTGGCGCGACCGCCACTATATATAGCGGTGCCGCTCCTAGCTCCTCCCTCCTTATAAATTCATCTTTTCGACGCAGGAATATTCCGATCCATGGGTAAATCGCTGGTCATCGTGGAATCACCGGCCAAGGCCAAGACCATCAACAAGTACCTGGGCAACCAGTACGTGGTGAAGTCGAGCATCGGCCACATCCGCGACCTGCCCACCAGCGGCTCGTCCGCGTCGAAGGAGCCTGCGGCAAAAACGCGCAAGACCGCTGCCGAGGCGCCGGCCCTGTCGCCGAAGGAGAAGGCCAAGCGCCAGCTCGTCACCCGCATGGGCGTCGATCCGGAGCACGGCTGGAAGGCCAAGTACGAGATCCTGCCCGGCAAGGAAAAGGTGATCGAGGAGCTGCGCCGCCTGGCCAAGGATGCCGACACCATCTATCTCGCAACCGACTTGGACCGCGAAGGGGAGGCCATTGCCTGGCACCTGCGCGAGGCCATCGGCGGCGACGACTCGCGCTACAAGCGCGTGGTCTTCAACGAAATCACCAAGAAGGCCATCCAGGAGGCCTTCTCCCAGCCCGGCGAGCTGGATATCAATCGCGTGAATGCCCAGCAGGCACGCCGCTTCCTCGATCGCGTGGTGGGCTACATGGTCTCGCCGCTGCTGTGGGCCAAGATCGCCCGTGGCCTGTCCGCCGGCCGCGTGCAGTCGGTGGCGGTGAAGCTGGTGGTCGAGCGTGAGCGCGAGATCCGCGCCTTCGTTCCGGAAGAGTACTGGGAAGTGCATGCCGACCTCGGCACGCCGAAGAACGACAAGGTCCGCTTCGAAGTCGTGCGCGAGAAGGGCGAAGCCTTCAAGCCGCTGAACGAAGCCCAGGCCACCGCTGCCCTGGAGAAGCTCAAGGCCTCCAGCTACAGCATCGCCAAGCGCGAAGACAAGCCGACATCCAGCAAGCCCTCGGCGCCGTTCATCACCTCCACCCTGCAGCAGGCCGCGAGCAACCGCCTGGGCTTCGGGGTGAAGAAGACCATGATGATGGCCCAGCGTCTCTACGAAGCCGGCTACATCACCTATATGCGTACCGACTCGACCAACTTGTCGGCCGACGCCATCGACATGGTGCGCGGCTTCATCGACAGCGAGTTCGGCAAGAAATACCTGCCGGCCAAGCCGAACTTCTACTCCAGCAAGGAAGGCGCCCAGGAAGCTCACGAAGCGATTCGTCCTTCCGACGTCAACCTGCGTCCGACCCAGCTGTCGGGCATGGAGCGCGATGCCGAGCGCCTGTACGACCTGATCTGGCGCCAGTTCGTGGCCTGCCAGATGCCGCCGGCCGAGTACCTGTCCACCACCGTCAGCGCGGCTGCCGGTGACTTCGAGCTGCGCGCCAAGGGTCGCATTCTCAAGTTCGACGGCTACACCAAGGTGCTGCCGCAGCAGAGCAAGCCGGGCGAGGATGACGTCCTGCCGGAAATGAACCAGGGCGACGCGATGAAGCTGCTCAAGCTCGATCCGAGCCAGCACTTCACCAAGCCGCCAGCGCGCTTCTCCGAAGCCAGCCTGGTCAAGGAGCTGGAAAAGCGCGGCATCGGCCGCCCGTCCACCTACGCGGCGATCATCTCCACCATCCAGGAGCGCGGCTACGTCACCACCCACAACCGCCGCTTCTACGCGGAGAAGATGGGCGACATCGTCACCGACCGCCTCAACGAGAGCTTCTCCAACCTGATGGACTACGGCTTCACCGCCGGCATGGAAGAGAACCTCGATGACGTGGCCCAGGGCGAGCGCGACTGGAAAAACGTGCTGGACGAGTTCTACGGCGACTTCCGCAAGAAGCTCGATCTGGCCGAAGCCTCCAACGACGGCATGCGCGCCAACCAGCCGACCCTGACCGACATCCCCTGCCGCGAGTGCGGCCGGCCGATGATGATCCGTACCGCCTCCACCGGCGTGTTCCTCGGCTGCTCGGGCTACAGCCTGCCGCCGAAAGAGCGCTGCAAGGCGACGGTCAACCTGATTCCGGGCGACGAAATCGCCGCGGATGACGAGGGCGAATCCGAGTCCCGCGTACTGCGCGGCAAGCACCGCTGCCCGATCTGCAGCACCGCGATGGACGCCTACCTGGTCGACGAGAAACGCAAGCTGCACATCTGCGGCAACAACCCGGATTGCGCCGGCTACGAGATCGAGGAAGGCCAGTACCGCATCAAGGGCTACGAAGGCCCGAGCCTGGAATGCGACAAGTGCGGCAGCGAGATGCAACTCAAGACCGGCCGCTTCGGCAAGTTCTTCGGCTGCACCAATCCGACCTGCAAGAACACCCGCAAGTTGCTGAAAAGCGGCGAGCCCGCGCCGCCGAAGATGGATGCCATCCGCATGCCGGAACTCAAGTGCGAGAAGGTGGACGACATCTACGTACTGCGTGACGGCGCTTCCGGCCTGTTCCTGGCCGCCAGCCAGTTCCCGAAGAACCGCGAGACCCGTGCTCCGCTGGTTGCCGAGCTGGTGCCGCACAAGGAAGAGCTGGATCCGAAGTACCACTTCCTGCTCGCAGCTCCCGCGAAAGACCCGGATGGCCGCCCGGCGGTAATCCGTTTCAGCCGCAAGACCAAGGAGCAGTACGTACAGTCCGAGGTTGATGGCAAGCCCACCGGCTGGCGCGCGTTCTTCGACGGTGGCAAGTGGAAGGTCGAAGACAAGCGCTGATGGAAGGCGCGCCCCGCTGAGGCGGGGCGTGCTTATACTGCCGAAGTCGACTGCAGAGGGCCCGGTCATGGCGAACGAACTCTATACCCGTACCAACCAGAAGCTGTTCTTCGCCGGCCTTGCCCTGGAAGCCTGGCGCAGCGCCGAAGCGGCGCGTGCGATGAATGCCCAGGCGCGCATCCAGGCTGAACGCGAAGCGGCGCTGTTCCATCTCTACGGAGCGGTGCTGGGCGTAGCCCATGAGATCGCTGGCTACTACCGCCTGCCCCAGGCCGGCGCGCCGCGCGTCGATATGCTGCTGAATGCCGAGGTACTGGCTGCCGCGCCAAGCCCGGAGCTGGCGGAGATGGTCGAGCTGGCGCAATCGCCGGAAGCCTGGCTGGGTCGCCTGCTGGCCGCCTATGCCGCGTTGTTCCAGCCGCCGAGCGAGCCGAGGAAAGCCAAGGTTGATCCGACCCAGCCTCTGATCCAGGCGGTGAATGTCGACGACGAGGCGCCAGCCGAGTTGGGCAATGACGAGCTGGAAACCTGGCGCAAATCCCTGAAGGACCTGGTGCTGCGCTTCCGCGCATCGCTTACCGAGCTCTGATCCCTGCATCACAACCCGCCGGCCTTCCGGTCGGTCCGCGCAAGCTTTGGCTAGGGTGTGGCGGGTGTGGCTGTTACACTACGCGTTCTGCTGTGGAGAACGTCGCTATGCCAACCTCATTTCTGGAAATTGTCGAGCTGCCTGACGGGCGTATCGTGCTGCGTCGTGCGGACGAGGAGGAGGCGCTGGTGACCCTGGAGTTCTCCGCCGATGCCAAGGGCTTCCTGCAGGGCCAGCACATCGAGATCGCCAAGGCGATGTTCAATGTGGGTGTACAGATGGCCGGCCGTCTCGCCGAAGGCGGTGACATGAGCATGGACGACGAAGGTCCGCGCGTCCTGCATTGAGTTCTTCCGCTTCGCCGCGTTCGCGGCGAAGCTTCCCGATCAGATCAACCCAGACGAATATTCAGGCTCTGCGCCTGGCCGGCAACGGCGGCGCGGGACAGTTGCGCGCGCGCTTTCGCGCTGAGATTGAGCCAGCTCACCACGGTGTGGCTGTTGCCCAGGCGCAGCGCTTCGCAGGCCAGGGCCTGGGCGGCGGCCTGATCGCGGGCCGGAAGCAGCAGGATGCCCTGGCGGTTCAGGCCGGCCTTGCGCAGCCAGTCCGGAGTCAGGCTGGACGGCGGAGCGATCAGGGTCAGCCAGCGCGAATCACTTTCCTCGCTCAGCTCGCGGAGCATCGGCGCCAGCAACATCAGGCACTGGCCGGGGAGGCCGCGCAGGGCGATCTCGCTGAAGGCGCTTTCATCGGCGACGGGCTCTTCTTCCATCAGCTCCGGAAGCAGGGGAGCAGTACCGCTTGCCCAGAGTGCTTCCTGGAACAGCGGGAGTTGCGGCAGGTTCTGCGGCTGCGGGTACTGCATGGGTGTCTCCTGTTCAGCGACGGATCACGCCGACGCTCAAGCCTTCGATGACCAGTTCCTGTTCCTTGAGATCGACCTCGATGGGGGCGAACTCCGGGTTCTCGGCGAGCAGCCAGACCTTGCTGCCTTCGCGCTTGAATCGCTTCACCGTGACCTCTTCACCCAGGCGGGCGACGACGATCTGGCCGTTGCGCGCCTCGCGGGTGACATGCACGGCGAGCAGGTCGCCATCCATGATGCCAACGTCCTTCATGCTCTGGCCGCGCACGCGCAGCAGGTAGTCGGCCGGCGGGTTGAAGAAGGTGGGGTTGATCCGGCAGGTGTCATCGACATTCTGCTCGGCGAGGATCGGTGCGCCGGCGGCGACGCGGCCGATGATCGGCAATTCGTCGTCATTGGCGGCGGCCTTGGGTTCGAAGCCGGGGATGCGGATGCCACGGGAGGCGCCCGGGGTCATCTCGATGGCGCCTTTGCGGGCGAGGGCCTTCAGGTGCTCCTCGGCGGCGTTGGGCGACTTGAAGCCGAGCTCCTGGGCGATTTCCGCGCGGGTGGGCGGGTAGCCGTTGGCTTCCAGGCAGCGTTTGATGAAGGCGAGGATCTCGGCTTGGCGCGGCGTGAGCTTCAGCATGTCCATACTCTGGCTTTTTATACAGTGCCTGGAATTATATACAGTGATGGCGGGCTGGCAATGCTTTTATTGGGTGCGGCTGTCGGTGGAACGTTCGTGCATGTAACCTTTGGGCGTTGGCAGGCGTCTTGCTGTAGATCCTCATCGATTCAGGCGTCTCGTCGCATTGCCATGATATTGGTAACAATCCATCGCACTTTGCTTGACAATACAAGACGCTGAAACGTATGTTTCAAACAAGTGTTTGTCAGGCGGAGTAGCCATGGCCCAGTCGGAAACCGTCGAACGCATCCTGGATGCTGCGGAACAGCTGTTCGCGGAGAAAGGCTTCGCCGAAACCTCCCTGCGTCTGATCACCAGCAAGGCGGGGGTGAATCTCGCGGCGGTGAACTATCACTTCGGCTCGAAGAAGGCGCTGATCCAGGCGGTCTTCTCGCGCTTCCTCGGCCCGTTCTGCGCCAGCCTCGAGAAGGAGCTGGATCGCCGTCAGGCCAAGCCCGATGCGCCGCGCGCCACCCTGGAGGAGCTGCTCGAACTGCTCGTGGTCCAGGCCATGGCGGTGAAGCCGCGTAGCGGCAACGACCTGTCGATCTTCATGCGCCTGCTGGGCCTGGCGTTCAGCCAGAGCCAGGGCCACCTGCGCAAGTACCTCGAAGAGGTCTACGGCAAGGTATTCCGCCGCTACATGCTGCTGGTGCATGAGTCCGCGCCGCGCCTGCCGCCGCTGGAACTATTCTGGCGCGTGCACTTCATGCTGGGTACCGCGGTGTTCAGCATGTCCGGCATCAAGGCGCTGCGCGCCATGGCCGAGAACGATTTCGGCGTGAACACTTCCATCGAGCAGGTGATGCGCCTGATGGTGCCGTTCCTTGCTGCCGGCATGCGTGCCGACAGCGGCGTCAGTGATCCCTCGCTGGCGGGTGCGCAGCTCAAGCCGCGCACCAAGTCGAGTGCCGCCCAGGCGCCCGCCAAGGTCTGATCCGGGCCCGGCTTCACGCTGGGCTGCGTCGGTCCGATCGGCTACAGTAGCCGGCCATGGCTGATCTCGATCTTCTCCATATCTCCCTTGCTGACCAGATGCTCTACGGCTTCGCCGCAGGGCGTCTTGTCGTGCGCGTTCCGGTATCCAGCGCTGCCAACGGCGCGGGGGAGCGCAACGGCTCCGGCTGCACGCCACGCGGCTTGCACCAGGTCCGTGCACGCATCGGCGATGGCTTGCCCAAAGGCGCGGTACTGAAGGGCCGACGCTGGACTGGCGAGACCTGGACGGCCGTGCTTCACGAGGCGTTTCCCGGCCGCGACTGGATCCTCTCGCGCATCCTCTGGCTCAGCGGCTGCGAGCCGGGGCGCAATCGGATGGGCGAGGTCGATACCTTCCGCCGCTACATCTATCTGCACGGCACGCCGGACTGCGAGCCCATGGGCACGCCGCTGTCCCACGGCTGTATCCGCCTGCGCAATGATGACCTGCTGGAACTCTTCCCGCAGGTGCCGCTCCATTGCCGGGTCCGAATCGAAGAACCCGCCTGTCCCGAGTGGCAGGTGGCGCAACTGAATTGAAAGGAATGCACATGCAAGGCTCCCTGATGCTCGACATCGGCGGCACCTGGCTTACCGCCGAGGACCGCCAGATCCTGCGCCACCCGGAAGTCGGTGGCCTGATCATCTTTGCCCGCAATATCGAATCGCCGCGCCAGGTGCGTGAGCTGATGGCCGCCATCCGCGCAGTACGCCCCGACCTGCTGCTGGCAGTGGACCAGGAGGGCGGTCGCGTGCAGCGCCTGCGCCAGGGTTTCCTGCGCCTGCCGGCGATGCGCGCCATCGCCGACAACGCCAATGCCGAGCGACTGGCCGAGCAGTGCGGCTGGCTGATGGCGACCGAAGTGCTGGCGGTAGGGCTGGACCTGAGCTTCGCCCCGGTGCTGGACCTGGATCATCAGCGCAGCGCCGTGGTCGGCAGCCGGGCCTTCGAAGGCAATCCGGAGCGCGCCGTTGCGCTGGCCGGCGCCTTTATCCGTGGCATGCGCGCCGCGGGCATGGCGTCCACCGGCAAGCACTTCCCTGGCCACGGCTGGGCGGAAGTGGATTCCCATGTGGGCATCCCTGAGGACGAGCGCACCTTGGAGCAGATTCGCGCCGTGGACCTGGTGCCGTTCCAGCGCCTCTCCGGCGAGCTGGATGCGTTGATGCCGGCCCACGTGATCTATCCGCAGGTCGACCCGAACCCTGCCGGCTTCTCCCGCCGCTGGCTGCAGGACATCCTGCGCGGCGAGCTGGGCTTCGACGGGATGATCTTCAGTGACGACCTGTCCATGGCCGGCGCCCATGTGGTCGGCGATGCTGCCAATCGCATCGAGGCTGCGCTGAGCGCTGGCTGCGACATGGGTCTGGTGTGCAATGATCGCGCCTCCGCCGAACTGGCCCTGAGCGCCCTGCAGCGTCTCAAGGTCACCGCGCCGCAACGTCTGCAACGCATGCGCGCCAAGGCCTGGCCGGGCATTGAATACAAGCAGCTGCCGCGCTGGCAACAAGCCGTCGGCGATCTGCGCGCCGCACAACTGATCGATTAAGGATTTGCCATGACTGTCTACGCCATCATCGGCGGCACCGGCCTGACCCAGCTGGAAGGGTTGACCCTGAAGGACGCCATCGAGCTGGATACGCCCTACGGCACGCCTTCGGCGGCCATCCAGCGCGGCGAGTTCGCCGGTCGCGAGGTGCTCTTCCTCGCCCGCCATGGCCACCCGCATCGCTTCCCGCCGCACCAGGTGAACTACCGCGCCAACCTCTGGGCGCTGAAGCAGGCCGGCGCCGAAGCCATCCTTGCGGTGAACGCCGTGGGTGGCATCCACGCCGCCATGGGCAGCGGCCATCTCTGCGTGCCGCATCAGATCGTCGACTACACTTGGGGGCGCGAACACACCTATTTTGCCGGTGATATCGAGCACGTTACCCATATCGACTTCAGCCATCCCTATGACGAGCCGCTGCGGCTCAAGCTGATCGCCGCCCTGCAGGTGCTGGGCTATGCGTACAGCAGCCATGGCGTATATGCCGCGACCCAGGGGCCGCGCCTGGAAACCGTGGCAGAAGTCGCCAAGCTGGAGCGTGACGGTTGCGACATCATCGGCATGACCGGCATGCCCGAGGCTGCGCTGGCACGCGAGTTGGACCTGCCCTACGCCTGCCTGTCGCTGGTGGTGAACCCGGCGGCCGGCAAGTCCAGCGGCATCATCACCATGGCTGAGATCGAGCAGGCGCTGCACGAAGGCATTGGCAAGGTGCGTGAGGTGCTGGGGCGTGTGCTGGTGAACTGACGCACCCTGTAGGAGCGGGCCATGCCTGCGAATCGCTCGGCGCCGTGCCTTGCGGGTTTGCAAGCAAGCTCGCTCCTTTGACGAGCAAGAAAAAGCCCGGCGAATGCCGGGCTTTTTCGTTATTGCGCGGGCTGCGCCGGCGGTGGGGCTTCGAAGCCACCGTCTGCCGGTGCGGCTGGAGCCTGTTGCGGTTGAGGTGCATCCGGGCCGGTCGGCGCTTCGTCTTCCATGCCGGGCGGCGGGGCGGAGGCTGGCTTGGCGTTGAGCGGGGTCACCTTGATCAGCATGCCCAGGCTCGGGTGGTCGAGGTAGGTCAGCACGCTGTTCTTCAGGCTGGCTTCCTGGACCATGTGCTGGCTGGCGGCGAGCAGGCCATCCTGGCCGAACTGGTTGATCCAGAAGTCGGTCTGGGTATTCACGAAACGCTGCTGGCTGAGGGTGACGGTGCCTTCCACCGGGAAGTGGCCATCACGCTGGGCGCCTTCGGTCAGGGAAATCTTCACCGGGTTGGCATCGATTTCCTGGCGCCACGCCTTGTGCATCAGCACCTGGAAACCTTCGTTCTGCTTGAGCTTGGCCACCTGGGCGTCCATCGCGGTGGGGCGCGAGCTGTCCGGGCCCGGCGGTTGCGCGCCCTTGGCCCAGTCGTCGGGTGCGGGGCGGCTGGCGAACACGGCGTCGCCGGACTGCTGGAAGAGGATCAGCTCCACCTGGTAGGGCTCGGCGAAGGCGGCTGGCGACAGAAGCGCCAGCGACAGCAGCAAGGGTTGGAACAGGCGCATGCACAGGGTCCTTAATGAGTCTGTGGCGTGAGGCGCTCGAGCAGCGCTTCCAGCGTGTTGAACCGTTCTTCCGGGCGCTCCATGGGCACCTGGAACTTGAAGAGGGTGGCCCCTTCGAATTTGTACCGATTGGGCTGGCTCTGGATCATCTTGATCAGCACCAGCGGGTCGACGCAGGTATCGGCGGCGAATTCTACCCGTCCGCCCTGTGGGCCGGCATCTACCTTCACGATCCCGAGCTTTTCTGCCTGCAGTTTCAGCAAAGTCAGACGGATCAGGTTCTTCGCCGGGTCAGGCAGCAGGCCGAAGCGGTCGATCATTTCCACCTGCAGCTCGCGCAGGCCGTCCTCGTCGGCGGCGTTGGCGATGCGCTTGTAGAGGATCAGGCGGGCGTGGACGTCCGGCAGGTAATCCTCGGGGATCAGCGCCGGTACGCGCAGGTTGATGTCCGGACCGCCGCCCAGCGGTTGTTCGAGATTCGGCTGCTCGCCCTTGCGGATGGCCTTCACCGCGCGTTCGAGCATTTCCATGTAGAGGGTGAAACCCACCGCCTGGATCTGTCCGCTCTGGCCGTCGCCGAGCAGCTCGCCGGCGCCGCGGATTTCCAGGTCGTGGGTCGCCAGCACGAAGCCGGCGCCCAGGTCCTGGGCATTGGCGATGGCTTCCAGGCGCTTCTCGGCGTCCGGGGTCATCTGCTTGCGCGGCGGGGTGAGCAGGTAGGCATAGGCCTGGTGGTGGCTGCGGCCGACGCGTCCGCGCAGCTGGTGCAGCTGGGCCAGGCCGAACTTGTCGGCGCGCTCGATGAGGATGGTGTTGGCGCTGGGCACGTCGATGCCGGTCTCGATGATGGTCGAGGCCACCAGCACGTTGAAGCGCTTGTGGTAGAAGTCGCTCATCACCCGTTCCAGGTCGCGCTCGTTCATCTGTCCGTGGCCGATGCCGATGCGCGCCTCGGGAACCAGCTCCGCCAGGTCGCGGGCGCACTTCTCGATGGTCTTCACTTCGTTGTGCAGGAAGTACACCTGGCCGCCGCGCAGCAGTTCGCGCAGCAGGGCTTCCTTGATTACCGACTTTTGCTCTTCCATGACGAAGGTTCGCACGGACAGGCGGCGCGCTGGCGGCGTGGCGATGATCGACAGGTCGCGCATGCCGGCTACCGCCATGTTGAGCGTGCGGGGGATCGGCGTGGCAGTGAGAGTGAGGATGTCCACCTCGCTGCGCAGGGCCTTGAGCTGCTCCTTCTGGCGCACGCCGAAGCGGTGTTCTTCGTCGATGATGACCAGGCCGAGGTTCTTGAACTTCACATCGTCCTGCAGCAGTTTGTGGGTGCCGATGACGATGTCGACCTTGCCTTCTGCCAGCTGCGCCACGGCGCCTTCGACTTCCTTGGCGGACTTGAAGCGGCTCATGACCTCCACGCTCACCGGCCAGTCGGCGAAGCGGTCGCGGAAGCTGTTGTAGTGCTGCTGGGCGAGGAGGGTGGTCGGCACCAGCACGGCGACCTGCTTGCCGCTGTGCACCGCGACGAAGGCCGCGCGCATGGCCACCTCGGTCTTGCCGAAGCCCACGTCGCCGCAGACCAGGCGGTCCATCGGCTTGTCGGCGAGCATGTCGGCCACCACGGCTTCGATGGCGGTCTGCTGGTCCGGGGTTTCCTCGAAGGGGAAACCGGCGGAGAAGGTGGCGTAGTCGACCTGCGGGTCCTTGAACGCATAGCCCTTGCGTGCGGCGCGGCGGGCATAAATGTCGAGCAGTTCGGCGGCAACGTCGCGTACCTGTTCGGCGGCCTTGCGCTTGGCCTTCTGCCAGGTTTCCGAACCCAGTTTGTGCAGCGGCGCCAGGGCGTCGTCGCTGCCGGTGTAGCGGGCGATCAGGTGCAGGTTGGCCACCGGCACGTAGAGCTTGGCTTCGTCGGCGTACTGCAGGGCGAGGAATTCGGCGTTCTGACCGTCGATCTCCAGGGTAATCAGGCCCATGTAACGGCCGACGCCGTGGTCGATGTGCACCACCGGCGCGCCTTCGCGCAGCTCGGTAAGGTTCTTGATGACGTTCTCGCCGCCGTCGCGGGTCTTCTCGCGGCGCCGGCGCTGCATGACGCGCTGGCCGAACAGCGGGCTCTCAGCCACCAGGGCGATGCCCGGCCGGCCCTTGTCGGCGTCCAGCAGCAGGCCTTCGTCCATCGGTGCGATGGTGATCGCCAGACGATCCTGATGCGCCAGGAAACCCGGCCAGCCCTCGACTTCCACCGGGCGCAGCTTCAGCCGCGCCAGCAATTCCAGCAGCACCTCGCGGCGGCCGGCGGACTCGGCGGTAAAGAGGATGCGGCCGTCGAACTGCTCGATGAACTGGCGCAGGCGCGCCAGCGGCTCGGTGGCCTTGGCCTCGATGGCCAGTTCCGGCAGCGCTTGCGCGGGGAAGCGCTCGCGGCCGACGCCGCTCTCGATCGGCTCGGGGCTGACCACCACCCGCGGCCAGCTCTTCAGGCGGGCGAAGCAGTCCTCTACCGGCAGGAACACTTCAGCCGGCGGCAACAGGGGGCGTTCCGGGTCGTAGCGGCGGTCTTCATAGCGGTTGCGCACGTCGGTCCAGAACTGCTCGGCGGCGCCCTCGATGCCCGGCAGGGAGAACACCTGGGTGTCCTGTGGCAGGTAGTCGAACAGCGTCGAAGTCTCGCCATCTTCGAAGAACAGCGGGATGTAGTACTCGATGCCGGCGGGTGTCAGGCCGCTGGCGAGGTCCTGATAGATCGGGCAGCGGCGGTAGTCGACGTCGAAACGCTCGCGGAAGCGGCCACGGAAGCCGGTCACCGCTTCCTTGCGCAGCGGGAACTCGCGCGCCGGCAGCAGGCGGATGCTCTCCACCTTGTCGATGGAGCGCTGGGTTTCCGGGTCGAAGGTGCGCAGCGTCTCGATTTCGTCATCGAACAGGTCGATGCGGTAGGGCAGCTCGCTGCCCATCGGGAACAGGTCGATCAGCGCGCCGCGCACGGCGAACTCACCGTGTTCGTAGACAGTGTCCACGCAGCGGTAGCCGGCAGCCTCGAAGCGGCTGCGCATCTGCTCGACGTCGAGTTTCTGGCCGACATCCAGCACCAGGCTGCTGCCGAGCAGGAACTTGGCCGGCGCCAGGCGGTGCAGGGCGGTGGTGATCGGCACCACGAGCACGCCGCGGCGCAGTTCGGGCAACTGATAGAGCGTAGCGACGCGCTGGGAAATGATGTCCTGGTGTGGCGAGAACACGTCGTAGGGCAGGGTTTCCCAGTCCGGCAGCTGCAGCACCGGCAGGTCCGGCGCGAAGAAGCGCAGCTCCTGCTCCAGGCGCTCGGCGCTCTGGCTGTCGGCGGTCAGCAACAGGGTGAAACGTTTCGCCGGCCCGGCCGCTTCAGCGATGGCCAGGCTCAGGGCGGCCCCGGGGAGGTTGCCCCAGGATTGTTTGCCGGCTGCGGTCGGCAATGTAGGGATACGCAATACGGACACGGGCAGTCTTGGCTCCGGTCGAGGAATTTGACCGGTCGGATTGTAACTATCCCGATTGACGGATGTCAGTCATACGACCGCTGCGGATTGCCGACGATTGCTCACGCCGTCATAATGTAGCCCCTTTTTTCTTCTCCTACATGTGGAAGGTATTGCCCGTGACCCAGAAGCCCGACCAGTGTCTCGGTGAGTGGATCGATCGTGAAGCCCTCGCGGAAGCCATGATTCCGCTGATCGGTCAGCTGTACCGTAACAACAACGTGGTGACCTCGATCTACGGCCGTGGCCTGATCAACCGTTCGGTGATCGCGATCCTCAAAGCGCACCGTTTCGCCCGTCACCGCCTGGCTGAAGAAGGCGGGCTGTCGGTTCACGACACTTTCCCGATCCTCAAGGCGATGAGCGAGCTCAAGCTGGGCGCAGCTTCGGTAGACCTGGGCAAGATGGTTGCCAAGTTCAAGACCGAAGGTAACGGCCGCAGCATCGAGCAGTTCACCAAGGACGAGCTGGCCGACGTGGTCGGCAAGCAGAACGGCGGCGCCCGCGAAGGCACCGACGTGGTCCTGTACGGCTTCGGTCGTATCGGCCGCCTGCTGGCCCGAATCCTCATCGAGAAGACCGGTGGTGGCGACGGCCTGCGCCTGCGCGCCATCGTCGTCCGCAAGGGCGCCGAGAACGATCTGGTCAAGCGCGCCAGCCTGCTGCGTCGTGACTCCGTGCATGGTCCGTTCGACGGCACCATCACCATCGATGAAGAAAACAACACCATCACCGCCAACGGCAACCTGATCCAGGTGATCTACTCCAACGACCCGGCGTCGATCGACTACACCCAGTACGGCATCAAGAAAGCCCTGCTGGTCGACAACACCGGCAAGTGGCGCGATGCCGAAGGCCTGGGCCAGCACCTGAAGTGCCCGGGTATCGACCGCGTGATCCTGACCGCTCCGGGCAAGGGTGCGCTGAAGAACGTCGTTCACGGCATCAACCATGGCGACATCACCGCTGACGACAAGATCGTTTCCGCCGCTTCCTGCACCACCAACGCCATCGTGCCGGTGCTCAAGGCTGTGAACGACCAGTACGGCATCGTCAACGGCCACGTCGAAACCGTTCACTCGTTCACCAACGACCAGAACCTGATCGACAACTTCCACAAGGGCAGCCGTCGTGGCCGCGCCGCGCCGCTGAACATGGTGATCACCGAGACTGGCGCCGCTACCGCTGCCGCCAAGGCTCTGCCGGTCCTGAAGGGCAAGCTGACCGGCAACGCCATCCGCGTTCCGACGCCGAACGTCTCCATGGCCATCCTCAACCTGAACCTGGAAAAGGCCACCAACCGCGAAGAGATCAACGAGTACCTGCGCCAGATGGCCATGCACTCGGACCTGCAGAAGCAGATCGACTTCGTGTCGTCCCAGGAAGTGGTTTCCACCGACTTCGTCGGTTCCCGCCATGCGGGCGTCGTCGATGCCGAGGCGACCATCGCCAACGACAACCGCGTCGTCCTGTACGTGTGGTACGACAACGAGTTCGGCTACAGCTGCCAGGTCGTCCGCGTGATGGAAGACATGGCTGGCGTGAACCCGCCGGCTTTCCCGCGCTGATTCAGGCGGTGTAGATAAACGGGAGCTCTCGGGCTCCCGTTTTTCGTTAGTGGCACCCCCATAACCATCAATAAAATCTGCCAATTCCCGAACCTGGAAAGACTTCAAATGGATGGACAACATCTGCATGAAGGCGAGCTGAAGCGCGGTCTGAAGAACCGCCACATCCAGCTGATCGCCCTCGGCGGCGCCATCGGTACCGGCCTGTTCCTGGGCTCTGCCGGCGTGCTGCAATCCGCCGGCCCGTCGATGATCCTCGGCTACGCCATCGGCGGCTTCATCGCCTTCCTGATCATGCGCCAACTCGGCGAGATGATCGTCGAGGAGCCCGTTGCCGGCTCCTTCAGCCACTTCGCGCACAAGTACTGGGGCGGTTTCGCCGGCTTCATGTCCGGCTGGAACTACTGGGTGCTGTATATCCTGGTGGGCATGTCGGAGCTGACCGCGGTCGGCAAGTACATCCAGTTCTGGTGGCCGGACTTCCCGACCTGGGCGACGGCCGCGGTGTTCTTCGTCTTGATCAACGCCATCAACCTGTTCAACGTGAAGGCCTTCGGCGAGACCGAGTTCTGGTTCGCGATCATCAAGGTTGTCGCCATCATCGGCATGATCCTGCTCGGCGTCTGGCTGCTGGCCAGCGGCAACGGTGGTCCGCAGGCCTCGGTGAGCAACCTGTGGGCCCACGGCGGCTTCTTCCCCAATGGCTGGAAGGGCCTGGTGATGGTCCTGGCGATCATCATGTTCTCCTTCGGTGGACTGGAGCTGGTCGGTATCACCGCCGCCGAAGCCTCCGAGCCGAAAAAGGTCATTCCCAAGGCGATCAACCAGGTCATCTACCGGATCCTGATCTTCTACATCGGCGCCCTGGCCGTGCTGCTCTCGCTGTACCCCTGGGATGCCCTGCTGCAGAGCATCAACAGCGCCGGCGATCCCTACAGCGGCAGCCCGTTCGTCAAGGTCTTCTCGCTGCTGGGCAGCGAGTACGCGGCGCACATCCTGAACTTCGTGGTGCTTACCGCCGCGCTGTCGGTCTACAACAGCTGCGTGTACTGCAACAGCCGCATGCTCTTCGGCCTGGCCGAGCAGGGCGATGCCCCGCGCGCCTTCGCCAAGGTCGATGATCGCGGCGTACCGCTGCTGGCCATCGGCGTCTCGGCCTTCATCACCCTGGCCTGTGTCGTGGTCAACTACGTGATCCCGCACCAGGCGCTGGAGTTGCTGATGTCGCTGGTGGTCGCCGCGCTGGTGATCAACTGGGCGATGATCAGCCTGGCCCACATGAAGTTCCGCAAGGCCATGGTGGCCAAGGGTGTGCAGCCGTTCTTCCGAGCGCTGTGGTACCCCTACGGCAACTGGCTGTGCCTGGCCTTCGTGGTGTTCATCCTCGGCATCATGCTGCAGATCCCGGGCATCGACGTGTCGGTGTACGCGATCCCGGTGTGGATCGTGCTGATGGGTGTGTGCTACCTGTTCAAGCGCAAGTCCCCGGGCCAGGCCAGCGCCTGATCCAGTTGAGAAACGGGAGCTTCGGCTCCCGTTTTCTTTTGGTAATGGACCTTTGCCAGGGCGGCAACAGTGGCGCCCGGTGCTTGCGGTAGAATGCCGGCGCCGCGCCCCCGGCGGCTGATGGAGATGACCTTGTCCCGTGCAAGCCTGTTGATCGTACTGGTTCTGGCAGCCCTGAGTGGCTGCGGGCAATCCGTCGAGCGCTTCGGCGGGCCGACCATGGGCAGCAGCTACACGGTGCAGTTCGTGCCGACCGGAAAGTCGCCGGACGCAGCCAGGCTCAAGGCCGAGGTCGACACGATCCTGGCGAGCCTGGACGAGCAGTTCTCCACCTACCGCGACGACTCCGTGGTGTCCCGCTTCAACGCCTTGCCAGCCGGTACCTGCATGGCCTTGCCGGCGGACATGCTGACGCTCTGGCGCTACGGCGAACAGCTTTCGCAACAGAGCGGCGGCGCCTTCGATCTCACCGTCGAGCCGCTGATGAACCTCTGGGGCTTCGGCCCGCAGTCGCGCAGCGAGAAGGTGCCCGATGCCGCCGCGCTAGCGCATGAACGCACCCGCGTCGGCCATCAGCATCTGGGTCTGAACGGCGATCAGCTGTGCAAGGACGTCGATGCGCAACTGGACTTTGACAGCCTCGTCGCCGGCTATGCGGTGGATCAGGTCAGTGCGCGTCTTGCAGAGCTGGGCCTGGCGGATTACCTGGTGGAAATCACCGGCGAGCTCAAGGCCGTGGGCCGCAAGCCCGATGGCACGCCGTGGCGCATTGCCCTGGAAGTGCCCAGCGGCGAGCGCGAGCGGCAGGTGGAGCGCTCGGTGGCGCTGGATGGCATCGGCCTGTCCACCTCCGGCGACTACCGCAACTATTTCGAGGAGGGTGGGCAACGCTATTCGCACACCTTCGACCCGCGCACCGGCACGCCGGTCCGGCATGCGCTGGCGGCGGTCACCGTGGCGGAAGCCCAGGCTC
Organism: Pseudomonas sp. PDM17; assembly: GCF_014851985.1. Classification (NCBI taxonomy): domain Bacteria; kingdom Pseudomonadati; phylum Pseudomonadota; class Gammaproteobacteria; order Pseudomonadales; family Pseudomonadaceae; genus Pseudomonas; species Pseudomonas sp. PDM17. The sequence goes on from NZ_JACVAT010000001.1 coordinate 1,170,781, forward strand.
TGCGCGCCGATGGCCTGTCGACCCTGCTGATGGTGCTGGGGCCGGAGGAGGGCTATACCTTTGCCGAGCACAATGGGCTGGCGGCCTTCTTCATCGTGCGTCAGGGCGAGGGCTTCGTGACCCGCGCGACGACGCGCTTCGAAGCGCTGTTTCCGTCGCCTGAATGAAAGCTTCGGCGGGCATGATGGCGGCCCGCAGGCTGGCAACGGCATGTAGTGGCGGCAAAATTCGCCTACCTGCCGACCAACCGCTAATGTGCAGCCTTTTGCCGCAGGGCTAAGCTGCGCCAATGATTTCGATCCGCCTCGGCGCATGTGGTGCCGAGGTTTTGCCGGGAGCGCCAAGCGAGCGCCCCGGCCTGTTCTGAAGGAGTACGCATGGCTGTCTACAACTACGACGTGGTGATTCTCGGCACGGGCCCGGCAGGCGAGGGGGCGGCGATGAACGCCTCCAAGTACGGGCGCAAGCTGGCGGTGGTGGACAGCCGTCGCGTGGTCGGCGGCAACTGCACGCACCTGGGCACCATCCCGTCCAAGGCGCTGCGTCACTCGGTGAAGCAGATCATCGAGTTCAACACCAACCCGATGTTCCGCCAGATCGGCGAGCCGCGCTGGTTCTCCTTCCCGGACGTGCTGAAAAGCGCCGAGCGGGTAATCTCCAAGCAGGTCTCCTCGCGCACCGGCTACTACGCGCGCAACCGCATCGACATGTTCAACGGCACCGCCAGTTTCGTCGACGAGCGCACCGTTGAAGTCGTGACCCCCAGCGGCGCCGTCGAGCGCCTGGTGGCCGACCAGTTCGTCATCGCCACCGGCTCGCGCCCGTATCGTCCGTCGGACATCAACTTCAATCACCCGCGCGTCTACGACAGCGACACCATCCTGTCCCTGAGCCACACCCCGCGCCGCCTGATCATCTACGGAGCCGGTGTGATCGGCTGCGAGTACGCTTCGATCTTCAGCGGCCTGGGCGTGCTGGTGGACCTGATCGACACTCGTGACCAACTGCTGAGCTTCCTCGACGACGAAATCTCCGATGCGCTGAGCTACCACCTGCGCAACAACAACGTGCTGATCCGTCACAATGAGGATTACGAGCGCGTGGAAGGCCTGGACAATGGGGTGATCCTGCACCTGAAGTCGGGCAAGAAGATCAAGGCGGACGCCTTGCTGTGGTGCAACGGCCGCACCGGCAACACTGACCGCCTGGGCCTTGAGAACATCGGCATCAAGGTCAACAGCCGCGGGCAGATCGAGACGGACGAGAACTACCGCACCTCGGTATCGAACATCTATGCCGCCGGTGACGTGATCGGCTGGCCGAGCCTGGCCAGCGCCGCCTACGACCAGGGTCGTTCGGCTGCCGGCAACATCGTCGAGCACGATGGCTGGCGCTTCGTGAACGACGTGCCGACCGGTATCTACACCATTCCGGAGATCAGCTCGATCGGCAAGAACGAGCAGGAGCTGACCGTGGCGAAGATTCCTTATGAAGTGGGCAAGGCCTTCTTCAAGGGTATGGCGCGCGCGCAGATCTCCAACGAGCCGGTGGGCATGCTGAAGATCCTGTTCCACCGCGACACCCTGGAAATCCTCGGTGTGCACTGCTTCGGCGACCAGGCCTCGGAGATCGTCCACATCGGCCAGGCGATCATGAACCAGCCGGGCGAACTGAACACCCTGAAGTACTTCGTCAACACCACCTTCAACTATCCGACCATGGCCGAAGCCTACCGCGTAGCGGCGTTCGACGGCCTGAACCGGATTTTTTGAAGTACCCCGACCGGCGGCCTGAGCCGGTCGGGGGGAACCTGCTCAGCGATTCCCGATCGTGGCAGTGGCCAAACCGGGAAAGTCTGTGATCAGGCTATCCACGCCAAAATCAGCGAGCCGGCGCATCAGCGCCGGCTCGTTGACCGTCCACACCGACACATGCAGCCCCTGCTTCTGCGCTTTCAGCAAGCGCTCCGGGGTGCACAGCATCCAGTTCAGCGCCAGCAGATCACAGCCGTAGTGCGCGGCGACCTTCAGCGGGTCGAGCCAGGCGTATTCGGCCACCAGCCCGCGTGACAGCTCCGGCGCCAGTTCCTCCAGTGCGCGCAGTACCGTGCGCGAACTCGAGGTCACGGTGATCCGGTCGCGCAGGCCGAAACGGCCTACCAGCTGGTGGATCGCCTGAACCGTGCGGCCAGCCCGATCCTTCGATGCGCTTTTCACTTCCAGCTGCCAGTGCTCGAACTCGCAGCGCTCGAACAGCTCCGCCAGGCGCGGGATGGGGCAGGGGCGCACCCAGCCCGGACCGCCGACGCGGGCGTCCATGGTCACCAGATCCTCCGCCAGTTGCTCGGAGACCTTGCCGCGTCGGCCGGTGGTGCGCTTGAGCGTCGGGTCGTGGATCACCATCAGCTCGCCGTCGCGGGACAGGTGCAGGTCCAGTTCGCAGCGCTTCACGCCATGTTCCAGACAGCGCTGGAAGCTGTTCAGGGTGTTTTCCGGTGCTTCGCCTTTGGCGCCGCGATGGCCATAGATCAGAGTCACTGGGGCTCCTTGGGAGTCGGTGAAAGGTCCTTGAGGGTTTGCGAGCGGTGCTGGCGGACGGCATCGACCACCACGCCGCTCTCGAAATAGACGCTGAATTCGCGGTAGTCCCAGCGTGAGATGGGCGGCTTGCCCACCGCCGGGTGCTCCTCGTCCGGCAGGCCGAAGCGTTCCAGCACGGCCTTCTGGCTCTCGCCACGGGCCGGCAGCACGATGTGCGGGTCGCCCTGGCTGCCCACGGGTATCTCGATGGTATCCGCCAGCAGTGGCAGCGGGGTGACAAGGCTCAACAGGAGCAGCAGATGGCGCATGGATATCCCTGGGTTCATTCTTCGCGGGCCTTGGCCTGCCGGCGTTCCAATGCCTGGCGCTGGAGGATGTGGCGGGCCAGCAACTGGCGCGGGGCGTCGCCGAGCATCTCGAACTCGGTGCCGATCTCGTAGTCGCCCTCGGGCTGCTGCTGGCAATGGGTGACCTTGGCGCGCAGCAGCAGGCCCAGGCCGTGGGGGAGCAGGACGATCTTCAGCGCCAGATCCTGGCCGACCGGCAGTGGCTGGGCGTCGCGGAAATTGATGCCGCCTTCGGACAGCGTGACCTTGCGCGCCGGGCCGATCTCGCTGAGCAGGCTCTGGGTCAGGGCCTGGGCGATCAGGTCGATGCGCTTGTTCATCACCTTCAGGTAACTGGCCAACGGGCGATCTCGCTCGTTGATATGGCGCAGCAGGTGCTGCGACTCGAAGTCGGTCAGGTGCAGGTCGCTAAGCAGGTTGAACAGCGCGGAATCATCCTGAAGCACTTCTCCCGACTGGATTTCGTCCTCGCGCAGCGGGCGAAATTCCAATGCGAGCGTGTCTTCAATACGATAGTATTCGCGGCGGTCATCCGCGTCTGGAGTGGACATGGCGAACCCACGGCAGCAGTGATGGTCTGAGTGTAAAGCCGCCTGCCTGGCCTCGCCACACGGAAGTCGCACGCCAGATGGAACTGACGCCCGACGCACTCTTCACCTTCTCATTCGGCCCCACATGTTCAGACCCCTTTCCGTCTACATCGGAACGCGCTACACACGCGCCAAACGCCGCAGCCACTTCGTTTCCTTCATCTCGCTCACCTCCATGATCGGCCTCGCGCTGGGCGTGGTGGTGATGATCGTGGTGCTCTCGGTGATGAACGGCTTCGACCACGAGATGCGCACCCGGGTGCTGGGCATGGTGCCCCACGCCACGGTCGAGTCCTACCAGCCGATCTCCGATTGGCAGGGCATCGCCACGCAGATCAAGACCCAGCACCCCAATGTGCTGGAAGTCGCGCCCTTCATCCAGATGCAGGGCCTGCTCAGCGCCGGCGGCACGGTACAGAAGGTGCTGATCAACGCCGTGGACCCGAACGAGGAGAGCAAGGTCTCGATCATCGACCAGTTCTTCCAGCAGGGTTCGCTCAGCAGCCTCAAGCCTGGCGAGTTCGGCATCATCATCGGCGACAAGGCGGCGAAGAACCTCGGCGTGAAGCTGGGCGACAAGGTCACCTTCATCGCCCCGGAAGTCTCGGTCACCCCGGCCGGCATGTTCCCGCGCATGAAGCGCTTTACCGTGGTCGGCACCTTCCATGTCGGCGCCGGCGAGCTGGACGGCTACGTCGCCATGGTCCACATCGACGACGCCGCGCGCATGCGCCGCCTCAAGCAAGGCCAGGTCGAAGGCCTGCGCCTGAAGCTCGACGACCTGTTCCAGGCACCGCGCACCGCCTGGGAAATCGCCCGCACCCTGAAGGGCAACGACTACTTCGCCCGCGACTGGACCCGCAGCCACGGCAACCTGTACCAGGCGATCCGCATGGAGAAATCCATGATCGGCCTGTTGCTGCTGCTGATTGTCGCGGTCGCTGCGTTCAACATCATTTCCACCCTGGTCATGGTCGTCACCGACAAGAAGGCTGATATCGCCATCCTGCGTACCCTGGGCGCTACGCCGGGGCAGATCATGGCGACCTTCATGGTCCAGGGCACGGTGATCGGCGTGATCGGCACCTTCATCGGCGGCGTGCTGGGCGTTCTCGCGGCGCTAAATGTCAGCTCCGCCATCGCCTTGCTGGAGCGCCTGCTCGGCCACAAATTCCTCAACGCGGACGTCTACTTCATCGATTACCTGCCCTCGCAGCTGATGAGCGAGGACGTGATCCTGGTGTGCAGCGCCGCGCTGATCCTGAGTTTCTTCGCCACCTTGTATCCGGCCTGGCGTGCGGCACGCACCCAGCCCGCGGAGGCCCTGCGTTATGAGTAAGCCGACCCCCAACGACCAGGCCGTCCTGAGCTGCCGCGACCTCGGCAAGCGCTACGAGGAAGGTCCGCAGTCGGTCGAAGTGCTCTCCGGCGTGCAACTGGAGCTGCTGCCCGGCGAGCGCGTGGCCATCGTCGGCAGCTCCGGCTCGGGCAAGAGCACCCTGCTGAACATGCTCGGCGGCCTCGACACGCCCAGCACCGGCAGCGTCTGGCTGGCCGGCGAACAGCTGTCGGCGCTGAACGAGAAACAACGCGGCCTGCTGCGCAACCGTGCGCTCGGCTTCGTCTACCAGTTCCACCACCTGCTGCCCGAGTTCACCGCCCTGGAGAACGTCTGCATGCCGCTGCTGATCGGCAAGACGCCGATCCCCGAGGCGCGCCAGCGTGCCACTGCGCTGCTGGAGCGCGTGGGTCTGGGCCATCGCCTGAGCCACAAGCCGTCGGAGCTGTCCGGTGGTGAGCGCCAGCGCGTAGCCATCGCCCGTGCCCTGGTCAACACGCCGAAGCTGGTACTGCTCGACGAGCCTACCGGCAACCTCGACCAGCACACCGCCCACGGCATCCAGGAGCTGATGCTGGAACTGTCGCAGTCCCTGCGCACCGCCTTCCTGGTGGTGACCCACGACACTCACCTCGCCCAGCAGATGGACCGTGTGCTGCGCCTGGAGGAGGGCCGGCTGGTCGCCGCCTGAGGGATAACGGAATGTTCAGACCCCTGTCCGTCTTCATCGGCACCCGCTACACCCGTGCCAAGCGACGCAACCACTACATCTCGTTCATCTCCCTGACCTCGATGATCGGCCTCGCTCTGGGCGTGCTGGCCATGATCGTGGTGCTTTCGGTGATGAACGGCTTCCAGAAGGAAATGCGCTCGCGCATCCTCGGCATGGTCCCGCATGCCGTGCTGCAGCAGACCAGCGGCCCGCTGGATAACTGGCAGCACGTCGCCGAAGTGGCCAAGCAGAACCCGAAGATCGTCGGCGCGGTGCCCTACACCGAAGTCGACGGCATGCTCTCCTACAAGGGCATGATGCAACCCATCGAGGTCGATGGCGTCGATCCGGCGCTGGAAACCCAGGTGTCGATCATCGGCCAGCACATGGTTCGCGGCAGCCTCGACGACCTCAAGGCCACCGAGTTCGGCGTGGTCATCGGCGAGATCACCGCGCGGCGCTTCCACGTCAACGTCGGTGACAGTCTGCTGCTGATCGTGCCCGAGCCGAGCACCGCGCCTGGCGGTATCACTCCGCGCATGCAGCGCCTGAACGTGGTCGGCATCTTCAAGGTCGGTGCCGAACTGGACAGCACCCTGGCGCTGATCCACGTAGACGACGCCGCCAGCCTGATGCGCTGGCAGCCTGGCCAGGTACAGAGCGTGCGCATTGCCCTGAAGGACCTGTTCCAGGCGCCGGAAGTCGGTGCGGCCATCGCCAGGCAATTGGGCGATGGCTATCGCTCGGTGGACTGGACCCACACCCAGGGCAGCCTGTTCAGCGCGATGAAGATGGAAAAGACCATGATCGGCCTGCTGCTGTTGCTGATCGTCGCGGTCGCCGCCTTCAACATCATCGCCACCCTGATCATGGTGGTGGCCGACAAGCGCGCGGACATCGCCATCCTGCGCACCCTGGGCGCCACGCCGAAGCAGATCATGGCGATCTTCATGGTGCAGGGCACGGTGATCGGCCTGATCGGCACCGTTATCGGCTGTGTGCTGGGCGTGCTGGCGGCGTACAACGTCACCGCCATTGTCTCGACCCTGGAGCGCGTCGCCGGCACCCACGTGTTCAACTCGGACATCTACTTCATCAACTACCTGCCGTCCGACCCGCAGATCAGCGACATCGTGCTGATCTGCGTCGCGGCGCTGTCGATGAGCTTCCTCGCCACGCTCTACCCGGCCTGGCGCGCGGCCTCGACCCAGCCGGCGGAATCGCTTCGGTACGAGTGATCACCGGCCCATGAAAAAGCCGCCCCCTGGGGCGGCTTTTTTGTACCTGTAGGAGCGAGCTTGCTCGCGAACCCACTCAACTCCAGAGCCGCCGGTAGGATGGTTCGTGAGCAAACTCGCTCCCACGAAAAGCCGTGATTGCCCGAGGCGGCGATTGCGTCTACAGGCCGTTCTGCAGGTTGCGCAGCGCCCGCCGCCGCCGCCAGCTGCGGCCGATCCACCAGCGCCAGTAGCCCTCAGTGAGCAGGTAGCCGAGGATGCCCACCAGGATGCCGCAGATCACCGAGCCCAGCAGGAACGGCTGCCAGAGCATCGACAGCTCACCGCTGATCCATTCCCAGGTCAGGTGGTCGGGCAGGGCGCGCGCCGGAATGCCCATGACCCAGGCGCCCATCTTGTAGGTGCAGTAGAACACCGGCGGCATGGTGATCGGGTTGGTCAGCCAGACCAGCCCCACCGAGATCGGCAGGTTGGCCCTCACCCATACCGCCAGCGAGGCGGCCAGCAGCATCTGCAGTGGGATCGGGATGAACGCGGCGAACAGTCCCATGCCCATGGCGCGGGACACCGAGCGGCGATTCAGGTGCCAGAGGTTGGGCGACTGGATCAGCGGTCCGAGAAAGCGCAGGCCCTTGTGGTTCCTGATGCTCTCCGGATCGGGCATGTAGCGCTTGAAGATTCGGCGCGGCATGGAGGAAATCTCTGGCAGACGGACGACGGCTCATTATGCCTAGCTAGGTGACAGTCATTCGTTGCCAACTATGTCCGTGTGTAACCGCCGCAGGCCAATCGGATCGGCGGTTGCGCCGGGGTCAGGGAGTCGCTCCGTTGCCTCGTACAGGGATGTTCGCGCTGGCCCTGGGGTTGCTGGCGCTGCGCTGGATGCCGGCGCTGCCATCCGGCTGGGTTCTGCTGCTTCTCGCGGTGGTCGCGCTGCCGTTGTTGTTCACCCGCGGCTATTTCGTCGGGCTGTTCCTGCTCGGTTTCGCCTGGGCCTGCCAGTCGGCGCAGTGGGCGCTGGATGATCGCCTGGCGCCGGAGCTAGACGGCCGCACGCTGTGGCTGGAGGGCAGGGTAGAGGGCCTGCCGGATCGCTCGGGGCCATCGGTGCGCTTCCAGCTCGCCGAGGTCTCCAGCCCCCGCGCGAAGGTCCCTGCCACGCTGCGTCTGTCCTGGTTCGGTGGGCCCCCGGTGGAGGGCGGCGAGCGCTGGCGGCTGGCGGTGAAGCTCAAGCGCCCCCACGGCATGGCCAATAGCGCGGGCTTCGATTACGAAGCCTGGCTCACCGCCCAGCGCATCGGCGCCACGGGTAGCGTGAAGGATGGGCAGCGCCTGGTGGGTTCCAGCGGCCCGCGCGCCTGGCGCGAAGCCTGGCGGCAACGACTGCTCGCGGTGGATGCTCACGGCCGCTCCGGGGCGCTCGCCGCGCTGGTGCTGGGCGATGCGTCCGGGCTGACCACAGCGGACTGGCAGGTCCTGCAGGACACCGGAACCCTGCACCTGATGGTGATCTCCGGCTCGCACATCTCGCTGCTGGCCGGCCTGCTCTATGCGTTGGTTGCCGGGCTGGCGCGCTTTGGTTGCTGGCCGGCACGAATCCCGTGGTTGCCCTGTGCCTGCCTGCTGGCTGCAAGCGGTGCCTGGGCGTACAGCCTGATGGCTGGCTTCGAGGTGCCACTGCAGCGCGCCTGCGTCATGGTCTCCATCGTCCTGCTGTGGCGCCTGCGCTATCGCCATCGCGGGCTTTGGGCGCCCTTGCTCGGTGCCTTGCTCGCGGTGCTGCTGGTCGAGCCGCTGGTGGTGCTGTTGCCGGGCTTCTGGCTGTCCTATGCGGCGGTGGCGCTGCTGATCTTCGGCTTCTCGGGGCGGTTGGGGCGCTGGACCGCCTGGCGCACCTGGCTGCGCGCGCAATGGCTGATGGCGGTTGGTCTGCTGCCGGCGTCCATCGCCCTGGGTTTGCCGCTGAGCGTTTCCGGCGTGATCGCCAACCTGATCGCCGTGCCCTGGGTCGAGTTGGTCGTCGTCCCGCTGGCGTTGCTGGGGAGTCTGGCGCTTGGCGTTCCCTGGCTGGGCGAGGCCCTGCTCTGGGTGTCGGGCGGCCTGCTGGAGTGGCTGTTCCGCCTGTTGGGCTGGATGGCCGGGCTGGCGCCCGCCTGGCAGCCGGTAGCCGCGCCCGCCTGGGCGGTGGCGCTGGCGATGCTGGGGGCGTTCTTGCTGCTTGCGCCGGCTGGCGTCCCATTGCGTGCACTGGGGCTGGCGATGTTCGTGCCGGTGTTCTGGCCGTCAGTCCCGTTGCCCGCACCGGGCATGGCCGAGATCCGCGTGCTGGACGTGGGGCAGGGGCTGTCGGTGCTGATCCGCACGCGCAGCCAGGTCTGGCTTTACGACACTGGGGCGCGCAACGGCGAATTCGACATCGGCGAGCGCGTGGTCGTGCCGACGCTGCGCAGCCTGGGCATCGGTCATCTGGATAGGCTGATGCTCAGTCACGCGGATAACGACCATGCCGGCGGCGCCGTGGCAGTGAAGCGCTCGTTGCGGCCGGCGCAGGTCATCAGCGGTGAGCCCGAGCGCCTGCCGGAGGAGTTGCAGGCGCGTCCCTGTGGAATCGAGGAGTGGCAGGTCGATGGCGTTCGCTTCTCCAGCTGGGCCTGGGCGGGCGCCAGGGAAAGCAACGACCGTTCCTGCGCGCTGGAAATCGAAGCCAACGGCGAGCGCATCCTGCTTACCGGCGACCTGCCACAACCCGCCGAGCTGGCGTGGCTGGCCGCGCATCCGGGGGAGCGCATCGACTGGCTGCTGGCTGGGCACCACGGCAGCCGCAGCTCCTCCGGGTCGGCGTTCCTGCGGGCGATCGGGCCAACGACGGCGATCATCTCCCGCGGCGCCAACAACCCTTATGGCCATCCGCACCCGTCGGTCGTCGAACGCTTCCGCGCGCTGGGCATCCGGATTCAGGATACGGCGGAGCAGGGCGCGCTGACCCTGATGCTCGGCGCCCATGGCGAGGTCCGGGGAGTGCGGGAAGGCGCACATTTCTGGCAGGAAAATTGAGCCTCGGGCGGTCGGCTCGCCACGGCCCCTGTGCTAGAGTGGCGCCACTTTTTTTCAGGGGATTCACCACTGTGTGGGAACTGGTCAAAGCTGGCGGCTGGATGATGCTGCCGATCTTGCTGAGCTCCGTCGCTGCCATGGCGATCGTCGCCGAACGTCTCTGGACCCTGCGCTTGAGCCGTGTGGCCCCGCCGCAGCTGCTCGGCCAGGTGTGGAAGCAGATCAAGGACAAGAAGATGAACAGCCAGGCCCTGAAGGACCTGCGCGCGTCTTCCCCGCTGGGTGAAATCCTCGCGGCTGGCCTGGCCAACTCCAAGCACGGTCGCGAGATCATGAAGGAGTGCATCGAGGAGGCCGCGTCCCGCGTCATCCACGAGCTGGAGCGCTACCTCAACGCCCTGGGCACCATCGCCGCCATGGCGCCGCTGCTCGGCCTGCTGGGTACCGTGTTCGGCATGATCCAGATCTTCAGCGCCTTCATGGGCGACGGCATGGCCAACGCGCCGATGCTCGCTGGCGGTATCTCCAAGGCCCTGATCACCACCGCGGCCGGCCTGATCGTGGCGATCCCGGCAGTGTTCTTCCATCGTTACCTGTTGCGCCGCGTCGATGAACTGGTCATCGCCATGGAGCAGGAAGCCATCAAGCTGGTGGAAGTGACCCAGGGCGATCGCGAAGTCGACTTCGTCGAGGAAGGCAAAGCGTGAAATTCCGCCGCAGAGCGGGCGGAGCGGCCCGCGAGGACGTCTTCATCAACCTGGCGTCGCTGATCGACGTGATCTTCGTGCTGCTGCTGTTCTTCGTGGTCGCCACCTCGTTCACCAAGCCGTCGCAGCTCAAGGTCGAGCTGCCCGAGGCGGTCAGCGGCACGCCGCCCGAAGCCACCGAGATCAAGCAGCTGGAAATCTCCATCAGCCTCGAAGGTCACTACGCGCTGAACGGCCAGAGTCTGGCGCGCGATGACCTGGAAAACCTGATGAACGCCATGCAGCGTGAATCCGCCGGCGACAACAGCCTGCCGGTGGTGATTACCGCCGACGGCAAGGTGGACTACCAGTCCGTGGTCACCGCGATGGATGCCGCCGGCAAGCTGGGTTTCACCCACCTTCGCATCACCACCATCGAGTCCCGGGCGGACAAGAAGACCCCCTGATGGCGTTCACCGACCGCCTGCTCGACGCCTGGTACAAGGGTCACCCGGCCCTTGCCCTGCTCAAGCCGCTCGAACTGCTCTACCGGCGCGTCGCCCAGGGCCGCCGGCAGGACTTCCTCTCCGGCGCCAGGCCGGCCTACCGCGCTCCCGTACCGATCATCGTGGTCGGCAACATCACGGTGGGCGGCACCGGCAAGACACCGATGATCCTCTGGCTGATCGAACACTGCCGTGCCCGTGGGCTGAAGGTTGGCGTGGTCAGCCGTGGCTATGGCGCCAAGCCGCCACGGACGCCCTGGCGCGTGCGCGCCGAGCAGTCGGCGGCCCAGGCGGGCGACGAGCCGCTGCTGATCGTGCGCCGCAGCGGCGTGCCGCTGATGATCGATCCGGACCGCTCCAGTGCCGTGCGCGCGTTGCTGGCCGAAGAGCCGCTGGACCTGATCCTCTGTGACGACGGCCTGCAGCACTATCGCCTGGCCCGTGACCTGGAGCTGGTGCTGATCGATGCCGCCCGTGGCCTGGGCAACGGCCGCTGCCTGCCCGCCGGCCCGCTGCGCGAACCCGCCGAGCGACTGGCCGAAGTCGACGCCGTGCTGCACAACGGCTCGCCGTCCGACCCGCCCGGCGCCTTCTCCTTCGTCCTGCGACCTTCTGCCCTGGTCAACCTGGCCAGCGGTGAGCGGCGGGGCGTCGAGCATTTCCCCGCCGGTCAATCGCTGCATGCACTGGCCGGAATCGGCAACCCGCAGCGTTTCTTCGCAACGCTCGAGGCGCTAAACTGGCGGCCGATTCCGCATCCCTTCCCCGACCATGCGGCCTATACCGCCGAGCAGCTGCGCTTCACGCCGGAACTGCCGCTGGTCATGACCGAGAAGGACGCGGTGAAATGCCGGTCCTTCGCCGCGCCCGACTGGTGGTACCTCGCCGTCGAAGCGCAGCCGTCTCCGGCCTTCGCCGCCTGGTTCGACGTTCAGCTCGAGCGCCTGCTCGCCCGCTGATCCGCCGTCGCAATCCGGCGTCGCCCGCATTCAAATTGTTCGCTGTTCAAGCTCAAGGAACGCACCATGGACCCGAAACTCCTCGATATCCTCGCCTGTCCGCTGTGCAAGGGCCCGCTCAAGCTCACCGACGACAAGTCCGAGCTGATCTGCAAGACCGACGGCCTGGCCTACCCGGTGCGCGACGGCATCCCGGTGATGCTCGAAGGCGAGGCGCGCACCCTGAACGTCGACGAGCGTCTGGACAAGTAACGCCATGACCCAGGCCTATACCGTCGTCATTCCCGCCCGCTTCGCCTCCACCCGCCTGCCCGGCAAACCGCTGCAGGACATCGCCGGCAAGCCGATGATCCAGCACGTCTGGGCGCAGGCCGGCAAGAGCTCGGCCACCCAGGTGGTGGTCGCCACCGACGATCAACGTATCTTCGACGCCTGCCAGGGCTTCGGTGCCCAAGTGGTGCTGACCCGTGCCGACCACAACTCCGGCACCGACCGCCTGGCGGAAGTCGCCGACGCGCTGGGCCTGGCCGACGACGCCATCGTGGTCAACGTGCAGGGCGACGAGCCTCTGGTGCCGCCGTCGATCATCGACCAGGTGGCCGCCAACCTCGCGGCGCACCCGGAAGCGGGCATTGCCACCCTGTGCGAAGAAATCCATGACCCGGCCGCGCTGTTCAATCCGAACATCGTCAAGGTGGTCAGCGACAAGAACGGCCTGGCCCTGACCTTCAGCCGCGCCACGCTGCCCTGGGCGCGCGACGCCTTCGCGGTGGACCGCGAAAGCCTGCCGGCCAACGTGCCGTACCGCCGCCACATCGGCATCTACGCCTACCGCGCGCGCTTCCTGCGCGACTTCGTGGCCTGGGGCCCGTGCTGGCTGGAAGATACCGAGTGCCTGGAGCAGCTGCGCGCGCTCTGGCATGGCGTGCGTATCCACGTGGCTGACGCCCTGGAGGCGCCGCAGGCCGGCGTCGATACCCCGGAAGACCTGGAGCGCGTCCGGCGCATCCTGGGGGCCTGATGAAGGTCCTGTTCGTCTGCCTGGGCAACATCTGCCGCTCGCCGACCGCCGAAGGCGTGTTCCGCCAGAAGGTCCGCGGAGCAGGCCTCGAGGATCGCATCGAGATCGATTCGGCTGGCACCGGTGATTGGCACGTCGGCAAGGCGCCGGATGCGCGTACCCGCGCCGCTGCGCTGCGCCGTGGCTATGACCTGTCGGGTCTGCGGGCGCGACAGGTCAACGTCACTGACTTCTCCCGCTATGACCTGGTCCTGGCGATGGACAACGCCAACTTGCGCGACCTCAAGCATCTTCGGGGCAGCAGCGGCAAGGCGGAACTGGACCTATTCCTGCGTCGCTACGCGCTGGAAATCGACGAAGTCCCCGATCCGTATTACGGCGGCGAAGACGGTTTCGAGCGCGTGCTGGATCTGGTGGAAAGGGCCTGCGATGGCCTGCTGACGGAAGTGAAGGGGCGCCTGTGACGCTGCAACTGCAAGAACGCATTTCCCTCAAGCCCTATAACACCTTCGGTGTCGAAGTCGCGGCGCGCTGGTTCGCCCAGGCCCATGACGATGCCGAGGTGCGCGCCGGTATCGCCGCCGCCGCCGCAAAGAGCCTGCCGCTGATGGTGATCGGTGGCGGCAGCAACCTGTTGCTGACCCGTGACGTCGAAGCGCTGGTGCTGCGCATGGCTTCCCGTGGTGTGCGTGTCGTCAACGACGACGGCGAGCGCGTGGTAGTCGAGGCGGAAGCTGGCGAGGTATGGGATGACGTCGTGCGCTGGACCCTTGCGCAGGGCTTCGGCGGACTGGAAAACCTCAGCCTGATTCCCGGCACTGTCGGCGCGGCACCGATGCAGAACATCGGCGCGTATGGGGTCGAAATCAAGGACGTGTTCGCCGGCCTGACCGCGCTGGACCGTGAGAGCGGCGAGTTGCGCGAGTTCTGCCTCGAGGACTGCGCCTTTACCTACCGCGAAAGTCGCTTCAAGCGTGAGCCGGGCCGTTGGCTGATCCTGCGGGTGCGCTTCGCCCTGAGCCGCGTCGCGAAACTGCATCTGGACTACGGTCCAGTGCGCCAGCGTCTGGCGGAGGAGGGCGTGACTGCGCCGACGCCGGCCGACGTCTCGCGAGTGATCTGCGCAATCCGCCGCGAGAAGCTTCCGGACCCGGCGGTGCTGGGCAATGCCGGTAGTTTCTTCAAGAACCCGGTGGTTTCGGTGGGCCAGACCGACGTGCTGCGCCAGCGCTACAGTGACTTGGTGGCCTATCCGCAGGGCGATGACCAGATGAAGCTGGCCGCTGGCTGGCTGATCGACAAGGCAGGCTGGAAAGGCTTCCGCGACGGTGCGGTGGGTGTACATGCCCAGCAGGCGTTGGTGCTGGTGAACTACGGCGGTGCCACAGGAGCGCAGCTGCATGCACTGGCTGAGCGCATCCGCGACGATATCCGCCAGCGCTTCGGTGTGGAGTTGGAGATGGAGCCGAATCTCTACTGAGGTGCTTCGGAAACGAAGAAGGGGATGCCGTTGGCATCCCCTTTTTTGTGCCCGCTTCCTCGGGCTGGATCTAATGCGCACTCCGCAAGGCGAAGACAATAAAAAAGGGGATGCAGATGCATCCCCTTTTTCAGATCAGGAAGCTATCAGCTGTGGTGTTTTTCCACCACGGAGCCTTCTTCTTCCTCGGTCTTTTCGGCTTTGTCGTCTTCAGCCTGTTCGGCAGCCGGTTGCTCGGTGGCTTCAGCGGCTTCGTTCACGACTTCGGCTTCGACGGCCTCGACAGTGACTTCAGCAGCGGGCTCGACCACGACTTCGGCTTCCACGGCAACGGCTTCTTCAACCACGGCTTCGACGACCGGAGCCTGCTCTACCTGCGGAGCGGCGGCTGCGGCAGCAGCGGCTTCGCGGGCAGCGCGCTCCTGGCGACGACGCTCACGCGGGTCGTTGGAGGCGCGGCCGGTGGCGTTGGCCGGAACGGCTGGAGCTTCTTCGGCAGCAGTTGCAGCGGCAGCCGGAGCTTCCTCGGTAGTCGCCGGAGCTTCCACCTGAGGCTCTTCGACCAGCTGGGCGACGGCTTCGATCACGGTTTCAGCAGCCGGAGCCGACGCTTCTTCCGCAACCACTGGCTCGGCGGCAGCCACTTCAACGGTCTCGCTGGCAGCTTCTACCGGCTCGACAGCCTGTTCGGCGGGCTTGGCCAGGAACTCGATGGTTTGTTCCAGGGCGCTTTCGGTGCGCACGGCTTCAACCACGCCGGACTCCAGCGGCTGGGCCTCGGCCTGAGCCTGGGCAGTGGGCTGCTCCTGCTCGGCGGCGGCTTCAGCAACGGCTACAGCGGTAGCGGCGGCAGCCACCATGGCGGCAGGCGACGGGGTGTCCGAGGCAGCCTGTTCAGCAGTGCCTTCGGCATTTACCTCGCCTTCGGCGCCTTCAGCGCCATCCACACCGGCTTCACGCTGGCGCTCACGGCGGTTGCTGCGGCGACGCTGGCCACGGGAGCGGCGACGCGGACGCTCGTCGTCCGAACCTTCGTCGTCCTGTTGATCCAGCAGCTCCTCGTTCGGCAGCTCTTCGGCTTCCAGGGCGGCGGCATCGCGAGCCGGACGGTCTTCGCGCGTCTGGCGCTCTTCACGGGGCTGACGCTCGGCGCGCTCACCGCGAGGCTGGCGCTCTTCGCGCGGCTGGCGTTCTTCACGCGGTTGACGCTCGGCGCGCTCACCACGCTCTTCGCGGTGCTGACGCTCCTCGCGCGGCTGGCGCTCGGCGCGTTCCTCACGCGGCTGGCGCTCTTCGCGCGGTTGACGTTCGGCACGCTCTTCACGCGGCTGGCGTTCCTCGCGCGGTTGACGCTCGGCACGCTCTTCGCGCGGCTGGCGCTCCTCGCGGGGCTGACGCTCGGCACGCTCTTCACGCGGCTGACGCTCTTCGCGGGCCGGGCGCTCAGTGCGCTCACCGCGCTCGTCGCGGCGACCACGCTCTTTACGCTCGTCATCGCGACGACCGCCATCGCGACCGTCGCGGCGACGGTTCTGCTGACGGCCATTGCGACGCTCGCCCTGACCTTCGCTGCGCTCGGTGGCGGGCTTCTCGGCGGCAACCGGGGTCGGCTCCGGCTTGCTGCCGGCGAACAGGCCTACCAGCGACTTCACCAGGCCCTGGAACAGGCTCGGCTCAGGCATGGGCTTGGTGGCTTCGACAGCGACCGGTGCTTCGGCGGCAGCCTGCTGCGGGGCAGGGCTCTGCGGGGATACGGTCTTCACCGCGGCTTCCTGGCGAACCAGGGTGCGGGTGGCGCTGACCGGCTGGACTTCCTCGTGCTCTTCCGGGGCCATCTCGTAGCTGGCGTGGCCGGACAGGAGTTCGGGGTTGTCATCACGCAGGCGCTGAACTTCGAAGTGCGGAGTTTCCAGGTGGTCGTCCGGCAGGATGAAGATGCGCGCGCGGGTGCGCAGTTCGATCTTGGTGATGGCGTTGCGCTTCTCGTTGAGCAGGAAGGCGGCAACCTGGAACGGCACGCGCGCACGAACTTCGGCGGTGCGGTCCTTCAGGGCTTCTTCCTCGATCAGGCGCAGGATGGCCAGCGACAGGGATTCGACGTCACGGATGATGCCTTGGCCGTTGCAGCGCGGGCAGACGATGCCGCTGGTCTCGCCCAGGGACGGACGCAGGCGCTGACGGGACATTTCCAGCAGGCCGAAGCGCGAGATGCGGCCAACCTGTACGCGGGCGCGGTCGGCTTCCAGGGCTTCGCGGACGCGTTCTTCCACGGCGCGCTGGTTCTTCGCCGGGGTCATGTCGATGAAGTCGATGACGATCAGGCCGCCGATATCACGCAGACGCAGTTGGCGGGCGATTTCCTCGGCCGCTTCCAGGTTGGTCTGCAGGGCGGTTTCCTCGATGTCGCCGCCCTTGGTGGCGCGCGCCGAGTTGATGTCGATGGACACCAGGGCTTCGGTCGGATCGATGACGATGGAGCCGCCCGACGGCAGCTTCACTTCGCGCTGGAAGGCGGTTTCGATCTGGCTCTCGATCTGGAAGCGGTTGAACAGCGGAACGCTGTCCTGGTACAGCTTCACCTTGCTCGCGTACTGCGGCATGACCTGCTGGATGAAGTTCAGGGCTTCTTCCTGGGCGTCGATGCTGTCGATCAGCACTTCGCCGATGTCCTGGCGCAGGTAGTCGCGGATGGCGCGGATGATGACGTTGCTTTCCTGGTAGATCAGGAACGGACCGCTGCGCTCGCCGGAGGCTTCCTTGATGGCGCCCCACAGCTGCAGCAGGTAGTCCAGGTCCCATTGCAGCTCTTCGGAGCTGCGGCCCAGGCCCGCGGTGCGGACGATCAGGCCCATGTCGCCTGGAACGGTCAGGCCGTTCAGGGCTTCACGCAGTTCGTTGCGCTCTTCACCCTCGATGCGGCGGGAGATGCCACCGGCGCGCGGGTTGTTGGGCATGAGCACCAGGTAACGGCCGGCGAGGCTGATGAAGGTGGTCAGGGCGGCGCCCTTGTTGCCACGTTCTTCTTTCTCGACCTGGACGATGACTTCCTGGCCTTCGCTCAGGACGTCCTTGATGTTGATGCGGCCTTCAGGATTCTTCTTGAAGTACTCGCGGGAGATTTCCTTGAGGGGGAGGAAGCCGTGGCGTTCGGCGCCGAAGTCGACGAATGCGGCCTCGAGGCTCGGCTCGATGCGGGTGATACGGCCTTTGTAGATGTTGGCCTTCTTCTGTTCGCGCGCGCCGGACTCGATGTCCAGGTCGAACAGGCGTTGGCCGTCTACCAGCGCTACACGCAACTCTTCGGGTTGAGTTGCGTTGATCAGCATTCTTTTCATGTAGTACCAATGGTTTCCGGGGCCACCGGAAACGGCGATCGGCACACACGACTCTCACGGTCGGTGCTAAGGCACGTACTCAGGAACGGCGGACCATTCCAGTGTCCAGCGGCAGCAGGATAAATCTGCTGTGCCGCGACTACGTTTCCTGCTTGTCGAGTAAGAACAAGCACTCATCAGGAGGAGGAATTGGCTGTCAGATGCGGACGATAAGTGCGTCTACGTTCAAGGCATGCGTTCAAGGCATGAACGCAACGCAATCCGACAGTTGTGCATCTCCGCCCTGCACATTTCCCTAAGAGCCGGGTGCCACTCGCTGAATCCGGGAGCGGGGTTGGCTTTTATCACGGCTACCTTGGTGGCCGTGGTCATGTCTCAAGGCCTGGGTTTCGAGGCGCTGTCGGCGCGAGAATCGCTCGGGCCGTTGCAACGCTTCCGGGGACTGCCTCGTGTCCGTTCAATGTGTTTGCAGGCGGTTGGGGATGGCGATTACGCGATCATCCGCAGGCCTGGCCACTTTTGGCGGCCTCCCGAATATAGCAGCAATGATTAAGTGCTTCAATTGAATGAAAAATTGTTATTATATCCGGATGACGAATCCCGCCCCTCCGACTTCCGGCGTTCAGCTGCTTGAAGTCGCGCCGGAGTATGCCGGCCAACGAATCGACAATTTCCTCCGCACCCAGCTCAAGGGCGTGCCCAAGACCCTGATCTACCGCATCCTTCGCAAGGGTGAGGTGCGGGTCAACAAAGGCCGCATCAAGCCCGAGTACAAGCTGCAGGCCGGCGACGTAATACGCGTGCCGCCGCTGCGTCTGGCCGAGCGCGACGAGCCGGTGCCGCTGGCTCAGGGTCTGCTCGAGCGCCTGGAAGCCGCCATCGTCTACGAAGACAAGGCGCTGATCGTGGTGAACAAGCCCACCGGTATCGCCGTGCATGGCGGCAGCGGCCTGAACTACGGGGTCATCGAGGCGTTCCGCCAGCTGCGTCCGGAGTGCAAGGACCTGGAGCTGGTGCACCGCCTGGATCGCGACACTTCCGGTCTGCTGATGATCGCCAAGAAGCGCAGCATGCTGCGCCATCTGCACGACGCCTTGCGTGGCGAGCGCATCGTGGACAAGCGCTACCATGCCCTGGTGCGCGGCAACTGGCCGGCGGCGAAGAAACAGATTGCCGTGCCGCTGCTGAAGAACAACCTGCGCTCCGGTGAGCGCGTGGTCGAGGTGAACCCCGAAGGCAAGGAAGCGCTGACCGAGTTCAAGGTGCTGCGCCGCTTCGGTGACTTCGCCACTCTGGTCGAGGCGCGTCCGATCACCGGTCGTACCCACCAGATTCGTGTGCATGCCAAGCACGCCGGCCACTCCATTGCCGGCGACCCCAAGTACGGCGACGAAGATTTCTCCCGTGAAATCCGCGAGCTGGGCGGCAAGCGTCTGTTCTTGCACTCGGCCTACCTGCGTGTGCCGTTGCCTGATGGTGGTGTGCTGGAACTGGAAGCGCCGGTGGACGAAGTCTGGCTGCGCACCGTGGAGCGCCTGGATGCGTGAGTATTCCCTGCTGATCTTCGATTGGGATGGCACGCTGGTGGATTCCATCGGTCGTATCGTCGAGGCGATGCGGGTGGCTGCAGTTGGTTCCGGCCTTCCGGAACGCAGCGATGAGGCTATCAAGGGCATCATCGGCCTGGGTCTGCCGGAAGCTATCCAGACGCTGTACCCGGAGGTGGAGGATGGCGAGCCGCTGGATCGCTTCCGGCTCGATTACGGTAACCACTACCTGAGCCTGGAGGTGCAGCCTTCGCCGTTGTTCCCGGGCGTGGCCGAGGCGATGGCGGAATTTCGCAGCGCCGGTTATCAGTTGGCGGTCGCTACCGGGAAAAATCGCCGTGGGCTGGATCGCGTGCTGGCGGGGCAGGGCTGGACTGACTTCTTCGATATCACCCGTGCCGCCGATGAGTCGGCGAGCAAGCCGGACCCGCGCATGCTGCACGAAATTCTCGAGCATTGCCGGGTCGATGCTCGCGATGCGTTGATGGTGGGCGATTCGCCCTTCGATCTGGAAATGGCGCGCCGCGCCGGCATGGATTCGGTGGCGGTGAGCTACGGTGCTCAGTCGCTGGAAGTCCTTCGGGAGTATGCTCCGGCGCTGGAAGTGAATCATTTCAATGAATTGCGCGCCTGGCTCGCCGGGCGTTCGGTCAAACCGCTGCTCGAGGTAGGCAACTGATGTCGGATGAATGGAAGGCGGACGAGAGCAAGGCTGCGCAAACCATGGCGGGTGACGACAAGAGCTGGAAGTTGCTGGAGAAGGCCGTGCTGGCCGGTGTCCAGGAGCAGCGCCGGTCGCGTCGTTGGGGTATCTTCTTCAAGTTGCTGACTTTCGTTTATCTGTTCGGTGCGTTGGCGCTGTTCAGTCCCTTCAGTGGTCTGTCCAAGTCCGCGTCGCGCAGCGCCAGCCATACGGCGCTGATCGAAGTGAAGGGCATGATCGCCGACAATGAGCCGGCCAGTGCCGATAACGTCGTTGGCGCGCTGCGTTCCGCGTTCGAGGATGCCGGCACCAAGGGCATCGTCCTGCGTATCAATAGTCCGGGTGGCAGTCCGGTGCAGTCCGGCTATATCTACGATGAAATCAAGCGCCTGCGCGGTGAGCATCCGGATATCAAAGTCTACGCGGTCATCAGCGACCTGGGGGCTTCCGGTGCTTACTACATCGCCAGCGCGGCCGATGAGATCTACGCCGACAAGGCCAGTCTGGTCGGTTCCATCGGTGTGACGGCGGCGACTTTCGGCTTCGTCGGCACCATGGAGAAGCTGGGCGTGGATCGTCGTATCTATACCTCGGGCGAGCACAAGGCCTTCCTTGATCCGTTCCAGCCGCAGAAGGCTGATGAAACCGCTTTCTGGCAGCAGGTGCTGGATACCACTCACAAGCAGTTCATCGATGTGGTGAAGAAGGGGCGCGGCGATCGCCTGAAGGACAAGGATCATCCTGAGCTGTTCTCCGGTCTGATCTGGTCCGGCGAGCAGGCGCTGCAGCTTGGTTTGATCGATGGTCTGGGTAGCTCCAGCTATGTGGCGCGCGAGATCATCAAGGAGAAGGAGATCGTGGACTACACCGTCCAGGAAACCGCCTTCGACCGCTTCACCAAGAAGTTGGGCGCGAGCGTCGCTGAGCGCATGGCGATGTGGATGGGCTGGCAGGGGCCGGTCCTGCGCTGAGTGTGCTTCCTTATATAAGGAAGGAAAAAGGCTCGGCGATTGCCGGGCCTTTTCGTTTCAGGCTTTCCAGGTCAGGGGATTTGTACTTGCTCGGCAAGCAGCATATCTACCAGGCGAATAAGCGGCAGGCCGATCAGGCTGGTGGCGTCTTCGCCTTCGGTGGCGCGGAACAGGCTGACGCCCAGGCCTTCGGCCTTGAAGCTGCCGGCGCAATCGAAGGGTTGTTCGGCCTCCAGGTAGCGGCGAATGCGTGCTTCGTCGAGGTCGCGGAAGTGCACGGCGAAGGGAATACAGTCAATTCGGGCTTCACCGCTCTGGCTGTTGATCAGGCAGAGTCCGGTGAGGAAGCTGATGCTCTTGCCGCTGGCATCCTTCAGTTGTTCGGTCGCGCGCTCGATGTCGTGGGGCTTGCCGAGAATCCGGTTGCCGTTAACCGCGGCCTGGTCCGAGCCGATGATCAGGTGGGCGGGGTAGCGCTGGGTCAGGGCGCGAGCCTTGCATTCCGCCAATCGGCGCACCAGTTGTTCGGCGCTCTCGCCGGGCAGTGGGGTTTCATCGATGTCGGGGCTGGCGCATTCGAACGGCAGGCGTAGGCGCTGCAGCAATTCGCGGCGGTAGGGCGAGCTGGAAGCAAGGATCAGGGGTAACATGGAGAATTCCTTCGGAGCGTCACTGCGATTCTAGCGAAAAGGGCTGTCCATACAGCGGTTTATGGCTAATTTCCTTTGACAGCTTCGGGTGCATCCCTATAATGGCGCGCTTATGTTGAATGGACCGATACCACCTCACGTTGATCCGCGCAAATTGGTTGAGCGCGCCGCCACCCTCGAGGGTGTGCTGCCGATCGCCAAGATGGCACGTCTCAGCGAGCAACTGACCAGCAGTGAAGGCGATGTTCACGCGAAGTTTTCCTTCTTCCGTGATCAGCAGAAGCTGGCGGTCATGCACGTCGAGCTCAATGGCGAGGTGAGCATGGTATGCCAGCGCTGTCTCGAACCGGCCAAATTCCATGTGGGTGGTGCGTACGATTACGTCATCATCCCGGAAGGCAAGTCGATCGATGATCTGCCCAGTGGCTACGATGCGTTGGAAGTGGGGGATGACCCCGTCGACCTGACCTCGCTGGCTGAGGACGAGTTGTTGCTCGCCTTGCCCATCGTGCCGGTCCATGACCCTGAGGATTGCCAGCAGCCGGTGGGATACGCTACAGCGCCCGAACCGAGCGAGAACGTCGAAGAGCGGCCCAATCCGTTCAGCGTACTGGCGCAGTTGAAGCGTGACCCAAACGTTTAGGAGTTAATCAATCATGGCTGTTCAGCAGAACAAAAAATCCCGTTCCGCTCGTGACATGCGTCGTTCGCACGATGCCCTGGACGCGAACGCTCTGTCCGTGGAAAAGAGCACCGGTGAAGTTCACCTGCGCCACCACGTCTCCCCGGACGGTTTCTATCGCGGCCGTAAGGTCGTAGACAAAGGCTCTGACGAGTAATCTTTGTCCGCACCAATCATCGCGATTGATGCAATGGGTGGGGACTACGGTCCCCACTGCATTGTTCCGGCCTGTATTTCCTTTCTGGCCGAATATGCTTCCCTCCAGCTGGTCCTCGTCGGCCAAGCGCCTCTGATAGAAGAACACCTGCGCGGCCTTTCCCCGGTCGAGCGTCAGCGTCTTCATGTTC
This sequence comes from Pseudomonas sp. PDM17, assembly GCF_014851985.1. NCBI lineage: Bacteria > Pseudomonadati > Pseudomonadota > Gammaproteobacteria > Pseudomonadales > Pseudomonadaceae > Pseudomonas > Pseudomonas sp. PDM17. Next base: position 1,193,488 of record NZ_JACVAT010000001.1, read on the forward strand.
ACCACGCCAGCGAAATCGTCACGATGGACGAGCGTCCGTCCCAGGCGTTGCGTGGCAAGCCCGATTCCTCCATGCGTGTTGCCCTCGAACTGGTTCGTGATGGCAAGGCCCATGCCTGCGTCAGTGCCGGTAATACCGGTGCGTTGATGGCGCTATCCCGTTACCTGCTCAAGACGTTGCCCGGCATCGACCGCCCGGCGATGGTGACTGCCGTGCCTACGCAGGGCGGCCACTGCCATCTGCTCGACCTGGGCGCCAACGTCGATTGCAGTGCCGAGCACCTTTATCAGTTTGCCGTCATGGGTGCTGTTGCCGCGGAAGCGCTGGGCAAGAGTAATCCGCGTGTAGCGTTGTTGAATGTCGGTACCGAAGACATCAAGGGCAATCAGCAGGTGAAGCTGGCGGCCAGTCTGCTGCAGCAGGCACAGGGTTTGAACTACATCGGCTATATCGAGGGCGACGGCCTGTATCGCGGGCTGGCCGATGTGGTGGTGTGCGACGGTTTCGTCGGCAATATCCTGCTCAAGTCCAGCGAGGGTCTGGCGGCTATGGTCGCGGCGCGCCTGGAAGAATTGTTCAACTCGAGCCTGCCGGCCAAGGCGGTCGGCCTGATGGCGATGCCTTTTCTGCGCAGGCTGCGTGGCGACCTCACGCCGTCACAGCATAATGGTGCGAGTTTCCTCGGTTTGCAGGGCATCGTGGTGAAGAGTCACGGCAGTGCGAAGGAGGAGGGCATCCAGAGCGCATTGCGGCGCGCGCTGCTGGAAGTTCGCGAGAATCTGCCCCAGCGGCTGCATGGCCGTCTGGAACATCTGCTCTAATGTGTGACCGCGGTCGTCAGACCGTCATCCAACTGTCAGTTCAATGCGCCAGGCTCTCGCCGGCGCTATCCATTTGACGACACAGACAAAAGGGACCTGTTGCAATGTCCGCATCCCTCGCCTTCGTATTCCCCGGCCAAGGTTCGCAGTCGCTTGGCATGCTCGCCGAACTGGGCGCTCAACACGCCATCGTGCGCGATACCTTCGCCGAAGCCTCCTCCGCGCTGGGTTATGACCTCTGGGCTCTCGTGCAGGACGGCCCGGAAGAGCGCCTGAACCAGACCGACAAGACCCAGCCTGCGATCCTCACTGTCTCCATCGCCCTGTGGCGCCTGTGGCAGTCCGAAGGTGGCGTGCAGCCGGCTTACGTCGCCGGCCACAGCCTGGGTGAGTACTCCGCCCTGGTCGCCGCTGGCAGCCTGGCTTTCGCTGATGCGGTGAAGCTGGTCGAGCGCCGTGGCCAACTGATGCAGGAAGCTGTCCCTGCCGGCACTGGCGGCATGGCTGCCATTCTCGGTCTCGAAGACGCTGATGTGCTCGCTGCCTGCGCCGAAGCGGCCCAGGGCGAAGTGGTCAGTGCTGTGAATTTCAACGCACCCGGCCAGGTGGTGATCGCTGGCGCGGCCAAGGCCGTCGAGCGTGCCATCGAGGCGTGCAAGGCTCGTGGCGCCAAGCGTGCTGTCGCGCTGCCGGTGAGCGTGCCGTCGCACTGCGAACTGATGCGCCCGGCTGCCGAGCGTTTTGCAGAGGCTGTCGAGGCCGTTCAGTGGCAGATGCCGCAGATCGCCCTGGTGCAGAACGTTACCGCCCAGGTTCCGGCCGATCTGGCCGCGCTCAAGCGTGATCTGCTGGCGCAGTTGTACAGCCCGGTCCGCTGGGTGGAGAGCGTGCAGCTGCTGGCCGAAAAAGGCGTCACCGACCTGGTCGAGTGTGGTCCGGGCAAGGTGCTGGCTGGTTTGAACAAGCGTTGCGCCAAGGGCGTGACCACCCACAACCTGGATTCCGCGGACGCCTTTGGCGCAGCCCGCGCGGCTCTGGCTTGAACAGGAGATAAGGCATGAGTCTGCAAGGTAAGGTTGCCCTGGTTACTGGCGCGAGCCGTGGTATTGGCCAGGCCATCGCACTGGAGCTGGGTCGTATGGGCGCTACCGTGGTGGGCACCGCCACCAGCGAGTCCGGCGCGCAGAAAATTTCCGAGTACCTCAAGGAAAACGGCATCCAGGGTTCGGGCATGGTCCTGGACGTCTCCAACGACGAGTCCGTGACCGCCGTTGTCGAAGCCATCCAGAAAGAGTCCGGCGCGCCGGCCATCGTCGTCAATAACGCAGGCATCACCCGCGATAACCTGCTGATGCGCATGAAAGACGACGAGTGGTTCGATGTGGTCAACACCAACCTCAACAGCCTCTACCGTCTGTCGAAAGCCGTCCTGCGCGGCATGACCAAGGCTCGCTGGGGTCGCATCATCAATATCGGCTCCGTCGTCGGTGCCATGGGCAACGCAGGGCAGACCAACTACGCCGCTGCCAAGGCCGGCCTGGAAGGCTTCACCCGTGCCCTGGCGCGCGAAGTCGGTTCCCGTGCTATCACTGTCAACGCGGTTGCTCCGGGCTTCATCGACACCGACATGACTCGCGAGTTGCCCGAGGCGCAGCGTGAAGCGCTGCTCGGCCAGATTCCACTGGGCCGACTGGGACAAGCCGAAGAGATCGCCAAAGTGGTAGCATTCCTCGCTTCCGAGGGCGCAGCTTATGTTACGGGTGCCACGGTACCGGTGAATGGCGGAATGTACATGAGCTGATGTGACGAGTTCCTTCGTGGCGATGTCATATGCGCTGTCTAAAATCATCCAAGCGTCGTAACGCTGGAATAGACAGAGCATCTGGGTTGCCGCGAAGGGGCGTCAGCGTTCAGCTTGAAATGCAGAAAACCCTTTCTATACACTTACCCGCAGCCCAGCTGTACGGATTGTCCATAGGAGTGAAAACAAGGTATGAGCACCATCGAAGAACGCGTCAAGAAGATCGTTGCTGAGCAACTCGGCGTTAAGGAAGAAGAAGTCACCAACAGCGCTTCCTTCGTCGAAGACCTGGGCGCCGACTCCCTTGACACCGTTGAGCTGGTGATGGCTCTGGAAGAGGAATTCGAGACCGAAATCCCCGACGAGCAAGCCGAAAAGATCACCACCGTTCAGGAAGCCATCGACTACATCGTTGCCCACCAGGCATAAGACGTAGTCGTCGGTTCCCCGACGAAAGAAGCCGCACGGCCTGCAAAGGCGTGCGGCTTTTCTTTAACGCCGGCATCTGCCGGCGTTATTGCCGTGAAACACATGAGAGGAAGTCACAGTGTCGCGTAGACGCGTAGTCATCACTGGCATGGGTATGTTGTCGCCCCTGGGTGTGGATGTGCCGAGCAGTTGGGAAGGCATTCTCGCCGGGCGCAGCGGTATCGCCCCGATCGAACACATGGATCTGTCCGCCTTTGCCACCCGTTTCGGCGGCTCGGTGAAAGGGTTCGACGTCGAGCAATACATGTCCGCCAAGGAAGCTCGCAAACTCGACCTGTTCATCCAGTACGGCCTCGCCGCCAGCTATCAGGCGGTGCGTGATTCCGGCCTGGAAGTCACCGACGCCAACCGGGAGCGCATCGGCGTTGCCATCGGTTCGGGCATCGGCGGTCTGACCAACATCGAAAACACCTGTCGTTCGCTGTTCGAGCAGGGCCCTCGGCGCATCTCGCCGTTCTTCGTGCCTGGCTCGGTCATCAACATGGTTTCCGGGTTCCTGTCGATCAACCTCGGTCTGCAGGGCCCCAACTACGCCATCACTACCGCCTGCACCACCGGCACCCACAATATCGGCATGGCCGCGCGCAACATCGCCTACGGCGACGCTGACGTGATGGTGGCCGGCGGGTCCGAGATGGCGGCCTGCGGTCTTGGCCTGGGCGGCTTCGGCGCCGCTCGCGCGCTGTCCACTCGCAACGACGAGCCGACCAGGGCCAGTCGTCCGTGGGACCAGGACCGTGACGGCTTCGTGCTCTCCGACGGCGCCGGTGCGCTGGTGCTGGAAGAGCTGGAGCACGCCAAGGCTCGTGGTGCGCGCATTTACGCTGAAGTCGTTGGCTTCGGCATGAGCGGCGACGCCTTCCACATGACCGCTCCGCCGGAAGACGGCGCCGGCGCTGCCCGTTGCATGAAAGCCGCGCTGCGTGATGCCGGGCTGAACCCCGAGCAGGTCGACTACATCAACGCCCATGGCACCTCGACGCCGGCCGGCGACATCGCGGAAGTCGCCGCGGTGAAGTCGATCTTCGGCGACCACGCCTATCAGTTGTCGATGAGCTCCACCAAGTCCATGACCGGCCACCTGCTGGGTGCTGCCGGCGCGGTCGAGGCGATCTTCTGCGTGCTCGCGCTGCGTGATCAGGTGGCTCCGCCAACTATCAACCTGGACAACCCCAGCGAAGGCTGCGACCTCGACCTGGTCGCCCATCAGGCCAAGGAGCGTCCGATCGACGTCGCCCTGTCCAACTCCTTCGGCTTCGGTGGCACCAACGGCTCCCTGGTATTCCGCCGGTTCCACGGCTGATGCAGAGCTGGATCGACGGCCAGAGCGCCGAGGCCCTGTCCGCGCGTGATCGCGGGCTGGCCTACGGTGATGGGCTGTTCGAGACCATTCGCGTGTCCGCAGGCCGTCCGCGCCTGCTGGTACGCCATCGGGCGAGGCTGGAGGAAGGCGTTCGACGCCTGTCCCTTCCAGTCTCTCTCGATCTCGTCGAAGACGAACTCCTGCGTTTTTCCGCCTTGCTCGGTGATGGCGTTGCCAAACTGATGCTGACCCGTGGCGAAGGCGCGCGCGGCTATGCCCCGCAGGCCGATGCCCAGGTGCGCCGTTTGCTGCTGGCCTCGCCCGCGCCGACCTACCCGGCGAAGAACCGTGAGGAGGGCATCACGCTCTTCCCCTGCGCCACTCGACTGGCTGAGCAACCACTGCTCGCCGGCCTCAAGCACCTCAATCGCCTGGAGCAGGTCCTGGCTCGCGCCGAGTGGAGCGACCCGGCCTTCGCCGAAGGATTGATGCGCGATGTTTCCGGGCGGATCGTCGAGGGCGTGTTCAGCAACCTGTTCCTGGTGAAGCAGGGCGCACTGATCACCGCCGAGCTCAGCCGTTGCGGCGTCGCTGGTGTGATGCGTGCCGAAATCATCGAGCGCGCCAGCGATCTGGGGTTGCCGGTCATCGTCCGTGACGTAGAGCACGGCGAACTGGCGCAAGCCGATGAGGTCTTTCTCTGCAACAGTCTCTACGGTATCTGGCCGGTGCGCGGCATCGCCGAGCACGCTTGGCCGGTCGGGCCGCTGACCCGTAAACTGCAGGGCCAACTCCGCGAACTTCTGGATTCCTGATACGTGATGCGCAAATTGCTGGTGCTGCTGGAAGGCGGCCTGCTGCTGGCCGGGCTCGTGCTGGGCCTGGCGGCCTGGGAGCAGCACCGTGCGCTGCAGCAGCCGCTCCAGCTCACCGAAGAGCGTCTGCTTGATGCTCCCAGCGGCGCCACCCCTGGCCGCCTGCTGACCCGCCTGGAGGACGAAGACGTCCTGCACGGCGGCTTCTGGCTGCGTCTGTACTGGCGCTTCAACCTGGCCGGTGAGGCGCTGCACAGTGGCGAATACCGCCTGACGCCCGGCATGACCGCCGCCCAACTGCTCGATCTATGGCGCGAAGGCGATGTGGTGCAGTACGGCCTGACTCTGGTCGAGGGCTGGAACTTCCGCCAGGTGCGCGAGCTACTCGCCCGTCAGCCCAAGCTGGAGCAGACCCTGAATGGCCTCAGTGATGCCGAGGTCATGGCGAAGCTGGGCAAGCCCGGTGTCTTCCCGGAAGGCCGCTTCTTCCCCGATACCTACCGCTTCGTCCGCGGTACCAAGGACGTCGACATCCTCAAGCACGCCTACCAGCGCATGGACAGTATCCTGGCCGAGGAGTGGGACAAGCGCGCGCAGGAACTGCCCTACAAGGATTCCTACCAGGCGCTGATCATGGCTTCGCTGGTGGAGAAGGAAACCGGCGTGCCCCAGGAGCGCGGCCAGATCGCCGGCGTCTTCGTGCGGCGCCTGCAGAAGAACATGCTGCTGCAGACCGACCCGACCGTCATCTACGGCATGGGCGAGCGCTACGCTGGCAGGATCACCCGCACCGACCTGCGCACGCCGACGCCCTACAACACCTACGTGGTCGCCGGCCTGCCGCCGACGCCCATCGCGCTGCCCGGCCGCGAAGCCATTCATGCTGCGCTCAACCCGGTGGCGGGGCAGAGCCTGTACTTCGTCGCCCGCGGCGACGGCAGCCATACCTTCTCCGACAACCTGGACGACCACAACAAGGCCGTCCAGGAGTTCCAGATCAAGCGTCGCGCCGACTACCGTTCCAGTCCGGCGCCCGTCCCGCTGCCGGCGCAGACGCCGGATGCAGACGCTCCCGCTGCAGATTCTCCTGCAGCGCAGTAGCCCGATAACACAAGGAGTGAGCCGAGTGACCGGCCTGTTCATCACCCTGGAAGGCCCCGAAGGCGCGGGCAAGAGCACCAACCGCGAGTACCTGGCCGAGCGCCTGCGCGAGCGCGGCATCGAGGTCCAGCTGGCCCGCGAGCCCGGCGGCACGCCGCTGGCCGAGCGCATCCGCGAGCTGCTGCTGGATCCCAGCGATGAACGGATGGCGGTGGATACCGAGCTGCTGCTGGTCTTCGCTGCCCGTGCGCAGCACATAGCCCAGGTGATCCGTCCGGCACTCGAGCGCGGCGCCGTAGTGCTCTGCGATCGCTTCACCGACGCCACCTATGCCTACCAGGGCGGCGGTCGTGGTCTGCCGGTAGAGCGCATCGCGCAACTTGAAAGCTTCGTCCAGGGCAGCCTGCGCCCGGACCTGACCCTGGTCTTCGACCTGCCGGTGGAAATCGGCCTGTCCCGCGCCGCCGCCCGGGGGCGCCTGGATCGCTTCGAGCAGGAAGACCGCGCCTTCTTCGAGGCGGTGCGCAACACCTACCTGGGGCGCGCCCACGCCGAACCGGGGCGCTATCACGTCCTCGATGCCGCACAGTCGCTGGCCGAGGTTCAGCGCGACCTGGACAAGCTGCTGCCGGCCTTGCTGGAGCGCCTCAATGGCTGACATCTACCCCTGGCAGCAGGGCCTCTGGCAGCAGCTCAGCAGCCGTCCGCAACATGCCCATGCCTATCTGCTGCATGGCCCGGCCGGCATCGGCAAGCGTGTGCTGGCGGAAAACTTCGTGCATTTCCTGCTCTGCCAGCGCCCTGAAGGCGGCAAGGCCTGTGGTCAATGCAAGGCCTGCCAGTTGCTGGCGGCCGGCACCCATCCGGATTATTTCCTGCTGGAGCCGGAAGAGGCGGAGAAGCCGATCCGCGTCGATCAGGTCCGCGAACTGGTGAACTTCGTGGTGCAGACCGCGCAGCTCGGCGGTCGCAAGGTGGTACTGCTGGAGCCGGCCGAGGCGATGAACCTCAACGCCGCCAACGCGCTGCTCAAGAGTCTGGAAGAGCCCTCGGGCAATACCGTGCTGCTGCTGATCAGCCACCAGCCCAGCCGTCTGCTGCCGACCATCAAGAGCCGCTGCGTGCAGCAGGCCTGCCCGCAGCCGACGGCCGCGCAGGCTCGTGCCTGGCTGGCCAGTGCGCTGCCGGATGAGTCGCCGGAGGCGCTGGACGAGCTGCTGGTGCTGGCCGGTGGCTCGCCGCTGACTGCTCAGCGCCTGCAGGGCCAGGGGGTGCGCGAGCAGCGCGCTCAGGTGGTGGAGGGCGTGAAGAAGCTGCTCAAGCAGCAGGTTGCCCCAAGTCAGCTGGCGGAAAGCCTGAATGGCGTACCCTTGCCGCTGCTGTTCGACTGGTTCTGCGACTGGGCGCTTTTGATGCTGCGCTACCAGCTGGCCCGCGACGAAGAGGGCCTCGGGCTCGCGGACATGCGCAAGGTCGTGCAGTATCTCGCCGAGAAATCGACGCAGCCCAAGGTGCTGGCGATGCAGGACTGGCTGCTGTTGCAACGGCAGAAAGTCCTCAACAAAGCCAACCTCAACCGTGCCTTGCTTCTCGAAGCCTTGCTCGTACAGTGGGCAAGTCTGCCCGGGCCGGGCTAGAATCCGGCCATCGGAAAAATCTGCCAGGACAGCTGAATGAGCTTGCCACCAAATCTGGGTCCGCGTAACGGAATCCTGTCCCTGACCATCAAGGACAAATCCGTGCTGTATGCCGCCTACATGCCGTTCATCCGCAATGGCGGGCTGTTCATTCCGACCAACAAGACCTACAAGCTGGGTGATGAGGTCTTCATGCTGCTCAACCTGATGGATGAGCCGGAGAAGATCCCGGTCGCCGGCAAGGTGGTCTGGATCACTCCGAAGGGCGCCCAGGGTAACCGCGCCGCCGGTATTGGCGTGCAGTTCAACGATGGCGACAATACTGCGCGCAACAAGATCGAGACCTACCTCGCCGGTGCGTTGAAGTCGGACCGCCCGACCCATACCATGTAGAATTTGCAAGCTTTACAGGCTGCAACCACGAAGCGCCCGCATGGGCGCTTCGTCATTTTCCGGAGAGTGTTTTCATGCTGGTCGATTCCCACTGCCACCTCGATCGCCTCGATCTCGCCGTCCACGACGGTTCGCTGGATGCCGCGCTGGACGCCGCCCGCGCGCGCGGCGTCAGCCAGTTCCTGTGCATCGGCGTGAGCGCGGACAATGCCCGGGCAGTGAAGGATCTGGCCGATCGCTATGCCGACGTGCATTGCTCGGTGGGCGTCCACCCGCTGGACCTGGAGCCCGGCGCCGCGCCGGCGCTGGACTGGCTGCTGGGCGAGCTGAACCACCCGCGCGTGGTGGCCATTGGCGAGACCGGCCTGGATTATCACTACGAGCCCGAAGCCGCCGAGTTGCAGCAGGAAGCCTTCCGCCTGCATCTGGAGGCCGCCAGGGTCACCGGCAAGCCGGTCATCGTGCATACCCGCGAAGCCCGCGCCGACACCCTGGCGCTGCTGCGCGAGGCAGCGCTGCCGCAGGCTGGCGTGCTGCACTGCTTCACCGAAGACTGGGAGATGGCCAAGGCGGCGCTGGATATCGGCTTCTATATCTCGCTGTCGGGCATCGTCACCTTCCGCAATGCCGAGCAGCTGCGCGAAGTGGCCCGCCAGGTGCCGGTGGATCGCCTGCTGGTGGAAACCGATTCGCCCTATCTCGCACCGGTGCCTCACCGCGGCAAGCCAAACCTGCCCGAGTACGTGCGCGAGGTCGCCGAGTACCTGGCCGTACTGCGTGGGGTGAGCTTCGAGACCCTGGCTGAGCAGACCACCGCCAACTTCCGCCGGTTGTTCCCGCTCGCTACCTGAGCGTCTTGAGGTGGAATTGTCTTGGCGCGGATACATTTCCTGCGCGCAAAAAAAACCCGGGTTCTGGGGGATGAATCCGGGTCAAGACCATTAGGAGTGTAACAATAAGGTACGCGATCCTCGGTACCTTCACCGGCGGGGCACTTGGGGGGAGATGCCGCGCACCGGTATCTACAAGTATTGGCCAAGATGCGGCGACTGCCACAGGGTGCCCGGTGTTTTTTAAACGGATTTGGAATACATCACACCGGGCTGAGCAGTTTTCTCGGTCGCGCCTGCGTCATTGCCCCGCCAGAGCCCCGATAAGCCCCAGGGTTTCCTCGATGACCGCCTCGCTGGTGTAGAAGTGTGGCGAGAAGCGGATACCCGCGCCACGCTGTATGCACACCACCTGTTCAGCGCGCAGGCGCTCCAGCAGACGGGTATTGTCCCAGCCGGCGAGGCTGAAGGTCAGGATGCCGGCGCGACGGGCCGGGTCCAGCGGGCTGTGCAGCGAGGCGCCGTCGATGCGGCCCAGGCCGTCGTACAGTTGCTGGACGCGCGCCCGCACCAGCTCACCCACCACTGGCATGCCGACTTCCTCGAGCAGGCTCAGGCTGGCCTCCAGCGCCACCGCGCCGAGCATATTCGGGCTGCCGCACTCGAAGCGCCGCGCACTGCGGGCCGGCTGCCAGTCGGCGAGGTCGTAGTTGCCGGCGTTTTCCAGCATGTGCCAGCCGTATTCCTGCAGCGCCAGTTGCTCGCGCTCGGCGGCGCGGCAATAGAACACTCCCAGGCCTTCCGGGCCGAGCATCCACTTGTGGCCGTCGGCCATGGCGAAGGCGCAGTCATAAGCCTGAACGTCGAAGGGCAGGGCGCCCAGTTGCTGGATGGCGTCGATGCAATACAGCACGCCGCGCTGGCGGCAGCCGGCGCCGAGGCGCTCCAGGTCCATGCGCAGGCCACTGGCGTATTGCACCGCGCTGATTGAGAGCAGGCGCGTGCGTGGGGTGCAGGCGGCCAGCAGGTCGCCTTCCGGGTCATCACCGTCCAGGCTCACCTGGATGACTTCCACGCCGCGCGGCTTCAGCGCTTCCCAGACGATACGGTTGGAGGGGAATTCCTGGTCGCTGATCACCACCTGGTCGCCGGCGCGCCAGTCCAGGCCGAAGGCGACGAACGACAGTGCCTCGGAGGTGTTCTTCACCAGTGCGATGTCGCCGGTGGTCTGGGCGTTCACCAGGCGCATCAGGCGCTCGCGCAGGCGCTTCTCGATGGTCAGCCACTGCGGGTAGTCGCGGGCGCCCTGCAGGATGTTCTCCTGAGCGAAGGCGGCAACGGCGTCTGCGGCACGCTTGGGCCAGGGGGCGACTGCCGCGTGATTCAGGTAGCGTAGGCCGGTTTGATGGGGAAACTCGGAAGAAAAGCTAATCATGTCGGATGATCCGTGCAATTTGGCGCTGAATAGGCATAATACGCGGCTTCGAATTTTGACTATTTTTGACCGAACAGTCTTTTTATGCAGAAAGAGCCGCGCAAGGTTCGCGAATTCCGTCGTCGCGAACAGGAAATCCTCGACACCGCCCTCAAGCTGTTCCTTGAGCAGGGCGAAGACAGTGTCACGGTCGAAATGATCGCCGATGCCGTGGGTATCGGCAAAGGCACCATCTACAAGCACTTCAAGTCCAAGGCGGAGATCTACCTGCGCCTGATGCTGGACTACGAGCGCGATCTGGCCGACCTGTTCCACTCCGAAGACGTCGCCCGCGACAAGGAGCGCCTGTCGCGCGCCTACTTCGAGTTCCGTATGCGCGACCCGCAGCGCTACCGCCTGTTCGACCGCCTGGAGGAAAAGGTGGTGAAGACCAGCCAGGTCCCGGAGATGGTCGAGGAGCTGCACAAGATCCGCGAATCCAACTTCGAGCGCCTGAGCCAGCTGATCAAGGAACGCATCGCGGCGGGCAAGCTGGAAGACGTGCCAGCCTACTTCCACTACTGCGCGGCCTGGGCGCTGGTGCATGGCGCCGTGGCGCTGTACCACTCGCCGTTCTGGCGCGAAGTGCTGGAGGACCAGGAGGGCTTCTTCCAGTTCCTCATGGACATCGGCGTGCGCATGGGCAACAAGCGCAAGCGCGACGGCGATACGCCGGCCGCCTGAGTCGCCATTCAGATGGCCCATCGTCGCAGTTGCGACAGGGCTTGCGGTGAGGGTGGGGATATACTTGCATGAGTGATTCCCACCGGAGCCGAGCATGATCGTCGACCGCCAGGGCAGGCGCTTCCGCAACCTGCGGGTCAGCCTGACCGCTGCATGCAACTACGCTTGCACCTACTGCGTGCCGGACGGCAAGCGCCTGATCGCCGCGCAGGACGAACTCTCCGCTGAATCGCTGGTGCGCGGCGTCGCCTACCTGATCGAGGCCGCCGGCATCGAGCGGCTGCGGGTCACCGGCGGCGAACCGCTGGTCAGCCCGAAACTGGATGCCTTCCTGCACGGCGTCAGCCGCCTCGGCCTGCGGGATATCGCCCTCACCACCAACGGCCAGTTGCTGTCGAAGAAGCTGCCGCTGTTGCTCGATTGCGGCATCCGCCGCCTCAATGTATCCCTCGATACCCTGGATGCCGAAGCCTTCCGGCGCATCGCCCGTGGCGGTGATCTTGCCACCGTGCTCAAGGGGCTCGACGAGGCTCGCGCTGCGGGCCTGAAGATCAAGCTCAACATGGTGCCCCTGCGCGGGCAGAACCTCGACCAGGCCGTGCCGTTGCTGGACTACTGCCTGGAGCACGGCTTCGAGCTGCGCTTCATCGAGCTGATGCGCATGGGGCATCTTGCCCACGATCCGAACGGCTTCCACCAGCAGTTCGTCAGCCTGCAGGAGCTGCTGGAACTGATCGGCGAACGACACTCCTACATCCAGGCCGATGCGCCGGTGGATGCCACGGCCATTCGCTACGAAGTGCCGGGGCAGGGCTTCTTTGGCGTGATCGCCAACGAGAGCGTGCCGTTCTGCCGGACCTGTTCGCGCCTGCGCCTGTCCTCCACCGGTTGGCTGCATGGCTGCCTGTCGTCGAGCAACCGTCATTACGTCGGCGACCTGCTGGAAAAGCCGCGCCACCAGGCGCTGCCGGCCCTGCAGCGGCTGCTGGTGCGCGCCCTGGCGGACAAGCAGGAAGTCGCCTTCTCCGGCGGCGTCACCATCATGAAGATCATCGGCGGCTGAGACCGCCCCCAGACCTGATTAGCCCATGCCCAACGAATTCCCCATTTCCTATATCGAACCGGTCTTCCGGCCGCCGAGCGAGGCGAACTCGCTCATTCTTCCGGTCACCAACGGTTGTTCGTGGAACCAGTGCGGCTTCTGCGAGATGTATACGCAACCGCAAAAGAAATTCCGCGCCCGTGACGAGTCCGAAGTGCTGGAGGAGATTCGCCGCTGTGGCGAGCGCCTGATCGTGCAGCGGGTGTTCCTCGCCGACGGCGATGCGCTGGTGCTGCCGACGCGGCGCCTGCTCAACATCCTCCGCGCGATCCGTGAGCACATGCCTGAGGTGGACCGCGTCTCCAGCTACTGCCTGCCGCGCAACCTGCGCAAGAAGTCGGTTGAGGAGCTGAAGGAACTGGCTGACGCCGGCCTGCGCATGGCCTATGTGGGCGCCGAGTCCGGCGACGACGAAGTGCTGGCGCGGGTGAACAAGGGCGAGACCTATGCCTCGACGCTCGATGCCCTGCGGAAGCTGGGCGAGGCGGGGATCACCCGCTCGGTGATGATCCTCAACGGCCTGGGCGGCAGCACGCTGAGTGCCCAGCATGCCGACAACTCGGCGCGCCTGATGAACGAAGCGCAACCGGAGTTCCTTTCCACTTTGGTTGTCAGCTTTCCCACCGGCGAAGAGCGCTACCGCGCCGGCTTCCCGGACTTCCAGCCATTGTCGCAGGCCGAGCTGTTCGTCGAGATCGAGCGTCTGCTGAGCGCGCTGGAGCTGCGCGACACAGTGTTCCGCAGCGATCATGCGTCCAACTACCTGGTACTCAAGGGCACCCTGGGTGCGGACAAGGCGAAATTGCTCGCTCAGGTGCGTCAGGCCATCGAGCAACCCCAGCGCGCGCATCTGCGCCAGGAATGGCAGCGCGGCCTGTGATGGCGCGGAAGCTGCATTGCCTGTCCGAATGCCGGTTTTTCGTCGCCGGCTCCGGAGACTTTGCATGCGCCAACTGATACTGATCCTTGCCTTCGCCGCCTTGAGCGGCTGCATGAGCCCCAATGACCTGGCCGACGGCACCGATTACTACCTGCGCGACGCGGGCTTCCTCGATCACAGCCAGACCCGTCGCACTTCGAACTGGCGCCTGCAGCAGGACTCCTTCATCTATATCGCCCAGGGCCCGTTCGTGCCGCCCGGCCATGCCTATGCGCGGCCCAACGTGGTGGCGGAGGAGGCGTTCAAGGGCTTCGTCCAGTACTTCCCGCTGGTGCGCCGGGCCAAGAGCCCGCTGGGGCTCGAGGGCGCCATGCAGGAGGCGCGCGCGGCAGGCGCCAATTATCTGCTGTATACGCGCTTCGCCCGTGGGGAGGACAATGCCGGAACCTACGAGCAGTACGAAGACACCGATAATGCCGTGGGCCGCGACCGCAGCGTGATCCAGGTAATGCTGATCGAGACCGACAACCGCTACTTGGTGGACAGTGCGACTATCCGCAGTCGCGGCGGTTTTCTGACATTCTATGACGCCAGCCCCGAGGACCTGATCGGGCGACCGCTGGAAGACTATGCCCGCAGCCTGCTGGGGGTGAAGACGCGAGAGGAGTACCAATGACAGATCCACAGACTCAAACGGACCGGGCCGGCAACCTGCTGGCGCAGATTCCCACCAGCAAGGACAAGGGGCTGCCGCCGGTACATCTGTGGAACCCCGATTGCTGCGGCGATATCGACATGCGCATCGCCCGCGACGGCACCTGGTACTACCTGGGCACGCCGATCGGCCGCAAGCCGATGGTGCGGCTGTTCTCCACCATCATCCGCCGCGATGGCGACGACTATTTCCTGGTCACCCCGGTGGAGAAGTGCGGGATATCCGTCGATGACGCGCCTTTCGTCGCGGTCACCCTGGCGGTCGAAGGGGAGGGGGAGCAGCAGGTGCTGCGCTTCACCACCAACGTCGAGGATGAAGTGGTAGCCGACGCCGCTCATCCGATCCGGGTTGAGCTGGACCCGCAGACTCAGGAGCCATCGCCCTATGTGCTGGTGCGGGTGAACCTGGAAGCGCTGATCCACCGCAACGTGTTCTACCAGCTGGTGGAACTGGCGGTTCCCCGCGAGATCGACGGTGTTGACTGGCTGGGCGTCTGGAGTTCCGGGGAGTTCTTTCCTATTGCGCCGCAGCCGTGACCTGACGGTCTGAGCGCGGCCGGTAGTTCGATTTCGGCTTCGCTACAACTTTTTCGAACTTGCAAAAAAGGCTCCCGAGGGAGCCTTTTTCGTTACCGCCAACTCAATTACATGTTGGGGTAGTTCGGACCGCCAGTGCCCTCGGGGGCAACCCAGGTGATGTTCTGGGCCGGGTCCTTGATGTCGCAGGTCTTGCAGTGCACGCAGTTCTGGGCGTTGATCTGGAAGCGCTTGCTGCCGTCGTCGTTGCTCACCACTTCGTACACGCCAGCCGGGCAGTAACGCTGCGCGGGCTCGTCGTAGAGCGGCAGGTTCTTCGCGATCGGGGTGTTCGGGTCGGTCAGCTTCAGGTGGATCGGCTGGTCTTCCTCGTGGTTGGTGTTGGACAGGAACACCGAGGACAGCTTGTCGAAGCTGATTTTGCCGTCCGGCTTCGGATAGTCGATCTTCGGTGCTTCGCTGGCCTTCTTCAGGGTCGCGTAGTCCGGAGTCGTATCGTGCAGGGTGAACGGAATCTTGCCGCCGAAGATGTTCTGGTCGATGAAGTTGAACGCACCGCCACCGATGGCGCCGAACTTGTGCATCGCCGCGCCGAAGTTACGGCTGCGGAACAGCTCGTCGTACAGCCAGCTGCCCTTGAAGGCATCGACGTAGTTGTTCAGCACGTCGCCGCCTTCGCGGCCGGCGAACAGGGCTTCGGCCACGGAGTCGGCGGCCAGCATGCCGGACTTCATGGCGGTGTGGCTGCCCTTGATCTTGGCGAAGTTCAGGGTGCCGAGGTCGCAACCGATCAGTGCGCCGCCCGGGAAGACCATCTTCGGCAGCGAGTTCAGGCCGCCCTTGCAGATGGCGCGAGCGCCGTAGGCCACGCGCTTGCCGCCTTCCAGGTACTGCTTGATCACCGGGTGGTGCTTGTAGCGCTGGAATTCGTCGAACGGCGACAGGTGCGGGTTGGTGTAGGACAGGTCGATGATCAGACCGACCACCACCTGGTTGTTCTCCAGGTGGTAAAGGAAGGAGCCGCCCGGGTTGTCATCGTTCAGCGGCCAGCCGGCGGTGTGCACCACCAGGCCCTGCTCGTGCTTGGACGGGTCGATGTCCCAGATTTCCTTGATGCCGATGCCGTAGTGCTGGGCGTCGGCTTCGCTGTCGAGCTTGTACTTCTTGATCAGTTGTTTGCCGATGTGGCCACGGCAGCCTTCGGCGAACAGGGTGTACTTGGCGCGCAGTTCCATGCCCGGGGTGTAGTAACCCTCTTTCGGATTGCCTTCGCGGTCGACGCCCAGGTCACCGGTGACAATGCCGCGCACCACGCCATTCTCGTCGATCAGCGCTTCCTGGGCGGCGAAGCCCGGGTAGATCTCGACGCCCAGGCCTTCGGCCTGCTGGGCCAGCCAGCGGCACAGGTTGCCCAGGGAGATGATGTAGTTGCCTTCGTTGTGCATGGTCTTGGGCACGAAGAAGTTCGGCACCTTGGCCGCCGCTTCCGGGCTCTTCAGCACATAGATGTCGTCGCGCTTGACGGGGGTATTGAGCGGCGCTTCGAGTTCCTTCCAGTTGGGGAACAGCTCGTTCAGCGCGCGGGGCTCGAACACGGCGCCCGAGAGGATGTGGGCGCCCACTTCGGAACCCTTCTCGACCACACAGACGCTGATTTCCTGACCCGCGTCGGCGGCCTTCTGTTTCAGTCGGCATGCGGCGGACAGACCGGCAGGGCCGGCGCCGACGATGACGACGTCGAATTCCATAAATTCGCGTTCCACTATCGATCTCTCCTGAATCAAGGCTCTGGGTATTTTGTAGGTATTGGGATGGGCGTGCCCCCACCCAGTAAGAGCGGGGCGCATTATAGCTAGACCTGTTGCTATATCTAAACCCTTTATCGAACGCAATACAAACGTTTGTTTGAATCGCGTGTAACCCTGATAGAATCGGGGTCCGCGGCTTATGAAGGGGTATTTTCGTGTATTGACCCGCCCGGTCGATGCAGTCAAGATACCTGCGGTTTTGCGGTCGCGTTGCGCTGGATGTAGTCGCAGATGGCGTGCACTACCGGCCAGGCCTGTCTGGCGACATTCCTATTCACCGGAGAAAAACGAGGAATCCATGAAGGTTCTTGTAGCTGTCAAACGAGTGGTTGACTATAACGTCAAGGTCCGCGTCAAGGCGGACAACTCCGGCGTCGATCTCGCCAACGTCAAGATGTCCATGAACCCCTTCTGCGAAATCGCCGTGGAAGAGGCCGTACGCCTGAAAGAGAAAGGCGTCGTCACCGAGATCGTTGCGGTCTCCGTCGGCCCGACCGCTGCCCAGGAGCAACTGCGTACCGCGCTGGCTCTGGGTGCTGATCGCGCCATCCTCGTTGAAACCAACGAAGAACTGAGCT
>NZ_JACVAT010000020.1:0-814 GCF_014851985.1 Pseudomonas sp. PDM17
TCGCGGTAGTAGTAGGCGCGATTGCTGACCTGCTGCAGGACCAGTCCATAGCCGCTCTGCAGGTTCCAGACGGCGTCCCGGCCGCTGGACTCCAGCGAGGAAAGCGGGCGCAGCGGTAAGGGTGGCGCGGGCAGGTAGTGACGCTGGTCGTCGTGGAATTCCAGTACCTCGATGCGCAGGCGCTCATCCATGCTGAAGCGGTACCAGATGCCCACCTCGGCCGTGAGGCGCTGGATGAACGCCAGATCATCCTCGCCGTACTGCATCACCTGTTCGCGTTGCGGATATTCACGGGTCAGTTCGAAGAGGAAATCCTGCCCTTCGAACTCATTGCGCCGCAGTACCTGCTCGACGATCTGCGGCACGCTCTGGTTCTGGTAAATGCGGTACTGGCGAGCGAGGCCCAGCAGCTTCAGACGGGGGACGAAAGTCACCTTGTAGCGGGATTCGTCCCGTGACATGGCCAGCAGGGAAAAGCGGCTGATCGTGCCGTACAGCGTACGCAGGGGCGGCGCGAGCGGCGGCGTGTAGCCGGGAATGCCTAACTGCTCGGGCGGCGCGCGCAGGCTGAAGCTGGCGTCCTTGCAGAGGAACGAGTCGGCGGGGAGGTCGAGATCGGTGCTGGTGAATTCGATGCGGTAGGCGAAGGGCTGGCTGAGCGCTTCGTCTCCCGTGAAGGCCAGGACATCGAGCGGCGCGGTGACGTCCCTGATACTAAGCGTATGACGACTGTGATCGAAGAAGCGGTGGGCGGCATCGATGAGCATGGCGGGCGTCCGTTCCGGGGAGAACGTCGATCCCACCAGTTAGGCTG
>NZ_JACVAT010000021.1:0-548 GCF_014851985.1 Pseudomonas sp. PDM17
TTGGCCAGGGCGATGTGGTCGCCGTTGACGTAGCGGGTCATGAAGCTCAGGCCGGGCACACCGACGCTGCGCAGGTCGAAGTCGTAGCGCAGTTGCCAGGAGCGCTCCTGGGCGTTGGCGAAGTCGTTCACCTGCACGTAGTTGGCGAGGTAGGGGTTGCTGCCGTCGAGGTAGGGCATGGAGCTGTCGCCGCTCATGCGCTGCCAGCCGGCGCTGAGGATGTGGCCGCCCTGGGCATAGGCCAGCAGCAGGCTCAGTGCGCGGTTGTCGATCTCCCCGGCGCGGGCCGAGCCGTCGTCGTCGCTGTCGAACCAGCGCAGGTCGGCGGTGACCTTGCCGGCACCCAACGCCTGCTTGCCGACGATGCCGACGTAGCGCTGGCGGTAGACGTTCTCCAGCCCGCCCTGGGCGTATTGCAGCAGGAGCTGGTCGTTGACCTGGTAGTCGGCCTGGTAGGAGTCGAAGCGGTTGCCGGTGGTATCGCAGGCGTAGCGCTTGTTCTTGCAGTTCAGGCGCACGTCCTGGGCATCGGTGGAGTCGCGCGCGGT
>NZ_JACVAT010000022.1:0-502 GCF_014851985.1 Pseudomonas sp. PDM17
CAGGAAATGAGCGCCACCGCCCATGACGTCGCCAACAGCGCCGCCATGGCCGCCGATGCCGCCCGTGGCGCCGACGGCGCGACCCGCGATGGCCTCAGCGTGATCGACAACACCACCCGCCTGATCGACGAACTGGCCAGCGACATGAGCAGCGCCATGAGCCAGGTGGAAGGGCTGGCAGCGAGCAGCGAGCAGATCGGCTCGGTGCTGGAAGTGATCCGCGGCATCGCCGAGCAAACCAACCTGCTGGCGCTCAATGCCGCCATCGAAGCGGCCCGCGCCGGTGAGGCCGGGCGCGGCTTCGCGGTGGTCGCCGACGAGGTACGCAACCTCGCCAAGCGCACCCAGGATTCGGTAGAGGAAATCCGCCAGGTCATCGAAGGCCTGCAGAACGGCACCCGCGAGGTGGTCGGCGCGATGAACAATAGCCACCGCCAGGCGCAGGACAGCGTGAACCAGGTCGAACAGGCTGTGGCCGCGCTGAAGCGCATTGGCGACGCCG
>NZ_JACVAT010000023.1:0-497 GCF_014851985.1 Pseudomonas sp. PDM17
CACGCCGACTACGTGAAGAACATGATCACCGGTGCTGCCCAGATGGACGGCGCGATCCTGGTTTGCTCCGCTGCTGACGGCCCCATGCCGCAGACCCGCGAGCACATCCTGCTGTCCCGTCAGGTAGGCGTTCCTTACATCGTCGTGTTCCTGAACAAGGCCGACATGGTTGACGACGCCGAGCTGCTGGAACTGGTCGAAATGGAAGTTCGCGATCTGCTGAACACCTACGACTTCCCGGGCGACGACACCCCGATCGTGATCGGTTCCGCTCTGATGGCCCTGAACGGCCAGGACGACAACGAGATGGGCGTTTCCGCCGTGCGCAAGCTGGTAGAAACCCTGGACTCGTACATCCCTGAGCCCGAGCGCGCCATCGACAAGCCGTTCCTGATGCCGATCGAAGACGTATTCTCGATCTCCGGTCGTGGCACCGTGGTAACTGGCCGTGTTGAGCGTGGCATCGTCAAGATCCAGGAAGAAGTGGAAATCGTCGG
>NZ_JACVAT010000024.1:0-473 GCF_014851985.1 Pseudomonas sp. PDM17
GATGGCTTCGAATTGCACTTCGAAGCTGCGGTCGCGAGCAGCGCGGCACTGCAGGTCGACAATCACCGCGCCCGCCGCGAAGCGCTTATCCGCGCCGTCGAGCTTCACTATCTGGCCGGGAAGGAGCACGGGGCTGCTGGTGAAACCGGTCAGGCGCGTGCGCGCGTTGAGGTAGCGTTCATGGGCGAGGCGCGCGTAGAAGTAGGCGCTTTCACTCTCCAGGTCTTCGTCCTGGGCGTAGGCGTCGCCGAGTTTCTGGTGCGGTTCGCCGTAGTGATAAGCCTCGCCGTAGGTGGTTTTCGGCGATTTGAGCACGTCAACATTCGCGTCCAACTCGGCGCCGGCATCGCGGTAGTAGTAGGCGCGATTGCTGACCTGCTGCAGGACCAGTCCATAGCCGCTCTGCAGGTTCCAGACGGCGTCCCGGCCGCTGGACTCCAGCGAGGAAAGCGGGCGCAGCGGTAAGGGTGGCG
>NZ_JACVAT010000025.1:0-463 GCF_014851985.1 Pseudomonas sp. PDM17
GTTGAGGGTGGTGGTCAGGCAGGTGATTCACTTGCCGCTCTTCATTAGCTGCTCCGGCAGCGAGCTGAAAAGAAGATCGCCGAGGTGGTTGACAGCGAGTTTGATCGCTGTAGAATGCGCCTCCCGCTGATGAGAAGGTTTCCTTCGCTGAAGCACAAGCGATTGAGTAGAAAAGAAATTTTCGAAAAATAAAGCTTGACGAAAGATGAGGCTAGCGTAGAATGCGCGCCTCGGTTGAGACGAAAGCCTCAGCCAAACGCTCTTTAACAAGTTGAATCAAGCAATTCGTGTGGGTGCTTGTGATGTAAGACTGATGATCGACTGATTATCAGCAACGCAAGTAACACTCGTGAATTCGAGAGTTTTAGCTCTTTAAATAGAGCATGCGATTGCTGAGCCAAGTTTAGGGTTTTCTCAAAACCCAAGCAGTATTGAACTGAAGAGTTTGATCATGGCTCAGATT
>NZ_JACVAT010000026.1:0-425 GCF_014851985.1 Pseudomonas sp. PDM17
ACCAAGACTGGCGGCACCAGGATCACCAACGTTGCTCGCGGCGTGGATGACAGCGATGCAGTGAACATGTCTCAGCTCAACGAGACTAATGAGTCCATCGTCAACATGGGCGACACCATCAACAACTTCGCTGGTGACCAGACCACCGAGTACACCGATATCCACGGCCGCGGCATTCGTTATGTGCGCACCAACGATGCCGGTCTCGAGCTGTCGGACTCCTCGGCTGAAGGTCAGGGCAGCACCGCGGTGGGCTACAACGCTACCTCTATCGGTGACAGCAGCCTGGCACTGGGTCGTGAGTCGAAGGCCAACAACGCCAATGACGTGGCTCTGGGTGCAGGCTCCACCACTGACGTAGCTGTCGGCACTGCTGGCACCACCATTGCCGGTACCGACTACAGCTTCGCCGGCGCGACTCCGAC
>NZ_JACVAT010000027.1:0-417 GCF_014851985.1 Pseudomonas sp. PDM17
GATTCACTTGCCGCTCTTCATTAGCTGCTCCGGCAGCGAGCTGAAAAGAAGATCGCCGAGGTGGTTGACAGCGAGTTTGATCGCTGTAGAATGCGCCTCCCGCTGATGAGAAGGTTTCCTTCGCTGAGGCACAAGCGATTGAGTAGAAAAGAAATTTTCGAAAAATAAAGCTTGACGGAAGATGAGGTTAGCGTAGAATGCGCGCCTCGGTTGAGACGAAAGCCTCAGCCAAACGCTCTTTAACAAGTTGAATCAAGCAATTCGTGTGGGTGCTTGTGATGTAAGACTGGTGATCGACTGATTATCAGCAACGCAAGTAACACTCGTGAATTCGAGAGTTTTAGCTCTTTAAATAGAGCATGCGATTGCTGAGCCAAGTTTAGGGTTTTCTCAAAACCCAAGCAGTATTGAACTGAA
>NZ_JACVAT010000028.1:0-333 GCF_014851985.1 Pseudomonas sp. PDM17
CGATCAGGCGGGTGGTGTTGTCGATCACGCTGAGGCCATCGCGGGTCGCGCCGTCGGCGCCACGGGCGGCATCGGCGGCCATGGCGGCGCTGTTGGCGACGTCATGGGCGGTGGCGCTCATTTCCTGGGAGGCTGTGGCTACCTGGTCGACTTCGCGGAATTGCTGCTGCATGCCGGCGCTGGTCTGGCTGGCGATTTCCGAGGATTGGTCGGCAGTGGCGCGGGCGTCCTGCACCGAGGACTTCACGTCGCGGATGATCGGCTGCAGCTTGTCGAGGAAGCGGTTGAACCAGCCGGCCAGTTCACCCAGCTCGTCCTTGCCGCTGTAGTCCA
>NZ_JACVAT010000029.1:0-332 GCF_014851985.1 Pseudomonas sp. PDM17
ACGCGGAACTGATCCATCAACCCCTGCTGGTGGTTCGCCAGCTTGTTCAGTGACTGGCTGACCTGCGCCGATTCCTGCGCCTGGCTGGACAGCGATTCGGTGACGTCGCGGATGCCGGCCACATTGCGGTTGATCTCCTCGGCCACCGCGCTCTGTTCCTCGGCGGCGCTGGCGATCTGCAGGTTCATGTCGGTGATCACACCCACGGCGTCGCCAATGCGCTTCAGCGCGGCCACAGCCTGTTCGACCTGGTTCACGCTGTCCTGCGCCTGGCGGTGGCTATTGTTCATCGCGCCGACCACCTCGCGGGTGCCGTTCTGCAGGCCTTCGAT